>SHND01000013.1:0-2972 GCA_004295045.1 Chloroflexota bacterium | reverse complement strand
CACAAGCGCCGCGCATTACCTACTCGAATCTCGTTCTGACGGAACGCGATCATGGAATTTATGAAGCGGCAGTCGGACATTTCCGCGAAGAACTTGGCACGCATTACAAGAATGTGATCAACGGCGTCCTCGTGGATGCCAGCGAACATGGCGAACAAGCGCACGCGAGTCCTGCCGATACGCGCCTCACGGTCAGTTATTTTCCCAAGGCGACTCAAGAAGATGCGATTGAGGCGATTCGAGCGGCAAAACTTGCTGCTAACGAATGGGGGCGCACCTCGTACAAAGAACGGATTGCTGTCATGCGCAAGGCGGCAGACTTGATGGTAGAACGCGGTTGGCAAGCGGCGGCGATTATGGCGTACGAAGTGGGTAAAGCGCGCGGCGAAAGCATCGCCGAAGTGTACGAAGCCGCCGAAATTATTCGCTACAACTGCGACGCGATTGAACGCGCGAAAGGGTTTGTGTACGAATTGAGTTCGCCCGGCAAGGGACAGCGGACGCGCAGTGTGCTTTTGCCGTACGGTGTGTTTGGCGTCATCGCGCCGTGGAATTTTCCGGTTGCGCTCTTTACCGGGATGACCTCGTGCGCGTTGATTAGCGGCAATACGGTTGTGGCAAAGCCCGCGTCCGAATCGCCGGTGAGCGCGTACTTTTTGTGGGAATGTTTGCGCGATGCCGGTTTGCCAGACGGCGTTTTCAATCTCGTCGTTGGTCCTGCATCGCAGGTAGGCGAAACGATTCGCGCGAGTGAATCGGTGGACGGCATCGCGTTCACCGGCTCGTACGATGTGGGGATGTACTTGTACCGTAATTTTTCCACGACGTATCCCAAGCCCGTGATTGCGGAAATGGGCGGGAAAAATCCGGTCATCATCACCGAGAATGCAGACCTTGATCTCGCGGCGGAAGGAGTTGCGCGCGGCGCGTTTGGTTTCAGCGGACAAAAATGTTCGGCAACTTCGCGCGTGTACATTGACAAACGTGTCAAGGGCGATTTTCTGGACCGGCTCGTGGATTTTACATCGAAAAAAATCACGGTGGGTTTTCCAACCGAACGCGCATCGTTCACCGGTCCGGTGATGAATAACAATGCTGTGCAGACGTGGCAGCAGGCGATTGACGATAGCGTCGCGGCGGGCGGGCGCGTGGTCATCGGCGGCAATCGCATCACCGATGGCGAGCTCGCGCACGGGTATTATGTGCAGCCGACGGTGGTGGATGATCTCTCACCCGAACATCGTGTATTTCGTGATGAATTGTTCGTGCCGTTCCTCGCTGTGCAAGAGGTGGAATCGCTTGAGGAAGGAATGCGTCTGGCGAACGATGTGCAGTTCGGATTGACCGCCGGTGTGTATTCCAACGACGAACGCGAAGTACAATACTTTTACGACAACATTCAAGCGGGCGTCACATATTCGAATCGCCGCGCAGGCGCAACGACAGGCGCGTGGCCCCAGAACAACACGTTCGGCGGCTGGAAAGGCAGCGGCTCGACCGGACACAATGCGTTCGGTCCGCACTATCTACAACATTTCATGCGCGAGCAATCACGCTGGATTGTGAAAGAATGAATCAGAACTCGTAGGGGCAGGTTTGAAACCTGCCCCTTTACGCGACAAAATTCAACATGCCACAAAAATTACGCTGGGGCGTTGTAGGCACCGCCAAGATTGCAGATCAATTGGTGCGCGCGTGGGATTTGTCCAATACGAATGAGCTCGTTGCGATTGCGAGCCGCGAGCGCGCGACCGGCAGAGCGTGGGCAGAAAAAAATCACGCCGAGCAGGTGTTTGATTCGTACGAAAAAATGTTGGCTTCGAATATCATTGATGCGGTGTACATTCCACTGCCCAATGGTTTGCACAAAGAATGGACGGTGAAAGCGGCGCAACAGGGAAAACATGTGCTGTGCGAAAAACCATTAGCGGACAACGCGGGACAAGTGGAAGAAATTATCGCCGCGCGGGATGCGAATCGTGTCACGATCATGGAGGCGTTTATGTACCGCTTTCATCCCAAGACGTTGAAACTTAAACAGCTCCTGGACGAAGGCAAAGTCGGTGACATGAAAATTATTCGCGCGACGTTTACTTTTTTCCTCAGCGAGCCGCGCAACATTCGCATGAATGCAAGTCTCGCGGGCGGGGCACTCATGGATGTGGGTTGTTATCCGGTGAATATTTCACGCTTGGTTGCAGGCACAGAGCCCATTGCTGTTTATGCGCGTGCGGTGTGGGGTGAAGCGGCAGAAACGGTGAGCCACGCTGATCCGTTCATCCACACCTTGACGGCAGACGACGCGCATCAGATTGGCGTTGATCACACGATGAGCGCTGTAATGGAATTTCCGAATCATGTCCTGGCTGTTGTGGATTGGAGTTTTACGGCAGCGAGTCATCAGTGGATTGGCGTGTCAGGCACGAAAGGACACATCGGGGTTACTGCGCCATTCCGCATGGGAGAAGAAGACCAAATTATTCTGTATGACCACGACGGCAAGCACGAAGATGTGGTTGTGCAAGGCGCGAATGAATATCAAAAAATGGTGGATCATTTCGCCGACGCGGTGATGAACCACAAAGCCGTTTCGTACACCCTCGAAAATAGTTTGGGACAAGCGCGGACGCTAGATGCGCTGTATCGCTCTGCGCGCTGTGGCGAACGCGTAATGCTCTAGTCGTAGTAAATTTTTTCAATTTCTTGGCGAATTGCTTTAGCGAGTCGACCAAAGTGAATTTTCTCCAAGTCAGACAATACGGCTTCTGTGTCGGCGCGGGTTGCTGGGCGCGCGCAGTCAGCGCGTTCTTGCGTCGTGATGGGGAGGGACATTCGGTCTGGATACGCCGCGACGTATAGCGCGCCGTAATCAAGTCCAAGCGCGCGGCATAGATCGTCAGCGTGTGCCAGAATTGCTCCATACGACTGACGCCGAACGGGAGTCCATATTCCGCCAATGAACAGAACCTCCA
>SHND01000019.1 GCA_004295045.1 Chloroflexota bacterium | reverse complement strand
TGCGGACGTTTGCGAACAACAATTATCGCTCATAAAATCTCCTTGATTGGGTTAACGATAAGACAGTTAAAAAGGCGAATTGCTTACTTGAACGGTTTTCACCTTGTTGCGCAAGGGGCGTGCCAACTTGGGATTATACGGCATCCATTCCGTATAATCCGCCTCCGGGGGGGATTATACGGAATAATGCCGCATAACTGCTTATATACGTCATTCGTTCACCTGAACAACATCGCCGCTTCGTACGCCTTGTACGAACTTCGCACTAGCGGACCCGACGCGATGTAGGTGAATCCCATCTTCATCCCCTCTTCTTTCAACATCTGAAAAACGTCAGGATGAATGTATTCGACGAGCGGATAATGCCGACGCTTGTCGGTGGGGCGAAGATATTGTCCAATCGCAAGCAAGTCCACTTGATGTTCGCGCAAGTCGCGCATTGTTTCCAGAACTTCGTCGGTCGTTTCGCCAAAACCCAAGAGAATCGAACTTTTTGTTTTACGCGTCGCGTCCAGCTCTTTGACCGCGCGTAAAATCTTTAACGTTTGTTCGTAGCCCGCGCGGCGGTCACGCACCGTGTGCGTCAAACGTTTCACCGTTTCGATATTTTGCGCGATCACTTCGGGCTGTGCGTCCACGATTTTTTTCATCAAACTCACTTTGCCGGAAAAATCAGGTGTCAATACTTCAACAATCGTGCGCGGCGCGCGTTCTTTGATTTCGCGCACCGTTTGGGCAAAGATGCCCGCGCCGCCGTCGGGCAAATCGTCGCGGTCAACGCTGGTAATGACGACGTAGTTCAAATTGAGCGCGGCAATCGCTTCGGCGACGCGGCGCGGTTCGTCCACGTCCACGATGCCGCGCGGATTCCCGGTGGTCACCGCACAAAAGCGACAGGCGCGCGTGCACATGTCGCCGAGAATCATAATCGTCAATGTTCCCGCGCCCCAACATTCGCCGAGATTCGGACACATTGCTTCTTGGCAAACCGTGTGCAAATCAAGCGTGCGGACGAGCCCTTTCAAGCGCGTGTATTCTTCGCCGAACGGCGCGCGCACGCGAATCCATTCGGGATGGCGGCGCACGGACGTAGGTATTAATTCAATTGGTTGAGACATGCTAATCCTTCAATCTATGGAGCATCATCTTTTGGTTCTTGTTCTGCTGCCTCTTTGAGTTTATCGGTATAATCTTCCGCTGCCCACGCACCGGAGAACCAATACAAAAAGTTCCTCCGGCTTGCCGGGAAATGTCTATCATACCACTTTTGATACCCTCGCCACTGTTGAATGAGTGCGTATCCGAACATGGCGGCAAG
Source organism: Chloroflexota bacterium (assembly GCA_004295045.1). GTDB lineage: Bacteria > Chloroflexota > Anaerolineae > UBA4142 > SHND01 > SHND01. Next base: position 133,434 of record SHND01000019.1, on the reverse strand, counting down.
CACCAGAACACAGCAGAGGACTACAGTAGGGTCGAGCATAGGTTTAGACCAACCAGACAGCGTTGCGTAATGTAATTATAAAGAAAAATAGAGAAACAGAAAAGGACTGAGTGCGGCGTTTGCAACAACTCAGTCCTCGTTCCTCATTCCTCATCACTTATCTGCGATATTTGCTCATCACTTTTTCGAGCGAGTATTCGCCTTTGGTCGCTTTTTGGCGGATGCCGCTGTACGCATCATCGTACGTTGGGCGTTCTTCCTGATAATACAATCCGAGATAGAGCGTTTCATCATTCATCGCGTATTTGATTGCCGATGCTTTGTCGCGCGGGTCGTGGTCGGCGGGAAGTGGTTCCGTCACTTCTTTGAAATGATTGTAGGTATCGTAGAACGTCACGCACGGCGAATAAATTTGCAGAAACGAAAAACCTTTGTGCATGATCGCTTGTTTCATCAACTCGGTCATTTGCTTCATGGAGGCGGGACCCGTAAAGCCGCGTCCGATCCATGTGGCGCCCGACGCGAGCGCGAGCATCAATGGATTCAGCGGTTTGTCCACGTTGCCGTACGGCGTGGATTTTTTCTCCAGCCCAAGCGGCGAAGTGGGCGACGCTTGCCCTTTGGTGAGTCCGTAGATTTCATTGTCCATGACGATGTAGGTAATGTCCACATTGCGGCGTGAGGCGTGTGGAAAGTGTCCCATGCCGATGGAGAAGGCGTCGCCATCGCCGCCCATAGCGCAGACGACGAGTTCGGGACGCGCCATTTTTATTCCTGTGGCAAGCGGCAGCACGCGTCCGTGTACGCCGTGAAAGCCGTACGCTCGGCAGAACGCGGGAAAGCGTCCCGAACAACCGATGCCCGAAGCGATGACCAACTGTTCCGGTGGAATTCCCAATTCGGAGACGGATTTGTAAAACGACGACAAGACGCCAAAGTCGCCGCAGCCCGGACACCAAATTGGTTTGACATCGCTCTTGTAATCGTTCGGTTTGAGATTGACCTTTTCAAAATGCAATGGAATGGTTTGTGGTTCGAGCAACATTAGAATCAAAATAGACAGGGAAACAGGGAAACAAGAAAACAAGTCGTCTTGATTACTTGTCTACCTGTCTACATATTTCCCTTTCTACGCCTTGACCTTTAATTCTTGATACACTTGTTTAATCATCGCATATACATCGCGCGCGGCGAGTGGTGTGCCGCCGTACCGCGTGAGCGGAATTATTTCGCGCTCGAATTGGGCTTGCAACATGCGTCCGAACTGCCCGGTGAAATTCAGTTCAGGCACAATAATTTTTTCGCGGTTTGCGATAAATTCGCCGATGTGTTCGACCGGCATCGGGTACAAAAGTTTCGGATAGAGTACGGCAACCGACATCCCTTCACTTTGGGCGCGCAGCACCGCTTCCTTGACCGGACCGATCGTCGAACCCCAACCGACAATTGCGAGGGGCGCGTCCAGGTCGCCGAACGTTTCGTACATCTCCCACGCGTTATAGTCTTTGATCGCGTTGGCGAGTTTCCGCGCGCGTTTATGAAAATTGCGCGCATGCGCTTCGGGCGTATAAATTGGCGCGCCACTTTCGGCTTTTTCCAAACCTTCGGCAGTGTATTGACCGCCGGGCATTCCCGGCAGCGACATGGGCGAAACGCCATCCTCAGTCAGTTTGTAGCGCAAGTATTCGCGTTCGCCCGAACCATTCGGACTCGCGCCGTTACCATTGCCAGAAATACTGTTGGGGTCCCACAACAAACGCGGTTCCAAGTGGACGCGTTCCATATCAAATGGCGGAAGCGTCACGACGCGCACGCTCATATCTTGATCGCTCAAAAAGATGACGGGCGTTTGATATTTTTCTGCGAGATTAAAGGCGTTCACCATTTGATAAAAACAATCTTCCACCGAAACGGGCGCGACCACAATGCGCGGCGCGTCATCTGCCGCGCCAAAAATGGCGAGGCGCAAATCGCCCTGCGAAACTTTGGTGGGCATTCCGGTCGAAGGTCCCGCGCGCTGCACGTCCACGACGACCAACGGAATCTCGGTCATGGTGGCGTGTCCCAATGCTTCCACCATCAGCGCGACGCCAGGTCCCGAAGTCGCGGTCATGGAACGCGCACCGGCGAACGAACCGCCGAGACACATATTGATCGCCGCGATTTCGTCTTCGGCTTGAATCATGGTGCCTTTGATTTGCGGAAATTCCGCCGCGAGAAATTCCATAATGTCGGACGCGGGGGTGATGGGATAGCCCGCGTAAAAACGACAGCCGCCCGCGATCGCGCCCATGGAGAGCGCCTGATTGCCGTTCATCACCAGACGTTCATCTTGGACGCCGCCGCTTTCGGGAATCAAATGATACGGCGATTCTTTTGCAATATTTTGTTCGACGTAATCATAGCCCGTCTTGAGCGCGAGCAAGTTTTGGTCGAGCAATTCTTTTTTGCGTCCTAATTGGCGACGCACGACTTCTTCGGCTTTGTCGTAAGGCAGGTCAAACAGTTTCACCATCGCGCCGATGGTGATGATGTTACGACCGCGCGAGAAATTGATTTTCCGCGCGATGTCGTTCAAAGGAAGCGCGTACTGTTTGATGTCATCGCGCGGGGGCGGTTTGCCGTCGTTCGAGTTATAGATCAAAAAGCCGCCGGGCTTGACCAAATGGTCATAGTTATCAATGGACTCTTGATCGAACGCGATGAGCATGTCCACTTCATCGCCCTGCGAATACACCGGTTCTTCCGATGTGCGCAGTTGGAACATGACATGACCGCCTTTGATTTCGGCGGGAATGGTGCGGGTCGTGTAAATTTCGAGACCCGAAAATGCCGCGATGCGCGCGACAATTTCGCCGGTGGTGACAATTCCACCCGTTGCCGAATCGCCGCCAACGCGGACAGTGAAATCAACTTGAGGCATTTCCGAACTCCAATAAATATTTTTCGCTCAGCATAGAGCGTCTAGCGTCAACATAGAGCAAATTTCGAATTGATTCGCGGTGTGGACTCGAAGCGTGAGCGGGTTACGCGCGAGAGACCGACTAAAGTGGCGTTGGATACAACGCACGATTCCGACACCTTGACCGAAGCGGAACTTGCTCTAAATGTCAAAGAAAAATTGCGCAGATAACTCTAGTTCATTGAATGGCTGCCGCAAGCACATGCCCCACCGCAGCCACATCCGCCGCCATCACTCAAACTCTGCGTCCCCGCGTCGCTCTTGGTTAACGCGAAAAAGAGTGACAGTTTCCGCGTGACCTCTTTACTCTCACAAGTGGGACATTGAAGCGGCGCGTCCGCTTCTTGAATGGCGCGGCGTTTTTCAAAATCGTGTTCACACGATTCGCAGTGATATTCATAGAGCGGCATACTAACTCTCCCTATTTAGTGAAACAACAACGTTTGTCTTACCTCATTGATCGCTTTGGTGACGTCAATCCCGCGCGGACACGTTTCGGCGCAGTTGTAAATGGAACGGCAATCAAACACACCGCCCGCTTCGCCGAGAATGTTCAAGCGTTCATCGGTTCCTTCATCGCGCGAATCAAAGATAAAGCGGTGTGCCTGCACGATGGCAGCGGGTCCAATGTACTGGCGGTCTGCCCAAAAGGTGGGACATGCCGTAGTGCACGCCGCGCACAAAATACATTTCGTCGTGTCATCAAATTTTTCGCGTTCGGCGGGCGATTGCAAACGCTCGCGTTCGGGCGGCGTCTCATCGTTGATGAGAAAAGGTTTCATCGCGCGATATTTTTCAAAGAACCCTTCCATATCCACGACGAGATCTTTGACAATCGGAAAGCCGCGCAGCGGCTCGACCGTAATCATGTTTTTGCCGCCTGCTTGCTTCTGCGCCTCTTTCATGATCAATTTGCACGCGAGTTGATTGTGTCCATTGATCATCATCGCGTCGCTGCCGCAAATGCCGTGCGCGCACGAACGGCGAAAGGTCAACGCGCCATCGCGATACCATTTGATGGTGTTCAAGCTGTCCAAGAGACGGTCCGTTGGATCGGCTTCCACGTCATATTCTTCCCAATGCGGTTTCTTGTCCGTTTCGGGATTGTAGCGTTTGATTTTAAAACGATAGCTTGGCACGCGTCATTACTCCTCATTGAGGAATTGATAAAAATTAATGCTGCACTGCAATGGTCAAATACTTGTTACAAAAGCCGTCCATGATCGTGGATTTCAAGCGCAGCCACGCTTTGTCAGGCATTTGTAAATAATAACCGAAAAGATTTTTGCGCGTATCTTGCAAACGGCGTTCCCGCGCGCGCATCATGGCAACGGGATTGTAGGTTTGGATTTGGACCATTTCTTCCAAAATGCGCAAATCGAATTTTTCAAGTAATCGCAACATCGCGTCACGCGTAAAATCGTGTTTGTGGTACGGGTTCACATCTACTGATGGTGTTATCGGCACCGAGAGAACAAGGACGCCGCGCGACACAAGTAACGAAAGCAGATGGGCTAGAAATTTTTCAGGTTCATCCAAATGTTCAAAGGTCTCTAACGAAACAATCGCGTCGAATTTCGCGTCCCACGTGAACGTCATGCAATCGGCTTGATGATATTCGATGTTCGATGCCGTGTATTCGGCTCGGGCAATTGCCAGCGCCTCTGACGCCAAGTCCACCGCGATTATTTTTGTGTGCGGCTCGGCGCGCTGGGCGAGCAAGTGACTGCCGTATCCAACGCCACACGCCATATCGAGAATCAGTCCGCTGCGCGCAAACCGACTTGCAAACTGATAACGCTCCAGATGCAGTTGAAAAGTTTGCCAGCCCGTCGTTTCTTGTGCCGCAATGGTTTTTGGATCAACGCGTTCGATCGTGTTCAATCTACCAATGTCCCGTCTTCCAATACAACCGCATTCCAATCGGCACGCCGATCGCAAGACCGATAACGACTCCGATACCGAGTCCGATAAAACAAGTAACGTCGGGCAAACGTTGCGCTCCTCGCTCTCAATACATTCGCGCTGCAATCTCTTGTGGCAATATCTCGCGCAAGTGTGGATACACTTCTAAAATCCGCGCAATGTCCGCCAAATCTTTTTGCCGTTTGCTCGCGCGCCGTGCGGGATCTTGCGCCGCCCAAATTTTGCTCATGAACACATCGCGCAGACTCGCCACCGGCAGCTCAAGTCCCAAAACCGTCCGCAAACTCGCGCGCTCGATAAATCCATCGAAACAGGTGTCGTTCTGAACCTGCACGCGAAAATCGGAATTGCCCAATGAAATGCTAAAGAACGGTTTGAATCTTCGCACTTGAAAATGCTGCTGATACAAACGTTCGACTTCTGACATTCGTTCGGGCGGCACCACAATATCGAAATCCAAACTAATGACGGGCTCGACATAGGAACTGACGGCTTGCCCGCCAATGACACAATACGGAATCGCGTGCGCGGACAGCAGCCCGGTTGCTTGCCGCAGCAACGCGTGCGGATCGGAAATCGCATTCTGCCAAAGCTCGGCAGTGTGTGTCTCTGCCATCGAAACACCTCCGTCCTGCTATGTCATCAATCCCACGTTCCCGCGCGTGCGTACAACGAAAAGCCAATGCCGATGCCAATTACGAGTCCGATGACGAGTCCGATGATGAGTCCGAGCCAGAGCCACATTTTATGATGAAAGACGAATGACTGACGACGAACGAAATATGGCATTCGTCCTTCGTCTAGTAATTTCTCTCTTCCGGCTGATATTTCGTAATCGTCACAGGTTTGTACTTGAATTCGACGCCGCCGTTGCTTTTGTACGCGAGGGTGTGCTTGAGCCAATTCACGTCATCGCGAATCGGAAAATCTTCGCGCGCATGTCCGCCGCGCGATTCGGTGCGATTCAGCGCGCTGGTGGCAGTCACATACGCGAGGTCGAGTAAATAACCGAGTTCGAGCGCTTCGAGCAAATCGGTATTAAAGCGGCTCCCCTTGTCCATGATGGAAATTTCTTGGTACGCTTCACGCAAATCGTTAATCGTGCCAATCGCCGCTTTCATGTCTTGACCATTGCGAAAGACGCCGACTTGTTTATCCATAGTCGCCTGCATCTTTTTGCGGATGTCGGCGACCGATTCTTTGCCGTTCGCGTTTTTCAAGCCCTCAATTTGCGAGATCGCGAATTCGTCCGCTTTGGGCGAAATGTCAGACCAGGCAGCTTCTTTGATGTATCGCTCAGCATCGAGCCCGCTGCGGCGTCCGAACACGAGAATATCAATCAAAGAATTCGTGCCGAGCCGATTGGCGCCGTGAACCGAAACACACGCGCACTCGCCCGCCGCGTACAAACCCTTGACGACGCTATTTTTTTCATCGTTGATAACGCGCCCATTCAAATCAGTCGGAATGCCGCCCATCGCATAATGCGCGGTGGGCTGAATCAAAAACATTTCTTTCATTGGCTCTAGTCCTTCGTAGAGCCGCACAAATTCCAAAATGTCAGGGAGCGACGCTTCAAGTTGATGGGCGGTTACGTGTCGTCCACCCGGCGCGCTTTTGTAATGGTTGATTGTCTCCGGACGCACGTCGAGCCACACCGCGTCTTTGTGGGGACCGACCCCGTTGCCCGCGCGCACTTCTTCAAAAATGTAACGCGAAATCATATCGCGCGGCGCGAGTTCTTTCATGCTCGGCGCGTGGCGTTCCATAAAACGCTCGCCGTGCGCGTTGAATAAAATGCCGCCTTCGCCGCGCGCCGCTTCCGAAATCAAAATGCCTTTTTCGTACACACCCGTTGGATGGAATTGGAAAAATTCCATGTCTTCGAGCGGAATGCCGCGCCGCCACGCCAGCGCCACCAAATCGCCGGTGAGGGAATGCGCGTTGGAGGTGACTTTGAAAATTTTACCGAATCCGCCCGTCGCCAAAATCACCGCTTTGGCGTGAAAGATATGAATCTCCCCCGTCGCGATTTCGATCGCCACGCAGCCGCGACATTCGCCGTCTTGGATGATCAAGTCAAGAACTTGGAATTCGTTGAAAAATGTTGTGTTGTGCTTGACATTTTGCTGGTACAGGGTTTGCAAAATCATATGCCCCGTGCGGTCAGACGATTTGCACGAACGCATCACGGGAATGCGTTTGCCCGGATTGTTTGGGTCGGGCTTGGAATGTCCGCCAAAGCGCCGCTGCTCGATCTTGCCATCGGGCGTGCGGTCGAACGGCAAGCCCAGATGTTCCAACTCGATGACGGTGACAACCGCTTCATCCGCGAGAATTTCCGCCGCATCCTGATCCACCAAATAATCGCCGCCCTTGACGGTATCGTACATGTGCCATTCGGGATGGTCTTCTTCCATATTGCCGAGCGCGGCGGCGATCCCGCCTTGTGCGGTGCCGGTATGTGAACGCGTCGGATACAATTTCGTAATGACCGCGCAATTCACGCCTGCGCGCGCCAATTCAAAGGACGCCCAAAGCCCCGCGCCGCCTGCGCCAACTACTACTGCATCGTATTTGTGTAAAGTTGCCATGTGTAAGTAGACAGAGGAACAAGGAAACAAGGAAACAGGTAACTTTCGTGTTTACTTGTCTACCTTTTTACCTATGTTCCTATGCTGGATTAAAAGTAAAAATCACGAATGCGCCCATTGCGATCAGGGCGATTTCGGTCAAGACTGCGCCGGCGAGCAAAATAAATCTGACTGTGCGGTTGTGGAAATAATCTTCGATCACGTAACGCACACCGAACATGCCATGCACAAGCGCAAAGACCAGCAGTGCCAAATCGTACGACCGCCAAAACAATCCCAAGACCGGATCTGTCCAGCGCTCGACAATAAATTTAAAGTCAATGATGTCAACGCCGTAGATAAAGTGCATCAGAAAGAAATGAAACAGCGCGAGGAAAACCAAAATAAAACCCGAGATGCGCATAAAGAGCCAAATATTCAACTCGACGCGATTCATCGGGCGGCGCTGTCTATTGCGCACAATCAAATCAACCCCGTCTTGATAATTGCCGGTACTCGGATCTCTGTCCAGCCCAATGGTGGTGGGCGTTGGCGCCAAGCTAAAAAAGAGGGCGACTATCAGCGGCAGCGCGACAATGCCAACGACGACCAAAGTCGAAAGGAGAAGATTGTTGCCGAACGGTTCTTCTTTTGCGGTGGTGAGCATCACGATGCCGCCGATAGCGAACAACACACCGGTGATGGCGATTTGAATGTAGAAAAGGGTGCGCGCAGTCGAACGCTTTGCCAACACCGGCAGGAAATCGGCAAAAATAATCCGCAAGCCGTTCAGCGCGTGATAGAGCAGACCGAAAAGCAGCGCCACTTCGAGGATGCGAAAGGGCCATGCTTTGTAAATAAAAAGCAGTTCGTTGAAAATGCCGGGACCAAACGTGACGAGGAAAATGTCAACGATGTGCAGAAGCAAGAACGCGAGTACGCCGAGCCCCGCGGCTCGATGAATAACCCATGCCCATTGTCCTGCGCCGCCGCGATAGCGCAAAACGCTCGATGCGGTTTGAATCAAAGCAGCCATTGCTTTCTCCCTGCCTCGCTCCAGAATCAATCTGACGCGAGGGCATTACAAGATTATACGACTGCGCTGTACGTTCGTCAAACAAATTATGACGCGCGCGCCTTAACGCGCGAAAAAAATGCGAACTAAAAGGGCGGAACAAATCCGCCCTTTCACTCTTTATGCCGGAACCGGTTCTGGCTTGACCTCTTGTTTTTCAAACACCGGAATGCGTTCGCCTTTGCTGTTGAGGCGGAACAAGTCGTCCGGTTTTTCCAAGAGGTCAGTGTACAAAATTCCGTCGAGGTGATCAATCTCGTGCTGCAAGGCGCGCGCCAAATTGTGTGACGCTTTGATTTTTACTTCTCTGCCCTTGCGATTTAACGCTTTGACCGTCACATACATCGCGCGTCGGACATTGCCCACATAGCCGGGAATGGAAAGGCATCCTTCTTCGCCAACCTGTTCCCCACTTTTTTCCAAGATTTCGGGATTGATGAGTTGCAGTTTGACGGTTTCTTCTTCCTCTTCGTCTTCCTTTTCACCGGGCTTTGCATCAATGACGATTACGCGCAATCCGACGCCAATCTGTGGGGCGGCGAGCCCTTGCCCCGGTGCATCCTCCATCGTCTCAATCATGTCGTCAATCAATTTCTGGAGCGACGCATCTATCTTTTTTGCTTTTTTCGCTTTTTGTCTGAGCGCTCGATTCTCAGACGTCAAAATTTCTCGAATTGCCATTTACTTTTTTATCACCACAGACCTAGGCGGCGCACTCACGGTGCGCCAATGAACCGCGCCTCAACCTATCTTATTTTCAACCGCATTATCTTGCGGCATCACGATTGGTTGCGCGGAGACGCCAAGAGTGCGCGCGACGCGTTCTGAAAATTCATTCAACCGTTTGCTGTTCCACGATTCAAACGTTTCGACGATCTTGCCTTGCCTGTCAATCAAAAATCCTGTCGGCACGAATGCGGGGTCGTACGCGCGCGATACAGAAAATTCATCGTCGAGCAAATGCGGAAATGTTGCACCGTGCTGCCCACGATAACTCAATGTTCTTGCCGCGTCGTGCTGCGAAATCCCCAAAATGCGCAATCCTGAATCTTTGTACGCGTTGTGCAGGCGTTCGTAAAATTTCCACGCATAGTGACAGGTCGGGCATGTTGTTTTGAAAAAGAGCAAGAGTGTTAAAGCCGACGCGTCCGCGTTGAGCGAAAACGTTTTTCCTTTTACATCGCGCAACGCAAAATCGGGCGCGCGTTCACCCATTTGTAACAGACTCATTCGACTGCGGGTGGTTCTTGCATCTTTGGCGTCGCCGTTTTTGCGGCGGCAGCGGCGGCGGTTGCCGTTTTTTCTGCGGCAGCGGGCTTTTTCGTTTTCGCTTCTTCTTTCGCTTTGCGCGCAGCTTCTTCGTTGGCGTAATCCGTCGGTTTGATGCTCTCGTAATACGTTGTGGATTTCAACAACGTTGGATAATCGTAGATGTGATTAACGTGGCGCTCGTACCCTGCAAGTTCGTAATCGTTGTCCATTTTGATCGCGTCGAACGGGCAAAATTCCGCGCACAAGCCGCAGTTCATGCAGACGTCAATATCAATGAAAAACTCTGCGGCTTGTGGTTTGGGTTTGCCGTCATCTCCGACTGCGCGCACGATCCAGATGCATTGCGGTGGACACACTTTGGCGCAAATGCCGCACGCGGTGCAGCGTTCGACGCCGATTTCTTCTTTGCCCGTTGCCGCATTCACGATCGGCTTGCCTGCCGCGTCGAGTACGGGTTCGTAAATCAAAAAAGGGATGAAACGAAAATTTTCAGGCGGTTTAAGTTTGACGTCGGGATATTCAACCGTGATCAAACCTTTTTGCGTCACCGATGCGCGTTCACTTGCAACCTCCGGACTCGTTTTGCGGAACAACGAACGCGCTTTTATATTCTCTTTGATGTCATTCGGGTATGAACGCAAAAACCGCTTGAGAACAAGCGTCATGCCCGTTAGAGTTCCTGTTGGAAAAAGTTTCATGCTGGCTCCGTGTAGTGCAATAGTAGAATCGTGCGATAGTGCGGCAGTTTGAATCACAACTTTACTATCGCACGATTGCACTAACTCACTATCTCACTACCTATCTACCGATCCCATAATGATATCCACGCTGCCCAACACACCCACCATGTCGCCGATTTTATGCCCGACGCACATTTGCTCCATCGTCGCGAGATTGATGAAATCCGCCGCGCGGACGTGATAGCGGTAGGGCGTGGTGTTATGGTCGCTGACGAGATACCAGCCAAAATCGCCGCGCGGCGCTTCGATGTGCGCGAACACTTCACCTTTGGGCACGCGGAACGAATACGCTTTTTTGCCCGCCATCGTTTCGCCGTCCGGAATGTCTTTGATGGCTTGCTGCAAAATCTTGATGGACTCGCGGATTTCCTGAATGCGGCACCACATGCGGTCATAAATGTCGCCGTTTGTGCCGACGGGAATGTTGAAATCGAAACGGTCGTAAATCGAATAGGGGTCGGCGCGGCGAATATCATATTTCACGCCCGAACCGCGCAGCATGGGACCCGAAACGCCATAATTCACTGCGAGGTCGGGCGGCAGTACGCCAATGTGTTTTGCGCGCACATCAAAAATTTCGTTCTTGACGAGATACGTTTCCATTTCATCCGCCACTTTGGGCAAACGATTGTGCGCCAGTTCGCGCGCGACTTCGAGCCACCCTTCCGGCAAATCTCTCCACACGCCGCCAAAGCGCATGTAATTGCACATCATGCGCGAACCGGACGCGGACTCGAATAAATCCAAAACGAGTTCGCGTTCCTCTAATCCGTAAATCACGATCGGTGTAAAGAAGGCGCCCAAGTCGGAATAAACTTGACCGATGCCGCCAAACATGTGCGAAACGATGCGCGTAAATTCATTCATGATCACGCGAATGTATTCGACGCGTTCGGGCGGTTTAATGCCCATCATTTTTTCTACGCCCATCACGTAACCAGTTTCCATGGACATGCCGCACAAATAATCGAGCCGATCGGTGAATGGAACGTTCATGTAGAACGTATTGCGCTCGCCGATTTTTTCGTGATTACGATGCAAATAGCCAAAGACGGGATCGAGCGCCATGATCGTTTCCCCGTCAAGCGTGACATTCATCCGAAAGACGCCATGTGTGGAAGGATGCTGCGGACCAACGCTGACGACGATGGGTTGTGTCTTTAATGCTTTTGTATCGCCTTGTTCAATCGTCGGCGCGACGCGCACAATTTCGCGGATTTGTTTGAATGTGGTCGGGTCGAAATTTTTGGGATAAATTACATTGTCGTGCCATGGCACGCGGTCTTCGATAATGATGTGATGTCCCTGGTCCCAACGCGTCTCGAACGGTTTGCGGTCCTGTTCATAGTACGCCTCTTTGTACGATTTACGCAGTGGGAATCCTTCAAACCCTTCCCACATAAAAATGCGCCGCAGATTGGGATGTCCCGCGAATCGGATTCCATAAAAATCATACACTTCGCGTTCTTGCTGCAGCGCGCCTTGATACACTGAAGCGGCAGACGACACGACAGGATTTTCCTTGTCGTTCAAATTCACTTTGAGCGCGAGGGGGGGACCACCGCGCACGGTCGAAGCAACGTGATACACGACTTCAAATTTATCGGGCCAATCAACCGCCGTGACCGAACTGAAATAGTCGTACGCGAGCTCGGGTGAATCTCTGAGCCACTGCAGCGCGTCCACGATTTTCGCGCTGTCAACCACAATGCCCGCACTGGATGACGAAACTACTGCGCCGTCAACGCTCTCTTTCAAATGCGCGGCGACGCTTTCGGCATCGAATGCTTTGGAATACTCTACATGATTTTTGGCGACTGGCGCCGCTTCGGGTGAGAGAACAGCCATTGTCAATCCTCTTTAGAGTCTCGCGTAAAATCTACAAGCAGAATGTTTGCGGAAATTTTATTCTGACTTGGTTTCGCCATCGGGGGACGGGGGTTCAGTTTTGGGCGTTTCGGCTTTGGGCGGGTCAGCTTTGGGCGCTTCGCCTTTTGCCGTCTCGGCGTGATGTTGAGCCGCTTGCTGCGCAAAATTCGCGTCCGCTTTGTTCTCCTCCAATTTCACTTCGGCGGGAGATTCGGCGACGGAAGGAGATACCGGTTTGGGTGCGGGCGTCGGTTTTGCTGCCACTGCCGCAGGTTTCGCGGCGGCTGCCGGCGTCGCCGGTTTTGCGGGCGCGGGTTTCGCCGCTGCGTGTTCGGCGCCTTCTTTACCATGTTTCAATTCCGCGCGGGCGGCGATGCGCACATAGCGTGCTTCCATTTCTTTTTCGTCGGCGAGAACTTGCTTAATTTCGACAGCGCGGCGCGGGTCAAAAATGTCAGGACCAAGGATCGGTTCAGGAACTTCGAGATGGGCTTCGGCTTGATACCACGGTACATTACGGAAGGTTTGCCCGTTGATTTTCTTATGGAGCATCAAGAATCCGTAAAACAGCGCTTGCGGCGTCGGCGGACAACCCGGAACGTAGATGTCAACGGGGAGAAATTTATCAATTCCGGAAACGACGTTATAGCCCTCTTTGAAGGGACCGCCTGCGCTGGCGCACGCGCCCATCGCCATCACATATTTTGGCTCTGCCATTTGATTGTACAAGCGCACAATCGCGGGTACCATTTTCTTGGTCACCGTTCCCGCCACAATCATCAAGTCCGCTTGGCGCGGTGAGGGTCGAAACAATTCCGAGCCAAAACGCGCAATATCAAAACGTCCGCCGCCCGACGCAATCATTTCAATCGCGCAACACGCGAGCCCGAACTGCATGGGCCAAATTGAAGAACGCCGCCCCCAATTGTAAATGCCGTCCACTAACTTGACGGCTTGGTCGAGCGGACCCGTCCATACTTTCTTTTTAACTTGCTCTTCCATCCAAGCGTCATCGCTGTCCAACACCATAATCGGTGCGCTCTTGTCAAACTCCATCACAATTTCCTCCGCGCGAGAATCGAAATGACTTGCAGGCTTGGCGAATTTAGTTTGTGAATTATACCACAGGTTAGTGACGGACATCAAACAAATTCTTAAGGCGAAAAATTTTAATCTTCTTTGACGCACTATTTTATTACGACTATAATCGCGTTGTTGTGCGAATTCGCGAGACCTGACAGGTTTATGCGCACGGAAATCTGTCAGGTCTGGTGTCTGAAAAATATGCGCCCCGCAAAAATTCTAATCGTTGACGACGAACCCCATCTGCTCAAACTGCTCCGTTCCAATCTCGAAGCCGCGCACTATAGGGTGATTTCCGCGATGGACGGCGCGAGTGCGCTGCAAATGCTCGACAAAGAAGGCGCGGACTTGATCATCCTCGATGTGATGATGCCGCAAGTGGACGGCTTTGAGGCGCTGCAAAAAATCCGCGAAAGTTCCGTCGTCCCCGTGATTTTGCTCACCGCCAAAGACCAAGAGGTTGACGTGGTGAAGGGTTTGAAATACGGCGCGGACGATTACATTCGCAAGCCGTTCAGCGTTCACGAATTGCTCGCGCGCGTGGAAGCGGTGCTGCGGCGCGGTGCCCCCAACGATGATGTGATGACGCAAAAGCCATTCGTCGCGGGCGACTTTACGATGGATTTTCAAAAGCGCCGCGTCATCATCAACGATCAAGAAATCAAACTCGGTCCGACGGAATGGAAACTCTTGTCGCAACTCGTTCAAAACGCGGGCCGCGTAATGCTGCATCAAGATTTGTTACGCAAGGTGTGGGGACCCGAATACGGCGGCGAAACAGAATACTTGCGCGTGTACGTGAATTATTTGCGAAACAAAATCGAACAAGACCCCGCGCATCCAAAATATATTTTGACGGAGCATGGGGTTGGGTATTTGTTTAAAAAGCCAGAGTAAATTTCATGGGCACGACGCCTGAAACAAGCTATGCGCGCAGCGGTGAAATCAACATCGCGTATCAAGTAATCGGCGAGGGCGCGTTGAGCCTCGTTTTCGTACCCGGCTGGGTTTCCAATGTCGAACTGGCTTGGGAGGAAGCCTCATCGCGGCGTTTTTTAGAACGTCTCGCGTCGTTTGCGCGGTTGATTCTCTTTGACAAACGCGGCACAGGTTTGTCCGACCCTGTTTCGGATGACCAACTTCCGACGCTTGAGCAGCGGATGGACGATGTGCGCGCCGTCATGGATGCCGTGGGCGTTGAACGCGCGGCATTGTTTGGCGTTTCGGAAGGCGTCCCGATGTCTGCGCTGTTCGCCGCGACGTATCCACAACGTACCAATGCCATCGTCTTGTACGGCGGCTACGCCAAACGAATTTATTCGGAGGACTATCCATGGGCGCCGACGCGTGAGGCGCGTCAAGCGTTTTTCGATGCCATTGCCCAAGGGTGGGGCGGGGTTGTAGATTTGGGCACCCTCGCGCCAAGCGTCGCGCAGGATGCGCGCTTCAAACAATGGTGGGCGACCTACTTGCGTCGCAGCGCGAGTCCAAAACGCGCGTTAGCATTAGCGCGCATGAACACCGAAATTGACATTCGTTCGATTCTGCCAGCGATTCGTGTGCCAACCTTGATTTTGCATCGGACGAATGATCACGATAGTGAGGTGGGCGGTAGTCGTTGGATGGCGGCACAAATTCCCAACGCGAAATTTGTTGAACTGGATGGCGAGGATCATCTGCCTTTCGTGGGCGATGCAGATTTGTTGCTCGATGAGGTTCAAGAATTTTTGACCGGCACACGCTCCGCCGATTTACCTGACCGTATTCTTGGCACGATGTTGTTCACCGATATTGTTGGTTCTACAGAGCGCGCGGCAGAATTGGGCAATCAACGTTGGGCAGACCTCAACCAAGCGCATTTCAAAATTTTGCGTCGTGAACTGGAACGCTATCGTGGGCGCGAGATTCATACGACGGGCGATGGAATCTTGGCAACGTTCGATGGTCCCGCCCGCGCCGTGCGCTGCGGGTGCGCGATGAGTGGGGCAGTGCGCGAACTCGGGATCGAAATTCGCGTGGGCTTGCACACGGGCGAATATGAATTGATTGGCAAAGAAATTGCAGGCGTTGCGATTCACATCGCCGCGCGCGTCATGTCCAAGGCAGGGGCGAATGAGGTTTGGGTTTCGAGCACGGTCAAAGATTTGATTGCAGGTTCAGGGATTGATTTCCAAGATCGCGGAACACACGCGCTCAAGGGTGTGCCCGGAGAATGGCGGTTGTATCAAGTTATCAAATCCTAATTCCATAAAGAGAGACAAAGAAAATGGCAGACACACAATACGACATCGTAATTATCGGCGGTGGACCCGGCGGCTATGTCGCCGCAATTCGCGCCGCGCAACTCGGAATGAAAACGGCGCTGGTTGAGCGCGATGCACTGGGTGGAGTTTGTCTCAACTGGGGCTGCGTCCCAAGCAAATCACTTTTAGCCAACGCTCAAGTCGCGCGTCATCTCGCCGACGCGAAAACGTGGGGCATCAATTTCAACGGTTCCTACACACTCGATTACGGCGTCGCGCACGCGCGCAGCCGCCAAGTGTCGCAGCGTCTTGTCAAGGGCGTTGGGTTCTTGATGAAGAAAAACAAGATTGATGTGTTCATGGACACCGCGACGCTTAACGCGAACAAGCAAGTCGAACTCAAGGGCGGCGGACAAAAACTCACGGGGAAAAATATCATCATCGCCACAGGCGCGCGGGCGCGCACAATTCCTGGACTGGAACTCGACGGCGTGAATGTGATTACTTCGCGCGAAGCGTTGGATTTGAAAACGGTGCCTAGTCCCATCGTCATTGTCGGCGCGAGCGCGATTGGCTGCGAGTTTGCGACGATTTATCGTGCGTATGGCGCGGACGTGACGATTCTCGAAGCGCTGCCGCACATTCTTCCCAAAGAGGATGAAAAAATCAGCGTCACGATTGAAAAGAGTTTTCAAAAGCAGGGCATCAAATTCAAAACGAACGCGCTGGTGGAACGCGCCGAAAAAGCGGACGGCAAAATTGTTTTGCACGTCAAAACCGCGCAGGGCGTGGAACAAATTCCTGCCGAAAAAGTCCTCGTCGCGATTGGCGTTTCGCCCAACAGCGAAAATCTCGGACTTGAAGCGCTCGGCGTGAAAACGACGCGCGGCGCGATTGACACGAACGAATTTATGCAAACGAACGTGCCAAACATTTACGCGATTGGCGACGTGACCATGAAACTCGCGCTCGCGCATGTCGCGTTCGCGCAAGGCGAACTTGCGGTGGAACACGCGGCGGGCAAAGAGGTGCGCGCGATCAATTACGACGCCGTGCCGCGCTGCACGTACTCGCATCCCCAAGTCGCGTCGTTCGGCAAAACCGAAGCGCAATTAAAAGAGGCGGGCGCCGATTATTCCGTCGGCGAATTTCCATTCATCGCGAACGGCAAGGCGCTCGGCATTGACGATTACGAAGGATTCGTTCGCATTTACGCCGATAAAAAATTTGGCGAAATTCTGGGCGTTCACATGCTCGGTCCCGAAGTTACCGATCTCTCTGGCGAATTTTCGCTCGCGATTCAAAACGAAATGACGCCGCTCGAAATCGCGCACTCGATTCACGCACATCCCACGCTCACCGAAGTCGTCAAGGAAGCCGCGTTGGCGACGATGGGCATGGCGCTGCATATTTAGGATTTTTGATTTCAGATTTATGATTTCTGATTGCAAGCAGGTTTCCTAAATCAACAATCAGAAATCATAAATCAAAAATTTCCGCGTGCATCCCAAACCCAAATCTGTTGCTCCTTCCCCCACCCGCATTCATCCCACCGTCTTTGTTGCCGAGACCGCGACGATTGTTGGCGACGTGACGATTTATCAAAACGCGTCCGTCTGGTTCGGCGCGGTGATTCGCGGCGACGCGGACAAAATTGTGATAGGGGAAGGGACGAGCGTACAAGACGGCGTCGTGATTCATTGCGACGCGAATCTGCCGACGATGATTGGCAAGCGCGTCGTGATTGGACATCGCGCAGTGGTTCACGGCGCGACGATTGCGGACAATGTGATGCTCGGTATTGGCGCGATTATTTTGAACGGCGCGAAAATTGGCGAATACTCGATTGTGGCAGCAGGCGCGCTCGTTCCCGAAGGCAAAGAAATTCCGCCGCGTTCACTCGTGATGGGCGTACCGGGCAAAGTTGTGCGCGAGGTGACGGGAGAAGAAATCAAACGCATCACCGACGGCGCGCAGACGTACATCGAACGCGCGAAAAATTATTGGAGGGGGATTTACAAGTAGATAGGTAAAATGGTAGATCGGTAGACAAGTAACGTTGCTCGTCTACCGGTTTTCCTGTCTACTTTTTTACAATGATTTTTGCGATGAATCGCATCGCCATCATTGGCGTCGGGTTTGCAGGTATGACCGCCGCGTATGAGCGAGTTGGCTTCAAGATTTGAAAATGATGGATGCACTTGAAATCGCAGGCCAAGATTACGCAGACGTCCGGAGTTTTCAAAAGCGCGTCGAAATCCTAAAGCGGTTGTCAGGCGAACAACGTTTGATGCTTGCGTTTGAAATGTGGCGCACAGCGTGTCAATTGACGCGTGATGGGATTCGCGCGCAATTTCCAAATTACTCTGCCGCGCAAGTGAATCAAGAACTTGCGCGGCGGATTATGATCGCGAATGGCGCAGACAAAATAGTTTCAAAATTTCATAACGCGAAAAGGTAATTTGAATCAAATGAATGTCGGCATCATCGGCGGCGGCTTTGCGGGAATGACTGCCGCGTATGAATTGGGGAAACTCGGATACAAAACTGTCATCTTTGAACGTATGACAGAATTGGGTGGCTTGGCAAGTACGTTCCAAGTCGAGCCGGGCGTGCCGCTCGAACGCGGCTATCATCATTGGTTCACGTCGGACACGCACGTCGTCGCGCTGATGCACGAACTTGGACTTGGCGATCGCGTGCAGTGGATTCCATCCAAAACGGGTTGGTTCGAGCAAGGCAAAATTTGGAGCATGGTCTCGCCGACGGATTTAATGAAACTCGGCACGATCCCACTGCTTGACAGAATTCGTCTCGGCGCGGCGACAGGTTATCTCACGTATTTGCAGCGCGACAAAAAAAATCTGTACAAATACGAAAGCATCACCGCGCATGATTGGTGGAAAAAATATACGGGCGATAATGTTTGGGATCAAGTGTGGGGACCGATGTTTCGCGGCAAGTTCGGCGCGCGCGCTGACGAGGTGCCGATGGTGTGGCACTGGTTCAAAATTGTTTTACGCATCGGTTCGCGGCGCGGCTTGAACAAAGAAGAATTGGGTTACCCAAGAGGTTCGTTTCAAGTTTTGATTGACGCGCTCGAAAAAGCGATTGAACAAAAAGGCGGAATCATCTTGAAAGGCGCGACAGTGAAACGCGTCGTCGTCGAAAATAATGTCGCGGTGGGCATCGAACTCGCGGAGGATGAAAATACGCGCGCGGCATTACAACGCGCGAATATCCAACCGAACGAACGCGGCTACATTCCGTTTGACCGCGTTTATTCCAGCGCGCCGTCGTTTGCGACGTTGAAATTCGTTCACGAACTGCCGAGCGCTTATGTCGCCAAAATGAACGAAGCGAAATACATGGGCGCGGTGCTGATTATTTTGAAACTCAAACAGCAAATGACGCCGTGGTATTGGCTCAACATTGCCGACCGTTCAATGCCGTTTGTGGCAACGATTGAGCAAACGAATTTCATTCCGCCGGAAGTGTACAACAACAAGCGCATCATCTACGTTTCGAACTATCTCGACGCGTCGTCGCCGTATTTTCAAATGACGCGCGACGAATTGTTCAATGCGTATGTGCCGCACCTGAAAAAATTGAATCCGAATTTTTCGCCCGATTGGGTGGAAGAATTTTGGCATTTCAAAGAAGCCGCCGCGCAGCCCGTTTTTCCGTTGCATTATTCCAAAAAAATTCCGCCGCTGCATACGCCCATCAAAAATTTCTATCTCGGCAACACCACGCAAATTTATCCCGAAGACAGGGGCACAAATTATTCCGTGCGCTTGGGACAAGACATTGCACGCCTCATTGACACCGACGCGAAAAGCGGCGGGTGGGGCGATAACGCGTAGGGGCGAAGCATTGACATTCGCGTCCGCGACTCGCTTCCCAAGCGCGTCTGTCAATGCTTCGCCTCTACCAAGGACAAATCAAATGTTCGCTGTCGTCAATCATCTCTATCTCAACAAACCTGTGGACGAATTTCGCGACGCGGTGCAAAATGAGGGGTTGCCGTTGCTGCAAAGTTTGCAAGGATTCCGCGATTTGTATTTCATCAAGGCAGGCGATGACCACGCGATTGTTGTGTTGCTTTGGGAAACGGGCGCAGACGCGCAAAACGGCGCGGCGGTTTTTGGACCGTCGTGGTTCGCCAAAAATCTCGCGCCATTTCTCAAAGCCGAACAACAGCGTAGCGCGGGGCCCGTGATAGCAAGTTCTCAATCATTGACATCGTGACGGTATGTTATAATTTCGCGCGTTTGTTGAACCAGCGAGGAATCTTATGAATACAATTCAAGTGCGTGTGCCGAAAGCGATCGAACAACTCGTTGAAGGAGAGCAGGACCGCTTGCTGCGTGTTGCGCTGCGAATGGCAGCCAAAACGCGTGCAAAGGAATTGACGCAGGCACAGCGCGAAGCGTCCGCGAATGTTCGCCGCCTAGAAAAAAAATACGGAATGACCTTTAATGCCTTTGAGAAAAAACTTGGCGCGATGAATACCGCGCAAGCACACGAAGATTATAATGATTGGTTTTTCTGGTTGAACGTGCTTGAACGTGTCCAAAACGCGCGAGCTGCAATGGCAAAGCTAGCGTCGACAACATGAAACAGGAGTTGTTTGAACGTTATTCGCGGCTCATCGTAAATGTTGAAACGGAAGACTTTCAACGTCGCGAAGGAATTGAGCTTTACAAAGCAAAATTGATTTTGGCGGACGGCAGCAATCTGCGCGTATCGGAGGTTTCGCTGGATGGCACATTGACGAAATACGCGTACTATTGGCTGGATGAGCAGAATGAATTGATTCAAGGCTGGGATAATGCGCCGCATCATCCGCGTGTTGACTCTCATCCGCATCACTCTCACAAAGAGGATGGCATTTTGGAATCGCCTGTGCGTTCATTGGAGGATGTGTTGGAGTTCTTGAATAAGGAATTGGAAGTAAAGGACGACGAGATATAAAATCATCTCGTCGTTATTTGTGTCAAATGAAATTCTTTACCGAAAACGAACCCACCTCACCCATCAACGCGCGTTATCCCGTGACGCGCGTTTTGTATCGCGGGCGCAGCAAGTACCAAAAGATTCTTGTCTTTGATTCGCCTTTTCACGGACGCGTTCTCGCGCTCGACGATATTGTGCAACTGACGACGCGCGAAGAACATTTTTATCACGAACTCTTGGTGCATCCGATTTTGCAAGCGCATGCGCAGCCGCGCAACGTGTTGATTATCGGCGGCGGCGATGGCGGCACAATGCGCGAGGTGATGAAATATCCTTCCATCGAAAACGCGGTGCAGTGCGAACTCGACCAACAAGTCGTCGCGGTAGCAAAGGAATATTTTCCGAAACTCGCGGTGGGTTACAAGGACAAACGCGCGCAACTGCGTTTTGAAGATGGCGAAAAATTATTGCGCGCGAGCGGCAAACTTTGGGACGCGATTATTCTCGATTTGACCGACCCGATTGGTCCCGCCAAGCCGTTATTCGAGCGTCCGTTTTACAAACTTTGCGCGGAGCATCTCGCGCCTGACGGTTTCTTGTCCGCGCAAACCGAATCGTTGCATTTTCACGCGGACACGGTGAAAAGTGTGATGCGCGCGCTGCGCGGTTTGTTCAAGCACATTGAATTGGTAACGGTGCCACTCGCGATGTATCCGGGCAATTGGTGGACATTCACCGTCGCATCCAGAACGCTCGACCCGAAAATCGCGCGTAATAATTTTTGTCCACCGACGCGCGTTTATTCGCGCGACGACCACGCGTGGTTCTTTTTGCCGAAAGGGGTGAGGGAAAAAGTTCTAGCGTGAGGCACAAGTTCGTCACTCTGCGGAAGTGTGTTACAATTTCGAGCGCTTGCTGGAGACGCAACGAAATTCGCATTCGTGTGTTATTTTATTTGTTGCATCAAGATTCAAACGCGTTGTAGCGTTTGCCGATTGACTTGAAGCTGCTTTTCGAGCGTCGGCTGTGTAAGACCTCGTGCCGCAGCCCGATGATGACATTGGGTTTGCAAATGTACAAGAATACAGTCCGAGCCGCTCGAGCTGTACGCACGACGATAGTCTTTCGACAGCGCGACGTTTTCTTTGTACGGCAAGAGGACATCGCATTTTATTTTAGGAGAGAAGAATGACTACTGCTGTGG
This sequence comes from Chloroflexota bacterium, assembly GCA_004295045.1. Classification (GTDB taxonomy): domain Bacteria; phylum Chloroflexota; class Anaerolineae; order UBA4142; family SHND01; genus SHND01. The sequence goes on along the minus strand of SHND01000019.1, from coordinate 111,528 downwards.
CAAAAAAAGTTTCTGTGGCAACATCTCCGAGTCTCGAAATTTCGCGCGAGACCGCGCTGCATTGGCTCGAACAGATGATGTTGATTCGCCGCTTTGAAGAGGCGGCGGAATACGCGTACACTCAGAAAAAGGTCGGCGGCTTTTTGCATCTTTACATCGGCGAAGAATCCATTGCGGTTGGCGCGGTTGCGGCGATGCATCCTGACGACGATATTTTTACGCATTATCGCGATCATGGTTGGGTGCTGGCGCGCGGCGTGGACCCAAAACCGGCGATGGCGGAACTGTATGGTAAAGCCACAGGGCTCGTAAAGGGTAAAGGCGGTTCGATGCACTTTGCAAGCGTAAAGCATCACATGTGGGGCGGCTACGCGATCGTCGGCGGACACATTCCGCTCGCGGCTGGGATGGCGTTTTCACATCAATATCTCAAACGTGACCGCATCGCGTTTTGTGTGATGGGCGAAGGCGCGACAAATATCGGAATGTTTCATGAAGCCTTGAACATGGCGGCGCTTTGGAAATTGCCGGTGGTCTTTCTTATCGAGAACAATATGTTTGGCATGGGGACGGCGGTGGACCGCGCCTCTGCCGTCGCGAACATTTACGAAAAGGCATCCGCCTATCGAATGCCTGCCACACGGATTGACGGCAACGATATTGAATTGGTGTACACGACGATTCAAGAATATGTGAATCGCGCACGCAGCGGTGAAGGTCCGCAAATGGTGGAAGCGATGACATATCGTTTCAAAGGACATTCGATGGGTGATCCGCAGCGCTATCGCACCAAAGAAGAGGTCGAGAATCGGCGCCCGGATGATCCACTCAATCGGTGGGAGAAAAAGTTGATCGAACGCGGTTGGGCAGACGACGCGCTGATCAAAGAAACTTTTACGCGCGTGGACAAGCAAGTCGCAGAGGCAGTCCAATTTGCCGAAGACAGTCCATTCCCCGATCCCAGCGAACTCTATACAGATATTTTGGTGGAGGAATGAGACGATGGCTGATATGATTCAAGTGACTTATCGCGATGCGCTCAAGGAAGCGATGCGCGAAGCAATGAAACGCGACGAAAACGTGGTCATCATGGGCGAAGAGGTTGGCGTGTGGGGCGGAACGTACGCGGTGACGCGCGGCTTGTATGATGAATTCGGCGGACGACGTGTGATTGATACGCCAATCGCGGAAATGGGCATTATCGGCGTTGCAACGGGCGCGGCGATGGGCGGGATGAAACCAATCGCGGAAATCATGACGATCAATTTTGCGCTCGTCGCGATGGACCAAATCATCAACAACACCGCGAAAATTCACTCCATGTTTGGCGGCACGATGCGCGCCCCCGTTGTCATTCGCACCGCCGCCGGTTGGGGGCAACTCGCCGCCACCCATTCGCAATCGTTCGAAGCGTGGTTCGCGCATGTCCCCGGTTTGATTGTGGTAATGCCTTCGACGCCGTACGACGCGAAAGGTTTGCTCACGACCGCAATGTATTCGCAAAATCCTGTGGTGTTTATTGAGCACTCGCGTTTGTATGGCGAAAAGGGCCAAGTGCCGCAGGGTGAATTCCGTGTGCCCTTTGGTGTTGCGGACGTAAAACGCGACGGCAAGGATTTGACCATCGTCACCTATTCGCGCATGGTGCATGTCGCGTTGAACGCGGCGAATGAATTGGCAAAAGAAAACATTAACGTCGAAATCGTTGATTTGCGTTCACTCCGTCCAATTGATTGGGAGACGGTCTACAATTCGATTCGCAAAACACATCGCGCGCTCGTTCTCACTGAAGATTGGATGACGTACGGCATCAGCGCCGAAGTCGCCGCGCGCATCGGTTACGAAACATTTGATTATCTCGATGCGCCCGTCGAACGTTTGACCCAACTCGAAGTGCCATTGCCCTACGCGTCAAACTTGGAAAAACTTTCGTTCCCGGATGAAGCAAAAGTAATGCAGCAAGTGAAAGCGATGCTTGCGTGAATGCCGAATGCACAATGCCGAATGCACAATGGAACAACTCGTTGAGCATTGAGCATTGAGCATTGAGCATTGATTCCTATGTCCACCAATGTCACGATGCCCTCGATGGGCTTTGATATGACGGAAGGCAAAGTTTCGCGCTGGATTAATAAAGTGGGCGATGCCGTCGAACGCGGTCAAGTGATCGGCGAAATCGAAACTGAAAAAGCGACGGTTGATTTGGAAGCGCCGGTCGCGGGAACGTTAGCGCAAATTCTGGTTCAAGTGGGCGAAACTGTGCCTGTGAGTACGCCGATTGCGGTGATTACGGCGGCAGGCGAAAGTGTCTCTGCTCCTGCATCGCCCGCGCCTGCGGAAGCGAAAAAGGAATCACCCCCCCCCGCAGCGCCTGCACAAGCGCAACCTCACGCGTCCGTCGCGTCCGTTGCTCCGACCGTCTCGACGAACGGCGAACGCATCAAAGTATCTCCGTTGGCAAAAAATATCGCGCGTGCGGAAGGCATTGATCTCGCCGCCTTACATGGCACGGGTCCAAACGGGCGCATCATCGAACGCGACGTCAAAGCATTTTTGCAAACACGCGCCCCCTCTGCGCCACCTTCGACGAGCCCAGCGCAAGCGGCGCCCATGCCAAAACCGTCGCCCGCTGCTGTCCTAACCACCGCGCCCGTTTCGACAAGCCCAGCGCAAACGCCGGCACAACTTGTCGCGGGTGAGCAGCCATTGAGCAAAATGCGCCAAGTCATCGCGCGGCGTTTGCAGGAATCAAAATCTACGATTCCACATTTTTATCTCACCATCGAAATTTTCATGGATGAGGCGATGAAGCTGCGCGCGCAGTTGAATGCACTGGCGGCGAACGATGCCGAAAAACTTTCGGTGAACGATTTGATTGTCGCCGCTTGTGCGCGCACGTTACAGAAATTTCCAGCCGTCAACGCGTATTTCAAAGGCGACAAGTTGGAAATGCACGATGTCATCAATGTTGGCATCGCGGTTTCCGTTGACGATGGTTTGCTCACGCCCGTTTTGCACAATGCGGATAAAAAATCATTAAAGCAAATCGCAATTGAAACCAAAGAACTCGCCGCACGCGCGCGCGCCAATAAAATGAAACCCGACGACTTGGGTCCCGGCACATTCACGGTCAGTAACTTGGGGATGTACGGGATTGACGAATTTTCTGCGATCATCAACCCGCCCGAGTCGAGCATTCTCGCGGTCGGTGCAGTGAAAAAAGTCCCCGTTGTCATCAACGACCAAATTCAAATTGCCCAAGTGATGAAAGCAACGCTTTCGGTTGATCACCGCATCGTTGACGGCGCGTTGGGAGCCGAGTATCTGCAAGAGCTCAAGAAACTATTGGAGAATCCGGTGAATCTGTTACTCGCATATTGAGGAGGCGGCGGTGAAAATCGCCGCCTCTTTTTTTAAATAGACGCAAAAATGTTTTGGCGTATAATCTCAAAATGATCACCGACCTCGGTCATACCGCTTTCGCCGTCCACGACATCGAACGCACTCTCGCGTTTTATGCAAAACTGGGAATTCGCGAATCCTTTCGTTTGAATCGTGACGATGGTTCGTTGATGCTCATTTATTTGCACGTGAACGGAGACCGCTTTATCGAAATTTTTCCGCACGGACCTGAGCCCGACACGCAGCGCAAACAGAGTTTCATGCACTTGTGTTTGCTCACCGACAATTTGCATGAAATGGTGGAGCATTTGCGGCGCGAAGGAATTGCGATAGAGCATGAGCCGCAAGTGGGCTTGGACCACAACCAGCAAGCATGGATTCGTGACCCCGATGGGAACGCAATAGAGTTGATGCAATTGGTGGAAGAATCGCCGCAGAGAAAGATTGCGCGGGGCGATGAGCGTCAATGAAATTTCAAATCCTCACTGCAATCACTGACATTGAGACTATTGCAAGCAGACGAGGGATAGAAATTCGACGTTATTTGGAACGTGTCTATGGCAAGGGACAGTTTTGTGATTTGTATTAACAACGAAGGTAACCCCGCCAGTCTCATTCTCGGCAAAGTCTATCGTAGGTTGCCCGATGCAGGCGCAGAAAAACACAATATGATTCGCGTGATTGATGAGGAGACTTCCGAACGCGACGGATATTTGTATCCTGCATCCATGTTTGTATCCATCGAATTACCGGAAGTTGCAGAACGTGCACTCTCAACTGCGATGGGGACCTGAGTAGGAATCCTGACCTCGCCTCACGCGTTCCGATGCGCGCGCCTTTTGAAAATTTGCGAAGGTGTGGCGGTTGAAAAGTATCTCGAGTGGTTTCCAGATGCGCTGCGCGAACAAGTAGAAAAAGGATGGGGGAATTAAGTAAGGCGCACCTGTGCAAGTGAACTGATTAGTGGACACCAAATGTTGGTGACGGATAACATTATTTTTCAGAGAGGAAACGAATGGTTACCGAACAGCAAGTCTTGAACGCATTGAGCCATGTGCAAGAACCCGAATTACACCGCGATCTTGTGACATTGAAAATGATTCGCGATGTTTCGATTCAAGACGACAATGTGAATTTTACGATTGTGTTGACGACGCCCGCGTGTCCTTTGCGCGGACAAATTGACAGTGAAGCGACGGCGGCAGTCAAAGCCATCCCCGGCGTCAAAACTGTTGCTATCAAATGGGACGCGAACGTGCCGACCGACATGCGGATCAGCGGTCGCTTGCAAATGGATGTGCGCGCGACGATTGCAGTGGCGTCGGGCAAAGGCGGCGTGGGCAAGACCACCACTGCCGTGAATCTCGCAGTCGCGCTGGCGCAATCGGGCGCGCGTGTCGGACTGCTCGATGCAGATATTTACGGACCGAACATTCCGATCATGCTCGGCGTCGAACATCAAAAGCCGCTGGCGGAGAACGAAAAGATTGTACCGATTGAGGCGTTCGGTTTGAAATTGATGAGCATGGGCTTTCTCGTCTCGCCCGAGCAGGCGATGATTTGGCGCGGACCAATGCTTCATTCCGCCATCAAACAATTTTTGTCCGATGTCGAATGGGGCGCGCTCGATTACATGGTGATTGATTTGCCGCCGGGGACGGGCGACGCGCAATTGACCCTCGCGCAAACATTGCCGCTCACCGGCGCAGTCATCGTGGCAACGCCGCAGGATGTTGCGTTGTCCGACGTCGTGCGCGGCGTGTCCATGTTTCGCAAACTCGAAGTACCCGTGTTGGGTGTTGTCGAAAACATGAGTTATTTTTTGTGTCCGCATTGCGGTGAACGCACCGACATTTTCGATCACGGCGGCGCGCAGCGCATGGCGGATAAAATGGGCGTGCCGTTCCTTGGTGAAATTCCGCTCGACCCGAAAATTCGTTTGGGCGGCGATACCGGTTTGCCCGTCACTATCACGGAACCTGATTCCGCGCTCGGGCTCGCTTTCAAGAATATTTCACAGCAAGTTGCCGCCAAAGTGAGCGTGTTGAACGCGCAAGCCGCGCAAGGCGAATTGATTTCGGCGGGCGCGATTCCAATTATCAAACGCTAAGGTCATTTCGTTTTTGCGGCGAATGTGATAAAATTTCGCGCGTCAATCCTCACTGGAGTAGCGTGCATGCCATCCAAGCAACCTGAAACGAAACCAGACAATGCGCTTCTGACAACCGACGAAGCGATTGAAAAATATGCAAGTGCGGTCAAGACCGAGGCAACCGGCGCAAATTATCTCGAGCTCGGCGCGGCGTACTATATCGCCGGACGCTGGGAGGACGCGCTGCGCGCCTTGGACAAGGCGGTAGAAATAGATCCCAGACAAGAATTTGCGTACTATTACATCGGCGTCCTGAATGCAGCATTGGGCAATCGCGAACGAGCCGATGCCGCGCTCAACAAGTTGTTACAAGTCAGTAATAATCAAATGCTCAAAGACCAGGCGCGGGCGCGTATTCTTAACATCACGAGTCTTGCCGATTTGGGAAAAGAGTGATATTGGCACACAAAAGAGGGCGGGACTTCTTGCAGGTCGAGAACCCGCCTTTTTCTTGTACGCACACAATTTTCCAAATTCACAATCTCTAATCTCCAGAGGTCATATGTCTCATCGCATTGAAAAAGATTCGATGGGCGAACTCCAAGTTCCGGAAGACGCCCTGTGGGGCGCGCAGACCCAACGCGCCTTGCAAAATTTTCCTATCAGTACTTTGAAACAAAATCATGCGTTTATTTACAGCATGGCGTTGATCAAACGCGCTGCCGCCGAAGTAAATCGCGATTTGGGCTTGCTCGATCCGAAAATCGCCGATGCCATTGCGCAAGCCGCGCAAGAGGTGATGGACGACAAGCACGCCGCGCATTTTCAACTCAATCCATTTCAAGCGGGCGCCGGCACTTCGCACAACATGAACGTGAACGAAGTCATTGCCAATCGCGCAAATCAAATTCTTGGCGTGCAGCTCACTGACGCCAAGAAACCGGTCAACCCGAACGATCACGTCAACATGGCGCAAAGCACCAACGATACGATTCCTACCGCGATTCGGCTGGGCGTGTTGTATCGTTTGGATGATTTGTTGAAAGCGTTGGACGCGCTCGCGGACGCGCTGCAAAAAAAATCTGTCGAGTTCGACGACATTGTAAAATCGGGGCGCACGCATTTGCAAGATGCCGTGCCGATTCGCATGGGGCAAGAGTTTGGCGGATACGCGCAGGCGATTCGCAATGACCGCGAACGCATCGCCACCGCGGCGGAGCGCGTGCGCCGTTTGGGCATTGGCGGCACGGCGGCGGGTACGGGATTAAACGCGCATCCTGAATACCACGCGCGTATGATTCGGCGGATCAATGAATTAACCGGCTTTGACGTACGTTCGTCGGGGAATCTTTTTGAATCAATGCAGAGCATGGCAGACATTGCCGATTTTTCTGCTGCGCTCAATACTCTCGCTGTCACGCTTACGCGCATCGCGAATGATTTTCGTTTGCTCGCGTCGGGTCCGACCACCGGTCTCGACGAGATTCGATTGCCCGCCGTTCAACCCGGCTCGTCCATCATGCCCGGCAAAGTGAATCCCGTCCTCGCCGAAATGTTGAATATGGTGTGCTATCACGTCATGGGCAATAATTTGACGGTGCAGCTCGCCAGCGCGGCGGGGCAACTGGAATTGAACGTGATGATGCCGATCATTGCGTATGACCTTTTTATGGCGATGGACATTCTCACGAATGCGATAAATGCGTTCACAACCAAATGTGTTGTGGGAATTCAAGCGAACCGCGAAAAAGCGGAAGGATGGCTCGGCAAAAATGTCATCATTGTCACCGCGCTAAATCCCGTCATCGGCTATCTTGAAGGCGCGGCGATTGCCAAAGAAGCGATGGCAAAAAATAAATCGGTGCGTGAAATCGCGCAAGAAAAAATTTCGCGCGGTGAACTCAAGCATGTCAATACCGGCGCGCCCGTGACCATTCAAGAAGTTGACGCCGTTTTGGGTGATTTGCGCGCGTTGACCGAAGGCGGCGTGCATGGAGTTTCGGGCGGATAATGCGTCGCTGCCGCAGAATTTCGCAAAAATGAGTTTTTGAGTAAAGTCTAGTTTATGGACACGCGGACTTGGTTTTCCGAAGCGCACAGGGATAAAGATGCGCAGTCGCGCTCGCGCTTTACGGGTCGCCTAACGCGCGGCGAACGACAGGCGCAGTTTTTGGAGCGCCTGATCCATTTGACGACTGCTTCGTTCGCCTTGGAAGAGACGGTCGCGCAGGCGTATGAATTGTTGGCAGAAATATGCCCGGCGGACCAAATGTCTCTTGTTGTCATGTCCCCATTCGAGGAACCCTTCGCGCATGTTTTTCCCAAACGCGATGCTGTTGCAAATCCAGCCGAATTAGATTATCTGTTCAAGATCGCGCGCGCAGTGGCGCAAGCGCAAACTCTGGTTCACCTTCAGGTTGCCGACGCAAAGGACAGCGCTTCAACTGCGTTGGACTTGAAAAGTTTGCCCGCTAAAGCCCAGTCCATCATTGCCGTGCCATTGCTGTCGCAGGTTGGTGTACAAGCAGTTCTGATCGTCGAGTCACATCGTCCGGATGAATTATTGACAGCGTCAGATCAGGAAATCGTGACTGCGCTCGCACAGCAGCTCTCGTTGGTCGTAGAACGCGAACGCGCGGTGGATGAGGCGCGGCGGCGGACGGATCAGTTAGCTGCATTCAGCGCTGTCGCCTCGACGGTGAATGAATGGGTCGAAGTGGAACAACTGGCGCGTCGTTTTCTTTCGGTCTTTTTGAATACGACAAATACGACGTTCGGACTCTTTTATCTTTTGGAGCAGCAACAGATCATCCGGCTGGTTGCGCATTTTGGACTGGCGAATGAATTGCTTGAATCGTTTCGCGTCACCCGCTTGACGTATCATCCCGACGTGCAAATGGCGCTTGAGCAAGGACGCCTTTTGCTGATTGAAGATATCCAGCACGCCGCAATCAGCGAACGCGCGCGCGCGCTGGCGGAGACAATCCCGGCGCGCGCGGCGGTCTTCTTGCCGCTCCGCGTCAAGGGACGCGGGATTGGTTTGGTGATTCTCGCGCGACCCGAAGGCAAAATCGAAATCGCGGACCGCGAATTTGCGCAAGGGCTTGCCGATCAAGCCGCACAAGCGATTGAGAACGCGCGGCTCTTTGCCGAATCACAGCGCCGTTTTCAGGAACAGAGCGCGCTGCGTGATTTGGCACAACGCTTTCTTTCCGCGGTTAGTCCGGACGAAGTGTTGGAGCGCACGCTCGACGCGCTCGCAACTTTATTGCCCGCGGATTACTATGAAGTGTTATTGCCGGATGGCGATGGTTTGTTTAGTTTGGTAAATGGGCGCGGCTGGCGGCGCGGCGTGGTCGGGCGGACGCGCACCGTGGATGATCCCCATTTGCACGCCGGGTATGTCTTGCGCGCCCAGCTGCCTGTCATCGTCGAAAACTTTACAAATGAAGCGCGCTTTCAGCCCTCGGACTATTTGATGCGTCATCAAGTTCTTGCGGGAGTGTGCGCGCCGATGCTTGCCGAGACGCGGACGATTGGTTTGCTGGGAGTCTACAGCCGCGCGCCGCGCCAATTTTCCGAAGAGCAGTCACACTTTTTGTATCTTGTGGCGACGCAGACTGCGATGGCATTGGAAAAAGCGCGCCATTCTCAACAAGCCGCGCGGCGGCTCGACGAATTGATCTTGCTGAACGATGTCATTGTTGCCGCGAATTCTGAAGTGTCTTTGGAACTGGTCTTGCGAAGCATCACCGCCGAAGTGGGTGTGCTGCTCGACAGCCAAGATGTGCAAGTGTACTTTATGCAAGACAAGGATGTGGAATTGCGCGCGGCGCTCCGTCCGACTGCGCACGAAACCGATTTTGATTGGGGCAAAGCAATCGCCAACTGGGTCATTCGCAACCGCCAGCCCCAGCTGATTCAAGACCTTGCGCGCGACGCGCGCTTTAATGCAAACACTGTGCATGCACGCGCGTGTTTGGGCGCGCCGATGACGATTGGCGAACGTGTGATCGGCGTCATCGCGGTGGCTCATCCCGAACCGAACGCCTTTGATGCAAACGATCAGCGTTTGCTTACCACACTGGGGGGACAGATTGCAGCGGCGATTGAACGCGCGCGCCTGTTGGATGAAACCGGCAAACGGCTCGCGGAAATTAGCGCGATGTTTGAGTTTTCCAACAAATTGCGCACCGCCACAAATGAAATGCGGATGTTGGAAATCATCGTACAAGATGCCGTGCGTGTTTTGGAAGGCAGCGGCGGGTCGTTGCAATTGTTGAGCCCGGACGGAGCAAATCTAATTGTCTCGGCGGTGCATCACATGAAACACTTGGGCTCCATCTTGCCGCGCAGTGAGGGCGGCTTGTCGTGGCAAGCCCACGCTTCGGGAGAATCGTTTGCCGTTGAAGATGTGATGCAAGATGCGCGTGTTCGTTCGCCCCAAATGTTCGAGCAAATTCACGGCGCGATTGTTGCCCCGCTCAGCACTCCGTCAGGCGTCCTCGGTACGCTCCTCGTGGGATTTGCAGAACGCATCGCGCCGAGCGCAGCCAAAGTGCGGCTGGCGACAACCATTGCAAACCTTTCGGCGCAGGCGTTGCAGCGTTCGCGATTGCATGAGCAAACGCTCGATCAGGCAGCGTCGCTGGCTGCCGCATTAGGGGATTTGGAAGAATCGTATCAGGCGACCTTGCTTGCCTTGTCTGCGGCATTGGATGCGCGCGACCGCGAAACCGAAGGACATTCTCAACGTGTCACCAAGTGGGCGCTCGCAGTTGGGCGCCAGCTGGACTTGTCGCCTGAAGAATTGACGAATCTGGAACGTGGTTCGCTTTTGCATGATGTGGGCAAGATTGGTATTTCGGATAACATTTTGCTCAAAGCAGGTCCATTGACGCCGCAAGAACGCAAGCTGATGGATCAACATCCCAAACTTGGTTACAACATGCTCAAAGATATTCCCTTTTTGCATGACGCGTTGCCGGTGGTGCTGCATCATCAAGAGATGTGGGACGGTTCGGGATATCCCTCCGGCTTGCGCGGTGAAGAAATCCCGCTTGCCGCGCGCATTTTTGCAATCGCGGATACGTATGACGCCATGACTTCGACGCGGCCCTATCGCCGCGCGCTGACACACGCGGCGGCGCTTGAGGAAATCGAGCGTTGTAGAGGAACACAGTTCGATCCCCGTGTGGTGGATGCGTTCCTCGAATTGTTTCGTGCTGAAAATCGAGTGCAATAAAAAGAGCCGCGTTAAATGCGGCTCTCTTTATTTTGCGACGCGGCCGTGCTTGACTCGAGCGCCTGTTCGACAATTGTGCCTGCGTCGAGTGAGGAGTTAGGAGATACATCGTCCTGGACGATGGCATGTGTTAATTCGGTGAGTCGCTGCCGCCGACGAATCAAGAATGCGCCGAACGCAGAAATAATCCCAGCCAATGGCATGGCAAAGAACGCGCCCCAAAATCCAGCCACCTTGATGCCGACCAAGAGAGAGACGATGACAACCAACGGATGTAACCCAAGCACGCTGCCCATCACGCGCGGCATGATCATGTTGAGGAGGACGAATTGCAATAGGATGATGGGAATCATCACAAACAAGACTTTACTCGGATCCGTCAACAAGGTGGCGAGGAGCGGCGGCAGGAGCGACAAGAACGGACCGAGCAGCGGAATGAGCATGAACAAACCGGCAAAGAATCCTGAAACGAGCGCGGCTTGGATGCCAAAGATGGACATGATGAAAAAAGTCCCAATGCCAATCACGGCGGCTTGCAAAATCTGTGAGCGCAAGAATCCGCCGAACGCGCGGTCGGTGGTGATGAGAAACATGCGCGTCTCTTGATGCAGACGTTCCGGGACAATTTCAAACAGCATCGTATTGAAGCGGGGTCCATCGAGCGCAAAGAAAAAGGAAAAGAGGAGGACGAGCAGCGCGTTGCCAAACAACGACAAGACGCTTGTAAAGATCGCAACGGTATTTTGTAAGAGGGGCGTCGCGAGCGATTGCAGACTGCTGAACACCGTGTCAATGAGATTTTGAATGTTGTAGGCGATGTTCAAACGCTGGAGCACACCTTGAAACATGCTCGTCAGAGTAAACTCGAGAACGTCAATATTGCTCAATTGCGGAACGATTGTGTTGACTTGGGTAAGAATGGCGGGAATGAGCGATGCAATTACGAGGATTACAAGAATCAAGAGTCCCAAATAAACCAATGCCACTGCGAGCGGACGTGAGATTCGAAAATTTGCGAGCTTTTGCCCAAGCCCTTTGCGCTCAGCGATGCCCAGCGCGCGTGCAAGGGGCGCAAAGATGGCGCGGTCGTTTAGCATTTCAACGAGCGGACTCAAGGCATACGCGACCAGCCACGACAACAGCAAAAGCAAAATAATGTCGGCGAAACCGCTGACGAAACCCAACACCAATTGCGCCACATACGACGCGGCGATAATGACGAGGAGGATGATGAGGATGTTGAGCCAGGTGGAGCGCGGCATCGAGAAATTTTTGAATTTTGATTTTTGATTTTGAATAAGTGCTCCATTGGCGCATGCGCGCATTGGGAATCACAAATTCTTAATCACAAATCATAAATCCAGCACCTTTCCCCAAAAATGTTCCTCACGAAAGGCGAGGCGGCGTAACATTCGACTGGCGCGTTCCAATTGTGACGGGTCACGCTCTGCCTGATTCAGCTGTTGCGCGAACGAATTCCATTCGTTGGCAATGTCACGCAATTGCTCCGCCAGCGATTGCGCGGAAGCGAAATGTGGCGCGCTCTCTCTTAAAAAATCCACATACGTGAAACGATACAGGGCGCGCGTTTCGAGAATTGTATTTGCCATGTCCGAGACGCATGTGCGCCAATCCTCGATCCTCTCAAACTGGGGCAGCTCTTCGGCTAACAGCTCCATCCCCATCAGGGCGATGGTCGGCGCGCGGTCGAGATTGAACTTGCGCGCATTTTCGCACAGCGCGCTGTGGATCGTTTTCACGTAATCGCTTTCTAAAGCGCGCCGGCGGCACGCAAGCGCATTTTCCAAACTGCGGTCCAGTCCGGTGATAAAGTGAGTTGGCGAAGCGGCGGGACGGCGAAAATATTCGAAATACAAACCTGCGCCGAGACCGACCACTTGAGCCAAAGTGAGCGAATATTTTTCCGCCAACTCTTTCAAAGCGAGCGACTGCGCTGCGGCGATCATGCGCAAAATTATAGCACAAAGGAAATTGAAAAGCGGAGACCCGTTCCGATGCTGAACGGATTTCCGCTTTATTTGTGCGTTGGGTGTAGAGTTGCAATTTGCAATCTTTATGGGCGCGCCGCGCCGCGTTCCAATTTCAAATCAATGTACAGATTGCCATTCTCAACGTGCGCCGGAAAACGGTCCAGGTTGCGCGGCGCGGGACCGGAGGCATACGTCCCATCGCGCTGCCATTGCGAACCGCCGCACAACTCTAAAAACTTTTCGAGCGATGCGTCCCATTCCACAATGCACTGTCCCGGGATCAAAATCGCTTCCGACGGGTTCGTACTGCGCGCGAAAAATACGGTAAAGTTACCATTCGCATCGCGGGCTACTTGGAGGGGCAGGGTCTCGAATTCTTTGTTCGCGGTCTCGTCAAAAAAGTCTGCATTGATAAATTCGAGGTTCACCGAGTTCGGCGGATATTCCGTCACTTCGCCGACGAGATGCGGTGTAGGCGGGACCGGGCGAAACGCCGCCGAGGCGATATAACACAACAGTGCCGCAACAATAATCCCAAGCACCAGCCAGATGAACAAGAGGATACGCGTGATGCGCTGCTGCCGTGCATTCGGTTCGGGCGGGGATTCGATTGAGTAATTTTCCATTCCGGTTTCGTCTGAATTCGTTATGCCGCGTCAGGGCAGCGAGCTCGTGTTGTCCAATTCCGACCAAACTGTCGCTTCGGTGAGATTGGCGCGCGGCGGCATGGTCACTGCCAGGTAGACGAGTTCAGCGACATCTTCATTTTGGATCAGTTTCGCGGCGCGCGCCGTGCGCGCTTGGTCGTTGTTCACGCCGCCCGGATTGACGACAGTGACGCGGATTCCTTTTTCGCGCACTTCTTTTAGCAGCGAATATGAAAAGCCGCGCATCGCCCATTTGGTCGCGTTGTAGCCCGCGGCCTCCGCTTCACCAATAAGACCCGAAACCGATACGATGTTGACAATATGACCACGTTTGCGCTCGAGCATGGATGGCAAAATAAATTTCGTCGTGAGAAACGAACCGCGCACATTCACGTCAAACATTTCATCCCATTCGGCAATGTCCATTTCTTGTACAGGCGCGTAATGCCACAGCCCCGCGTTATTTACGAGAAGGTCAATGCGTCCAAAATAGCCGAGCGCTTTTTTGACCGCGCGTTCAATTTGTTCCGCGTCGCGCAAATCGGTGGGAATTGCCATTGCTTCGCGCCCCGCCGTTTTGATTTCCAGCGCAAGCTCGGTTAATTCTTTTGCGGAGCGAGCCAGCAAAATCACGTCGCAATCTGCGCGCGCGAGCCGCCACGCGATTGCGCGTCCGATGCCGCGCGATGCGCCCGTCACCAATGCAATTTGTCCTTTGAGAGATGCCACCATCAGAGTGTATTCTATTTTGACAATTGTTCAAAAGAACCGAGCCGCTTGAGGCGGCTCGGTCATTTGGCAGATTGTTCCAGTCCAAGTTCTTGAATTGCTTTGGCGGTAATCAAGTCGCGGTGTGTTTTGAAATGGCGAATAGTGCGGCGCAAAAGATAGGCAAAGGCGATAATTTGAATGCTGACCAGAATGAGATGCCCGCCGTCTTGCAGAAAAAAAACGGGAAAAAGCAAAATGAGACCGACTTGTACGAACGAGTTGGCAAGTGTGAGCGGCACGAGTCGGACTAGCGATTGCTGACGCTTGTAAGCGCTGTCGTACAATTCCGCCGCGGCGCCGGTCGCGCCTTGTTTTCGTTCGCCAATCAATTTCAAATCATAATAACTAATCGCGGCGGCGACGATGGCGCTCACGCACGTCATCGCGAACCAACCCAACGGATCTTGCAAAAAATGCATTTGAATCGCCAACACCATCGCAAAAATGATGTAAAGCAAATTGTGGAAAATATCAAAGGGCCAGCCAATAAAGGAAAGTGAATGTGAAATAACTTCGGTCCAAATATACAAAATCAAAGCCAAACCGCTGACGGCGTAGAGCATGTACTCGAACTTGAGTTCGCGCAGAATCGGCGTGGCATGATCCATCAACGGAAAAAGAATCACGCCCACCATCACACTGATCAGTGTAAATTCGATGGCGATGACAATTGAACCGAGGTTGCGTTCGGCGCGTTCGCGAAGATGCGGATCCAAGGTCTGTCCTTTCGAAATATTGGTACATCGTCAAGCGTGCTGCAAACCCAACGGCATCGCCCCTTCCAATTCGCTCATTGTCGCAGGTTCGATTTTCACCGCGCAAATTTTGTATTCGGGAATTTTTGCTTGCGGATCGAGCGCATCTATCGTCAACGTATTTGCGGCGGCTTCGGCGTAATGGAATGGCACAAACACTACCCCCGGCGCGGCTTTTTCGGTAACATGTGCGCGCAGCACCACACTGCCCCGTCGTGACGATACGCGCACGGGTGAGCCATTCTCGCACGGCACGCGCGGCGCGTCGGCGGGATTGATTTCGACGAACGCTTCGGGCGCGGCAAAATCCAAATTAGAGTGCCGCGTCAATGTGCCGCCGTGCCAGTGATACAGTACGCGTCCTGTCGTCAGCGCGTACGGATATTCCGCGTCCGGTTCTTCCGCGCTCGGTTCATAGACGAGCGGAAAGAATTTTCCGCGTCCGCGCGGGAACGTTTCCTCAAACAGATGCGGCGTGCCGGGGTGCTCCTCATCGCGACAGGGCCACTGCAATCTTGCTTTTGCCAGACGCTCGTATGTGATGCCCGCATACGTTGGAACGAGTTCGCCCATCTCGCGCAAAATCTCCGCCGGATGCTCATAGCCCCAATACGCGGTTTGGGCGCGTCCCAATTTCGCTTCCAAACGTACTGCAACCTCGCACACAATTTCCCAATCGGCGCGCGCGCTGCCCAATGGTTCAAATGCTTTTTGCACGCGCTGCACGCGGCGGTCGGTGTTGGTGTATGTGCCATCTTTTTCCGCAAAACTCGCGCTCGGCAAAATCACGTCGGCATAGCGTCCCGATTCGTTAATGAACAAATCTTGGCAAACGAGAAACTCCAAATTTTCGATGGCGTGATGGGCGTGACGCAAATTCGGTTCGCTCATCAACGGATTCTCGCCCATGATGTACTGCGCTTTGATCTTGCCCGTGCCCCAACCGTTCGCGATTTCGGTGGTGGTGAGGCCGCGCCCCACCGGTGGCGTGCTGCCCCATTTCGCGCGAAATTTCTCGACCACCTTTGGGTCGTCCGTTTCTTGATAGCCGGGATAATGCCACGGCATCGCGCCGGCATCCGACGCGCCTTGCACATTGTTTTGTCCGCGCAGCGGATTCAGCCCCGTCCCTTTGCGCCCAATGTGTCCCGTCAACAACGCGAGATGCACGAGCGATAATGCGTTCTCTGTGCCATGCGTATGCTCCGGAATGCCGAGCGCCCAATAGATCGCGCCATTTTTCGCGGTGGCGTACATGCGCGCGGCTTGCACAATTTTTTCGGCAGGGACGCCGCTGAGGCGTTCCGCCATTTCGGGCGTAAAGTCCACCATCGCTTTCGCGAACGTCTCAAAATTTTCGGTGCGGTCGCGAATAAATTCGGCGTTAAATAATTTTTCTTGAATGATCACGTTTGCCATCGCGGAAAAAAGCGGAACGTCGGTGCCGGGACGCTGCTGTAACCACAACGCAGCAAAGTTCACCATCTCGACGCGGCGCGGATCGGCGACAATCAATTTAGTGCCGTGATGCATTGCCGCATCTTTGAATTGCAGGGCGATGATGGGATGCGATTCCGCCATATTGGAGCCCGTGATGATGGCGACATCGCAATCGTAAATGTCGCTCGCGCTGTTCGACATGGCTGACGAACCCACCGCGAGTTGTAACGCGACAACGGAACTGGCGTGGCACAAACGCGTGCAGTGATCAATGTTGTTTGTGCCAATCACCGCGCGAAACATTTTTTGCAGCGCGTAATTGTCTTCGTTGGTGGCTTTGGCGCAGCAATATACCGCCGTCGCGTTGGGACCATTTTTCTGCACCACGCCCGCAAAGCGCGTTGTGACCAAATCCAACGCTTCGTCCCAACTCGCTTCGCGCCAATCATCGCGTTTCGCGCGCGTGCGCTGCCCGGGCGCTTGCGGCGTTTTGCGAATAAGGGGCGTGAGCACGCGGTCGGGATGATATAAAAAATCCCAACCGTATCTGCCTTTGACGCACAAATTGCCTTTGCTCGTAATATCGTCGTACGGCGTTGTCACATGCGAAATCTGACTGCCACGGACATGCAAATCGAGCCGACAGCCGACGCCGCAAAAAGGGCAGGTGGTGGGAATTGTTTTTTCGTTGCTCAACATACATTGTTCCTTTGCTACTCAAACGAACCGCAGTTGATTTTCCATTTCATCGGCAGTGACATTGTTCAAAAGGACCAAGAGACGGCTTGTAATTTCTCCAAAGGGAATTCGTCGAATCATAATTATGATGCCAAAATGTTTTCTTTCGTTGGCGATCCATTCGTTATGCAAGTCGAGAAAATCATCGCGATTGTGCGTTGCGATGGCGCGTTCTTGCGTGATGGCATATTCCAGATGAGCGCGGTCAGTATGTTGTAACATTCCGATATCATGCGCGGTCACAACATCATAATGTTGCTTTCGTAACGCTCCAGCAATTGGAAGCGCGACATCTTCGTCAAGGTAGATTGGAATATACAACCGCAGCTTTTCGGACGCCATTAGTCTGTCACCTCAACGATGCGGTTCTCTGCGATATAGGCGAGAATCTCGTCAGGATGGTCGTCAAAATAGCCAAGCGCATCACAAATTTGCGCTAGACGAAGATGCGGGTATGCCTCAAACAGTTGCTCAAAGTTCAAGCCGAGCCGCCACCACTCGGCAATATCGCGCACTGAAATTCGTGTCCCCTTAATTACAGGTTCGCCGCCGATCACGCCAGGCACTTTGTGAATATACGGATGATCTGTCTCGATAATTTTGTCTGTGGCGCGTGTAGTGGTCCAGCGAGAACTGCGAGGCAGCGCGCGCGTGGGCATGGGACCGCGCGTGCGGTATGTTGTCGCTTTTTCCTTGACCGTACGTATACCGCGTGGTTTATTTACTCCGCGAACGCGCTTTGTTTTTGTTGGTTTTGTTTTTTCCATTCTTGCCCCTCTTCACTTGTCACATGCGTTTCGCCATCATTATATCCGGTCTCCCAATGCCGTTCGCGTCTGGCACGATGCCGTAGATTACGTATCCGCACTTTTGATAAAACTCGTACGGGTGATTGTGGAGATTCTTGATATTCGTAATCCATGCGGCGATGTCAGGATACAAATCTTGCCCGTACAAATTCGTTCCGTCAAATTCGTCATCCGTGCCAAGAACGACAGTGAGCGCGCCGCGCGTGCGGACTCGATCCTCCAAGTCGGCAACGAGCATTCTTCCAATTCCGCGCCGTTGATGGCTTGGTTTGACAGCTAATGGATGCAGTTCGTACACGTTGCCATCGTACTGTGGAATCCCGCCAATCCAGCCCACGGCGTCGCCGTTTTCGTCCAGCGCGACGCGACTGATGCGGTCCGGTTGAAACGATTCCATTACTTCGGCGCGCGCCTCGTCCAACGTATCCCATGTTTCGGGAATGTGGACGAACGCGTCGCGCAAAATTATTGCAACTTGCTCGACCAGTTTCTGCTGTTCGGGCTTGAGATCAATGATGGTCATGCAAATGTATCACGACGGCTACGGCTGCATTTTGCGCCAAAGGGTTCCGCTGCTGTCGTCTTGGAGCAATATACCCAATTCAGCGAGCCGTTCGCGAATTTCATCTGCGAGTGCGAATTGTTGGCTGGCGCGCAGTTGATTGCGGATGTCAATCAATGTTTCAATATAGGGCGCGATATTTCCGTGTTGCTCTGTATGCGCGGATTCAATCCATTCGGCGGACAATTCGTGCATTGTGTCGTGGGCTTGATCAATCAATTCGCGTTTCGTGTCCGCATCGTGCGTCTCATCCAGCGCTCGCGCGAGCTGCATAAGATAACGCGTCGTTTCGTCCGTTGCGGCGGTTGTCTCGGTTTGCGATGGCGCGGGCTCGGTTGCTTGAACGCGTGTGTGGGCGCGTAATCTCTCAAACGCAAAAGATTCCTCCGGCGCAAACACCCATTCGTCTCCATCGCGGCGGATTGTGACGTTGCCCGGTCCCATCACGCGCGCCTCTTGTGCTGCAAAATCAAACAAACACGCGGTGTATTCATCAATTCCCAAAATAACCGTTTCTTTTGGCAGTTTAGTTTCGAGTTCGCGCAAGCGCGTTTCGCCCATGAAACAATAACGCGTGTCAAACGTCCCGCCTTCGCTGTTGTTCCAGTGTGGCACGATGGCGAGATTCATGCCAAATGCGGCGAATAAATTTAATCCTTCGAGCCAGTGCAACTCTTCACCCGCTTTGTAAATTTCATAGACGGGCAAGGCAAAGGCGCTGACGGCGATGGCTGCCGCGCTCGCAAAAGCGAGGTGGGCGCCGCGTTCAAAACGCGAGACAATGGTCGCCCAAATGTTTGTATCGCGCCAATTGCGAATGGCATAGCTGGGACTGCCGGGACCGGCGAAAATAAAATCGGCGCGGCGCAACACGCGCAGCGCGCTTTCGAGTTCACGCGCGGTTGCGCGCGTTTTGTTTTTGTAACTCGCAATTTCAAGGACGAGGTTGAGCCGCTGCGAAAAATAGTCTGCGGCTTTGGCGGAAATCGCGTCGGCGTTCACTTCAAAGCCTGCGGGAGTATCAAGAAACACGGTTTGAGGTTCAGCCGGAGCGCGGGCGAGAATCGTACGGTAGACGCGCCCCATTGCTTCGCCGAATTCGCCCGAACCGATCAGCGTAAGCGTGACATTTGAATTGTTCATAACCAATTTACGCTGACGCATTCCTGAGGGATGACGCGCCCCTAGCTGTTTTCGCGGCGCTCCAGATTGCTCACCCGCGCGAGTTGTTTCAAATCCAAACCTTGTTCGAGCCATGCCGCGCGTTTCGCTTTCAACGCGCCGGTTGGACATGCCTGCACACAGTTGCCGCAGTAGACGCAAGTGGATTCGGGGATCGGCACTTGCTCAAAGGTGGAGATGTGCGCGTCAAAGCCGCGATCCGCGCGATAAATAGCAAACGTCCATTGCACGTCTTCGCCGCACGCCTGCGTACAGCGCCAACACATGATGCATTTGCTATAGTCGCGCAGATAGAATGGATTGTCGTCGTACACGGGAAACGCGCGCGGTTCGACGGCGGGACCGTAACGTTTGGGGTCGGCGTTGTATTTTTTGGTGTACGCCTGAAGTTCGGGCGCGTCGCTCAAATCCGCCGCGCTGTTCAACATTTCCAAGAGAACTTGGCGCGCGAGCTGCACACGCGGTGAATTGGTATGAATGACCATGCCATTCTCTGCCTCGCGCGAACACGCTTGCACGAGGACGCGCGATTTTTCCACTTCGACCACGCAGACGCGGCAGAGTGAGGGGGGGGTGAAATGCGGGTGATAACAGACGGTGGGAATCTCGCACAAAATTTTCTGCGCGGCTTGTAGAATCGTCGTGCCTTGCGGCACGGTGAGGGTTTGTTCGTCAATCGTCAGGGTGACATCGCTCATTCCAAAACTCCCAATCACAGCAGGCGAATACTTTTCCAATCATTGCCCGCTCAACTTACCAATTTTTTCTCGAACGCGCTCATGATCGCCGTCGCGGCGAATTGTCCCAGCCCGCACAGTGACGCGTCGCGCATGACGATTCCGGTGTCAAACAGCAACTGGCGCTCGCTCGCTTTGATTTCGCGCCGCGGCAATTGTCCCGTGTTCCCGCCCAGAATGCTCTCGATGAATTCCAATTGGCGCAGCGTGCCAATCTGACAGGGGAAACATTTGCCGCACGACTCGTGTCGGAAAAAAGAGGCGATGCGTTTCAGCACCTGCCACATGTTCGCCGTGTCGTCCATCACAATTACGGCGCCCGAACCAAAGGTTGCGCCAATTGCGGTGAGCGTTTCGAACGCGAGCGGCACATCAATTTCATCCGGCGTTAGAAATGTTCCGGCGGCGCCGCCAACCAGCACCGCTTGCAACTGGCGCCCCTCTTTCAGTCCCATTCCATAATCATAGATCACCTCGCGCACGGTAACGCCCATCGGCAGTTCAAAGACGCCGCCCTGTTTGATTTGTCCGCTCAAACAGACGAGACGCGTGCCGGGCGATTTTTCCGTGCCGAGGCGGCGATACTCGTCCGCGCCTTCACTGATGATGAACGGAATGTTTGCCAATGTTTCGACATTGTTGATCACCGTGGGGCGATTGAACAAACCGACTTGGACGGGGAAAGGCGGTTTCGTGCGCGGTTCGCCGCGTTTGCCTTCGATGGATTCAAAGAGCGCGGTCTCTTCGCCGCATTCGTACGCGCCCGCGCCGCGCCGAATTTCAATGTCGAATGCAAATTGAGTGCCGAGAATGTTGGCGCCCAAATAATTGTTGGCGCGCGCTTGCTCCACCGCCGCGCGAAATCGTTTGTACGCGAGCGGATATTCGCCGCGAATGTAAATATAGCCGTACGTCGCGTCAATCGCGCGCGCGGCGAGCAGCATCCCTTCGATCACTTGAAAGGGGTGACGTTCCAGCAAAATGCGGTCTTTGAACGTGCCCGTTTCCGATTCGTCCGCGTTGCATACCACGTATCCCGCGCTTCGTTCGCGGGGCAGCGTGGAATTGAGGTTGTAGGTCTGACGCGCTTTTGCTTCTGCGATATTTTTCGCGGTGAGTTCCCATTTCACGCCTGTCGGAAATGCCGCACCGCCGCGTCCAACCAAGCCGGATGCTTTCACCTGTGAAGTGATTTCATTGGGCGACATGGTGTACAACGCTTTGCGGAGCGCGAGAAAACCGCCTTGCGCGAGATAGCCATCGAGCATGTGGAGCGCCGGCGCGTCGATATTTTTCAAAAGGCGCGGTCCTTGCGCGATGCCCACCGGTTCGCTTTCGGGCGCATTGATCAGATCAATCACGTTCGCGGTGTTGACTTTTTCATGCGTTATTTCGTTTATCTGAATCGCGCAGCCCACATCGCAATGCCCCATGCACGGAACGGTTTCGAGCGTATATTCGCCATCGCCGGTCGTTTCACCCTCGCGAATCCACAAAACATTTTTGATTTTGTGGAGAATGTCTCGACTGCCGGAAAGATAACAGCGCACGTCGTCGCAGACTCGCACGATTTTTTTGCCGACGGGTTTGGTGTACAACATTTTGTAATAGGTGGCGACGCCGTACACTTCGGACAATGGCACGTTCAACCCTTGCCCAATCTGCGCCAACACCTCGCGCGGCAGCCATCCGCCGCTCAATTCTTGCGCTTCGAGCAGCGCGGGCAGCAAGCCCGTGCGTCCCTCCGGCGCCCAACGCGCCAACACAGAAGCGAGACTCGAATTGATTCCTTCGCCCGAACGCAGCTTGTTCCACGCGCCGTTCACCCATGCCGTCACGTCATCAAGATAGACTTGATATTCCGCGCACAATTCTACATCGTACGCGCGTCCCAGATCGAGCGCGCGTAGTTCATCGGGATCGTAAATTGCTTCGCCCGAATCGTCGGTTGGCGTCGCTTGCATCAAGCGATAGTCGGTGAGGAGGGCGCGCCCGGGCGCGTGGTCGAGTCCGTTGATGCCAAACTCGCGCGCGGTGCGCGAGACAAAACCGGAAAGCTTTGCCCAACGCAGGCGCGGGGTTTGACGTTCTGAGGCAAGGATTGTGTAGGCGCGCAGCCAGAAAAGAACGGGGAGTTTCGAGGAATCGGTGCGAATGTCCGAGAGTAAGTGGTCTAGTTCCGTTGTGAGTTTAGAATCCATATTTGAGTTTACTACAAGAGTGTGGATGTATTCTAAAGCAATTTGTGGAAAAAAAATAGTGTGAAAAAAAAAAGACCCGATGGTTTGCGGGGGATTGTGTCCGTTCAGCAAGCGAAATGAAAACCCATCGGGTCTGAATTGTTATTCGGGATAATTTTCGAGGAACTCTTTTACTTTGCTCATAAAGGTGTCCCCAATCGCGCCGTCGAGCAAACGATGATCGAACGATAATGCCAGGTACACCATCGGACGAATTGCAATCGCGTCGTTGATGACGATGACGCGTTTCTGAATTGCGCCGATGCCGAGAATCGCGGATTGCGGTTGTGAAATCACGGGCGTCCCAAACAACGAACCGAACATTCCGTAATTTGTAATTGTGAATGTTCCACTCACGACTTCGTCGGTCGTTAATTTTTTCTCGCGCGCGCGTCCCGCCAAATCGTTCACGACGCGCGACAAGCCCAACAAACTTTTATCGTCCGCATGTTTAATTACCGGCACGATCAGCCCATCCTCAATCGCCACCGCGATGCCAATATTCAGTTCGCGTTTCATCACGATGCCTTGTTCGGTGAATTGCGCGTTGACGATGGGCACTTGCTGCAAGCCGTATACCACGGCTTGCACAAAATAGGGCGTATAGGTCAGTTTCACGCCTTGGCGCGCAAATTCGTCCTTGTGTTTTGTGACATGGGCAATGACGCGCGACATATCCACCTCGTGCACCGTCGTGACGTGGGGCGCGACGGTTTTGCTGCGCACCATGTGTTCGGCAATGGCGCGGCGCATGGGCGAAAGAGGAATGACGTCGTTTTCGGAAGCAAGAGTGGAGGCGGCAGGAACCGGCGCAGCGGGTTTTTGCGCGGGCAACGTCGTTGGCTTGGCTTTGCCAAAAACTTCTTCGGTTGGACGAAACAATTCACCTGTCCCCGGTTGTTCCCACGGCGGCAATGTTTCGACCGTTGGCGCAGTTTTTTGTGCCTCGCGCTGCTGTAAAAAGTTTTGGATGTCCTTTTTGCTGATGCGTCCACTCTCGCCCGTGCCGTTAATTGATTTCAATTCCGCATCGCTGATATTGAATTCTGAAATCATGCGCGCGACGACAGGCGTCAAACGATTCCGCGCAGAGCCGTTTGATTTTGGAGATTCGGCGCTCGGTGATGGGGTGATGGGGTGATTGGGCGATTGGGTGATTGGCGCGGCAATCTCATTTGGCTGTCCAATCAACGCAACAACAGTTCCCGCTTGAACCGTCGTTCCTTCGGGCACAAGAATTTGAGTGAGGGTGCCTGCCGCAGGGGAGGGAATTTCGGTAGTTACCTTGTCGGTGATGACCTCCAAAATCGGTTCGTAGAGCGCGACGGTGTCGCCAACGTTTTTTAACCATTTGCCGACGGTGCCTTCGACGACACTTTCACCAAGCTGCGGCATTACAACATTCGTGGACATGACATTATTTTCGATTTTCGATTTTCGATCCTTCACTCTTGTTCGGGACAAGTTTCTGATTGGTTCGAAAATCTCCAATCTCTCGCAATCGCTACCGATTGCCTCTCTAATTTCCGACTTCGAGCGGCATCACGCGTTCCAATTCCGAAATTTCTGCCGGTGGTTTTTTTCCCTGCCACAACTGCGAGAACAAAATCAAATTTAGAACAAAGAGCCAGCCAATCGTCAACGTCCCGAAGGTGTCGGTGAATGGGTCGGCGCGCCCTTGCAAAAAATAAACCGCGACGGTGAATTGCAGTCCGGCGCGCAGGATGGCTGAAAGGACAGGACTGTAGTTGGCGCGACGCGCGAGGCGATTAAAGAATGGGGTGATCAAAAGCGAATACAAAAACATTTCAATAAAGAAACTTCCGAAATTTTCAGATTCGTTGAAACGCCCTGCCAGAACCAGCGGAAGCTGCCACGTGAACCAGAGCAAGCCCACGAAAAAATTGGTGAGATAGAGCGGAATCGTTTTCAAGCGCGGCAGCAAATAGGCGCGCCAGCCAATTTCTTCGGCGAGAGCCAGAACGAAAAGAAGGATCAACGAAAACCACATGCCGCGCGCGTCGTTCAGTAATTTTCCAATTTCCAGTGTGCTTTGATTAAAGCGGAGCATCAGAATGGGCATCAAGATAAAAAAGGGCAGCAGCACTGCCACCGCCACTCCGCGAGCGGAAAGAGTTTTGAGCCACTGACGCGGCGCGAGCGTATTTTCTTGCAGCCAAATTTCCAAAAAGATTGCAACGGCAAGCGGCGCGAAACTCCCAATCGCCAGCATAAAGTTTCCGAGTACAGCAGGGAGGAACGCGCCCGGCAGCCAAAACAACCACGTCAGCGCAATCGTCAAACCCGCAAACACGAGCGCCTCGCGCCATGGCGAGGTGGATTGTGGTGTGATGGGGAGAGAGAGACGCATAAGTCAATACGCGTTCAGCTTCCTAACAGCCGCCGCGATTTTTTCCGCGTTCGGCATGAAATAATCCTGCATCGTCCGCGCATAAGGCATCGCGGGAACATCGGGACCTGCAACGCGCATTACCGGCGCGTCGAGAAATTCAAATGCTTCACTCGCGATCAATGCCGCAATTTCCGCGCCCAGCCCAAGCGTAAGATTGTCTTCGTGGACGATGAGCGCTTTGCCCGTTTTCTTTACGGATGAAAGAATGGTGTCTTGATCGAGCGGATGCAGTGTGCGCGGGTCAATGACTTCGACGTTGATGTCCTCATGGACGAGTTCTTGCGCCGCTTGCAGCGTTTCGTGCAGCATCAAGCCATAGGCGATGACCGTCACGTCATTGCCGACGCGTTTGATGTCCGCTTTCATAAACGGAATCATGTACTCGTCAGCCGGCACCTCGCCTTTGATGAGCCGATACGTCTTTTTGTGTTCGAGAAAGAGGACGGGGTCGTTCACGCGCAGCGCGTAACGCAGCATCCCCGCAATGTCGTATGGCGTGGAGGGCGCGACGACGTACAATCCGGGAATGTGCGAATATGTCGCCTCGATGCTTTGCGAATGATACAAACCGCCGCCAATGCCGCCGCCGTACGGCGTGCGAATCAACAGCGGGCAGGGCCACTCGCCATTGGTGCGATAACGAAAGCGTGCGGCTTCTTGAACGATTTGGTTGAATGCGGGCGCGATAAAATCAGCGAACTGAATTTCGACTACGGGGCGCAAGCCGTACAACGCCGCGCCGATGCCCACCGCGACGAGGGACAATTCGGACAGTGGTGAATCCACGACGCGTTCTTCGCCAAATTCTTCCATCAGACCTTTGGTCGCACGAAAGACGCCGCCGCGTTTTCCCACGTCCTCGCCGGTGATGAAAATTTTTGGATCGCGGCGCATTTCGCTTTGGAGCGTTTGCGTGACCGCTTCGATGTTGGTGATTTCTGGCATTTATAATTTATGATTTGGGATTTATGATTTTTGATTTGCAAGCATTCAATCTGAAATCAGAAATCAAAAATCTCAAATTTTCGGCAATTCGCCCCACACGCCATTCAACGCTTCTTCTGCGGGTGGATAGGGCGCGCTGCGCGCAAATTCGTTCGCGTCGTCCACAATTTCGCGGGCGCGATTTTCAAATTCCTGTTGTTTGTCGTCCGTCAGAATGTTGTGTTCAATGCAATAGTTGCGCGCGAGCAAAATCGGATCGCGTTTTTTCCAAAACTCTACCTCTTCGCGCGAACGATACGTGCGGTCATCGTCGTCAGAGGAATGCGGCACGGGGCGATACGTTTTCGCTTCGAGCAAGGAAGGACCCTCGCCGCGGCGAGCGCGTTCAATCGCGAGTTTGGTCGCGCTGTATGCTTCGAGAAAATCGTTGCCGTCAAACATCACGCCGGGCATGCCGTACGCATACGCGCGGTCGGCGACATTTTTCACGGGCATCTCGCGCGCAATCGGAACGGAGATCGCGTACTGATTATTTTGACAGTAAAAGATGACGGGCAATTTGAAAATGCCTGCCCAATTCAAGCCCTCGTGAAAATCGCCTTCGGCGGTCGAACCTTCACCGAAACAGACGACCGCGACCTGGTCTGTTTTGTTATACTGGATGGCAAAACCGACGCCGCTCGCTTGTGGGATTTGCGTGGCAACGGGGCTGGAAACCGAAACGATATTTAATTCACACGCGCTGTAATGGCAAGGCATTTGGCGTCCGCCCGACATGGGATCGCCCTGTTTGCCGTACAAGGCAAGCATCATCGCGCGCGGAGTGAGACCCAGCGAAAGGGTGAAACACAAATCGCGATAGTATGGAAAAAAATAGTCGTGGCTGCGCTGCATCGCCATCGCCGCGCCGACCTGACAGCCCTCATGTCCAATCCCCGAAATATGAAACGCGACTTCGTGTTGGCGGTGCAAAATCCACATGCGTTCGTCGAGACGGCGCGCTAAAAGCATGTGCCAATACATTTCCAAGACTTGCTCGTCGTGCAATCCGAGTTGAATGTGACGCGGCTCGGCACGCGTTTGGGATTGAATATTCTCGGCAAGATTCAGTGTCATTACAACTCCAATCTATGGACGCGCAGAGAGACGAACGGATGGACAGCGCAGTGGGAATTGAGAAAAACGGAAACAGAAAGCGCCGCTGCTCCCTGCGAGAGGAAAGTTTCCAGACGTATGGTCAAACGAGGATGTCATGAACGATATTAGCACAAGCAATTAGGTGCGTCAAATAAAAACCGTTTGGCGATTGGTATTATAGTGATATAATGCCCATATCCCACCCCATATGGGAGGGGGTAGAAAAAGTTACACAAGGGGAATCAAAATGATTTTACGCATCCTATTTATCATCAGCGGCGCGCTCTCTGTTCTCTTGACGGCGTGTGGCGGAGCGGCGCCAAGTCCAATGCCGATTCAAACCGAGCCAATTGAGGTGCGCGTCGACTTGAATGAATTCAAGATCGAGTCCTCGCTCAATAATTTTCAAAAAGGCGTCCCCTACCGTTTAGTAATTCACAATGCAGGCGCCATCGCGCACGAGTTTGTGATCTTGCCGACTGGCGCACAGCACAACATGTCGAGTATGTCGGGAATGTCACACGGCACAATGCCCGGAATGTCACACAGCGCAATGCCCGGCATGGACGAGTCTGTCGTGGTGCAGGTCAATCAGGACGAACTCGCGCCGGGCGCAACGAGAACGGTTGACGTTGTCTTCAAAGAAGACACGCGTGGCGCGCCGCTAGAAATGGCATGTCATATCCCGGGGCATTATGAAGCCGGGATGAAATTGGATATAGCGGTGAATTGAAATGGGAATGAGGGCTGTATGAAACACGAACATTCTTCTTCCGCGCATCACGCCAATACGAATCAATCCACTTTGCCCGAGCATGGCGATATGGAAATGATGGAAATGTCGCCCGCCTCTCATCATACAACGAACGCGGGGAGCGAACATCACGCGCACACCGACCACACGGGACACGAAGATTTGTTTCGCCGCCGTTTTTGGATTTGTCTCGCGCTGTCCGTCCCCGTGATTTTGTACAGCCCGATGATTCAGGAATGGTTCGGGTTCACCATGCCCGAATTCCCCGGCAGCGCGTGGATCGTGCCTGTATTCGCGCTCATCGTATTTGCGATTGGCGGCGTGCCTTTTTTGCAAATGGCGGTGCCCGAACTGCGGAATCATCAGCCGGGCATGATGACGCTGATTTCGTTGGCGATTGGCGTCGCGCTCGTCTACAGCATTGCCGCGATTTTCATTGCGGATGGTGAAGGTTTCTTTTGGGAATTGGTGACGTTGATTGATGTGATGCTGCTCGGACATTGGCTCGAAATGCGGAGCGTGCGGCAGGCATCGCGCGCGCTCGATGCGTTGGCGAAACTGCTGCCCGATACGGCAGAACGCATTCGCGCGGATGGAACGACGGAAACGATTCCGGTTTCGCAATTACAAAAAAATGATTTGGTGTTGGTGCGCCCCGGCGCAAGCGTGCCGGCGGATGGAGTCATCGAGCAGGGACATTCGCAAGTGAACGAAGCGATGATTACGGGCGAATCGAAACCTGTGGAAAAAAATGTTGGCGCGCAAGTGATCGCGGGGACGCTCAATGGTGACGGCAGTTTGAGAGTGCGCGTGGCTGCGTTGGGCGATGACACGATGCTCGCGGGCATCATGCGTTTGGTGAAACAAGCCGAAGCGAGCAAGTCCAATACCCAAGTCCTCGCGGACCGCGCGGCAGGTTGGCTCTTTTACATTGCGCTCGCATTTGCCGCGCTGACAGCAATTGCGTGGACGATCGCGACGGGATTCAACGTCGAGGTCATCAGCCGCGTCGCGACAGTTCTGGTGATCGCGTGTCCGCACGCGCTCGGCTTGGCGATTCCGTTGGTGGTCGCGATTAGCACCACGCTCGCCGCGCGTAATGGAATTCTGGTGCGTGACCGCCGCGCGTTGGAGCAAGCGCGCGAAATTGATACCGTCGTATTCGATAAAACGGGAACGCTCACGACAGGACAGCAGGGTGTCGTGGGAATCGAGACCATTGAAAACGTAACGCGCGAAAACGCGCTCGCGCTCGCGGCGGCAGTGGAAGGCGATTCCGAACATTTGATTGCGCGCGCGATTCGCAACGCGGCGAACGAACAGAAATTGGAATTGCCGCAAGTCGCAAATTTTCAGGCGCTAAAAGGGCGCGGCGTGCAAGCGCAAGTGAACGGACAAACAATTTTAGTTGGCGGTCCGCGTCTTTTGGAAATGGCGAACGCGAACATTCCTGACGCGCTCGCGGAATTTTCGCAGCGCGCGAATGACGCGGGACAGTCGGTGATTTACGTTTTGCGCGATGGAAAAATTATCGCCGGGCTCGCGATTGCGGATGTGATTCGTCCCGAAAGCGCGGACGCGGTGAAACGTTTACACGAGTTGGGCGTGAATGTTGTGATGCTAACGGGCGATTCCGAAGCGGTGGCGAAAGCGGTTGCGCAAACGTTGGGGATTGATCAATACATTGCGCAGGTTCTGCCCGAAAACAAAGACCAACACATCGCGGCATTGCAAGCGCAAGGCAAACGCGTAGCGATGGTTGGCGATGGTGTGAATGACGCGCCCGCATTGACGCGCGCGGATGTTGGAATCGCGATTGGCAGCGGCACCGATGTCGCGGTCGAGTCGGCGGGAATTATTTTGGTGAAAAGCAATCCGCTCGATGTGGTGAAAATTTTCGAATTGAGCCGCGCGAGTTATCGCAAGATGACGCAGAATTTATTTTGGGCGACGGGCTATAATGTTGTTGCACTGCCGTTGGCGGCGGGAATTCTCGCGCCGTGGGGGATTTTGCTTTCGCCCGCCGTGGGCGCGCTGTTCATGTCACTCAGCACCGTCATTGTCGCCATCAACGCGCAAACCTTGCGACGCGTGAAATTGGCGGGATAAAAGAATGGGACGAGAAAAAACGCGGACGTGGGATGACGACTGGCGCGAATGGGTGACGGACAAGGCGCGCGGCTTGGTGTTGGAAATCGGCGCGGGCGACGGCGTGAATTTGGAATATTATCACGCAGAGGCGCGCGTGATTGCGACGGAACCCGACGCGGAATCTATCGAACTCATCACCGAATATGCGGATAACGTCACGCTCGCCCAAGTGGACGCGGAAGATTTGCCGTTTCCCGACGCGACATTTGACGCGGTGGTTGGCACGCTCGTTTTTTGTACCATTCCCGACGCGCCGCGCGCGTTGAATGAAGTCCGCCGTGTCTTGAAACCGAATGGCTCGCTTCGTTTGGTCGAACATGTGCGCGCGAAAAATCCGTTCGGACGCGCGTTCATGCAACTCGCCAATCCCGCGTGGCATTTTGTGACCGGCGGCTGCAACATCAACCGCGATACGTTGAGCGCGGTGCGCGCGGCGGGGTTTGACGTAATTGGACTGCACAAACAAATGATGGGGTTGATTATTGGAATTGATGCGCGGAAATAAAGGCGGAGGAGGGACGACCAAGGGCGGAACTGTGATGGCTCAGAGATTCAGCCATCTGTGCGGAGCGTATAAAATGTGCGACACATCTCTGAAAATGTCATAGAGATGCGCCGCACAATCAACGCCGGGTTGCAGGTGAGCCCTTTATTCGCTAGCTCGTTCGCTAGGCAAGTTCAAGCGGGCAGGAGTTCAGACCTATGCAGGTTGTCCCATGAATGTTTTCGCACGGGCGACTTCTGAATCCCACTTTTTGAGTTGTTCCGGAGTCAGGAACTTGACCAGCTTTTCGCGAAAGCTCGCTCTCCATGCAGCGACCTCTTCGTGCGTTGGTGTCTTGCCGCTCGCCTTGTATTCTGCGATCTTGTGCTGGATTGCCTCGATCGCCGGCTTTGCCTGTTCTTTCTGGGCATCCGTTAGGTTCAGTTGGGCTACGATGCGCTTTAACTCGTTCGTTACCATTTCTTGCGTTTGAGAATCCATACCTTTAGCTCCTTGTGTTACTTGTGACTTGCACCGCTCGGTGCAGGTCAGCGAATTGATTTGCACGTCCAAAACTGAAGCCCAAACTCGCTCACTCACGGTCAGTCGGGCATAAAGAGCTCACCTGGAACTTGGCGTTTGTTGGACGTGAGCGCAAAGCGGAGCGATGGTCAATCGTACATTCCGAGAGAAAAAGAAAAAAGCCAGCCGCATATCTGACTGCGATTGGCTTCGAATTGAGTGGCTAGAGATTTTCGGAGGGCGGGATGTGTTTGGTTCTGGGGGCAAGCCCGAGAGTAATTCGACTGGCGAATTTGACCAAGAACATTATAGCACCGTACCGACATGTGTCAACGCGTTTTTCTAGTTTGAAACAAGCAATTCGCGATCATTTCAACCTGATAGAGGAATTTTTCTTAATCGCGCGTCGAGTATTCGCTTTGCATCATCATAGGGAGAATATATAACTCACGTTACGCATTGGTAGGGCAAATTTGAAATTTGCCGTACGTTTACCCGCTTTTTTTAGGAAATGTGCGTAACATGAATAAATAAAAGCAGAGAACAAACTTTTGTGCGATTATAACTATCTATTTGTGAAGAGTTTGACAAATGGGTTGAATCCGTTTATCATCTTTGTTTGTTTGGCAAGTGTATCCAAGTTTCCTCGGATAACCAATGCCTGCTGATTATTTTCCCCTGTTTGTGATGTTGGTGGTGTCCGTCGCGTTTGCCGCGATTGGCGTTGGCGTCTCCGCTTTGATCGGTCCGCGTCGCCCGACCGCGATCAAAGGGCAGACCTACGAGTCGGGTATGCCGACGATTGGCACCGCACGACGGCGCGTGTGGATTCGCTATTATCTCGTCGCCGTCATTTTCATTCTCTTTGACATTGAGATTATTTTCTTTTATCCGTGGGCTGTTGTGTTTCGCCAAGAGCCGCTGTTTTTGTTCGCCGAAATGGCAGTTTTTGTGGCGATCCTGCTCGTCGGTTACATTTACGTATGGCGCAAGGGCGGATTTGATTGGTATTGAGCGTGTTGAACGTTGAACGTTGAGAGTCTGCAACCCGTTCACCAAACAACTTTCAACCTTTAACCTTTAACCTAAAACGATTGATGCTTTCCGAATCGGCAAAACAACAAATTCAAGAACTCGTAATGAAATATCCGCATCCGCGTTCCGCCGTGATGCCCGCCCTCTACATTGCCCAAGAACAGTACGGCTGGCTCCCGAAAAACGCGATTGATGAAGTTGCCGCAGAACTGGGCTTGACTTCGACAGAGGTGGGCTCGGTCGCGAGTTTCTACACCATGTACCACCTCAAGCCGGTTGGGCAGCACGTCATTGATTTCTGCACTGACCTGCCGTGCGCGCTCAGAGGCGCCGATGCCGCGTTCGAGCGCTTGTGCGATAAATTGGGTTTGGAACACGGCGAAGAAACCACGAGCGATAACGTCATCACATTGCGCCATGCCCCCTGTTTAGGCGGCTGCGATAAAGCGCCCGTTCTGCTTTTGGACAATAACGCGCAATACGAATCCATGACCGATGAAAAACTCGACGCGTTGATCGCGAAACTGCGAACGACGTAACATTTGCGAATGAACATTTTCGGCATTTTTATTGATCAAGTAATCGTTGATTTCGTAATCCTCATCATCCGCTGTGTGGTGTGGATTTTTGCGTTATTGACGACCTTTGCGTACATCCAGCTCGTCGAGCGCTGGGTCATTGCCAAAATCCAAGTCCGCATCGGTCCGAATCGCACGGGACCGCGCGGCTTGCTCCAACCGCTCGCGGATGCGATCAAAGCCCTGTTCAAAGAAGAGCTGATTCCGACGAACGCTGACAAATTAGTCTTTGTCATCGCGCCAATGATTTCGGTAGCAACGGCGCTGCTCGCGTTCGCCGTGATTCCGGTTGGTCCGCCCATCACCATTGGCGGCTATACCATTCCGATGCAGATTGCGGATATCAATGTCGCGTTGTTGTATTTGCTTGCCGTCGGTTCGGTGAGCGTGTACGGCACGGTGCTGGCGGGTTGGAGTTCCAACAACAAGTATTCGCTGCTCGGTTCGTTGCGCGCGGCGGCGCAATTGATTTCGTACGAAGTCACGCTCGGACTTGCGCTGGTCGGCGTCATCATGCTGACGAGTACGCTCAATCTGAACAATATCGTTTCGTATCAATCTAACTTTGGGTGGTTGATCGTCCCACAAATACTCGGTTTTATTCTTTATCTCATCGCGGCGATTGCAGAAACAAATCGCTTGCCTTTTGATTTGCCCGAAGCGGAAACGGAATTGGTCGCGGGGTATTACACCGAATATTCCTCCATCAAATTCGCGTTCTTTTTCATGGCGGAATACATCAACATCATCACCGTCTGCGCGGTGGCGACGACCTTGTTCTTGGGCGGCTATTTGAGCCCCGTTCCCTTTGTGCCAATTCTCGGCGCGCCCGGCATTTGGTGGTTTGCGCTCAAAGTCTTTATTTTGATTTTTATTTTCATGTGGATTCGCGGCACATTCCCGCGCATGCGCTATGATCAATTGATGAATTTCACATGGAAGGCGATGCTGCCGCTCGCTTTGTTGAATGTGCTGATCACGGCAGGCATCATTGTCTTTATGCAGCCCGGTGTGGCGCAAGCGTTTGCGCGTTGAGAGTTTCTGATGCTTAAAGAATTAGAGCCACTCATCTCGCAATACGCGCGCTCGCGTGAAAATTTGTACCGCGCGTTGGAAGGGCTGACGGATGCGCAGCTGGAGGAATGTTTGCCCGGGCGGGATTGGTCAATCAAAGATACGCTCATTCACCTTGCCGCGAATGAACGGTTGATGACCAAGCTGCTGCGCGATATTGCAGAGGGAACGAATACCGCGCTGCCCGCTGATTTTGATAATCAAAAATTTAACGACGAATCGGTTGCCGAGGGCCGCGCGAAAAGCATCGCGGAAATACGCGCGAATCTGGAGACAAGCTATCGCAACTTGATTGCTGTCTTGGAAACGATCACCGCCGAACAAATTAATCGGCGCGGCATTCATCCGGCGGCTGGCGATGCGGATGTCAAAGAGTTTTTATTGGCAATGTACGCGCACCACGAAGTACACTGCCGCGATGTGGTAGAGCAGGCGCGGCGTTTGAAAAAAGGTTGAGTATGGATTACGGCGCATTGATGGAGGGAATTGTCTTTTATTTGTTCGCCGCGTTGGCGGTGCTTGCCGCGTTGGGCGTCGTCATCGCGCGCAGTCCAATTCGCGCCGCGTTGTCGCTGGCGCTTGTCTTTCTCGCGTTGGCGGCGATGTATATTTTGCTGAACGCGCCGTTCCTCGCCGTCGCGCAAATTATGATCTATGCGGGCGCGGTGTTGATTCTCTTTTTGTTTGTGATCATGGTTTTGAATCCGCGTCTCGATATTGTGGGGGGGCGAAATCACGCGCAGACGATCGCGGCAGTGATTTTTGCCGTTGCCTTGGGCGTGTTGATGATTGCGGCGTTTGTGGCGGGGCAACCTGCGCCCGCGCTCGGACAATTTACCCCCGAGTTTGTTTCGCAGGTTGGGCACGTTCAAATCATTGGCGCGCTGTTGTTTTCAGACTATTTGCTGCTCTTTGAAATCGCGTCGGTTCTTTTGCTGGTCGCGATTGTCGGCGCGATGACACTCGCGCGGCGTGAACGCGATCAACACGCGAACGCCAAACACGATTTGAGATAGTTCAAGCAGAACAATGTTGACCGTAACGCATTACACAATTCTTTCCGCGATTCTTTTCGCGATCGGCGCGCTCACTTTTTTGATTCGGCGCAACCCGCTCATCATGTTCATGGGCATTGAACTGATGCTGAATGCGGTAAACCTCGCGTTCGTCGCTTTTGCGCGTTTTCTGAATAATATGGAGGGGCAAGTATTTGTGTTTATCGTGTTGACGGTTGCGGCGGCAGAAGTCGCGGTGGGGCTCGCGCTCGTCGTCGCCATTTTTCGCGCGCGTGATAATGTGGACGTGGATGAAATTGACGCGCTAAAGGGATAATGTCACAGTATCTTTGGTTGATTCCCGCACTTCCTTTGATCGGGGCGATCATTAACCTGCTCGTCGGGCAACGATTGCCGCGCGCGTTGTCGTCGTGGCTCGCCGTTGCATTCATGGCTGCGGCGTTCGGCGTTTCCGTGAGCGCCGTGGCGAATCTGTTCGCGCTGCCGCCCGAAGAACGCGTGATTCACGAGACATTATTCCAATGGATCGGCGTCGGAAGTTTTTCGGTCAATTTCGCTTTTTGGCTCGACCCGCTTTCGGCGGTGATGATCCTCGTCGTCACAGGCGTTGGCACGCTGATTCATATCTATGCCGTCGGCTACATGGAGCACGATTCCGACTATGCGCGTTTTTTCACCCAGATGAATCTGTTCGCGTTCATGATGCTGGTGCTGGTGCTTGCCGATAATTATTTGTTTATGTTTCTCGGCTGGGAAGGTGTGGGCTTGTGTTCGTATTTACTCATCGGTTTTTGGTACAACCGCGATAATTTATCCGTCGGCACCGATGAAAAATTCTTGTCGCCGCGCTCTTCCGGCACCAAGGCGTTCGTCGTCACGCGCATCGGCGACTTTGGTTTCACGCTCGGAGTTCTTTTGATGTTTTGGACGTTCGGGTCGCTCGCGTTCCAAGACGTTTTTCCCAAAGCGCAAGCAATGTTCCAAGTGGGCGCGCCCGTTATCACGATCATGACGCTGCTGCTATTTTTGGGCGCGACCGGAAAATCGGCACAAGTGCCGCTCTATGTCTGGTTGCCCGATGCGATGGCGGGTCCGACACCCGTGAGCGCGCTCATTCATGCGGCGACAATGGTGACGGCGGGTGTGTACATGGTCGCGCGTTCGCATGTATTGTATTCGCTGGCGCCTACCACAATGGCTGTGGTTGCTGTTATCGGCGTCCTTACCGCGTTCATCGCGGCGACGATCGCATTGGTGCAGAATGACCTGAAACGCGTCTTGGCGTATTCGACCATCTCGCAATTGGGTTATATGTTTTTCGCGTTGGGCGTAGGCGCGTACGCAGCGGGCATTTTTCATCTGGTGACGCACGCCTTTTTCAAGGCGCTGTTGTTTATGGGCGCGGGCGCGGTAATGCACGTAATGAACAATTTGATTGACATGCGCCGACTCGGCGGCTTGCGCAAGATTATGCCAATCACGTTTTGGACATTCTTGATCGGCGCGCTCGCATTGTCCGGTTTTCCATTGTTCAGCGGATTTTTTAGCAAAGATGAAATTTTAGCCGATGGTTTTTCGCGCGGCTCGATTGTTTTGTGGGCGGTTGGTGTGTTGGTGGCATTGATGACCGCGTTCTATATTTTTCGCGGCGTCATTCTTACCTTTGGCGGCAAGCCGCGTTGGAAGGAAGGCGAAATTATTTCGTCGGGTGACGAAAACGCGCACGACGAGCATGGCGCGCGTGGGTTGCATCCGCACGAAGTTTCCGCCGTGATGTGGGTGCCGCTCGTGATCCTTGCGTTCTTTTCCATCTTTAGCGGTTACATCGGATTACCTCATGTCCTGGGCGAAAATTGGCTCGGAAATTTTCTCGAACCCGTTTTTCACGAAACACCCATCGAAATTTCTGCCGCGCTGGAATGGACATTGATTGCGGTCTCTGCCATCGCGGCGCTCATCGGCATCTTTATTGCGTTTCGTTTCTATTTCAGCGATCCAAAGATTCCTGCGCGGCTCAGAAGCTATTATCCGGGGCTTTACAGTTTGTTGGCGAACAAATATTGGGTGGATCAGATTTACGAGTACACCATCGCGCGCCCGGGGCGCTGGTTGGCGAATGCGTTTTGGCTTGATGTGGATGGACGCATCATCAATGGTTTCGCCGATGGTTTGGGACGCGCGTTTCGTGGGTTGGCTCAGCGGTTGCGGTTGCTGCAAGGCGGTTACGCGCGCGGCTATGCGCTTGCGATGTTGATTGGGATCGTGGTGGTGATTGCGATTGTGGTGATGCGCCCATGAGTGTGCCGATCCTAACACTTCTCATTCTCTTCCCCCTCCTCGCCGCGCTCATCACGGCGCTGTTGCCGCGCGACAACATGCGGCTCATCAAAGGTTGGGCGTTCGTCGCCGTCGCGATTGAATTCGGCTTGTCGCTGTACATGCTCGCGAACTTTGTGCCGAATACGAGCCAGATGCAGTTTGTCGAATTTTATCCGTGGGTCCCGCAGTTCGGAATCTCGTATCACGTCGGGGTGGACGGCTTGTCGTTTTGGCTTGTGATACTGACGACGTTTCTGATGCTGATTGCGATCCCCGCGTCGTTCTCGGAAATCAATGTCCGCGTCAAAGAGTATTTTATTTTCTTTTTGATTCTCGAATCTGCGCTGCTCGGGGTTTTCGTCGCGCTTGACCTCTTTTTGTTTTATGTCTTTTGGGAATTTTCGCTCATTCCGATGGCGCTCATCATCGGCATTTGGGGACACGAACAGCGCATTTACGCTGCGGTCAAATTTATTTTGTTCACGATGGCGGGCTCACTCTTGATGCTCGTTGCAATTCTGGTGCTCTATTTTGCGACAGGAGCGCGCTCGTTCGATCTGCTCGAATTGCAAAAAACGATTGTCCCCGCGAACCTTCAGCCATGGCTCTTTGCCGCATTCGCGCTCGCATTCGCAATCAAAGTGCCGATGTTCCCAGTGCACACATGGCTGCCCGACGCGCATGTCCAAGCGCCCGCAGCGGGCTCGATCATTTTGGCAGGCGTGTTGTTAAAACTTGGCGCGTACGGCTTTATGCGCTACAACCTCACGCTCTTTCCCGACGCGTCACAGCAATTTGCGCCGATCCTGGTCGTTTTGGCAATCATCGGAATCATTTATGGCGCGATGACCGCAGCCGTGCAAAAAGACCTGAAAGCGCTGATCGCCTATTCCTCTGTGACGCACATGGGATTCATCATTCTCGGCATTTTTGTTTTTTCGCAGCAGGCGCTGAGCGGCGCAATTTTACAAATGGTGAATCATGGAATTTCGACCGGCGCGTTATTCTTGATGGTCGGGCTTTTGTACGAACGCCGCCACACGCACTTGATCACCGAATTTGGCGGACTCCAAAAAGTCATTCCCGTATTTGGCTTTTTCTTTTTGTTCGTCATGTTTTCTTCGATGGGGCTGCCGGGGCTGAACGGCTTTGTCGGCGAATTTTTAGTCTTGCTCGGTTCGTGGGAAACCAATCCCGCGTACGCTGCGGTTGCGGCGGTGGGCGTAATTCTCGCGGCGATCTATTTGCTGTGGGCATACCAGCGTGTCATGCAAGGTCCAGTGACGAACGAGAAAAATAAGACGCTGCCGGATTTGAACCGACGCGAACTGGCGCTGTTGGTTGTGATGGCGGCTCTGATCGTTCTCATCGGAATTTTCCCGGATTATCTTCTGAACCCAATGCAGGCGTCCGTCACGCAACTCTTACATTTCGACGCCGTTGCAGGACTTGTCAAATGAAACGCGATGATGCGATTCAACAACTGCGCACCGCGCGCAAAGAATTACAGGAAACGATCGCGGGATTGACAGAAGAAGATTTTTTGCGTCCGAGAGCGATTAGCAAGTGGACGCTCAAGGATTTGCTCGCGCATGTCGCGTCGTGGGATGAAGAGATGGTGCGTGTGCTGCAAACGTTCACGATGCCCGTTGAATCCGTGTACACTTATACGATCTCGGACCGCAACGGTTTTGCGGCATGGAACGAGGAGCAGCTGGAAATGCGACGCGCGCGCGCGGTCAGTGAAATCATCTCTGAATTTGAAATTGCGCGACGCGATTTGATCCAAGTCGTGGAAGGACTCACCGATCCGGTCTTGAACCGCACGCGTATGACGCCGTGGGGCGAACCCTCCTCCGGGTTTGGATTGATTGAAACGCAGATTGAGCATGACCGCGAACATGCGGAACAAGTTCGCAGCTACCGCAAAAAAATTGAACGCTGGCAGCGTGCGCGTCAAAAGTTGACCCAAAAGCGCAAGACGAAAAAATAACCGCGCCTTATTATGCCATTCACAATTCCCGAGATCAATCTCGTTCCTCTATTGCCCGCCCTTATTCCGGCGGTGACGGCAATGTTGATCATGCTTGCCGATGCGCTGCTGCCCGGAAAAAGCAAGCGCTGGCTCGCGGCAGTCGCGCTCTTGGGTTTGGCAGTCAGCGCGTATTTTACGTTCACTTTGTATGGCACGGATCAATCCGCGTTCAACAACAGCATCGTCGCGAACAATTTCTCCATTGGCATCTGTCTCGTCGTCATCGCGGGCGCGTTCATTACAGTTTTGCTTTCGATTGACTTTTTGAACGCGCGCAATTTGGATTTCGGTGAATATCTGGCGCTGCTGCTCGGCGCCGTTAGCGGCATGACATTGATGGCGCTGGCGAATGATTTGATCGTGATTTTTCTCGGACTCGAATTGCTCTCGCTGCCGTTATATGTGTTGTCCGCGTTTTGGCGCACGAACGATCTGTCGCTTGAAGCGGGGATGAAATATTTTTTGCTCGGCGCGTTTTCTTCCGCGTTCTTTTTGTACGGTATCGCCTTGGTGTATGGCGCAACGGGCACGACGAATTTGGAACTCATTCGGAGCGCGGTGGACGGAACGAGCAACATGTTGTTTGTTGCAGGCATTGGCTTGCTGCTCGTAGGTTTTGGTTTCAAAGTCGGGCTCGTCCCTTTTCAGTGGTGGATTCCGGACGTGTACGAAGGCGCGCCGACGCCCATTACGGGCTTTATGAGCGTCGCCACCAAAGCCGCCGCGTTCGCTGCCTTTTTCCGCGTCTTTATGATTGCCGTTCCTTTGACCGCATTTGATTGGCAGACCATCATGGCGCTTCTCGCTGTGGTCACAATGACGGTTGGCAACATCGCGGCGTTGGTGCAAACAAACATTAAACGGATGTTAGCGTACTCGGCAATCGCAAACGCGGGGTATATTCTCGTCGCGCTCGTTGTGAACAACGCGGAGGGATTATCTGCCGCGCTCTTTTATCTCGCCGCGTACACGGTGATGAACCTCGCGGCGTTTGGCGCAGTCATCGCGTTGGGGCAGGGGGATCGCGAACGCCTCACGATGTCGGAATTGTCGGGCGCGGCGCAGCAAAAGCCATGGGCTGCCGCGGCGCTTGCGATTGCGTTATTGTCGCTTGCAGGTTTTCCGCCTTTCGCGGGTTTCGTCGCAAAGTTTTTTGTCTTTGGCGCCGCAGTGAACGCGGGCTATGTGTGGCTCGCCGTGATTGGTGTATTGAACAGTCTCGTAGCGGTGTATTACTATCTCGGTCCGATTGTCCGAATGTATATGCAGCCGCCAGCCGAAGGTTGGCAGCAAACACCCGCGCGTACACCGGCGCTGCTCGCGTTCGCTGTGGTAGTGGTCGTTTTGCTTACGATTGGTTTCGGTTTGTTCCCGTCAGAGCTCAGTCAATTCGCGCAAGCAGCAGTCAAGTGAGCGCGTTTGGGCATAGATTGTTATAGAATTTTTGTTTGACACTTTTCTTGAGCTTGTGGTAAAAT
This sequence comes from Chloroflexota bacterium, assembly GCA_004295045.1. Lineage (GTDB taxonomy): Bacteria > Chloroflexota > Anaerolineae > UBA4142 > SHND01 > SHND01. Next base: position 70,976 of record SHND01000019.1, on the reverse strand, counting down.
CCGCTCGAAAGTTGATACGAATAAGCATGAAATACACGCATTATTCGCTTCTCGCAAAACTTGTTCCGTCGCATACGATGGGATCTGATGGTGTGCGTTAAGTCAATCAGTACTTGGGTTTCACCCATCGCGGCGTGAAGCGGGTGCGCGATTTGATGCGCAGGCTCACGCTTTTTTTATGTGAGCAGCTCACGCTTTTTTTGTGCGAGCGGGATGCGTAGAGCATTAATAATCGAATATGGGCCGCTAGCTCAATCGGCAGAGCAACAGCCTTTAATTAGGAGTCACCTCAAAGTAATTTGGGAGTGAGAAGATTGCTATATGCTGGAACACCCTAAAGCCATGAACTACGCTTCTCAGCGTGAAAATGTTCTGGATAAGTGGGCAATCAGCAGGCAACCTTGAAGTGAACCCCAACCGCTATCGAAGCCATGCGAATGGAGGACATTGAATGAAATTGCATTCCAAGCAGTTGGGATCATTGGGCGTATTGCGTGTCGCGGCACACTCGATGTCTCAGGCTACAACATCTTTACTGAACTCGGCGATCTATCTCGAGTTGACTTGATCGCACTGGTCGATCAAGAACCAGTCAAGATTCAGGTAAAAACGAGAAATCTCAAAGATGGAAAAATCGTTGTTGATTCTCGAAAGAGTGGACCTGGCTACCTATACAGGTACCAACCTGGGGATGTCGACGTGTTTGCAATCTATGTTCCAGAAGTAGACCTTGTTCTTTTTCTGAGTATAGACTTTGTACTGAAAGCCAAAGGCGCCACCGCAATTCGTATTGTCCAGGCAAAAAACAACCAGAGAGACGGTATCCACTGGTTTGAGGATTACCTGGATTTCAAGAGAGCCCTCAGAGATCATACGCAATCTACCCGAACGGGTTGACCGAGGGTAAAGATATGATCCAGACTACAACGATTGCTGCAACAGAATTTGTTGTCACATTCGGCTCGTGAAAGCGAGTGTGGTAGGTTAAGCTGCAGGTTCAGGGTTCGATTCCCTGGCGGCTCACTTTTGAAAAACAGAAATCGTTTTTCAAATTAACAATCAAACATCGGCAAGTAGGTGTTCCGTCGCTTGCGGCACAATCCGTCGCCGTGAGAGGAACTTCCCGACTCTCGGCATCGTCCAAAAGATGATGCAGCGTTGCCTAGCGAAACAGCAAGCTAGGGTATCCTTCACGCAAGTGAAGGATAACGACAACTGCAACAGAAAAAAATCCCACTCGTAGGGGCGATGGCTCGTCCTCGCACCCACGAGACAGGGGCGAAACGGTGGGGTAAAAGCCCACCAGCATTGTCAGCAATGGCAGTGGCTAGGTGAATGTCCAACGGGGAGCAAGGCAGGTGGGTTGCGTTTGGCGACAAACGCGATCCTGCCGCAGTGATGTGATTTGATTTTAAGAGATCAAATACATTTCACCGGGGCAGCAATGCTTCGAGACAGATGACGGATTAAAACAGAATCGGGGGTACGACCACTTGCCGTATTGGATGTATGATTTTCGATTTTTGATTTGTGATCTGGCAAGCGCGGTGGTTTCGCGTGAGAATCATTAATCAACAATCATAAATCAAAAATCTATTCGGGCGTGCGATTGGTGTCGAATCGGATTAAAGCCAATGTGCCATTCCGATGACTCGGGTTCGAATCCCGACGCGTCCACTTTGAATCAGCAAGGAGAGCTGCGAGCAATGACGCTCTCGCATTAGCACGGATCAGCAATGCTCCTTCGGTTCGATGTGCGGCGCCTCTTCCTATCAGTTGGAAGTGCGCCGTTTTTCGCGCAAGTTTTCATTGCGCCCGGTCATTCTCTGGGATGCGAAACGCATCCCCACTATTCCAAAATTCGACGACGAGCAACGCGGCTCCGCAGTTTGCTCGCCAAGGAGTTTGCACGATGCGCGCGGAGATTCTGTTTCCACACAAGAGCGTACATGCGCTTGCCGGATTACGCGATCCGAAATGGCGTGAACTCGCCAAACGCGTCGCGGCGCTGCCCGAAGATCATCCGGACAGTCTCGCGTTTTGTTTAATGATGATTCGCCAGTGCGGATGTTTGGACTGCAATCCAGATCGTTATAAAGCGTTGATGGGTTGTTCCGCCTGTGCCAAACGAAATATCATTGGTTTCAAGGGACCGGATGAAAACCTGCTCAAAGCGTACAAAGACGCGCGCAGTGAAATTTTGAAATTCCTTGAAACGGAGGCATTACAACAAGCGGCTTAGAAACAGCCGCAAAGCGGTCAACACACGGGAAATGTGTTGCCAAGTGAGGTTGCGGTGAATGGGGTTCTGGTCTTAAACGCTTCGTACGAACCGCTAAATATCGTGTCGGTCAAGCGCGCCATTGTGCTCCTCTTGAAAGAAAAGGCGGAGCTCGTGGAAGCCGCGCGCAAAAAAATTCGCGCGGAACGCTTGCACATGGATGTTCCGCTCGTGATTCGGCTTGTCACGTACGTACCGATCCCGCGCCGTTTGCCTCTTCCCTTGTCGCGTCGCACAGTACTGGCACGCGATATGTACACGTGTCAGTATTGTGGCACGACACCGGGACGCACAGAACTCACGCTCGATCATGTCTTGCCGCGCTCGCGCGGCGGCGCGACCACGTGGGAAAACGTTGTCACAGCTTGCGGTCCGTGCAATCGCCGCAAAGGCAATCGGACGCCGGACGAAGCCAATATGAACCTCCTCTCCATCCCGGGACGCCCGCGCTTTGTTGCGGTTGTCATGCTCGGCGAGGCGCACGCGCATGAAGTATGGAGCAAATATCTCGCGTAGCGGATGGAGACGTAACAAGCTTTATACATACCAAAGAAATAAAAAATGGGACGCATTTAGCGTCCCATTTTTAGTGTTCCTCTTTTTCACCGTTTCGCGCAAAAAAGACGAGAGCCAGAATCACAGCGGCGATGGCAAGCCCCTTGAGCAAAATGCTCATCGCATCTTCGATCGGCTCTTGCACCATCGTGAGAAATGTGACTGCCAGAGTGAGAACAATGATGCTGGCAAGTGTGGTTTTCAATTCCCCAATCGTTCGGAAGCGTAGAGCGCTGGGCAATTCAAGCGGACGAATAAAAATTTCGAACAAGCCCAATCCGAAAACTAAAAGTCCGGTGGAAACGAGGAACCCATCTACTAATTTGATGAACGTTACTTCTTCAATTTGGAAATCCGGATCGGCGAAATGAGTAAAGATATACCATACCAAACCCGCCGTTTCGTACGCCGCCAAAGCAAAGCCTGCGATCGAGGCGACGAGCAAACCAATTACGCCAATGAGTACAATATATTTTGTTTGAGTCAGCGGACGTTCCATGAATGGATCCTATGGACTTTAAAACTATGGACTTGGCGTTTCGCTTTATGGTCGCAGGATAACAACGTCAATCACCATAAAGACAAATAACAGTGCGAGATAACCGTTCGAGTAATGATATAGTTTTTTTGCAATGGGCTTGGCTTGATTCGGTGTGAACCACAGGCGCGCGGCGAGCGTGAGAAAATAAACGCCGAGGATGAGCGCACCGATGAGATAAATCCAACTCAAGCCGCGATAGAGAACGGGCATCAGCGTCACAATGAGCAAGAGGATGGAGTACAAAAAGATGTGGCGGCGCGCTTCGAGTTCACCCCACGCGGCAGGCAGCATTGGAATCGAGACCTTGCGATAATCTTTTTCCACCAGCAGCATCAATGCCCATGTATGCGGCGGCGTCCACAAAAAAATAATCGCGAACAAATAGAGCGCCAACAAATTCAACTCATTTGTGACAGCCGCCCATCCCACCAAGGGAGGAATCGCTCCGGCGCCTCCGCCAAGCACAATGTTTTGCGGCGTCATGCGTTTCAGCAGCACCGTGTAGACATAGGCATAGTACACAATCCCTGCGGTCGAAAGGGTTGCTGACAACCAATTTACTCCCAAGCCCAAAATGAAAATGGACGCGATGCAAAGCGCCAGAGCAAAAATGAGCGCGCTGCGCGGGGAAATCTTGCCGCTCGGTAAAGGACGACGCGAAGTGCGTCCCATTGCCTTGTCGGTGTTGCGATCAATATACGAGTTGAGCGCGTTTGCGCCGCCCGCCGCGCACGCGCCGCCAATGAGAGTGAAAATTAAGATGGACAGCGGTGGCAAGCCGCGCGCCGCGATGAGCATGCCGCCCAGCGTTGTCGTCAGCAACAGCGCGACAATTACCGGCTTGGTGAGCATTACATAATTGGTCACCGTCTCGCGTAAACTTGTTCGAAACGAGACGGTCGAAGAAAGGTGTGCCATATCAAAAAACTTCCTTACACAAACTTGTGTTCGCCTTCAACCGGTCCTTTGGCGCCGAACCAGCGAAAGAAAACGATGGTCAAGACCAACAACCAAATCAATGCTCCGCCTGACCACATCAAGAGACCTGCCCACACTTGATCCTCCAATACCGGGATGCCCCACATGCGCGATTGCTGTGCGTAAAAGATATAAATTGGTTCTTTGGCAAGCGTCAAAATCGCGCCGAGACCTGTCCCCACGACGCTTTGCAAAAATACATAAAACACTTGCAGCGGTAAAGGCAAGCGCGGAATCAATTTTGTTGGACTCAGCACCGGCATCCATGTCACCATTGCAGTTAGAAAGAGTGTCGCGTGCTCCAACAAATGCACAACCGGTGAATAGAGCGCTAGATTGTACAGCGCGGGGATGTGCCATGCGACAAAGGTGACATTAAAGATTGCAAAGGCAATAAATGGATTACACAGCTCGCGTACAAGTCGCAGCAGGGTAGGACGAGTTTTTAGCGGATCAAAAAGCCAGCTTGGCAGCCCAAGCAGCAGCAGCGGCGGCGCAACCAGCGTCAACAGGATGTGCTGCAGCATGTGCGCGCTGAATAAATACACATCAGCCAATAGTGCGAGGGGCGTGATTAACGCGATGATGATAGCCAAGATGCCAAGCGTCCAAAAAGTAAGTTGACGCGAGGTGATCGGTTGACTGGTCGGAAAGCGCGATCGAAATGGACCGACGAGGAGCAAATAGCTGCCGTGCAGGAGAACGATGCTGAACCAAATACTTGGCTCGAATGTCCACGCCGTCCACCAAAATTCGAGAGGCGGAAAATACGCGTTCAAAGTTGCTTAAATGAATTGCGCGTTGAGCAAAAGTCTGCTCAACGCGCAATATATAATACGTAACTCAGAATGATTTATTGCACCGTGAAGGTGCCGACCATTCCGGCTTGCGCGTGTCCGGGCACATCACAGTAAAAGAGATATTCGCCCGGCGTAGGCGCTTTAAAGCTGCCCTTGCCCGTACTGCCGGCTGGGGCGTGAGCGATTTCTTTTCCATCGTTCGTTGTCCAGGGCGTGGGGTCTTCGGATTTCGGTTTGTTTGAGATGGCAAAGGTGTGTTCTACGCTGCCGACATTGGTCAACGTCACACGCACCCCTTGTCCCGCCTGCGCCGCAAGTGCATCCGGTTTGAAATAAAACTCGCCGCCTTCTGCGTCAAACGTAATTGGTGGTCCAACAAAGGAAGGTGCAGTGGGACCCTGTTCGCCGCCCGTGCCGCCTTCGCCTGCCTCTGCCCGTACGCTGTGCAGCTGCGGCGGCGACATGAGAAAGATAAAGGCAATCACCATTGGCAAAGCAAACGCCAAGACGCCCGCGCCAAAGAAAATGCTGTAGAGACGGCTGTCAAACTTGAGGTGCATATAGTAGAGAATGACGAGCAGCCCTTTGGCGACGGTGAGACCCAAAAGAATTGGCACGCGCCCAACTGTCGAGTTGCCATTTTCTTTGTGAAAGAGTGAGACGATGCCGATTTCAATTGCGGTGAGGATCGCGAGCAGAATAAAAACGCCGATGTAATTCGGTTTCGCTTTTTTGATCCGTGCCTCTTCCGCGACAAAATCACCCGGATCGCGATGCGGCTCTATTGTGGTTTGTGGAATTGCTTGTCCGTGTTCCATGTGGCAAAGGACCTGACATGGTTTCGTTCGGCTCACGCCGCACAAACCAGTTAGGTCGAGAACTTTTAGATGAGATAAATAATCGTAAAGAGCACGACCCACACGAGATCAACAAAGTGCCAATACAAACCGCCCAGCTCGACAGAGAGGTGGTTGTGTTCCGAAATGCCGCCGCGCAGCGCGCGGATGATCAGCATAATGATCCACAACACGCCAATGGCAACGTGAGAACCGTGAAAGCCGGTGAGGACGAAAAAAGTTGCCCCGAAAAGATTGGTGTCGAGCGAAATCCCTTCTTGCAGCAGCTTGCCATATTCGTACGCTTGACCGCCGAGAAACGCAAGTCCCAAAATCGTGGTGAGAATCAAGAAAACAATCATGCGTCCCTTTTTCTTGTTCTCGATGGCTTGCAGCGACATCACCATGGTCAAACTGCTGGCGAGCAGAATAAATGTGTTCAGCGAGGCAACATTGAGGTCAAGCAGTCCAACCCCTTCCTCATATGGAGTTTTACCGCGATAGACGAGATAGGTTGCCATCAGCGCTGCAAAAAAGATAGTTTCTGAAGCGATGAAAACCCACATCACGAGCTTGCGATGATCCAGCCCCGTGGTCGTTTCCGCGTGTGCCACCTGCGCGTGCGTTTCATCCACGACCTGCTCGACGCTCTCGCCGACGTGATGTCCTGCTTGTTCTAATTTGCCAACGGCAGACATTTTCTCACTCCTTACTCTGCGGGTTGCGCGAGCCAACCGATCAATCCTACAAACATGATGACGACCCCAATCGGTACCCCGAGCCATCCCGTTTCGGGACCAAAGAGAATCCCCACCAACATAAACGATAGACCGAATGCTAATACGATGGGCCAGAAACTTGGGTTGGGCAGGTGCACTTGCGCTGTCCCGCCACCTGACAAATCCACCTTTTTGGGGTCCCCGGCAAATTCGCTGTGCGCTCCGTATTTGGCATCCCAGAGCGGACGCGGGCTGCTAACAGGAATCATCGAAGCAAAGTTATAGACGGGCGGCGGGGATGAAGTAGCCCATTCCAGCGTTTGCCCATCCCATGGGTCACCCTGTGAAGTTTTGGGCTGACGCAAGCTGATGAGAATATTGATGAAAAAGATCAGAGCCCCCAATCCAACGAGAAAGGCGCCGATGGTCTCAATCATGTTCCACAAGTCCCAGCCCTGTGCCGGAGCATAGGTATAGATGCGGCGCGGCATTCCGAGCACGCCGATATAATGCATGGTCAAAAAGACCAAAATCATCCCAATCATGGTTAACCAGAAATGCGCTTGCCCGAGTCGTTCGTTCAGGAACTTGCCGGTCATCTTTGGAAACCAATGATAGGTTCCGGCAAACAACGCAAGGATCGCGCCGGCAAATAATACGTAATGCAAGTGCCCCACCACAAAATAAGTATCGGTAATCTGCCAATCCACCGGCACGGTGGCAAGCATGACGCCGCTGAGACCACCGATTGTGAATTGTCCGATGAAACCTGCGGCAAAGAGAAACGCGGTGGTGAGACGAAGCGAACCTTTCCAAATCGTCCCGAGCCAATTAAAGATTTTGATGCCGGTTGGCACCGCGACGAGAAAGCTCATGCCCGCGAATACTATATCTGCGACCGGCGAGATTCCTGTCGCAAACATGTGATGCGCCCAGACTGTGAAACTGATGAACGAAATCCCCGCAAACGCAAACGCCATTGCCGCGTAACCAAAAATTGGTTTGCGCGAATACGTGGCGAGTATTTCCGAAATGATGCCAAAGGCGGGCATGATCATGATATACACTTCGGGGTGCCCAAAGAACCAAAATAGATTTTGCCAGAGGAGTGGATCACCTTGCGCGGAGGGCAGATAAAACATCGTGCCGAAATAACGATCGAACAGCAAGAGAATCAGCGCTACCGTGATGCTCGGCAAAGCAAAGATGAGGAGCAGCGAAGTTACGAGGATGCCCCACACGAAAAGGGGAAGCCGATTGATTGTCATGCCCGGCGCGCGCATGTTCAGGATCGTGACGATAAAATTCAGCGCGCCGACGATGGATGAGATGCCGAGCAGTTGCAGGGAAAGAATCCAAAAATTGATGCCGTTGCCCGGATTGAACGCGCGTTCCGTCATTGGCGCGTAGCCGAACCAACCTGCATTTGGCGCGCCGCCGAGAAAGAAACTGGAATAGAGCAGCAAGCCGCCAAAGAGAAAGAGCCAATAGCCAAACGCGTTCAAGCGTGGAAACGCCATGTCTCGCGCACCGATCATGAGCGGCACGACATAATTACCAAAGCCGGTATTCAGCGGCATCACGGCAAGAAAGATCATCGTAGTGCCGTGCATGGTAAACAGCTCATTGTAAACATCGGGTGAAACAAGCGTCCCGTTCGGCGCGGCGAGTTGAGTGCGAATGATCAGCGCTTCGATCCCACCGATCAAAAAGAACAAACCCGCGGTAATCAAATATAAAATTCCAATACGTTTGTGGTCAACTGTCGTAATCCAGCTCCACAATCCGGTTGGTTCAGATGTGCGCGGCAGCGTCATTACATTCGTCGCCATACCATCTCCTCAAGGCATCTGGTGACGGATAACCGATGAGAAAATCTCACCGGCTTCCGTGTGATTATTTCAAACTTTCTAAATATGCGGTCAACGCCGCGACTTGGTCCGCAGTCAGCGGATGATAGGGTGTTTCGGGTCGAAGCGTCATCAGCGCTTTTGCCATGAGATTGCCCGGCTTCATGGCTTCGGGATTTTCGAGCCAGCGCGTTAGATTATCGCGGTTGTTTTCATAGATGCAGCCCGCGAAACATTCACGCGATGCAAAGTGCGCCAGATTCGGTCCATCCTGAAGGGGCGCATCCGTGCTTTCAATCGAATGACATCCGATGCATTTGTTATTGGGATTCAAAAAGATCTCTTTGCCTGTTGCTTCAAGCGAACCGGGCGCCGGCTCGACCGCAGGCGCGGTTTGACTTTGCAGCCACGCTTGAAATTCTTCCGGGGATTGGACCTTTACACGGAACAACATGTTGGCGTGCTGGGTGCCGCAATATTCCGTGCATTGCCCACTATATGTGCCCGGGATGTTGCCATAAATCCACGTACTGTTGTCATGCCCGGGCATAACATCAGTCTTGCCCATGAGACTGGGAACCCAAAAGCTGTGAATCACGTTTTCGGAATGCAGCGCCACATTCATCACTTGTCCGGTCGGCATGTGAAGAATCCCCGCCGTTCGAACCTTGGCTTCGGGATATTCAATTGACCACCACCAACGCTGTCCTGCGACGGTAATCGGAATGCCTTGTGCGGGAGGATTCGTCGGTCCCACCTGTCCCATCGTTTGGATGGTTAACGCAAAGACCACCGCCAAAATCAGCGCGGGAACCAGAGTCCAGGTCACTTCCAAACGCGTATTGCCGTGATACTGTTCGGGATGTTCATCTTGGGCGCGGCGCTGGTAACGCAAAACAAAAAAGACCAGCAGCCCCTCCACCAAAACGAAAACCGCCACGGAAACCCAAAAAAGGATATTGAACAGATTTGCTATTTCGGCGGCGGCAGGAGAATACGCGCGGAGAATATCTTGCGGAGTCCCCGCGCAGCCGGTGAGGGCAAAAAACGTCAGGGAGATGATGAGTATTGCGAGCAAACGACTTTTTTGGGACCAAAACAAACGCATTACTCCTCCTGAGAAAATGGTCGCATGTCCACACGGCACTGTGCGAAAATATTGCAGAAACGAAAAAGGGGAAAAAAGAACCGGACGGCGCGTGTCGAACAGACCGCAGTGAAATTGCGGCAATCGAACGTGATAATTGTTACAAACGACGAACATTATACGCAATTTGTTTTGGATTGCAAACCATATTTGTCAATATTCGGTTTTGCATGATGAAAGCTTGCCAATGTGCAGTGTAATATTTGGCGAAAGCGGCTGCAAACGGAAACACAAAAAAGAAAACCGCTTAACGCGGGTCTTATTCTTTCTTGGCAGCGCTGTGAGGTTTCTCCTCGTGGCTCTTTTCTTTTTCACGCGCTTTAGCGGAAGCAGCATCAAGTCTTTGCACTCTTTCGGACGATGCGTTGCTCTTTCCTGACTCGCCCCAAGCCGCGAGCGAGCATTGCGCTGATTATAGCACGAACGCGTACGCGAGAAATGAGCAAAGAGTGAGCAAAAAATGGGCTGGCGCAGTGTCGCGTTTTGGGTGAAAATCAAACCGACTGCAAAGGAAAAAACGGTGGCGCGCATGTCCTGTTTACGCAGCTTGCCAATCAATTGGCATTAGAGTGTTTCCACGAAAAATACGATATCGCGTTCTATTCGTCATACAGCGGCAAGTGCGCAGCTGCAAGTACCGCCTAATTGGAAACATGTCATCGTCTTCCCGCGCGCAGATGACATGCTCGAACGACTCGTGCTCGTGCAACATTAAACAAGCGCCTGGGGATCCGAGCGTACCAGCTCGCTTGGAAAAAGACCCGTAGTCGAATTTCACTCACAGCAAGTTCATTAATGATGCACAAGGGATTCAATGTACGCGTGCATGGAAGGGACCATCCTTCCGCAAAGGGGGGATCTGCATGGCAAGATGTTGCAACAAAGAGATTTAATAACCCACGTTACGCTACAAAAACGCACCTTTTGATAGAATCCAGGGGATGAACAGGACGTAAGAAAAAAAACTGAAAATCCGGTTGATTCTGTCTAAAGCGATTTCGGACTGCGTAACATCAGTTACCAATCAACGCTCGTATCAACTTTCAAGGAAGGAAAATCTTACGATGAACGTCAGATACAAAATCGTCAGCGTTCTCGCTTTGGTCGCCGCGCTCGCTATTCTAATCGTCGGATTGGCACCAGCGCCCTCGCGCGCGGCAAGCCATCGTGAGGCACCGCTGATTGCAATGGACCCCGAAGCCGACATCACCGACTTTTTCATGTTTCGCTCCTATGAGGCAGGCAAGTCGGACAAGGTCGTCTTGATCATGGATGTCATTCCCGGTGAAGAGCCAAGCTCGGGACCCAACTACTATAACTTTGATCCCAGTGTACTCTACGCCTTCAACATTGACAACAATCAGGACGGCAAGGATGACATTAGCTTTGAGTTCCAATTCACCAGTGAATTTCGCGGGGTCAACAAGGATCTGGGACTGTTTCTCTCCTATGTCGCACTACCTCCCATCACAGCGCTGGATGGCGCCGGCTCTGAAGGCTTGGGGCTCCGGCAAAAGTACAGCGTAACGATGTTTAAGGATCGCAAGCGCAAGACCGTTGGATCGAACTTGCTGGTTGTCCCGTCCAACGTTGGTCCGCGTACGATGCCCGACTATGATGCCTTGGCTGCACAGGGCGTCTATGACCTTGGGAACGGCGTGCGCGTGTTCGCAGGACAGCGTGACGACCCCTTCTATATCGACCTCGGCGCTGTCTTTGATACACTCAACTTGCGATCTCCCGGTACCGACATGCTTTCCGGCTTTAATGTGCACACCATCGCGCTCGAAATACCGGCGAGCATGTTGACGAAAGATGGCAAAGGACCAGATGCTACCGTGTCTCCTCAACTGGGTGCGTACGCCAGTACCAGTCGCCGCAGGGTTACCGTTCTGGGCAAAGACGCATTGGGTGGAGGGGACGACGATAAGGATAAAGCACGTTGGATCCAAGTGCAGCGCTTGGCGAATCCATTGGTCAACGAAGCGATCATCGGTACCGTGGACAAGGATCGGTGGAACGCGCTTGATCCTCGAAAGGAAAGCGACTTTCTCGACTATTATCGGAATCCGCGTCTTGCTACGGCACTCAACGTGGTCTTTGGCGCACCCGTACCAGCCACGCCGCGCGATGATCTGGTGAACATCCTGCTAAAGTATGCGCCGAGTGACAATCGCCTGTCGGAGCTCTTACGGCTCAATCTGCAGGTGGCGCCTGTACCGCTGGCTTCGCAGCAGCGCCTCACGGTGCTCGCGGGCGATAACGCGGGCTGGCCCAATGGTCGCCGCCCGATTGATGACGTGACAGATATCGCAGTTCAAGTGGTCGGTGGTCCCAGCTTTGCGGGCGCGGGCGACAACGTGAATGGCAACGACAAGCCGCTACCAGATACGTTCCCGTTCCTCTCCTCACCGTGGGATGGGCTAAATCGCTTCCATATCAACCCGTAACGCGTTTCGCATAAAATGATCCTCCCGCAAAGGTCCAGCATTCCTCCAAAACAATGACTTGCGGGAGGATTTTCCAATGCTCTTTGTAATGTCAACGATTGCATCTTTCACCCGGCAATTGGATTTAAAGAACGCGCGAGCGCGACTCATCATCCTGACACTGCTCGCTGCTATCGGCATTGTTGCGGCATCGTGGGGGTTCTCAAGTTTACGCGCGCCCGTTCGCAACTCTGATGTGGTTGAAGAATATTTTGCAAGCGCACGTTACCGCGCTAGCTCGTCCACCGATGAGCTTGCGGAGCAATTGCAACAAGGTCTTAAGGCAGCCCCTCAAGATTGGCGCGCCTACAGCTTGCTCGGCGTAGTCTATCTGCAGAGAGCGCGCGAGACCGGCGACCCCTCGTATTACTCCAAGGCTGAAGGTGTCCTCCAACGCGCTTTGGAGCTGGAGCCAAGCGACTATACCGCGATCAGTGCGCAGGGCGCGCTCGCCCTCGCGCGCCACCAATTCTCCTCCGCGATGGAATGGGGACAGAGCGCCATTGAGCTCAATCCCAACAAAACGTACGCGTATGGCGTGGTCGCGGACGCGCAGGTCGAGTTAGGACAATACGAGCAAGCCGCGCAAACTTTGCAAACCATGGTGGACTTGCGTCCCGACCTGAGCTCGTACGCGCGCATCTCGTACCTGCGCGAGCTTTATGGTGACACAGAAGGTGCGCTTGACATGATGCAGCGCGCCGTGGGCTCAGGAGGGACGAATCTAGAGAATCGGGCTTGGACGATCACACAGCTGGCGAATCTCTATTTCAATGTGGGGCGCTTGGATCAGGCGGAGCTGGAATATCGGCGCGCATTGGAAATTTTGCCGGGCTATATGTACGGCTTGGCGGGATTGGGTCGTGTGCGTGCCGCGCAAGGTCGAATTGATGAGGCGATCTCACTTTACGAAAAAGCGACAGCAGTGATCCCACTGCCCGAATTTGTCATCGCACTTGGCGATCTCTACGACCGTGCGGGCAAGCCAGAGCAAGCACAAAAGCAATATGACCTCGTGCGAACGATTCAGCAGCTGTATCAAGCCAATGGCGTCAACTTGGACATGGAGCTCGCGCTGTTCAACGCCGATCACGACGTCAATCCCGCGGCGACAGTCACACAAGCGCGTGCGGCGTTTGTACGGCATCCCAGCATTCACGGGGCGGATGTCCTCGCGTGGGCGCTCTATAAAGCAGGAGACTATCAGAAAGCGGAAGGCTATGCACAGCAAGCGCTGCACCTCGGCACCAAGGACGCGCTCAAACTCTTTCACGCGGGCATGATCGCGTATCGTCTAGGGCAGCGCGACCGAGCGCGGGTTTATCTCACCCAAGCCCTAACGATCAATCCGCACTTTTCGATCCTCTATGCTGACCAAGCACAATCCACGTTAGAGGAATTGCGCTGACGCTGCTGCATGTAACGGAGAAACCGTTTAACCCGAAAATCGCTCCAGAAGGATTTGTGATGAGACCAGATCGTATCTATTCATTCTTTGTGGGAATACGTCCCATCCTTCGTCGCATTATCTCGGTGTGTTCCGCGCTTGCCCTTTTTTTCGCTATCGCCACTCTGGCTTCAGCTCATCCGTTGGGCAATTTCACCATAAATCATTACGCGCGCTTGCAAGTTGCCCCTGCACAATTACGCGTACGTTATGTTTTGGATTTTGCCGAGATTCCAACGTTTCAAACCAAACAGCAGATTGATACCGATACGGACCGCACCATTTCGGAATTGGAACGCCGCGCATTTCTGGGCGCCAATCTTTCCCAATGGCGAGACAACCTCGAATTGACAATTAATGACCAAGCTGTGCCATTCACCCTCGAATCCGATACCGCGCAGGCGGAATTTTTCCCGGGGCAGGGCGGATTGGAAACAATGCGCGTGACAATGTGGTTCAGTGCGTCGCATCATTTTTCATCGGGCGACAACGTTGAGTTCCGCGACAATAATTTTGGCGGACGCCTTGGCTGGCGCGAAATTGTCGCGCTTGGTTTGGATGGTATAACGCTCGAAAATTCAAATGTGCCAACCAAAGACCAGAGCCAAGAATTGACCGCGTATCCCGCCGACCTCCTGACCAATCCCCCCAATGTGCGCGAGACAATTTTTGGTGTCGCGCTCGGCGCAAGCGCGTCCAGCGTCAATCCATCCAACCCAATCACTACCGGCGCGCTCGGCGCGTTTGACCGCACGCGCGATGAATTTGGCAAGCTGATTACAAGCAATCAAGAACTTTCACCCTCCGTGTTGTTGCTCGCGTTTCTCGCTGCAATGGGTTTGGGCGCTCTCCACTCATTTTCTCCGGGACATGGGAAAGCCGTCGTCGGCGCGTATCTCGTCGGTTCGCGCGGCAACTGGCAGCACGCTATTTTTCTTGGCGGCGTTGTCACGCTGACGCATACCTCAGGCGTGTACGCGCTGGGGTTCGCCACCCTCTTTTTGTCCGCCTACATTTTGCCCGAACAACTTTTTCCATGGCTCGGTTTCATTTCGGGTTTGCTGGTCGCGGTGATCGGCTTTCAACTCTTTGCGCAACGAATCCGCGCCGCGCGTTCGCAGACCACCTCGTTTGACAAAGCCAAGGCGCATTTTCACGCGGACGAGAATGGACATTCTCATTCACACAAGAATGGCTCGTCCAATGGTCACGCCCACCAGCACGAAACGGAACACGCGCATGTTCACGCGGAGGGCGTGACGCACTCGCACACACACGAGAGCGCGCATGTTCATACTCACGCGGACGGTACAACTCATTCACACTTGGAATCACCCAGTCACCCAATCTTTCCATCACATTCTCACGATTTCGCGTCACCGGAAGAGGCAGCCGCGCACGCGCAGGAACATCTCGCAGAAATCCAATCGCTCGAGAAACCAACGTGGCGGAGTTTGTTGACGTTGGGAATTTCAGGCGGGTTGCTGCCGTGTCCCTCTGCGCTGGTCGTCATGTTGAGCGCGATTGCATTGGGACGCGTGTTGTACGGATTGTTTTTGATTGTCGGTTTTTCGTTGGGGCTCGCGGGAGTATTGGTCGCAACGGGGCTTGTGCTACTCTATGCGGGAAAATACGCGGGGCGCGTTTTGCAAGGCAATCGGGTTGGCGTTGTGATGCGTATCCTGCCGATTGCGGGCGCGCTCATCGTCGCCGTACTTGGCATTGGAATCGCGCTCGATGCGTTTTTGCAAACGGGAATCATGCGCTAACGAATCTTATGCGGTAGCGTTTGTGCGTTCCTTGTTCTCAATTGGTGGAACTCGAAATAGTTTTGCCTTTAACCGTCCCCATTTCCATCCCAGCAAAATCCGCATCATCGTATCAAGGCGTTGAAACCATTTGACACTCGTCACGCCGTTGAACATGCTTACATAGATACTTGACCATTTCGGCGATGAAGCGATCGCGCGGAAAAAATCCATCTCTTGCGGGGTGCGCGGACGTTCCAAGTCGGCGTAAAAATTGGTGAGTTCATACATCGCTTTTGTTTCGCGGTCACGCGTTTTGTGATACACGCGCAGCGCGTCATTCCACGCGCGCGCGGTTTTACCTTGCGCGCGATATTCCACAAACGCTTGGGTTGCCAATTCCGCCGCGCGCAGCGCATCGTGGATTCCTTGCCCCGGCAGCGGGTCTTTGTAATATGCCGCGTCGCCAATCAGCACCCAGCCGTTGCCAAACGGCTCTCGATAAAATGAATCGCGCGGACTCACGCCGTACACCGGTGTCACGCGTTTCGCCTCGCGCATCCGTTCACCCATTTCAGGAATTTTCTGCGCGTACTCGAAATGTACGTTCTTGTAATTTTGCCGCACGCGTTCAAATTGCGTCGCAGGCAATGAAATCGAAATGACCGTCAATTCGCTGTCGCTGTTTGCGGTAACGAACGCGAAATGTTCACCCGCGTCATAATAAATCGTCGCCGTTGGTTCGCTCGCGGCAGGTTTTACATTTTCATAGTACGCAAAATAAATGCATGTGTGCCCCGGGATGACATTGTATTTTTTCGCATTCACCCTTTCCGCAATCGTCGAGAACACCCCATCCGCGCCAATCACCGCGTCCGCGAAAATTTCAATTTCATCGCCACCGCCAACGCGTCCGCGCACGGCAGAGCGTGCGCCGCGCACGCCAACCACGCGTCCCTTTTCCCAAATCAATTCCGTCACATTGAATCCCAAACGCGTCTCCACATTCGGCATTTGCGCGACGTGATTGAAAATTACCTCGTCATACAGCTCGCGCCGAATCTGATACGCGTAATCAAAACCCGCGTACGGCAACATTCGCCCGCGCAAATGCACATCCCCGATCTGTGTCTGATACAAACGCAATTTCGGCGCGCCAAGCGCTTGAATTTTTTCCAACACGCCGATTCTTTGTAAAATTTCAAAGGTGTTTCCAAAGGTAAGCGGACACGACAGAGTTGTCTTGGGAAACGTAACGCGGTCCACCAACAGCACGCGAAAATTTTCCCGCGCCAGCAATGCCGCCATCACCGCCCCCGCCGCCCGCGCGCCGACGATAATGGCATCGTACTTTATTCTTTGCATTTCATCGCTCATAATTCGGATTCAAAATTCAAAATTCAAAATTCAAAATTGGAAATTGGAAATTGGAAATTCAAAAATCAAAAATCAAAAATCACCCAATCACCCAATCTCCAATCTCTACTCTCTCTTCATCCCCGCCCGAGCCAACACTCTCTCCGCCGCCTTGATTATTGGCATATCCACCATTTTGTTATCTAACGCAAACGCGCCTCGTCCTTGAGAAAAATGTTCGCGCGCTGCATCTACAATACGCTGCGCGTTCGCAATTTCATCCGCGCTCGGCGTGAACATCTCTTGCACAATGTCTACTTGATTCGGATGAATCGTCTGCATTCCCGCATAGCCTAACTGCGCGCCGCGCATTGCTTCCGCGCGCAATCCTTCTGCGTCGCGAAAATCCAAGTACAGCAAATCAATCGCCTGCAAGCCGAACGCCGCGCACGCCGACACAATCGCGCTGCGCGCGTACAATACCTCCAACCCCTCGCGCGTGCGCGTCGCACCCACATCCGCCGCGTAATCTTCCGCTCCAAAAATCAACGCCTGCAAACGCGCGTCCGCGCTCGCGATCTCACGCACATTCATCAACCCCCGCGCGCTTTCAATCATCCCTATCAGCGCAATCGTTCCCGTTTCCATCTCGTTTTTCGTCTCTCGTTTCGCAATCTCCGCGCTGACCCACCTCAATTGGTCCGCATCATTCACCTTTGGAATTACAATTGCATCAGGACGCGCAGGCACTATCGCTTCCAAGTCCGCGCTCTCCATTCCCGAACCAATTGCATTGATGCGCGCGCATTTTTCACTCGCGCCAAAATCTAATTCGCGCAGCATCCGCGCGATGAGCGAACGCGCATTTTCTTTTTGATTCCACGCAACGCCGTCCTCCAAATCAAAACACATGCAATCCGCGCCGAGCGTCACCGCCTTTTCCATCTTGCGTGTATCACTGCCCGGCACATACAAAATACATCGCCGCGCCCGCGTTTCTCCTGTTTCCATATTTCCTTGTTTCCTTGTTTTCAATCTCCAATCGGCATTTTCAAAAACATCACCGTCCGCACACACTCGCACACGATGATTCCATCCTGCTTGCGTCCGATGTGTTTCAAGCGCACAATTCCTCTATCTCCCTTGGTCCTCGATTCTCGCTTTTCGAGAATTTCCGTCTCGCACGAAATCGTGTCGCCGTGAAAAACGGGATTGGGCTGCTGCACATTTTCAAAACTCAAATTCGCCACGATGGTTCCTTCGCTCAAGCCGCTAACCGACAAGCCCACAACGAGACCCAACACAAAAATTCCGTTCACCACGCGCTGCCCGAATTGTGTTCCTTTTGCGAATTCTGCATCAATGTGCAATGGCTGATCGTTCATCGTTAGCGCGCAAAACAGCACATTGTCCATTTCCGTTATCGTGCGGCGTTGGTCGTGTAAAAATTTGTCGCCAACGTTCAATTCCTCAAAATATTTTCCGTGCGCCATTTTTCGCGTTGGTAGTGACAGAGCATTTGCAGGCACACCGGGAATCTAGCCACCGCCGCGGATGCAAATGCTTTGCCCTTACGCGTTCCGTACATCCGCCAAAATTTGCTCGCGCTCCACACTCTGCCCTTGCGTCACAAAAATTTTCGCGACGATGCCCTCGCGCGGCGCGTTCACTTTCAACTCCATCTTCATCGCTTCCAAAATCATCAGCGGTTGTCCTGCTTTCACCGCGTCGCCCTCATTCACCAAAACGCCGCGCACTTGTCCCGGCATCGGTGCGACAACAATGCCCGAACCCGTTCCCTCACGCGCACCGTGTGTTTGCGCGCGCGCCGATTTCGGCTCGACGCGTTCCAAAACAAGCGTCGCGCCGTCAATATGCACCCAGCGCTTTTTTCCCTCACTCATCACGCGCGCGGTAAAAATTTTCCCATTGTACGAGAACGTAATGCGCGGCGGCGCGAATGCAATTACTTGCACCCGCGCGCGTTCGCCATTGAATTCAATTTCAAAATCATCGCCCGCGCGTTCCACGTCGAGCATATGCGATTCCTTATTCAACGCGTAAATCAATTTCACAATTCAGTTGCTCCCACGCGAAACGCGCCATTTGTTCGCCAAGGACTATACGGGTCATTCTCACCCGACACCTCGACACTCGTCACTTTTTTCTCCGGGACCTCTGCCAAGCCCGCCGCAATCAACGCATTCTCATTTCTCGTTTTTCGACTCTCGTTTCTCGTTTCTTGTTTCTCGCTTCCCCAATCCCGCATCTCTTGCTCAATAAACCGTGTCGTCGCCTCCCCCGCGCGAAACGTCGGATGCGCCAACACCGCTTGCAAAAATTCCACGTTCGTTGTCACGCCCAATAAACAAAATTCGCGCAGCGCGTTTTCCATTTTCGCAATCGCCGCGTCACGTGTTTCCGCGTGCGCGACAAGTTTCACCAACAGCGGGTCATAAAACGCGCTCACCTCGTCGCCCGTCGCAATTCCTGAGTCCGCCCGAACGCCCGGCATGTTCGGCAACTGCAAGTCCAACAGGCGCCCCGTTGACGGCAAAAAATTGTTTGACGGATCTTCGGCATAAATGCGGCACTCGATTGCATGTCCGCGTTGATAAATGGAGACTGGAGACTGGAGACTGCACACTGGCAACTGATTACTGCTCACTGTTCCCTGTTCCCTGTCCCCCAGCCCCCGCCCCCCAAGCCCCGTCAACTCTTCCCCACTCGCCACACGAATCTGCCACTGCACCAAATCCAACCCCGTCGTTATTTCAGTAATCGGGTGTTCCACTTGCAAGCGCGTATTCATTTCCAAAAAATAAAATTCGCGCGTGTCGGGATTCACAATAAATTCAATCGTCCCCGCGTTTTCATAATTCACCGCGCGCGCCGCCGCGACTGCCGCGTTCCCCATTCGTTCGCGCAAATCATCATCGAGCAATGGCGACGGCGTCTCTTCGATAATTTTCTGATGCCGCCGTTGAATCGAACATTCGCGCTCGAACAAATGAATCGTATTGCCGAACTTGTCCGCGAGAATTTGAAATTCAATATGCCGCGCGTTTTCAACGTACTTTTCCAAAATCACACGCGCATCGCCGAACGCGTTTATCGCCTCACGCCGCGCCGCGCCCAGCGCTTCGGAGAAATCGCGCGCGCCATTCACCGCGCGCATTGCCTTCCCGCCGCCGCCCGCCGCCGCTTTAATCAAAACAGGATAACCGATTTCCCGCGCCGCGTTTTCCAACGCCGCGTCATCATCCGCATCTTGAAACCCCGGCACCACAGGGACGCCGCTTTGAATCATTCGTGCGCGTGCTTCCGCCTTATCTCCCATCGCGCGAATCGAAAACGGCGACGGTCCGATGAACACGATGCCCGCGTCATTCACCGCTTGCGCGAACTCGGCATTTTCCGCGAGAAAGCCGTACCCCGGATGAATTGCATCCGCATTGGTCTTTTTCGCCGCGCCAATAATTTTCCCAATGTTCAAATACGATTCGCGCGGCGGCGACGCGCCGATGTGAATGGCTTCATCTGCGACGCGCGTGTGCAATGCGGCGCGGTCTGCGTCGGAATAGACCGCGACAGTTGCGATGTTCATTTCGCGGCACGCCCGCATGATGCGTACCGCGATTTCGCCGCGATTGGCGATGAGAATTTTCTTGAACATAGGAAAAAATCGCGGACAACGGATACCGAGCGGATGAACGGATGCCCGCGCTATCCGTTTATCCGCTTTGCCTATCCGCTGGCTGTATCCGTTGGCAGTCCCTCGCGCATCGCCAACTCTATCGCCTGTTCCATCGTCAGCGCGCGTCCTTGCTTCCACGCTTCGCCAAAATCCTGCGCGCCGAGTAACTCGCGTGCGCGGTTCGCGCTCCAGGCGTGGCGTTCGCGATGCGGTTGCATGATTGGCGCGCGCAGTTGCTCGTGCAGTTTTTCCCCGACGCCCAACAGTTGCGCGGACTGGCGCGCGTTGTTTTGCCGCGCGGCGACGTGCGCAAGCGCCTCAATGCACACGGTCATCCAGAACACATCACCAACCTCATGAAAAAGTTTGAGCGCCTCATTGTAATTTGTACGCGCCGCCGCGTATGCTTCTCGACTTGATTCCGCGTCTCCAAAATAAAGCAGCGCCCGCGCCGTTCCGCGCGTATCACCAAATTGGGTGGAAATTTCCAGCGCTTCACGAAACATTTGCATTGCTTTGTCCGTTTCGCCCTGATAATTTTGGATCCAGCCCAGTTGCGAAATCGTGTTGCCTACCCACCATTTATCGCCCGCCGACTGAAAGTATGAGAGACATTCTTCGAACGCCGCCCGCGCCTCACTCATTTTTCCTCCCGCAAGCTGCATAGTCCCCAAAAAGAAAAGCGAATAATTCATGCCTCGCGTATCACCGAGTTCGCGGAATAGCGTCAGCGCCTCTTCCAAAGCTATGCGCGCGTCCTCCAATGCGCCCGTCATCACCTGTCCTTGCGAGAGGAGATTGAGGCAGTACGCTATGCCGCGTTTGTCATTCAACCCGCGAAAAAGGGCAAGACTATCCTCAAGCACCTGACGCCCGCGTGGAAAATCGGATTGATAATACGCCAAACTGCCCGCGCCCAACAGCGCTTTCGCGAGGACATCATTTGATGCGTGCTCGCGATGAGACAACGCATCTTTCAGCCAGTGTCGTCCCTCGTTGAAATAACTGCGTACGCGCCAGTAGCGCCACAGTCCCGATGCCAAGCGCAGCTCTGCATCCACCTGATTGCTTTCCGACGACCATTTCAACGCCGCGCGTAGATTATCCAAGTCGCGGTCCAGCGCGGCGAGCGCGCGATTCTGTTCCGCGCCACGCAGCGTTTCGTCAATTGATTCGACGTACGCGACAAAGTATTCAAGCTGCCGATTGCGTGCTTGCGCGCAAACTACTTGCCCTGATTCATTCAGCTTCTCCAGCGCAAAATACCAAATCGTATCCAAGAAGCGATAGCGCGCGGCGCTCTCGTTTTCTTCCACCACAATGAGCGACTTGTCCACCAACCGCAGCATCAATTCAAGCACATCAGCTTGCGCGATTCGCTGGTCGCGGCTTTTTGATGCGCCCTCCGCGCCAATAATCGCAACCGAGCTCGCGCAAACTTGTTCGGCTGCCTCCAAGGTCCAACCTCCCGAAAAGACCGCGAGCTGTTGGAACAGGGCGCGCTCGGCTTCCGATAACAGTGCATAGCTCCATTCAATCGTCGCGCGCAGGGTTTGATGATGCGGCAGCGCGGTGCGACTGCCCGAGGTGAGCAAACGAAAGCGTTCGTCCAAGCGCTGCGCGATTTGTTCGACGGTCAAACCGCGCACGCGCGCGGCGGCAAGTTCGAGCGCAAGCGGAATCCCATCAAGCCGCCGACAAATCTCTGCGACTGCGGCGGCGTTCGATTCGGTGATCGCGAAAGCGGGCTGCGCTGCACGCGCGCGTTCGACGAACAAGCGAACAGATTCAAACCGCAAGAGCGCATCAGCAGTCTGCGCGTGCGAGTCGGGCAGAGTGAGCGATGGCACAGCGTACGTCGTTTCTCCCGCAATGCCTAATGCTTCGCGGCTCGTCGCCAAAATTTTCAAGTGCGGCGCCGCGCGCAATAACGCGTCTGCCAAGCGCGCGCACGCTTCAATCAAATGTTCGCAGTTGTCCAGGACAATTAGCAGTGTCTTGTCGCGCATATAGTCTTGAAGCAGTTCAAGAATCGTGCGTCCAACGGGTTCGCGCAAGCCAAATGTCGTCGCCACAACTTGCGGCACAAGCTCCGCGTCTGAAAGGGGCGCAAGTTCAACGAACCAAACGCCCTGCGCGAATTGACCGGACAATTCGGCAGCAACTTGGAGTGACAAACGCGTTTTGCCCGCGCCGCCGGGTCCCGTCAATGTCAAGAGACGGACGATGGAGCGGAACTCGGCTCCGGACGGCGGATGACCGACGACGGAATTGCCCTCTGCCGTGTGCGGTCTGTCGTCCGTTGTCAGGATTTCCTTTATTTCGCTTACTTGCCTCTCCCGTCCCACAAAACTCGTCAACTGCGGCGGCAAATTATTGGGCAGCGATTCAAGCGTGTTGAGTGGCGGAAAATCAAAAAGCAAATCGGGCGCCGTCAATTGAAAAATTTGCTCGCGACTAAAATCCTTGACACGATGAATTCCAAGATCGCGCAAACTCGCTTGCGCAGACAATTGCTCGCGTATCAATTCTGCGGTTGTCTCCGAGGTGAGGATTTGTCCGCCATGCCCCGCCGACAAAAGACGCGCGGTTCGAGCGAGAACGAGATACTCTCCGGTTGCATATTGACCGGTCTCAAATTTTGCGGAACTGACCTGCGCGTGTCCACTGTGCAGCGCCATGCGAACGCGAATCGGTCCTGTCTCGCCCCATGCTTCGTGACAGAGCGCGTGTTGTATGTCGAGGGCGGCGTTTGCCGCGTCAGGTGCGAAAGTGAACGCAGCGTGAAAGCCATCGCCGATGATTTGAAAGACGTAACCGTTGTGCGCTTGAATTGCCGAGTTCAAAATTTCGTGATGGCGCGCGAGCGCGGCGGGCATCGCGTCAGGAAATTGCTGCCACAATTTCGTGCTGCCCTCGATGTCGGTGAACAAAAAGGTCACCGTGCCGTGTGGCAATTCATTCATCGTCTTGCGCCCGTTTCAACAAACAATTCGCGTGCGCGTGCTTGATCTTTCGTCGCGCGTTCCTTTTCATTGCGCGCGTGATACAGCAGCGCGCGATGTTCGAGCGCGCGCGCCAAATCGAGGCGGCTGCCCAGTTTTTCAAGTATCGTGATGGCTTGATCGAACGCGCGTTGCGCCTCGTCCCATTGTTCTTGTGCGAACCAAAGCTGTCCAAAAACATCCTGTGCGAGCGCAGCAGTTTGCGGCGTGCGACCAAATTCTGCGAGTTCACGCGCCTGCTGCGCGAGGGCGGACGCTTGTTCGATGCGCCCCGCGTCGAAAAATGCTTGCGCGGCTGGGGGCGCAAGCGAGTTCAGCGCAATGCGGTTTTCACTGCCTTGCAAAATGTCCAGTCCTTGCCGGTAAATTTCCGCGGCGCGCTCAAATTCACCGCGCCGCCAATGCAAGAATCCCAGCGCCCGCAGCGCCCACGCGCGCAAAACAATTTGCCCCAATGCTTGACTGTCCACGATGCCTTGTTCCGCGAATTTTCTGGCGCCATCATCGTCACCCAATTCCACCAGTACTCGCGCCAACTGTGACGCGTGCCAAATTGCCAAACGATTTTCGCCCAGTTGCTCTGCAATGTCCAAGCCCTCCAGGCTCACGCGCTCTGCCTCGCGCAATTCCCCTTTGCCGAGCAGTCCTGCCGCCCATGCAAAATCTGCCCAACTCACGCGCGCGAGCGAATCAATTTTTAGCCCAATGTCGCGGTTCAGATTGGCAAAGTGGATCGTGTCGTCCCACTCCCCGCGATTGAATGCATTCTCGCTCAGAAATTCATAGCCCAACGCAATCGCTTCGGGATCATTTTTGCGTTCGCCCATCGCGATGTTGCGCCGCGCCCATGCGTCGCTGCTTTCCAAGTCGAGCGTGTGTTGATAGGTTCCGGCAAGAAATGAATAAATGTTTTGCAGCGTCTGCGAATCGTCGAGCGGCTCGGCAATCGCGCGCGCTTTTTCAAACGATTCGACGGCTTTTTCGTGTTGGGTGTGGTAGTGGTGATGGCGTCCGATGAGCGCGAGCGCGGAAGCGTATTCCGCGGGCTGTGTTTGCGGATTCAATTCTTTCAGCGCGGCTTGCAGGGCGTCCATGCCGCGCGCGTCGCCGATAGGCGAATACGCCGAACCAATTTTTACGTTCAACGCCGCGCGCTGTGATGCATCCGCAGCGATCGCGCGCGCGCGTTCGTAACTTTCGACCGCTGGCGTAATGTCGCCGCGCAGACGATAAATATCGCCGATGTGTTCGTCAATTTGCGCCAATGCGTCGTTGCGCTGCAGCGTCTCGGCTGCCTCGCGCGCCTGCTGGTAAAATTTCAACGCGTCGTCATGCGCGAATACGCGTTCCGCATTTTCTGCCGCGCGCATTGAATACGTCAAACTTTTTTCGCCATCGCCGCTTTGCGTAAAGTGATACGCGAGGTCTGACGTATGTCCGTTCGGCGACGGATACAATTTTTCCAATCCCTCGCCGATGCGTTGATGCAAACGTCTGCGGCGAATCGGATTTAGTTCTTCGTACAACACTTCGCGAATTTTGTCGTGCGTGAACGCGAACGCGTCATTCGTTTCCGCGCGCAGTAATTGCGCCGCACTCGCTTCGTCCAACGCGTCGAGCAGCTGGTCTTCGCTCGTCGTCGCTACGGCGCGCAATTCCCCGAACGGAAAAATTTTGCCCAGCGCGGCAGCGGTGCGCAAGGTCTCGACACAATTTTCCGTCAGACGATTCAAGCGCCGCCCAATCGCCTCTTTGACGCTTTGCGGAATCGCGAGGTCGGCGATTTGTTTGCGCTGCCACGCGTTGTTCTCGCGATAAATTTGTCCTTGTTCGATGAGCGATTTCACCACTTCTTCAATAAAGAAGGGATTGCCTTCCGTCTCACGAAACAATACTTGAACAAATTCTTCCGAAATGTTTTCCTGCCCAAACAATGCGGCAAGCAACGCGCCCGTGTCCGCGCGCGTCAAGCGCGCCAGCGAAACGCGCGTGGCGAGCCGTTCGCGATTCCAATCAATCAATGCATTTGCGAGCGGATGCGCGCGGTCCAATTCCACTTCGCGATACGCGCCGAGCAGCAGCACGCGGTCATTCCGCAAATGACGCAAAAGATAATGTAAAAGGTTGATGGTGCCTTGGTCTGCCCAATGCAAATCATCCAGAAACATCAAAAGCCCGCGCGGCGCGGCGATGTTCCGAATCAGACGCGCGATATTGTCGAACAAGCGCAAGCGTTCTTCGTTTGACGAGAGAACGGGATTCGTCGGCAGCGCGCCGAGTTTGGCTTCAATCTCCGGCGCGAGTTTTACAATTTCCGATGCCGTGTCACCGAGGGTCGCGCGCAAATTCTCCGCGCTCGCCGCGTGAACCCAATCACGCAATGCTTCGACAAAGGGCAAGTACGGCGTCGTCGCTTCGTATTCGTAACAGCCGCCGCGCAAAATTGGCGCGCCGCTGTTTTGCGCGTATTCAATCAATTCATTCGCAAGCCGCGTCTTGCCAACGCCCGGTTCCCCTGATAGCAAAATCAAATGCGCGCGTCCTTGCTGCGCGAGACTCCACTGCTGCTGCAACTGCGCGAATTCATTGCCGCGTCCCACCATTTTTCCGCGCACGAGTTGTGCGAGCGGCGCGAGTTCATCTTGCGCGCGCGTCATTTCCACCGCGCGCAAGGCAGGAAAGTCGGCAGGCAAATCGGGCGCGAACATTTGATACAGCAGTTCGGGCTGCTGCAAGCCGCGCAATTTATAGGTGCCAAGTTCGCGCAGCGTTATATTTTGCGGCAGGGTTGCTCGTACGAATTCGGCGGTTGTCGACGAAAGCAGCGTTTGTCCGCCGTGTCCGGCGGACATGATGCGCTGCACGCGCACGAGCGTGAGCGAACTGATATAGTCGTCGCCGCGCGCTTCGGCTGTTCCCGTGTGCAAACCCATTCGCACACGCAGCGAACCGAGCTCGCGCCAATTTTCCGCGTGCAGCGCGCGCTGCGCATCCAGCGCGGCATTAAAGGCATCCGCAGCATTTTCAAACGCCGCGCAAAACGCATCGCCGATGATTTGAAACACATAGCCGTTGTGCATTTCAATCGCGCGCTGCAAAATTTCGTGATGACGCGTCAAGGCGCGGGGCATCGCCTCGGGAAAATTTTGATACAGCGCCGTGCTGCCCTCGATGTCGGTGAAAAGAAACGTGACGGTGCCAGTGGGCAGGGGACGGGCGTCAGGGGTTGGGGGTTGGGGTATCACTGCGAATTCCTCGATTGTAGCGCGTTACGAAGAGAGTAAAGCTGTTTGCCGAGTGAGGTTGAGTGACTTAGGATTTTATCCAGTTCCTCTTGCGCGCAATATTTCAAACGAAATGCAATTTCAATTTGAGTCTCAACTTCTGCGAGCGATGCTTGCGCAATGGACAAATGGTGGAGATACTCTTTCGTGGATTCGCGCGTATGTCCCTCCGCGATATTTGATGGAACGGAAACCCCCGCGCGGCGAATCTGACTTGTCAACCCATACATTTCTTTCGACGGAAATTTTTCGCTGATTTCATATACTAGCACCACCAAATCCATAGCGCTCTGCCATACGCGCAAATCACGATAATTTTTCACCGACATTGCTCTACCTCCCGTTCCCTGACCCCTGACCACCGACTCCTACATACGAAACACCCCAAAATTATTTTTCACCGGCGGCGCGTTCAACACCACCGACAGCGCGAGTGCCAACACGTTGCGCGTTTCCGCAGGGTCAATTACGCCGTCGTCCCACAAACGCGCGGTGGAATAATATGGGCTGCCTTCGTGTTCATATTTTTCCAATGTCGGACGCATAAATTCTTGCTGCTCTGCCGCGTTCAATAACGGTTTGCCTTCGCGTTCCAGTTGTTCTTGTTTAATCGTCAACAACACATTCGCCGCTTGTTCGCCACCCATGACACTGATGCGCGCGTTCGGATACATCCACAAAAAACGCGGCTGATACGCGCGTCCCGCCATGCCGTAATTGCCCGCGCCGAATGAGCCGCCGACGATGATGGTCAATTTTGACACCGACGCATTGCTCACCGCGTTCACCAATTTCGCGCCGTCTTTGGCGATGCCGCCCGCTTCGTACTGTTTGCCCACCATAAAACCCGTGATGTTTTGCAAAAACAAAAGCGGAATCCCGCGCTGCGAACACAATTCGATAAAATGCGTCCCTTTCAACGCGCTTTCGGAAAACAAAATTCCGTTGTTTGCAAGAATGCCGATGGGATAACCGTGAATCCGCGCAAAGCCGCACACGAGCGTCGTGCCATAGCGCGCTTTGAACTCGCGGAATTTTGAACCATCCACAATGCGCGCAATCAATTCGCGCACATCATACGCCTCACGAAAAGTGCGCGGCAAAATTCCATAAATTTCGCGCGCGTCGTACATTGGTTCTTCAGGCGGTTCAACGGTCACGGATAATTTTGTTTGGCGATTCAACGTTTCCACAATCCCGCGCGCCAATTCCAACGCTTCTTCATCATCCTCCGCAAAATGGTCGGCGACGCCGCTCTTGCGCGTATGCACATCCGCGCCGCCCAATTCGTCGGCGGTGACAACTTCGCCCGTTGCGGCTTTGACGAGCGGAGGACCGCCGAGAAAAATTGTGCCTGTCCCGCGCACAATGATGGCTTCGTCGCTCATCGCGGGAACGTATGCGCCGCCCGCGGTACACGAACCCATCACCACCGCGATTTGCGGAATCCCCAACGCGCTCATGCGCGCTTGATTGTAAAAAATTCTGCCAAAATGGTCGGCGTCGGGAAACACTTGGTCTTGCAAAGGTAAAAACGCGCCGCCCGAATCCACGAGATAAATGCACGGCAAAAAATTTTCCTGCGCGATTTCTTGCGCGCGTAAATGTTTTTTTACCGTGAGCGGCAAATACGAACCGCCTTTGACCGTCGCATCATTCGCCACAATCATCACCTCTTGCCCACTCACGCGCCCGATGCCCGTGACAATTCCCGCGCTGGGCGCTTCGCTGTCGTACATCTCGAACGCGGCGAGCGGCGACAATTCCAAAAATGGCGAACCGTCGTCGAGCAGACGGTCAATTCGTTCGCGCACGAAAATTTTTCCTTGCGCTTCATGCCGCGCGCGGTATTTTTCGCCGCCACCTTGACGCGCGGTGTTGATGTGTTCGCGTAATTCTTGCGCGAGCGCGCGGTGAAATTCGGCGTTGGCTTGAAATTCGGGGGACTGTGTAGAAATGTGGGAAGAAAGGATGCTCATGGCAAATGGCGGGTGAAATAGAAATTACAAAATAGCAGCGCAAGAATCAGCAATGCGCTCGCAAAAACAAAGGTGAGATAAATTTCGCTGCGGACGCCCAAGTCCAACAGCGCGTAATGCGCTTCGGCAAAACTGCGAACCCACGGCGGTGCGGCGTTCGAGGTCTTGCCCAGGACAGGTAAAATGTGAATCACACTGTCGGCAAAATAGAGCGACAACGCGACGAGGGCAGTCCGCCCCAGCCCGCGCGGACGAAACAGATTCAACGCGAGCGCCGCGCTCATTGCAATCAAAAGCGTGCCGGTGGAACCGGCGACGACAATGAGGCGCGTCGAAACCGAATTAAAGGGAATCAGCCAGGCAGTATAGCCGCCAAACCCAAATTCTGTTCTGAGTTCCAGCGCGGGAATCCATTGCACGCCCAAAACATTCAGCGACAGGATGCGCCCGCCCAACGCGAGCGCGGCGAGCGCGTGACTGAATTCGTGCGCGAAAAATAGCCCGACGAGACAAAGGAGAATTACGAACGCGTGCATTGCGATTCGCTGCCGCGCGCGCTCGTAACTCGCCGCTGCGCGTTCGGCAGCAGCTGTGATATCCGGGGTAATCGTTGTGGATGACACGCGTGGGAGAATTGTAGCACAAGAAAAAACTCCGCGAGGGCGGAGTTTCATTCTGGCACAACCACTACTTTTCCAAACTGCTTGCGTTCAATCAAATGTTTCTGCGCCGCTCTTAATTCCGAAAGCGGAAAGGTGCGGTCAATCACCGCGCGAAATTTTCCTTGCGCGTACAAATCCAGCACTTGATAAAATTCGCGGTGCGTGCAGCCGTTAGAACCCATCAACGTCAGCTGCTGCCAAAACACGCCCCAAATGTCCGTTTCGCCCCAGCGCCCCGACGAGCCGCCGCAGGTGACCAATCGTCCGGTTGGACGCATTGACGCGATGCTCGATTTCCACGTCGTTGGTCCGACATGCTCAAACACCACGTCCACCATCCGCCCATTCGTAATTTCGCGCACCGCGTATTGAAAATTGGGTGTCTTGCTGTAATTGATGACCGCGTCCGCGCCCCAACTTTTCGCCATTTCCAGTTTGTCATCGGAACTCGATGTCGCAATGACGCGCGCGCCAAGATATTTTGCCACTTGCACCGCCGCGCTGCCGACGCCCGAACCGACCGCGAGAACCAAAACCCATTCGCCCGGTTTCACGCGCGCGCGAAAATTCAACATGTGCCACGCGGTCCCGAACGCGGCGGGAATCGCCGAGGCGTCAACGTACGAAACGTTTTCGGGCAAACGCACCGCCGCGCTCGCAGGGATTTTTACATATTCCGCGAAACCGCCGTCCACCTGCACGCCGACAATTTTGCGATTGACGCACAAATTATCGTGTCCCGCCAAACACAATTCACACGTTCCATCCGACGTGAATGCGCCCACGAGAACACGTTCGCCGATTTTCCAATCGTACACACCCGCGCCCAACGCCGCGACCTCGCCCGATGGCTCGAGTCCGCCGATGTGCGGAAGCGGCGCTTTGACGCCGTGCGAACCTTCGCGCGTATAAATGTCCAGATGGTTGATGCCGCACGCGCGCACGCGAATCAAAATTTCGCCTGCGTTCAATTTTGGTTCGTCAACCTCTTTGTACTCGAGGACGTCGAGATCACCGCGTTTGTAAAAAATGTTTGCCTTCATTGCATATCGCGAATGGCAAAGCGCATATCGCCAATCGCCCATCTCCAATCTCTAGTCTCTAATCTCGTGTCGCTCCAACCATTCCGCGCGAATCATCGAGTACACGCGTGTAGAACGCAATGTCCCGTTCACTGCGCGGTCGTCGTTTCGCAAAATGCCTTCGAGCGTAAAGCCCGCGCGCTCGGCGACGCGCCAACTGCGCGTATTGTTTGTGTCCATCCGAATCTCGACGCGTTCGGCGTACAATTTTTCAAACGCAAAATTCGCAATACCAATGACCGCTTCGGTAATATAACCTTGTCCCGCGAATTTCGTTCGCACCCAATAGCCGATTTCAAAACGCGGCACGTCCCAATCAAAGCGATGCAAGCCGCTGCCGCCCACAAGTTCGCCCGTCTCTTTTTTGAAAAGACGCAACGGCAAATCTTGGCGCGCCAGAAAATTCGCGTGCATCCGCCGCGAGATGCCCTCTTGGATTTCAGGCGACATTTCTTGATGCGCCCACGGCATCCACAACTTTAATTGCTCGAGCGATTCCATCACCGCTTCATAAACCATCTGTCCTTCGCCCGGGCGCGGTGCGCGAATGAGCAATCGTTCGGTTTCAAATTGATCGGGAAAATTTTTGAGGATAGGGTTCATGAGGAATGCACAATGCACAATGAGTCTCGACTAACGACTATTGACTAACGACCAACAACTACTCCTCCAACGGCAGTGTAAATTTCACCAGCGTCCCGCGCCGCGCATCGCTTTCGATGAAAATTTCTCCGCCGTGTGCGTTCACCAGCAATTTCGCAATCGCCAAACCAATCCCGCTTTCGCTTCCCGGTTCTCGCTTTTCGTTTCGCGTTTCGTTCATTTCTTCGCGTTGATAAAACTGATCGAAGTAGCCGCGCAAACGTTCGGGCGCAATCACCGCCGCGCGATAAGCCACTTCGACTTGCGCGCAGTCAGGCGCGTTTTCGTCGAGCAAATTTGCTTTGGCAATTTCCACCCGAATGTCGCTTTTGAGATTCGCGCGCAATGCATCCTCAATCACATTGCCCAAAACCTGCTGAATCCGCGCGGGGTCAACATTTGCCACCAGCGGCTCTTCGGAAACGACGGCGTGCAAACTGACATTATGCGCGGACGCGTCGCGATGATACAGCGCGACAGTGTCGCGCACCAACGCGTTCAAGTCCGTCGGCTCGCGCTGTAAGATCAAGCCGCCGCTTTCGGCGAGCGCCAACATACGCATTTCATCCACGAGATTTGACAGCCGAATCGTCTCGCCCAAAATCAAATTCAGGTGCGCATCGTCGCGCGCGAAATTTCCATCGAGCAGTCCTTCGATATTTTCCTTGAGCATCGTCAAGGGCGTGCGCAATTCATTCGCGATGTTTGCAATCAAGATGCGGCGTTCGGCATCGTTCGCGTTGAGTTGCTCCGCCATGTGGTTGAATGAACGCGCCAAAGATCGCAGCTCGCGCGGACCTTGTTCGCGCACGCGGGCGGAATAGTCGCCCTGCGAAATTCGCTCCGCGCTCTCCATCATTTCACGAATCGGCAGAGTAACGCGGCGCAGCGCGCCGACGATGAAAAAAATTCCCGCCGCGCCAATGACGAGCGCAATCAAGCCAAAGGCGCGTATGAAAAATAATTCTTGCGCGCCAATGTTAAAAATGCTTGTGGCGCTCGCGAGAATCCAAAATGCCAGCGTGCAGCTGCCGACGGTGAGAACGACCAACGAACCCCAATACAAACCGAGGCGCACAAGCAACCCGCGCGTCACGGGCGCGGGACGCGCTGTGGACGCGCGGGAAGTGGTGCGGACGGAACGGGAACGACTCAAATGGCTATCCCTCACTCGCGCGCGCGCGCTCGGCGGCAGGGATGAGACGCGTGTCCGTCAAATCGCTCATGGCATCGAGCGTTAGATTCAATTCGCTGCCATCCTCCAATTCCAAAATCAATTGCATAAATTCGTCCATGAATTTTTTGGAGATGACTTGATTGTCGGGCGTCGTGTCCGGCACGCGCAAGATCATTTTGCCGCTCTTGACTTGAATTGTAACCTGATCGGGTCCGTTGTCCTGTACGTGCGTCCCCTCGTCCAAAGTATCCGGCTCGCCGTGAAATGCTTGGCGTAAACTAACGCGTTCCATTGTGTCTCCGTTGGGGCGAAGCATTGACAGACGTGATCGTGGCTCGAGTCGCGCGCGCGAATGTCAATGCTTCGCCCCTACATCCCATGTACAATCTTGCCACCGCTCATCGTATACACCACATTCGTATTCAAAATCTCAAGCGGCGGTATTTCAAAAATATTTTGTGAAAGCACAATCACATCTGCGCGTTTCCCAATTGTCAACGAACCCGCGCGTCGCATGTCGCCCGATGCTGTCGCCGCGCCCAGCGTGAAGGCGCGCACCGCGTCCATCACCGAAATTCTTTGTTCGGGATACCAGCCATTTTCGGGAATGCTCTCGACATTCTGACGCGTTACCGCCGCGTGAATTCCCAACAGCGGGTCCATTTTTTCGACAGGCGCATCGGAACCAAAGGCGAGCGTCGCGCCCGCGTCTTGCAGCGATTTGAACGCGTATGTCCATGCCGCGCGTTCGCGCCCTAACAACGCGTCCGCGACAAACATATCGCTCGGCTGATGAATCGGCTGCATCGAAGCGATCACATTCAATTCACGGAAACGGTTCACATCCGACGGATGCAAATGCTGCACATGTTCCACGCGAAAAATCGCGTCGTGAAAACCTTCCGCGCGCAGTTTTTCAAAAACATCCAACACGCGCGTAATCGCGTAATCGCCAATCGCGTGAATCCAAACATCCATTCCCGCTTCACACGCCTGCCGCGCTTGATGCAGCATCGCTTCCGAAGTTGTTGTTGCGACCCCGCGATTGTCGGGAGTGTCGAGAAATGGCTCGCGCAATTCTGCGGTGTGCGAACCGAGCGAACCATCCGCGAAAATTTTTATCGCCTGCAATTTCAGCCACGCGTCGCCGAATCCGCGCATGATGCCGATGTTTGCGGCGAGTTCTATTTTCTCGGCGGGGATGGTGTGAACGACGCGCAGCGACAATTTGTTTTGCGCGCGCAATTTTTGAAATGCGCGTAACGCATTCGCGCCTTCGATGCTATGAACGGTGGTGATTCCCGTCGCGTGCGCGTGTTGAATCGCGCGCAGCAGCGTCTCTTTGCGAATGTCCGCCGCGAACGCGCCGACGCTGCTGCCCAACAACTCGATTGCGTTCTCGCGCAAGATGCCCGATGGTTCGCCATCGCCATCGTGATCAATCACGCCGCCATCGGGCGAAAGCGTTTCACGCGAGATGTTTGCATTTTGCAGCGCGCGCGAATTGAGCCACACGCTGTGACCATCCTTGCGCGTGAGAATGACGGGATTGTTCGGCGCAACAGAATCGAGCGCGCGTTTGTCAGGAAACGCGGGGTTGCTCCATTCCGTTTCATTCCAGCCGCCGCCCCAAATCAAAACATCGCGCGGGGTTTGCGCAACGCGTTCGCGCACGCGTTCCACCGCTTCTTCCAGCGAACGACAGCCAACGAGATTCACGTTTTCCAATGTTTGTGCGAATCCGGTGAAATGCAAATGCGCGTCGGTAAAGGCGGGCAGCGTCAACTTGTTTTGCAAATCAATGCTTTCGCTGTCATGTTCGCGGAATGTTTGCGCGGTGGCGTCATCGCCGACGTACAAGATTTCATCGTCGCGCAAAACGATCGCGGTTGCGCGCGGCTGTGCAGAATCGAGCGTGTGAAGGTTGCCGTTGAGGAGAATTAGTCGGTGAGGCATCGGCGAGGATGATAGCATATTCAAAATAAAAGTAAAAGCGGAACAATCCGTATCCCAAAATCGTCATTGACACACCACTCACTCCGCGCTATGTTCAAAACATGACTCGTCGTTTTCTTTTCGTGGTTTTCGTACTCTTGGCGTTTTTCATGTTCCAATGTTTTTCCCACGCCAACGCGCAGTCACCAGTCCGTCGTCTCACTACAACGGGCGATGCGATGGAATTTGCTTGGTCGCCGCGCGGGGATGCGTTGTATGTAACGCGCACAGGAAAAATCATTCCACTCGGTCCAACGCGCCAACAAATTACCGGCGATCTGTTTCGCGTCCACACACAAGATGGCGCAAGTGAGTTATTGGCGCGGAACGCGAACAGCACGCGCGCGCCAAGCGTGGGCGACGAAATCGCGTTCGCGCGTTTGAATGATGATGGGACCGCGCGGGCGGTTGTCTACAATCCACGCGCCAAACAGGAACTCGATGTTGGCGAAATCGCATGGGGCGCGGCGCTGCAATGGAATCGGGAAGGTGGGACGCTCTTTTTCGTGCAGGATGGAAGAATGCAGCGCGCGGCGCGCAATGAGCGCACTTCCGTATTTGAATCACAGTCCTTTCCAACTAACGCGCGCGTTTCCGCGTCGGGCGACCGCGCCGCGTTTCTCGACGCGTCCGGTTTGTGGGTTACACAAGGCAATTCGCGGCAAAATATCGCGCAAAACGAAAGCGGTGTGACGATTCTGCCGCAGTTTGTTTGGTCAAACGCGGGCGACAAACTCGCGTATCTCACAACGCGCGAAGGTTTCAATCCTGAAGTGTGGATTTTTGATGCGACGAATGCCGCGACGAAAAAGATCGCGCAGGGCAGCGGACTGGAATATTTTGCCAACCTCGCGTGGTCGCCCGACGACGCGTTTGTAATTTTCACGCGCACGCCGACGGGGAGTTCGAGCGCGAACCATTCGGAAATTTGGCGCGCGCGGGCAGATGGTTCGGAAACGCGCGCATTGACGCACAACAACGCGGAAGAAACGTTGCCGCAATTTTCGCCCGATGGCAAATCCATCGCGTTTTTGCGTGACGGCGACGTTTGGGTCATCGAGTTGAACGCGGCGGGATTGCCACAAGGGGACGCGAATGCTCCGCCAAATCACGCGCCCGATTTCAAAACGACGCGCGCGGTGGATTCGCAGCGCGGCGCGCCCGCAACAATCCGCGTCCGCCACGACGCGGCGAATTCCTGCCGCAGCGTTCCCATCGGACAAATTGATACACTCGATTTTGAAACGTACGTGAAACGCGTGGTGCCTGCCGAAGTTTTTCCATCGTGGGATGATGACGCGTTGAAAACGCAAGCGGTTGCCGCGCGCACGTACGCGTGGTTTTGGATTTTGCAGCATACCGCAGAAACGTTTGATGTGACCGACACCACCGCGTATCAATACATGTGCGATACGCGCTATGCATCCACCGATAAGGCGACGGATGGGACGCGCGGGCAGTATCTCGATTATGCGGGCTACATGGTCTTTGCCGCGTACGGCGCGGAGAATGGCGATCCCACTTTGACAAATACGTGGGGTAATCCGTATTTGCTCGGCGTGGATGATCCGGTCGGCTTTATGAAAACGCGTTCGGGCAATGGCATCGGTTATTCACAATGGGGCGCGCAGCGTTGGGCGACACAGTACGCGCAGAACTATCAACAGATTTTGCTGCACTATTACACAAACGTGACTTTGGAATCCGCGCTTGGCGCGTCGAATGATGTTACGCCGCCGATAGCTGCAATCATTTCTCCTTGGAACAATTGGGGCGTGATTTCGAATCGAGTGTATCTGCGCGTGAACGCAAGCGATGATTATGCAGGCGTTGCGTCAATTGATTTGCACGCGCACTATGCTCTGAACGGCGCGCACGATGAAATTATTGCCACGCTCGTTGGTGCTCAACGCGAATTTATTTGGGATGTGTCGGCGCTGCCAAATCAAACAAACGTTAGCGTGACACCGATTGTGCATGATGCGAATGGAAATTCCGCGACAGGCGCAGGCATCACATTCGATTTGGATCGTCAAAAGCCGCAAGGAACAATGACCGCGCCCGCGACGACGACACAGCAAACGATTACGTTGAATCTCAACGCGTCCGACGCGGGCGGCAGCGCGCTTTTGGGCATGATGTTCAGCAATGATTGGGAATGGCAAGGCGAGAATCAATATGTTCAGACCAACAGCGGCGCTGTCGTCAACGATGCCGATGCGCTGAATGACAGCGCGCTGCGCGGCCTTGTCGACACGAACGTCGCGGGCGCATGGTACGGACCGTACACGAACGCGCTGCCAACCGCTCAAGCGTATCGCGCCTACTTTCGTCTCAAGACGAACAATGTAACGACGCCGAACGAAATCGCATTGCTCGATGTCGTCACCGACGGCGGCGCGAACATTTTGGGATTGAAACGTCTGCGCGGGGTGGATTTCAAAAACGCGAACGAGTATCAAGAATTTTACGTGGATTTTTATTATCCGGGATTTACGACGAACGCATTAGAGTTTCGCGTTGCATATCAAGCCACCGCATCGCTTTGGCTGGACCGGATTCTCGTTGTGCGCTACCCGATTTCGTATGAGCCGTCAACGAATTGGACATTGTCGGACGGCACTGGGAGCAAACGCCTCGTCGGAAAATTCCTCGACGGCGCGGGCAATGTTTCAACGGATGCGATTTCCACCGTATTTTTTGGGCAAAATCCGCTGACTCCGCGCCTTTGGCTGCCGCTCATTCTCCGCGAAAAATAATTCGCTTCCATCGGCGTTAGAGAACGCCTGCTACATGGGAGAGAACGCCTCCAATGCGGCGGGTTGGACGTTCCACGATTCTTGACAGGGCAAGGAGGGACCATTGCCCCTACGTGCGGCGCCAAATCGAAAATCGAAAATCCGAAAGCAGAAAAAATTTTTGCCCCCCCCAACGTCCATGCTATAATCGCGTTTGATGCGCGTCGGGTACGAAATTTGGTTGCTTGGTTTTTTGGTCTGGCTCGCAGCGTGCGGTACAAATAATCCTCCCCCCTCTGTGGCTGCCGCAACGCCTTTCGTTCCAGTGCCAATTGCCTCGCCTACCCTTGCGACGCGTGCTCCCGTGCCAACATCCGCTGAAACCGCCGATGCGTCAGAGCCAACAGTTTTGACTCTTTGGGTACCCGAAGAATTCGCAACCGGGGCGGAACGCGGCGGCGACATTCTCGAAAAACAGATCGCGGAATTTCAAGCCGCCCATCCAAATATCAAACTGAACTATGTGC
This sequence comes from Chloroflexota bacterium, assembly GCA_004295045.1. Taxonomy (GTDB): domain Bacteria; phylum Chloroflexota; class Anaerolineae; order UBA4142; family SHND01; genus SHND01. The sequence goes on along the minus strand of SHND01000019.1, from coordinate 33,441 downwards.
TCAAGACGCCCTATGGCAAAGGCGGCATTGTAGATTGGCTCACCCAGCTCGACGAGCTGCTGCCCGACCGTTTGCCCGATGCCGCGATTGTAGATTCACGTGAACTCGATCAACTTGAAAAATTGTCGCTGCTGCAGCCGCTGCAGCGCGATTTACCATCGGGCGCGTACTGGGACCTGTTTCCGCCTGCGCAAAGGATTGCGCGACGCGCGGGCGTGTGGGACAACCAGCCGCTGACGCTCGACACCGAACATCTCGTGTATGATTCACAGCGCGTTGCAGCTCCGCCGCTTTCATGGCAAGACGTTCTCACGAATACAACACAATTCGCGTTCGCGGCGGACAGTACCGATACATTTCTGTTTCACTATTTGGAAAATGGCGGCTCGCTGGAACCCCAAGAACACCCCGTGCTGGATACGAGCGTGATGCAATCCATTCTGGACTATTATCAGCGCGCCCGCGCGAATGGAAATCTCAACGAAAACACTGCGCTGATAAAGTCAGCGCGTGAAGTGATGCCGCTCTTTGTCACGGGACAAACGCCGATGGCGCAGGTGCGCGCGCGTGACTTTATGATTGAGCGCAGTCGTCTGCCCAACGCGCTCGCCGCGCCGATTCCCACGCGCGATGGGCGCGCGACGACAATGGTATCCGGCTGGAGTTTTGTTATCTTAAACCGTGATGCAACCAAACAAGATGCCGCCGCGCAATATCTCGCGTGGATGATTGATCCCGCACACATGGGGGAATGGGCAAATGCGGCGCGCATGATTCCTGCGAGCAAGGGCGCGTTCGCGCAAGCGATTGAACCATCCGCGTACGCGGACTTGCTTTGGAAGTTATTTCAGGATGCGCTGGTTGCGCCAACGTTTTCACAGCAAGCGCCATACGCGGACGCATGGCAGAGCGCGGTCGAAGCTGTGTTGAACGGAGAACTTGCGCCGGACGATGCCGCGTTTCGCGCGGCGCAGTCCGTTACTCAATAAAGGTCGAGTTCACGAATCTCATTATCATTTATGCTTGAAACCTCGCTTCGTCTCGATGCACAGCGCCGTCTCTTGGATGTTGGGACGGTGGATATTGTTGTGGGCATTCCCACCTACAAACACGCGCGCACGCTCCCATTGGTGATGAAAACTGTCGCGGAAGGTTTGGCGCGCGATTTCGCAGGACTGAAAACTGTTATCACAATTGTGGACGGTGGTTCGCCCGATGACACCCTCGCCGTTGCAAATCAGACCCATCTGCCCACGAACGTCAAGCGCGTCGTCACGAGTTATCAAGGTGTGCAGGGCAAAGGCAGCGCCGTGCGCGGAATTTTTGAAATTGCGCGTGCCCTGCGCGCGCGCGTCATCGTTATCCTCGAAGCGGATTTGCAATCCATGACACCCGATTGGGTGGAAAAACTGGCGCGTCCCATTTTGGACAATCAATATCAACTTGCGATTCCGCACTATCTTCGTCCATTGCCCGACGGCGCAATGACGGATCTGCTCGCGTACCCTCTCACCAAGCTGCTCTACGGCGCCGATGTGCGCCAGCCGATGGGCGGCGAGTATGCCTTGAGCGCAGAGCTTGCACAGCGGATCAGCGCGCGCGATGTGTGGGAGACGGATGTCGCGCGGCACGGCGTTGACATTTGGCTGACGACCGTAGCGATCAACGAAAACGTGAAAATGTGTCAGGTGCGGCTCGGCGTCAAGTTGGATGACAGCCGCGAACTTTTATTGTCATTCGATCCGACCTTTGTCCAAGCCATTGGCACACTCTTTCGCTTGATGGACATTTACAAGCGCCGCTGGCAAGAGGGGCAGCAATCGCGCACGGCGCCCTTTTTTGGCAACGGCGTGGTTTCGGACGTGCTGCACCCTTGGCTTCCGACGGTGACGAGCGCCGCGTTGGGTGATGCGTTTGTCGCGGGTTCACGCCGCTATGCGCGTCTGTGGAAAAGCGCGCTGACGCCTTCCACGCGCAATGCCATTCGCGATTTGAGCGAAAGCCCTGACGGCGCAACGCGCTTTGGTTCAAAATTGTGGGCGCGCACCGTGTACGATTTCGCGACGGTGTACAATCAAGGCGAAGGCGATCCCGATAAAATTGTCGCCGCGCTGCTGCCACTCTATTACGCGCGCTGCGCGACGATCATGCGCGAAACGAATTTAGAACCGATCGCCGTAGAAAACGCGGTTCAGGAACAGGCGCGTCAATTTGCCATCGAAAAGCCGTACCTCCTCCATTTGTGGGAAACGTACGTGCCGTGGGCGTGGGAAGGGGTGCGCTGAATGCAGAATGCAAAATGCAAAATGCTTGCCTTCAAGTTGAAAGAGTGAAATGGAATTAGCGATACGTGATTTGTGATGAATAAAAGTTATTGGATTGCGCTCGGAATTTTCCTCGTCGTCGGCATTGCGCTCTTTGTGATGCTGGCTTTTCTTGTCGCGCCGAACGCGAATTATTTGGCGTCCGCTGCGTCAGCTGATTTGGACGCGGAGACTTTGCGCGTTGCAAAAGGTTTGTATTGTCCCGTATGCCCGGGCGTGCCGCTCGATGTGTGTGATACGCAGGCGTGTTACCAATGGCGCGCGCTGATCAAACAAAAATTGAGCGAGGGACAGACAGCTGTACAAATCAAAGCATATTTTGTGGAACAATATGGCGAACGCGTTCTCGGCGCGCCGCGCGCCGAAGGGTTTAATCTAATCGTGTACGCCTTGCCTGCCTTTGCTGTGAGCGCGGGCGCGGCGGCGTTGTACCTTTTCGCACAGCGTCGGACCAGACATCCGGCTCCCACTGCCGACTCGCAACTTGCAACATCCGATCCTTATCGCTCGCGCGTCGAACGCGAGTTTCGCAACCTTGAAGAAAATGACTGAAACCGTTTTGCAAACGCCACAGAAAAAGCGTACTCCTACGCTCATCATTTTTGGAATCATCGCGCTGTTGATCATTGGCTTGCTTGCCGTTTTGGCGATCGCGGTGCGCACGCGCGGCGCGCCGCCGCTCGCGTCAGGTTCCGCGCCCGATTTTTCATTGACCACCTTTGACGGTCAAACCTACAAACTTGCGGAATTGCGCGGCAAACCGGTCGTCGTCAATTTTTGGGCGTCGTGGTGCATCCCCTGCCGCGACGAGGCGCCCGCGTTACAGCGCGCGTGGGAGAAATATCGCGAGCGCGGCTTGATCGTTTTGGGCGTAGATTACGTGGATACGGAAATGGATGCGAAAAAATTCATCGCCGAGTTTCAACAAACGTATCCAAACGGACCTGACTTGGGGACGCGTATTTCGCAAGCGTTTCGAATTTCGGGGGTTCCCGAAACGTATTTTATTGATCGCGATGGCAAGTTGCTGCAAGGCATTGATCAAAATGGACGCGTAAAAGGAAATTGGATCGGACCGGTGCCGGAACAAGTGTTGATCGCGCGGATTGAAGAATTACTCAAACAATAAAAAACTCGTCGCCCCGGCGACGAGTTTTTTATTTCTGTCGGCGAAGGGCTAGCCAGCCCAACACGCCAAGCACGAACACAAGTGTAATACCGCTGATGATTGCGCCGATTTTGAACGACGGGGGATCATAAATCATTTGCACTTGGTGCGCACCCGCTGCAAGCGGAATCGCGCGGAATAATTGATTCGCGCGAACGACCGGAACTTCCTGCCCATCTACGAACGCGCGCCACCCATTTACAAACATCTCACTCAAGACCAAATAGCCAGCTTGGCTCGCGTTCACTTGCGCGACGATTTCATTCGGACCGTATCCCGTGATCGTGACGACTTGAGCGGCGGCGGGCGTAGTGGTCAATTCGATTCCGTCCTCAATCACACGCGCATCTGCGGCAAACCACGCGCGCGGCGCGGCGCTTTGATTCTCCCAAACGGTGATGCCGCCGCCGCCTTCAAACGCACTGGCGAAATTGGATGGCATGGGCGTGCCGCGTCGCGTCAAAACATATTTCACATTCAACAGTTGATACGCGTTGGAATCGCGCCCGCCAACGTTTTCCCAATAGCTGTTGAAATCGTTCAGCACGAGGGGATTGTCTCCGTACACGTCCTGCAATCCATAGAGCAATCCCGTGTCGGGACGCCACAATCCCTCCACATCCGTCCGCGAATCAATCCGCGCGAGTCCGGAATTATTCTTCAGAAACTCTACAATGTCCGCGCGTTGATAGCCGAGCGTTGGATCGCTGCTGCCCACATCAATATACGCGCCGAGTGAGAACAGATCGAAAAAAATTAGCGCGAGCGCCAGCCACGACCACGCGCGCGCAGAGAGCCAATCGCGCGCGCGAATGATCAAGAGGGCAAAGGCAAACGCGAGCAGCAAAATAAAAAAGCCGAGCGCGTTCGCCGCATTCGCAATGCGTTGAAACAACGCGGGGTCTTGTCCTTGACCCAGAATCAAAATACCCGACGCCAACGCGCCGCTCACAAGTGCAACGATCAATGCAATCCACGCGCCGCTGCGCACGACGCGCTGAAAAGATTGGCGTGCCGCGTCGCTCATTGGCGACACGAGCGCGTCGAAACCGATCGCGCACAAAACCGCCAAACCAAAATCGAGCAGCAAGATAAAACGTGCCGGCGCGCGCAATTGTCCAAAGCCGGGGACAAATTGAAAGAGCCAGCCGTGTAAAATTGCGTAACCGCCAAGCGCAAGCAGCATGCCCACAACGCCGAGCAAAACAAAAAACAGCGTCTTGGTGTTGCGCCGCAGAATGATTGCAAACAACGCGAGGAGCAAGGGAAAAATACCGAGATATCCGACCTCGACGCGCGCCCAGGGACCCCACGCGTTTTCGGGACCGCGCCCAAAAAAGCCCGGCACAAATATTCCGATCAATTCAATTGGCGGCACAGAAAATTGTGCTGCATCCTGATACGTAAACGCGCTGCGGACGGACACGCGCGTCAATTCCAACGCGGGGAGCAATGTAATCGCGCTCAATGCCACACCCACTGCACACGTGATCAATGCAAGAATCGCAAGCGCTTGCCACTGCGCGCGATGCAAGAGAATCATGTATCCCGCGTAGAGTGCGAGGGTGAGAAGGATAAAGAGAAAGGGCTGAATATGCCCCGCGAAAAAAGCGAGGGCGAGCAATATTCCGCTGACGAGTGCATAGACAAGCGACTTGTTGCGCGCCGCTTTCAGATTCGGCAGCGTCGCTATTGCCGCTTCGAGCGCGAGCGCAAAAAACAAAAAAATCAACGGAAGCCACGCCGCGACGGCAATCAAATTTAAATTTCCAAAATGGGTGACAAAAAAATCGGAAAACGCAAAGGCGATGGCGCCCGCGAGGCACGCGAAACGATTCAGTGGACGGCGTTCGGGCGTTAGCGGTCCATATCGCAAGAGCGCGTACATTCCCGCGCCCGCGACGTAAAAGTGCAGAATGGAGAGATATTCGAGATCGCGATATTGAATTGGATTCGAGAGAACGTAGGTGAAAAGATTGAACGGATAAAAGAGCGCGGTTTGAATATCGCCGACGAAAGGAGAGCCGCCGAAAATGTACGGATTCCAAAGCGGTATTACGCCGCGCATCAGCCATTCTTGCGCGAAATGGTACGTGGGATACAAAAAGCCCGCGAGGTCACCCCCCCCCGCAGGCATAAACGCATTCGGCGTAAAGAGGAGCTGCCAAAAGAATCCGACCGTCAGGATGCCCAACGCGCCAAATGCAAATAAATCGTACTGCGCGTTACGCCGCGTCCCAAAGATCGTCGAGGGACGCGGCGTAAGGGTGACATACAACAGAATCAGCAGCCAGACGACTGCCGCAGCAATGAGGATCATCTCAGCGCGTCAAGCGGAACAAACGCGTCTTGCCGTCCGCCGAGGTCCACGCGAGCTGCAAGTCGGGAACATCGGAATAGACATAGAAAATCAGATCGCCTTTTACGTCAGCACCGGGGTTCACTTCACCGGCTTTGAGATTTTCCCCTGTGGTGATCCCGCCGACGTTGACTGCAAAATGGTCACCCTCCGGGGAGACCAACGCGAATTCTTCAGGATCGAATTTCAGCGGCGCGCCGGTGGTGCGCGAATTGTCAATTCGAACTGTCACCAACGCCAATTCCTGTCCATCGGGAATTTCTACATCTTCCGCAGCCAGCGGGCGCATAAAAGCAGTGACGGTCACACGCAGACCATTGTCACTGCGCGCCGATTTTCCGTAGGGGACCAGTGTTGGCGTTCCTTTTGCAGAAGCGCGCGGGGTGGCTGTCGCTTCATTGCCAAGCAGATTGATTGCCGTGTCGCCCAACGGATTGAATCCGGTCTGGCTCAGCAAGAGGGCAAAGCCCGCGCACATGCAAACGCAGAGCAGCAGAATGCCGCCAAGTGCCAAGAGGGCAGTGCGATTGGCGGAGCGGCGTGTTTCCAAACGTACTTCGCGTCCCATTTCCGGTTCACGCGGCACGCGATAACTTCCAAGATCGTCCATCCATCCTCCATGAATTGTAAAGAGATACAGCAGCGTTCGAAAAATTCTTGACGACGCAGCTTTGGTCACGATTCCGAACGCAAGATCATTTTGCAGATCACAGCTGCCAAATCACACGAATGTTGTGCATAGCACATACCAAACGTTTTTTATCGGCAGGCGGTTCAACTGCGAAATGCGCTCATTTCAAGTCAAAAGAACCAATGATGAGCGCGTCATTCTCGATGCGCGTTCCATTTTCTTGAAATAGCGGCACACGCTCGCCTGTTTCAAGAAGGTACATTCCAACCTGAATCTGATAACTGCCGGCTGGCGCGTCGCGCGGAATTTTCAAGGTGTACGTTTCCAGAATCTCTTCGCCGGGCTGCCAATCCATCGTTGGGTACGTGCCTGCGGCGGGCTGTTCATCGTGCTGCGCCCATAACCTCGAACCTGTCGCGGGATTGGGCGGTCCGATCAACTGCACGGACACTGTGTAATTTTGCGGAGCAGATTTTGCGGCGCGCCACTGCAATTCAACTTGAACTTTTTCCTCGCGCGCGAAGGTTGGCGCAAGGAGCCCTGCCTTGGTCAGCGCGGCGAACGCGTCGGCGCGCGCGAGAACCGATTTTGGAATGGATTCCTCGAGGCGCGATCCTATCGGAAAAGTCAAAAGTGTTGCATACGTTCGACTTTCACCCGCATTGACGATACTTGTAGGAAGTTCGGAACCCGCAAACGCTTGTCCAAGCGCCGATTGTGTGCGCGCGTCTTCAACGGCGATAATACCATAAGTCGCCGCGCGACTTGAATCGGGCAGCACCAACGCGCGTCGTCCATCGAATGAAGAAAGATGCCGCCCATCCAGCGCCCAAATCACTGTGTAATGTTGGTCGTAATCGGGTGTGAGATACAGCTGTTCGTCGGCGGGACGCGCCGCCAGCGCGCGCCCCACTTGAAGCAGTCCGGCGTCGAACGAATAAAACAATCCCGTTCCGCCTGCCCAATCCACAAAATACGCCCGCGCACTCCAAAACGCGCTCACAGCAAGAATTCCGGCGAGGACGAAAAAAGCGGCGTATTTCCATGTCGAAGGTTGAAGGTTAAAGGTTGAAATTTTTGACCGAATCCATTCCACACCGAGCGCGCAAAACAAAATCGCCGCGGGCATCGCGCCGATGGCGCGTCGGAAATTGGGCGCGAATTCGGTGAGCGCGGAGGGCAGAGACATTACGACGAACCAAATGACCAGAAAGGCATAAAAGGGTTTCCGAAAACGCGCCAGCGAAAGCACAAGACCGATTACGAAAAAAATGGCGAGCAACACATCGAGCGCGGGACGCCCCGGCAAATTATCGCGCGGGTCGAGGTCGCCGGAAACGAAAAACATGCCGGCTGTGCGCGCGAGATTCAACAAAAATGTTTCGGGCGTAAAGACTGTCCCCGAACGTCCGCTCAACGCAATCGGATTTTGGAGGAAAAAGAAAATCAGCGGCGCAAGGGTCAAGAGCGCGACGGCTGCAATCGCGAACCATTTTGAAAAATTTGTGCGTAGCGCGGTTCGATGGAATAGCGCCAAATATGCGAACCATAATAAAACGGCGATGAGCCACAGACGCGACGCGAGATAGGTATAAACAGCTGCGCCGAGCAGAAAACCTGCGCCGATGACCCAACCCCACGACATTTTACGATACGCGTGTGCGAGCGCGGCGGCGCTCAACGTGAGCATCATCGGCAAGCTATTCGATTCAATTCCAATCCGCGAAAAATTGATTGCCCAATACAGCGTCGCCGCGAGGAATGCAGAAACGAGCGCAATCCAATCCGAGCGCGGAAAAAACGCGCGCGCACACGCGTACAATGCTGCGACAAAAATCACTCCAAAGATTGCCGAGACAAGTCGAATTGTCCAAGGCGATTCACCGACAATTGAAAACAAAATCGCTTCGGTGTAAATGTGCATTGGTTCTTCGCCAAAGTTCGCGGTGAAAAAAATCGGGCGCTCAATCCCGCGCAGCACGTTACGCGCCATCGTGCCGTTGAACGCTTCATCGTAATGCAGTCCTGGCGGCAGCACGTCCAATTGCCACACACGCAAAAATAGCGCGAGCCATAAAATGAGAATCATCGCGAGCCAGCGACGCGCGCGCGGGCGCGCCAAAAACGGCGCGGGAGATGCGCCATTCTTGGGTTGCGGAGCGATTGAGTTGCCTGATACTGTCAATGGAATTTATTTACGTGTTTTGCGCTTGGGTTTCGGAGCGGATTTCTTTTTCTTGGCGGCGCGTTTGGGTTTTGACGTCACCGCAAGCGTACCGAGTCCTTTTTGGGCGCGCGACTTTTTCACGGTTCGTTTTTTCCTTTTTGGCGTGGACACGGACAAAATCCCCAAGTCGCGAGGACCGGGCGATTCCAGCCAAGGCAAAACTTGCGTGTCAAGCAATTCGCGTGCCCCGTCATTTTCGTTCTTTTCAATGCGGCGAACTGCTTCTTCGCAATACCAACGCGCGGTTGTGTGCGCTTGCGCGTTGGGGAGATCGGATGAATGTTGTGGCGCGGACGCATAGAACCATGGGACGAGTGAAACTTTGAGAATGGCATACGCGCCGACGCCATCGCCATTTTGCAATTTATCGCGCGCTTGTTTCGCCAACGCGACGGCGTCGGCAAGCCGCAGCGTTTCGGGGGCGCGCGGCGTACCAGGGATTTGCACGATTGGTGGAATTTCAATCGGCAGCGTCGGATTTTCGATAATGTACTCGCGCAAGTTGCGCGCGAATTCGCCGCCGATGTCGTACGTGACCCATCTTTTATCGTCCACCCCATAACAATAGATCGCGGCGCCGACGACATACGGATCGCGCATCAATTCGCGATCATAATCCGCCAACATTTTCAAATATTCCGGACGCGGCAATTTGCCCTTGTAGCCCTGCTCGCCGTTATAGTCCACGCCGCATTCGGTGATCAAAACCGGTTTGCGCGCGTCGGCAGGGATGCGCGTATACACCTCGCGGTAGCGATTACACATCGTGGTATTAAATTCGGTGAACTGTTGGTTCGGGGCGATGTATTCGTGCAGCGCGAGATAGTCACTCGCGCGCAGCCCATCGAGCAAAAGGTCCCACAATTCGATGTGTACGGGGTTGCCGGTGCTGAACGAATACGCCGCGTATTTCATCCCCGCGTCGTGCATGAGCCGCGCTATTTCAACCGTGAACGCGTTAAAGTTGCGCGCCTTTTGGCGTTCGCGTTCGGTGAGTGGTGCAGGCGTGTCAATTGGAATTTCGTTGTACCCTTCCCACACATCCACCAGCCCGCGCAATTTTTCCATGATCTCGCGCATTTGATTGAACGCGTTGCGCGCGTCAGAAATGGGATCGTAATTGAATACGCTGTCCACCGGCGCGCGCTCATCGCGCTCGATTTCTTGACCGGGAAAATACATGCGTCCGACAAACGTCGTCGCGGGCGAACGCTGTTTCGCCACCGCGATTTTCGTGTCGTTCAGGCCGACATTCCCAAAAACTTTGACAATCGGAGGACGCGTCGCCGCGATGAAATCAAAAGCATCATCGGGGTCGAGCCAGTCGCTGATGTGCAGGGAAAGTTTACTCATGATCAAAAATTGACGTCACTGCGAGCAATTTGTTGCTGCAAAGCAATTTCGTTTCCTTCACTTTACTCGGGGCGCTTCTCGCTGCGGCATCAAGTTGGAAAGGGCGAACCGGACGCGAGCAGCTGTTGAAACAAATTCTCCAACGCGTAACTGTCGGGCGCTTGTAAACGCGCGACTTTCGCACCGCCATCGCGCAAACGTTGTTCATCCTGCGCGCTCACCGCACTCGTGCCGCCGACAATGGTTACGTGTTCGGCGTTCAACGCTTCTTCAACCGAGAACCCGACGACGGGCGCAAAATGGACAATGTAATCGAGCGCCAGAATAAGATTCGTCATGGTTCCCGCTTGCGCGCCGGGTCCGAACAATAAATAATGAACAAAAACTTTTTTCGCAGGCGCGGCTGAGGCGGCGGGATAATCAAAGGTGAGTGTTTGATTCGCCGCGATGTTGAGCACAGGATTGATGACTCCAACATTGGCGAGTTCAAGAATATACGAACCGGCGGGAACGTTTGTAAAACTGTACATTCCGTCAGACGCGACCAGCGCGTCGAATGTGCGAGTCGCCGATTTCAAAACGAGACGCGCTCCGGCAGAGGCGTTTGTAATGCGTCCGCGCAAATTTCCGGTTGGCGCTGGTTGGGGCGTAACAGGCGGCGTTGGTGGTTCGGTTGGTGGTGTCGGAGCGGGCGCGGGTTGGGGTGTTGCTTCCGGCTCAAACAGCGCGCGGCGGTACGTCAGAATGTATTGCACATGACGACGCAAGGGCAGACCCATGCCGAGCAGCTCATCATTCGGCAATCCATCAACCGCAACGGAATAGGGACCGCTTTCGTCGCGTTCGGGCGCGAACGACGAATCGCCCGACATCGGAAATTCGACATGCCCGCGTTCGTCGGTGATGCCCGGCGCTTGATCGCCGGGAAATTTTTGAAAGACGCGTTGTCCGGGAATGGGCGCGCCGCGTTCATCCTGAACAAACACGATGATGTTGACATTGCCGCCCGATTCATCGGGGTCTTGGTATTGCGCCGAAATCAATTTCCAATACTTGGTGTTTGGCGCGAGCTGCGCAAGTTTCACGCGTACGTTCACTTGGCTCGTGAGGCGCGGGTCGAGGTTCAACGCGGGCGTGATCGCCGGCGCATTCGGATTGTTGGGCGTCGCCGCGCCTTCGGGAGCGGCGGTCATAATCACCCACTGTGCCTCACTTGCGGGGAACGGAAATTGCAACGGTTTGCTTTCGGGCACATCGTCATTGCCTAAAATTTGTACCCAAAAATCGAGACGCTGTGAAGGCGCGCCATTCGCGACAACGAATTGAAATTTGCCGTTGCCATCCGTGCGGCGATTGGGGTTGTTTGGGTCGTCGTCAACAAAGTAGGGCGGCTCACCCGTCGGCGGCGGCCCCGCGAAAACTTTAACTTTTTTATTTGGCACGGGCGCGCCATTCTCGTCTTGCAGGTACAAGAACAAAATGCTTTCGGAATGTGGCTGAACGCTGCGGTTTTTTTCGACAAAATTCATTTCGCTCTCCGCGTGGGGACTGTAGGACGATTATAGCACGGGCAATCAAAAAGCGCGTGCCGGATTTGGCGCGCCGAAAAGGCGCGCTCAAGTCTCGTTTAGCGAGTGGTGAAAAAAATCTAGACCCATTATAATCTCTCTCTATGAAGCGTCTCGCCCTCTTGTATCATCCCCACAAAGAAATCGCGCGCGAATTGGCGGAAGCGTGGCGCGCGGAAATCATGGCGCGCGGCGCGCCCGAACCGATTGTCGAAAACGCGTGGGATGAAGCGCGCGTGGACCAGTTGTGCCATCAAGCGGATTTGCTTCTCACGCTCGGCGGTGATGGAACTTTGTTGCGCGCCGCGCGCAGTGGCGCGCTCTGCGGCGTTCCGGTCATGGGCGTTAAACTTGGCACGGTTGGATTTCTGTCGGGACTGCATCCCGACGCCTTTTCCAAACAGCTTGAGCGCTTGTTGAATGGCGAATATTGGATTGAGGAACGAATGATGGTGCGGGCGCGTTGGCGGCGTGACGATCAGGAACTGGGTGTGTATGACGCGATCAACGATGTCGTCGTGAGCCGCGGCAAACTCGCGCGCGTCATACGCATCGAAGCGGCGATTGACGGCGAAGTGCTGCAGCTGTTTTCGGCGGATGGCGCGATCATCGCGACGGCAACGGGTTCGACTGCCTATTCGCTCGCGGCAGGTGGACCGATTCTTGCGCCCACAGTTCGCACGATGCTAATCACGCTAATCTCGCCCTACTTGTCGCCGATTACTTCGCTCGTGCTGCCCGAAGGCGCGCACGTTTCATTGCAGGTGCATTCGCAAAACAATCCGATTCTCACGATTGATGGGCAGACCGATTACGAATTGCAAGATGGCGATGTGGTGGAAACGAAAGCAAGTCCGAATCTCGCGCGCTTTGCGCGGCTCGAAGCGCGCGGTTATTTTTATCGGACGTTGGTGAATCGGCTGCGCGAGAGTGATGATGGACTGTGAACGAAAACACGCCCGGGGCAGAGCATAATCGGCGGCGCGGTGATTGAGTAAACGAAAAAATGACAAGCGATGTGCTTGTCATTTTTGTTTCAAAAAATTTTCTGCTTGGTCCAAAATAATCGCCGCGAGATTTTCTTTGCTCATCGGCTCCAAATCCAACTCGGTGTGATTTTTCAAAAGCAACGTTGCTTTAACGTTATCACTGCCAAAGGTTTGGGGTACCGGATTCGCGACGATCATGTCCAGCCCTTTGCGTTCCAATTTTGCGCGCGCGTTGTCAATCAAATCATTTGTCTCGGCGGCGAAACCGACGGCGACGCGCGGCGCGTTCGCGGGATTTTGTTCCCGAACGCGCGCGACCTCGCCGAGAATGTCGGGATTGCGGACGAGGTGAATCGTCAAATCCTCCGCCGCCTCTTTTTTGATTTTCTGTTCGGCGGCGGACGCGGGACGAAAATCGGCGGGCGCGGCAGCCATGATCAAAACATCCGCCCCGCGTCCCTCGCGCAAAACCGCGTCGAATAAATCGCGTGTCGAAATGACGCGCGTCACGTTCGCACCGTACGGAATTGGCAGCTCCTGCACGCTTGTAATCAACGCAACGTTTGCGCCGCGCGCTAATGCCTCCTCCGCGAGCGCATAGCCCATTTTTCCTGAAGAATGATTTGAAATCACGCGCACGGGATCAATCGCCTCGCGCGTGCCGCCGGCGGTGATCACGACGCGCTTGCCCGCCATCGAACCATCCAGCGCAAAAACATGACGCACCGCGTCAATAATTTCCGACGGTTCTGCCATGCGTCCTTTGCCCGACGCGCCCGACGCGAGATGCCCTGCGTCGGGTTCGATAATAATTACCCCGCGTCGTTTCAACACGGCGATATTTTCTTGCGTCGCCGCGTTTTCCCACATGCCTGTTTCCATCGCGGGCGCAAGCAAAATCGGCGCGCGCGTGTCCAAACAAATCGCGCTGATAACGTCGTTGGCGAAACCGTGCGCGAGTTTGGCAATGGTGTTTGCCGTCGCGGGGGCGATGAGGACGAGGTGCGCGCGTTTTGCAAATGAAACGTGCTCGATTTCCGAATCCGCGCCGAGCGCCAAAACATCGCGCAGGACAGGATGATGCGTCAAACTTTCAAAAGTCAACGGCGCGACAAAGTGCGCCGCCGCGTCCGTCATGGCGACATGAACGTGCGCGCCGACTTGATGCAAACGGCTTGCAAGCGTCGCTGCTTTGTACGCGGCGATACTGCCCGTGACGCCGAGAACGATGGTTTTGTTCAAAAAAACATTCATGTCCGCTCTTTCACAATCTCGGCATTTGCAATTTTGGCGAGGTGCGGGAAATATTTTTCCAGTCCTGCGCGTAACAGTTGTGTTGTCGGCGCGTGAATCGTTTGCATGCCGATTTTCTGCGCGCCCTCCAGATTTTCCAACCGATCGTCAATGAACAGCGCGCGTTCGGGCGGCACGCCCGCGCGTTCGGCTGCAAGTTGATAGATGCGCGGGTCGGGTTTTCTAAATTCTACCGCACACGAATAAATCCGCTGTTCGAACAAATTTATCCATTCGTATTTCGCTTCCACATACGCGGCGTGCCAAGGATTGGTGTTTGAAATGACGTGCAGTGGATATTCTTGGGCGAGCGCACGCGCGAGTCGAATCGCTTCGGGAATCTCGGTAAAAATTTCATTCCAAATTTGTTGAAATTCTTGCTGCGAGCCGCGCCACTTGATAGAGTCGCGTCCGAAAGCATAAAAGGCTTCGCCGGAAATTCCGTTCCGCTCAAAACTTTCGTGCTTGGGATGCGCGAGAAATTCTTTGATGATTTTTTCATTCCCGCCATTACGCGCCGCAAAGCGCGGAATCGCAATGTCCCAATCAAAGGTGACCAGCACCATGCCCAGATCGAAAAAGATCGCGTCAATGTTCATTGATTCATCTCGTATAAAAGACGTAGCCCGTCCAATGCTAAATTCATGTCCACAATTTCAATGGCCGGACACTGCGGCGCAAGCAGTTCCGCCATGCCGCCGGTGGCAATCACGCGCGCGGTGGGTTCTTGCATTTCGTTTTTGAAACGCGCGATCATGCCCTCGACCAAACCAACGTATCCGAAAAAAATTCCCGAACGCAATGCATCGCGCGTGTTCGTCGCCAACGCGGACGGCGGCGGGGCAAGTTCGATGAGCGGCAATTTCGCGGTGAACTGATGTAATGCTTCGGCGGACATGTTCAGCCCCGGCGCGATTGCGCCGCCGACAAAATCGCCGTGCGCGTTCAGCGCGTTAAAGGTCGTCGCTGTTCCCAAATCAAGCAGAATGGAGGGCGCGCCATATTTTTGTTTCGCGGCGACGAGCGTGACCAGACGGTCTGCGCCGAATGCGCGCGGATCGTCGTATTTGATTTGGATGCCGCTTTTGATGCCCGCCGCAGCAATGAACGGTTCGACGCGCAGATATTTTACACACAATTCGCGCATCGTTTCATTCAGCGCGGGAACGACCGAAACGAGCGCGGCGGCGCGAATGGATTCGGGCGCGATGTTTTCATCCTGTAAAAAGGTGAGCAAGAGCGAGGCATATTCGTCGGCGGTTTTTTCGGAACGCGTTTCCGCGCGCCACGCGCGAATCAATGTATCGGATTCAAAGATGCCGAAACCTAAATTCGTGTTGCCGATTTTGATGGTGAGCAAGCGCGGCGCGTTCATGGCTGCTTGACATCCGCGTAAATATCGAATTGTGTGAAACGCGCTTGCGCATCGGGAACGTTCATTGCAAACGCGACGAGTCCGACGCGCCCATCCCAATCGCGGCGCAAGCGCCAGTCGTTGATAATTTTCGCGTCGGTGTCGAGAACCAGTTCGTCGTTGATGTAGGCAAGCAGGCGGCGCGGATGCACGTCCACGCGAATTTTGTTCGGCGAGCCGTCGAGATGAATTGTTTGCGTTTGTGTGGCGGGAACCACTTCGGTGAATTGATAAGCGTTCGGCGCGTCTTGATTTTCGACCGGTTCGTAGGCGAGCAAACGGAACGTGCCTTTAGTATTGATGGTAAAGGCGAGAAAATGCTCGCGCCCCTGATCATCTTCGGTATGCCAAAACATAACGCCGTATTCGACGGGCGCAGAATTTTTCGCCGGCGCGGCAGTGACATCGAGCGTGAGGTTGCGATAATCGGAAGCGGTGAACGATTGATTCAAGACGCGCACGAACCCCGGATCGAGGGGGGGGGTGAGCAAGTACGCCTCGTCAGCATACGCGTATCCCAAATTGACGCCGCGCGCATTTGGAAATGCTTCCGGCGTACTAAAATCTTCCGCCGTGACAAGGTTGGGTGTGGGCGGATAGACAACGGGCGTGATGGTGGGTGGGGGACGACGCGTGGCGGTGCGGGTGGGCAGCAGCGCGGTGAGTGGCCGCGGCGGCGTGAGCAGATTCAGTGAAAAAATGGCGAAACATGCCGCCAGAAATGCGACGAGACAAACGATGAGCCAACGCACCACGCGCGATTCGAGTGCAGTCTTCATAACGACGCGATGGATTATATACCAATCGCGCGCGGCGCGGGATCACAATTCATGGTCCGAACATACCCGGGCAACTTCCGACGTTGATTAATACGCTTGGCCGAGACGGTCCGCCCGGTGCGATTGCGCTGTATATGTAGCGTGCCTCAGCTACTGCATCATACCCATCTGCACTCTGATCTGGGATCCAATCCATTTGGATGGTTTTGGATTCGCCCGGCTCGAGCTCGAGTCGGGTCAGGTCGGAGAGCAGTTTACCATCCGACCAGCGAATTTTCCTTCGCCCCACTACCGTGTCATACTCAAGAACAATATCAAAGACTGGTTGATCTTTCAAGTCTACGATCCATGTTCTCTTGCCAAGATTAGTAGCGGTGGCGCGAAGGTGAACAGTATCCCCCGGCTGAACACAGTTACTACTCGCCCAGATATCCACTCCAATGTCACCACCAACGCCACTACTGCTGACAGCATTGTGCAAACAACTACTCAGCAATAGGGCAAATAGGATGAGGGAAGAACATTGTAGCCGGATGCTTATCCTCTTGTTCATCGCCGCACCGCCGAGATGGTACTGGTCCAACCAATCAGCGCGTCGCTCCACGTGACGCCTCCGTCAAAGGAGACACGCACTCCGGCGTTGTTGGTGTCACCATTATTGTTCGCCGCGAATAACCGGTCCACCCACACGGGGTCGCGCTCCAGATCCGGCGGACCAAACGTCGTCGTGAGAGTTGCCCAAGTCACATTGGCGTCAACTATCTGTGCCACTTCCGCCTCCTCCACCCGGTCCGCCATTCCAATCCTCATCCCAACATTCCACATGCCCCGTCGGGTCAACCAAATTGATCAGATTATTCCGCACATACCTGTAGTGATTCAGCGACTGCGGATTCAGCGGATAGGGGACGATGGTATCGGGCTGCGTGAAACGCCCAAGTCGTGTCCTAATATCTTGCATTATAAAACATCAAACCCGTTGAATCATCTCTCTTTTGTCCTGACGCGTCATCACACAGAGTGCCTATCGAGTCGTGGAGCGTGTGATGACCTATGAGGAGAAATCAAATGTCACTCAAAGACTCACTTCAAGAAGGCTTCAGACATGATTTGGTGCTGTAAGATTTTTATTTCATTACTGCCAGCGGGTTTGAAGAGTATGACTTCTTCGTCAGATGGATATTTGGAATAGGTTACCCTATATTGAAAAATGAACCAAGTCCCGGCCGGTCCCAAACCTGTTGTTGCTTGTATACGCCAGCCTGTTTGTTCGTAGGATTGGAGGTCACCCAGTTTACTATTCACAGCGCGCAAAGATTGGTTCCATGATTCACGGGACGTCTTGTCAAAGAACTGTTGTGAATAAAAGCCGAGTGCCTTGTCAAAGTCTTTGTCCTTGATTGCTGCAAAATATTCGTTCATTACGCTCTCTGCGGACGATTTGTCGGCGATCGGATTGCACCCCACGAACAAAATCATAAATGCTGCAAGAATGAAAATGCCGAGACGATGTCGCATGTTTTGATTACTCCCTAGTTTGTCATTGTTAGTGTAGACCCTTTTCTGCAAATTCGATCACTCAAAGCAATTTTGAATTAATGCGTCAGAATCCGAGAACATTCCACCGCGCGTATAACGCGCATCAAAGCGAAATCGAAATTTTCTGCAAGAGCCGCCTGTTTCATCATTCCTTACGAATTCGATATAATTATTCACCGCATGGCTGAAAAAATCCCGGTTTTGTTGACAATGCGTTTCAGCGACGCACTCTTGGATGATCTCCGCGCCGTGTCGCCGCGCCTCGAAATACGTCAACAATCCATTCGTGACAACCGCGATGACATTTCCTCCTTTTTGGAAGGCAGCGAAGAAATTATTTATTGTTTCACGCCGCCGCGTGATTTGGCGCGCGCGCCAAAATTGAAATGGGTGCAGCTGCACTCGGCGGGCGTGGACCATTTGCGCGGACATCCGATTTGGGATACGGACATTACCGTGACGACGACGAGCGGCATTCACGCCGTGCCGATTGGCGAATTCACCTTTGCGCTGCTGCTCGCGCTCGCGCGCAAAATTCCGAAAATGGTGCGTTTGCAAGAACGTGGCGAATGGCCCCGTCAGCGTTGGGAAATTTTAAGCGGACTGGAAATGCGCGGCAAGACGATTGGGATTATCGGCTATGGCAGCATCGGGCGCGAAGTTGGGCGCATCGCGAAATACGGATTTCACATGCGCGTGGTGGCAATGCGCCGCACGATGCAATCCCCGCGCCGACGTTACAACGAGCCCGGCGTCGGCGACCCCGAAGGACGTATTCCCGACAAATGGTTTGCGCCCGAAGAGCTCAACGCGCTTGTCAGCGAATGTGACTTTATCGTCCTCGCCGCGCCCGCGACGGATGAAACGCGCAACATCATTGGCGAAGAACAGTTGCGCGCGATGAAACCGCACGCGCTATTGATCAACATTGCGCGCGGCGAACTGATTGACGATCGCGCGTTGGTGACGGCATTAAAAGAGGGATGGATCGCGGGCGCGGGACTCGACGCGTTCGCCGTCGAACCGCTGCCGCGCGGGCATCAATTGTGGCACATGGACAATGTCATCATATCGCCGCATGTTTCCGGCTCGACGGGAAAATATGACGAACGCGCCGCGACACTGTTTGCGGAAAATCTGCGGAGATATTTGACGGGCTTGCCGCTGTGGAATATCGTGCCGCATGATTTACAATATTAGAAAAAGATTCATGGAGAATTTGATGACGCGGAATTGATGCAGCCCGATGCGGCGATTAAACAATTATCCGAGCTACCGATCGTGATCGAGGGAATGTAGAAAAATGTCTGATACTCCACTAAAAATTTTGATGCTTGCTTCAGAGGTGTCGCCGTTTGTCAAAACGGGCGGCGCAGCGGATGTGGTGAGCGAACTCGCGCGCGCGCTCAAGGGTTTGGGGCATGATGTGCGCGTTGCGTTACCGCGTTATCGCGTGATTCCAACGGACGGTTCTCCGCGCGTCATCGAATCGTTCGCCGTCCAACTGAATGGGCTGAGCGAAAATGTCAGCGTGATTCAAGGACAGCTCGATTCGGATGTGCCGGTTTATTTTATTGACAATCCGCGTCTCTTTGACCGTGATGGCATTTACATGTATCCCGATGATGCCGAACGCTTTTTGCTTTTTTCGCGCGCCGCGCTCGACATGCTGCCGCATTTGAATTGGCAGCCCGACATTGTCCATGTCAACAACTGGCAAACGGCGATTATTCCAAACTGGCTCAAAACGCTTTATGTCGGCAATCCATTTTTTCAAAATATTGCGTCGGTCTACACGATACACAACCTGTCATATTTTGGTTCTTTCGGGCAGCGCATTTTGGAAATCGCCGGGCTCGCGCAATTTGGTTTTATCGCGCATCCCGACATCTCGACCGAAATCAATCGCGAATTAAATTTCATGGCGCGCGGCATTTTGTTCGCGGATGCGATCAACACCGTAAGTCCAACCTACGCCAAAGAAATTCAGACGCCCGAATTTGGCGAAGGGCTCGACCCGATTTTGCGCACACGCGCCGCGCGCATTCGCGGCATTTCGAATGGCATTGATTACACGCAGGCGAATCCCGCGACTGACGCATTGCTGGCGAGTACCTATGACGTGGAGCATCTTGACGCGCGTGCGCCGAACAAGCGCGCCTTGCAGCAGCGCGCCGATTTGGAAGAATCGGACGCGCCTTTGATTGGGATGATTTCGCGACTGAATGATGACAAAGGACTCGATCTGGTAATGCAAGTGGTTGAACCGATCTTGCTGCTGGGCGCGCAGTTTGTGATTATGGGCGCGGGCGAGGATAAATATCAAGACGCGCTCAAGGCGCTGGAGGAAAAATTTCAGCGGCGCGTCCGCTTTTTTCAAACCTTTGATGAACGTTTGCGGCGCCAAATTGTTGCCGGCGCGGACTTGGTTTTGATGCCCTCGCGCGTAGAACCGGGCGGCACGACACAATTGTTGGCGATGCGCTATGGCTGTGTGCCGGTCGTGCATCGCGTCGGCGGACTCTCTGATTCGGTTCAAAATTTCAACGCGCGTACGCAGACGGGCACCGGTTTCACCTTTGACCGCGCCGAGCAATTTGGCTTGTACGGCGCGTTGGTGCGCGCATTGGAAGCGTATGCGCGCAAAGAGGAATGGCGCGCGCTGCAGGAACGCGGCATGCGGGCAGATTTTTCATGGACTCATTCCGCGCAAGAGTACGTTGCGATGTACAAATTCGCGGCGGAGGAAAAGTCCAAAGTCGTCGAACGCGAAGCCGCGTTGGCGCGTGAAATTCAACGCACCGAGCAGATCATGGAGAATCTGCCGGAGCGAATCAAAGGGCTGGCAGAGTTGGTCTACAACTTGTGGTGGTGCTGGAATTTCGACGCCACCGCGCTGTTGGAACGGATTGATCATTTGTTGTGGGAGGACAGTGGACACAATCCAGTCCAAGTTATGCGCCGCGTCGCACCGGACCGCTTGCAGCAATTGGCAAACACGCCCGATTTTCTTGAACACTATGATCGCGTTTGGCAAGACTTTACCACCTACATGGATCCCGATGTGACGTGGTTCGATGCGCGTTTTCCGTATGCGGCGGATCATTCGGTCGCGTATTTTTCGGCTGAATTTGGGATTCACGAATCGCTGCCCATTTATTCCGGCGGGCTGGGTGTTCTCTCGGGCGACCATGTCAAAGAGGCGAGCGACATGGGAATTCCGCTCGTCGGCATTGGCTTTTTGTATCCGCAAGGATATTTCCGTCAAGAAATTGACGCGCAGGGCAATCAAATCGCGCGCTATGACAAATTGGATTTTTCGCAAGCGCCCGCGCTGGCTGCCAAAGACAGGGATGGCAAGGACATCATTGTCGGAGTTGATTTGCCCGAACGAACGATTTACGCCAAGGTGTATCAAATCCAAGTTGGGCGCGTGGCATTGTATTTGATGGATACCAACTTGGAAATGAACGCAGAGCAAGACCGCGTGTTGACCGCGCGCTTGTACGGCGGCGATCACGAAATTCGCATCATGCAAGAAATCGTGTTGGGCATCGGCGGCGTCCGCGTATTGCGCGCGCTCGGTTTGCATCCCAACGCGTTTCATATGAACGAAGGACATTCTGCGTTTTTGGTTTTGGAATTGACGCGCGAATTGGTGGAAAAGGGAATGTTGTTTGACGACGCGATGAAAGAGGTTGCTGAACATTCGATTTTCACAACGCATACGCCGGTGCCGGCAGGGAATGACGCCTTTGGCGATCCGTTGATGGACAAGTATTTCGGCGCGTTTTACCCAAAACTCGGCATCTCGCGCGAAAAATTTCTTGCGGTCGCCCATGATAACGGCTTGTTCAGCATGACGGTTTTGGGCATGCGCTTTTCAGACCAACGCAATGGCGTCAGTAAATTGCACGGAGAGGTCGCGCGCAAGATGTGGGCGCATATTTTCAACACCGAAGCGGAAGAGACGCCGATTGGTTATATTACGAATGGTGTGCATACCGCGACATGGCTCGCGCCGGAGCGCATCAAATTTTATGATGAGGTGCTCGAGACAGATTGGTATGAGCGGCTTGACGAGCCGGGCATTTGGACGCCGCTGCGCGATGCGTCGGACGAAAAGATGTGGGCGATACAAAAGGCGCGCAAGACTGCGCTGTTTGAGTTTTCGCGCGGGGTGTGGACAAGACAGCTGAAACGATTGAACGCAAGCGCGGAAGCGATCGAACGCGCGCAACACGCGCTCGACCCGGACGCGTTGACGATTGGCTTTGCGCGACGCTTTGCCACTTATAAACGCGCGACCCTCTTTTTGCATGACCCTGAACGCATGAAGAAAATACTGAATCATGCCGAACGCCCCGTGCAAATTATCTTTGCGGGCAAGGCACATCCCGCCGATGCGCCGGGACAATCGTTCATTCGCGCGGTCTATCAAGCGACCCTTGAGGCAGAGCTCGAGGGCAAAATAGTTTTTCTGGAGGATTATGGCATGGACGATGCGCGCATGTTGGTTGCGGGCGTAGATGTGTGGTTGAACAATCCGCGTCGTCCGATGGAAGCGAGCGGCACGAGCGGCGAAAAGGCGGCGTTGAATGGCGTTTTGAATTTTAGCATTCTCGATGGGTGGTGGGCAGAAGGTTACAATGAAAAGAATGGTTGGGAAATTGGCGACCCGACCAAAGAGTATGCTTCTGACGCGGAGCAAGACGCTGCGGACGCGCAATCGTTTTATGATACGCTCGAAAAAGAAATCATTCCTTTGTATTATGAACGGGATCAAGACAACATTCCTCACGCATGGCTCGCGCGCAGTAAAGAAAGCATTGCGACCCTCGCGCCGGTTTATTCAACGCGTCGCATGTTGAGCGAGTATTGCGCGTATTATCTCCGCGCGATGGCGGCGGGCGAATTGGGCGCCAAGTTGGTCAAGGAGACCATGGAATAGTGCAAACCCGCGAACTGGTCATCAAGCGCTTTGCGCTCGGACCGCTTGCGCAGTGGGGTTTTGTCGCGGGCGTCCTGATCGCCTGTCTGCCTGCTTTTCTATGCAGCTGGGTTTTCTTTGCGCTGGTGCAATCTTTGCGCGGGCTCATTGCCGGGTGGCGCGACGTTGGTTTTGAAGTTCTCGGTCAGCGCCTGAGCTTTAATCTGGTAGAGGTGTTGAATTTACAGGGCGCGTTAGAGTCATTGACGAATATTGCAAGTTTTGGCGTGTTTGGAATCTTGTTGCTTGCGCTCTTGGTTGCCGCGCTGCTCGGGCTTTTCGGCGCGCTGGTGGTCACGCTGATTGGGTTGTTTTATAACGCGACGGGACGAATCCAAGTCCAGGTCGAAGAAGTGTCAAGCAATGCGCCGACAGCTTGAATTATTGCAACTGCGAGTGGACGAAACCGTCGCGCGATGGGAAAAATCGCTGCGGCGGTTTTCTCTTTTGGCGTTACTGCTCGATGCGGGGCAAGCGTTCAGCGCCGACGGCATGTCATTCCTTGCCGCGTCGCTTTCGTATTATGCGCTGCTCGCGCTCTTTCCGCTTTTGCTTTTACTGATTGCCTTCGCGTCCCTTTTTATTTCCGAGACGGATGCGTTGGCTGCGGTGATGCGCGTTGCGCGCGATTATTTGCCCGGTGTCGAGATGGAATTGCAGCGCGTGCTGCGCCAAGTGGTTGATGCGCGCGGCTCGGCGACAATTATTGGTTTGCTCACATTGTTGTGGTCGGCATCGGGCGTATTCGATGTGCTGCAGCACGCGCTCAATCGCGCGTGGCATGTCCCGGTGCCGCGCGCGTTTTGGCTGCAGCGACTGGTTTCGATTGGAGTGATTGCATTGTTGGGATTGTTTTTTTTAGCGAGCGTGATCGTATCATCGTTTTCAACAGCGTTGGCATTGGCGCTGTTCGGCGAAACAGTCGCGGCGCTTCAAGTTATTGGCTGGCTTGGCAGCATCGTTGGCTTGGCGTTTGCGTTCATCGCGTTCGCAATTTTGTACAAAACATTTCCCAACGTGCGCGTTTCGTGGAGTGTCGCGTGGCGCGGCGCACTCGTCGCCGCCGTCTTGTGGCAAATTGCCAAGTTTCTTTACGAATTTTATCTGGTTTACTTGGCGCGCTTTAATTTGGTGTACGGATCAGTGGGGGCGATTATCGGTCTGCTGCTGTGGGGATATATTTCCGCCTCGATTGTGTTATTCTGCGCGGAATTGTCGGCGGTCATGTCAAAGCGTGAGCAGGGCGCGTAGGTTATTGCTTGCGCAGCTCCTCCGTGTCCAAGAGAATTGTCACGGGTCCGTCATTCCAAATTTCGACAAGCATCTTTGCCTGAAACTCGCCGCGCGCAACGCGCAAACCTGTTGCTTCCAAAGATTGCGCGAAGGTTTCCACAAGCGGTTCGGCGATTTCGGGACGCGCCGCAGAAATAAAATCGGGACGACGCCCGCGCCGCGCATCCGCGTAGAGAGTGAATTGTGAAATCACCAAGAGCTCGGCGCTCACGTCGAATGCCGAGAGATTGAATTTGCCTGCCGCGTCTTCAAATATACGGAGATTTGCAATCTTTTGCGCCAGAAAGCGCGCCGTTTCTTCCGTGTCCGTGTGCGTGACGCCGACCAGAATGACCAGCCCGCGTTGGATTGCGCCGACGGTTCTTTGGTCAACGCTGACCGCGCCGTGTGTGACGCGTTGCAAAAGCGCGCGCATTGGTTTGCAAATTCTCCTTTCCTTTGTTAGAGTTAGAACATGCGGGACAGGTGTGCGAATAATTGGATACGCAAACAGGAAGGATGAAAGTTTGTTCTCCGGTTTGCTTGTCTACGATTCAATTGGAGGATATGGTTAAACTTTTAATGTCGTGGGATATTCGACAAGGCAAAGAGTCCGAATATTTTGAATTTACTGTCCAGGAATTTGCGCCCAAACTTTTGCGCTTGGGCATTCAACCTACCGAAGCGTGGTACACTGTCTATGGCAACGGTCCGCAGATTCTGGCAGGCGGTGTGACGGAAGACCGCGCGACGCTGGACAAAATTTTGGCGGGCGAAGAATGGGCGCGGCTCAAAAAGAAATTAATGACTTATGTGACAAATTTCAATTACAAGATTGTCCCGCACACGGGAAATTTCCAATTGTAAAACAAACGGCGGCAGATGAATTCACCTGCCGCCGTTGCTTATTCGGACGACGGACTCTTGCTTTCGCTCTTGCTTTCGCTCTTGCTGCTCGAGGGCTCGCTCTTGGCGTCACTCTTGGTTTCTGATTTTGGCGTAGTGGATTCGCTTTTTGTTTCGCTCTGGTCGCTTTTCTTTTCAGCTTGCGCGTCTCCGCTTGGAGACTTGCGACTGTCCGTGATGTACCACCCCGAACCTTTGAAAATAATCCCCGCAGGATGAAGAATTTTGCGCACCGCTGCGCCGCATTCCGGACATTCTTTGATCGGATCATCCTTCATGGACTGCCATTTTTCAAAGCGATGTTTGTTCTCACACTCGTATTCGTAAATAGGCATGTTATCTAAAAATTCTCCAATGATTTCGCGCAGCTCATTGACGGCGGCGATCTGAAATGACTTGGCTGCCGGAAAGTGATTTGATATAGCGTTTCACTTCTGCCGCGATCTGCGCAATTTGAAGCGGATGCTCGAGCGTGCGATGTTCGTTTGTGACGATGGCAACGCCGAGACTGACAATTGGAATTTGACGCACTTCGCCTTGGCGATCTTTTGCTTCGATGAAACCGTTCGCGCGATCATCGGGCGAATACATCTCCGGGATCATTGAATCAAAATCGCGGACTGCCTGCTGTCCGATGAGTTCGGCAAATTCCGGTCGAGTCACCACCACGAAATCGTCGCCGCCGATATGTCCGACGAAAACTTGCTTGTCGCCTGATTCGAGCGCGGCGCGCACAATAATCAAGCTGAGCTGTTTGATGATTTCGTCCCCCGCAACCCAACCATACCGATCATTGTACGATTTGAAATTGCTCAAATCGTAATATATCACTGCCAACGGATCTCCCGTTGCCAGACGCTGCGCAATCGCATTTTGAATTGCATAATTCCCCGGCAAGTTGGTCAATGGACTACTTTGAATATATTGCTCACTCCGTTTGAGGTGCGTGTGTACGCGGGCGCGCAGCTCGCGCGGATCGAATGGTTTGGTAATGTAATCATCCGCGCCCAACTGCATCCCATACACTTTTTCGCTCATCTCGCCAAGCGCAGTGAGCAAGATGATGGGAATGCCCTGCGTAATGGGATGACTGCGCAGCCGCCGAATGACTTCAAACCCATCCATCTCCGGCATCATCACATCCAGCAAAATCAGATCGGGATGTTCATCCAGAGCGGCTTGAATGCCGGATGCACCCGACTCTGCTTCTGTGAGCTCGTACGCGGTACGATCCAAACTCTGAGTGACAATGCGGCGCATCAATGGATCATCATCTACCACCAAGATGCGGGGCTTGTCATGCGCACCAAGAGTTTGATTTGCCTCTGGCACGGAAATCATAGAGTGCATCACCTTTCGCCTTGTTTGCTGCCACAGAATGTTCGATTGCGCTCAAGACGGAATGTGGGAGGGGATTCGAAGTGATCCGCGTCAAGACCTTACGAGCGCGCCGTAAATGGCACCAAATTATTTTACAACGGATTGGACAAGCATTCCAAATGCTTCCAGTTTAGTTCAAAAACGATTTGCTTGTATGGGCAAGCGTTTCCCATTCAGCGAGGGTCAAAGTTTCTGCGCGACGCGTCGGATTGATGTGCGCTTGCGCGAGCATTTTGCCAACCTCTTCACCGGAAAGATTCAAGCCAAGAGTCAGTGCGTTGTGCAGTTGCTTGCGTTTTGCGCCAAACCCCGCGCGGACGATGCGAAAAAAGCGCGCAGAATCTTTTTCGCTCGGCGCGGATGTTACATCTATGCGCACGACCGCCGAATCCACCTGTGGGCGCGGATAAAACGCGCCTGCAGCCACGTTTCCCACAATTTGGGGGACACCATAATATTGCACGCTCACCCCCAGCAAATTTGCATGGGGGGGTTTTGCAGTGATTTGTTGTGCCACTTGGCGCTGTACCATCACAACAATGCGTTCTGGCGGCGTCTGCGCTTCGAGCAGATAGCGCAGAATCGCTGACGTAATATAGTACGGAATATTGGCGACGACAATGTACGGCGTGGACGCGTTTCCCTGCGCGAGCCATGCTTCGGGCGCTTGTTTCAAGATGTCGCCTTCGAGTAAATGCACGTTTGACATTTCAGAGAATTCCGTCCGCAGATTTGCAATCAGGTCACGGTCCACTTCAACGGCTACGATATGGGCGTTTGTTTCTGCAAGCGCGCGCGTCAGATGCCCCAGCCCGGGACCGATTTCCAGAACCGTGTTCGAAGGGCTCACCTCTGCCGCGCGGACAATCTTGTTCAAGATATTTTTGTCAGTGAGAAAATTCTGACCGAATCGTTTGCGGGGCAAGTGATGTTCGGAAAGCTTGGCGGATGTGCGCACGATGAGTTAGAAAAAAACTGACAGGTACTCACCTGTCAGTTTGGCTAGCGATTACTTTTTTCGTTCTACCGGATAGTCGGCGAGGACAGCGTTGATTTGTGATGAGGACGGCGCGGGGGCGAGCAAATAAACATCTACCCAACGGTACCAAGACTCGATGGCATCATCCGGAAATCCCAAATCAATTCGTTTGCCTTTGACGCGTCCGCCTGTGTCACCGGCGACAGCTTCGCCGTAGCCCGGAACAAATAATTTCGATCCTAAACTTACCACGCGCGGATCTACGGCAACGATTCCGCGCCCTGCTTGAAGCCCAAGGCGCGTGCGTCCATATTCAGGATGGTCTTTGGCTTTGCCTGAAGTTGAAGCAGCATACGCCGTCGCGAGCAAACGAATCTTGCGCCAATACTGGACGACTGAACCATTGGGCAATGTCAAATCGCGCAGCACCACTTTGGTTCCATAATTGATGATGTGATCCTGCGGCGGTTTTTCAATCCACTCGCGTTCGAGTCCCGTTGAAATCAATTTTCCATTTTCAAACACGGACTTAAAGAGACGATTTTTCGCGCCCTTTTCACCCACCTGTGCGACTACGCGTTGATCAAGTTCGAGGTCAGGATTCGGCAGCCATTTGGATTGAAACGCGAGCTGTTCCGTCTCTGTGATAAATTCTTCGCGCACGCGCGTCACATTCACGTTCACGTAATCTACAATTGGATCGGTCGGTGCAGGTACGGCAAAGTCTTTGCCTTGAAGTTGCACACCTTCTTGCGCGAGCAATGCTTCAATCGAAGCTGCGCGCGTGCGTGTGCGAATCGTGCGACCATCCACCGTGATGGACGCGGGACGCGAGCGACGAATAAAAACGGTTGCGTCGGTGGTGACGGGGGTCGTCAATTCCGGCGTTACCGAATCTCCAATGTACACTTGCATTCCCGCACGCGCGAGCGCCGTCCCCAAAGTATTTTCGGTTGTATAGAGCGTGGAGATAGTGCCGTTGTCATTAATCGTAATTGGCAGAGCGCGTGTGACAGAGATGTGAAGTGTGCCGTTCTGTGAAGAAAAAGAGGCGGGTTCGCCTGCGCTCGCGGCATAACGCGGCAGTGATGCATCCGCGCGTGTAAGTCGTCCATCCAGAAACACCTGATCCTGGGGCTTGAGCGTGATATTGTTTTCTTCCAAAACTTTTTGGATTGTCGTTGCCTGCGTGCGACGTTCCATGACCGCGCCGTCTGCCGTCACAACGATCGGAGTGGCTAAACGAATTGTGATATTTCCATCGCGGGGTAGGGCGGCGGACAAAGGCGGGCGAATGAGGTCTTGCTCGTTCCAAGGAATGCCTGCTTCGACAAGCGCATCGCGCACCGTTTGTTGCCGCGTCCAGATTGTTGTTTCTTGATCGTCAATCCGAATGGTCACGCGCTCACGTCCGCCGAGAAACAGATACGCCATTCCGAGCAAAGCACAACCGACGAGCACGAGCAAAACCAAATTTGCATCGCGAAAAAATGACCAGCTGTTGGATTGCGCTTGCGGTAGATTCGAGGGACGCGCCGGAACAGCTGGAGGAGTGAGGTATCGCCGCTGTGGGCGCGGAGGCGCGGGAACCGCAGGCGGTGATGACGATGTGCTTGAGGCAGAGGTCATGCGACGTGGTGGTGCCGGTGGAACAAGGTGACGCGACATGCCTGCCGGCGGTATAGCGTGATCAGACTTCATGTGTGATATAGAATTCGCGCACCGTTTTCCGACGGAGCGCGAATACGATACGCGGATTCTATATGAGAGTGTGATCCTGATCCAAAATTAAAAAAAGGTCGTGCACCTTACTTCGCGGCGAGCATCCCACCGTGCGCGAATTCGCTTGCTCCAGCCAGATGCCCCGACGGCACCCAAAAGTGACCGCTTACCGTTGCTACCTTCCGGTCCTGGCGGGGTTCACGGGCTCCTGCTGCGTCGGATCCGACTTTCAATGCCACGTGATCCGCACCGTGCAATACGCCCGCTGCTCTGCAAGGGATTCAACCCCGCTATAGCGGATTTCGGGTCATCCTGTAAAGGAATCGAGGCACCGCTAGTTCCCCGTCTAGCACGACTGGAGAGTAGTTTATGGAATTGGCAGGGTTTGTCAAGAGTTCAAAATGGGACAAAGTTACCCAAGAAAACATTTTTGGCTTGGCTTGAGCAACTGGTTGGACTGGATTTAGAGCCGGGGTTTGCGCGAGGAAAAAAATTAGAGACCAGAAACAGACGGGCTGTTGTCTAGTCCCCAATTTTTCAGCGGAGAGGGGGGGATTTGAACCCCCGGTAATCTTGCGACTACACACGACTTCCAATCAGTGACGTTTCAGTATGTGCGTCTGCGATGGTGGGAACCCTCTGGGGGAACCATCGCACGCACATTCGGCGCAGCGTCGGGCGTCGAGCGCGCGACGGGACTAGCGCGCCGACGCCGACGCGCGCTATTTCTTTTTCGCAATTTGTTTCGATCTGGAATCTATCATTCGTTCGGCTTGTATCATCGCTTCAGATTCAATATCTTCGATAGTGTTGCCAATTCTCTTGACATGCTGAAGCGCTAAAAGTTCTGCCTCTTCGTTCTGAATCCGCCGAAACAGTTGAATCAATTCTTTTTCCCTATCTGTGAGTTCGTCTGTTCGGACACCTCGAACCTTCGGCAAGTCTGGATAGAAAAAAGTAATGGGTTTTTCAAGTGCCAATGCGATAAATTGAAGGTCGCTGGCACTAACTTCGGTTCTGCCGCGTTCGTAATCGGAGATAGTTACGCGATTCTTGTAAATCGCCTTTGCTAAATCTTCCTGTGACATGCTTCTTTCTTCGCGGGCTTCCTTAATTCTCTTGCTGATGTATGTATTCCATTTATCTTCTGGTTTCGATTTGAATAGTTGCATTTTGCCGCCTCCGTCGCAATTGGCGAATGAATTATTACACTAAGCGGGTGATTTGACAATCACGTAGAAAAACGTTACAATGTCGCAAAAGGTAATGACACATTTTTTTTAACTTCGTGTGTCGCAATCTTCTACGTGTTTCGCATTAACTTACAAGCGATGCGTCAATCTGATTTCCGTCTGTTTATCTTTATTGCTGCACTCGTCACAATTCTAAACGTTGTGGCGGTTGTGGTCATTCTTTCAAGGGGTCAACCATGAAAGGCACACTCACCATTCTTTCCGTCTTTGTCGAAATTGCGGCTATCGGGCGTTCTGCCATTGCCACATTTCTTGTCGTGCAAGCGGTGACCAACGATTTAGCATTTTCCCTTTTCACTGTCGCGGTGATAGAGGGCGTTTTCCTCACATCGCTTTTTCTCATGCATCAAGAGGCAGTCGCACCAATCGCCGCGTTAATGGCTCTCGCTTTTTCGGCAATGATGCAATTCTTTGAGTTGCGCGTATTGGATGGGTCAATCACGGCAACCGAACGCGATTTATTGCGCTATGCGATTGCGTTCGCCCCGATTGTGATTCTGGCATTGTCGTACGTGCGTCGCTTGGTTCTGCACAAGGACGGTGACACAAATTTTTTACCCGAAAAGGTTTCGGGCTTGATGGAACGATTCAAGGCGACGCCACAAAAAAAAGTGCGTGGGTCGAAAAAAAGCGTGTAGGAAATTATTTCTACGATTATTTGCGCTGGCGTGAAAGAGATGGGCGGCAACCTTCAAAATATTTAGGTCGCTCACACTCTAGGGAGCAAAAGAGAACATGAACACAAACAAACAATCAATCAACGTTTCGATTCTCGGCGGGTGGGGTTCACTCAATTTTGATGTTTCTTCGGGCGTTGTGGATGCGGGCGGGCGCGTTGTGCAAGTTCAATCCAACGGCTGTCACGTCTGCGAAAAGATTTTCAAGGTGGGCGATAGCGTTGCCATCGTGCGCATGGATGATGCGACGCAAAGCGAACGCGTGTATCACATGGATTGTTTGCCTTCGGAATTCGGTTTTGCTTTTCCGTCGCTGGCAGACTTGCTACATGGATAATCACGCGCGCGTTTGCCTAGTGGCGTGGTCTAGTCAACGTCCTAAGAGACTACATTTCATCGCTGTTGATGGTTTCGCAATCAACAGCGATGAAATGCCCGAAATCATCCGAAATACATATGCGACAAAATTATCTCGTCTCGGTGATTTCGGTAGCACGTGGGCAAAGAATTATCTAACTCGCAAACAGGATGCCTAACTCTTTGATGCGTTGGTCTATCGCGTGTCTTGGCGATTTAGGCAATCGCCCCCGTCTAGTAATACGGGGGCGTGAAATACTTTCTTAAGGTGGTGAATATGAGCGATGCGTTGCAAATTGATTGGCTCGCGGGGACAATAACCAATAAACCAATCGGTGATACGCTTGACCTGTTACGTCAAATTCTCGGGGATTGGCAAGAGTTGAAATACGGCGGGCAAGGTTACGAATGCTCTGCGGTTATTTTCGGCACAGGTCGAATTTTTTGGTCATATGCGCATACTGAAATGGGCGTGCATGTTCGGTTTCCATCGTCGGCGCTTGCGGCAAGCGGATTTGAATCGCAAGCACTCGTTGCCGCGTTTGTGCATGTGGGCATGAAATTTACGCGCGTTGATTTTGCGATGGATGATACAACGGGCATTTTGAATTTGGATGAAATTGCTTCAAGTGTCAAAGAACATTGCTTCGTGTCGCGTTGGAAAAAGTGGACGCATATTGAGAATGAAAGCGGCGGGCGCACAATTAATATCGGGTCGCGGTCTAGTCAATCCTTCCTGCGAATTTATGACAAGGCGAAAGAACAAAAGGTAGAGGGGCATCATATTCGCGTGGAACTCGAATTAAAGGACGAACGCGCAGATACGGCAATTCGGGAATTGTTGAATGAAACGGATTGGTCAAAAAAAGTTGCGTCGTGGTTACTTGGGCATGTTGATTTCAAAGCGCGCGGGGCGGATACAAATAAAAGCCGCTGGCTGACGGTGGATTGGTGGGCGAAATTTCTCGGCTTTGTTGCCAAGTCTCGGCTGCACACTCCCAAGAGCATCAAAACAATTGAAGATGTAATCGAATGGCTAACCAAGCAATGCGCGCCAAGTTTGGTTGTCGTGTGGTCTGCGTTCGGGTCACATAAGATACAAGAAATGATAGATGCGGCGGCGGTGCGGCTCAAGCCAAAACATTTAGACTTGATTCAATCGGGCATTCGTTTTGCTGGCGCGGGGTAGGGCATGAGACTTTCTGAAGCGTTTCAACTGTTCATAACCGATTTAATTGCTGTTGGACGTTCGCCGTATACGTTGGCGTGGTATCGCCAATATATCGGGCGGCTGATTTCCTTTTTCGGTGATTGTTCGCTGGATGCTGTGAGCGTTGATGATATGCGCGCGTTTCTGGCATCGTTGCGGTCTGTTAAGAAAAAATATACGACGGAACAAACGCTATCACCGGCGACGGTAGCGGGCTATGTTCGTGCTATTCGGCGGTTTTACAGTTGGCTCGAAGAAAACGAACACATCACGCCAAACGGAAATATCGGGCGTCGTCTAAAAATGCCGCGCTTGCCCAAGTCTGAACCCAAGTCAATTAGTGATGGCGATTTACGAAAAATGATTTCTGTGTCTTGTAATTCGCCGCGTGATTTTGCAATCGTGCTATTTCTTGCGGATACGGGTTGTCGGATTGGTGGGCTTGAAGAGTTGCGACTATCGAATCTCAATCTTGAACAGCGGCAAGCGGTAGTCACTGAAAAAGGTAGAGTGACGCGAACAGTTTTTTTCATTGAAGAAGTGGCGAGCGCGTTACGTGCATGGCTGGATGTTCGCAAGAGTGACACAGATTTTGTATTCGTCGCGGATGATGGCAAGCGGCTAACGCGGTGGGGCTTTCGTGCGATATTTGACCGCTTGAAATTGCGGGCGGATGTCGCGGGGCGTGCTAATCCGCATTCGTTCCGTCATCGCTTTGCACGTTCCTATATCAAGCAGGGCGGCGATTTAGGGACGCTTTCGGATTTGATGGGACATTCTGACGTGCTAGTCACAAAACAAGCATACGCAATTTTCCAAGTCCACGAGTTACAGCGCAAACATGATGATTATTCGCCGCTACATGACTTGGGTGCTAATGCAAACGACTGATGATACATTGCATATCATCAGTCGTTAATTTTAAGCGGAGAGGGGGGGATTTGAACCCCCGGTAATCTTGCGACTACACACGACTTCCAATCGTGCGCACTAGACCGGACTATGCGACCTCTCCAAGCAAGTGCAATTGTGCAATGGTGCGATAGTGTAT
>SHND01000056.1 GCA_004295045.1 Chloroflexota bacterium | reverse complement strand
GCGTCATGGCATAGTCGAGCGGGGCGGTGTCGGGGCGATAATGCTCCAACGCAGCGTCATACGCGGCGAGGGCGTCCTCCAATCTCTGGCGGCGGTTTTCGCCCGGCAGCGTCGCCAATGCGCTCAATCTGTTCGCCCGATTGTTCTGCGTAGCCGCATAGTCGAGCGGGGCGGTGTCGGGGCGATAATGCTCCAACGCAGCGTCATACGCGGCGAGGGCGTCCTCCAATCTCTGGCGGCGGTCTTGGTTGGGTAACATGGCAACGCGTGAGAGCGCATTGCCGAGTGAAACTTTAGCGCGGGCAACGTCAGCGTGCGTGCCGCGTGCGTTTGCCGCGTCGAGGGCGCGGTCGCACCATTCGTAATTGTCGAGTGTGTTGCCAAACGCGGTCTGCAAATTCGCGCATTGCGAAATCAAATCTTGCGCGCGGTCGAGGTCTTGGACGATTGCCCATTCGAACGCGTGCTTGAGCTGTGGGTATGCGCCGCGCATTTCAAAATATGTTTGCGCGTCGTCCGCCGCGCGCATCGCGTCCGCATACGCTTGCGCGTGGCGCGCCTGCATTTTTTCCCATTCGCCTGCGTGCTTCAAGAGCGCCAGCGCATAGCCGCGCAAGAGGGCGTGCTGCTGCCATGTAAAACCTTTCCGGTCTCCGAGACCGGAAAGGTTTGTGGAGACGAGCGCGCGGTTCAAAAAATCGGTCAACTGCGCCTGCGCGGTTTCGTCGTCGCAATTCCAGAGGCGCGCGGCGAAACGCGTTTCAAACGGCGCCTCCAACGCGAACGCGCCGAGCGCGCGCCAACGCGTTTGCGCGGCTGCGTCCAACGCGGCGTAACTGAACCCGAGCGAACGTTCCACATTTTTTTCGCGTTCGTCGGCGGGCATGACGAGTTTTTCAAATTCCGTGCCGTGCGCGACGGAATGAATAATTTTTTCCGCCGTCGCGCGCCAGAGCGACGACGCGGCTTGACGCGCAACAAGCCCCAACGCGATGTCGAGCGCGAGCGCGTGATACTCTAATGCCTCGAACAACGGCGTCAGCCATTCTTGAGCCGCGTCGTTCGTCGGTTCCCAATTCAGCCGCAGTTTGACCAACGCGTTCGCGTCCGCCGCGCTCAATTTTTCCAATTCGTACCTCGCGCCGCCCAGTCCGCGCATCACGTCGCGCGAACGTGTGGTGATGAGCAAGCGCGCCTGTGTGGGCAGCGCGTCGCGCAAGGGATGCGTCACGTCGAGGTCCCACACATTGTCGAGAATGACGAGCAGGCGCGGATTTTTTTCCAAGAGCGCGCGCACGGTTCCCGGCGGAAAAATCATGCCCTCGAGTCGTCCGCGCACCGCATAGCGCGCCCATTCGTTCAACACCGCTTGCGCGTGGGCGCGTGTGGTGCGTTCGGGACCGAGTTCCGTCCACAAAACGCCGTCTTTGAATTGGGGAAAGGTTGCTTTGTTGTGCACCGTGTGCGCGAGAATTTTGGCGAGCGTGGTCTTGCCAATCCCCGCCATCCCTTGCACCGCGACGGCGCGCCCGCCAATCGCCACCGCGTCGTGTTCGTCCAAAAGTTTCAATGCCTCGCCCACCTCGTTCGCGCGCGGCACGACGCGTTCGAGATACGGCGGCGGCGGCGGATTCCATTTTTCCTCAAGGTGAAAATCGTTGATGTTGGTGACAAGCACATTGCCTTGAATGATTTTGTCGCCCGCCACCAAATCGCCGGTGAAGTTGGCGGTACCGGGAATGTTCACCGCGCGTCCCTCGCCCCTTTCGGGTGAGGGGGGGGTGGGGGGCAGGGGTTGGGGCGCGACACCGCGCAGTTCGCGCAATAACGCGCTACGTTCCGCAATGCGCGTTTTGCCATCCTCA
Source organism: Chloroflexota bacterium (assembly GCA_004295045.1). Taxonomy (GTDB): domain Bacteria; phylum Chloroflexota; class Anaerolineae; order UBA4142; family SHND01; genus SHND01. The sequence continues at coordinate 135,565 of SHND01000056.1, read as the reverse complement.
TTGTCGCTTTGAAATTTTTCGTCGAGCGTGCGCTGCGCTTCGTAGGGTTGCAACAAGGCGCGACGGTTTTCAAACACCACGCGCGCTGACGCGCCGTCGGACGCGTTCAAAAATTCCATTAACGCAGAAACAACGGGCGGTGTGTTTTCCGCACCGCGCAACATTTTTTGCAGCGCGTCCAATCGCGCCTTGAACCCCGCGACACTTTCGGCTTGACCGTTCGCTTCTGCGCGTGCGATCAAATTTTGCGCGGCGTCGAGAAAGGGCTGTTCCATTTCGCGCGGCACTTGGTTCCAAAATTCAATGAGCTGCGCGTCGTTTTCGGTTTGCGCGAACGCGGTGAGCAAAGCCACCATCTGCATCGCGGCAATTTCGTCGCGGTGTTCGCCCAGAAATTTTTCGTACGCGGCGCGCAGTTCGGGGTCGTGTTCCAGCGCGGCGGCAAGAGTTTCGGCGTCGTGGACGCCTGCCGCGTCGAGGCGCGCTTGAAGTTCGGGAGGCAGGGAGAGAGAGGCGTTTTCATCCATTTAAATTTTTTTCTCCAACGCAAGGGGGCAAATTACAAATTTGCCGTACAATATCTCTATCAAGTGGGGCAAATTACAAATTTACGGTACTGTATCACAAAACGTTGCGTTTGCGCGCGGGGGGGTGGGGGCGAATACAATTCGCGCCAACAGGGACGCGAAACGTGCCTACGCATGTTGGACTATGATCTGATGATTAGCCGCATCTAATGCGACCAGCAGCGTTAGAGAACGCTTCCTACGCATGTTGGACTGCGATATGTTGACACAATTGCGTCTAGCGACGCGTGAGAACGCGCGCGCTCGGAAAACGCAGTGCGGAGCGTCTGACGCACCGCCGCGTAGTCCAAATTCGGAACGAGAACTTTGAAATCAATGTCGCGGGTGACGCGCGGCGGTGCCCACTGGGCGAACGCGATGCCGCCGATAACGGCGTAGCGATAGCCGTGCGCTTCAAGTACGGCGATGGCGGCGCGGAGAGGAGCGGCGAGAGTTTCCGTTAGCGGCGTGCCGCTTTGCTTCGAAGATTTGGATGCGGGCATAGTATTCGTCCCAGTCTTGCCAACGTTGGGCTCTTAGGCGTGGATGTTCTTGTGCGCCGATTTCACGGGCGAATGCCAAGAGGGAGGCATACTCGGCAAAGCGTTCTGCGGAAGACATCTTGCGCACGCGTGCGACTTGGGCGCGATGTTTTGCCTCGCTCCACTGTGGGTACCATTCGAGGTATGCTTTGCGATAGAGCTCCGCGTTCTCTAATTTCCGCTTTGCTTTACTCATCAATCATCCTCCGCGTGGTCCCGCCTCGCGCACCTCTTGCGGCACGCGTTCAGCGAATTTTTCAAAATTTTTCCGAAACATTCCCGCGAGTTTTTTTGCTTGCGCGTCGTACGCGTCCTTGTCCGTCCACGTGTTGCGCGGATTCAACACTTTGTTCGGCACGTTCGGACAATTCTTCGGGATGGAGAGACCGAACACCTCGTCGGTTTCGTACGAAACATTGTCGAGGTCGCCGTTCAACGCCGCGCTGACCATTGCGCGAGTGTACGAAATTTTCATGCGCGTGCCCACACCGTACGGTCCGCCGCTCCAACCGGTGTTGACGAGCCACACGTTCGCGCGATGCGACGCGATTTTTTCACCGAGCATCTTTGAATACACATCGGGATGCAGGGGCAGGAAGGGCGCGCCGAAACAGGTAGAAAAATTCGGCTGTGGTTCCGTGACGCCGCGCTCGGTGCCGGCGACTTTGGCGGTGTAGCCGCTCAAAAAATGATAACGCGCTTGCGGAATCGAAAGCCGCGCAATGGGCGGCAGGACGCCAAACGCATCGGCGGTGAGGAACACGATATTTTTTGGATGACCGCCCATGCCGTTTTGTGATGCGTTCGGAATAAAATTGAGTGGATACGAACCGCGCGTATTTTCCGTAATCGTCGCGTCGTCGAGATTCATTTGCCGCGTGATGGGGTCAACGACGACGTTTTCCAAAATCGTGCCAAAGCGCTGCGTGGTCGCGTAAATTTCGGGTTCCGCTTCCGCGCTCAAACGAATCACTTTGGCGTAACAGCCGCCCTCAAAATTAAAGACACCGTTGCTGCTCCAGCCATGTTCGTCATCGCCAATGAGCGTGCGCGATGGATCGGCAGAAAGGGTTGTCTTGCCCGTGCCGCTCAAACCAAAAAAGATCGCGGTGTCGCTGCTCACGCCAATGTTCGCAGAACAGTGCATCGGAAAAACGCCCCGCATCGGCAAAACATAATTCATCGCCGAAAAAATTGATTTTTTTGTTTCGCCCGCATAAGCTGTCCCGCCAATCAAGATCAATCGTTCGCCCAAGTGCATCATTACAAACACTTCGGAACGTGTGCCGTCACGCGCCGGGTCGGCTTTGAATGTCGGCGCGTTGATAACGGTGAACCCGGTTGCGGAATCGAACGCGGCGTTGTCGTCGTGCACAAACATGTTGCGTGCGAAAAGATTGTGCCACGCGTATTCGTTGATGACGCGTACGGGCAGACGATATTTTGGATCGGCGCCGGCGAACATGTCGCGCACGAACAATTCGCGCGTGGCGAGATGGGCGCACACTCTTTGATGCAGCGCGTCAAAAATTTCTGCGCTCACCGCGCGGTTGTTGTCCCACCAGATATTTTTTTCGGAGGATGCTTCGCGGACGATGAATTTGTCGTTGGGGGAGCGTCCGGAGTAGGGCGCGGTATTGGCGACGAGCGCGCCGCCCTCGGCGATGAGCGCTTCGCCGCGCCGCATTGCGTGTTCGTACAGCGCCGGCGTCGTTAAATTCCAATGAATGGTCTCGGTGGTACGCAAGCCGTGCGTCTCGAGACCATTTTCTTGCAAAAGGAGTGCCATTGTGTTTCTCCGGTGCGTAGAGTGTAAAGAACGCCGTCAGCGCGTCGCTTTTGCGCGTCGTCGCGCCCTCTCGCGAGAAATTTTTTGAAACGCGCGGCGACTTTGCCGAAAGGCGTTTCGTTCGAGCTCAACCGCATTATATCACGAGGCGCGATTTCATTGTGCGTCAAAAATGCTTTGACATCCACTTATAACAGGTTATAATCATTCGCGCTTTGCGTTCCACCTTACCCTTTAGAAAATTTTCCATGTTTTGTTAAAAGAATGCAGCTGATCCGATGGAATAAAGAGACACCGCCGTCTCTGGAAGCGCTGCGGCTCGCCCTCGCGCAGCAAGGTTATCAAGTGCTACAGTGGACCGATATGCCGGGGACTGTTTATCCCGCGCATCAACACACTTCGCGCGAAGTGCGTTGGATCGTGCGCGGCACATTGCGCGTGGGCATTCCGGAACAAGGCGAAGAAATTACACTCACGGCAGGCGACCGCCTGGAATTGGAACCGAATGAATTGTATTGGGCGGATGTGGAAGCGGAACAGCCCGTGATGTATTTAATTGGAACCAAGAACGGCAAGAAATGATTGATGCAGAGTGTAGAATGCACAATGCAGAATGCACAATGCAGAATGCACAATGACTCTCGACTCTTGACTAACGACGCTTGACTAACGGCTAACAACTAACGACATGGAGATAAAGATGCAACGCAAAATTTCTGTGATTGGCGCAGGCAAAACAGGCGCAACTACCGCACAACGCCTCGCCGAGCGCAATTACGCGGATATTGTTTTGTTCGATGTGGTTGAGGGTCTCGCGGAAGGCGAGGCGCTCGATTTGTTGGAATCGGGTCCGATTCTTGGATTCGATTCGCAGGTCACCGGTGTGACGATCAAAGATGGCGCCGGGTACGAACAACTAGCGGGATCGCAAATCGTGGTGATGACGGGCGGGATCGCGCGCAAGCCGGGGATGAGTCGCGATGATTTGGTGAAAACGAATCAGAAAATTATGCACGGTTGGGCAGAAGCGATCAAACAATACGCGCCCGAATCCATTTTGATCGTTCTCTCCAACCCGGTTGACGCAATTACACAATATGCCGCGCACGTGACACAGTTTCCGCGCGCACGCGTGATTGGGCAAGCGGGCATTTTGGACAGTGCGCGCTTTCGCACTTTTATTGCACAAGAATTGAAAGTGTCGGTGCAGAACATTGACGCGTATGTGCTTGGCTCGCACGGCGATGAAATGGTGCCGCTGCCGCGCTATACCACCGTCGCGGGCATTCCGCTTACGGAACTGCTTTCGCCGGAACGCTTGGAAGCGTTGGTGAAACGCACACGCGTTGGCGGCGCGGAGATTGTAAATCTGTTGAAAACGGGTTCGGCGTTTTATGCCCCAAGCGCGGCGCTCGCCGAAATGGTGGACGCGATTGTGTACGATAGGAAAAAGATTTTGCCGTGCACGGTGCGGCTCGACGGCGAATACGGTTTGGATGGCGTGTTCGCGGGTGTTCCTGTTAAACTCGGCGCGGGCGGCGCAGAAGAAGTTGTAAAATGGAAATTGGCGGAGGAAGAAGTCGCGGCGCTGCACAAAAGCGCGCAAGCGGTGAAAGAAGTGTTAAAGGTAATGGGGATATGAGAAGTGTTGGAACGAGACGAGATGATTGGACATATCGAGTATTTGTAGGAATATGGAATTGCCAATGAACAGCAACGTTCGGGAAACACATTTTGATAACGGCTTGAAAATTCTCACCCGCGAATTGCACAACGCGCCCGTCGCGACGTTTTGGGTGTGGTATCGCGTTGGCTCGCGCAATGAGGTATTGGGCATCACGGGCGCGGCGCATTGGGTCGAGCATATGATGTTCAAAGGAACGCAAAAGTTGGGCAAGGGCGATGTATTCAAACTTGTTACGCGCAATGGCGGCGTCAACAACGCGTTCACGTGGCTCGACTATACCGCGTACTATGAAACGCTGCCGAGTGATCGTCTCGACATTGCGATTGAAATTGAAAGCGATCGCATGGTGAACGCGCGTTTCGACCCCGATGAAGTTGCGTCGGAACGCACCGTGATCATTTCGGAACGCGAAGGACACGAGAACGACCCGGGCTTTTGGCTGTCGGAAGAGATGCAAGCGACGGCGTTCAAAGTGCATCCATATCACCACGAAACGATTGGTTGGAAAGCCGACTTGCAGCGCATGACACGCGATGACTTGTACAATTTCTATAGCAAGTATTATGCGCCCAACAATGCCACCGTCGTCGCGGTCGGCGATTTCAATACGGATGAACTTTTGGAAAAACTTCAGGCGACATTTGGCAAATTGCCGCGCGGCGCGGATATTCCCATCCTGACCATCGAGGAGCCGGAGCAGGCGGGCGAACGGCGCGTCGTGGTGCGTCGTCCCGGCGCGGCGCCTTATTTCATGGTGGGCTACAAAAGTCCGCGCGCGACCGACCCTGATTTTTATGCGATGATGGTTCTGGCGGGTGTGCTTGGCGGTTCAAGCGGTTTGGCAATGGGACGCACAAGTCCGGGGCGTTCCTCGCGTTTGTATCGCGCGCTGGTGGAAAAAGAATTGAGCGCCGATGTGTCGGTGTTTTATCAGCCAATGCTCGACCCCTATTTATTCGAGGTGAGCGCGACGGCGCGTCCGGGCGTTTCGCTTGAAAAAATCGAACGCGCTGTGTTTGCAGAATTGGAAAAAATTTCGACGAAACCGATCACGGACGGCGAATACGAAAAAGTATTGAAACAGACACGCACCCAATACGTATATGCGGAGGACGGCGTTGCCAATCATGGCTATCGGCTGGGGATGTTGGATGTGGTCGCGTCATGGCGCATGTACGAGACGTTTTTGAAAAATTTGGAAGCGGTGACCAAAGACGATGTCCAGCGTGTGGCAAAAAAATATCTGGCGGAAATGAATCGGACAGTGGGATGGTTCGTCCCCACAAATCGTGGGGCGACGAATATGCCGAGTGCGAATGGGTCAGAGAAACGACGAACAGCGGCGGGCGCAAAAAAATCAACAAAACGAAAGCAAGCAGCGCGGAGAAAGCGATAAATCGAAAATTTCAGATGTCTCATCCTATCACTCCTGAAAATGTGACGCGCGCGGAATTAGCCAATGGCATTGTCGTGCTGGTCAAAGAAAATCATACGAACGCGTCTGTGACGCTGCGCGGACGGTTGCGCGCGGGCGCGATGTATGAAACGGAAGCGAATGCCGGGCTTGCGGTGTTCACCGCCTCTGCCTTGCAGCGCGGCACGAAAAAATTTACATTTCAACATTTGAATGAACTGTACGACAGTGTTGGTATGAGTTTCGGTGTTGGCGCAGGCACCGAAATCGCATCGTTCGGCGGAAAAAGTTTGACCGAAGACTTTGAGACGCTGGTCGGCATCGCTGAACAGGTTTTGCGCGAACCGATTTTTCCGGAAAAAGAGATCGAACGTCTGCGCGGTCAGATTGTCACGGGGCTGCGTGAAGCCGAAGACGATACGCGTTACGTCGCGTGGCGAAAATTTCAAGAACTCTCATTCCCGAAAGGACATCCGTATCATCATCCCGATGATGGGACAGAAGCGACGGTCAAAAAACTAACGCGCGCGAAGCTCGCCGACTTTCACACGAAATATTTTCGTCCTGACGGCGCGATTTTTGTGATTGTGGGAGACGTTGACGCGCAGCACGCCATTGATCTCGTCGCCAAACACTTTGGGGGATGGAAAGGGAAAAAGGGAATTCCTTTCGGCGTTCCCGATGTGCCGCCGCAGCCGCGCGCAATGCGCCAAGATATTGGACTCGAAGGGAAAATCCAGTCCGATGTGATTCTCGGCTATCCGGGCATCAAGCGACAGGATCCCGATTTTTACGCCCTGCGTACTGCCGATTTGATTTTTGGACAGCTCGGACTGAGCGGACGGCTCGGCGAAATTGTGCGCGACCAGATGGGCTTGTGCTATTACGTGTATAGCTCACTCGGCGCCGGAATTGGCGCGGGCTCGTGGATGATTGGCACGGGCGTCAATCCGCGCAATGTGGACTTGGCGATTGAAGCAATTGGCGATGAGGTTCGCCGCTTGCGCGCAGGAGGCGTTACCCAAGACGAATTGTCGCACGCGCAAGATTTTCTCACCGGCTCGCTGGCGCTCCGTTTGGAAACGAATGACGGCGTTGCCAATACGCTTGCGGATATGGAGTTGTATAGTTTGGGGATGGATTATATTGTGCGCTATGCCGATTTGTTTCGCGGTGTAACGCGCGAACAAATTTTGGACGCGGTGCAAAAATACGCGCGTTTGGAAGACGCAGTGATTGTGACGGCTGGACCCGAAAAGGAATAAGCGGTAGAGTATAAACGTGGAATTGTCGCGTACGAGCAAGGCGGTGTGGAGGAGATTATGAATGATCAAATTCAAGACCTGGATCAAGACCTGGACCAAGACCTGGATGAACAAGCGCTGAGCGAAATGAATGACACTGTTCACGGTGAAGTCGTGAACATTACGCAGGGCGGCGCACAAAATATTGACGCGCAGCAAGTGACGATCAAACAGGGCGGCGCACAAAATGTGAGCGCAGAATCGGTCACCGTCAAGCAGGGCGGTATCATGACGGCGGAAGGCGGTTCGGTTTCGGTCGTACAAGGTGGAATTGGACTGGCGCGCGGGGATCAGGTGAATGTAACGGCGGGCGGCGCGCTCGGCATGTTGGCGTCGAATATCCATGTGGAAGCCGGGGGCGCGCAATGGATGATTGCGCGAGAGAGCATTCAAGTAGATCAGGGCGGAGCTGCCGCAATGATCGCTCGCAGCGCAGATGTCAACAATTCATTCGTTGGTTTGATTTTGGCACAAAATGTGAGCGGCAACGTACGCGCGTTGTTTGACACACGCGCGGCGTTGGTCTTTGGAATCGCCGCCGGCGTTGTGGGCGGGCTTGTGATCGCAATGCGACGACGCCAAGTGTAGCGCCGCGCGTGGTCGTGCATTAAAAAAATTTTTTCATCGGAGCATTTATCAATGGCACATGCAGTTACATTAATTCGCGGGGACGGTACGGGACCCGAATTGATTGAAAACGCGCGCCGCGTAGTCGAAGCGACGGGCGTTCAATTTGAATGGGATGTGGTGGACGCGGGCGTGGACGTGATGGAACAATATGGCACGCCGCTGCCCGAAAATGTTTTGGACTCGATGCGCCGCACCCATGTCGCTTGGAAAGCGCCGATTACGACGCCGATTGGCACCGGGTTTCGCAGCGTGAATGTGGCGTTCCGCAAAGAGTTTGATTTGTATGCGAATGTGCGCCCTGCGAAAACGTACAAAGGCGTTCGCAGCAAGTACGACAATATTGACCTCGTCCTCGTCCGCGAGAACACCGAAGATTTATATGCGGGCATCGAATTTGAACAAGGATTACCCGACACGGTCGAACTGATCGATTGGATTCGTCGCAAGCAGCCCAAAGCGGTGATTTATGAGCCCGCCGGTATTTCGATCAAGCCGATTTCGATAAAGGGCACCGAGCGCATCGTAAAGTTCGCATTCGAGTACGCCGCCAAGAACAATCGCAAAAAAGTGACCGCGGTAACAAAAGCGAACATCATGAAATATACCGACGGGCTTTTTTACGCGGTGGCGCGCGAAGTCGCCAGAAATTATCCCAACATTCAGTACGACGAAGTGTTGGTGGACAACATGTGCATGCAGTTGGTGCAAAAACCGGAACTGTATGATGTATTGGTGATGCCCAATTTGTATGGCGATATCTTGAGCGATTTGTGCGCCGGACTCGTCGGCGGACTCGGCGTCGCGCCCGGCGCGAATATCGGCGATCATGGCGCGATGTTTGAAGCGGTCCACGGCAGCGCGCCGAAATATAAAGGACAAAACAAGGTCAATCCGACCGCCGTGATCCTTTCAGGCATGTTGATGCTGCGCTATTTGGGCGAGGAGGATGCGGCGACGCGTTTGGAAAAAGCGGTGGCGACTGTGGTGGCAGAGGGCAAGTCTGTCACGTATGACATGAAGCCGGACCGCAATGACCCCACCGCTGTGGGCACAAGCCAAATGGCGGACGCGGTCATCGCCAAGCTGCAAGGTCGAGGTTGAAAAACGGGCGTGCCATTCAGGGCACGCCATTTTTTTTGCGCGCGACGATTCGAGCGGAACATTTTCGCGTACGGCGGCGTCTTGCTTGTGAAAGGAATTTCAAAATCCTTTCGGAGGTGACAAAATGAAACGCTTTTTCTCTATCGTGTTTGTGCTTGTCGCCGCCGCCTTGCTGATTTCTTCTCTTGCAGCTGCGCCGGCGGCAGCGGCAGGTATTTCGGTTGACCCGACGTACGGGAATTTTGATACAACGTATACCTTTACCGCGAATGGTTTTCAACGCAACGAGATTGTGGATACGTGGGTGGGCTTGCCCAATCTTTCCGCCGTGAGTACTGGAACTTTGCGCGCGGATGCGTCCGGCGCGGTCGAGTGGTCGTTCCAACCCAAGCCAAGTCAGGGTGGAGGCGAATATATCGCCGTTGCGAATGGACGCGCGTCCGGACAAGTTTCGGTGAAATTCAACGTCGTCGCGCCACCTGTGGAAAATCCACCCGCGCCCGTTCAACCCAAACCGCAGCCCATTGCGCCCTTGTCCGAACGGACTGCCCAATTTAACGCACGCGGCTATCAAGGCAGCGAATTGGTCAATACGTGGTATCTCGCGCCAAACGGCACAGTGACGGGTTACCAAAACTTTTACGCGGATGCGTGGGGTAACCTCACATTTCCGTTTGTGATGACGAACGCGCAAATGTACGGCGGATGGCAAGTGGTCGGACGCGGCACCCGCTCGGGCAATACGCAGTACATTACCTTTAGTTGGTTCGGCACCGTCACCGATGTGCGCGCGAGCAAGCCCATTTTGCAAGCGGCGCCCTACTTTGACTTTGTGCAAAGTGGTTTCACGCCCGGCGAAACAGTTTCGGTTTGGGTTGGCTATCCAAACGGCGCGGTCCAAGCGCTCGGCACAGCGACTGTTAAGAGCAATGGGACTCTCGCCTATCGCGTCAAAATTGCGCCGGACTGGCCCTATGGCGGCTATATCGTCGCCGCGTACGGCTGGAAATCGCACATTACACTATGGCAGCGCTTTTCGTACTTTGACGGCAATGTGCAGCGACTGTATCCTTGATTCAAGCAAGTAATGACGCTCTCTCGCCAATTGGCGAGAGAGCGTTTTCTTTTTGACGGGCTTGCCAAATGAGTTAGAATGATTGCAATGGTTCAAATTACCTTTCGCAACAAAAAATTCGAGGTCAAGGAAAACATGACGGCGCGCGACGCGTTAAAAAAAATCGGCATTGACCCCGAAAGTGTTTTGATCAGCGTGAACGGGAAACTGGTCACTGATGATGTGGTCTTGCGCGAAGGCGATGAGGTGAAATTGGTGGCGGTGATTTCGGGAGGCAGTGCCATAGTGTGTTAGTGCGATAGTGCGGTAGTGAAATCGTCTTTTACTATCGCACTATCGCACGCTTGAACTATCGCACTATTATGAAATGTCGTAAATGTTCCACTCCCGCTGTGATCAATATGCGGCATCACAAACTCGCGCTGTGCGGCGAACATTACAGCGAATGGTTTGTGAATTCTACACAGCGCGCAATTGAAAAATACAAAATGTTCAAGCCCGACGCGAACATTCTCGTCGCAGTCAGCGGCGGCAAAGACTCGCTCGCGTTGTGGGATGTCTTGGCGCGTCTCGGCTACAAAGCGGACGGACTCTATATCGGTTTGGGCATTCAAGGCGAGATTGATTATTCCGATCAATCACTCGCGTGCATTCGCAATTTTGCGCAACAAAACGTTCCGAACGCGCAATTGCATGTGGTGGACATTGCAGAAACGTACGGAAAGACCATCCCCGAAATTTCGCGCGCGAGTACGCGCGGTCACGGTAAACCCTGTTCCGCGTGCGGCTTGACCAAGCGTTATGTGATGAATCGGCTCGCCGCCGAACGCGGCTATGATGTCTTGGCGACGGGACACAATCTCGACGACGAAGCGGCAGTGTTGATGCAAAACACACTGCATTGGCAAACGGGTTATCTCGCGCGGCAGGCGCCGGTGTTGGAAGCGAGCGATGGACTCGCGAAAAAAGTGAAACCGTTTTGCCGCTTTTACGAACGCGAGACGGCAACGTACGCGGTCGTGCGTAACATCGAGTACGTCTATGACGAATGTCCGCACGCGGTTGGCAATCTCACCAATTTTTACAAAACACTTTTGAATCAACTCGAAGCCGAATCGCCGGGCGCGAAACTTTCCTTTTACGTGGAATTTCTCAAAGCGCGTCAAGCCGGTTTCTTTCAAGCGCCCGCTGACAAAAGTAATTTGCACGCGTGCGAGGTGTGCGGACAACCGACGACCGCGCCGGGACGCTGCGCCTTTTGCCGTATGTGGAATATCACCGCCGCGAGCGGCGGCGCGTTGATTTCGCCTGACGCGATTGCGGTGCGCGGCGACGACGCCTTTGACGATGTAGAAACGCGCGTCGCGGAGACGGTGGATGTGTCGGGGTTGTGAAAGGAGATTTGACAATGGAAACGATTTTGCGCGCGATTGAAACAACTGCAACGATTGATGATGAACGTCACTTGTTGCTGGACGCGCCACTGCCCGAGAACGCCAATGGGCGCGTACGTGTAATTATTTTGTTTGCCGATGATAGTGAAATTTCGGAAGAAGAATGGCTGAAGGCAATGTCAAAAAATCCAGCGTTTTCTTTTTTGGACAATGAAAGCCAAGACATTTATACATTGAACGATGGAAAACCTTTTTATGATAAAGGGTAAAATTTTTCTTGTTCCCTTTCCTTTCGACGATTTATCGTCCACGAAGGTTCGCCCTGCAATAGCGTTAACTGAACCAATTGGCGCTTTTCGGCACGTGATCGTTGCATTTATTTCGAGTAAAGTTCCAGACGAGCTACTTGAAAGTGATTTGATCATCAAACAGTCAGAAAAAGATTTCGGCAAAACAGGGTTGCGTGTTGACTCTGTAATTCGTGTCCATCGCCTCACGACAGTTACTACCGCTTTATTTCGCCGCGAACTCGGGCAGTTACCACCTGCGTTACAATCTGCTTTGGAAGCAAGAGTAAAGAAACTCTTTGCTTGAGTGTGTCCCCTCGTTCAATGGCTCTCGAAACTGAACAAGGCATAACCCCCGCACCGGATTCCTCCACGCGCGGCATTGTCAGCGCGGCGACGATTTTGGCGGCGGGCAATATCATCTCGCGCCTCTTGGGACTCGGACGCGAGATTGTCATTTATGATTTGTTTGGCGCGACAGGATACGTCAGCGTTTTGAAAGTTGCGTCCACGCTCGTTCTCACGCTCTACGATTTTTTGGTCGGCGGCATGATCACCGCTGCATTGGTGCCGACGTTCAGCGAGTACGCGGCGGACGCGTCCAAACGCCAAGAATTTTGGCGTCTGGTCAGCACCGTACTGAGTGTCCTCGCGGTGCTGCTGGCTGTTGCAGTGATAATCTTGGAATTTTTCGCCGAGCCGCTCTTTACCATTCTCGGCGCAGGTTACGATGCCGAGCTGCGCGCGGTGGGCGTGCAAATGATTCGTTGGATTTTGCCGGCGGTCTTTTTTCTTGGCGTCGCGGGCGTCCTTTCCGGCATTTTGTTCTCGCTAAAAAAATTCACACTGCCTGCGTTCACCACCGCCGCGTTCAATCTGGGAATTATCGTGTGTGCGCTTTTGCTTGCGCCGACATTTGGAATCATGAGCGTGGTGATTGGCGTGGTAATCGGCGCGGCATCGCAAGTAGTCTTGCAGCTCTTTGGTCTGCGAAAATCCGCGCTGCGTTTCGTGCTCGACTTTAAACATCCCGCGCTAAAACAAATTGTGCGTTTGTACATTCCCGTGTTGGGTGGACTGAGCGTCATGCTCATCGGTGTCGCCGTTGACCGCAATCTCGCGTCGTACACCGGACCCCAATCTTTGGCGTGGATGCAAGCGGCAACGTACGTAGTGCAGCTGCCGTTGGGATTGGTGGCAACGGCGATTTCGTTTGCAATTTTGCCAACCCTCGCGCGCGCCATCGCACCGAACGAATTTCGCCACACCCTCGTGTTCGGTTTGAAACTCGTGCTGCTTTTGATGCTGCCATGTGTGATCGCGTTGTTCCTGTTGGCGGCGCCCGTTATCGCGTTATTATTCGAACACGGCGCGTTCACCGCGCAGGATACGTTGGAAACATCGCGCGCACTGCAATTGTATCTGCTCGGCACGGTGTTCGCGGCGATTGATCAACCGCTCATCTTTGCGTTTTACGCGCGGAAAAATACGCTGCTGCCAAATTTGGTCGCGGTGGTTGCCTTGGGAATTTATTTGGTGGTGGCGCTGACGCTGATTCGACCGCTCGGTTATCTCGGACTGGTGCTGGCAAATTCCGCGCAGTTGACGGGACACGCGCTGGTGATGCTTTTTCTCACGCAAACGCGTTTGGGTGGATTGAACGGCGAGGGCTTGGGCGCGACGACATTGAAATTGCTGGGCGCGAGTGCGGCGATGGGCGCGGTCATGTTTCTCTTGCCCACAGTTTTTGCAGTCCCCGGAATTTTTGGTGAATTGCTGCGCGTCGTGATTCCCGCGCTGATTGGCGCGCTCGTTTATATAGTGGTTCTAAAACTGCTGCGCGTGCGTGAGTTGGAGCAGGTGTGGAATGTTTTGCAACGACGCGGGCGCGCGTTATAATGCTGCCTGATGTTTGGCAAATCCAACAAAAGCGAAGAGCGGCGCGTCGCGGATCTTTCGCTCGAAGAATTGGAGGCGTTGGTCGAAGAACGCCGCAGGATCGAGCGCGCGCGGACTTTTGCAGAAACGGATGACACGCGCCGCTTTGCGCCAATCACGGTACACCCTGGTGATGGAAAAAAGAAACGGCGTCGGCGCGGCTGGCGCGACCATATCTTGTTCCTCGTCGAAGTCGCGGCGGTGCTCGGCTTGGTTGCTATCATTGTCGTTGCGCTGCTGAATTTGCAATCGCTGAATCAAGAGGTCGCTGCCGCCATCCGCGGTGATCAAGCACAGACCGGTGCAGAACCGGTAACAAATGTCGCCGCCGTACCCGCGCAGCCATCCGGCGAATTGCCGGGGTCCTCGTTCCCGCCTGCGTCGAGTAGTGAATTGCCCGGCTCGTCGTTTCCTCCCGAAGCGCTGCCCGCTTCGATTGGCATAAATGTTCAGCAAGCGCCCGCGCTCCCGCCGCCCACCTCCGGTCCGCAATCGCCTACGCGGATTGTCATTCCTGCGCTCGGAGTGGATTGGCCCATTGTTCCGGGCGATGGTTGGGAACAGCTGAAGCTCGGTGTGGGGCATCACGCCGGTTCGGTGAACCCCGGCGAACGCGGCAATATGGTTTTGTCAGGACACAATGATGTCTTTGGCGAAGTGTTCAAAGATTTGGAAGCATTGAAAAACGGCGATGAGGTCCAAGTATTCGCCGGCGGCAAATTATTCAAATATGCTGTCCGTGCGAAACGCATTGTCACGCCCGACGATTTGTCGGTGCTGCAGCCCACGCGCGAAGGCGTGGTCACCTTGATTACGTGCCATCCCTATCGCGTGGATACGCATCGGCTGATTGTCATTGCTCAATTGATTCCGTAGGTAACAACGAAAGGAAAGTCTCATGCCTCAAAAGTCTCGTAGCCAAAAAGAACGCGCGGCGGCAAAGCGCGAATCGGGTCAGTACAAAGCGCCGGTTGCGCCCGCGCCGATAGAAACCGAAGCGCCAAACGCCGATTCGGGTTTGACGCTGAATGTGCCGAGCGCGCCGACGCGGCGTTCCGCGAATGCGGCTGCGCTTGCGCATAATGCGGAACCACATTTCGATTACAGCTATGTGTATGCGGACCTGCGGCGCATTGCGCTCCTCGCAATTCTGTGTTTTGGCATAATGATTGCGGCGGCATTTTATTTTAATCGCTAGCTGTAAAAAAAACCTTCGAGCATTGCTCGAAGGTTTTTTTGTTCCGCTAACATTTATCGTCTCTTGGTGTGTCTATAGAGCGCCGTGTCGTCCTCACTCATTCCAATCCATGCGCCATCACCGAGGATGCTGTTGACTGCCTGTCGTAACGGTTGCAGATCAACGGCGAACGGCAGCGTTCCCTGCCCCGGCGACACCATCCCTTGAACGTATGACCATCCGCCTCCCATGCCAAAGGCAACGAGGAACGCGATGAGTGCGATGCCGGCGTTGGCGAGCGCAATCAAAGAAGCGCCGCTTGCGAATGCATCAACAATGGCTGGAAATCTTTGAGGTTGCGCATAAGCGTCTCCTTGAAAAACAAGCGGGACGGCAAGTCCAAGCATCTGCGCAAGCAGAATGACGCTTGCAATAACGAGTGAACGTGAAAAAAGGGACATGGTTGCCTCCTGTGTGAAACTGAATATGCGAATCAATACTTAAATGTCACGAGACAGCGGCGCTATTGAGAAAACAAAATTACAATAAGACAGTGTCCAAACTGATTCTTCACACATGGAAGAATTATTGGTGTTGCAAACCAAGCTCGATTGCGACGAAAGGTTCAGAGCGTTCCAAACGGGCTAGAAACTACAAACTAGCACAAACAAAAAACAAGAATCGTTCGCGGAAAAGACAAGGCGTGGAACAGCTTGATGCGATCACTACCGGAGCGGAGAGGGATCGAGTGGCAGTAGTGTATCTTGCTCATACTCTATCAAGGTGCAGGTTGACAGACACTGGGACAATGGTACCCGAACCGCCAAAAAAAGCGCGAATTTTAGTTTATTTTTTCGCTGTAATGCATTTGTAATGTGAGGACGACGCCGTTCACGTTGGCGATTGTTCCGAATTGTCGGGGCAAAAAAACCTTCGAGCTGCGATTCACTATATCGCGGTCGAAGGTTTTTTTATGATTCGCGGATGCGCTGTGGCTGTGCGCGAGTGGGAGAGGTGAGCGTGCGTTCGCGCGCCTGTGCGCGCAAATGCGGCACGCTCAGTTCGAGCAAGAAATGAATGAGGATGAGCAAGTAGAGGTTGCGGGTGACGACAAACCCCAAAGCATTGATCACCGCTTGTCCCGCGTTCCACACGATTCCGTCCGCTTCCCCAATTCGTGTCAAACGTTCGCGGATGCGCGGAGAAGCCAGCGCTTCTATCGCCGTCAATCCTAAACCGACTACAGCGCCCCAATAATACGCGTCGGGAATGCTGCTGGTCAAAAACACAATGGCTGCCGCGCGATAAAATGCCCAATGCGCTTGCATGTAGATCAATTCCACAAGCCGTCGCGGAAAAGAAAATTGCGTGGCAGGCGTCGCATAGACATCGGCGGTGGCGCGCAAATATGGCAGCCAAACCACCATGAGCAAAAGCCACGCCGCGAGAAAAATTACAATCGCCCAGCGCACCCCTTCCGCCCAGTCGGAGATGACCAAACCGAACGCGCGCAGATCAATCCATCCGAAATACAACGCGGCGAATGGAATGCCGATGTAATACAACAATCGGACGATCTCAAAGAGCGCGCGAATCACGGGCTGCGCTGCCGCGCGCGTTAGTTGTTGATTCAGCGACGAATTCGGCGCGCGCGTGATACTCCACTTGACGTTCGACGCGGCGATGAACAGCGCCACAGAAACAAGCGCGAGAATTGCCGCATCCCAACCACGACTGGTTTCAAAAACACGAATCCAATTTTCGATCACCGTGCGGTATTCCGTTCTGTTGTGTTTTTTGCGCGCGTTGGTGGCAGCGGCACGCGCAGCGTGACCCGCGTGCCGCGTCCCGGCGCCGATTCGATCTGGAGGGTGCCCTCGACCAGACGGGCGCGTTCTCGCATGTTCAGCAAGCCGAGCGAGCCGCGTTCCGCATAATTGCTGTTCACTTGAGCAACGTCAAAGCCCGGACCTTCATCGCGCACGGTGGCGATCAGCGTACTGCTTTGCTGCTGCACCTGCACAAAAATATTTGTGCCGCCGGCATGTTTCCGCGCGTTGCTCACCGCTTCTTCGATGACCGCAAAAACCGTTCCCGCGATGTTGGGGTCGAGTTCGTTGCCGAATTCGCCCGGCTGCATTTGAATTGGCACATTATCATTTTCGCGCAAGCGTTCCGCGTATTGTTTCAATGCTGCCGAGAGCCCTTGCGATTCAAGCGTCAGCGGGCGGAGGGTGAAAAGCAAGCCGCGCAAATCTTTGCCGATGTGCATGACTGCTTCGCGCGCTTGTTCCAATTCCTCTTTCGCTTGCGGCTGATCTCGATCCATCAAGAGGCGAATAAAATCGAGACGCATCGCCAGCGCGGCAACCGACTGGGTCGGTCCGTCGTGCAAATCGCGCGCGAGTTTCGCTCGGGCGGAGGTTTCCGCTTCGATGATGCGGTCACGTTCGCCGCGCAAATTTTGATAGAGCTTGGCGTTTTGAAATACGATTGCGGCTTGATTGATGAACGCGCGCATCAAACGCTGATGTTGTTCAGAGGGCATCAGGTGGCTGGTCGAAGCCAGAATTACCGCGCCGTAGACATCGAGTCCTGATTGCAATGGATAACACACGCCATTGTGCGCGCGGCGCAGCGAGGTGAACAAAGTCAATTCCGGATCGTTGGCTGTTTTGTGAAACGGAATCGAATCGCCGCTTTCGATTGCCTGCGCGACGACGCCGCGCTTGCCCTCAATCGCGCGCTGCGCATCCGAGTGATCGAGTCCGCGCGCTGCCGCCACCTTTAGTCCTTTGGGTCCTTCGGTTTGGAGATTGTCCTCAAACAAAAGGGCAATGCCCACTGCGCCGTCGCGGCCGCGCGGCATTCCGATGACGCCTGCTTGCAGCATGACATCGAGAATGTCCGTATAGTTCGCGGTGCTGTTGAGCGTATCGGACGATTCATAAAAAAGACGCGCGCTCGCAATTGCCTTGCGCAGTTCTTCCAATTCTCCATGCGCTTTGCCGATAGCGGCTTCGCGTTCGCGCGCGGCAAGATATCCGACCAAGATGACTGCGCCGAATAATGCGATCACCGGCAAGAACGCGGACAAGAGATTAATGTCGGTGTTGGGGGTGATGGGAATGAGCGCTTGGATGTTCGGCGGCAAAAGTTGAATGATTGCGGATATTTCGTACGGCAAAAGGACAATGATGCCGACGAGCGCGCCGGTGGGGACGCCAAAACGCATCGCCGCGACGAGAGTTGGAAAAATGGCAAAGAGAATGAGAATCGGACTGTTGACGCCGGGGAGTAGCGGCAAAATGCTCAAGAAGACCACATCGCCGACGAGTCCAAGCACCGGAAGATGCTGCGGCAGTTGCCGGTAGCGTGTGCCGATCCAGAGCAAACCATTAAAGGCGGCGTAGAGGATGAGCCAGAGCAAAAAATACTCTTGGGGGATGGGGTCGCCGGTGATGAGGAACACGGCGAGCCACGCCAGCGCGATGAGGACCCAGCGTAAATTGACCAGCGCGCCGTCAACGAGTCGCGAGGCGCGTGAGGTGAGGGTGAACGGGGTTTCGTCAATCAAGACGGACATGACCTTGCGTTACCGATGCTGCCGCATCTAACTGATTCGAGCTATGCCGAACAAAAGAACGATTCACTCGAAAAAAAAACCGTGGCGCTGTTCTGCGGCGACCACGGTGAGAACCGTACTCAAGTGGGCAGTATAGGACTCGGACCTATGACCCCTGCGATGTGAACGCAGTGCTCTACCAACTGAGCCAACTGCCCTTATGGTCGCTATTTTATTTCTTTAATTTTTGGTGTCAAATAGCCGCAAAAATTATAACATTACGCGCGCGCTGGTCAAATGGGATAATCCGCTTACGCGGTTTGCGCCGATGCTTGTTCCTCGTTATACTGCGAACGAGCGTTCGAGGAAATTCCCTTGTCTCTATTCGTAAAATCGAAAGTGCGAATCCGAAATGAATTGCGGAGTGAACTAGGATGACCATGCAAGACCGCGCGTACGCGGCGGCGATTTTTATTATTTTAGGAATTTGCTGTATCGGCGCTTACGTTGCCGTCAGCGGATTCACGAATGCAAATCCGAACGGTTTGCAAATTGGTTTGAACAGTGCGACGCAAACGCCGACGGCGGGCGTCACCATCGAAATTCCCACCGAGACTGCCGCGCCGCCGACGAATACGCCGCTGCCCCCAACCAAAACGCCGATTGGTTTTCAACCCACGCTGCCGCCCGAGGCGACGCGCGGACCCACCCTCGATTTCATTCCCACCATCGCGACGCCCGAATTCACGGCAACGCCCGAAGCCACCGCAACGCCCGTCGGCTGCGGCGCGGCATTTTGTCCGCGCCTCGGACCACCCGATCCGCGCGCGCCGACGGGGAATCCGTGTCCTGACAATTACATTTGGGGCTTTGTGTTCGACACCAGCGGCAAGGGCATTGGCGGAATGAAGATCACACTGCGTGAATTGAATGGCGCGGCGGATAAGGTGACGAGCAAAGCGCCGCCCGATCCCGAAGGACGCTTTGATTTTCCTGCCGCGAGCGGAACGTGGAGCGTGCAGTTGGTGGATCGCCAAGAGGATCCGTTAAGTCCGCCCATGCAAATTCAAGCGCGCGTCCCGTGGGGTGGCAGCGGCAATTGTCCCACGCGCGTAGATTTTATTCAACAGTAGAAAACCGATGCGAGAAACGAAAAACGAAAAGCAATTTGATTTCGCTTCTCGTTTTTCGTAGCCTATTACTTGGGCATTGCTTTCAACGCGTTGTACGCCGGTCGCGGCGAGCCGTCGGGATTTGTAATTGCCCACCAGAATTGTTCTTCGTTGCCGCTCCAATCCGCATTCGCCATGTAGATCAAACTCATCACGCCGATCCACGGACTCCAATTTTCTTTTGCGTACTGAAACGCGCGCACGATGCGATTCGCTTTTTCCTCTTCGCTGACGCGAAACCACGAGTACGCGGGATTCACCTGATCGCTCGTCCAGCCAAATTCCAAGATCGCAATCTGTTTGTCCGCGTCGCCGCGTTCTTGCATTAACTTGCGAACATCTTCAACGTGACGGAACGAATAAATTCGTTTTGCCTCTGTTGGACTTGGGTCGTTGTTTGTCAACGCCGCGTCCTGCGCGACGACGCCGGGGTCGGCTTCGGGATCGGCTTTGAAACCTGCCGCGTGTACGCCGAGCAGGTCAAAGTAGCCGTCGCTGTTGTTGCCCATCGCATCGTACATTCGACCGAAAAATTTCATGTCGGGCATCGCCTGATCAAAATCGGCGGTGGTGGGCGTCAACCCCGCGCTAATCACCAACGCGTTCGGGTCAATGCTCTTTATTGTTTGATACGATGCTTTCAAAAGCCGCGCGTACTCTTCGGGATTCGGCGGACGCTTGCACCATTCGCGCGCGAGATTCGGTTCATTCCAAATTTGATACGCGCGCACGCGTCCTTTATAGCGCGTCACAAAGGCGGTCAAAAAGTCAGTCCAATCTTTGAGGTTGCGCGCCGGACCCATCGCGGACTGTGAAGGATCAAAGCAGCCGGGCGCTGCCCAATCGGGCGCGTTGTCCATGCGCGCGAGCAAGTCCAAACCTTCGATATTCGCGCGATACACCACTTCATCCGCGCGGCTCCAATCGAACGCGCCTTTTTCCGCGCCCTC
Organism: Chloroflexota bacterium; assembly: GCA_004295045.1. GTDB lineage: Bacteria > Chloroflexota > Anaerolineae > UBA4142 > SHND01 > SHND01. Next base: position 114,974 of record SHND01000056.1, on the reverse strand, counting down.
GATGTCGCGCCACGCGAACTGCTGTTTCACCCAGCCAAAGCCCATCTCTTTGATTTCTTTCATATCGCGGTCGGCGATTTCGGGACGATACCAGCCAAAAATTTGAATCGAATATTCGGGCGAGTTGAGATGCGCCGATTTTTTTGCAGGCAGCGCGGGCGGCGTAGCTGTGGGCTCGAATCCTTCGGGCGGTTCGGTCGGCTGTTCCGCGGGCGGCTTGGTTGCTTTTGCTTGGGGTGCAGGTTTCGTTTGTGCGGCGACACGCGTTTGCCGCGCCGCGCGCGTTGGATTCACCTTTGCGCCGCCCGATTCTTCCGTCGCGGCTTGGTCGCCGCCGGGCGTATTGGTGAATTCGGGACGCGCGACTTTGGTGCCGAGATAACTCGCGGAAGTGCCTTGCGCGATCATCGTTTGCGCGAGACTTTGGTCCGCGTTCGGAGTCGGTAACTGATTCGCCGCGCCGCCGCACGCGACAAAGAGCGCGCACGCGGCGGCGAGACATACATAAAAAATGACGCGCGCACGCGTCGGGGAAAACATCGTTTGCATAATATCCTTTAGACGTAGGGTAAAGCGGATTCGTTGCTCAAGCGCATTCCTCCCAAGAATTATGCTACGCTTGCGCGGGCATCGAGGGTGAAACGGCTTGCTTTTTTCGATATTGCCGCACCTGGAAATTTTGCGCGAGCCCCATCAGCGTAACAAAGAGTACGCCAATGAAAATGATGCCGGCATAAATGCCGATGATCCAGTTGCGCATGTAATAGCAATAGATCAGTGTATTGGCGCACCAGACCAAGACCGCGATTTGAAAAAGAATCCACGGGTCGAGCTGTAGTTGGTACTTTTTGCTGACCCATGCTTCGCGATTGGAAGAGACACCAAATTTTGGCGTGCGTTCAAAACTCTTGCCGCGCCCGGTCAAGAGCTCTGTCGCCGCGCGTACCGTCGTGGTCATCATCCCCGCGCCGAACGCCATCATGAAAAGAATCGCAGGAAATTTGCGCCACCATCCGCCGCCCAATTCTTTTTGCGCGAGCGTAAAGTACATTGTCGGCGCGAGCGCGGAAAGATTGAACAGTACGCCGATGCCGTACAATGCCATGAGCTCCGGGAAATAATTCGAATAGTACACGATGAACGGGTAGAGGAGCATCAAGACGAACATGTACAAGTGAATGGAATAACCCGTGAGATGAAATGATGCTTCAAGTTTTTTGCCGAGTGAAATCGGCGCGTGCCAGACTTGCGGCAAAAGTTTGATCGCACATTCGAGCGAACCTTTTGCCCAGCGATGCTGTTGACGCTGATACGCGCTAAAGGTGACGGGCAGTTCAGCCGGAGTCACCACCTCGCGCAAATACAACGCGCTCCACCCTTTCAAAAACGCGCGGTACGACAAATCCAAATCTTCGGTGAGAGTGTCCTGTTTCCAGCCGCCCGCGTTTTCAATCGCGGCGCGCCGCCAAACTCCCGCCGTACCATTGAAATTGAACCAAAAGTTGCCGCGCGAACGCGCGTATTGTTCCACGACGAAATGCGCGTCAATCGCCAACGACTGCAAAAAGGTGAGCAGCGAATAATTGCGATTGAGGTGGCCCCAGCGGGTTTGAATGAACGCGATTTTTTCATTCGCAAAATGCGGAATCGTTTTCAAAAGAAAATCGCGCGGCGGGACAAAGTCCGCGTCAAAGTACGCAATGTACGGCGCGTCCGTCAGACTCATTCCCAATGCGAGCGCGCCCGCTTTGAATCCCGTCCGATCCGCGCGTTGAACGTGTTGGATATTGATGCCTTGCGCTTGCCAGCGTTCCACCGTTTTTTGAACAATGTCGCGCGTTTCGTCGGTCGAATCATCGAGGACGAGAATTTCCAAACGCGCCGCGTCCCATTCAAAACGCGCGACCGCGTCAATCAAGCGTTCCGCCACATACAATTCATTGAAGATAGGAACCTGGACACTCACGCGCGGCATTTCGGGCATCGGCGGCGCGGCGGGATCGCTCTGCTCTTGGCGGAGGGTCACGATGGCGAGATACAGAAAATTTATTCCGAACGCAAACAAAATGACGAGCACAACGGCGTACAACATAAAGGCAAAGATGCTGAGGAAACTACTCATGTACACCTCTTGACGGAATTGATACAAACACTGCCGCAAACAAGCCCCACGCGCTCCACTGCCAGATGCGTCCGGACTGCCAGATCCATGGGTAATAATCAAACAAGCCGACGACGAACGTAACGACGACAGCTGCCGCGACTGCCGCGCACCACGCATCGGAAATGAACCGCGCGCGTTTTTGCCACATCACTGCGAGCGGCGCAAGCATCAGCCAGAGCCACACGAACCCGCCCAGAATACCCAATTCGGCGGCGACGTCCAGCACGACCAGATGCGCGGGTTGATAGTAATATTGTTCGCGTGGAAATTCCTTGTCGAGATAAAACATGCCCAATGCCAGCGCGCCATTTCCGACGCCCGAAAGCTGATGACGATAAAAAAGGCGATTCGCCGATTCGAGCAATTCATCGCGTTCCACGAGCGAACGCTCCTCACCCACATTTTCCGAAAACGCATTTGCCAACCCGGCGCGCTGCGCCAACAGGCGCTGATTGTTGACGACAGCCGGAAGCAAAAGGAATGCGCACAAGACAATTGCAATTCCCAAGTCACGCGCGCGTTGACGCTGCGCCGGCTTGTCTTGCAGCAGCGCAATAATCATCAGTGCGGCAGCAATCCCAAATGCCAACTCTGCCGAACGCGAAAATGTGAAAAACAGGGCGACGATGCCTAGTGCCAGCGGAGCGAGGAAGAGATAACGCGCACGTCCGTGTGCGGGATGCAGATAATAACCCAGAATATAGACCAGCGCAAAAGTCAGGAATCCCCCCAAGAGGTTTGGATGGTCGGTCAAACCGTACGCGCGCAAAATGCGAAGGTCGTCATAGCGCAAAATGCTTACGCCCGTCTCGGCGGGATTCAAATTCAATTCACCCCACCCCTGCAAGCCGAGCGAACTCTGTTTGAAAAATTGCGTAATACCGACGCTGCCCTGAACCATGACGGCGAGCGCCAACGGAACGGTAACCCATGCCGCGCGCAGCGGTGTGTTGACCAGCGCCAAATACAATCCGAACAAAAACAACATTCGCACCGAGTGATAGATTGTCAATGCCGGGTCTATGCTCATCAACGCGCTGACGAAACTGAGAGCGACGAGCAAAAGGAACGGAAAGAAAAAAAATCGAGGACCGCGTTTGAGAGGCGCACCCGCGACGAGCGGCGCCAGCAATCCCAGCGCGACGGTCAGCCCCAAAAACAAATCACTCGGGTACAGAAAAAAATCGGTATAGCCCGCAAACACCGGTTCGACGCGGCGCTTGATGTCGAGCCACTGTACCATCCATGGCGATGAAAACAATAGGGCGGCGAAAGCAAAACGCGTCGCCAGCGTCAAGAGCTCTGCGACGCGTGTGCGGGGTGCCAAGGTGCGGTTTGAGGCGTGAGACATTCGGTTTAGCACAAACGCGCATACAACGCGCGCAAGCGATTCGAGATGTATTCCAGATTATACTCACTGTCCGTAATTTTCTTACTTTGTTCACACAATCGCGCCCGCGCGCGAAACGCGCTCTGCATTGCCTCTGCCAGCGCGGGTACATCACCTACCGCTGCCGCAATTGCCGCGCCGCGTTGCGCAAAATCGCGCAATACTCCCACATTCGTCCCGCACACCGCGCAGCCGCACGCCGCTGCTTCCAGCAGCGCCATGCCCTGTCCTTCGTGTCGCGACGCTTGCACGAAAACATCCGCCGCGCGGTAGAACGCGGGCAAATTTTCATGCGGCACGTTTCCCGCGAACGTCACACACGAATCCAGCTGCAACTCGTCTGCCAGCGCGCGCAAATTATTTTCCAGCGGACCCGTCCCTGCAATTGTCAAAGTTGCTCCGGCGATTTCTCGGCGCACCAACGCGAACGCGCGCACCAACGTCGCCTGGCTTTTGACCGCGAGCAGCGACCCCACATTTACAAAATGCGCGTCGGTTCCCTTTTTTCGCGTATCGCCTATCGCGTATCGCGTATTGCCAATTTCCTGAAACTCCTTTTCCTGAATGAACCTCTCGACATTCACTCCCAGCGGCAGCGTCTCGACGCAAGCGCGCCGCGTCTTCCCCACCCGCGCTTGCGCGATTTCTGTCATTGCCGCGCAGCCGCACAAAATCGAATCCGCCCAACGCAGGACAATTTCATTCAGCTCGCGCAAGCGCAGATTCAAGTCCGCGCCATAGCCGATGTCGCGCAATCCGACCAATTCGCCATCTACTAACCATACGACGGAAGGCACGCGCAAACATTTTCCTGCCAACACTGCCACACAACCCGCCTCGCCGCCAAAAATCGCGTGAATGATGTCAAATTTTCGGTGTGAATGTTCCCGCGCAATGACTCGCATCACGCGCTGCCACAACAGCGCGGTTCCGCTGCCGCGCACCTCCGCGCCGCCGATACTTTGGACCGTTGCTTTGCCGATGCGATACGTGCCCGCGCGATGCGGATAACGCATCGCGAACACATGCACGTCGTCTTCTGCCGCCAGCGTGCGGACCATGTCCGTGTGCGCGGGGATGCACCAATCGTTTTCGTCGGCGGCAAAGCCGGGCACAATGAACGCGATCCTCATTCGCAATCCAGGAGGCGCGCGGTGCAATTGTCGCAATTGCCGCAATCGCCCACGCGATACAACGTCCAGCCGTCAAAATCTCCAACGCGATGCAAAGCATTCGTCTCGCTCAACGCGCCCAGCAATTGTTCCGGCAAGCGTCCGCGCCATTGCGCGCGAATTTTATTTGTGTCCACATATAGATACGTCGGCGCGATGCGATTCAGTTCATCGCGTTCCATGTTCCACAGATTTATCACACGCACTTGAGTATAGTAGCGCACTGCGCCGTCAAGTTCCATCGTGTATAGCAGCGCGTTGGGTCCCAGTTCGGCTTCGAGCCACCGCGCGTGCGCCAACTCGCGCGCGTGAATTTCCAACACCGGCGCGAGGACGCGCGGCTGCCACGTCAACATCACCAACAGCGCGATCGCAATCCACGCGCTCAACGCGACGCGGCGCGATGTCGTCTGCCAACGCGTCCATAACCATCCCGCGCCGATTCCCGTTACCACCGCCAGCGGCGTCAAGAATCCCAAACTGAATCGAAAATTCTCGTACGGAATTCCCATCAAGAAAACAAGCATCGCCGCAATCCAACCCAACAATAGAATCGTCTCCGCTCGTAACGTGCGATGGTGTTTCCATCGCCTCATTCGTTTGAGCAAAACGGCAACGCCGACTCCAAACAGCGGCGTCAGCATCACAAACAGATACGCGGGATGCGCGACCGCTTGCGCGTAAAACAACGCGACAGGGAGGGCGTACTCGAAATGCCCGTCCACGTTATCAAACGTGCGCGCAAAAAAATTCGCGGGACTCCATCCCTCCAGCCAACTCGAACCCGCAAGCGGCGCATTCGTCGTCACCGTCAAAAGCATTTGCGGCAGGAGCACAAGTCCTATCACCGCGAGTCCTAAAATAAAATGCCCAAGCCCGTTCGCCGCGCGTCCTCCGGTCGGCGGTTTGCTTTTTTTGTTGCAGTTGCTGTTCCATTCTTTTGCCGTTGAATTCCATTCAATGGTCACGAGCGCGCTAAACCAGACTCCCGCAAACAACAAATTCTGCCAGCGCGTCCACACTGCCAGACCGACTGCGAGCGCTGCAAATATCAAATTCCATATTCCGCGCGTGCGCGCGTACCGGAGCAGCAGCCACGCCGCGAGAGTTGCCCACATCAACGCGGGCGCGTCCGACATGACGACAACGGACGACTGCACCAGCTGTCCGCTCAGCGCGCAAATTAGCCCCGCTACCCAACCCGCGATATTTTTGCAAGCCGCATCTGCCGCCTCCCGCGCCATCAGGTATGCCAATGGCGCGACCAGCGCGCCGCCCAGCATCGTGATGCCTTGCGCCGACGCGGCGTTCGTTCCGCCAAATAAAAACGCGGCGTCTAAAAGAAACGGATAGCCAAGCGACCACCAAAAGGGCGGTGGCACGCGCGCTTGGGACAACGCGGCGAACAATTCACGCGCGTATTCAAAATACGCATACGCATCTTGCCCATACAGACCATCGAACGAATGTTGAAAAATTGGAACGACGCGCACGAACAACGCCAGCGCAAATAAACACAGCGGCGCGAACCACTTGGCGCGAACGATTCGCATAACCAATGCGCGCGCCATGTCAACGCTTTTCCAAATCCAGCACAAAGAAATCGCCTGCCGCCGGAAACGCGCGTCCTACCGCGCGGTCAATTGGGAAAATCAACGGCGCGAGTCGCGGCGCGCGCAAGACCCACGTCGGCGCGGCAATTACCGACAACGCGTACAGCTCGCGCAATTCAAAAAGCGACGCAAAGGCATCTCGATACAATTGCTGCGGTTGATGAAAACGCAGCGTGATGAATTCACCGCCAATGCGTGTCCGCGCCGAACGCGCGCGCGGCGCGCACAAATGCGCGAGTTGATTCAACGTTTCCCACAAGCAAAAAGAATTGAGTGCGTGCAAAATGACGCGCCCGCGCGGTTTCAGCAACTGCGCCAAATGTTGCGCGAGGCGCGGTAGATTTTCAATCGTGTTGATTCCCGCAAAACTCGAAATGGCGGCGTCGAACGCGCCGGCGTCGAGTCGGTCAAGCGCATCGGCGGCGAGGACGCGCGTTTCGATTTCGAGTTCGGCTTGTCCCGCGCGCCGTTTCAATTCCTCCAACATGCCCGGCGACACATCCGACGCGACCACCTGCGCGCCGCGCCGCGCGAGATACATCGCGTCCGCGCCCGTGCCCGCCGTAAAATCCAAAACGCGCGCGTTGGGCGCAATCGCGCGCGCGTAATGTTTCCACAACTCGCGGCGCATCCACGCGGCGACCGGGTTCTGCGCCAATTGCGCGTCGTACGCGCGCGCCGCCGTATCATACGCGGTCGCAATGCTCATGTGCTGCTCCGCAACGCGCGGCGTACCAGTCCCACCGTGACGATTGCGCCGACGCATCGGGTAATCAATAAACTGTATGCCGCGCCTGCAATGCCCAGCGCCGGGATCAGAATTAAATTCATACAAAAATTGACTGCGAGCAATCCAATATCCATGCGCGCAATCCACTGCGGACGGTTACGGCTGTACAACACGTATGCAATCGGTTCGACATTCAAGCCCAAAAGATATGCCAGCAGCAGCGGAACGAACGCGCTGACCGCGCCCGCAAACGCCGCACCGTAAATCCATTCAATGATGGCGCCGCCGATAAAAAACAACGGTACAACGATGAGAGATGCCAAGGCGGTGAGCCGCAGAGATTGTCGAATGTACGATTTCAATTCCGCCGTCGTCGTGCGCCGCGTCGCATCCGGGAACGAGGTCGTCAGCACCGCGCTTTTGAGAACGTCAAGCCGCGAGACGAATGCCAGCGCGACGGCGTACAAGCCCACCTGCGCAGGTGCAAGAAAATAACCCAGCAGCAGCACATCGAGTTTCAAATAAATCGTGCTGGCGAACGCGGCGACCCCAATCCATTTGGCAAAATGAAACATCGCCGGCAAATGTTCCAGATACGGCGCGCGCAGCCGGAGAAAAGGTTTTGGAATGAAACGCAGACTGTACATAAAGACCAGCAAGGGGACGAGCGCTTCGATGATGAACAATGTGAATGGGTTGATCTCCTGCACCGCGAAAAGCGCGAGAATTAGCAGGGCGCGCATGACCCCTTGCACGATGCTGAGGATGCTGATAGACGCGAACGATTGTTTTGCTTCCAGGAGCGCGAGCGAAAAGCCGAGCAGTCCGCCTGTGAGCAAACTGAACGCGCCCAGGCGAATCAGCGCTGTGATGTTCGCGTCGGGATAAAACGTTGCGGCAATCCAACCCGCCGCCAGAAAAGTGAATGCGCCTGCGAACGCCGCCAGCGCCACTTTCACAACAAAAAATGTGCGTGAAACGGCGTGCGCGCGTTCCGGGTCCGTTGGCAGCGCACGCGCGATGAACGTCACCGCCGCGTCGCGCAAGCCGAATTCGCCGATAATAGACAACAGCCCGATGATGCCCAGCGTCAGCGCGAATTGTCCCGCGCCCACAGGTCCGAGCGCGCGAAACGCAATCGCGCTCGTCGCGATGCCCAGCGCGATTTTGAAAAGGTTGCCGAGAACGAGCACCGCGACGCTGCGCGCCTGAAAACGCGCGGGCAGCCACGCGCGGGGTTCACGCAAATACGTACGCAGACGCAATTCCATACACGACTCATCCCAAAATACGCGCGGCGAAAAAATAGGCGTAATGTTTCAGCGCTGGCAGCGGGCGGCGCTTGACGCGGAAATAATTGGCGAGGGCGAGGTGAAACTGTTTTTCGTGACGCCGAAGCTCGCGGCGAAAGCGGCGCGCATCGTCGGGAAATTCGCGCCGCAGCTTGCGCACGAGTTCCAGATTGCGCGCATAAACGATCTGCGGATTCCGGCTCGCGTGCGCGGAATTCACCCGAATGTGAACGAGCGGCGCATCTACACAAGTCGCTTGATATTGTCGCGCCAACCGCAGCCACATGTCCCAATCTTCCACGGGCGGCAGCGCCGGGTCAAACGCGCCCACCGTTTCAAAACATTCGCGTCGAATGAGCAGCGCGCCGGTGCACAAAAAATCACTTTCCAGCAATTGCGGGAACAAGTCACCGCCTTGCTTGTGTTCGCGCGCGAGCATTTGCGCGTTCAGCGTACGACTTTCCTCGAACATTCCATAATCGCAATACGCGAATCCCGCGCGTGACGAATTTTCCAACGCCGCGCTCGTGCACTCGATAAACCGCGCGTCCCACAAATCGTCCGAGTCGAGAAACGCGATCGCGTCGCCGCGCGCCTGTGCGATGCCGACGTTGCGCGCCGCGCCTTGCCCCGCGTGCGCGATGCGGTGTACTTGTACCTGCGGAAATTCGCAGGCGAGCATCGCGCACGTATCGTCGGTCGAACCGTCGTCCACGACCAAAATTTCAAACGCCGCGCGAGTTTGCCCCAGCACCGACGCGAGCGTTTCGCGTAACAGCGGCGCGCGATTAAAAGTGGGAATGATTACGCTGACGCGCAGCTTGCCAAACGCGCGTAGAGTTTCAAAAACCGCTCGTCTCGGGGCGCTGATAGTGGACCACCTTTTGCAGGGCGCGAAGTTCGAGTGGAAAAGTATACACACGCGCGTGATAACGCCACGCGCTGGCGCCGCGCAGCAGCGTCCGCATTGCGCCGTTGAGACGACGGTCGGTGGAAGTGGGATAGTACGCGTTCAACACGCGTTCGAAATCGCGCACGCGCTGTTTCAATTCAGGTTTGAGCCACGGCATCGCGTCGCTGTGGCGCTGCGAAAAATTCAGCCATTCGTCGCTGACCCATTCGTCCAGCGTTTCAGGGAAACGAAACCCTGCCGCCTGCGCGGTGTCGTACAAATCTCCTGCGAGCGGCACGGGCGTATAGTTGTACATGATGATTTCGCTGCGCGGATTCACATGCTTGACGCGGCGGATAAATTCAAGCGTGCCTTGCACGTCGCCTTCGGGGTCGGGCGGACTGCCCAGCACAAACGAAAATTCGGGCACGATATCGTACTGTTGCATCTTGCGCGCGATTTCGAGCGTCTTGTCGGGCGACAGCGTGCCGCCCTTGTCCATGCGTTTCAACGTTTCGAGCGAACCCGATTCCGCGCCCATGAACACCATTTTCAAGCCCGCATCGCGCATCAACTGCCACGTGCGTTCGGAATACTTGAGCAGCGTATCAATGCGCGCCTCGCCCCACCAATGAATCTTCAAATCCATTACGCGTTCGGCAAATTCCGCCGTGCGCGCTTCGTGCGTGAAAAAATTATTGTCGTAAAACTCGATGGCGTTCACGCCCCAACGCGCCACGTACATGCGCGCGATTTCAGCGACACGCGCCGCGCTCTGCGGGAGCCAGCGTCCGTTCACCATATTCACGACCGCGCAAAAATTGCAAAAGAACGGACAGCCGTACGAGGAATGATGCGGCAGTGTGCGCGAGCCGAGAAATGTCGCGCGAATGTATTGCGGCACGTCAATGCGCGCGAGATTCCACGGCGGCAGCTGTTCGGGATGTGGGATTGGCGCGAGTTTATTTTGGACAATGCGTCCGTCCGCATCACGATAGGCGAGACCTTGAATCTGCGAAAAATCCATTTTGTCCGCCAACGCATCGAGCAAATTCAAAAAGACAATTTCGCCGTGCCCGCGCACGACAAAATCAATGGTGTCGTCTTTCAAAACCGCTTCCGCGTGCTGCGTGGGAAAATAGCCGCCCCACACGATTTTCAGATTTGGGAATTCTCGTTTCAATTGGCGCGAGTGCGGCACGGCGCGCTTGAGCTGCGGACCCGGCATGACGGTAATTGCCAACACATTCGCGCCGTTTTCAATCTCGCGGCACAGCGCGCTCAACACATCGCGCTCGGCATTGCCGTCCACGATGGCATAATCATATTTGCCTTCGAGCGCCGCGCCGACGGCGAGCAGTGACATGGGCAAAATTCTTTTGCCCGACGCGTTGCTCTGCGGATTGTAAAAAACGATTTTCGGTTTCATGACTGGGGAAACAAATCGTACACGGTCAGAATTTCATTTTTGAAATCGCGCTGTCGCACAATGACTCGGTCTAAATGCGATGCCTGCGTCAGCATAGTTTCCGCAGCGCCATCGGTTGAGAGGACAATCCGCGCCCGACCGCGCGGCGCAAGCTGCGCGGGCAGTTCGCGCAAGAAACGCTCGAACGCATCGGGACTGCGCCACGCGGCGTCAGCCGCATTGCGCGGCGCGCCGCGATAATAAGGCGGATTGAACAAAATCAAATCGAACCATTCGCCGCGCACCGTTTCAAACAAATCGCCGCTGCGCGTTTCGATGCGCGATTCGTGGTGCGCTAATAACGCGTTGATTTGCGTATTGCGCGCCGCTGCGGGATTCACATCGGACGCAATCACGCGGGCGCCGCGCTGCGCGGCAAACACCGCACCGATGCCCGACCCGCAGCCGAGGTCGAGTACGCGCGCATTTTGCAAATCCAAATCCTTTAGCGTCTCCACCAGAAAAACGCCGGTGCGCGTCAACACGCCATCAAACACATTCGGCAAAACTAGCAGGGGCGTGCCTTGAACATCATGGAGACGCGGACGCGCCATGTCCACGCGCCAAAATTTGCGACGCAGCGCCATGAATCGCCGATGGATTGAGCGCGATGCCCCTACCATAATTTCGTCCGCATCCCCACCTTTAACGAACAAACACATTTCTTGCACACACTATTTTCGTGTACGTCGAACGTCGCGCGAAATGCGCACATCTCACCCTGCAAAATCTCGCGCAAACTTTCCTCGCGCACGTTGCCCACGGCGTTGTGAAAATAACATGGACGCACCGCGCCGTCCGCTTCAATTACTGCGCTCACCCACGGCGCATTGCATGAGATTGGTGGAAACGCATTCAAATTCAACTGTGCAGCGTAATAACGCGGCAGGCGGCGCAATTTTTCAGGCGATTCCGCCACGAAACGCGTTTCAAAATCGCGCGCGCGCGAAACGATTGTCTGTTCGACAATTTCCTCAAATTCCACGATTTCCTTTTCCTCTAACAACAAACCGCGCGTCGAACTTTTATCCCGCGTTCGCCCAAATGCCTCACTTGTCACATCGGCAGCGAGAAATGAAATTTGCTGCAAGCCCATCCCGCGCGCTTTGTCAATCAGGCGCGGCAGTTCGCGGAAATTGTGGCGGTGCAGTGTGCTGCGCGCGCGAAGGGGGATATGCGGCGCGATGGCGCGCAATTTTTTTACGCCGCGTTCGACTAGCGTCAGCGCGTCCACGCCGCGAATTTTTTGGTACAACGCGTTGGTGTGCCCGTCGAGCGAAACTGTCACCTCCTCGAACCGCGCGGCAATTTTTTCCGCGTCGCGTTCTAAAAAAAGTCCTGCGGTGAGCAGATACAATTTGATATTCTGCGCGCGAAATAAATCGGCAATTTCGTAAACATCGCGCCGCAGCAAAGGTTCGCCGCCGGAAAAGACGACCAACCGTACACCGAGCGCGGGCAGTTGTTTTACCAACGCGCGAATCTCGTCAAACGCTAAATCATCCGCGCCATCGCTCTGCCACCAATCGCACGAGACGCAGCGCGAATTGCAGCGCGCCGTCGGATAAAAAATCAAGAGCGGCAGCGCCAGCGTTCGATTCGTCGCCTCGTTGAATTTTACGGCAAAGTTCGCGGTCAGCGTGTCGAGCATAAAGATCACATGTGCGCGGTGGATGGCGTACCCACCATCACGCCGAATTGCGCGGGCTCGCGTTGTCCTAACACGCGCGCGCGCAAGGGGCGCAGCGCCCAACGTAAATCCACGTGTGAGACATGCCACTGCCAATGGCACGGCAGCTTGTCAAAATCATCAAAGGTCAAAAAGCCGCGCGGCGTCGCATCCATTTCAAGCCCAAAGCGTGTTTTGAATTCGCGCGCCTTGTCGCGCAGCATCGCTTTGCCGCTCGCGCGGTGCCGATAGAGCGGTGAATCCATCACGATGATTTTGCCGTGCGCTTTCAACACGCGCAGCGCTTCATTCACCGTGTGCGCCGGATTTTGGGAATAGTGCAGCGAGGCGTTGAAAATCACCGCGTCGAATTGCGCCGCCGCAAACGGCAAGCGGTCGAAATCCGCCTGATAGCAATACAAGGGCAGTGGATAAAATTTTTGCGCGCCCAAGCCATCTTCCGCGTCGTCGTTCAAATCTACCGCGGCGACATGATGTCCGCGCTGTGTCAGTTGATACGCTAACCAGCAATTGCCCGCGCCAACGTCGAGGATACGCGCGCGGGGTTCGATGAGCGCGAGCAATTTGGAAAAAGAAGCTGCGCGCACGCGCCAGATTGCCGCATGGGGATTGCCGCGCGCGAGGTGCGGCAGATTGATATAGTACGCGGCATCCTGCGCGCCCCAGCCCTCGGCGCGGCGCACGGCGCGATATACGTCGAGAAAATTTTGAAAAGAAGCAGCATGGTTGTCGAGAAAACGCCAGATGTTTTCAGAACAGGCATAGGATTGTTCACAAACCGGGCAGCGCGCTTGGCCGCGGTCCATTTCCAAACAAGTTTGGTCGGTCGGACACGCGAGCGCGAAAGCGTGTAAAAACTCCTTTGCGTAAGTCATGCTTTTTTGCGCAACGTCATCAAAAAATGGTCGCCCCCCTCGCGCAGCAGGGGAAGAGCGTCGAATGTTGCATTGAGCGCGGCAAGCAGCGTCATTGGGTTGCGGAATCGTTCGTACCAGCGAATGAGATACGGCGGCGGCAAAAAGAGATTCAACGCGCGGTACGTGACGAGCTGAAATTCATTTTCGAAATGTTTGAAAAATTCGCGCGGCGAATAATAACGCGTCCACACAATGCCGTCGTTGAGATTGACTGGCACCGCGCCGCGCGAAAAACGGCGCCGCGCCGCGTGGAAATCACCGCGCGCGGCATAGTAAACTATCTCCCAGGGACAAAAACGCCCCATCACCGAAAAAATCAAAAACCCGTCGGGCTGCAAATGCGCCGCGCACTGGTGCGAGACCGCGCGCAAATCCGCCACACAATTCAGCGGACCTAAATCGGAATAGATCGCGTCAAACGTCTGTGTGTCCAGCCGCTCCAATTCGTGTGCGCCGAAATGCAGCACCTCTACGCGTTTCTCTAACTCTGCGCGCGCGACGCGCTGGCGCGTTTGATTCACCATTCCGTGCGAGGCGTCGGTCGCCGTGACGGTGTAACCCTGCTGTGCGAAATAGATCGCATCAATGCCCGTGCCGCAGCCGATGTCAAGCAGGCGCGCGCCGCGTGGCACATGGCGCATCATCTCGCGCCACAACGCGGCGCGCATGATTTGCACAAGCGCATTGTTTCCGCGTTCGCCATCATATTCCGCCGCGACCGAATCGAACGCGCGCGCGGTCTCGGTGTGTTGTGACGTTAGATTCATCTGGCGCCCGCTTGTTGCAAGATGGCGATGATGTCACGAAAGTCGCGCTGCCTGGCATGTTGCAGCGGCGTCACGCCATTTCTATCGGCGAGATTTACATTGGCGCCTGCATCCACCAAAAGGCGTACGACCTCAGTATGATTTTTTCCGCCGTCGCCCAGAATGATCGCCTCCAGAAGCGCGGTCCAACCCAAATTATTGATGTGGTCAATCTGGATGTCGGTTTCCAAAAGTTCGCGAATAATTTCGACATGCCCGCGATCTGCCGCGCGAATCAAGCCCGTGCCATTGTAGCTGTCGAGCGAGTGTACGTCTGCGCCGTTCGCCAGAGTGAGTTTCAAAAATTCAAGCCCGCCGTCTGCCGTCGGAATCAAGTACGCGCTCTGTTGGGTGTCGTCTTGCACATTCACGTCCGCGCCTGCTGTAATCAGAGCGCGTCCCACTTGAACATGGTCGCCATACGCCGCCGCAATCAGCGCGGTGCGTTTGCGCGCATCGGCAGCATGAACGCTCGCGCCCTTTGCCAACAAATCTTGTACGCGCGCCAATTCGCCGCGTTCCGCCGCGTCAATCAATTCGCCGTCGAGTTGGGTTTGATTCATTGTTGATGGACTGGTTGCGGTTGGCGCGAGTTGCGGTGACGCGCAGCCAATCATCCCGAAAATAAATACAGCAAGAAAAAGGAACGCTGCAATCGTCTGTCGCCAGGGCGAATCATGCTGCCGCGGCATGTTCCACCTTTTCGCGCGCGTTCCATTCGCCGCGCGCGCGCGACAATCGCACCGCTTGCAGCGGAATCGCGCCCAACGCGCGCAACGTTTCACCGCGAATCGTTTGCGGCTTTGCAAGCGCGCGTTTCAATTTGCGCTCGGCGTGCAGGCGGCGCAGTTCGTGGTGCGTGACGCGATAGAGGATGCGATAATAGTCCGTCGAATATGCGCCGCGATACAGCATTGCCAAATCATCGCTGTCGGTCCAATTTTGTTTTGCGCCCAGTTCCAGTTTCACGGTTTCGTAAAATTTTGTGCCGGGCAGCGGATAGGAAACCGAAATGCCGATCTCATCGGGAATCGTCTCGCGAATCATTTTGAGTGTGAGTTCGATGTCGTCGCGCGTTTCGCCGCGATAACCGTATTGGATGAAATAGCCGACGCGAATCCCGACCTCACCCAACAGTTTGCGCGCGTTGTGAATTTGTTCCACCGTCGTGCCTTTGTCCATCGCGTCGAGAATTTTTTGCGAGCCGCTTTCTGCGCCCATCCAAACGGTGTGGCATTTCGCGCGTTTCAACGCTGCCGCGACATTTTTATTCACCAAGTCCGCGCGCAGCAAACATTTGAACGGCGTCGCGCAGTTGGATTCATTCACCAATTCGGCAAATTGTTCGAGCCAGTGCGGTTTCAATCCCAAAATATCGTCGGCGAACCAAATGTGGTCGGGTTGAAAATGTTCGCGCAGCCATTCGAGTTCTTGCGCGACATTTTCGGGCGAACGAACATTGTAACGCTGTCCGTAGATCGGTTTGGCACACCAATTGCACGAATAAGGACAGCCGCGCGTCGTCACCATGTTCATCGAATAATAGCCGTGCCGCGCGCGCCAAATTTTCTGATAACGCGGAATATCCACCAAATCCCACGCCGGAAACGGCAAGCGGTCAAGGTCGCGGATAAATTCGCGTTTCGGCGAACGCGTAATTTTTTCATCTGCGTCTTTCCGCACCAACCCCCGAATGTTCTCGTATTCTCGCTTCTCGCTTCTCTCCAGCTTACCCAACAATTCCTCTAACGTCACTTCCCCTTCGCCCAAGATCATAAAGTCCGCGCCGCGCGCGAAATAATCGGCGAGATGGTCGGTTGCATCCGAACCATTCACAATCACGATGCAGCCGCGCGCTTTTGCCATCTCGATCATTTTGAACGCGGCTTGGCGCATATTCAACAAACACATCTTGGACAAATAATTGAAATTGTCTTCAAAGAGAATCGCGTATTTTGGCTTGTGCGTGTCGAGCGCGTGCGCCCATTCGTCTTCAGACTGCGCGAGCATCGCATCAAAGAAGGCGACATCGTAGCCGAGCGAACGCGCATAACTCGCCGCGTACAACGAGCCGAGCGGAGGATATGGTTTCATTTCCGCATACAGCTTGGGATCGAATTTCAAATAGTACGATTGACCGAAAAGAATTTGTGCCATCATTGTTGGGGCAAAGCATTTTCAGGCGACGTTCTTTGTCGCAAAATGTTTCGCCCTTGCAGATGTGTGTTGAGCGCGTCCCAGCGCGCGTTAAATGTATTCACCACATAATCGGACAAATCGCGCGCGTGGAAACGCAATTGCGTTGGTGTAATTTTCACGTTGGTGTTGTGTCCGCGCGCGTGTTTCGACTCGATGCGTTTGAGTTGGCGTCGCGCGAGTTCCTGTTCAACGCGCATGCCAATGGCGTTCGCAAAGGCGAGGTCAAAGGCGCGTTGTGTGTTACGCCACACGGCGCGGTCTTGAAATTCAACCGACGCGGATTTCCATTGCGGCAAAAATTTTTTCACCCATCTGTTCGCATCAAGAAAATTACGATACGTACTTTCGCCGAGCAATGGGAGCATTTGACAAATCTCATGCGCGATAAACAAATTTTCATCGGGAATGTACAAGTCGTTTTCACTCAAAAAGATATTCGCGCAAATGAGATTCGGATATTCCGTACGTCCATCGTCAGGACGCTTGACACCCCACGCCATCAACGCGGACAATACGAGCGCGCGTGTGAGCCACAAACGATTTTTCGCGGTGATGATGAGAAAATCAATATCGTCTTCGGGAACGGCGCTTTCCATCGCCAGCGAACCTGTCACGCCGATAGAGCGCACGCCGGGGATAATTTGCAGCAGCTGCGCGTATTTTTTCGCGCGTTCCAGTTTCGACGCCGAGGCGTGCTGTAATTCCGTACGACGCGCGATGAATTGTTCGCGTCCCCTGAGAAACCAATAGCCCTCGCGCGATTCCCACCACTCACCGCTGCGCGGCAATTCCTGTACAGTCAATGCGGCGGGAGCGTGAGCAAACCGCACCACCTCGTCCGCGCGCAATGGAAAAGCAAAGAGGTCATAATAAAGCAAGGTTGCAACAATCGCGCGCTCGCGTGCGTGTGCGCCGTTGAGCGGTGGAAGCGTGAGACCGGCTTGAGGTGTAAACATTACACAGTTTAATACGTTATTTGGCGCGTGATAGATGGGTCTGCCGCATGTTGTATAATCTTGTCACGGAGAAGCTATGATTTTTCAAATGATGCAGGTCGGTCCGCTCGGCGTCAACTGTTATATCGTCGGCGATGAAACTGCGCGCGAGGTGGTGGTGATTGACCCGGGCGGTCACGCGCGGCAGATTTCGGAATTGCTAAATAATTTACGTTTGAAGGTGAGCGCGATTGTGTTGACACACGCACACTTTGATCACGTGATGGGTGTGGAAGGATTGAAACGCGCGACGGGCGCGCCGTTGATGGTTGGGGAAAAAGAAAGACCGGTATTTGAAGCGGTGGAAGAGCAGGGCGAAATGTTTGGGTTCGCGGTGCCGCCGCTGCCTGATCCCGAACGCTGGCTCAATGAAGGCGATGTGGTGGAAGCGGGGAAATTCAAACTGCAAGTTCTAGAAGTGCCCGGACATTCGGCGGGTTCGATTGCACTTTACAATGCAGAAAATGGCGTCGTGTTCGTCGGCGATGTGCTGATGCGCGGCACGATTGGGCGCACGGATTTCCCCGGCTGCTCGTTCGAAGAATTGCTGAAATCCATTCGCACAAAATTATACACGCTGCCCGATGCGACAAAAGTGTATTCGGGTCACGGACCGATGACGACGATTGGGGACGAGAAATTGTTGAATCCGTTCACAAAGAACTATGTGTAGTGCGATAGTTCGGTAGTGTGATAGTGCGGTAGTGATGTAGTGCGATAGTTCGGCAGTGCGATAGTGCGGTAGTGATGTAGTGCGATAGTCAGCATTTAGTCCCACTATCTCACCATTGCACTATCGCACTATTGCACTCTGTAAGCTTCATCCAACAACTCTACTAAATGCATCACGCGTCCGTTCCAGCCCGCGCGGCGCGCGCCGTATTCCAACTGCAAGAGACAACCGATATTGCCCGTGACGACGATTTCCGCGCGTGTGTCGCGCGTGTTGATCATTTTTTCGTCAATGAGTTGGTCGGACATTTCGGGATGCACGACATTGTAAATGCCCGCGCTGCCGCAGCACCGGTCGCTCGCGCGCATTTCGACGAGTTCGACGTTGCCGATTTGTTTGATAATTTGACGCGGCTGCAAACGAATTTTTTGCGCGTGCGCGAGATGACACGCGTCTTGGTACGTCACGCGCGTTTTATTTTGCAATGACGCGTTCGGCGCGAGGGTTGGCGCGAGCAGTTCGCTCACATCTTTGACGCGTTTGGCGAATTCTTCTGCCTTTATAAAATACTCGGGATCATCGCGAAAAATTTCGGCGTACTCTTTGAGTTGCGCGCCGCAGCCCGCCGCGTTAATCACAATCGCATCCCACTGTTCTTGCATAAATAAATCAATGTTGTGTTTTGCCATTTCGCGCGCGATGTCGCGTTCACCCGCGTGGACGTGCAATGCCGCGCAGCAGATTTGTCCTTCGGGAACAATAACCTCGTAGTGATTTTTTTCCAGCACGCGCACGGTGGCTTCGTGGATGTTGGCAAAGCCAGCGCGCATGAGGCAGCCGGTGAAAAGGGCGACGCGGCCGCGCGTGACGGACGACGGACGACGGACGACGGACGACGAAGCGGAACGATATGCTCCCTCCACTTCACCTACAATCGGTTTCGGCTTTGGCAGTTTGTATTGGCGGAGTTTGCGCGCGGGTAGCATGCCTTCCATTTCGCCGAGTTTGCCAAATAATTTCAAAATGCCCGACGCGCGCACAAGCGGCTGCGCGGTGCGCTGATACAAACCCGTCATGCCCGCGACAAAATTCAAACGCGCGGGATGCGGAAATAATTGTTTGAACACCGCCCAGCGAATGAATTTTTCCTTGCGCGAGATTTTTCCTTGCTTGACGATTTCACCCCGCGCCGCTTCCAACAAAACCGAATAGCGCACGCCGCTCGGACACACCGTTTCGCAGTTGCGGCAATTCAAACACAAACCGATGTGTTGCTCGAACGGCGCGTTGACAATTTGTTTCCCTTCTGCAAGTTCTTTGATAAGAAAAATTCTGCCGCGCGGCGATTCCGTTTCGAGCGAAGTCAAACGATACGTCGGGCAATGATTGAGACACAAACCGCAATGCACGCAGCGCAACAAATCCGCGTCGTGCGGCGGGTCGGGAATGGTGAAACCGCCGGTTGTAATTTTATTTTCAGGAATCAATGTCTCTGTCATTCAAATATCCTTTACCGACGGAACGCGTTAGAGAACGCGTTCTACGCGCACCGCGCGTAGAACGCGGCAAACGCAGAGCGTTTGCAACTCTAATCCCGATACGACGCGTGTATAATTTCAATATGGAAAAATCCAATCCCTTTACCGAACGCGTTCTCGAAATCGTCCGCGCGATTCCGCGCGGCAAAGTGCTGTCGTACGGACAAGTCGCGCTGCTCGCCGGCGCGCCGCGCGGCGCGCGTCAAGTGGGACGCATCTTGTACGCGCGCGGGCGAAGCGTGCCATGGCAGCGCGTCATCAATCGCTACGGCGGACTTTCGACGTACAAAGTCGGCAGCGGCGCCGAACAACGCGCGTTGTTGGAAAAAGAGGGCGTCGCGTTCACAAAAGACGGTGTCGTTGATTTGAAAAAACATCAATGGCGTCCCGGCGCGCACACGGTTGAAAAATTGCATCTGCCCGAAGACGTGGTGTTTGAAATCAATCGCAAATTGCCGTTTCAAAAATAATCATTCTTTTGGAATTTTCAACGGCGCGAACCAATGAATGTATCCGCAATGCGCGCAAATGACGCACGTCGCGCGCGGATTCGCCCACGCGAAATTTAGAAATTCCGCCAGTGAGGTATTCAACTGCCCTTCACGCTGCCAAAACTGATTGCCACCGCAAATCTGGCAGCGCAATTCATTGCCCAACACCTCGACGCGTTCAGGTTCTTTTTTTCCAAACAAGCCCATTACTGCCTCCGCGCGGTATAGAGACCTGACAGGTTTTTGAACGTCTGCGTCACGAATCGCGTTCGCGCAATACAGCGCGTCCGCGTCACATAAAGCATTCGCGTAGAAACCTGTCAGGTCTTAAATCCCTCCAACAAATCGCCCCGGATTCAAAATATTATTCGGGTCGAATTTGCGTTTGAGCGATTGCATCAGTTTGAACGACGCGCCAACGTCGTCCCATGCATTGATTTGTTTCCTTACTGTTGGCGGCGCGCCTTCGACGACGAGGTGTCCGTGCAAATCGTGTACGCGTGCGCGTAGCGTTGCGATGAATGTTTCGGGCGACGCGGACGCGTCTTGAAACGATGCGTAAATGGACGCGACTGCCGCGTGCGCGAAAATGCGCGGCGTGCTGGGCGTGTCCAACAGCATCCGCAGCGCGTTTTGTAATTCCTTTGGCGGAACACTCACGCGCACGAGCAGCGCGTCGGAAAAATTTTCGTGCAGCGTCGCGGGCATGTCTGCAATCGCGCGCCAGAATTTTTGTGCATCCTCAATCGCCTCAACAGAGCGCGCGTTGTTTTCGTTCACCGCGTTTGCAAATACATCGCGCGCGGCTGCCATCGTCGCTTTCGAGCCGCCAAAACGCGCGGCAATGTGCCACGCGCTTGGTGCGTTGGAATCAAGCAAGCGCGCGGTGTCGGAATTGAACAATTCGATGGCGAGGGGGGGGGTGGGCAAGTTCCAAACTTGTCCGACTGCCGCGCACGCGTCGCGCAATTCCTCAAACGACGCCCACATTGAAATTTCCGCGGGCGGCTTGGGAAAAAGTTTGAACGTCGCTTCGGTGAGGATGCCGAGCGTGCCGAACGCGCCGACTTGGACTTTGTGCAGTTCATAGCCCGCGACATTTTTTACGACTTTGCTGCCGGCTTTGATAATTTGTCCATCAACGGTGGCAAAGCGATTGCCGAGCATGTAATCGCGCGCGGGTCCGTAACGCAAACGCAGCGCGCCGTTCATGCCCGACGCGAGAACCCCGCCAATCGTCGCGCGTTCGGGATGCGGAACATCGAGCGGCAAAAATTGGCCGTGTTCGGCAAGGACGCGTTCAATTTCCGCAAGCGTCATGCCCGCGCCGAACGTGGCGGTGAGGTCGTCGAACGCGTAATCAATGACTTGATTCAGATTCGCCGTTTGAATCACCGCGTCGTATTGTTTTGGCGCGTTGCCGAGATGCTGTAACGTTCCGCCGCCCCACGCCACCACCGCGCAGTTTTGCGCATTGCACAGTGCGAGGATTTGCGCGAGTTCGGGCGCGTCGCGCGGGATGTAAATTGTTTGAGGAGAAATTCCGTTGAGGGAAAATAATTCGTTCGTCATGCGTCAAACGTCAAATCGAAAATCGAAAATCGAAAATCGAAAATTTCCTAAATCCACACTTCCGCATTCCCCGTAATCGCCTGTGGCAATTTCGAACGCGCGGCTTCACCGCACTTGCTTCCTTGCGGCAGCATTTTGCAGGGATTCAAAATGCGCGTCGGCGCAATCGCGTCGCGCAATTTTGCCTGCGCGTCCAAATCGGCTTGCGCGAATAACAGCGGCATGTAATCCAATTTTTCGAGACCGACGCCGTGTTCGCCGCTAATCGTTCCGCCAACGTCCACGCACAATTTCAAAATTTCGCCGCCCGCTTCTTTCACGCGTTCCAGCGCGCCGTGTTCGCGCGCATCGAACAAAATGTTCGGATGCAAATTCCCGTCGCCTGCGTGCAAAACGTTCGCGATGGTGACGTTATATTTTTTTGCAATCGCGTCTTGCTGCTGCAACACGTAAGGAAGTTTTGAACGCGGCACAACGCCGTCTTGAATGTAATAATTCGGCGCGAGCCGTCCGAGCGCGCCGAGCGCGGTCTTGCGCGCTTTCCACAAATCCGCGCGCTCTTGCTCGTTGCGCGCGATCCGCACCTCACGCGCGCCGAACTCTTGACAAAAGTCCGCGAGCATTTGTTGCAGTTCGTCAATCCCCGCTTTTGGTCCATCCACTTCAATCAATAACACCGCGTCTGCGTCGAGCGGCAAGCCGATATTGTACGCCGCTTCCACCGCGCGAATTGTCGTGCCGTCAATCATTTCAATCGCGGCAGGAATCACGCCTGCGCCAATGACGCCGCTGACAGTGCGCGACGCTTGTTCGATGGTGTTGAAAACGGCGAGGAGCGTGCGCGTCGCTTCGGGGAGGGGCATGATGCGAACGAGAATTTTGGTAATGATACCGAGCGTGCCTTCGCTGCCAATGAACGCGGCAACCAAATCGTAACCTTGTTCGTCGGGCGCTGCGCCGCCGAGCCACAGAATTTCGCCGTCCTCTAAAACGACTTCCAAGCCCAACACATGATTCGCGGTGACACCGTACAACAAACAATGCGGTCCACCCGAATTATTCGCCACGTTTCCGCCGATGCTGCACGCGGCTTGCGACGAGGGGTCGGGCGCGTAAAAATATTTGTACGGCGCGAGCGCGGTAGAGACATCGAGATTGATGACGCCGGGTTCGACGAGCGCGGTGCGATTTTCCAAATCAATGTTGTGGATTTTTTTCATGCGCGCGAACGCGATCATGATGCCGCCCGCGATCGGCGTTATCGCGCCACAAAGTCCCGTGCCAGAACCGCGCGGCACAATCGCCATCGAATAACGGCGCGCGATTTTGATGATGTTACTGATTTGTTTTGCATTTTCGGGCAGGACCACAATATCGGGCGTCGCCATGTTGTTCGAGCCATCGTACGAATAGACGCGCAAATCATCGGGCTGCCACAACACGTTGCGCGCGCCGAGGAGTTTTTGGAGTTCTTGAACGGCAGGGGAGATGGGAGACATGGGTGATTAGGTGATTGGGTGATTTGGGATTTATGATTTGTGATTTGAAAAGCGGTATTCCATTTGCGATCTGTTAGAATTATACATCATCCGCGCGTAGGTTGTCTTGGCTGTTTTGTCATGTTACACTCGCGCCCATTATGCGCCGTACTTGCTCGATGACTGTGCAACCCTGAAGGTTCGCCCCTATGCGTTCCCAATGAAAAATTATCTCCGCGCTATTTTGATTGATGCAAAAACGACAACGCGCGATTTTGCGCGCAATCGTTCCGCGCTGATCGTCGCAAACTTGTTGCTGCTGCCCTGGTTCCTTGCGATCGTTTCGGGACGCAATACGAATCCGTTTCCCGCACTCGGCGAAATTTTTGGGATTATGTTCGTGTATTGGTTTTTTACAAGACGGCGCGCAATGGAAATGCTGCCGGTGCGAAAACCAATCATCGAGTCAGCCATCGCGCTCGCGCTTGTTTTGCTTTGGATGTTGTTTCGCGTGGGGCAATACGCGCCTTGGTACGAATTGCCGCGCACGGCGTTTCTTTCGATTAACGATATTTACGAAACGATTGTGCCGAAACTTTTCGAGATGGTACTCGTTCCGCTAGCAATTTGGTTGTCGCTGCGCTATCGTCCGCGTGAATTGGGCTTGCGCGCGGGGTGGCGCGATTGGATTCCCGCGCTCATTCCGAGCGCGGTGTTGATTTTTATTGGCTTGCAAAATAACAGACCGCAAGCATGGTGGGAGAGCGTGGTTTATTTTTATTTTGGCGCGGGGCTGCCCGAAGAATTTTTGTTTCGCGGCATTTTGCAATCGCGCCTCGAAGCGTTGTTGAAAAATCCGATTTGGGGTTTGTATCTCGCGTCGTTTGTTTTCGGCGCGTCGCACCTGCCCATCAATTTATCCAACGCGTCCGCCACGAATTGGCTTTCGGCGTTTGAAAGCGCGTTCACTTTTCAATTGAGCGTGGGTTTTGCATTGGGCTTTGCGTTTCAACGCGTGCGCAACATTTTGCCGCTTACAGTGATTCATACGTTGATTAACGCGGCGCCATGACGAGGGATGAGGGGTGAGGTTCCCATGAGCAAAGGTCGAATGGGGATGAGGGATGAGAAAAAGAGCAAGACCAACGCGATGCGGATGTTGGACGCGCAAAAAATTCAATACACCGCAGCCGAGTATGATGCGACACAAGAATTTCACACTGCCGAAGACGCGGCGGCTTTGATTGGCGCGCCGGTGGAACAGGTTTATAAAACGTTGGTGGTGCTGCGCGAAACACCGCGCACAAAACCATTGCTCGTAATGATTGCGTCGAATCGTGAAGTGGATTTGCGTGTGCTGGCGAAAAGCATTGGCGAAAAAAAATTACGGATGGCGACGAAAAGGGAAGCGGAACAGTTGACGGGCGCGCAAATCGGCGGCATCTCCGCGTTGGCGCAATTGAATAAAGGTTTCGAGATTTTGCTCGACCGTGCCGCGCAAAATTTAGAAACGATTCATATCAGCGGCGGAGTGCGCGGGGTGGATATTCAACTACGCGTTGCGGATTTACAGCGCGTGACGAATGCGAAAATCGTACAAGCGACGAGTGACGACGAGACAGAGGGAACGGATAAGAATATGAATACGTCTTGATGATGCAGATGCCGCCGTGCCCATGATGGCGGTTTTTTATCGTGTGCGCGAGAAATCCAAAGGTTTTATCCCGCGAACGCGTTGAAACCTTTCGAGTCTGAAGCTTGAATGGAGGATTTGTGTTCAAACGCATTGGCTTTTTGTTCGCATTGATGCTGCTCGCCAGCTGTGTCAGCAGCCGCGCTGCTCCGACCCTTACCCCTCCCCCCACCCTGCCTGCTGCGACGGGAATTCCGGTTACGCCCAAACCAAATACGCCGCGAGCTTCTGCCGAACCCACGGCAACCGTCGAGACATTACCCACGCCTGAAAATGTCGCGGACATGTTTCGCGCGGCGAGCGCGGAATTAAAGAATTACAAACCTCCGGAAAACGATCCCAAGTCGTTGTATGACACACTGGCGAAAGGAATCGGTGAATTTCTAGCTGCAACCGCGAATGGCGATGTCTCGTTGGAAGGGCAGCCGGCGCTGGAACAATTGCGCGACGCGTTGGGACAGCTGGAAAATTTGCCCGAAAACGCGCAAGCGCAAGTGACCGCGATTCATACCGGCGACGATCAGGGCGGCAGCCGCGACGTGGTTTTTGTTGCGATGCAAGGTGTGATGGGGCTGCCGATTATTGGGGTGGAGCGTTTGGGCGCATCGTACGAGCCGCTCCCGCCGATTTCATTCGGCGGAATCGAGTCGGCGGAGGCGCGTTATTTCTATCCCGCCCAATTGGATGCGCGCGATGTGACGGGCGATGGAATGCGCGAATTAATTTATGTGTTGGAAATTCCGGGCGCGAGCGGCACAACAAATGATTTGACCATCGCGCGTTGGCTGGCGGAAGAAAAACAGGCAAAAACAATTTTTCACGCGGCGTTGATCAATTGGGCGGGCGAGTCCGATTATCAAATCGAAACGACGGCAGATGCGTCGAGTATCAAACTCACCTTTCCGTGGTTCGGCGCGTTCGATCACAAATTGCTCGCGCATCCGAACGCGACGCAAACGTGGGAATACGACGACGCGCAAGATAAATTTGTGCCTGTGAGTCAAACGATTCAAGAACCGCAAACGCCGCGCCAAGCGTTGAACGCGGGCGAGTACGCGTTGAGCAACGGCGATTGGAACGGCGCGCTGACGCAGTACGAACGCGCGTGGAATGACGCGAATTTGGCAAAGGAGGATTTCACCGATTCTCAAGCCGACCCTGCCGCGTTCGGCAAATTTCGTCAGGCGATGGTGTTGTATCTTTTGGGACGCACCGACGACGCGCAAAAACTTTTGAGCGACGCGCAAAAAAGCGGCGACGCGCTTGCGTCCGTTGCGAAGACGTACGCGAAAAACGCGTCGGGGCAAAATGGCGCGCTGCGCGGTTGGATTGCGATGGCGAACGCGGGCGATTTGTATCAATTGATTTATGACGACAAGGCGGGCAATTTAGATTTTCCCTTCGAGGCGCGCGAAATTTATTTGCAGGGCGGAATCGTCGCGGCGTATTTGCAAACGCGCAATGACGCGGACAAAAATCCGGAACAAGTTTGGCAGGCGCTGGCGGCATTGGGATTCAAACCCTTACAGCGGACAGCGGCAGATTTGAATGGCGACGGCGTAAACGAATTTTTGGTCGTGACGCAAGAGGGCGGCACATCGCCGAATCAATCGGAAGCATTGTGGTTCATTTACAAACGCGAAAATGCGTGGCGCGTGCGCGCGCTGGATATTGCGGATACGGTGCAATTTGAGGGTGAGCTGCTGCCATTGCCAAACAGCCAACAGCGCGCGCTCAAGTTGAAATTGCCCGAAGCGTACACGCCAAACGAAACCGCGCTGACGTGGGATGGCACGCGGCTTGTTTGGCTCGATGCGAAATCGCTCGAACCGCGCCCTGATAATTGGCCGAGTGTCGGCGGTGGCGTACTGGAAGATGATTTTTGAACTGAAAGCGGAGGTGGCAAGCGCCTCCGTTTTTGTTTGACACCATTGAATGGCGTTGCTAATATCAGTTTATCTTGGCAACGGAGCAGAGCATGAAAGCAGTCGCGATATTTGAACATGGCGGAACGGATAAATTGCAGCTCGTTGATTTGCCCAAACCCGAACCGGGCGCGGACGATGTGATCATCCGCGTCAAAGCGGTGGCTTTGAATCGGCTCGATGTGTGGGTGCGCGAAGGTTTGCCCGGACTGAAATTGCAAATGCCGTTCACGCTCGGTTCGGATGTCGCGGGCGTAATTGATTCGGTCGGCGCGAATGTGACGCAGTATCAAGTGGGACAGCGCGTGACCATCAATCCCGGTTGGTGGGATACGACGTGCGAGTTCTGTTTGCGCGGGGATCATCCGTTGTGCGTGAACTTTAAAATTTTCGGCGAGCATTTGCCGGGCGGCTATGCGGAATTTATGCGCGTACCGCAAAGAAATATCTTGCCGATTCCCGATGAATTTGATTTTGTGGAAATTTGCGCCGCGCCGCTCGCCTTTCTCACCGCATGGCGCGCGCTGATTACGCGCGGACGTTTGCAGGCGGGCGATGATGTGGTGATTCTCGGCGCGGGCAGCGGCGTTTCGACGGCGGCGATTCAAATTGCAAAGTATGCGGGGGCGCGCGTATTTGCAACTTCGCACAGCGATGAAAAATTGACGCGCGCGCGCGAGTTGGGCGCGGATATTTTGATCAATTATGCAACCAGCGAATGGGAAAAGGAAGTCTTTCGCATCACCAATAAACGCGGCGCGGATATGGTGATTGACGCGGTGGGTGAAGCGACTTGGTTGAAATCGCTGCGGGCGCTGCGCAAAGGCGGGCGCTTGGTCACGTACGGCGCGACCACCGGACCGAATCCGACGGAAGAAATTCGGCTCATTTTTTGGAAGCAGTTGGAAATTATCGGAACGACGATGGCGAATCAGGGCGAATTCATGGACGTGATGAAATTGGTCTTTCAACGCCAATTCAAGCCCGTTGTAGATGTGGTGTTGCCATTGGAGCGCGCCGCCGAAGCGCACGAACGGCTTGCCAAGAACGAACAGTTTGGGAAAATTGTGCTGACGGTATGAGGCACGCCAAATTTGAAATTTGTCATACGGACGCAGAGTGAGCAATTCTTCGGCTTTGATTCAGGATCATTTTGTAAATGGATTTCATCCGCGCTGGGTGCGTTTTGCAATTGGGCATAGTGCGATAGAACATGAAGCGGGCATCGCGCGATTGGTGATAGATGGCGCGGTGGCAAATGAATTGTCGGATGCGGAAATTGACGATCATCGCACGGCGCCGCGTTGGGATTTGCATTGGGCGCCGCCGTTGACACTCACTGTCCGCGCGCGGTTCAGCCATCCGGCGGGTGAACTGATCGGCACGGCGGGTTTTGGATTTTGGAACGATCCGTTCGATTGGACAGGAAACGTGCAAGCGCCGCCGAACGCGATTTGGTTTTTTTACGCGTCGCCGCACAGCGACATGTCGTTCGTGCGCGGCCTGCGCGGTCACGGCTGGCGCGCGGGATTCTTGAACGGCGGCAAACGCGATCCGGTGACAATGGCAGTTGGCAATGCCTTATTCAAAGTGCCGGGGATGGACAAATTGGTTTTTGCGACAGCGGAAAAAATGATGCAGGCGCAAGAATGTTTGCTCGACGAAATTGATATGACGCAGTGGCACGAATATAAAATTGAATGGTGTACGCACGAAGCGATTTTTTCAATCGACGCGCAAGAAAGATTTCGCGCGCCGCATCCGCCGAACGTGCCGCTCGGTTTTGTCGCGTGGGTGGACAACAACGCGACAACAATGGGACCGGGCAAAGAGTTTTCCTTTGCGCGAGTCGCGGTACCATTTCGAGAATGGATGGAAGTGTCGTTCATCAAGATTGCAAAGCAATGAGATTGATTGTTATTTTGAGCGCGTCGAAAATCTCTCTCAGAGAGTTTCGATGTTGTTCAGGAGCATGACATCTGACCCATGCGCGAAATTCCTGCAACCCTCTCCCCGCGCGACCCGCCGACACGCGATTGCTGCCGCCGCGCCCCAACGTCCGAGATGCTGCACGCGTTCGGACAGTTTAATCGCGGCGAATATTGGAATCAGCACGAAACATTGGAATTGGTATGGCGCGCCGAGCCCGATTCAACCATCCGCAATTTTTACAAAGGAATTTTGCAAATTGGCGTGGGGTTTCATCATTTGCGAAATGGGAATTACACCGGCGTGATCAAAGTGTTGGGACGCGGAATCAATTATTTGGAGCCGTATGCGCCGGAATGTTACGGGGTGGATGTGGCGCGCTTGATTGACGAAGCAAGCGAGGTATATTGGAATGTGTATGACTTGGGCGCGGACCGAATTGGGGAATTAAAAGATCAGGCGCTGCCGCGCGTGTATCTAACAAAAAATAGTGGAGACTGAACCCGAAAACACGAATGAAATTTTGGCGGCATAGTTTTGTGATGCAACGAGGAGATTGTGAATGGCATATATTATTGCCGAACCATGTATTGATGTAAAAGACGCGTCGTGTGTTGCTGTGTGTCCGGTGGATTGTATTCATGGGACGGATCAAGATAACATGTTGTATATCAACCCCGACGAATGTATTGACTGCGGCGCGTGCGTGCCGGAATGTCCCGTCAGCGCGATTTTTCACCAAGACCAGGTGCCGGAGCAATGGCAGCACTTTATCGAAATGAATTTCGCCTATTTCCGAAAACGTGATTGAGCTTGGGAAATTTTACCTCCCCCGCGTTTGGCTACGCGTTTTTGCAGCTCGGTGTCGTAGTTTTGTTTCTCGTCTCCGCGTGGCGCGCGTGGAAACATTCGTCCGCGCGTCTTGTGGAATTGCTCACTGCATTTCTTTTCGGACTGCTCCTCGAGCAGGGTGATATTTTTCTGTTTGGCACATATCGTTACAACGCGCATTGGGTTTTGCTAGGCGACGTTCCCATTGCGATTGCGCTCACGTGGGCGATGATTATCGCGGGCGCGATGAATATCACGGATGCGTTGGGGATTGGTGCGACGACAGACGACAGACGACAGACAGCAAAAGGAATAAAAGTGCGCCGTTCGCAGTCCGTCGTCCTCACTGCGCCGATGGCAGATGCGGTGTGGGCGATTGTGTTGGATTTGGCGTTGGACGCGGTGGCGATTCGCTTGGGGTTGTGGTCGTGGACCATTCGCGCAGATCAGGGATGGTTTGGCGTGCCGTGGGGCAATTTTTTCGCGTGGCTTTTCGTCGCGTTCTGGTTTTCTTTTTTTACGCGCCGCGTGCGCGCGCAACAAAACGGCAAACGTTGGCAATGGGCAGTCCCTCTGCTCGCTTTTGGCGGATTGATTGCAACACTCGTGCCATTCGTTGCGCTGGAGAATGTCGGCGCGCTGCCGTTTGTGGTGGACGATTCATCGCGTTATCATAATCAAGTGTGGATAATCTTTGCTCTGACGCTCGCGCTCTTTGTTGGCGTGACGTGGCGGGCTTTGTTGCAAAAGCGCGTACCGCGCGAAACTCCCGACCATTGGCTGCTCGGCGTACGCTTGGTCATTCATCTCTTGTTTTTGGTTGCCCTCATTGCCGCAGGCATTTATCTCACCGCGCCGCTCCTGCTGGTTGTCGCGTTGGCGATGGTGGCAGTGGAATTGGTTTTCCTTTGGCATTGGCGAAATGAATTGCGCGGCGTGTTACGCTCACTGCCGCTTGTGCGTAAAAAGAATGTGCTGACGCGCAATTCGATACGCGGCATAGAATAATTCGCTCGGCGTAGTTGAGCAATCATCGAGGAGTAGGAACGATGGGCAAGACAGGGAAAAAACTATTTCAAAATTTGTTGAATACCGGAAAAAATGATTCGCGCGGGCTCGCGCGGGTGGACCAGCCGATCAATGAAGAAACGCTGTTGGCGACGCGCGGCAAGAGCGTGGACTTGG
Organism: Chloroflexota bacterium; assembly: GCA_004295045.1. Lineage (GTDB taxonomy): Bacteria > Chloroflexota > Anaerolineae > UBA4142 > SHND01 > SHND01. The sequence continues at coordinate 84,331 of SHND01000056.1, read as the reverse complement.
TGTTTGTGATTGACACGACGGGTTCAATGTCGGACAAAATCAAAGGTCTGTTGCAAACGTGCGCGAAATTTATTGATCGGTTCGGCAATTTGCAAATGGATTCGCGCGTTGCGATTGTGGCATTCGGCGATCTCACCGTCAAGGGCGATAAAATTGTCGCGACGAGTTTCACGCGCAACATTGAAACGACAAAGAGCAGCTTGAAAAAAATTCCGCGTTACAGCGGCGGTTTCAATCGCGGCGAGTCATCGCTGGAAGCGCTGCAAAAAGCGATGGCGTTGGATTTCCGCGACAATGTGGTCAAAGTATTGTTGTTGATCACCGACGAACCCGCGCTGGAAAATCACAACCTCAAAGTTCGGGACGTGATGGAACAATTGCAGTACCGCGAGATGCTCACGTTCGTCGTTTCGACGCCCGAAAAGTATTACAAAGAAATGGCGGCGCGCAGCGGCGGCAAGTGGTACAAAATCTCCGCGCACACCGACTTTACCGACCTGCTCGAAATGTTTGGCGACATTGCAAGCAAAGTGTCGGAAACAGTCGCGGATGTGTATCGCATCGGCGACGGCAAAGTGTCGGATTATTTGCGCTTGAATCCGCCGGAAAGATAACGGATGACTCGAGACGAACGACGAATGGATTGGAATTCCGACGAACGCGAAATTCCGCCGATGAGCGCGGAAATGTTTTCGGCGCTGGTGACGGCGCGTCTGCGCGATGTGGGCGAGGTTGAAATTCAAAGCGGCAAAGGATTACAATTAAAATTGCGCGTGCGCGGACAAGACACGACGGCGCACCTCGACCGTTATTACGAACGCTATCGCGCAAACCCGGACGCGTTGTCTCCGACGATCAATGAATTTATCGGCGCGCTGCTCGATGGTTCCACTCAGCAGCGTGCGAGTAATGTCGAGTTTGCGCGGATTGAAGAAATACTTGCGCCGCGCTTGATGACCGCGCAGCAGTGGATGAACAAGCGCGAAACAGGATTGCGCTTGGTCGTGCGCTCCATCGTTCAAGATTTGGGCGCGGCGTTGATCCTCGATCGCGGCGAATCGTTCGAGTACGTGCAGCTCGAGGCGATTCCTGCGTGGGGAATTGATTCGCAAACCGCGTACGATGTCGCGTTGGAAAATCTCGAACGCACGTCTGCGAATGCGCAATTTTCTGTGAACGGTCAAGGCGTCGAAACATTGCTGGTGGATCATTCGAGCAACGCGTCGGCGCGCGCGCTTCTGCCGTCGCGTCTGGCAGATTGGCAAGCGCGTGTGGACGGCGAACTTGTCTTGGGCATTCCCACGCACGATTTGCTGCTCGGCTTTGCGCGCGAGCATCCTGCGTTTCAAGAGTTACGCGCGCAAATTGCAGAGGACGCGCGAAATTCCACAAACGGCTTGCTGTCCGCGCTTTTACTTGTGCGTCAAGGTGAATTACAATTGCTTTCCCCGTAGAACAAATTTGTAATTTGTTCTACGGATGACAAATTTCAAATTTGTCGTACTAAAATTCCTATGCCATACGAATTTATTCTTGTGCAGCGCGAAGAACCTATCGCCGTCGTACAAATCAATCGTCCGAAACAACTCAACGCGCTCAACAGCAATGTGATGCAAGAATTGACCCGCGCCCTCGAAGAGCTGGACGCAGACGCGGCGGTCCGCTGCCTGATTGTCACCGGCGACGCGCGCGCGTTTGGCGCGGGCGCGGACATCAAAGACATGGCAACCGCGACGCCCGTCGAAATGCTGGAAAAAAATTGGATCGCGTATTGGGACCGTATCAAAAAAATCTCCAAGCCCGTCATCGCAGCGGTGAGCGGTTACGCCTTTGGCGGCGGCTGCGAATTGGCGATGGCGTGCGATTTGATTGTCGCGTCAGAGAGCGCGCAATTTGCGCAACCCGAAATCAATCTCGGTGTGATCCCCGGCGCGGGCGGCACCCAGCGCCTCACGCGCGCAATCGGCAAATCGAAAGCGATGGACATGGTCTTGACCGGACGCGCCCTGTCGGCGCGCGAAGCCGAGGCGCGCGGTTTGGTCGCGCGGGTTTTCCCCACCGAAAGCTATTTGGACGAGGCAAAAAATCTCGCGCGCGAAATTGCGTCCAAAGCGCCCGTCGCGGTGCGCCTCGCCAAAGAATCGGTCAACAAAGCGTTCGAGTCTTCGCTAACCGACGGTTTGGATTACGAACGCAAGATGTTTTACTTTTTGTTTGGCACCGAAGACGGACGCGAAGGTTTGCAAGCGTTTGTTGAAAAACGAAAGCCGGAGTGGAAAGGGAAATAGCAGATGGCAAATGGCGGATGGCTAATGGCTGCGATAAAAACCCATCGCTTGCAATTGGCTAACCGCTATCTGCTACCTGCTATCTGCTCGCATGGAAGCCGACCCCGAACTCATCACGATTGTCGAAGGACCGCCGCCTGAATTTAGAACTGTCAACGACGAGTGGATGTACTCGCTGCTTGATTCCGCGCGTCCATTTTTTATTTCCCTCTGCCAAGTGCGTTCTCTCAAAGGACAAATCTTGATGGAACGCTGTCAACGCACCTGGCACGCGCAGCGATCCATCCATTTGGATTTTCCCACCATGAGTGGTCTGCGCAAGCAATTGGAAATTGTCGCGGCGAAATACGAAGCATTGCCAGAAGGGGATTTGCTAAATTTGTGGGTGCGTCATCAACCGCAAGATATTCAGGACAATATGCCGCGCCGCGCGGATGAGGACGAAGCGTAATGCGCAATGCAGAATGCAGAATGCCCAATGCACAATTCAAAAGATCGCGTAGCAAGCGCTCTCTCGCGCAGCGAATGGTGAAATACGAAAATGGCTGATGTGCGCGTGGCGGTGATTGGTTTGGCGTGGGGACAACTGCATATTGATGCATTGCGGCGCATCAAAAATTTGGACATTGTCGCGGTGTGCGACGCGGACGAAAATCGCGCCAAGGTGGTCGCAAAAAACGCGGGCATCAAATTCGCATTCAGTAATCCGAACGAAATTTTTTCACGCGACGAGATTGAGCTAGTGACCATTGCGACGCCGCCGAACACGCAAAAGGAATTGGCGAACAAAGCGATGCTCGCCAAAAAGACGGTGTTAGTCGAATCACCCGCCGGACTAAATTCCCAAGAAGCAAAAGCGTTACTCGAAACTTCGCAGCAGCGTAAAATCAAAAACGCCGTCGCGTTTCAAACGCGCTATTTGCCGTCCTACGCGTACGCCAAAGAATTGATTGACGAAGAGTATCTCGGACAATTTTTGCGCGCGACGATCACGTTTGTGATGGCGCAGCCGTGGGGTTTGAATGGGAATTGGGCGGCGGACGAAAAACGCGGCGGCGGTGTGATGCGAAATGTCGCAGTGCATTTTCTCGACGCGCTGCAATGGTGGTTCGGTCCGGTGCAATCGGTGTTTGCCGACCGCGAAACTTTATTTTCCGAAGTGCGCCGCCCCGTCACGGTGGGACGCGAACAAAAAATTGAAAAATTCACCGCGACGGCGGACGATACATTTCTATCGCTCTTGAAATTTGAAAATGGCGGCATCGCGATCTTGAATTTCATCACCGGCGCGCGCCAAGATCAACCGTGGAATATTTCACTCGTCGGCTCGCGCGCGACCTTGCAAATCACCAGCGGAACGCTAGCGGGCAAGCGCGATACCGAACGCGATTTTGGTTTGATCGAAATTCCGCGCCGCCTTGAACTGCCGGATCGTCCGCGCGAACCGTTAATGTGGGCATTGTGCGAATTGGCGACCGATTTCACGAAACAAATTCAAGGCGTAGAACTGGAAGGACGTGCGCCGCCGACTTTTGACGACGCGCTGAAAACGCACAAGGTGATGGAAGCGATTCAACGTTCGGCGGATGATATGCTGTGGGCGGCTGTTTGATTTTCGATTGCGGATCCTTCACTTTGTTCAGGACAGCGTTTTCAATTTTTGATTTGGCGACGCGACCCGAGTCGAAAATTGAAAATCGAAATTCCAAATTCCAATTGTGTCTTATACCAAACTCCTCTTTCAAGTAGATTCCGGCGTTGCCGTGATCACGCTAAATCGTCCCGACAAATCAAATGCGTTTGATGATGAAATGACGCGCGAGCTGCTCGACGCGTTGAAGCAGATCGAACGCGACAGCGCAATTCGCGCGATTGTTTTGACCGGCGCGGGCAAAAATTTTTGCGCGGGGCAAGACCTCGCCGCGTTTTTGGAACGACAAAATTCGCCCGAAGGTTTGAGCGTGCGCGAGCATTTGTTGAACGGCTACAACAAAATTGTCACGAAAATTCGGACGATAGAAAAACCGTTCATTGCCGCGGTGAATGGCGCGGCGGCGGGTGCGGGCTTGGGCATTTGCTGCGCCTGCGATTTGCGCTATGCGTCCGAGATCGCGAAATTTCGCATGGCGTTCATCGGCATCGGACTCGCACCCGATTCGGGAACATCATTTTTATTACCGCGCATTGTCGGCTACGGACGCGCGTTGGAAATGGCGCTGACGAATGAATTGGTGGACGCGCGCGAAGCGTATGCCTTTGGTTTGGCGAACAAAATTTTTCCGCCCGATGAATTGATGGATGCGACAATGAACTTGGCGAAACAATTGGCGAATGCGCCCACGCGCGGCATCGGTCTCACGAAACGCGCCTTCAATCGCGCGCTCGTCACCGATTTAGACGGCGCGTTGGATTATGAAGCCTTCATTCAGAATATCGCGGTTGAGACGCAAGATCATCAAGAGGGCGTGAACGCATTTTTAGAAAAACGCGCGGCAGCGTACACAGGAAAATGAGAAATAGAGCGGCAAGTGAAAATCGCTTGCCGCTTTTTTGTACATGCTGTTTCTCAAACACAAACGGCGGGTCTTGTGATGTATGACAACGAGTCCGCCGCGCTCCGGAATTGTAATCGTCAATTCCAAACTTTATAGGCATTAGCAAGAGTTGACACACAAAAGGACATCGAGGCCTTTAACAGGTGTAGACCTTTCATAGAGTAGTCCATTAATCGACACGGTTTTCCCTGAGAAGGCGTCTTCTGGCTCAAGTATCCACGTTAGTTGGATTGTTTTGGATTCGCCCGGTTGCAATTGCAGCCGATGAGTGACTAGATCAGGATGTTCGACAGACCAAGTCGCGTAGTTTTCATGACTCACTATGTCTTCGATGTAAAGGTTCAATACGGGAGTTCCTTGTGATTCAATGGCTTGTGCCTGCTTGCCGATGTTTGTTAATGAGAGTGTGGCAGTGACAGGTTCATTTGCTCGTAGCCGATCGCGATCCACATGCAACCGTAGACGGAAATTGACGTTGTAATCGCTCTCATTTACTAATCCGTCTGTTGCAGCGAACCGTGAACAGGCGACGATGGCAAGACAAAGCGTCAGGCTCAACAACGAGATCGTGCGAAATACATGCCATTTCATGAGTCTATTCTCCATTCATTTCGTCAATGTACATTTAGCCCCGCCTGATAGTGGACTCTCATTCCATCAAAGTTCCGAACCGGTAGAATATTCGAAATAATTACAACAACCCGGTCGTATTGTTGGAAGTTCTGAATCGTTGTTGAGTACGTCAAATCAGCCCCTGTTACCAGGGCATTGACAAACTGGTTTGGAGGATGAGGCACTCCATCGAAAACCTGAATGGGAATTACACTCACACGCGGACGATCGAGAGGCACGAGACCGCCGCGTTCTGGAATGGTGATCATCAATTCCAAATCAGCGGTGTTGCCGGGTTGAAGATTGAGGTTGGACGTTCGGAACTCGACATATGTGACACCGAGGTGGTCTATGTTGGGTGTATTCCCATTGATCGGATACAGGTTTGCCTGTTGATTAATAGGACCAACGACAACTACGGCAGCTGTGTCGTTAGGCGAGTTTCTTCGCGGATCATTTTGCGGAAGGCGGTCGCGGAATATTCTCCACAATGCCCAATTATTCTGCAAACTCCCCAAATCCTGCACATTTGGATAGGCTTGAGGAACGACAGCATCATACGTGCCTTGATTCATGAAATAGTTGAGCCGCGCGAATTCAGGGAACACATCGCGCAAGTTCGTGTTGTAATTCTGCGTCAACACCTCTTCTATCGCGGCGAGCATATCCGCGTTCGGGTTCACGCGGTATCTCTCCCACGTCTGTTGAATGATCGCCGCGATGCCGTTGGCAACTTGTTCCTCAAGAAAGGTTGCAAAGATGAAACTACCGTAGGCGTGGTTGGCTTCGCTGAATGAGCGTTGAACCATTGAAAGATGCGGATTTGCCAAGAGGTTGTCCAAGAGTTTTGGGTAGGTGCCATCTTGGCTATAGACATGCGGCTGTGCCCACTCCGCAGTCGCCTCCATCCACCAACGCACCTCTTCGCTCAATGCCCAGGTGACTAATGGGTATCCCATATATGTGTACTGGACGGTGTGATACAACTCATGCGCACCCAGTTGTGTGCGCAGCCAGTCAATCGGCGCGTTCGGATCGCCATTATAGGGCTGGTCGCGAGCAATGTACATTTGGTCGGGGAAAGTAATACCGCCAGCAGGTGCAGGCGATGGTAATACATTCGTCCAGATAGGTGAGGTACTCACATGGATAGGATAGCGTCCATGATCTATCTTTGGCATAGTGTCGAGTTGTGGCTGATAGCCCATTTGACCATAGGTTAGGTAACTTTGTTCCAAACTATCAGCAAGCACGATAACAAACTGCGGATACCCATTGGGGTTGAGTGTAGCAACCGCATCGGCGGGTTGATTTGGATCCGGTGGGCGGAGGCGGCAATCCTTTTCGATATGCTCGTTCAAGGTATTGGGAAATGTTCGCGTATAATAAATCCGAAAATTACCGGTTTCGTAATACTCGTTCAATAAACAGATTGGACCGACCTCGTTATTGACGATATCAATCATGCCACCGATTTCTTTCGCCGTCTGCGGCGCGCTTGCGTACTTGACTGCGTTCTCGCCTTCCGTCCACGCCACATGCACGACATTGGTCAACGGGTCAAGGACTGCACCCGGCGAACCATGCGCGATACCCGCGTTTCCAATCGGCAGCGCACTGCTCCACTGCTGTCCGTCCCAATGCGCGTAATTCAATTGCTGTCCTGCCTCGAGCGCATTAAACCACAACACATCCACATTGTTCGGCGTCCCCGCACGCACCACCGGGTTTGGTCCGGTTACTTCAATTCCTACTTCCACATTGCTTAACGCTTGCGGCGCACTCCACACTCCTTGCACGCGCGAGCGATAATACACCTGTGATGAATCCCCGCTGCTCGCAAGCCACACCACGTGCGCACTACCTGCCGTATCAAAGCTCACATCCGCCTGCGTCGGATACAAGCCCCCGCCGTTCGAGATATTTTCGACCACGCTCCATTGTCCACTGTCACAGCCCCCTTGCGCCGCACATTCCGCATAGAAAATCACATTCCCGTCGCCATCCAGCATGTCAAAGGTCAATGCCACCGCGGTATCCTGCGCAGTCATCCCGTAGGCGTGTGCGGTTGCCAAACGCGGTCGTCCCGCCGAGTAGGGACTCTCCCGCAGCGTGATGGCATTGCTGCATGTCGGTGCGCCTGCATCGAATGTACAGGCACGAATGGCAAAGGTCGGCTGTCCGTTTTGATACCAGAATTCGCGCCAGCCCAGATGCACCTGATTGCCGCCGCTTTGGAGTTCACTGGCGGTCAAGGCAGGATTGGACAGATGCACATAATCCGCCCCGCTTGCTTGGCGCATGGCGAGGGCTTGACTGCTCCAACTGCTGACCTGCGCCCATTCGCCGCCCGTGTAATACAACCCGCTGGTGACTTGATTCGCCCCGCTGTCGAACGTCGTGGCACTCCAAATCACATGCACCCGATTGTGGCGGTCTAGGGTGAGGTTCGAGTCAGCGCTTGGCGTGTCCGCGATCGTCTGCGCGCTGCTCCATGTGCGCGCTTGCGCATCCCAGCGCGCCAACTGCAAACTCAATCCATCGGCGGCTTGCCACAGCGCATATACGTTACTTTGGGAATCCACTGCCAAACTTGGCGCAGCGCCCGTTCCCAAATCCAGCGTGGCTTGCCAGGGGAGCGTCCCATCAGAACTTTCCGCCCGTGATTTCGCTTTCGTTTTCGGAAAGCGCGTGGCAAGGAGATAGATGCCCACCACGCGCTGCTGGTCATCGACGCGCACCAACGCCTCGACGCGATCCCCGCGCCGCAATTTTGATGCTTCGAGCGCTTTGTTTTGGAACTGGATCTGTGTAGCAGCGTTGAGGTGTATTGCAATGCGCCCGCGCGGGGTCTGCAGCCGAAAGGTTGAGCGTTTGTGCTTGAGCACCACACCCGACAGCCAATAGGTTCCTGCAGGAAGGTGCAGCATTTGCAAAGTTCTCTGGATCGACGCGCGATTCGGTGCGGAAAGTGGTGGTGGCGGTGTTGGGGTTCTGGGTGTGATAAACTCATTGATCTGCGCTTGTGTTTCAGGCGCAAGTTGCTCCCAATCTTTTAATGCTGCCAGGAACAACATCGTGCCATCTCCCGGCACGGGTTCACTGCTGATGAATTGCGCCGGCACGTGCGGCGCGCCAACGCCAAACAAGGCATACACTTTGTAGATTGCCGCTTCATCGCGCGTGATTTCTCCGCGCACGAGAGCAGCGTCAATCAATTGAAAAGTATTGGACGGACCAGCGGGTGTTGGCGTGCTCGTTGGCGTCTCTGTTGGTATGAATGTTGGAGCAGTGGTAGCTGTTACGGCGGGTGTTGGCGTGTTGGTAACAGTCCGCGTGTTCGTCGGTGCAGGCGTCTTTGTACGCGTGGGTGTCTTGGTCTTTGTTCGAGTTGGTGTGGTGGTGGGGGTAGGCGCTGGACAATCTCGGGCGCTGCATGGGGTTGGCGTTCGCGTCGCCGTGGGTTTGGCGAGAACGATTCGAGAAAGGTTTCTCCCGCCCGCAGTTTCCGCTCGCGCGGGGCTGCCGAACATAACCACACCGAATGCGGTCAAGCTAAACAAGGACAAAGCCAACACTAAAATTTTTACAAAACCAGCCCGCCTAATGGAATAGAGTTGTTGATGCTGCATTGTGACCTCGGTGTGCGGTTTGATGATCGGATTTTGTTTTTTCTATCCCTGGTCCAGAGAAATCTCCTACGCCATTGGTGGAGAGTATAGCGAAATGCAAATTTTGCGCAAGAGATATCCACGCACCTCGAAACACGCTTGTGCCGCGACGCGTGTCAATGCTTTACATCGTTGCTTGCTCGCGTATAATCGAATAGCAATCGCGAAAGAGGCACGAACAAATTCTATCATCATTCCAAGTGAAAATTTATGAACCGAGCAGTTATCATTGAAAGTGTGCGAACACCAATCGGGCGCCATGGCGGTGTGTTGAAAGATGTGCGTCCCGATGATCTCGCCGCGCGCGTGTTACAAGAGATTGTGAAACGCGCGGAGATTGACGCGGCAGTGATCGAAGAAGTGTATCTCGGCTGCGCGAATCAGGCGGGCGAAGACAATCGCAATGTCGCGCGCATGGCGACGCTGCTCGCGGGCTTTCCAAAAGAGATCGCGGCGGTGACAATGAATCGCTTGTGCGCGTCGGGGCTTACGGCGATCAATCAAGCCGCACGCGCGATCAAAGCGGGCGAAGGCGATGTTTTCATCGCGGGCGGCGTGGAATCCATGACGCGCGCGCCGTACGCGCTGCCGAAAAGCGAAAATGGATTTCCGACGGGCAACGCGACAATGTACGATACGACGCTCGGCTGGCGTTTTCCGAACGAACGGATGAAGCAGCTGTTTCCGCTCGAAAGCATGGGCGAAACGGCGGAAAATATCGCGGCGATGGAACAACAAATATCGCGCGCCGAGCAAGACCAATTCGCGCTCGAATCACATCGGCGCGCAGTTGCAGCGATAGATTCCGGCAGATTCGCGCAAGAGATTGTTCCCGTGATCATTCCACAGAAAAAAGGCGACGCGAGGATTGTGGATACGGACGAACATCCGCGCCGCGATACGACACTGGAAAAACTCGCGGCGTTAAAGCCAGCGTATCGCGCGAGCGGCTCGGTGACAGCGGGCAACGCGTCGGGTATCAATGACGGCGCGGCGGCGGTGTTGTTGATGAGTGAGGACAAGGCGCGCGCATTGGGCTTGAAACCTAAAGCGCGGATTGTTTCTGCTGCGGCGGCGGGCGTTGACCCGCGCACGATGGGTTACGGTCCAGTGCCTGCGACGCAAAAAGCATTGCAGCGCGCGGGATTGAAAATCCAAGAGATTGGATTGATTGAACTCAACGAAGCGTTCGCCGTCCAAGCGCTCGCCGTGATGAGATACGCGAACTTTCGTCACGAAATTACAAATGTAAATGGCGGCGCGATTGCGTTGGGACATCCCCTTGGGTGTTCGGGCGCGCGTTTAATTACAACGCTGGTGCATGAGATGGAACGCCGCGCGCCGAACGAACCGCGTCCCTTTTATGGACTCGCGACGTTGTGTGTGGGAGTGGGGCAAGGCGAGACGACGATTGTGGAATGGATTGGAGCTTGAGATGGCGCGTCCGCTTACGGGTAGAAAAGATTTGGATGAGGTGACAACGAATGTGCGCAAAGCCGCCGCGCTCAAAGCCGCGCTAGAGCTGGAGGTCTTTACGCGCATTGCCGATGGAAATTTTTCGCTGCCCGCGTTCGCGCGCGTCACCGGATTCAATGAACGCGCGGCGCGATTGCTGCTCGACGCGTTGGCAAATATGGGCTATCTCGCGCGCGGCGAATTCGAGTACACGTTATCGCCGACTGCAGAAACATTTCTAGTAAAGGGGAAGAAAGAATACTTGGGCGATGTGCTGCTCGCGCAGTGGGCATGGGACGCGCGCGGCAGTACGGGGCGCGCAGTACGTTCCAATAAACCGCTCACGGCGTGGCTCGAAGCGAATCGCGATCTGCCGCGCGCGCTGGCGACGTGGTACGATCCCGAAACGGCGCGCCAAGAGTTTGCGCCTGTGTGGGATGAAATCGCGTTTGAATTTCAACCGAACGCGCAGCTGCAATTGCTCGCCTTTGGCGTTGAAGCGGGTTTGCGCGCGTTAACGTTTCTGCAAAAATTTTCGCGGGCGCGCTTGTTGGTGTTGGATGAAAGTGGACACCTCGCGCGCTTGCGCCCCATCGTCGAAGCGGTGCAATTGCATAAACGCGTCGAATTTCAGCAAGGGGAATGGCTCACGCCACTGGCGCAAGACACATTCGATTTGGTCATGGTGGATACCATTACGGAACTGCACAGTGTCGAAGAAAATATTGGTATTTTGCATAACGCGCACGAAGCGCTCAAGATGGAAGGGTGGATTGTGCTGCGGGCGGCGATGGAAGAAGATGATCGGCGGGGTCCGGGGATGGTGCCGCTTTGGGGATTGGATGTTTTGCTCGGCAGCGCGGACGCGGATGTTTATACGCGCACAGAATATCGCGGCATGTTAGAGGCATCCGGTTTTTTCAAAGTGGAACCTGTTGGTGAACGCTTGAATCTCTGGACGGCGCGGCGTTTGCCGCCGCCGCCGCCGCCGCCGCCCGTTGCGGATGTTGCGCCGGACTTTATTCCGGACCCGATTGTCTTTAGCTAAATCAAATTGTGATGCAACAAAAAACTCTGTCGGCTTGAACCCGACAGAGTTTATTTTTCAAATTCCACATTACGCGCGAGGCGATCTTGTAAGATGATCTCTAGCGCCTGCAAATCACCAAGCCAACGTTCGACGCGCACGCCGGCGCGTTTCAGTTTGGCTTCGTCCTCTAAACTCACCTGTAACGTGTCGCCGATGATGGTCACGCGCTGCGCGTGAAACGCATCCCGAAGCGAAAAACTAAAGGCGATATTGAACCGCTGCGCATATTTGCGCGCGAGGACGAGGCGATGCCATTTTTCTCGATTCGACGCGCCGAACAACAGCAGATGACGCAAGGGAGGGCGTTTCGGCGCGGGAGGTGGCGGGGGCGCGAGTTTGGTTTCGCCACGCACGAAAGGCGCAAGCGCAGCGACAGCATCAATCGTTTGCTGGCGCACACCGGTCGTCGCGCTGTACCAGGCGTCCGCCTCGGCTCCGTACAAAATCCACGGGCAAAATGTATAAACAAAATCGGGCAGCGACGCGCCATTTGGCAAACGGTTCGTTCGAAACATGTTGAATAGCGCGGCGTGATATGTGGCGTGCAAAGCGTCATCTATTTTTGGGTAACGCGGATCAGACGCATTGCCGAACTGCCAGCCGCATTCGCCCGCAATGAACGGCGGCACAAAACCAAGTTCGCGTTCAAACACCGGCGCAAATTCAAGAAATTGCAAAATGGTGTCGGGGTCGTCGTTCAGAGTCGCTCCGGGATGAGCGCGTTGGTTCAATTCATCGTACGGATAATCGGGCGGATGATTTCCGCCGTACGGATGCGGACAGAACCACATTCGTTCAATCACACTTTGCGCGTTCAGCGCTTTTAACTCGCGCAGCACCGCCTCCAATTCTTCGACATGCAAAACTTGCAGCCCGGGTAATCCACCCTCCGCGACGACGCGCGCGGCGTGTTCACACCATCGCGCCGTAAAGGCGCGCGGTTTCGGTAATTTATCGCGCCATTCGTACGGATTCGACGGCTCGTTGAAAATTTGAACGTACGCGGGCAAATTCATCGAACCAAGCAGCCGCGCATAGCGCGCGAAATCAATCACGTTCTCGTCAATCGTGCAGAGCCAACGCGCAATCGGCAGGATGCCGCGCGTCGCGACGGCATAGGCGGCGCGTCCTAAATCATCTTCGCCGCGATGTGGGATGAGACACCACGTCACGCGCAATTGTTCAAGCGCGGGGAGATAGCGTTCGAGCCTTGACGCGGAAAGGTCAAAGCCCAAATGCATTCCGATGCCGTTATCATGGGAGGGACGGGGGAACTGCACTCTGGATTTATGATTTCGGATTTATGATTTTTCCGCGCACGCGTAAATCAAAAATCAAAAATTAGCGGGGTATGACAAGTTTCTGTCCGGCGCGCACTTTGTTCTTGTCTTGAATCTCATTCGCGGTGACGAGCGCCTCAACAGTGGTGCCAAATTTTTTCGCAATGCCCCAAAGGGTCTCGCCTTGTTGTACGGTGTAGGAAATCAAAGGCGGGTCAGCAGGCGGAGCGACAGGCGTCGGTTCGAGTACGGGAAGCGGTTCCGGTTCTGTTGGGACATTTACATCCAAATCGGGCAGTGGTCGTGTCACATTCGGGTCAGTCAGCACCGGCGATGGGATTTCAATCGCGGGCGGTAGTCCAATCTCAATCGGTTGTGGGATGATTGGCTCGCTCACGTCCCAACTGAATTTGCGAACGAAAGAAGGAATGGATGCGACCGCATCAATCGTTCCCTGTTTCGTGCCAAGCGGACCGAACCACCATGAATCGGCTTGCCCATCCGCCTCGATCCACGCGGTGCAGCAAAACAATTCATCCATCAACGGCGTGCCATCGGACAATTTTCCGAAACGGAACCATTCAAACATTTCGCGCGTGTATTGCGCGTGAAATTCATCGGGCAATTTGGGATAACGCAAATCTTCTTCGGTCTGCCATTGCCAGCCGCCTTCTCCGCCGATCATTGGCAAACAATAACCGAGCGAGTCCACCATCCACTTTTTGAAAACGTGGACGCGCAGCACCGCAGTGTCATCATCAAAAATGGTATCGCCCGGATTTTTTTTGCCGCGCCGCAGCGCATTCAATTCGTCGAACGGCATGGAGAATTTATATTTTGCGTACTCTTCCGGCGTGCACGGCGTTCCTTTTTGATTCACGTCATCATACGGATAGTTTGGCGGATGATTGCTCCCGTAATTGTGAACGCAGAACCACGCTTGACTCCAAAGGGGATTTGACGCGCCGCCTTCGACCGCGTTGAACGCGGCGAGCCATTCGTCCTGCCCCAACACGCCGCCCATGCCCGGCAAGCCGTTTGCGCCAAATACACGCCCTGCCGCATCCGCCCATTTCGTACCAAATACATCAATCTTTGGATTTTCGTCTTTCCATTCGCGATAATCGCCTGGCTCGTTGAAAATTTGCATGTACGCGGGAATCCCCAAATCGTGCAATGTCTTGACGCCCGTTTCCCAATCAATGAATGGCTTGTCAATTTTGCACACGAGACGACAGACCGGCATGATGCCCGCGTCGTAAATCAAGCGGGCGGCTTTGCCGATTTGCTCCCAATCTTGTCCCGCGACCAACGTCCATTTTGCATTGATAATTTGCAGCCATTCAATGCCTTGCGAGATGTACGGTTTGTTGTCCGTCTCGGTGAGATCGAGGCGAAAGTGCAGTCCGATGCCATTGTCATTTTTGGGGCGAGGATAATCTTGGAGCTTCATTGTGACTCCTGTGCTGGGAGATCAAGTTCAAGTTGGAATTGTGCGCTGCAAGATTCTAGCACAAATTAAACTTTATGGAGCGATAGTAATTTTTGCCAGCGTAACTGCCCGCGATCCGTTTTGTAATGGCAGCGGCAAAGCATCGCTGCGCCGATACGCAACGAGCTGTAACGTGTATTCTCCGGACGCGAGATTTTTCGGCAACGCGAGGGCGCGCTTGAAAGTGGTCGCGCCATTCGGAATGGGCGCGTCTTGCTGCGCAATTTTGTTGCCTTGCGCGTCCACCACGCGCAGCGAGTACGCGTAGGCATCGCTCGGAGCATTCCACGCAAAGCGCGCGAGCGCCAAATCAGGACGCGATTGCGGCTCGAAGGACGCATATTGAATTCGCAGCGTAAGGTCCGGTGAAAATGCAATTGGCGCCAATTCAAAATCTGTTTCGCTGCCTTGCGTGAAATATTCCAATCGCGTGTTGCCGAATGATTGATCGAAAATTACGTAATCGTTGATATATTCATTCGTCAAGCGGTCTTCCAAAATGCGTCCCTGTTTTTGATATGCCAAAATCCACGCGCGTGGATTCGCCGCGCGCAGTTCGGTGAGCGCGGCGTTCATTGCATTCGGATTCTCGATCCACGCGTCGCTATTCACCTCGTACACATTCAGCGGCGCGCCCTGATAATATGTTTCCAGATAGCCGACCTGCCAAGGGTAAATCGCATAGACCAGATCATTCGGCGCGGCGATTCGTTCCATCTCTTGAATTAACGAGCGATAATCTTCATCGGGATAACGCGCCACCGTGTAAAAATCGTACAACGAAAGGGCGCACAGAACCACAACCCCCGCGCCGGCAAAAACTCCCAACGCGCGTTCGCGTTCCCACAACGCGATGATGCCGCACGCGACATAGATCAAAAAAAATGGCGCCGCGAACAATAGCAAACGCTCATACCGAATGGGGTGAAAAGTATAAATGAGATTGACGAGGAATCCGAGCGCGAGGGGAACGAAAAAATAAATTGCGGAGAGCGAACTGCGGATGGCGAATTGCGAATTGCCTTCGCCGACTTGGTAACGCCGGCTTGCAAAAAATCCGACGAGCGCGAGCGCGGCAAAAAAAACCGAACCCCACACGAGCCACGTCCACTCACTCACATGTCCGACGGAAAATGCAGTGACGTGTTGGACAAGATACGTGAATGGATCGAGCCGCGCGTATTGTTCGATTCCCACTTTGGCGGTGACATACGCAACCAACTTGGGTCCCGCATAAATCACCCACGGCAAATACAATGCCGCCATCGCAGCCCAAGCAATGAGCCAAACGCGCCACTCAATTTTCCAGCGCGCGCGATATTTAAGGTAAAACACAATCGCCACTTGCGCGGCGATGAGAAACATTGCAAAGTATTGGGTATAGAGCGCGAGCGAAGTGAAAACGACGTACAAGACCAAAGATAAATGGCGGCGGACCCAGGAGGTTGAACCGGTGTTTGCCGTTCGACGTTCGTCGTTCGTCAACGCGCGCAATTGGAAATACACGGATGCGAGAGCGAGCAGCGTCACCAGCCCGTACATGCGCAATTCTTGAGAATAGTAAATCGCCAAGGGTGAAACGGCGAGCAGAAACGCGGAAATCAACGCGACGCGTTGATTAAACAATTCGCGCGCGACGAGATACAAGAGCGGAACCGCCGCGACGCCGATCACCACCGAAAGCAGCCGCAAGGCGAACGCGCTCTTGCCAAACGCGAGCATCCACGTTTGCAGCAGCAGGTAGTAGAGGGGGGGGTGAATGTCAATCGCCGTGCGCGCGAGCAGCGTGCCAAAATCGCGCGTTGCAAAAAACACGCTATAGCCCTCATCCCACCACAGCGGTTGGGCATCGAGCTCGATGACGCGTAAAATCAACGCCAGCCCGATGATGCCTGCGAGGTACACCTTGACGCGATGCGACTCTACCAAAATGAAAACGTCATTTCAGATTTTGAACGTCCGCCCGGCTCAAAAATTGAAAATGTTGCTCCCTCATAAAAAAAGGCGTTCGTTGCGCGCTGACGCAAGAACGCCTCATGCTATTTCGCACGTGCAAAAATTACTGCGTGTTGGTGTAGACCCAATATTGCCCGCCATTCCCAAAATTGATCGAGAGATTGTCCGAGATGGGTGTGAGATCGTCCGCCGATTTTACAAAACGAAGAATGATTGGGTTGTTGCCGGCGCGCACGGCATCGCCAACATCCAATTCGCCATTCGACGAATTCGGGCTTTCGAAACTTGCTTCGGAGCGGCAGTTCGAACCGATTGAAACATTGATGTCGCCCTTGGTCACGCCGATCAAGTTTTTGCCCGCGCCGTCCTGCAGCAAGGTCCCTCCCTGATCAAAAAAGGCAAAGGTCAAACCGCCTGCAAAGGCGCGTCCACTTTTTGCGTTGATGATAACTTTATAGATGCCTTGCTGTTCGCACAAATAGCTGCTGTTGAACTTGATGGCAAATTGGGGCGGGGGCGGCGCGGTGGGCTGCGGCGGCGTAGTTGGTTTTGCCGGCGCCGGTTTTTTGGTCGGCGCCTGTGTAGGAGGTTCTGTCGTTGGCTCCTCAGTCGGTTCCACCTGTTCAGGTTCGTTCGTTTCCGTCGGCTCTTCGGTTGGCTCAACCTCTTCCGGGGTTGCCGTTGCGCGCGGCTTGGGCGTAAATGTCGGACGTGGGGCGCGGCGCGTCGGCGTTTCAGTCGTCGCATTTTGCGCGACAAAGGAATCGGGACTGCAGGCGGAAAATGCCGCCAACAATATTGCCGCGCCGAAAAGAATACTCAAAAACTTTATCAAAACGAACCTCCGCGCGAAATTATAACTGTGACAAGGCAAAAGACCAATTTCCCCTTGACGCTCGCCATATCCTTGTGATACGTTGAGAAGCATGAGCCGCGCCCTCGATTTTCTGCGAGCTAGCCAAAACGCCGATGGCGGCTGGGGTTACAAAACGGGCGGCATGTCGTTCGTAGAACCCACGTCTGCCGCACTCCTCGCTCTCACTATAGACGCCCAAGCTGCATCACACGTTCAACGCGCGCGCGCCTTTTTGAAATCAATTCAACGCGCGGATGGCGGCTGGGGCATCGCAGCGCCGGATGATGCAAGTGGATGGATGACGGCGTGGGCGGTGTGGGCGTTGGCAGCAAGCGAAGCGAACGACGCTGCCCGGCGCGGGGTAGATTGGCTCCTCGAATCGGCTGGCATTCGCGTCACCGATCCCAACCAAGTTGCGCATGTGCAAAAGACCTTGCGGATTGACGCGCGGATAACGGGATGGTCCTGGCAGCCGAATGACGCGGCGTGGATTTTTCCCACCGCGCTCTCTTTGCTCGCGCTGGATGCGGTGAATGTGCGCGAGCATCCGCGCGTGCGCGAAGGAATTCAATATCTGCTTGACCGCGCGATTCCCACCGGCGGCTGGAATATCGGCAATCCGTTCATGGTTTCGGGCAATCTGCCGCCAACGGTTGAAAATACATCGCTCGCTTTGATGGCGCTGCGCGCCTTTGACATTGAAAATGAAATTACTGTGCGCGCGCAAAAGTATCTCGCACGAGAAAATTTCACTGTCACCGCGTTTGAATGGGCGTGGCGCGCGTGGTATTGGAAAAAAATGGATGCGCCAACAAAAGGCGCGCACGCGGCGTTAGAAACGTTGCAGCGCGCCGACGGCAGTTGGGACGGGAATCCATTCACGACAGCGATTGCGCTGATGAGTGTGAAATGAAATCTATTTCACGTCGTTCTTTGTTGCGATTGGCGTTGGGCGGCGGAATTCTCGCGGGCGGCGCGGTCATTTACAAACAGACCGAATCGGTCGGCTTGGACAAATGGATGCGTTGGATGCTGCGCGGACAGACTGCGCGGCTGAATCCACCCGCGCGCGTTGCGCTTGCTTCTGTCGCATCGTATGACGACGATGTGTTGAGCGCGATTCGTACGCTTTGGCGCGACGCGAACGCGCCCGACCTCGCCAATGCGCGTGTGGTGTTGAAGCCAAATTTGGTGGACTCGATTCCGGAACGTCCATGTTACACGATGCCGCAAGTGACTGAAGCGTTGATTCAATTTTTGCGCGATGAGATTCAAGTGAAAGCACTCGTCGTCGCGGAAGGCATGACGTTTCGCCGCGATCCGCACGCGATTTTGATTGAAACGGGTTATCGCGAGATGTTGGAACGCCAGCGCGTCGAGTTTGTAGATTTGAATTACGATGATCTCGTAAAAATTCCATTGCGCGGCGGTTACGCGAAAATGGATTCGCTCTTTATGGCGCGCACTGTCGCAGAAGCGGACGCGCTGATTTCAATTCCTAAATTGAAAACGCATCATTGGACAAAAATTTCGGGCAGCATCAAAAATTTATTTGGCATCGTTCCCGGCGCGAAATATGGTTTTCCAAAAAACACCCTGCACATGCATGGCATTGACGCGTTTCTCGCGGAATTGCTCGACTCGCTGCCGACGCCGAAACGATTCGCGCTGGTGGACGGCATCGTCGGCTTGCAAGGCGACGGACCATTGTTCGGTGCGCCGGTGCCGAGTGGCGCGTTGATCGGCGGACAAGATTTTCTCGCGGTAGATGCGACGGCGGCGCGGCTGATGGGGTTCGATCCGACGACGATTGAAATTCTCGCATTTATGGCGTGGGCGGGACTGGGACAAATTGACGTGAATCGTATTCAAGTGCGCGGCGCAGCGCTGAATGAATTGAAACGCAATTATGAGCTTGCGCCGACGTTATGAATGCTGACGCGCTTGGTGATTCGCAAACTGAGCTGTGACAGCAGCGTTGAACCGGCGAATTAGATTGATAAAACGATTATGTTTGTACAATGGAAACTCGCGCACTTTGCGCTCCTCTTTGGCACAAGCTTTGTCATTGGCTTGGCGCTGTTGACGATGCTCCAAGCGCGCATCGCCAATTATTGGCCCCTCGGCGTTGATGCGTATTCGCATTTGGCGGGTGTGCGCGCCTTCTGGCAAGGTGAGAGCCCGTATGCGGAAGCGGTGACGCACGAGGCAGAACAATTGGTGTACGGCAGGGCGCGCCACGCCGACGAAGCGCCGTTTCCATTTACGTATCCTGCCTATCTTGCGCTCATTCTCCTTCCAATCACTTGGATACCTGCCTCGCAGGTTGGGATTGTTTGGGGCGCGGCAATGTGGGCAATTCTTGCTACGCTCATTTTGGTGTGGAGTCTTGGGCTGACGCCGCGCCCCAAGCCCATCCTCTGGGGTTTGCTGGTCTTGAGCGGAATTTTGTTTCGCCCCGCGCTTGTTTCGATCATAAATGGGCAGTACGCGCTGTTTGTGGTGGGCTGTACGTTTCTGGCATGGTTGCTCATTACGCGCAAGGCGGATGCGTGGGTTGGCATCCCGCTTGTTCTGGCAACGATCAAGCCATCCGTCGGAATGTTTTTGCCAATTGTGCTGCTCATTTGGGCGCTGCGTTGGCGACGATGGAAAATATTAGCAAGTTTCATTCTCGTGCTGGGCGTGTTGATGGCGGCGACGATTTTTCAAATCGGCTGGTGGCTGCCCGATTTGGCGTATCACACCTTGACGTACAGCGCGCTTCGTCAAGGCATCGGCTTGGCTTGGTCGGCAGAGCAGATCGCAACCATCCCGGGAGCGATTTGGTTGACTCTATCGCTAGTGGTGCTGATCATCGGTTTGTTGCAAATGTGGCGCGCTGAATCGTTTCCGTGGCTGGCGTTGATTGGCGCGCTCAATTTGAATTTACTCTTGACGCCGCACTCGGTCGAATATGATCTGACTCTTTTGCTCATTGTCCTTTTCTGGTTGGGCAGGCAATGGCAGCGCACGCGTTGGGGCTTGCCGTTGCTGATCCTTTTGTTTTGGGCGCCGTGGTTGTCGTCGCTGATTGTAAGCATGACCGGTGGGTTGATTGAATTGTGGTGGCGAGGGGTCTGGATGTTTTATCCGAGTATTTTGCTGTGTGTTACGCTGATTTGGTTAGCGTGGCTGCGCAAAAAGTCGAGTGTCGCGGCGCGCGCGGCAGCATTGGATGCGGTATCAACGCAGTCGGGAAATGTTCAAGTCACGGCCGATTTATAAAGTTGGAAATCAAGCCGCGCGCGATTTCTAAATTGATAAAATGATTTGCAAAGCAAAAGCATGAACATAAACGCAATGCCAATGGTTAGCCGCCCAACTGAACCGGACGCAAAACATCCATTCAATCAGTTGCGTTTGGCGCAGCTCGTTGCGTGCCTGAGCTTGTGCTTGTTGATTGGGCTGGGCGTGTTCACATTGTTCAGAGGGAGTCAGGCAAATTATTTGCTTTTTGGCGCAGACCTCTATCCGCGCTTGATTGGCACGCGCGCCTTTTGGCAAGGACAGTCGCCGTATGCGCCAGAGATTCAGCGTGAGGCGGAGCAGCTCATCTATGGTCGTCCGCGCCGCACCGGCGAGGTGACGTATTTGTTTCAATATCCGGCGCAGCTCGTATTTGTGCTGACGCCGTTGCTTGTCGTGCCGTTAGAGTGGGTTGGCGTGCTGTGGTGCGCGATTCTGACGTCCATCTTGCTCACCCTGATGATTGTTTGGAGTTTGCTGCCCACGCTTCGTCCCGCGCCGTTCGTGTGGGGAATTGTGTTGCTCACCGGACTCTTTTACCTGCCCGCTCTATCTTCCATTCTTAGCGGTCAATATCCGCTGCTCATTCTGGCGTTTGGATTTGGCGCCATCGCGTTGATGCTCAATCAGCGCGATGGCTTGGCAGGATGTCTCCTCGCGTTCGCAACGGTCAAGCCCTCAATTGGATTGTTCCTGCCAATTATTATTTGTCTCTGGGCGCTGCGCTGGAAACGCTATCGGATCGTGATTGGGTTCGGCGTCACGCTCGCTTTGATGCTTTTGATTACCTTCCTGCGCATCGGTTGGTGGATTCCCGATTTTTTGAATCAGAGTCAGGTGTATGAACAAATCAATTCAAGCATTGATTTGGCTTGGTCGGCGCGCGAAATCTTGACCGTTCCGGGAATGTTATGGCTCGTAAGCAGTTTTGCGCTCTGGGGGATTGGCATCGTCGCACTCTGGAGTGAATCAAATTTCCCCTGGTTGGCGTTATTCGGTGCGCTGAGTCTGAATCTGATCGTGATGCCGCACTCTCTCGAGTATGATCTGACAATGTTTCTATTCGTGTTACTGTGGCTAGGGTGGCATTGGCGGGAACAGTGGTGGGGCATTTGGGCATGGATCATTCTCATGTGGATTCCTTGGTTGCTCTGGCTGGGACTGCGTTCTGCGGAAGTCACCGCGCCGGATGCGTGGAAGGCGCTGTGGCAAATTTATCCCACGTTGTTGATTGCGATACTTTTGCTCTGGTGGGCGAAAGAAAAATTCAGAAAAGATGTGACCTTCGTTGCTTGACACTTTTGCTTGGCTTGCGGGGATTTAGCTCATGCGCCTTTATCAAATTATTCTCACCGGAATCGGCATCCTCATATTGTATGCCGCGCTCGCTTTCGGTTTTTACACAAACGTTGCAACGCAAACGCCGGGCGCGAACGATTTTTTTTCGCGCTGGATGGGCGCGCGGCTGCTTTTTACGCGCGGATTGGACCCATACTCGGCGGAGGCGACGCGCGAAATTCAGATGGGCATGTACGGACGGTTGGCGCGTCCCGACGAAGATCAAGTCGCCTTTGCTTATCCACTGTATGCGGCATTCCTTGCCGCACCGTTCGTCCCATTCGATTACGCCGCGGCAGAATCGCTGTGGATTGCGTTGCTCGTCCTCGCCGTCTGCGCGGCGGGCATCATTACAGCGCGGCTGTTTGAATTGCGCCTGACGCCGTTCGTTTTGGCGGGCTTGCTCCTCTTTGTCCTCGCGTTCTATCCCACACTGCGCGGACTGTTTCTGGGACAATACACGCTGCTGCTCTTTGCCAGTTTCGCGTTCACGCTTTTTCTCATTGCGCGCGGTTTTGATGGCTGGGCAGGCGTTGTGTTGTCGTTCAGCATGGTCAAGCCGCACATCGCCGTACTAATGGTCGCGTGTCTGCTCGTGTGGTGCGCGTGGCACAAACGTTGGCGCGTTGTTGGCGCGTTCGCATTGATGCTGGGCGCGATGAGTATCGCTGCCATGTTATTCGTGCCGAACTGGATTTTCGAGTTCATCGGCGCGGTGACGGCGTACCAAAAGTACATTTCGATCGGTCCGCCCCTTCAAGTGCTGTGCGAAACATTTTTGCCTGCGTCTGTTGCGGGCATGACCGCGTGGCTTGGGACTTTGCTCTTGCTCGTGATGTTGATTTATCGCACGGCGCGCACAATTCGCGCCGACTTGATCGGATTCATCCCCACACTCGAATTGGCGATGTTGATTACGACGCTGGCGATGGTGCGCACGGCGACGACAGACCAGACGCTTTTGCTCATCGCGTGGATTCACTGGTTCGCCGTGCTGCAGCGCGCGCGCCGCGGGTGGTGGGCGGTCCTCGCCGCGTCGGTGGTGGTGATTTTGCCATGGGCAGTCTTTTTGACGACGCTCTCCGGGAATTTGGAGGCGCCGATTGCGACGACGACAGCGGTGATACTCACGACATTGGCGTATGTCGCTTTTTACGCTCGCACATGGCTGCCCGCGCGCGGGGCGATGGTAAAGGAGCAGCGTGTCGGCTAATTCGCTGGTGACGCATGTGCAGACCCGCGTGCGTGCGATAGACTCGGCATGGCGCTGGGCGATTGGCGTATACGTCGGCGCGCGCATCGTGTACACGCTGTGGTCGCTCGTCGTGCTGTTCCTCTTCCCCTCTGTCTTGCAGAATTTGAATCTGTTCGGGGCGCCTGTGGTTGCATTTTTTGATTTGCAAACGAGTGAGCGTTTTGTGTACGCGCGCCAAGTCGGCGAACGCGTGCTGACCTTTCGCAATAACAATGACGGAACGGCGACGGATAGCGAGACGGGGAGTGTGTGGTCGCTGCGCGAGGGTCGCGCGATGAGCGGCGCGTTGGCAGGATCAAAATTAAGAGCGGCGGAGTACAACGTCGAGGATGTGTTTCCGTATCGCGGTGTGCAGCCCGAACGCGGCTGGTTCGGAATGTGGCAGCGGTTCGATGTGTTGTGGTATCAAGCGATTGCGGAAAAGGGATACGAGGCGAACGCCGGCGCAATTCATTTTCCGCCGTTCTATCCTTTGCTTGTGAGTGTGTTGGGAAAGATTTTTGGGGAACGCTATTTCTTTGCGGGCTGGTTGATTTCGCAGCTTGCGCTCGTATGGAGCTTGGGCTTGATGTATCGCATCACGGAACGTTGGCGCGGCACAAGCGTGGCGCGGCGCGCCGTGGTCATTACGATTTTGTTTCCGACAGCGTTTTTCTTTTTTACCGCGTATTCCGAATCTCTGTTTTTGCTGCTCTCGCTGTTGTGTTTCGACGCATTGGAGCGTGAACGTTGGGCGTGGGCGGGCTTTTTTGCGTTTCTCGGAATTTTGACGCGTCTGCAAGGCATTGCATTGTTTGTCCCGCTGGCGTATTTCGCCTGGAAAACGGTTCGCGCCGAGAGAAAAATTCCGTTCGCGCAAATAATGATGCTCGCGCTGCCCGTCGCAGCGGGCGCGTATTACTTGCTTTTGCGCGCGGCGGTCGGTGGCGAAAATGTCCTGCCGACGAATGAGCCGCAGTTGAATGCGCATCTTGCGCCGCCGTGGGACAATGTCTTCTATGCGATTCAAACTATCGCTGCGGGAAAATTTTTGATCGCGGATGTTTTGAATCTTGTGGTGACGGCGCTGGCGATTTTTGTCTTGGTGCGGGGCTGGAACATTTTGCCCAAGTCATTTGCATTGTATGGCGCGGCAACAGTTCTCATTGTGATGCTGCGTTACGTGGACACGCAACCGCTAAACAGCATGACGCGCTACGTCTTGACATTGTTTCCTTTAATGATGCTGCTTGCGTATTGGAGTAAGAATCGTTGGGTTGAACGCGCGGTGGTGTACGTTTGCGTGCCTTTGAATTTGTATCTGTGCGCGCAGTTCTTAATGTGGGGATGGGTCGCTTAGCCGGGCGGACTCGTTGTTGTTGTTGCTGTCGCCTTTCCAAGCGTTTGTACGATTTTCGGATTGCTCAAAAGCCACAAGGTGGTCAATGGCAAAATCACATAGGCGCCGCCAAATACGTTGAAAATTCCATCCAATGCAACGGCGAACCACGACGCGGCAACCAAGATCAAAATCTCGCGCGGTTTTTTAAGAATGGGCACCAGCATGACCATGTTCGATGGATAGAGCACAGGAGTGATGAGCAAATCAATACATTGTGCGGTCTGCAATGGTTTTGCGCGTACGACCCGGTAAGCCAAGAAACCCATCAGCGCGAGCAGAAGCGGAACGAACCAAACTAGCCATCCGCCGTACCACCACACCCAACCCCAAAGCGTTGCGCCGCGCGTAGGTAAAATACTTTCGTTGGCGCGCTGCAAAATTGGCGCAATCACTTCAAGGGGCCAAAGCGGACGAATTATAAAAGAGGGCATCCAAAGGATCAGAAAGGCGATTGTAAAGGCAAATAAATTTACCCGGTCCCGGCGAGCGATCCAAAAAATCAAGCCCACGAGAACAGTGAGCCACGCCAATTGCGGTTTGAATAAAAGAAGCACCGCGCCAATCCCTGCCCAGCCCGGACGATTTTCAAAAAGCCAAAGGAGCGGAATCCACAACCAGCCATCCATTTGTCCCGTTGCGCCCTGAATCATCATCGGATAATAAAGCCACCACAAGATTCCTGCTCTGCCAAATAGAAATAAAAGAATCAGATAGGGACCCAGCGTCCAAATGATCTTGAACCATGGTGGCAGGAACGATAGTGGAATGAAAACGAAAAGAGTGGTCGGGAGCGGATATGGGTTTTCTTTTTCAGCCGGAAAGAATATGCCTTGCCGCGCCGCAACGCCGCGTTGCACATAGACATCATAATCAATGAGTGGGCTTGCAATCCACTGCTGTCCAAGTGTAGCGAGCTCGATGCCGAGAACGACAAAGGCAATGACGAGAATCAATCCAACCAGAGCTTTACGCCATGAGAGTTCAAAACGCGGCATGATCATAGGACTCGAGGAAAACCAGAATAAGGTCGTGCAGTTTGTGATACGAATGTGATGATAACACGCTCGCGACTACAGAACAATGGGAAACAGAGTGCACCGCGCGAATGGTTCGTTGTGTGTGTCATTGTGCTCGTTTGCGGACTGCTCCAAGTTCCGTACGTACTCGCATATCTCACAGCGCCCCGCGATACGATATACACCGGACTCTTGGTAAATGTCGAAGACGCCAATTACATCACCATCATCCAACGCGGCAGTGAGGGCGCGTGGACGCACTCGCTGCGTTTTACCTCTGAACCCGATACGCCCGCGTTCCTGTATGTATTTTATTTGGCATGGGGACAGCTTGCGCGTCTGTTGAATGTGGATGCGACGACGATGTGGCACATTGCGCGCGTCGTGATGACGATTGTTGCATTCAGCGCAGCGTATCTTTTCATACGCGCTTTTTTTGCCGAGCCAACCGCGCGTCTCGTCGCCTTTCTCTTGGCAATTCTCGGCGCGGGCTTTGACTGGGTTCTTTTTCCGTGGGAAACCTTTGATCCGACGAGCGCGACGCCGATTGATTTCAAAATGGCGGACGCGCATTTGTTTCATTCCGCGCTGACGTTCCCGCACTATTTAGCATCCATCACGCTTTTGATAATCTTGTTTTGGTGCGCGATGCGCTTGCTGACAGAAACGCTCGCGCCGAAAAAAATCGCGCTGTTGCTCGTTGTTGGCGCGCTGGCGAACATTGGCATTGCGTTGGTCTATCCCTTTTTTGTAATTCTGGCGTGCGGTGTGTTGGGGCTGTACACTCTTTTGTTGATTCTACGCGCGCGCAAAATTTCACCGCGCCCGTTTCTCATCTTCGGAGCTTTGATTGTGTCCGTTGTTCCACTCTTGCTGTATTACCAAATGATGATCTCCTCATCCGAATTGTTACGTGTCTGGTCGGCACAGTCGCAAACGCTTTCGCCGAATCCATTGCATTATCTCTTGACCTTTGCCCCGTACTTGATTCTCGCGCTGCTCGATGTATGGCGCGTCGGGCTTGGCGACGCCGCGCAAGCGAACAAACGTTTGTTGTTGTGGACCTGGGTGATTGTCGTTGCATTGCTGGCGTATGCGCCATTGGGACCTCAGCGCAGATTCTTGCAAGGCGTGCAAATCCCGCTGGCGATTCTGGCAACGTTTGGAATGTTTGAAGTCGTCCTACCGCGCTTGCGCCAAACGCGTTGGTTTCAAAAATTATCAAAGCGTCCAAATTACAGCGCACAGGGTCTAACGCGCTTGCTGCTCGTCGCGCTCATTTTGTTCGTAAGCTTGTCCTCCGTCTATCAATGGTTGAGCGCGGTTGCGCTCACGACATTGGTGCAACCGTACCCACTCTTTCGCCCCCGCGCCGAAATTGCGGCGATGGATTGGCTGCGCGGGCGCGCGCAAACCGGTGACGTGGTGTTGAGCGCGTATTTCACGGGCAGTTACTTGCCGCTGCGCAGCGGCGCGCGCGTCTATTTGGGTCATCTCTATGAAACAGTCCGTTTCCAAGAAAAGCAAAATCACGTGGACGAGTTTTTTGCGGCGAACACAAGTGATGCTGAGCGAATTGAATTTTTGCGCGCCAATGCGATTCGCTACCTGTTTTACGGACGCGCGGAACGTGACTTGGGCGCGTTTGATCCGCAGCATGCGTCGTATTTGGAGCGCGTGTACGAAAATTCTGATAATTCCATTTATCTCGTGAAAAATCCGTAATTCATGAATTCGACACCGACTCGAACATTGCGCCCCTATTTTTTTCTTGCGCTTATCGTCCTCGCCTTTCGGCTTGTGACTGCGCTGCCGCTGGAACGCGCGGGTTACATGGATGCGTCGTACGCCGTACACGTCGGAAGCAATCTCGCGCGGGGACGCGGTTTCACCCAAGACATTGTTTGGAATTATTTAGAGGGCGCAAAAGAAATTCCCCAGCCGAGCAACCTGTATTGGCTGCCCCTGCCTTCGGTTCTTGCCGGCATTTCGATGAGCGCGTTGGGCATCTCGTATCGCGCCGCGCAGCTGCCCTTTATTTTCCTTTCTCTCATTCCGCCGCTCTTTGCTTTTTATCTGGCGCGCCGAATCTTTGCGCGTGACGATTACGCATGGATGGCGGGCTTGCTCACAGCGTTCAGCGGCTTTTACACCATTTACTGGAACAGCCCCGATAATTTCACGCCGTTCGCCGTGACTGCCGATTTTGCGTTATTGTTTCTCGCGCTTGGGGTGATGCAGCGCGATTGGAAAAAATTTTTCGTTGCCGGAATTTTTGCGGGCATGTCTCAATTGTCGCGCGCCGATGCGCTCCTGCTCTTGTTCGTCGCGCCATTTTTGTTGTGGCTCAATCGTCGCGAACGGTTCGCGTTTCCATTTGTCGCTTCGCTCGCCGCCCTCGCTGTGGGGTTTCTACTGGCGCTTGCGCCTTGGCTTTTGCGCAACTATTTTGCCATCGGCACGCCTTTTGCGCCGGGCGGCACGCGCACATTGTTTCTTTTGAACTATGATGAATTTTTCAGTTACGATGTTGCGCGGTTGACGCTGGAACGCTATTTGGATTGGGGCATTGCAAACATCCTTCGCTCAAAATTCGAGGCGCTGGGATTTATTTTGTTGGTGCTTGTCTTTGGCGTCTGGCAAATTGTTCTCGCGCCCTTTGCGGCGATTGGCTTTTGGAAATTGCGCTCGCGTGTGGAAATGCAAGCCGCGTTGATTTATCTCGCGCTGTTGGTTTTGGCAATGGCGTTCGTGTTCACCTTTCCGGCAACGCATGGCAGTATGCTGCATTCCGCCGCCGCGTTGGTGGCATATGGCGCCGTCGCCGTGCCGCCCGGACTCGATGCCGCGATTGCGTGGTTTGGAAAACGACGCAAAAGTTGGAATGTTCCGCAAGCGCAGAAATTTTTTCGCGTGGGCGCGATTGCATTGGCATTTTTGTTCAGTGTCTATTTGTACGCGGGCGCAGTTTGGCTGCCACCCGCGCCCAATGCAACAACGCCGCTGTGGAATCAGCGCGACATTGAATACGCCGCCATTGACCGTGAACTCGACGCGCGCAATGTGCCGAACGATGTGCCAATCGTCACTGTAGATCCGCCGTCGTTCATCAATCAAACGGGGCGGCGCTCGATCTATGTGCCGACGGAAAGTCTCGACGCGATCTTTGATGCCGCGCATCAATTCGGCGCGCAGTACCTCGTCCTGCAGTACGACAAGCCGCTCATCTTGCGCGATTTGTATGATGGGCGCGCGACGGTAGAGGGCTTGAAACTCATCGCGACGACGCCAGACGC
Source organism: Chloroflexota bacterium (assembly GCA_004295045.1). Taxonomy (GTDB): domain Bacteria; phylum Chloroflexota; class Anaerolineae; order UBA4142; family SHND01; genus SHND01. The sequence goes on along the minus strand of SHND01000056.1, from coordinate 55,502 downwards.
GTTGGGGCGCCCCGTAACTCTTTTTGAAATTTTGCGATGAATGGTTTGATTCAAAATCTAACCGCGTTCACGCGCGCGAATTTATTTCCGCTTGGCGTATTCGTCGTCCTGCGCGTTTGGACAGGTTTGTGGGCGAGCGTCACCGCATCCACCGTACTGGCGTCGGCGGAGGCGACAAAACATTACTACGGAGTTGAGCCATTGCGCGACGCGATCATTGCGCCGTGGCAGCGCTGGGATACGATTTGGTACAGCAAAATTGCGGTGGAAGGATATGCGGCGGATGCTCGCGTGGTCTTTGCGCCTTTGTACCCTTTTCTGATGCGCATGTTCAGCTTGGTTACGCTGAACAATGTTGTGGCAGCGGGGCTGTTGGTTTCGAGCATCGCCGCGTTAGCGAGCTTCATCTTGCTGTATCGCCTTGCGCGCGACCTATTTGACGAGCCAGCTGCGCGGCGCGCGCTTTTGTTTCTCGCCGTTTTTCCAACGGCATTCTTTTTGTTTGCGGCTTATACCGAATCGCTTTTTTTAGCGTTCGTACTCGGCGCGTTTTTATGCGCGCGGCGTGGGCGTTGGGAGTGTGCGGGCGGATTGGGCGCGTTGGCGGCAATGACGCGTCCGCAGGGTGTGCTGTTTGTCGTGCCATTGGCAATTGAATTTTTTGTGCAAGCGCGCCAGAATCAGGTTTCTCTCAAACGGGCGTGGACCTTGTTGCTCGTCGCCTTGGGCGGCGCGGCGCACTTTATTTGGTTGACAATTCAGTTCGGAAGCCCGGCTGTCTGGTTTCAAGGACAAATGGTCTGGCACCGCGCAGTGTTGCCGTGGGACGCGTTGAGTAGCGCGTGGGCTGCCGTTTTTCGCGCGCCCTCACTGCTCGATGCGTTCTTTAGCATAGTGGACCCGTTGTGCGCAATCATCTTGTTGGGCGCGTTGATTTGGAGCGGACGAAAATTGCCAAGCTCTTTTACTGTATATTTTGCAATGATCGTGCTGCCGCCGCTGTTTGTTGTGACAACCTATTCGAGTGAATCACCTTTGACTGCAATCTCGCGTTATGCTTTGGTCGCGTTTCCGTTCTTTTTGTTGCTCGGCTCGCTGCCAAAACGGTGGTGGCAAGCGCCGCTCTTTGGCATTTCATTTCTTTTCCAAACTTTTTGGTTGATGTTGTTTGTGGCGTGGGTCTTTGTGCATTAAGTTGCGCGCCACAATCCTATTTACAGGTGAGCTCTGCACTATTACAATCAGCGAGAGCGTTGGAGTAACAAACTCTCCAACGCGCTGTTTCATCTTGTCAAGTCTGGTATCTCCAAATTTGGGAGGAATTGAATTGGAAAAAAGAACAGGGGCGCAATTTGACGCGCCAGCCGCCGTATTTCCGATGCGCTTGCGTCTGCACGGCTTGCAATGGCTTGCTCGCTATGATCTGGTTTCCCTCTTTGGTGTACTTTTTGCGATGGCGTTGGGCAGCTATGCGCGCCTGATTCCTTTCTGGGGAACGGATATGCCGTTGAATGATGGCGGTCTCTTTTATCAAATGACGCTGGATTTACAGCAGAATGGCTTTACTTTTCCGGCATATGCTACCTACAACGGTCATTTTATTCCCTTTGCTTATCCGCCGCTTGGTTTTGTGCTTGCCGGCTTGATTTCAAAACTTGCTCACATTTCGCTGCTTCAGACCTATCAGTTCTTGCCTCTGCTTTTCAGCATCTTGTGTATTCCGCTCATATTCCTCTTGGCGCGCGAATTGCTCGGCTCGCGCGTTCAGGCAGTTTATGCCGCTTGCGCGTTTGCGGTCAGTCCGCGAAGTTACGAATGGTTAATTATGGGCGGCGGCATGACGCGCGCCTTGGGCTTGATCTTGGTGTTGGCGGCGCTTTATCAGGGACTGGAATGGCTCAAATATAAAAAGCCCACGTACATTGCGACTACCGGAATTTTGGCGGGGCTTGCATTTTTGTCGCATCCCGAAATGTATCTCTTGCTGCCGACATCTCTGCTGCTGATCTTTTTATTTTATGATCGCAGCGTGCGGGGATTTTTGGGATTGGCGGTGTCGGGCGGAATCGCAGTGCTCATCGCGAGCGTGTGGTGGCTTTTTGTTTTTTCTCGTCACGGCGCTGGACCGCTTCAAGCTGCGCTTCAGTCCGGACAACATGGTCTCGATAACCTTGTGTTCCTGCTCTTTTTTAACTCGACAGCCGAGCCATTCGGCACGTTGATCGCGATTCTCGCGCTCATCGGAATATTTGTCGCGTTCGCGCAGAAGCGATGGTTCTTGCCAATCTGGTTCTTTCTTTTATATATGGTCGTCCCGCGCAGCGCCCCAACCTACGTAATGGTTCCCGTTTCGATGCTCGCCGCCTTGTGTCTCGATCAAGTTATTATTCCGGGAATTCAAAGCATGCAGGCGGTTTTGCCCGTTCCGCAGCGCGCAGGTTCCAAAACGGCTCCCGCCGCAGGTTGGGTTATCACGAGCATGTTTTCCATCTTTATGATTCTGTCCATCATGAATGCTTGGGGAACGGGACTTTTGCCCGGCACAGTACTCAAGCCGGTGAGCAAACAAGAACGTACCGCGATGGAATGGATTCGCGACAACACGCCGGCAAATGCATCTTTCCTTGTCATCACGGCGGGGGATCAATGGTCGAGTGACCGTTCGGCAGAATGGTTTCCGGTGTTGGCTGAGCGTTCCAGTATAAACACGGTGCAAGGATATGAATGGGTCCCGGGGTTATCCTTTGGCGAACGAACGGCTCAGTACGAACATTTGCAGGAATGCCGCCAAAGCGATTCGCAGTGTCTTGAAAGATGGGCGGCTGACTATGACAAGGATTTTTCGTATGTCTATGTTGCCAAGACCAGGCGCGGTTTATTGCAAGATGACTGCTGCGCCATTTTGCGTGAGGCGCTTGCTAAATCTCCCAACTACGCATTGATCTATGATGGTCCGGGCGCGGTGGTTTTTCGGCGGCGTTGAAAAGAAAAATATCCTGCGCTCTGTTTTGAGGCTCTTGGCTGAGCGAATGTCAAGTATGGCTCATTCCTCCACGCGTGTTTTTTTTCTTCGCACGGTTCTGCTTTTTGTTATCGCGCTCATTCCCCTTGCGCTCTATGTGCTGTTGACGCCGTCCGCCTCCGCCAACCTTAAGGAAATCGCGCAGCGCACCGCAAACGAATTTGATCGTTTGATTCAACTGCGCCAGCATCAAGTCTTTACCATCGCCGCCTTTCCTTCGATTCGCGCGTTCGCCGCCTCCGCGCCCGAAACGCGTTCCCAGCGCGCGGCGGTGGCGCTGAACGAATTGCAAGCATGGGTCGCGGCGGATCCGAATGTGCGCGAAGCGTTTATCGTTGACAAAAATGGCGTGATCATCATGACTACTCTGGAGGGATGGAACAGCGATGTGAGCGCGCGGGAGTTCGTTCAGGACGCGTTAGCGGGACAAATTGCGGTTTCGCCGATCGCGCAGGATCGCGGCGAGTTTTCCAATTATTATGCCGCGCCGATTCTCAATAACGAAGGTGAGGTCGCGGGCGCGCTGGCGATTCGCGTCGCCGCGCAAGAATTGTGGCAAGTGACGCCGCGCGGCGAAAATTTTTACGCGGTGTTGAGCGATGAGTTTGGCGCGCGGCTTGACGATTCAGGCGATCCTGCGCGCCGTCTCCAAACGTTCGCACCGCTCGACACTGAACGCGCCGCGCGACTTTTGAAATCACAGCGCTATGGCGCCCAGCTGCCGCAACTGCGCGCCACCAACCTGCTGCGCGCACAGCAGCTCATCACGCAAGGCGCGCTCGATCAACTGCGCGCCTCCGATTTTAACGTGGGAGACCTCGCCGCGCAGCGATTGGTATCCAAACCGTGGAGCGTTTTGATTTTGACGCCGCAGACGACCTTGCCTGAAATGATTGCGCCGTTTATCATTCCCGTTCTCGCCGCTTTGCTCCTCGCGCTCGCCGGCGCATTCCTTCTCCAACGCCTATGACTTGCGCCATTCGTCGCACTGCGGTTGTTCGTCCCCTTTTGTATTTTCTCTGTGCCGCGCTCGCGGTCGCGTTCTATCTTCTCATCGCGTATCTTCAAAACGGCGCTTTCGGTTTCCCGCTCGACGACGCGTGGATTCATCAAGTGTACGCGCGCAATCTCGGCACGCGTTTTGAATTTTCTTTTTTCGCAGGTCAACCGAGCGCGGGTTCGACTTCGCCGTTGTGGGCGATCTTGCTGAGTATCGGGTACGCGCTGCGAATTGATTTCCGCGTGTGGACGATCTTGCTCGGAATTCTTTTTCTCGGCGCGTCGGGCTGGATGACGCAGCGCGCCACAGCGCATTTGACGGAAAACGCGCGCATTGCGGCTTGGTTCGCGCCACTCCTCGTGCTTTTAGAGTGGCACATGGTTTGGGCGTCCGTGAGCGGGATGGAGATTCTGCTCTTTGTTTTCTTGGCGCTCGCGTTGGTGGAATCTTTTTTCGCGCAGCGCGGCGCGATTTATTTGGGCTTGGTCGCAGGACTCTTGACGTTGACGCGTCCTGAAGGAGTGATTCTGGTTCTACTGATTGGTGTTGGGCTACTCTATCAGCAGCGCCGCTCTTTGTTTTCGGTTCGGACAGTGCGTTCGCTTGGCTTGTATGCGCTCACATTTCTTGTTTTGCTCACGCCCTATCTCTATTTCAATCTCCAAACCAGCGGCACATTTTTGCCCAACACCTTTTATGCCAAAGGGGCAGAATACGCGGCATTGACGACGCAATCGAATTTTTTTGCGCGCTGGTTAGCCATGTATCGTCAGCCGCTGATTGGCGCGCAGTTGCTGCTTCTTCCGGGATTGTTCTATGGCGCGTATTTTTTCGCGCGCCAAAAAGATTGGACGCGGCTGCTGCCGGCGGCGTGGATTTTGCTGTTGCCCGCGCTGTACGCGTGGCGCTTGCCTGTGGAATATCAATTCGGGCGCTATGTGATGCCCATCATTCCGTTCGTGATGATTTACGGAATTGTTGGAACAAAATTTTTATTTGAAAAAATTCCACTGCGCTTGATTCGCCGCGTGTGGGGAATGACGATTGCTGTATTGCTGCTCGTTTTTCTCGTTCTTGGCGCGAATCTGTATGCCCAATCCGTCGCAATCATCAACTGCGAAATGGTTGCCGCAGCGAAATGGACAGCAGCCAACGTTCCCGCAGGAGCAACGATTGCGGCGCACGATATTGGCGCGCAAGGTTATTTTGACCCGCAGCATCCGATGTTGGACTTGGCGGGACTCGTTTCGCCAGAGGTCATTCCATTCATTCGCGACGAGTTGAAATTAAAAGCTTGGATGAGCGAACGCGGCGCCGAATACGCGATATTTTTCCCGACGTGGTATCCAAAATTAGCGCACGACGCGGAATTTCTTGAAATTTTTTCGACCGAGTGCGCCGTTACGCAGAGGATGGGTGAAGAGAACTTGAAAGTTTATTTGTTAGAGTAACCTTTTTACTCCAGACGGCTTCCCACAAACTCGCGCTGCCCCCGCGCAAATTCGCCCGCGCTCATTGCGCGTTTGCCTGCCAGTTGCACATCGTGCAGCAATAAAATTCCTTTGCCCGTTGCAACGCCGATGTCCTTGCCGATTTGCAAAACAGTTCCGGGAATTTCGGGAGCATCTTGGTCCAGAACTGTGGCGCATGAAATTTTGAATTGTTCACCGCGCAAAGATGTAAACGCGGCGGGCCACGGCTGATACGCGCGCACCATGCGTTCAATGTACGTCGCCGACTTGTCCCACTTGATTTGTCCATCCTCTTTGGCGACGAGCCGCGTCATCGTCGCTTCCGCATTGTTTTGTGGAGTTGGCGTAATTTTTCCTTTGAGATAGTCGGGCAAAATCTCGATCAGCAGCCGGGCTCCCAGCTTGGACAATTTTTCGGTCAACGTTTCCGTCGTATCATCCGCTGCAATCGGAATCGCGCGCGCCGTAAGAATATCACCCGTATCGAGCCCTTCGTCAATCTTCATCAGCGTCACGCCCGTTTCCGCGTCGCCCGCGAGAATCGCAAAGGGAATCGGCGACGCGCCGCGCCAACGCGGCAGCAGCGACGCGTGTGTGTTGATGGAACCGTGTCGCGGAATATCCAAAATGGCTTGCGGCAGCAGCAAGCCGTACGCGGCGACGACGATGACATCGGGATTGTATTCGCGCAAATGATTGTGTTCGCCCCCGTTGCGCAGCGTGCGCGGTTGTTCGAGCGGCAGATTGTGCTGCAGCGCGAAATGTTTGACGGGTGACTCGACCACTTGTTTGCCGCGTCCCGAAGGTTTATCCGTGCGCGTGTACACGGCGACGACGTTGTAATGTTCGACGAGGGCTTGCAAGACAGGCACGGCAAATTCCGGCGTGCCCATGAAAACGATTCGGGTCATGCGGCGAATTGTAACATAACCTCCGCAACAAAGAATCAATTTTTCGTTTGACTTGTATTGGTAACCTCAATACAATCCATCGTAATATGCCCAAACGCCGCTGGCTTGTCGCCCCGCCCGCGCCTTCTACTTTTAGCGCGCGCTTTCCGCAATTTCCTCCGCTCATCGCTCAAATTTTTTACAATCGCGGCATCACCACGCCCGACGACGCGCAGCGTTTTGTCGGGATGGAGGATGTCGCCGCCAATGCGCGCATCGGTGATGATCCATTCAAAATGAATGGGATGTCGCAAGCCGTCGAACGAATTCGCCGCGCCATTCGGGAGGGCGAAGCAATTGGCGTTTACGGTGATTTCGACGCCGATGGAGTTTGTTCCACCGCGCTCTTGACTGAAGCGTTGAAAAAACTTGACGCCAAGGCGCTGCCGTATATTCCGCATCGGATTAACGAGGGCTATGGACTCAATTCCGACGCGCTCAAGGATCTAAAAGAAAAAGGCGCGTGTGTGGTTGTCACGGTTGATTGCGGTATTCGCTCGCTCGGCGAAGTCGAGGCGGGGACGGCGCTCGGGCTGGACATGATTGTTACAGACCATCATTCTGTCGGCAATGAATTGCCGCGCGCGGTGGCGGTGATCAATCCAAAGCAAAATGACGACGCGTATCCCTTTCAAGAATTTGCGGGCGTGGGCATCGCGTTCAAACTCGCGCAGGCATTGTCCGACGCGCAGCAGCAATCGCCCTTGCCGAATGCCCAGACGCTCGAGCTCGATGCATTGCTCGATCTCGTCGCGCTCGGAACAGTTGCCGATCTCGTGCCGCTCGTCGGCGAGAATCGCACATTGGTGAGACGCGGACTGGCGCGTTTGAATAAAACGGAACGCCCCGGGCTGCAAGCGATGATGCAGCAAGCCGCCGGGAAAAATCGTTCGATGAGCGCGGGGACGATTGGCTTTTTTCTCGGACCGCGGTTGAATGCAGCAGGGCGCATCGAACACGCGCGCACCGCGTACAAATTGCTCACGACGCAGTATCCGGGCGAAGCGGAACAGCTCGCCGCGCAGTTGGAGGCGACGAATCGCGAGCGTCAAAAACTGACCGATGAGATGACGCAAAAAGCGCGCGAGATGGTTGCCGCGCTGCCGCCCGGCGAATTTATTTTGATTGCGGGTTCGCCCGATTTCCCCGAAGGCATCATCGGCTTGATCGCAAGCAAAATGCAAGAAGACGCATATCGTCCTGCAATCGCCATGACGCACAAAGATGGCGTCATGCGCGGCAGCGCGCGCAGTATTCCCGAATTCAACATCGTCGCGGCGCTGGATGAATGCGCGGACTTGCTCGTGCGGCACGGCGGGCACGCGGCTGCTGCGGGTTTTACCGTTGATAATACAAAATACGACGCGCTCCATGCGCGTTTGCGAAACATTGCCGAACGCGAGTTGTCGCGTCTCGAACTTGTGCCGACGATTTCGATTGACGCGGAAGCGTCGTTGAGTGACATGAATTGGAAATTATTGGAACATCTCGATCAACTCGCGCCGTACGGCTATGGCAACCGCGAGCCCATTTTCTTGTCGCGCAACATCATGGTAAAGTCCGCGCGCCTCGTCGGCACGGAACATATCGCGCTCGTCGTTTCCGATGGAGTTGTCGTGTGGGACGCGATTGCGTTTCGCCAAAAAGAGGCGCTGCCCAAGCTCGCGCCGCTGCCCAAGCAAGTGGACCTTGTCTACACTCTTGCCTCCAAAGTTTGGCAGAATGAACCGCGTTTGCAGCTGGAGGTCAAGGATATTCGCGTTGCGGATTTATGATGGTTACATTGATTGATGCTTTGCAAAAATGATTTTGCGAAATCATAAATCACAAATCCGAAATCAAAAATGAGTTCGCGCGAATATCCCGCGTTTCCTATCCCCGGCGTTGGCGTCATTTGTTTCAAAAACGATGCGGTGCTGCTCGTACAGCGCGGCAAAGAACCGCGCCGCGGCGAGTGGAGCATCCCCGGTGGGGCGGTGGAAGTGGGCGAGACGCTGCGCCACGCCGCACAGCGCGAGTTTCACGAGGAATGCGGTGGTGAAATCGAACTGCGCGATTTGGTGGACGCGGTGGATTTGATTTCGCGCGACGAACAAGGACGCGTCCGCTTTCATTACGCGTTAATTGATTTTTGGGCGGAATGGCGCGGCGGCGAATTGCGTCCGAGCGATGATGTGCTGGATGCGCGTTGGGTCTCGCCCGCCGAGCTGGATACGTACAATTTACCTGCTTGGTCGCGCGCGGTGATTGACAAAGCGGCGGCGCTACGAAAGCAAACGCGATGAACGCGCGCGCGTTACTTTTGCTTTCGGGCGCGGTGGGACTTGGTCTCGCCGCGCTTTTTTATTTGCTCGCGCGCGCGGTTCAGGGAACGTTGAGTTTTTTGCTGCTGCTCCCGCAAGCAGCCATCGTGATTTTTGTTGTTTTGTTTCTAGTCTCGCTCGTTGAAATCGCGGTAATGGTTTGGGCATTGCAGCGCGTTGAGCCGCAGGTTCCATTTTGGGCGTTGGGTTTGCTCGCGGCGGCGTACGTTGCGTTTGCTGGTGTGTACGCTTTCGGTTACGCGCTCTTTGCTTTCGACGTGCGCGGCATTCAACTCCTCGCCGCGCTCGCGTTTGTGCGTTGGCTCTCTCTTTTGTTGATTCGCCCGGGTGTGCAAACAAAATAAGAAATTTCTTGTCCGCGCTTGTAAATATTTTTCGCGCGCAACTCTGAGCATCGAAATTCAAAAGATTTGCAAGGGAGCTGTGTGACCTTTATCATAGTAGAATCGCGCGGATGAGACCACTCGCGTCGCACGCGTACGAATTGCCTGCCTCCGGCATCCGCGAAATTGTGAATCTCGCGCTCAAGATGCCCAATGTGATTCGGCTTGAAATGGGCGAGCCAAGTTTTCGCACGCCCGCACATATTGTTGAGGAAGCGGTGCAAGCGCTCGAAAATGGTTTCACGCGCTATACCCACAGCTCGGGACTGCTTTCACTGCGTGAATTGATTGCGCTAAAATCAAGCCGCGAATGGCAGATGCATGTTTGTGCCGAGCAAGTGACAGTCACACTCGGCGCGATGGAAGCAATTTATGCCGCGCTCACCGCGCTCATCGAAGGGGGCGACGAGGTATTGATTCCCGACCCCGGATTTCCAAATGTAGCAATGGCGGTGCAAACGCGCGGGGGAATCAATGTGCGCTATCCGCTCCGCATCGCAGATGGATTTATTCCCCAAGTGCATGAACTCGAAAGACTTGTCACCCCGCGCACCAAACTCCTCGTAATCAACAGTCCGAGCAACCCGACGGGCGCTGTATTTTCCCACGCGACGATCAAAGAATTGATTGATTTTGCCCGGCGCTATGATCTGTGGGTGCTGGCGGATGAAGTGTACGAACATTTGCTTTTTGAAGGCGAACACATCAGCCCCATGCGTCTCGACGCCGAACGCGTAATCAGCGTACACAGTTTTTCCAAAACGTACGCGATGACGGGCTGGCGAATCGGTTACGCGGTCACTTCGCGCGAGGTGGCGAACGTACTCATGAAAATTCAAGAGGCAATCGTTGCTTCGATTCCCGCGCCATTGCAAAAAGCCGCCGAAGCTGCGCTCATGGGACCGCAGCAATGTGTGGACGAAATGCGCGCGACGTATCGGATGCGGCGCGATGCCGTCATCGCGCTGCTGCGCGCACACAACGCGCACGTCTACACTCCGCACGGCGCGTTCTATGTGCTGATTGATATTTCGCATACCAACCTATCGTCGCGCGAGTTTGCGCTGCGTTTGCTGCAAGAAAAAGAGGTCGCCGTTGCGCCGGGCGGCGCGTTTGGTTTGAACGGCGATTCCTTTGTGCGCGTTTCATTGGCGGCGGAAACGAATGCGCTGCAAGAAGGTGTCCGGCGCATCTTTGAATTTATGCAGGAATTGTCCGAGCCGCGCATTTTCGCAATAGCTAACTAATTTCAAGAAAGGAACCAAAATGATCACACAAGCATCCGAGCGCGTCGAAACGCGCCCAATGGATCAAGAAGCCGATCTTTTTCAAATCAACGCGATTGACCACGTCGAATTGTGGGTGGGAAACGCGAAACAGTCCGCGTATTATTGGAAGTATTGGGGCTTTGCGCCTGTCGCGTACTCGGGACTCGAAACAGGAAATCGGCGCAATGCGTCGTACGTGTTGGAGCAAAACAAAATTCGTTTGGTGCTCAGCACCGCGTACTCGCCGCACGATGAAATGGCGGCGCATCATCTCTTGCACGGCGATGGTGTCAAGGTAATTGCACTGGAAGTGGATGACGCGGAGCTCGCGTACCGCGAATCCACGTCACGCGGCGCAAAAGGTGTGTTGGCGCCGACGGAAACGCGCGACGACTTTGGACGGATTCGGATTTCCGCGATTCAAGCATACGGACAAACGCTTCTCAAATTCGTGGACCGTTCAGACTATCAAGGAAATTTTTTGCCCGGCTACAAGACCCTGCCGCCCGATCCAACCGTCAAGCCCGTTGGTCTCGCCGCAATTGACCACATTGTCGGCAACGTCGAACTCGGCAAGATGAATTATTGGGTGAACTGGTTTCATCAGGCGCTCGGTTTTCGCCAGATCGTTCATTACGATGACAAGACGATTCACACCGAATATTCCGCGCTGATGTCCAAAGTGATGGGCAATGGCAATGGGCGCATCAAATTTCCAATCAACGAACCTGCCGAAGGGCGCAAGAAAAGTCAGATCGAAGAATATCTCGACTATTACATCGGACCCGGCGTGCAGCATCTGGCGCTCATCACGGGCGACATCATCGGCACAGTCCGTGAATTAAAAGCGCGCGGACTTGAATTTTTGCGCGTGCCGAATGCGTACTATGATTCGCTGCCCGACCGCGTGGGCAAGATCAAAGAAAGTTACGACGATATTGCCGAACTGGGCATCCTCGCCGACCGCGACGACGAAGGATATTTACTGCAAATTTTTTCGCGTCCGATTCAGGACCGTCCCACCATGTTCTTGGAAGTGATTCAGCGGCGCGGCGCGCGCGGCTTTGGCGTCGGCAATTTCAAAGCGCTGTTCGAAAGTCTAGAGATCGAGCAGGCGAAGCGCGGGAATCTTTAGGTGATTTGGGCATTAGGTGATTAGGTGATTTAGTGACAATCACCCAATCACCTAATCATCCAATTGTTTTACCATGCCTTTTTATCACAAACTCGGCAAGATTCCGCACAAGCGGCATACACAATTTCGCAAACCCGACGGCTCACTCTATCGCGAACAAGTAATTGGCACCAAGGGCTTTTCGGGCATCCAATCCATTTTGTATCACACCTATCAGCCGACGGAAATCAAATTTGCGGAAAGTTTGGGTCCTGCAAAAATTGATTACGTACCCGATGGCGCGCTGCGACATCGCTTGTTCAAAACGCGCAACGTTCAACCCGGCGGCGATGCCGTCTCGGCGCGCCAAGTGCTGATGGGCAACGCGAATATCACGATGGCGCTCGCGCGTCCCACCCAAAGCATGGATTATCATTATCGCAATGGCGAGGCGCACGAATTGTATTGGGTTCATTCGGGCGAAGGCGTTTTACATTCGCAGTACGGGTCGTTACCATTCGGCGCGGGCGATTACATCAACATTCCAATCAGCACGACGTGGCGCATGGAACTCAAAGGCAACGATCATCGAATGCTTGTGTTTGAATCGCCGCAAGATTTTGAATTTCCAAAACGCTATCGCAACGAGTACGGACAGCTCTTGGAAAATTCGCCCTTTTGCGAACGCGACATGCGCGTCCCCGAAGCGTTGGAAACGCACACTGAACGCGGCGAGTTTGAAGTGCGCGTCAAAGCGCGCGGCGAATTTCACCGCCACATTCTCACACATCACCCGCTCGATGTTGTCGGTTGGGACGGCTATTTGTATCCCTTTGCGTTCAACATTTACGATTTCGAACCGATCACGGGGCGCGTGCATCAGCCGCCGCCCGTGCATCAAACGTGGGAAGGATGGAATTTTGTCATCTGCTCGTTCATGCCGCGCTTGTTTGACTATCATCCGCTCGCCATTCCCGCGCCGTACAACCACGCCAACGTCAACAGCGACGAAGTGTTGTATTACGCCGAAGGAAATTTCATGAGCCGCAAGGGCGTCGAGCAAATGGACATCAGTTTGCATCCCGGCGGCTTGCCGCACGGACCACACCCCGGCACGATCGAGGCGAGCATTGGCAAAGCGAAAACCGAAGAAGTCGCAGTGATGATGGACACCTTTCATCCGCTGCACGTTACACCGCTTGCGCTCGAATGCGAAGATGAACGCTATGCGTACAGTTGGGTGGAGTAGGGGCAATGCCTTGTGCTTGCCCTTGTACTTGTCATAGGCAATGTCAAACGCTTTGCGCGAATTTCTGAAAAACCTCGTTGATTACGCGGGCATGTTTCCTCCCGCGAATCTCGCACTCGACGCGGCGATTCAAAACTACGCGGCGTATCTGCAAAGCGATGACGCGTGGATGCTCGGGCGGTTCGTTTGTTTCGCTTCGCAACTCGCGCAACTCGACGGATACGCGGATTTGTTTGGCGAACGCGCGCCGTTGAAAATTTCCGCGCTTGGGATAAAAAATCCAACGCGTGAAAATTTCGCGGGCGAATTTGAAACGACGCGCGCACAGATCGAGACGTTCAATGAAAGATGGGGGGCGCGCGGATGCGCAGACGCGGCGGAAATTACGGTCCCATCAAATTTCGACGAAATCTATTTTCTCGCCGATGCATGGACGAAAAATGGAAATGCGCGCCAAGTAAACCTCTTTGTCGAAATCCCGTTCGACAGCGCGTGGACAGCGAACCTCCCGCGCGTTCTCGATGCGCTTGCCACACAAAACATCGGTTTCAAACTACGCACCGGCGGCATTGTCGCAGCCGCGTTCCCTCCGGCGGAACAAATCGCGGATGCCATCCTCGCTTGCCGTGAGCGCGGTGTTCCATTGAAATGCACGGCGGGCTTGCATCATCCGCTGCGTCGTTTCGATGCGAGCGTTGACACCAAGATGCACGGCTTTGTGAATGTCTTTGGCGCGGGAATTTTGGCGCACGCGCATGATTTGGATGCGCACACACTGCAAACAATTCTTGAAGATGAGAAAGCATCGCATTTTCATTTCGACGAAAACGGTTTCGCGTGGCGCGAATGTTTTGTATCGAATGAAACCATCGCGCAGGTGCGCCGCCGCGCGTTATTGTCATTCGGCAGCTGCAGTTTCGACGAACCGCGCGACGATTTACACGCGCTGGGCTGGTTATAGTTTTTATCCACGAATTACACGAGTTACGCGAATAAAGAAATAGATTCGTCAAGATGTGTGTAATTCCTGGATTCTTTTTGCATGGCGCTTGAATCCTTTCTCCCCGTTTCGCCCAATTCCCATTTTCCCATTCAAAATTTACCGTACGGCGTTTTCAAACCACTCGCAGGTGGCAATCCGCGCGTGGGCGTGGCAATTGGCGCATACGTATTGGACTTGGACGTTCTCCATGATGCGGGATTTTTCAGTCATACCATTTTCGCATCACACAACCCTTTCAACCAATCATCGCTCAATGCTCTCATGGCATTAGGGCGTGACGCGTGGCGCGAGGGGCGCGCGACGATTCAAAATCTGTTGCGCGCGGAAACGTCAACGCTGCGCGACAACGCCGCCTTGCGCGAACGCGCGTTGGTGCAGCAGTCTGATGCGGAAATGTTGATGCCGGTTCAAGTCGGCGACTATACCGATTTTTATTCGTCACGCGAACACGCCACGAATCTTGGCACGATGTTTCGCGGCGCGGAAAACGCGCTGCCGCCGAATTGGCTGCATCTGCCGATTGCATATCACGGGCGCGCCAGTTCGCTGGTGCTGAGCGGCACGGAAATTCGCCGTCCGCGCGGGCAAATCAAACCGCCCGATTCCGCCGCGCCAATTTTTTCCGCGACGCGCGCGTTGGATTTTGAGTTAGAGATGGGATTTTTCATTGGCGGCGGAAACGCGTTGGGCGAACCGATTCCGGTGGAACGCGCAGAGGAACATATTTTTGGTTTGGTGTTGGTGAACGATTGGAGCGCGCGCGACATTCAAACGTGGGAATATCAACCGCTCGGTCCGTTTCTGGCGAAAAATTTTGCGACGACGATTTCGCCGTGGGTTGTCACGCTCGACGCGTTGGAACCATTTCGCTGCGCGAGTCCGACGCAATCGCCGACGCCCTTGCCCTATCTACAGAGCTCGGGCGAAACGTTCGACATTCAACTGCGTGTGGGTTTGCAAACCGCGCGGATGGATGAACGCGCGACGATCTGTGAGAGCAATTTTCGCCATTTGTATTGGAACATGGCGCAGCAGCTCGCGCATCACACGGTGAACGGCTGCAATCTCCGCACGGGCGATTTGTTGGCATCCGGCACGATCAGCGGACCGACGCCGAATTCGTACGGCAGTCTGCTGGAACTCGCGTGGCGCGGCGCGCGACCAATTCAGTTAACGAACGGCGAAACGCGCAGTTGGCTCCAAGACGGCGATCAGGTGACGATGACCGCGTGGTGTCAGGGTGACGGCTATCGCGTGGGCTTTGGCGAGTGTTCGGGTATCATTCTTGCTGCGTATGACGAACCTGTTTCATGAAACGCGTGAAGGAGTAACTTTTGCTGTCAAAGTCATTCCGCGCGCAAAACGCGATGAGATGGTCGGAATTGAAAATGACGCGCTGAAAATTCGTTTGAATGCGCCGCCCGTCGAGGGGCGCGCGAATGAGGCGCTCGTAAAATTTCTCGCGCAGACCTTGAATATCGCGCGCGCGAACGTAGAAATCGTGCGCGGGGAAACGTCACGAAACAAAGTGGTGCGTGTGCGCAACATGACTGCCGCGCAAGTGAATGAATTGCTGATTATTTCAAGATAATCAAAGTGTCCACCAAGAACACAAAGAAACACGAATATGTCATTTGCCTTCAAGGCAATTTGTCTTTGTGTGGTTGGTGAACTGTCGGCAATTCTTATTTCCGAAAGTCCTCTCATTTGTTTGGCATCCTCCAAACGCGGCAAGCCCACGTCGAGTTGACGGTGCAGCGCGCCAGTGATTTCGATGTTGTTCCACGCGCGAATTGTGTCTTCGGCTATGGTGTGGTGAACGAATCTAATAGGTGATTGAATACGTCCATCTGCTCGGAATTGGCAGGGTCGGCTCGAAAGCGATATAACCATTTGCCGCGCGGCACGACCACTTCTAGCTGCTCGTTCGCATTTTTGTAGAGTGGATAAGCAATGTGCTGCCAAGCGGGATAACCGCCAACGGGCGCGTGGGGTACGAGCGGCGAGGGGGGGCGAATATCTGGTATGAGTGGTGCAATGGGCTCGCCATAGGACAGCGCTTGCTCTAATGTTTCGTATGTGCAAAAAGCAGGATAAAACTGAACATGGATGCCCAATGCCTCAGGGGGATTTCGGACTGGCGCGCGCCGTGACGAATAATTCCAAATGCTGACGAAACTACCTGCTAATGGTTGTCCGATGCCAATGATTTGATAACTGCTCTGTACAGACCAATTGTCGGGATACTCAAAGGCATAACCGTATTTTGGGTCTTGATAGATTTTCCACTGTCCACTGCTCGTCAGAAATTCAATTGTCGGCGTAGGCGCGGCGGTGGGGCGCGGCGCGCGCGTCTTTTTTACGCGTGTCGGTTTGGGAGTAAGGAGTTTGTTCGGGTTAAGTGTTAGCGGCGGCGCTGCAGTTGGCTGCGGCATCCGCGTGAGGGGCGTTGGAAATGGCGTTGGACATTCAAAGGCGGTAAAAGCATTGGACGTGGAATCCATCGCGGGAACAACGTGTTGTAGATTTTTGTCAAACCAAAGCGGGACATTGTTAAAGCGAGGCATAGCGAAAATCAAAATGATGGCGACGAAACCCACCGCCGAGAGCGCGAACGCGCCTGTGATGTGTCTGAGGCGTTTGTGTGCGCGACGCGCGTCCAATTTTGCCTGAACCTCGGCTTCGAATGCTGCCGCAGGTTGCTTGGATTGCCAACGTGAGCGCATGGTTTGTTTCAATTGATTTTCCAAGTCTTGAAAATCCTTCATATTTCGTTCCCCTCTTCCTCCAACGTGGCGCGCAAAGAGTCGAGTGCAGCTTGAACGCGCGTGCGAATCGTGCGCTCGCTGACGCCGAGAATGCGAGTCAGCTCTGCCGTATCGAGTTCGTGATAATAGCGCAGGACGATCACCTCGCGTTCGACGTCAGACAAATTCTGAATCGCGTTCCAAAGCAGTGCGCTTTGCTCCGTCCGCGTTGCGATTTCATGGGGCGGTTCTGGCGCAGCCGCGCGGAGAGAATTAATGGCATTCCAAATGCGCGCCACGCGTTCGCGCGTTTTTCGTTTGCGCAGCCGTCCGCGGCACACGTTGAGCGCGATTGCGTAAAGCCACGTTTTCAACTGCGCTTCGCCGCGAAATGAATCCAGCTTGTCCAATGCAATGACCAACGCATCTTGCGCGGCTTCTTCCGCCTCTTGTGGATCGTCCAACATCGAAAGCGCGAGTTGATACAGCGGCAGCTTGTAGGCGCGCACAAAGGTTTCAACCGCAAGACGGTCGCCCGCGCGGCAGGCACGCACCAAGTGCATCGAATCCGCGTATTTCATTTACGTATTAGACGCGTCTCGCTCGAAAAAGCGGAAATAAAAAAACGCCGCCGGACTGACCGGGCGGCGTTCTTGATTTACAGCGCAAGGATCCTCTCGCAATTCGTACAAAAGACCAGTTCGGTCCCCACGCGCGCGCGCGAAATCAAGCCGCTCGGCACCGCGTAACCGCACGCGGCGCAGCTCGATGCTTTGATCGCCGCGACTGCGCGTCCTTTTTTCGTCCGCCGCAAATCGTCGTACACGCGCAACGATTCAGTAGGGAGCTGCGCGCGAATCGTCGCGCGTTTGCGCGCGAGTTCGATATCTGACGCGTCAAGTTCACGCAATTCCGCGCGTTCTTTTTCATTGCGCCTGTTTGTTTCCGCCTCGATGTTTTCGTACGCCGCGCGTTTTTCTTTCGCCACATTGTCCGCGCTTTCGATTTGCTCCATCAGCGCGAGTTCTTGGTCCTCTAATTCCCCTTTGCGCCGCTGCAACATTTTTTCATCTTGATTTAACCCCGCGAGCTCTTTGGCATTCGTGATTCGTCCGCTGTAAAGCCGTTCATTCACCTGCTTCAATTTGTCCGCGAGTCCGCTGGTTTCGAGTTCGAGTGTGCGCAGCTTGGCTTTGAGTTCGGCGGAATTTTTTTCGGATGAATCCAGCGCCGCGCGCACAGAGTGCACCGCCGACGCGTCCGCCAATTTTGTTTCGAGCGCGGCGCGCAAAGTGGCGTTTTCATCGCTTCGTGTATCCAAGTTCTGGAGTTCGACGAGCAGAGTGATTTGGTTCATAGAAACGGAAAATCCTTAAAATTTGTGCGCGTAGGCAAAATAGGTGGGGGATACCTATTGACATGCCCCACAAAATAAGTGATAATGTGGCACACTGTGGGGGAAAGTGGGGCGAAGTGGTGAATTTACCCTCTAAATAACCTTCCCGGTGGGGAAATTTAGAACGCTTGTTCTAATTTTCTTTTAATTTTCAAAACAATGTTTCTCGGCGAACACTCTCACACGATTGACGAAAAAGGGCGGCTGACGCTGCCGGCGCGTTGGCGCGAGCAGTTGGGACCGCGTGTCGTTGTCACGCGCGGGATGGAGCCGTGCTTGTTCGTTTTTCCGGAAGCGAAATTTGAAACGTTCCTCAATGAAATCAACACCGTGGGCTTGACCGCCGCCGACGCGCGCGGATTATCGCGCTTTTTTAGCAGCAAGGCAACCGATGATGAACTCGACAAGCAAGGACGCATTTCGCTGCCGCAAAATTTGCGCGAGTTCGCCCAGCTGAATGGTGAAGTGATGGTGGTGGGCGCGTTCGATCATATCGAATTGTGGCGCCCGACGCAATACGCCGCCGCAGATGAAGAATTGGTAAAGAATGTTCCGGATATGTCCGAACGCGTCAATCAAGCTTTACAGCGTCCGCGCGAAAAATGAGACCGCACATTCCCGTACTCCTGGATGAGGTGATTCAAGCATTGGCGGTAAAGGAGGGGGGGAGATACATTGATGGGACGCTCGGCGCGGGCGGACATGCGGAAGCAATATTGCGAGCCGCGGCGCCGAACGGAAAATTACTGGGACTCGATGGTGATCCGGAAGCTCTAGCCATTGCGCGTGAAACGTTACGCGAATTTGGTGAACGCGCAATTCTAGTTCGCTCGAACTTTAACGAAATCAAAAATGCTGCCGCCGCGCACCATTTCATACCGGCTGACGGTGTGCTGCTTGACCTCGGACTCTCTTCCATGCAGCTCGCAAATCGCGCGCGCGGCTTTTCATTTTTGAGCGATTCGCTTGATATGCGGATGGATGATCGGATGGAATTGACTGCGTTAAAAATTATCAATGAGTGGGATGAGCAGGAACTCGCGGACTTGATTTTCGAGTACGGCGAAGAAAGGCAGTCCCGAAAAATCGCGCGCTGGATTGTTGCAAATCGTCCGCTCAAAAGCGCGCAAGAACTTGCCAGTGTGATTGAACGGGCGGTGGGACGGCACGGCAAAATTCATCCCGCGACGAAAACATTTCAAGCCCTGCGAATCGTCGTGAATAACGAACTGGAAAATTTAGAATTGGCGCTGCCGCAGCTGGCGGATGTCATTGGAGAGGGTGGACGCGCGGCGATCATTACGTTTCATTCACTCGAAGATCGCATCGTCAAGCAATTTTTCAAATCAAACGGACAGTGGCGCAATCTGACCAAGCATCCCATCAAGCCAACATACCAACAGACGCGCGAAAATGCGCGGGCGCGCAGCGCAAAACTTAGAGTGGCGCAGCGGTTGTAAAGGAAAAATGCAATTCATCAGAGATAGATTGCAATAAACCAATTGGGTTACACAAGGCATGAAAGAGACTATCGCGCAGTGGCGAGAACGAACTAGACAAGAGTACCGCAGGTTGAAAAAGCGGGCGCGCACGCGTTGGGAAACACTGCCCAAGTTTGGCACCGCGCGTATTGCGCTGTTGGCGCTCGGCATGTTTATTTTGGTCGCGTTGGTGTATCTCGCACAGTCGTCGAACGCAGCGTTGATCGCGCGCGATCTGCGTGTCAAGCAATTGAAGATTCAGGACATTGAGCGCGAGAACGCGCAGCTGCGTTACGAAATTGCCGCGCTGGCATCGCCCTCTGCAATCGAACAACGCGCGCGCAAACTGGGACTGGGTCCCGCAAAACATGTTGTGTACGCCGAGATGCCCTGGATTCAGCCTTCGCCCAATGAATTGATGCCCGCGTTTTTACCGCAAGGGCAGGTCGTGACCACACCGCAAACTTTTGAAACCGATACCGATACGCTGCAAGAATTGCTCAAGTTGTTTGGCTTGGATAGTTTGACCCACCGCGTCAACGCACAAGGAAAGCAATGAGGTACGAGGCATGAGGGATGAGACAATAGACTCGTCCCTCGTCCCACATCCCTGACCCGTGTCCGCTCTCACACCCGCCCAATTCTCTCGCCGAACCTATGTCATGTTCACCATCATGGTGGCAGTGGCAATGGTGATCGCGGGGCGGCTCGCGTATTGGCAGTTGTTGCGGCATGATGATTTGAACAAGCTGGCGGGCGACTTGCGCGAACGCACGATCACGGAATATGCGCGGCGCGGCGATATTTTGACTGCGGATGGAATTTTGTTGGCGACAGATATTTATTCGTACGAAGTTGCCGCCCATCCCAATCTCATTACCAATCCCAAAGAACAAGCCCAAGTGCTTGCGCCAATTCTCGGCGTCAGCGAAGCAGAGCTCGTCACAAAACTTTCGTCCAAGGAAAACACTGTGATGCTCACGCTCAGCGCGCCGGCGAGCGCGGGCAGAGAGCTCACAGCGCTGCGCAACGCGGGCAAAATTGGCGCGATTGATTTTGTGGCGAAACCGAATCGGCGCTATCCGGGCGGTTCACTCGCCGCGCAGATTATCGGTTTTACCAGCGCAAGCCGCGTTGGCGCGTATGGTTTGGAACAATATTATGACGAGATTCTGCGCGGACGCGATGGAAAAATTCGCGCAGAATCGGATGCCTTGGGCGACGAAACACTGCCGTTCGATTTGCCGCAAGGTTCGCCCGCCATTGATGGTTCGACCATTGTTCTCACGCTCAACAGCGCAGTGCAGAACATCGCCGAACGCGAATTGCAAAAAGGGCTGACCGATTTTGGCGCCAAGAGCGGGCAGATCATTATCCTCGAACCGAGCAGCGGAAAAATTCTTGCGCTCGCCAGTTATCCGGCGCCCGACCTGAATACTTTTGCGACGACCAAGATGGACCAGTTTGCCAATCCGGCGGTGAGTTTGCCGTACGAACCGGGTTCCGTTTTTAAGGTTGTCACGCTGGCGGCAGGACTCGATTCCGGAAAAATTACGCCGGGCATCGTGATGAATGATCCGGGTTCGGTGGTCATTGGCGGACGGCGTTTTTACAATTCGGACCGCAGGGGCTATGGCGATGTCACGTTGACGACGGCGATGGAAAAATCGCTGAACGTGATCGCCGCGAAAATCGCGTTGGCAACCGGACCGAAAACGTTTTACCAGTATCTGCACGATTTCGGATTTGGCGCGTTGAGCAATGTAGATTTGGCGGGAGAAATCCCCGGCACGGTGAAAAATCCCGGCGATGGAATTTGGTACGAATCGGATCTCGGCACCAATTCGTTTGGGCAAGGGATTGCAACAACGCCATTGCAGATGACGAACGCGTTGGCGGTGGTAGCGAATGGCGGAAACTTGATGCGTCCGTACATTGTAGACCGCATCATTTATCCCGATGGTTCCGTCGAAGTACGGCAGCCGCGTGTGATTCGGCGGGTGTTGAAAACCGAAACGGCGAAAGAGGTTGTGGAAATTCTGTCCCATTCGATTGCCAAAGAATCTACGAATAAGGCGAGTCTGCCCGGTTACAAAATCGCGGGCAAGACGGGTACCGCGCAAATTCCGATTCCCGGCGGCTATGACCCGAAATGGACGATTGCTTCGTTTGGCGGTTTTTTGCCTGCTGACAATCCGCAGTATGTGATTCTGGTAAAGATTGATCGTCCGTCAAAATCGCCGTGGGGTTCACAAGTTGCATCGCCGGTGTTTGCATCCGTCGCCCAACAGCTGGCGCAACTGACCGGACTTCCGCCCGATGATGTGCGGACCGCGCAAAAATAAGTGTTGGCAAGACTATTCTCTCTGGAGAAGAACAAGATGGCAATTGCACAACGACAAGCAGGTGTGACGCGTGGCTACAAAAGTAAAACAAAGCGGGCGGCGCGATGCGAGCCGAGTCTGTGGCAGCGGATTGTAAAAAGTTTGCGCGTCAGTGCGCGCGAAATGCGCGAGTTCGTCGTGGACGAGATTGTTTATGAGACAATGGATACGCTCCGCGTGCTTGATTATTTGCGATACGAATTGGGTTTCCGAACACGCACGCGCGTCAAACCGGTTGTACACGAATTGGAACAGTTCGTCTACGATCACGAATTGATTCATGAAGTGGGAACATTCAGCGCAGAGCAGGTAAGGGTGTTGGCAAAGAGATGAAATGTTGTCGCTGGCGGATTTGTTTGAAGCATTAACAGGAATCAAACCATCGGGTAGTGAGTCGGTTGCGGCGCTGAGCAATCAGCGCGTCATGCGAGTGGCGATTGATTCGCGGCAAGTAATACCGGGTTCGGTGTTTTTTGCGCTACAGGGTGAAGCGCTCGATGGACATCAATTCATTGGCGAAGCGTTGGCGCGCGGCGCAATCGCCATCGTGGGAAATGCGCGTGCGCGCGAGTTGGGGTTCGACCGCAGTCTAACTTTAATAGATGTCGCCGGGTTACAATCGAGCCCCAACTTGCCCGCAGGTTCCGTTCCTTGTTTGATCACCGAAAATAGTTTGAACGCTTTGCAAACCTTTGCCGCGTATTGGCGCCGCAAATTTCCGCAGGTTCAGGTGATTGGCGTCACGGGCAGTATTGGGAAAACTTCGACCAAAGAATTGATTTGGGCAGTCTTGAAACAGCGTTATCGCACCTTAAAAAGTCAAGGCAATCTCAATAGCGAAACGGGTCTGCCGCTGACCATTTTTCAGCTGAACGAAACGCACGAACGCGCCGTTTTAGAGATGGGAATGTATGCGCCGCATGAAATCGCAACGCTGTGCGAAATCGCGCAGCCCAAGATTGGCGTCGTTACGCTGGTCGCGCCGATTCATCTCGAACGTTTGGGTTCGCTCGAAAATATCGCGAACGCCAAAGCAGAGCTGGTGGAGGCGTTGCCCGCAGATGGTTGGGCGATCTTGAACGGCGATGATGCAAATGTGCGCGCGATGCGCGCCAAGACACGCGCGAACGTTTTAACGTTCGGACTCGATGCGACGAATGATGTGTGGGCAGATGAGATCGAGAGCAACGGACTTGAAGGGATGGAATTTGCGCTGCACTATGGCGATTCGCATTTGCATGTCCAGGTTCCGCTGCTCGGACAGCATAGCGTGCATACCGCACTCGCCGCGGCGGCGGTAGGGCTTGTGCAAGATTTATCGTGGGAAGAAATTTTGCGCGGACTGCAAGATGTCTCGGCGCAGCTGCGATTGATTGCTGTGCCGGGGAAAAATGGCGTCACGATCCTGGATGATACGTACAACGCGAGTCCGCCCTCTACCCTTTCCGCGTTGAATCTCTTGAGCGAAATGAGCGGACGCAAGATTGCGGTGTTGGGCGATATGCGCGAGTTGGGTGCGTACGAACAGGAAGGGCATCAACTTGTCGGCATTCGGGCGGCAAGGGTGGCGAACGTCATCATCGCTGTTGGTCCTCTGGGCAAGCTGATCGGCGATGCGGCGCGGCAAGAAGGACACGCGGAGGTGCATTACGCGCAAAGCAATTCCGACGCGGTTGAACAGATCACACACCTCACCCAAATTGGCGACTTTGTTTTGATCAAAGGTTCGCGCGGCGCGCAGATGGAAGAGATAGTGCAAGCGTTAGCGGAGGATACGGAAGCGCATGGAGGGGCGTCTGTCCAGACGCTGCACTAACATGTCCATCCCACTCGCGCTCGGCACGCTTTCGTTTTTGCTCGCGGTAATTTGGGGTTCGCCGCTGATTCGTTGGCTGCGCGCAAATCGCATCGGCAAACAGATTCGGATCGAGGAACCGGGTTCGAATCAAGTGAAAATGGGTACGCCGACGATGGGCGGAATTATGATCGTAGTTCCTGTCGTCGTCGTAACGGTTGTACTGAACATTTACAATTTGATTGGCGGAACGATTGTCGGCGGCTCGATCTTGGTGCCGTTGCTGACGCTGATCAGTTTCGCGGCGCTGGGCGCGTACGATGATTGGAGCGGACTGCGGGGAAAGGTGAGCGGCGCGGGCGGAATGTTGGGACGCTATAAAATTTTGGTGCAGTTCGCGCTGGCGTTCGTGATTGCGGGGATTTTATATTTTCCGCTCAACATTCACAGCATCGCGATTCCAACGATTCCGCAAAAGATTGATTTGGGCGTGCTGTATATCCCGATTGCAGCCATTATCATCGTCGGTTTTTCCAACGCGGTGAATTTTGCGGATGGACTTGATTCGCTCGCGGGCTGGGTGACGGCAATTTGTTTTGTCGCGTACGGCGTCATCGCCTATTTGCAGCAGCAGATTTATCTCGTGACTTTTTGTTTCATCATGGTCGGCGCGCTGCTGGCGTTTCTTTGGTACAACGCGCATCCGGCGGAATTGTTCATGGGCGACGTCGGTTCGCTCGCGCTCGGTTCGACGCTGGCGGTAGTCGCGTTGATGACGGGGCAGTGGCTTTTGCTCCCATTGATTGGAATTATCTTTGTCGCGGAAGCCGTTTCGGTGATTTTGCAGGTCGGTTACTTTAAACTCACCAAAGGCAAACGTATTTTTAAGATGACACCAATCCATTACCACTTTATTCTATTAGGTTGGAGTGAAACCCAAGTCGTCCAACGCTTTTGGCTGGTGGGACTACTGGCGGCAATGTTGGGTGTGGCACTGGCGCTGCTCTAGATAGTGAGACGAAAATGAAGCCAAGTATTGATGCCGAACGAATAGCAATGCGGGTAGATCGTCGAGTCATTATTGTTAACAAGTACACGGATGAATCGGACGAGAAAGCGTATTGGCTGTCGCGCACTCCCGAAGAGCGGTTGCGACATGCAGAGATATTGCGGCGGATGAACTATGGACATCGAGCTACCGAGCGACTTTCAAGATTTCTTGAAATTGTTAAACGTCCATGGAGTTGAGTATCTCGTGGTGGGTGGGTACGCTGTGATTTATCACGGTTATCCGCGCGCAACTCAAGACCTTGATATTTGGATTGCGGTACATTCTGAGAATGCCAAGCGCGTTGTAGCTACATTGGAGGAGTTTGGTTTTGGGTCACCGGAACTTACGACAGATTTGTTTTTGAAAGACGAGAACATTGTTCGCATGGGCATTGCTCCAATTCGTATTGAGGTTACAACACGAATATCAGGCGTCGAATTTCAAGAAAGCTACCGCGAAAAAATTGTGGATGACATGGATGGAATTCCTGTCAACATTATTAGTTTGAAGGATTTGCGTCGAAACAAAAAAGCGAGTGGACGTTACAAAGATTTGAACGATTTGGAAAATCTAAAGCCTGCGGATGATTGAACTGCAAAATAAACGCGTCCTCGTCATGGGACTGGGGCTGCACGGCGGCGGCTTGGGTGTGACGCGTTGGTTGTTGAAACAGGGCGCGCGCGTTACGGTGACGGACCTTCAAACGGAAAGTGAATTAGCGACGACGCTTGAGCAGCTGCGCGACGCAAACGTCAAGTTCGTGCTGGGTGAACACCGCGGCACTGATTTTGAAAACGCTGATTTGATCATTCGCAATCCGGGCGTGCCGCGCGAATCGCCTTTTTTGAAAATTGCGCGCGAAAAAAATATCCCGATTCGGATGGAAATGGGATTGTTCACCGAACTCTTGCCGCGCGGAATGTCCCAAGTCATCGGCATCACGGGGACAAAAGGTAAAACGACGACGACGCTGATGACGGGCGCGATCTTGAAACGGGCGAATCCGAAAACAGTTGTTGCAGGAAATTTGCGAATCTCGGCGCTCGAGCTTTTGGATCAAATTGATGCCGACACGCCGGTTGTTTTGGAATTGTCGTCGTTCCAACTCGAAGAGTTTGAGGAATTAAAGCGCAGCCCACATATCGCGGCGCTCACGAACGTCTATCCCGATCATTTGAATCGCTATCGCGATCTCGACGAATACACGTGGGCGAAAGCGCAAATCTTTTTGCATCAAGCGCCGCGCGATATTGTGATACTGAACTTTGACAATGGAGTTTGCACGCGTTTGCGCCCGAAGGCAATTGGACAGGTGATTTGGTTCAGCCGCACGCGCGCAATTAAACAAGGGGCGCGTTTGGAACGCGATTGGCTCGTTTGGAACGACAAAAACGGATCGCACAAAATTTTGCCCGTCGCCGACTTGATTCAAGGGGAACACAATATTGAGAACGCGCTCGCAGCCATCGCGATTTGTAAAGCGTGGGGCGCGGCGGATCAAAC
Organism: Chloroflexota bacterium; assembly: GCA_004295045.1. Lineage (GTDB taxonomy): Bacteria > Chloroflexota > Anaerolineae > UBA4142 > SHND01 > SHND01. Next base: position 29,360 of record SHND01000056.1, on the reverse strand, counting down.
GATTGCGGAAACACTGCGCGAGTTTCAAGGCGTCCCTCATCGGCTCGAATTGATACGCGAATTGGATGGCGTCCAATACATCAACGACACCACGGCGACCGCGCCGAACGCGACGATTGTGGCATTGAAAACATTGGCGCCGCGCGGTGGAACTATTTTTTTGATTGCAGGGGGCTCGGATAAAGGTTTGCGCTATGCAGATATGGCGCGAACGATTGTGGAAACTCGAGCGCGCGTGATTTTGTTGGATGGCAGCGCAACCCAAAAAATTGAAAATGCGCTCACAGCGGAGAACGCGGCATCGCTAATTATTCAACACGCTGAAACTTTGCAAGAGGCGATTGACGTGGGAAGAGAGAATGCGCGCGCAGGAGATCTTGTGCTGCTTTCGCCTGGCGCCGCCAGTTTCGGAATGTTTGCGAACGAATTTGAACGCGGTGACAAGTTTCGAGAATTAGTGAGCCGTCTCTAATTTCTGACTATGGCAATCCAAATCACTTCTCAAACATCTTGGTTCGATACGCTGCGCGCGCGTTTGGCGACGCGCGCCAGTACCCGTCCCGCCGATTATGTGCTGGCGACGGTGGTCGGCTTGCTCTTGCTGATCGGGTTGATGATGATTTACAGCGTTTCTGTCGGACCGAATCTCCAAGTCGGCAGTGACGATCCCTTTAGCTTGGTCGAGCGCCATTTGAGCATGATGGCAATTGGACTCGCCGTGATGTTTATTTTGGCGCGGCTCGATTATCACTTGCTGATGAAGTATGCTGTCCCGATGATGTTGGTGACGGTGGCGCTGCTCGTGACGCTCTTGATTTTTGGACACGAAGAAAATGGCGCGCGGCGGTGGCTGCTCGGTCCGTCGGTGCAGCCCGGTGAAATTGCAAAACTGATCACGATCATTTACGTTGCCGCGTGGGCAGCGTCAAAAGGTAAAAAACTAAAACGTCTCGTCTATGGCTTGATTCCCTTTTCGATTCTGATTGGTTTGATTGCGGGACTCATTATTTTGCAGCCGAACTATAGCACCGCGCTGCTGATTGCGGGGGTTGCCTTTGCAATGTTTTTCATTGCCGGCGCGGACATCAAGCAGTTTATGGGCGCGGGGTTGTTTGGCGGCGCGGTCGCTGTGTTGGTGGTAACACAATCCGCACGCGCGATGGCGCGGATTGGTACATTGTATGTCGAGCCGACCAAAGAATTGACAGATGGTTCATGGCAAATGGCGCAAACGTTGATTGCGCTCGCGTCCGGCGGAATTTTCGGCAAAGGGCTTGGAACAGGAGGCGGGCAGTACGGGTACGTTCCGCTGGCTCACTCGGACGGGATTTTTGCGATTTGGGGTGAGGAGACGGGATTGATCGGCGCGATTATTTTGGTGGGGCTGTTGGTTGTGTTGACATATCGCGGCTTTCGCATTGCGCGCAATGCGCCGGATGACTTTGGGCGTGTGCTCGCGGCAGGCATCACTTTTTGGGTGGTGCTTCAAGCATTTGTCAATATCGGCGTGGTGACGCAATTAATTCCGTTCACGGGACAGCCGCTGCCTTTTATTTCGTACGGCGGCTCATCACTCGTAATGTGTTTGGCGAGCATTGGAATCTTGTTGAGTATTTCGCGCAGCTTGCCCAAACCGCCGGTGGTAAAAAGCGTGCCAACGGTGGGCGGCGCGTCGACGAACGAAAATCAGCCAACGAGTTGGCGCAGCCGACTGATTTCACGGAACGAAACGACAAAAAAGAATGCGACTATTAGTTACGGGGGGGGGGACGGGCGGACACGTGTATCCACTCGTCGCCGTGCTTCAGCATCTCGCCGCCGCGCAAAACCTCCAGCTGACTAATGATGTTTTGTACATTGGGCGCGCGGCAAGCGTGGAAGAAAAAATCGCGTCCGAATGGAACATTCCGTTCGCGGGAATTCAAGTCGGCGGTATCCGAAGCAAAGGCGCGTTGACACAAGCGCGCAATGTATCACACATGGCACAAGCCGCGCGCACAGCGGGAGCTGCCATCGAACATTTCAAACCGAATATCGTCTTGGCGACCGGCGGATATGTGAGCGCGCCGGTCTTGTGGGCGGCGTGGCGCAAGAAAATTCCAATCGTGATCGAGCTGCCCGATCTGGAACCGGGCTGGGCAATTCAAACGACGTGGCATTTGAGCAAACAGATTGCGGTGTCGTTCGATGAGGCGCTGAAATTTTTTGCGCGCGGACGCGCGACGGTGACAGGTTATCCTGTGCGCGCAGAATTTTTTCAAGCCACGCGCGAACAAGGTTACGCCCATTTTCACCTCGCCGAAAAATTCCCGACGGTCACGCTCTTTGGCGGGAGTCAAGGGGCGCACGCGTTGAACGAGGCGGTGCGAATGAATTTACGCGAACTTTTGCGCATGACACAGCTGATTCACATTTGTGGAACGAATGACCAGCCGCAATTGGAGGCAGAGCGCGCGGCGCTGGAAACGGAATTTGCCGCGCGGTATCACGTGTACGACTATTTGAATGAGGCGATGCCGCTGGCGTTGGCTGCCGCCGATGTGGTTGTCGCACGCGCGGGCGCGGCGACGTTGGGCGAATTTCCGGCGGTGGGCGTGCCAAGCATTTTGGTGCCGGGGCTTTTCGCCCAAGGGCATCAAACCAAGAACGCGGATTTTATGACGACGCGCGGCGCCGCGATCAAGCTGAGTGAGGGAAATTTGGCGGATGCTTTTGTAAGCACGCTGCTTAAATTATTGGACGACCCGGCTCGGTTAAAAACGATGCGCGCGGCGGCGAAAAATTTGGCGCGACCGGACGCGACGGAACGAGTCAGCGCATTATTGTTCGAGTACGCACATTGACACAACGTATCCATTTCATCGGTATTGGCGGGGCGGGACTCTCCGCCTTGGCGCAAGTGATGCTGGGACGTGGGTTCGTGGTGAGCGGTTCCGATCCCGCCGCGCCGAATCGTGTCACCGATTATTTGGAGAAACGCGGCGCCACGATTTTTTCGGAACACGAAGCGGGAAACATCGCAGGCGCGGATTTGATTGTCACAACATCGGCAGCCCGCGCGGACAATCCCGAACTTGTTGCCGCACATTTACAACAGATTCCAATTTTCAAACGGCGCGAATTTTTACGCGAGGTGACGCGCGGTTATGACGTCATCGCGGTGGCGGGCTCACACGGCAAAACCACGACGACGGCGATGATCGCGCGGATTCTGGAAGAGGCGGGCTTGGATCCAACCGCAATCGTCGGTGGAACGGTGCCGGAGTGGGACACCAACGCGCGGGTCGGCACAAGTCGTTGGTTCGTCATAGAGGCAGACGAGTACGACTATGCGTTTTTGGGACTTGAGCCAAAAATTGCCGTGCTTACGAATGTAGATTACGACCATCCCGATTTGTTTCCAACGCGGGCAGCGTATCGAGATGCCTTTGAGGCGTTCCTGAAACAAACGCGGATGGACGGCGTATGTATCGTTTGGGGTGACGACGGCGCAGCGAGTGAATTGGCGCAGCGGGCGGATCAAAGAGTGATTCGATATGGCGTCGGGCAAGAAAATGATTGGCGTGTGGGAAATATCGCCGCCAACGCGTTGGGCGGGAGCGATTTTTCGGTTTTTCGGAACAATCATTTGCTGAGCAATGGATCGTTACAAATTCCGGGCACACATAATGTCTTGAACGCGCTCGCGGCGATTGCGGCGGCACAGCAAGCCAATGTTAGTTTGGATGCGGCGCTGAACACTTTGAAAACGTTTGGCGGAGTGGCGAGACGTTTCCAGGTCCTCGGATCGTTTCACGGCGCGGTGGTGGTGGATGATTACGCGCATCATCCGACGGAAATTCGAGCGACGCTCAGCGCGGCGCGGCTGCGTTTTCCAAGCGCGAGAATTTTTGCGTTGTTTCAACCGCACACATTTTCGAGAACCCACGCGCTGATGGATGAATTTGCGGATGCGTTTGATGATGCGGATGTGGTGTTGATTACAGAAATTTATGCGGCGCGTGAGCGGGATGAAGCAGGATTGACTAGTCAGGAAATTGTTGCGCGGATGAATCGGCGAGCCGTGCAACATGTTGGCTCTTTGGAGCAAGCCGAAGAAATATTACGAAAGGAACTGCGTGCGGGTGATGTGCTAATTACGTTAGGCGCGGGGAACGTCAATCGAGTAGCGCAAGATTTAGTCGGTAACAAAAATGCGTGATGTATTCGGATCCAGAAATTGGGTCTTTTGGTGGGCGGCGATTACGGCAACCGTTTTTCTAAAAAACTGGCTGCCGACAATCTCTAATTTTTTCCAGGACAGCGGATTTTTCTCGCCCGAAAATTTTCCGTTCAGTTTGGTGCAGAGCTTGAATGCGTGGTTGGATCAACTTGCTCAAGGCATCGAAAACGCGATTCAATTTGATCCCAACGCGCCGTTGATCAGTTCGCCCATCTTTGTGCCAAATTGGATTCTGGCGGTGATTGTTGGCTTGTTGGTTCTAGCCGGTGCGGTTGCGTTGTATGTACGCGCCCTCAAGAGCTCTGCCATTGGCGATGATATTCTGACGCTCTTTGCGCTGTATTTTATTCTGCGGATTGAAGGTTACATTATCGGCTTTACCAATGTCGCGCCTTTGGAGAATGCGGGCAATATCTTGACACAAAATCCGTTAGCGGGTTTTTGGATTTTGATGATTGCGCTGCTTGTCTTGGTTTTTATCGGGGGCGGAGTGAACAGCCGACGCGCGTTTTGGCGCGGTCTGATTGAAGCGATTTTGATCGCTCTGTTTTTGGTGCCAACACAGACCGCTACGGCTCTGAGCGGGTTCTTTGCTGCGCTGTACAGTTTCACAAATCTGCTCGATACGAATCTGGTCTTTGGCGTGATGTGGGGCTTGGTCGGCGTTGTGCTTGCCCTCACGCGTTTGACCTCGACGCAAACAGCATAACGCGGCGATGCTTGACGCGAACATTCGGCGAAACGAATCACTGGCGCGTCATACGACGCTTCGCATCGGCGGACCCGCAGAATTTTTTCTACGTGTCGAGACGCGCACCGCACTCCAACAAGCCGTTCAGTGGGCGCGCACACAGCACCTTGACATCTTTATTCTCGGCAATGGTTCGAACATTCTCGTAAGCGACGCGGGACTGCGCGGCTTGGTGATAGAGAATCACGCGGACGAAATACAAGAAACGGAAAACGAGAAACGAGAAACGTTGTCTGTGATTGCTGACAGCGGCGTATCCTTGCCGGGATTGGCGAACCGAATGGCGCGGCGAGGGTGGCGTGGCTTGGAATGGGGAATTGGCGTACCGGCAACCGTCGGCGCGGCAGTGGTGACGAACGCGGGCGCACACAACGGCGCGATGAGCGATACGTTGGTACGCGCAGAGATTCTTGATGCTCAGGATCAAGTCCGCTGGTGGCTGCGCGACGAATTGCACTACAGCTATCGCACGAGTTATTTGAAACAAAATGCCAATCAATTTGTGGTGCTGCGCGCGGAATTGGAATTACAACGTGATGAACCTGCCAACTGCATTGCGCGGATGAATCAATACACCGAACATCGCCGCCGCACACAGCCGACCGAACCGAGCGTAGGTTCCATGTTCAAAAATCCGCCCGGCGATTATGCAGGGCGCTTGATCGAAGCGGCGGGATTAAAAGGCACACGCGTAGGCAACGTTCAAGTTTCAAAAATACATGCCAATTTTTTTGTGAATCTCGGCGGCGCGACGGCAAGTCAGGTGATGGAACTGGTGGAATTGGTGCAAACTCAAGTACGCGAGATCTTTGAGGTCGAGTTGGAGCTGGAAATACAGCTGGTTGGCGCTTGATATTGACAACGAACGATACAAGGTCATGGTCAAAAAAATTCGCGTCGGGTTAATTTTTGGCGGCAAGTCGGGTGAGCATGAAGTTTCACTCGCATCGGCGCAATCGGTGTTGCGCGCGCTCGATGCAGACAAGTACGACGCGGTGTTGATCGGCGTAACAAAGCAAGGGCGCTGGCTCACGGGCGGAAATCCGCTCAAGCAGTTGGTCAACGCGACGAGCTCACCGCTTTTGAAAGCGATCAACGGTTCGTCAAACAGCGCTGCAACGGCATTGGTTTCGCACAGCGCGACAGAGATGACGACAACCGACGCGCTCAATGAAACGGTGGATGTTGTTTTTCCGCTGATTCATGGACCGAACGGCGAGGACGGAACCATTCAGGGTTTGTTGGAGCTGGCAGATTTGCCGTATGTGGGCGCGGGCGTTGCCGCGAGCGCGGTGGGAATGGACAAGGCGCTGATGAAGTCCATTTTTCGGAGTGCGGGTTTGCCTGTCGGCGATTATCTTGTCGTGCTGCGGCACAAGTGGGAACACGACCCGGAAGAAACCATTCACGAGATTGAAACTGTGATTCAATATCCGTGTTTTGTGAAACCCGCCAATTTGGGATCGAGTGTCGGCATCAGTAAAGCGCGCAATTGGGATGAATTGACGCAAGCGTTAACCACCGCCGCGCAGTATGACCGCAAAATCATTGTTGAACGCGCGATTGACGCGCGCGAAATCGAATGCAGTGTGCTGGGCGATGATGTGCCGCTCGCATCGTTGCCGGGGGAAGTGATTCCACAGCGCGAATTTTATGACTACGACGCGAAATATGCGGATGAGAATACGCGGTTGATCGTTCCCGCCGACCTGACCAGCGACCAAGCGCGAACCGTTCAGGAACTCGCGGTGCGCGCGTTTCAAGCGATTGATTGCAGCGGCATGGCGCGCGTGGACTTGTTCTTGGAAAAACGCGATGGAAAATTTTTGGTGAATGAGGTCAATACGCTTCCCGGCTTTACAAATGTTTCCATGTATCCCCGAATGTGGGAAGCAAGCGGTGTAAATTATTCCCAGTTGATTGATCGGTTGATTCAGTTGGCTTTCGAGAGATACGCGGACAAAAAACGGAATAAAGTGACGTATTGATCTGATATGAGAAGCGAGCGACATTAAATTTTATTTGTCACTCGTCACTCGTCACACTCTATGAGCAGCCGCCGACAAGATTCCAAAAAAGCAGAAACGGAAACCCCGCGTCGCACGCGCCGCAAGCGCCAAGTCGTTGGCGCAACCTCGCGTGTGCGGGTTCTCTCTGCCGAACCCCGCCCCCAAACGAGTACGCCGCGTACGCAAAAACGCGCGACCTTTGATATTGCCGCGCCGCGCTTGGTGTTGAATCCGTGGCGCACAACGCGCGATTGGAAAGCGAGTCGTCCCAAGTTCGCCGCCGCCGTGCTGATGGTAGTCTTGCTTGGCGCGTTATACGCGATGTTTAATGCAGACCTCTTTTTTGTCGGCGAACCGGTCGTGATCGGTAACAAGATTGTGCCGAGTCAAGAAGTTGCCCAAGTCTCCGGAATGCGCGGCTGGAATATCTTTTTCGTCGAACCGCGCGTCGTCGAAAACGCGGTGCGAACGCTGCCTGAATTCAAGGATGTTCAAGTTTATGTGACGCTGCCGAACACGCTTGAAATTTATACGACGGAACGCGAGCCGCTTTTTGTGTGGGAGGTCGCAGGAAAAAATTATTGGATTGACAAAGATGGAATTGCCATGCGTCCGCGCGGGATGGTTCACAATGGATGGCACGTGCGCGATGCGGAAGGCAAAGCCGTCAAGTACGGCGAACGCATCAATCCCGATGCATTTAACGCAGCCGTGTCGCTGCTCAATGCTTGGAAGGAGGCGCCGAAATATTTTGAATGGACAAAAGAGCATGGGCTAACTCTGCGTGAGGAACATGGCTGGCTTGTTTATTTCGGCAGCGCGAGCCAGATGCAAGACAAAGTGACCGCGTTGAATATTGTGACAACTCAATTGCTCAAAGACAAGCGCACCGTAGCTTTTGTGGATTTGGGAAGTGGACTGCCGTATTACCAAGAGATTGCAGCAAAACCAAGCAAATAGCAGATAGCAAATAGCGGATAGCAAATTGGAAATCACCATTTGCTATCTGCCACAAGCCATCTGCTAGCGGAGGCAAAATGAGTATTCCAGTCGCAGTACTAGATATTGGCACTACCAAAACAGTAGCATTGATTGCTGAAGCTGCTGGTGACGAAATTCGCGTCTTGGGTGTTGGACTCGCGCCGAGTGAAGGAATGCGCAAAGGCGTTGTCGTGGATGTGAGACTCGCCGCGCAATCGATCGCGCTGGCAGTGGAACAAGCCGAGCGCATGGCAAACATGTCCATTGAAGGCGCGTATGTTGGAATTGCCGGCGCGCACATCGCGTCCATCAACTCGCGCGGCGTCGCGCCGATTCCGCACGGACGCGCGGTGACGCAAGATGTCGTACAGCGCGCCATGGACGCGGCGCAAGCGATTGCTGTTCCAGATAACCGCGAAGTGGTACACGCGATTGCGCGCGGTTATTCACTCGATGGGCAAGATGGCGTGCGCGATCCAATTGGGATGATGGGTTATCGCCTTGAAGTCGAGGCGCATATCGTGACGGGCGCGGTGGCTTCGATTCAAAATTTGTACAAAGCCGTTGAAACGGCAGGCGTGCGGGTGATTGAACTCGTGCTGGAACCGATTGCGGCGGGCGAGGCGGTGTTGACTTTGGCGGAACGCGACTTGGGTGTTGCGCTGGTTGACATTGGCGGCGGCACAACGGACATTGCAATTTTTATTGATGGGAGCGTGTGGCACACGGTTGTGCTGCCCATCGGCGGCATGCATTTGACGAACGATCTCGCGGTCGGATTGCGCGCGCCGTTCGCGGCTGCAGAAGAAATCAAGATGAAGTACGGGACGGTGACGGTGGATGACGCGCGCCCGGAAGAGATCATCGAACTGGCTGCCTTTGGAGATGAGGAAATGCGCGTTGCGTCGCGGCGCGAAGTGGCAGAAATTCTGCAAGCGCGCGCGGAAGAAATGTTCGGCATGGTCTTGACCGAAATCAAACGCTCGGGCTATGACGGCTTGCTGCCTGCGGGCGTTGTGTTATGCGGCGGCGCATCGCAGCTCGTCGGAATCAAAGCTCTGGCGCGCGAAATCATTGGCTTGCCAACGCGCGTAGGGTCGCCCCAAAAGATGGATGGTTTGATCGAACGCGTAAGTTCTCCGGCGTACGCGACGAGTGTGGGGCTGGCACATTGGGGCGTGCGTCAGGCAGATGTACAAACGCTGCAATTAACCGAGACCGCCGCGCGCGCGAAACGTCGGAGCGAGGAAGGCGTGTTTGCGCCACTGCTCAATGCGGGAGATTGGCTGCGGCGCGCGTTGTTACCCGAACACGGCGAAAATTAAGCGACGCGGCTCATTTCGAGCGTCATTTTTTCAAGCGGCAGAAAATAGCACAGCCCAAACCTCTTGAATTTCTGGAAAAAATAACTCGAAATGAAATGCTTTCCGATTGGAGAACGCCTATGATGGCGATGGATAAACTAAAGTCAAGTATTCAGGTCAGCGAGTTTTCATGGCGCACTCTGTTGACGCGGCTGATCCTTACTCTGGTACTACTTGCGGCTGTTTTGAAAATAGGGTCTTGACATAGTGTAAATTGGGGCTTATAATCTCCGCACCTCTCCTAAATCTAGGGGATTTTCCGTTTATTGTGACCTAGATAGAGTAGTCGTCGAGAGATCGAAATATTACCTAGTCCCACCTAGTGGGCGCAATAATGCGTCCGCTCATGAGGTATCTGATGGAACGAAATTCTCCCAATCCCCCACGCCCGCCGGTTCCACAAAAACGCCAGGAACCAATGTTCAATGGTTACGAAAATTTTGCCGCCATCAAAGTCGTTGGCGTCGGCGGCGGTGGGACAAACGCGGTCAATCGCATGATCGTCGAAGGTCTGCGCAGTGTGGACTTTATCGCCGTCAATACTGACGCGCAAGCACTCATTCATTCCCAAGCGGCCGCCAAAATTCGCATTGGCGACAAACTGACGCGTGGACTTGGCGCGGGCGGTGACCCCGAACGCGGCATGAAATCTGCCGAAGAGACGACGGACGAACTGCGCGAAGCGATGAAGGGCGCGGACATGGTGTTTATCACTGCCGGCATGGGCGGCGGTACCGGCTCGGGCGCGGCGCCGGTCATTGCAAAAATCGCGCGCGAAAATGGCTCTTTGACGATTGGTGTCGTCACCAAGCCGTTCATGTTCGAAGGCGCGAAACGCAAAAAGGTTGCCGATGAAGCGTTGAATCGTTTGAAAGATAACGTGGACACGCTCATCATTATTCCAAATGACCGCTTGCTCGATATTGTGGACAAGAAAGCATCCCTGCAATCGGCATTTCGTCTGGCGGACGATGTCCTGCGTCAAGGCATTCAAGGCATCAGCGAACTCATCACGGTGCCGGGGCTTATCAATTTGGACTTTGCCGATGTGAAAACAATCATGGGCGAAGGCGGCGCGGCATTGATGGCAGTCGGACGCGGCAGTGGTGAAAACCGCGCGGTCGCCGCGGCGGAAATGGCGATTAAATCGCCGCTGCTCGACGTAAGCATTGATGGGGCGCACGGCGTCTTGTTCAACGTCACAGGCGGCGAAGATTTGACTTTGCACGAAGTGTACGAAGCGGCGGAAATTGTTCGGCGCGTCGCCGATCCCGAAGTGAATCTGATTTTTGGCGCGGTCATCAATCCCGAACTCAAAGACGAAGTACGAATCACGGTCATTGCTACGGGTTTTCAAGCGCAAGCCAAACGCTTGCCGGGCACCGGAGCGGGCGTTGCCACAGGCAATGTTGTTGCCGCTCCCGGCAAGAAAACGATTGATTTCCCGGTGCGGCAGTTTGACCGCGAAGATTTGGACATTCCCGCTTTCTTGCGAAAGCGCGGCTAACTATAGAAGATCGAACCGCTCGCTCTGCGCTCGCTGAAACACACTGGGCGTCTGTGTGATTAGGCAAGTGGTGGTGCGGCGGAAACCGGCGGAGAAGCGGGGTAGTGGGACCCCGCTTCTTTTTTTATACGTGTGGACCGGGTAGAAACGGAACCTGGTTCCGTTTCTACCCAGCGTTCCTTTCGTACCCGCATCGTTCCGTGCCTACGCCGCGCGGAATTTTCTTAAGGAACTTTTGTCTCAATCAGTGTTATAATTTTTGTCATACTCAGCGTCGGTTTGTGCGTGGAGTTGCAAGGCAATTCCAAACTTTCGGTCCGGCATGGAAGGAGGTGCAGCAAGCGACGCGATTTCTTTTTCCTCACGTCAGCGAGTGGACACAAGTCTGCTCGACTCTACAGTTTCACCTAGTTTGGTTCGATCTCTGCACGTACGCGAGTGCGCGTTCACTCCCGCATATTCATATCATCCATTGGCGGTGATGCGCGCTCTGATTCTTCCTCTTTATCTGTGAAAGGAGATCGTTCAGTATGGAGCGTATCATGGGGGTGCTTGCACTCAAAGCGCCCACCTATCGCGAAATCGCCGATGATCCGAATGCGACACAACCTGCCGGTATCATCGTTGTAATCGTTGCGCTAATCGGTGGATTTGTGGCGGGTCTCGTTCGTACGGACCCGAACAACCCACAGCAGCTGCTTTCCCCCAACATTGTCTATGCCATCGTCGCGGCACTCGTGACCGTGCTGTTTGCGCTGATTGCATGGTTCATCACGGCATGGATCCTTGCATTTGTCGCGCGGTGGTTTGGCGGCAAGACCAACACCAAAGAAATGTTGCGCGTGACGGGGTATGTTGAGATCTTTGCGATTGTCAGCGTTATCTCACTGATCGCCTTTATCAGTCCGACATTGCTGTGTCTTGGCGCCTTTATCGGGCTTATCGTGGGAATTCTGCGGCTCATCGGCTACATCGTTGGTATTCGTGAAGCCGCGGAATTTTCTACAGGCAATGCGATTATTACGGCGATTGTTGCTGCCATCGTGAACTTTTTGGTTTACTTGGCAGCGGCAAGTGTTATTGCAATCGTTGCAGGTTTCGTCCTCAGCATGACCGGGGGCAATTCATAATTTCAGTTTACCATTCAACCAAAGGAGAAATAAATCATGGATATGAATCGTATTATGGGCGTTATTACACTCAAAGCGCCTGTCTATCGTGAGATTGCAGAAGATGCCAATGCCACAACCCCTGCGGGGATCATTGTGGCGGTAGTGGCTCTGATTGCAGGTTTTAGTCAAGGGCTATATGGCAACCAACTAAACTTTGTATCAGCAATTATCGCGGCGATTGCCACCGTCGTCTTCGGTTTAATTGCGTGGTTTGTCGGTTCGTGGGTTCTCTCATTTGTAGCCGGGTGGTTTGGGGGCAAGACAAATCTGCAGGAAATGCTGCGGGTGACAGGTTTCGTCGAGGTTTTCGGGATTGTGGCTGTCTTGTATCTCCTCGCTGCGCTCTTGCCTGTTCTCGGATGTCTGGCTGGGCTCGTCCTGCTCATTATTTCCATTTTGCGGATCATCGGCTACGTTATTGGTGTTCGCGAGGCAGCCGAGTTCACGACAGGTAAGGCGATTATCACGGCGATCATCGCGGTTGTGATTGTTGCGATTATCTACGCTATTGGCGCTACTATCTTGGCGGCGATTGGTATCGGTGGTGCAGCCTTGATGGGTGGCTTGAGCACTCCCCAATAATAAGAGAACAAGTGCATAACCAGAGATCGACGAACCAGAGTGTCACAACTCTGGTTCTTTTTTTTCGCGCGCAAAACGCGGCATAAAAATTTGGTCATGTAACAGATTTTTAAGGTGAAGCACTTGAAATGACGCGCGGTTTGTGCTACACTCGCACTCACAACCACGAGATATTGTGGCATCGTAAATCGTAATACAACATTTAGGGTCTGGGCGGGGCTGCTCATGCCCTATTTTTGACCTTTTGCCGAAAGTCTGGACGCAGCTCTGCCACACAAATGCTGGTGCTGGCATTAAAAGGAGACCTCTTCCATGTCCACCGAACCGACACCTCCAACCGAATCAGGTATGTCGTCCACTCCGCCGATCGAATCGGGCGTGGCATCCACTCCAGTGATGTCATCAGCGGCGACCGACGTGAATCAACTCGCGTCGCGTGTTGCCGCTCTTGAAACACGGCTGCCCGCCAACTCATGGCTCTTTGGGAACAACTTTCTCAAGCGCGCGTTCGCCATGTGGGGACATGTTTTTGTGGCAGGACTAATCATCGGTGTGGTAGTATGGATCGTTGCCTTTGCATGTACACTTCTCTTTGGCTTTTCGGTAGCCGGTTTGATGAACCGCTAAGCTGCACTTGGTAATGTTCGGGTATTTCAATCACGGGAAATATGCGTTGTCCCTATTGTTCCAAAGAAGATAGCAAAGTCATTGACACGCGCGAATCCGAAGACGCGATTCGACGGCGCCGCGAATGTCTGGACTGCGGTCATCGCTTTACGACCTACGAACGCGTCGCGCAAACTTCGCTGATGATGATCAAACAGGATGGACGACGCGAAGCATTCGATCGTCAAAAGTTGTTGAGCGGCATCACGCGCGCCTGCGCGAAACGTCCAGTGCCGATGCAGGCGATTGAAGCAATTGTGGATGACATCGAAGCGCAGCTGCATACGCTGGGACGCTCCGAAGTGGATTCACAGCGCGTGGGGCAAATGGTAATGGAGCGCTTGCGGACGCTGGATGATGTTGCGTATGTTCGTTTCGCATCCGTCTATCGCCGCTTTGCCGACCTCGAAAGTTTGCAAGCGGAAATTCAACGCTTGCGCGATCGCAAAGAACGCGAGCAAGAAGCCAAGGCGCAATTAAAGTTGATGTAAAAAATGATGCAAAAAGCGAGTGACGAAAAACGTCAATCTGAAATGAACGAGCCGCGAATTTTTCCCTCCCCCTTCGTTTTTTCCTCTGAACGCGCTGCGAGTGATTCACAACCGTGTTGCGTCACAGCCTCCCTCGCACCGATTTCTCGCGCGCACGCCGTTATTTCGAGTGATGTTGGTTCGCCCCCGTAAAGCTTTCGCGTAATGTCAGCAGCGGCGGGCGAATCGGAAACGCGATTCGCCCGCTTTTTTTTGACGCGGTAAATCCCACATCCCCCATCGCGTCGGTGTTAAATTTTTTCCGGAGGTTTTGATGAACAGCGCTCAAACGCGCAGCGATGCGCGTTTTTCACCCAAAACAAATGGCAATGGCAATGGTAATGGTAACGGTCACTCGCACGGTGATGGAATAAAAACCAACATGCTCGATTTGAACGCGCCGGTTACGATGCCGACCACCATCATCAAGCGCGATGGGCGCGTGATGCCATTTGAAATTGAACGCATCGAAAAAGCGTTAGCGCGTTGTTTTGCAAGTTTTGGACGCACGCCCATCATTCCGATTTCGGATTTGGCAAAGCAGGTTGGAAATATTGTCGCAGCAAAATATGATCAACCCACCGTCGAAAATGTTCAGGACATTGTTGAAATGGTTTTGCAAGCGGCGGGCGAATTTGAAGCCGCAAAACGTTACATCCTCTATCGCGCGGAACATGCCAAACTGCGCGCCGAACGTCCCATTCCCGAAGCAGTGCGCGCCGCCTTTGATGAATCGGATAAATACTTTCCAACCGACCTGCAAAAATTCCAATTCTATGACAAGTATTCGCGTTTCAATTACGATTTGGGACGCCGCGAAACGTGGATCGAAACCGTTGACCGTTCGATAGATTTTTTGCACGAGCTCGCGGGCGAACGTTTGCCGCGCGAAACGTACGAACGCCTTCGCAGCGGAATTTTGGAAATGCGCGCAATGCCTTCGATGCGTTTGCTCGCGATGGCGGGCGCGGCGGCGCGGCGTAACAACATTACGATTTACAACTGTTCGTACATGCCCGTTGAAAGCATTGACGCGTTTATCGAAGCGTTGATCATTTCGATGAGCGGCTGCGGCGTCGGATATTCCGTCGAACGCAAATATGTTGAAAATTTCCCGCGCGTGAAACGTCAAAGCGGCAAAGCGCCGACAACGTACTTTGTCGAAGATTCGGCGGAAGGTTGGGCGGACGCGCTGCGCTTTGGCTTGGAAACATGGTTCGATGGCGGCGACGTAAAATTTGATTTGGGACTTTTGCGCGCGGCGGGCGCGCCGCTCAAAACCAAAGGCGGACGCGCATCGGGACCGGAACCGCTGCGCAAGATGTTTGAATTTATTCGCACGCGCGTTCTCGCGCGGCAGGGGAGTTTCCTCCGCTCGATTGACGCGCACGACATTATGTGCGCGGTGGGCAATGCGGCGGTCAGTGGCGGCGTGCGGCGTACCGCAATGATTTCGCTCTTTGATTATGACGACGGCGAAATGCTTCACGCCAAAGATGGCGACTTTGAACGCGACAATAGTCAGCGTTGGAACGCCAACAATTCGGCGGTGTTGCCGCGCGGCGGACTCACACAGCTCGAGTTTGCGCAATTTTTTCTCGATATGGCACAGGGCGGACGCGGCGAGCCGGGCATTTTCAATCGCGATTCGGCAGTAGCCATGCGTCCGTCGCGCCGAAAAGAAGCCGAGTTTGGCACAAATCCCTGCGGCGAAATCGTCCTTCGACCCTTTGAATTTTGCAACCTCTCTGTCGCCGTCGCGCGCCAAAATGACACGTACGAATCGTTGAAAGATAAGGTTGAACTCGCGTCCATCATCGGCACGATTCAATCGCTCGCGACAAATTTTCCCGGACTGCGCAAACAGTGGCAGGACAATTGCCAAGAAGAACGGCTACTCGGTGTGGACATTAACGGACAATTGGACAGCCCCATTGCGCAAGATGTGAATGTGCAGCGCGCGCTGCGCGACGTGGCAATCGAAACGAATCGCGCTGTCGCACAGCAACTCGGCATCAATCAATCCGCGTCGGTGACATGTGTGAAACCATCGGGCAACTCGTCGCAACTCTTGAACTGCTCATCAGGCATTCACGCGCGCTGGTCGCCTAATTACATTCGCAATGTGCGCGTGGCAACGCATTCGCCGATTTACAAAGTGATGCGCGACGCGGGCGCGCCGATGGACCCCGAAAACGGACAAACCCCCGAAGACGCGAACACGTATGTGATCCATTTTCCGGTAAAAGCGCCCGACGGCGCGATTACACGCAAGGACCGCACCGCGATTCAACAGTGCGAATACTGGTTGCAAAACAAATTGAATTGGACGGAACACAATCCAAGTGTAACAATTACGTACCAACCGCACGAAGTTTTGGATTTGATGAAGTGGGTGTGGGAACACATTGATTATCTCGGCGGCATCACGTTTCTTCCGGCGTTCGATGCAATGTACGACCAGATGCCGTACATGGAAATTGACGCGCCCGAGTACGAGAAACTCAGAGCGCACTTTCCCGCGATTGATTTCAGCAAATTGTATCGCTACGAAGAAGAAGATTTGACCACTGCCGCACAAGAGCTCGCGTGTCTGGCGGGCGTATGTGATGTGGATTTCGCGGGAAAAATGCCGAACGCATAATGCAATCAAAAAATCGCTCGAATCAGTTCGAGCGATTTTTATTTTCTAAAAATTTGGTGAATCCTTGTACCTCACCTATAATAACTCTTGCGGTTCCTGACGACAAAATGTCGTCTCCCCAACACGCAGGGAATCGTGCCAAATCGGGGCGTAGCGCAGACCGGTAGCGCACCTGCATGGGGTGCAGGGGGTCGGAGGTTCAAATCCTCTCGCCCCGACCAGATTTTCTCCAAGGTCGAGAACCCAATCTCGACCTTTCTTTTTCTCACGTATGAGTGTGGACATTGCCGTCCCTCCTCCCGCACTGGCGCCCGACGAAGAAAAATTGTTGGCGCGTGTGCGCGCGTTGCTCGCGCTCTTGGCAGACTTGGCGCGTGCGGACGCGTTGATTTGTCTCCGCGAAAATAATTCCGTTCGTGTTTGCTCTCACGCGCGTCCCCACTCGATTGCCCCCGTATATGATAAATCGCTCGTCGGCGAAATCCTGACGCGCGAGCATGATCCAATCGCCTACGAAGTGCTGGAGCAGAATCGCGTAGTACGGCGCATTCGCGACGTGCCAACGGAAGGCGCGCCCATTCAGCGCGAGGTTTTTCCGCTGCACAGCGCGGACAAAAATGCGTTCGGCGTATTAATCATTGACACCAACTTGCTCGAAGCGGAGCGAATGCGCCGCCGCCAACGCATCTTTCAACAAGTGCTGCGCGATCTCAAAGAGATGGCGATGCGCGGCGAGCCACAAGTTTCGCCCGACATTTCCCATTTCGTCGAATTTGATGGTTTGATCTATGCGGATGATACGGGCATCATTCGCTACATGAGCGGCGTGGCGACGAATCTGTATCGCATGATTGGCTATAGCGAAATGTTGACCGGCAAACCGCTTGCGTATTTGGAAACGAGCGACGCGAAACTTTTTGACCAAGCCGTTGCGGAACAACGCGTCATCGAACGCGCGCTCGATGAACGCGGGCGCGAATGGGTCAAAAAAGCAATTCCGATTTACGAAACGAATGGGCTGTTGTGGCTCAATCGCGGCACCCGTCTCGCGGGGGTGCTGATTGCGATCCATGACGATACGGAAGCCAAGGCGCGCGAACGCGAGTTAATTATCAAGACGACGATGATCAAAGAGGTGCATCATCGCGTCAAAAATGATTTGCAAACCGTCGCCGCGTTGCTGCGGATGCAGTCGCGGCGAATGGAAACCGAAGAAGCGCGTACGGCGTTGGGCGAAGGGGTCAATCGCATTTTGAGCATTGCGATAATTCATGAATTTTTATCGGAACAAGATTCGCGTATAATCAACATCCGCGACATTGCGGGGCGCATTTTGAACCAAATGCAAAGCGGTGTCCTCGACCCCAATCGTGAAATCAAGCTGCGATTACAAGGTCCGAATATTTTCTTGACAGCGCGCCAAGCCACTTCTTGCGCGCTGGTGATCAATGAACTTTTGCAGAACGCGCTCGAACACGGCTTTGATCAGCGTGAACGCGGCGGCACGATTTCCTTGTCGTTTCAAGATTTTGGAGACCGGGTAGAATTGCGCGTGCATGATGATGGACGCGGCTTGCCCGACAATTTTGATTTGAATGCAGTCGATAGTCTCGGCTTGCGAATTGTGCGGATGTTGGTCACGGATGATTTGAAAGGCACAATTGAAATGGTGAGCGACAATGGAGTCTCTGCCATCGTAAGTTTCCCGAAAATTCCTCTCGGAGGCGATGAAGCGTGGAGCGAACAAGAGTAATTATTGCAGATGACGAATCGGTCATTCGCGCGGACTTGCGCGAAATGTTGACGAACCTGAACTATCTCGTGGTTGGCGAAGTGGGCGACGGTCGCAGCGCGGTGAATCTCGCGCGTGAATTGAAACCTGACGTTGTAATCATGGACATCAAGATGCCGGACATGGACGGCATCGAAGCGGCAAAGGTGATGACACAAGAAAAAATCGCGCCGGTGCTTTTACTCACCGCGTACGCACAGCGCGATTTGGTGGATCGTGCCAAAGAAGCGGGCGTGGTTGGCTATCTCGTGAAACCCTTCCGCGAACAAGAAATTGTTCCGGCGATTGAGATCGCCTTGACGCGTTTTAACGAGTTCCGCGAATTAGAAAAAGAAGTGGGCGATTTGAATGAGACGCTCGAAACGCGCAAAGTGGTTGACCGCGCCAAAGGGATTCTCATGGACTCGCAAGGATTGACGGAGCAGGAAGCGTTCCGCAAGATTCAAAAAATGTCCATGAACACGCGCAAGCCGATGAAAGAAATCGCGCAGGCGATCGTGTTGGCGCAGGACGCGAAAAGCCAATAGCGGACAGCCGATAGCAAATGGCGATTCGCAAAATGCGTAGGACGCGCTCTCTAGCGCACGAGAATCGAGAAGCGAGAACCGCAGAGGAAATTTCCTCTGCGGCTTATTTTTTCTGATAGACGACACTCTGCGAATCGGCAAAGACTTGTGTCCATTGCGAATCTCTTGCTAACGCGTTCGCCAATGGCGCATCGGGTTCAATCAATACAAGCCGCACATTTTTTTCTGCAAGTTTATTTTCCCACCCTGCGGATCCGCGATAAATGCTTAGAAAATTTTCGATGAACGCGTCGCCGTGAACGTCCGCGCGTCCGTCAATGTATACTTTATATTCAGGATACAATTTCCAAATCAAGTAACCGCCCCAGCCGTAACTGTTGTAAAGATTCGGCGCGGGACGATTTTGTTGAATCCACTCCACCGCCGCCGCAGGAAATTTCGCGCGTTCGACATTTGCTTGATTTGTGAGAACGCTGCCAATGCGTACCAGCGCGGCGAGCGTAAAGATGACAACAATCACTGTATTGATAATTTGCATTGCGCGCGGAGTTGGCTTGTTCGATGCGCGCAGAGGAATCCACGCGGCAAGTTGCGCCGACAAGACGGGAATCGCGACGAGTGCAAAGAGCGGAATATTACGCGCGGAACGTAATGCAAGAAAACCGAGCGCGAAAAGCAAAAGAGTGTGTGCAAGAGGAACGCGCGCGCGCGCAATCAACGCTGTGGCAATCAGTGAAATGAGCAAGAACGCGAACGGCAGCCATTCCGTTTGATGAAAATCGGGCGAGAACCATTCTTGGATGTAGCGCTGCATCGCCGCGCTGGTCAGCGTCTCGAACGGATAAATAAACATGCGCGCACCGTTGGGATTGATGACAACGGCAAGAGTTGAGATAATCAAGATGACTAACAGCGCGCGCGTATTGCGCGGGGAGAGGGTGGGTTCTGTGTGGAAAGAATCGTTTGCTGTACGTTTGCGAACGAGAAAAGCAATTCCCTCGACGAACGCGGCGAACCAATATGCGCCGATCACTACCAAGCCAATCGCATAGCCGCTGTGCAAGTTCACCCACACGAGCATCGAGAAGGGCAGCGGAATCAAAAATTTATTTTCGCGCGTGGCGACATAGCGGTCCAACAAAAACAAGAACGCGCTCATCAACAAAAGCGTCAACATCTGCGGACGCACGCCCCACGTTGGCGCGGTTGCAAGTGCTCCGAGCAATAATGCAAAGCCGGCAAGATAAGGTTTCCCTTGACTGCGCGCGTAGGTCAGTGCGAACGCGAAGGTGATGATTGCGGAAAAGAGAATGGTCAGCGACGCGAAACCGCCGACGCGATAGCTCGCGTAGATAAAAACTTCGGACAGCCATTCGTGCGTGACCCATTCTTTGCCTTGTGCAGTGAACGTGAATGGATCCGTGTGCGGAATCGTCGCGTTCTCAACCATATATTGTCCCGCGCGCAAATGCCACCAAAAATCGGGATCACTGATCTCGCGCACAGTCATCGTGAAAAGCGCGATAAAAAGAATGGCGGTAAAGAGGCGAGAAGTGGACATGAAGGAAAGGAAGCGAGGCGCAGGTGCAAGGGCTAATGTAAGAAATTGCCGCGAGATGAATCTATGCAATTGTCCGCTGCAAGTTCAGGTTTGAGAATGAAAAGGCAGTTTCTGCGAAACGAGGCGACCTTTTTCCATCCGCAAGCGCAAGACTGTGCCTAACGCTTTATAAATTTCTTGGCGCGAAATTTTAGATTTGCCGCGCAAGCGATCTTGAAAAATGATTGGGACTTCGCCGACGCGCCAACCATGTTTTTGGCACTGATACAAGAATTCGATCAAGAACGAATATCCATCCGACTTTATCAGATCAAGCTCAATGGATTCGAGGACGGTTCGACGATAGGCGCGAAATCCGGCTGTCGCATCAGCAGCATCAAGCCCGAGCATTGTGCGCGCAAAGAGGTTTGCACTGCGACTCAAAAGCTTGCGCGAGATGGTGCAATTGAGCGTGCCGCCGCCGGGAGCGTAGCGTGAGCCAATGACCAAATCGTATTTTTGTGTCGCGCGCAGCATTTCCGGAACATGGCGCGGGGCGTGCGAAAAATCGGCGTCCATCGTCAGAATGGGTTCGCACCCTTTTGTCAACGCCAATTTGATTCCCGTGATGTGGGCGGTGCCAAGCCCCAGTTTGGCGGGACGATGTATGGGAAAAACGCGCGCGTCGCGCGCGGCGAGGTTGTCCAAGAGCGCGCCGGTGCCGTCCGGCGAATTATCGTCAACGGTCACAATGTAGAGTTCGGGCAGATAGGTATGTAATTCGCCTATTAATAAGGCAATATTTTCACGCTCGTTGTAGGTTGGAATAATGACGGCAGGGGGCATGAAACGTCGCTAATGGATGGTTAGAAATCCTGCAAATTGGGTCTTGACAACATTGATTTCTGTCTTATAATACGAGACTGCCTATTTGGGATGAACAGGCGGTTTCCGCATCTCAGCAGCAGGGAGCTTTTTCCTTTTTGTACTTCCCCTGTCGCCGCTTGTTTACAAGGCTTGGAGAAATACTTTATGCTTGAATTTTCCTGCTGCTGCCTTTCTATCAAATCAATTGAATATATTTTCCCGACATGCTCAAACGGAGTTTTTCCGTAAGAGCATGTTTGTTTGTTCTCTTGTTTATCGTTTAGCGTATTGTACACAGTCGCTTAATCTGCGCAAAGGAGTCAAGAATGGCGCAAGCTCTGACGATGCCTGTAACGAATGGTCTGCGTTCTGATCAAAAAACGTATGCACGGATTCCTGATGTAATCGCGATTCCAACTTTGATCCAGGTGCAATTGGAATCGTTCAAATGGTTCAAAGAAGAAGGACTCATCGAACTCTTTGATGAAGTCTCTCCGATTGAATCCTTTAATCACAATTACGCGTTGTATTTTCCCGGTGCAGCATGGGATGCCAAATCTCCGGGCAAGCCGCTCAAGTTCAGTTTCGGTGAACCGAAATACTCGGAAGCGGAATGCCGCGAAATGGATATGACTTTTGCGCGCCCGCTCGAAGTCGAAGTCGCGTTAGTTGGACCCGAAGTCAAAGAACCAATTATTCAAAAAATTTATATGGGCGATTTTCCCGAGATGACACAGCACGGTACGTTCGTCATCAACGGCGCGGAACGCGTGGTTGTTTCGCAATTGATCCGTTCGCCCGGCGTGTACTTTACCGCCGACGAAGATCGCCAAACGGGTCGCCCCCTCACATCTGCAAAACTAATTCCCAATCGCGGCGCGTGGCTCGAATTTGAAACAAGCAAGCGCGATATTCTTTCCGTCAAGGTGGACCGCAAGCGCAAAATTCCGGTGACGATGCTGCTGCGCGCCATCGGCGTGGGCGGTGGAACGGATGAAGGAATCCTTTCCATTTTCGCGGGCGTGGACAACAATCCCGATCATCAATTCATTCGCACCACCCTCGAGCGCGAAACGCCCAAGCTGCAAGGCGTCAATGATTCGCTCATTGAATTTTACAAACGTTTGCGCCCCGGCGACCCCGCGACACTCGATAACGCGAAAGCGTTTATGGCGCAATTGCTTTTCACGCAACGCCGCTATGATTTGGGCAAAGTGGGTCGTCATAAACTCAACCGCCGCTTGTATGGGACGGATGCGCCTGCCGATCAAACGCCCAAAGAACGCACGCTGACCGAGACCGACATTATCAAAGTTCTGGAACACTTGATTCTGATCAACAATGGTCAGGAACACGACGACGATATTGACCATCTCGGTAACCGCCGCGTCAAGACGGTGGGCGAGTTGATTCAAAATCACTTACGTATCGGTTTACTGCGCTTGGAGCGCGTGGTGCGCGAGCGCATGAGCATTCGTGATCCCGAGCAGATGACGCCGTTAAATTTGGTGAACATTCGCCCCGTTGTCGCGGCAATGCGCGAATTTTTCGGCGGCTCGCAGCTTTCGCAGTTCATGCAGCAGACAAATCCGTTGGACGAATTGACGCACAAGCGTACTTTGTCCGCGTTAGGTCCCGGCGGTCTGCGCCGCGAACGCGCGGGCTTTGATGTGCGCGATGTTCACGATTCGCATTACGGACGCATTTGTCCGATTGAAACGCCTGAAGGACCGAACATCGGTCTCATCGGTCGTCTCGCCACGTACGCGCAGATCAACGAGTTTGGTTTCATCGAAACGCCATACCGCCGCGTGTATCACGAATTGCCGCCGAAAAAAGATCGCCTCGTCGGTCGCACCTTGAGCGAGGATGTGGTTGATCCGGACAACGACAAAGTGATCGCCGAAGAAGGACGACTGATTGACGAAAAACTGGCGGGCAAAATCTCGGACGCGCTCGGCAAGAATAATGTGGTCGAAGTGAAATCGTTCGCCTCTGACGAAATCGAATATCTGCCAGCCGATGTGGAAGACAAACATACCATCGTGCAGGCGAATGCCCAATTGAATGAGCGTGGCGAATTTGTTCAGGAGCGTGTTTCCGTCCGCAAAGCGGGCGAGTACATGAGTGATTCGCCGTCGCACGCGGAATACATGGATGTGTCGCCAAAACAAATTGTCGGCATTTCCGCCGCGCTCATCCCATTCCTCGAACATGACGATGCGAACCGCGCGTTGATGGGTTCGAACATGCAGCGCCAAGCGGTGCCGCTTTTGGTGCCGGAAGCGCCCGTCGTTGGCACGGGGATGGAGTTGCAAGCCGCGCTCGATTCGGGCCAAGTCGTGATTGCCGAAGAAGACGGCGAAGTGATTAGCGTGACGTCAAAGGAAATCGTTGTCAAGCATGGACGCAAGAACGAAATCTACACGCTTCGAAAATACAATCGCTCGAATCAATCTACCTGCATTGATCAACGCCCGATTGTCACGCGCGGGCAAAAAGTGAAAAAGGGTCAGGTCATTGCCGATTCCAATTCAACGGAATACGGACAGCTCGCGCTTGGGCAAAATGTGACGGTCGCGTTCATGAGTTGGGAAGGCGGCAACTACGAAGACGCGATTTTGATCAGCGAGCGAATGGCGTGGGAAGACAAGTTCTCTTCCATTCACATCGAAAAGCATGAAATCGAGGCGCGCGATACGAAACTCGGTCCAGAAGAAATTACGCGCGATATCCCGAATGTCGGTGAAGATGTGTTGAAAGATTTGGATGAGGAAGGGATTATTCGCGTTGGCGCCGAAGTTGGACCCGGCGATATTCTCGTTGGCAAGATCACACCAAAAGGTGAAACGGACCTCACGCCGGAAGAAAAATTACTGCGCGCTATCTTTGGAGAAAAAGCGCGCGAAGTGCGCGATTCATCGCTGCGCTTGCCGCACGGCGAACGCGGCAAAGTGGTGGACGTCAAAGTCTTTACGCGCGATGAACACAGTGAACTGTCGGCGGGCGTTGACAAACTTGTGCGCGTGTCGGTTGCTCAGCAGCGCAAGATCAACGAAGGCGACAAGATGGCAGGACGTCACGGCAACAAAGGCGTCATCTCGAAAGTGGTGCCAATCGAAGATATGCCATTTTTGGAGGATGGAACGCCGGTTGACATCATCTTGAATCCGCTCGGTGTGCCGGCGCGCATGAACATCGGTCAAATTCTTGAAACGCACCTCGGCTGGGCGGCAGAGAAACTCGGTTTTCAAGTAGTGACGCCCGTCTTTGATGGGGCGGACGAACAAGAAATTGCAGCGGAACTCGCCCGCGCGTGGATGATGGATCAGGCGTGGTACGACATGGCGGGGCGCGCGTGGACATGGCTTAAAGAACAAGAATACGACATTGAAGAATTGCAAGACGATGACGAAGCGCGCATGTTATTTCTCCAAGAACACTTGGAGGATGCCGACCGCCGCAAACTCTTGAACAATCGCACGTATGCGCGTCGTGAAGCCCTGAAATTCTGGTTGAGCGAAAAAGGATACGAGCCGGATGAATTGTTGGTGTTTGAACATGATTCGCGCTCGTCCGAAGAACGCAGACAAGCGGACGAACTCGCGCGCGCGGCATGTTATCGTTTGTGGCTCGAACAACGCGAAGTCAAAGTCAGCGCGAAATGGTCCGAATCCGATTTGCGCGCGGAAGCCGAAAAAGTTGCCAAAGAATTGCGGCAACCGCTTCCAACTTCGGGCAAATCCATCTTGTATGACGGCAAGACCGGAATGCCGTACGACCAATCGGTTACAGTCGGCATAATCTACATGATGAAGCTCGCGCATTTGGTCGAAGACAAAGTGCATGCGCGTTCGACCGGTCCATACTCGCTCGTAACGCAGCAGCCGTTGGGCGGTAAAGCGCAGTTCGGTGGTCAGCGTTTCGGCGAAATGGAAGTATGGGCGCTGGAGGCGTACGGCGCGGCGCACACGCTGCAAGAAATGTTGACGGTAAAATCCGACGACGTTACTGGGCGTGTGAAAACCTACGAAGCCATTGTCAAAGGCGAAGAGATTTTAGAGCCGGGTGTACCCGAGTCGTTCCGCGTATTGGTAAAAGAATTGCAGTCACTCGGTCTCGCCGTCGAAGTGTACAGCGACGAAGGCGACAAGATGACCTTTGGCAAAGAAGAGACGGAAGAGAAAATGCCGAATCTGGGGCTTGGGCTTTTGCGCGATGAATTTGCCGAGCCGAAATTTGGCAAAGAGGCGATCCGCAGTCTCCCCGAACGACGTGGGGGTCGGCGGGAGCGCCCGGCGCGTTCTGAAGAAAGCGAAAACTAAGTCTGCAAGATCGTCAAGCAGCTTGCGTCTCCTGAAGGTTGGTTGTTCAGGAGACGCACAAAACGCGCTGAAATTTTAAGTTGACACAAATTTCACAATAAGATATAATCCGCTTTCGGTGGGTTGTGACCGCGCTCTTTTTGTGTCGGTCTGACAAGTGAACAACTCACACCAATTGATTACTCCACGCGAACGACGCGTGCGAATCTATGATTCACCACGGTTGAATGTCCGCATGAACAATGTGGAAACGTCAACGAAGAATGAATCAGCAGGGTAATCAATAGTCCGCGAAATGGGACTGGCGGCGCATCACGCGGCGTCGAAAAGAATTGAATGTAAATTTTCGGGAGCGTGAAGTTGCGTCGGGGCGCACGCCCTTCCGAGGAACTAGGCGGAAGGGCGTGCGCCTGTCTCGGAAAAGAAATAATCGTTACGAGGTCGACGCGAAATCGCGCAGACCTCGTAACTATGTGTTACGCCAGTAATAGCGAAAAGGGAAAAACATGCCGACGATCAATCAATTGGTTCGCAAAGGCAGAAAACAACAATCGAAAAAGACCAAAGCGCCTGCACTCGGCTTTACGCTGAATCTTTTGAAAAACAAGCGCGAAAAAGGCAACGGCGCGCCGTTCAAACGCGGGGTTTGCACCCAAGTCCGTACGATGACGCCCAAAAAGCCAAATTCAGCGCTTCGCAAAATCGCGCGCGTACGCCTGACCAACGGGATTGAGGTCACTGCCTACATTCCGGGCGAAGGACATTCGCTTCAGGAACACTCGGTGGTGCTGATTCGCGGCGGACGCGTCAAAGATTTGCCGGGCGTGCGCTATCACATCGTGCGCGGCACTTTGGATACAGGCGGCGTCGAAAAACGCCGCAAGGCGCGCAGCAAGTATGGCGCGAAACGACCAAAGGAAGGCGCAGCCGCAGCCAAGTAGCACCTCGCTGCGCTGATTACAGCGCGATAGTGGATCGCACAAGCACAATTTGCTCTCGCCATCTGCTATCCGCCAACTGCCATCAGCCATTTCAGGAGATTGATTCATGTCCCGTAGAGCACGCGCAACCAAGCGCATCCCACGCGCCGATTCACGTTACAACAGCCGCACCATCGGACGCTTTATCAACAAAGTGATGCAGCGCGGCAAGAAAACTGTGTCGGAAGGATTGGTGTACGGCGCATTTGAGATTATTCAAGAAAAGACAAAGAAATCGCCGACCGAGGTTTTTGAACAAGCGTTGAAAAATGCCGGTCCGATGGTTGAAGTAAAACCGCGTCGCGTTGGCGGCGCCACCCTGCAAGTGCCAATGGAAGTGCCAAGCGATCGGCGTCAAGCATTGGCGATGCGTTGGATTATTGCGTCCGCCAAAGCGCGCCCCGGCAAAAACTTTTCGGAACGGCTCGCCGCAGAATTGATGGATGCTGCAGCCGGACAGGGTGCAACGATTAAAAAGAAGGAAGAAGTTTTGAAACAGGCGGAAGCGAATCGCGCGTTCGCGCATTATCGTTTTTGATAGCGGAGAATTTGAATCATAGATTGGCATCGGCGCCATGGGTTTCAATGATGGAATGAACAAGGGTTAGGCAGATATGGGAAGACCAGCACCAATTCACAAGGTTCGCAACGTAGGAGTGATTGCCCACATTGACAGCGGCAAAACTACGGTAAGCGAAAGAATTTTATTTTATACGCACAAGACGCACCGCTTGGGCGAAGTCCATGACGGCACGGCTACGATGGATTGGATGGAGCAAGAACGCGAACGCGGCATCACGATCACGTCTGCGGCAACGACCACGTTTTGGCTCGATCATCAAATCAATCTGATTGATACGCCCGGGCACATTGATTTCACCGCCGAAGTGCAGCGCAGCTTGCGCGTGCTTGACGGTGGCATTGTTGTCTTTGATGCCGTTGCGGGCGTACAGCCGCAGTCGGAAACGGTGTGGCGTCAAGCCGATCGTTTCAATGTCCCGCGTCTTGCCTTTGTCAACAAGATGGACCGCGTCGGCGCGGATTTTTGGCGCACCATTGAAATGATTGTCGAACGGCTTGGCGCAAAACCGGTTGCTATTCAACTCCCCATTGGCGCGGAATCCTCGTTCAAAGGCATGATTAACCTCATTGCGAACGAAGCAATTATTTATACGGATGACCTCGGTACGAAAACAGAATCTTCGGAAATTCCCGCAGAACTGAAACAAGAAGCCCAAGATGCGCGCGAACACATGATTGCGCTCATTGCCGAAACGGATGACACGCTCGGCGAAAAATATTTGATGGGCGAAGAAATTTCGGCAGACGAATTACGCGCCGCGCTTCGGCGCGCCACGATTGGCAACAAGCTTGTGCCTGTGTTGTGCGGCAGCGCGTTAAAAAACAAAGGCGTGCAATTGGTTCTCGACGCAGTTATAGATTACCTGCCATCGCCCGTTGACATTCCGCCGGTTATTGGCGAAACGCCGAACGGGGAACCGCAAGTCCGCGAAGCAAGCGAGACGGAATCGTTGTCCGCGCTTGCCTTCAAAATTGTTACTGATCCGTACGTTGGACGGCTCGCCTACATTCGCGTGTATTCCGGCAAGCTGACTAGCGGCTCGACCGTTCTCAACGCAACAAAAAATCAACGCGAACGCATTGGACGTTTGCTGCGGATGCATGCAAACAATCGCGAAGAGATTGACGAAATTTGCGCGGGCGATATTGCCGCCGTCGTGGGGCCGAAAAGCACATTTACGGGTGACACGCTCTGCGATTCCGGCAAGCCGGTGATTCTCGAGTCAATCAAATTCCCCGAGCCGGTTATTCACGTCGCCATCGAACCCAAGACCAAAGCCGATCAAGAAAAAATGTCGGATGCGCTGCGCCGCCTCGCTGAAGAAGACCCAACCTTTCGCGTTCGGACGGACGAGGAAACGGGACAGACTCTGATCGCGGGGATGGGCGAGCTGCACCTCGATGTTTTGGTGGATCGGATGCTCCGCGAGTTCAAAGTCGGCGCAAACGTGGGCAGACCGCAGGTGGCGTATCGCGAGACCATCACCAAGTCGGTCAAGAACGAAGGTCGCTTTGTGCGCCAGTCGGGCGGCAAGGGACAATTCGGCGATGTGTGGCTGCAACTCGATCCGTTGGAACCGGGCAAGGGCTTTGAATTTGTGAATGCCATTCGCGGCGCGGCAATTCCGAACGAATACATCCCTGCCGTCGAAAAAGGCGTCAAGGAAGCAATGGAATCGGGCGTGATCGCAGGCTATCCCGTCGTGGATATCAAAGTCACGTTGTACGATGGTTCGTACCACGAAGTAGATTCAAGCGAAATGGCATTCAAGATTGCCGCGTCAATGGGCTTTAAAGGCGGGGTGCAAAAAGCATCGCCCGTCTTGCTTGAACCAATCATGCGCGTCGAAGTCACGATTCCCGAACAATACATGGGCGATATTATTGGTGATTTGAGCGCGCGCCGCGCCAAAGTCGAAGGCATGGATGCGCAATCGGGCGGCACAACCGCCGTGCGCGCGTTCGTTCCGTTGGCGACGATGTTCGGTTATGCAACCGACCTTCGTTCAGCAACGCAAGGACGCGGCACCTTTACGATGGAATTCGATCATTACGAACAATTACCGCAGAGCTTTGCCGAGGCAATTATTGGCGGCAAGGAAAAGGTTGCGGCAAAACGGTAATTCGTTATCCGTTACTAGTCAAGGTTTTTTCAAATGACTGATAGCGAATAACAAATAACTGACAACAAAAATGTCCAAAGGCAAATTTGAACGGACGAAACCACATGTGAACGTCGGGACGATTGGGCACGTCGATCACGGCAAGACGACCCTGTCAGCCGCCATCACCAAAGTGCTGGCGATGCAAAATCCGAGC
>SHND01000020.1:6416-142498 GCA_004295045.1 Chloroflexota bacterium | reverse complement strand
TTCCAATTGAAGGAAGCTGTGCTACCTGTTCTCCCCATCTTTCGACGAAATCGCACACGATGTCGTGAGTACTTGCCCGGTTAGAAAATGCCCAAAAAACCGCACACGATGTCCTGATTATTGACAACTAACAACTAACAACCAACAACCAACAACCAACAACCAACAACTCACCATGATTGAAGAAATACAAAATAGCGCGTCACCAAACGGCGCGCCTGATTTGAAAATGCTGGTCGAAGCGTTCATTCTCGTTTCGGACGGACCGGTCGCGAAAGAAATTCTCGCGCGTGCGTTGGAACAAGACGAAGCGACGATTGAAGCGATTCTCGCAGAACTGGAAAACGACTATGCGACGCGCGGCATTCGTTTGCAGCGAATGCGCGAGCGCGCGCAATTTGTCAGCGCGCCCGAAGTTTCGGAACAGGTGAGCAAGTATTTGGGACTGGATACCGCGCCGCGTCTTTCGCCCGCCGCGTTGGAAACGCTTGCCATCATCGCGTATCGTCAGCCAATCACACGTCCGCAAATCGAAAATATTCGCGGCGTGAACTGCGATGGCGTCGTGAGTACGCTCCTCGCGCGCAACTTGATCGAAGCGGTGGGCGAATTGGAAACGGTCGGACATCCGATGCTCTACGCGACGACGTTCGACTTTTTACATTATTTCGGTCTGACAAGTCTGGAACAACTGCCGCCGCTGCCGGAGGAGATGATGCCCACGCTGCCAGTCCCTTGAGCCGCAAAAGCGCGAGCAGGATGCCGTGATTGAGAATGATGTGATTTCCGTTGATGCCTAAATGCAATTAAGCGTCACGATGTCGTATAAAATGCTTGTTGAGAGAATTATGCGTCGAGTTGATGCTTAATTTCAGGTGGATTGCTTTTTAAGATTTTCCAAGAATATTGTCATGAGGGTTATATGATTCTTCAAAGTAAAACACTTGAAAAACTCAGATTGTTGATTAATGAAGAAACACAATATCGTTCAGGCCCTAAGTTAGTCCAATTCTTTAATGATTTAGGGTTTAGCGACACATACGAGCAGGGATTTCCATCGAGATGGGCATACACCGACGAAAGATTAGCAAAAATCAATGGCACACCCGAATTAGCTAAATGCCTGAAAAAAGTATTTTCTCCAGTGGATTTTATTGGACGATTTGGGGAATTGGATAAATTTCTAAAGGATTTCAATCAATATCTCGCCTTTGATAAATGGAAAATCGTTAGAAATGGAGCGGAAATTAACTTTATTAGACTCGACCAAATAGAATTTGATGAAAGCACACCTGCTCCAAATGAAGATGAGTTCTTAAAAAGAGAGTTTGAAGAAGTCGCACTTGAAAACATCGGACTAGATGAGATTATTACCGAGGTCTTGAGACTCAGAGTAGTCGAAATCGAGAAGTGCTTATCCAACGACGCTCCTCTTTCAGTGATTTTTCTTGCTGGCAGCACGCTTGAAGGCGTTTTACTTGGCATCGCATTGAGGTACCCCAAAGAATTCAATCAGTCAAAATCATCGCCAAAAGATAAGGAAGGAAAAGTAAAACAATATCCAGATTGGACTTTGAGTAATTTTATCGATGTCGCTCATGAAGTGGGTCTTCTTGCGGAAGATGTGAAAAATTACAGCCACACATTAAGAGATTTTAGAAATTACATACATCCTTATCAGCAATTGAGTTCTAAATTCAACCCTAACAAGCATACAGCCAAAATCTCTTGGCAAGTGTTAAAAGCAGCATTATTTCAGTTGTCAGTAAACAAAATAAGTTCAGGTACTATTTGAAAGATATCTATCGTTGTTAGTTATTGCCGTACCTAACAAAGCTTGAACCGACTGGCGGAATCCTGCTCCCAAGCCGAGTCCATGCCCGTCCGTCGCTCACACCTACCGTTTAGTTCGCGCAGAGTAATCAAGACAAATCATTCAGGTTGAGGAGAAACATTCATGAGTTCAAAACACGTTTTTTCCATGTCCGGCAAGAGACCTTCGTTTGAAGAAGAGGGCGTGACAGACGTGGAGGTCGTGGTCACTAAAGCGCAAAGCGAAGGTCGCTACAGCATCATCCGCTCGCGTTGGTTGTCCACTTTTCAGGTGGTGCCGCATCTTCATCAAGAACACTCGGAAACTTTTTATGTGCTGGATGGGCAAGTGGAATGGACGGTCGGAGGCGAAACGCACGTCTTGAACAGCGGCGATGCAATTTACATTCCGCCGAACACTGTGCACAGCGTAAAAGTGGTTGGCGGCAAAGACATGCACACTTTAATGATTTACGAACCTGGCGGCTATGAAGAACAAGCCGATTACAAGATGAATTATACAAAGGAAGAACTCCAAGACCCGGAAGTGAAAGCGCGGATTCGCAAGCTGGGCGACTTTCATCCGGTCGAGTGAGCGCAATGGCGAATCTTCCCAGTTTGGCACAACTCGTTTCCTTGAAAGGAAAACGCGCGCTCATCACCGGCGCGGCGGCGGGGATTGGCAAAGCAATCGCTTATCGTTTTGCTGAAGCAGGCGCGGACTTGGAACTCGTTGACATTGATTCGGCGACGCTGCTAAACGCTCGAGATGAGTTGTCCGAATGGAATGTCCAAATCAATACGCACGTCGTTGACCTATCGCGGAAAGAAGAGATTGATGCGCTGTGGACAAAACTCACCGGAAGCGAGCCCGATATCTTGGTGAACAATGCCGGCATCTATCCCTTTAAACCTTTTTTGGAAGCCGACGAAGCGTTCTATCGCCAAGTCATGGAAACAAATCTGTTCTCGGTCTACTGGATGTGTCAACACATGATTCGACTGCGCCAAAATGTCGGCGGCGTGATTGTCAATCTCGGCTCGATTGAAGCGGTCATTCCGTTCAAAGAGGATTTGGCGCACTATAGCGTGAGCAAGGCAGGCGTGATTGCCCTCACACGCGCGTTGGCAAAAGAACATGCCAAGCACGGTTTTCGCGTGAACGCGATCTTGCCCGGCGGCATTATCACACCGGGAACCAAAGCCGTCGCCAAACAACTCTTGCAGTTTCGCTTTGATCTTTTAAAGACCGGTTATGACTTTCAGCAGCGCCTGCCGATTGGACGCCCCGGTCAACCGGATGAAGTCGCGCGCATGGCGCTCGTGCTGGCAAGCGATTTTGCCAGTTATATGCACGGCGCGACAATTCCGATTGACGGCGGTTTCTTGGCGGCATAGTTCAATTGTCCGTAAGCGAGAATGACCAAGAACCGTCTCGAAGCGTTCAGCGATGGCGTTATTGCCATCATCATTACGATCATGGTGTTAGAGTTGGGTGTGCCGCACGCGCCTGAACTGGCGGCGCTCATTCCACTCATTCCAATCTTTCTGAGTTACGTATTGAGTTTTGTCATCGTTGGAATGTGGTGGAACAATCATCATCATTTGCTGCACGCGGTCAAACAAATTAACGGACGCGTATTGTGGGCGAATATGTTGTTGCTTTTTTGGTTATCGCTCTTTCCCTTTACGACGGCATGGATGGGCGAAAATAATTTTGCGGCGACGCCGGTGGCAATCTATGGCGGCGTGTTGCTGCTCGCGGCAATTTCGTACAACATTCTCGTACGCGTCCTCATTTCCATCCCCGCTAACGAGGGTTTGGCGCACGCGCTCGGCAGTGATCTAAAGGGGAAAATTTCAATCGGTTTATATGCAGTCGCGATTCCACTCGCGTTTGTCAGTCCATGGATTTCGTGTGCGCTTTATGTCGCGGTAGCGATCATTTGGTTTATTCCCGACCGGCGCATCGAGCAAAATGTGGAAAGATAAATGGAACGTCTCCAAAAATTACTAGCCCAAGCGGGCATCGCCTCGCGTCGTCACGCCGAAGAAATGATTTTGGCGGGACGCGTGCGCGTGAACGGCAAGGTGGTGCAAGAACTCGGCGCGCAAGCGGACCCCGAACAAGATGCGATTTTGGTGGACAATCATCCCATCATCGTCGAATCCAAAGCGTATTATGTTTTGAATAAACCGCGCGGCTATATTTCCGACCGTGATGATACGGCGGAAAATAAAACCGCGCTCGACCTCGTTCCCGATGGACGCCGTTTGTTCGCGGCGGGGCGTTTGGATTTGATGAGCGAAGGGCTGCTGCTGCTCACGAACGACGGCGAACTTGCGAATCGTTTGACGCATCCGCGTTACGAACACGAAAAGGAATATCTCGCGCTCGTATTCGGTTCGCCCGACGACAAGGCGATGGAACGTCTCGAACGCGGCATCCTTTATGATGGACAATGGATGCGCGCCGACAGCGCGGAACGCGCGGGTAAAAGTCAAGCGTTTGGCGAAGCGGGACGCGATGAAACGTGGTTACGTATCATTTTGCACGAAGGAAAAAAGCGCCAGATCCGTCACATGTGCGCGGCGTTGGGACATCCAGTCAAACGTTTGATCCGCGTGCGGATTGGTCCATTGAAACTTGGAAATTTGAAAATTGGCGAATGGCGCAAATTGACGCGTGAGGAAGTGGAACAGTTGAAAATGAGGGGCGTGGAGAGGGGATCGAGAAGCGAGAGCCGAGAAGCGAGGAACGAGGAACGTCGCGCGTCAAACATCAAACGTGACAAGCCAAAACGGAAAGCGGGTTGGGCGAAGCCAAAAATCCGCGCCGCGAAAACAAAACAAAATTCGCACCACGCTCCCAAATCGAAAATCGAAAACTTGTCCCGAACGAATGTGAGGGATCGAAATTCAAAAATCCGAAATCATAAATCATAAATCCAATCACCCAATCACCTAATCTCCAATCTCCAATCTCCAATCTCCATGTCTTCTTTCCCTCGCACTATCGCCATTGACGGTCCCGCCGCGTCGGGCAAGAGCGTACTCGCCGAAAAACTTGCCGACGCGCTCGGTTATTTTTATTTGGACACCGGTTTGATGTATCGCGCAGTGACAAATGAAGCGTTGACGCGTGGAATCCCAATTTCGGCGCAAGACGCGGTAACCCAGTTAGCCGAAACAATCGAAATCAATGTTGCGCCGGTGAACCATCACTCTGTTGTGACGGTGAACGGACGCGATGTGTCCAACCAGTTGCATCGCCCCGAAGTAGATCGCAATGTGTCGGCTGTGTCGGCGTATGCCGGCGTGCGCAAAGCAATGACGCAGCAGCAGCGCCGCATTGCGGCACGCGGTGATGTGATTCTGGCGGGACGCGATATCGGGACGGTGGTTTTGCCGAACGCGGACTGCAAAATTTTTCTCACCGCGTCAGTGGACGCGCGCGCGCGGCGTCGGATGCAAGACCGCTTGGCGCGCGGACAAAAAGTGACGTTGGAAGAAATGCGTCAAGAGATTTTGAAACGCGATGAATTGGATTCTTCGCGCACTGTCGCGCCATTGCGCGCGGCGGATGACGCGGTCATTCTCGACAACAGCGATTTGACGATTGATGAAACAGTTGCGCGTGTATTGGATATTCTGCGCGCGGCGGCGTGGAAGGCAGAAATGCCATCATGACGGAACTTGGATATAGCAAAGCGTGGCGCACGTTTGCCGACGCGGGCATGTATGTGTTGATGCACCTCACATTGAAACTCGACCTCGGCGGCTTTGAAAATGTGCCGCCCACAGGTCCATTGATGATTATTATCAATCACAATAGTTTCCTTGATCCGCTGGTGCCGTGTGTTTTTGTGCGGCATGATGTGTTTCCGATGGCAAAGGTCGAAGCGTTGGAACATTGGCTCGGCTGGACGTTGAAATGGTATGGCGCGTTTCCGGTGCGGCGCGGCGCGGGCGATGTGAGCGCGCTCAAAAGTTCGCTCCGCGTGTTAAAGGCAGGACACGCGCTGTTGATGGCGCCTGAAGGTACGCGCAACCCCGAAGGCATTTTGCAAGAGGGACATGAGGGCGCGGCGCTGATTGCTGCGCGTTCGGGCGTGCCGATTCTACCGATTGCTATGCGCGGCGGCGCGCCCTTTTTCAAAAATCTGAAACGCTTGCGCCGTACGCCCATCACCATGCGGATTGGCATGCCGTTGATTGTGCGCCCACTGGAACAAAAGTTGTCGCGTGACGAACTGCGCGCGCTCACGGATGAAATGATGTATGCGCTGGCTGCGCTGCTGCCGATAGAAATGCGCGGGAGATATGCCGATGTTGAAAAATTTGCGCTGCGCTATCTCTTGCCGTATGATACGTTCGCTTCAACAACGAAAGCGAACGCGGAGGTGATGCCTTTGACCAATTGAAACAACGGGGAAAATGAGCGCAAGGTCCCCTCACCACCGCCCCTCTCCCAATGGGAAGGGGTTAAGGTTGAGGGGATGACGAGGTGGAGGTTCCTCGCCGCGAGGCGAGTGCTACGCGATGGCGCCTTTTGCCATTCGCAAAAATCGAAAGTTCAGCGGATGCCTCCGTAGTGCAAAATTGATTTTTGCATTACAGTTTCTCCCCCAATCAGACGCACGCGACAAAATTGGCAGGTGACTGTCACCACAAAACGCACGCGTCAAATCTCAAACTCTACAATTCAAAATAAATTCGCGCACGCGTGAAAAACTTTCGCGCGTGACGTTTCACGCTTGACGACCACACGACGCGCAGTCTCTGCTTTCCGCCGTCCGTCGTCTGTCGTCATCCCTTGAGGAGAAAACTACTATGTGCGGCATCGTCGCTTATGTCGGTTACAAACAAGTTTCGCCCGTTTTGCTCGACGGTTTGAAACGACTCGAATATCGCGGTTACGATTCGGCAGGGATTGCTGTCCGTACGACGGAAGGTAAAATCGTAATTCGCAAACGCGAAGGAAAATTGTCACAACTCACAAATGAATTGAACGGCAGCGCGCCGCGCGGCACGCTCGGCATGGGGCATACGCGCTGGGCAACGCACGGCGCGCCGAATGATGTGAACGCGCATCCGCACACGGACGAAAGCGGACGCGTGGTGGTGATTCACAACGGCATCATTGAAAATTACGCGGAACTGCGCGATGAATTGAAAACACGCGGGCATCTCTTTCAATCGCAGACAGACACGGAAATTTTCGCGCATCTCGTCGAAGAAGAATTTACCAAACGCGGAAATGAGGGCGCGGTGAATCTCATTGACGCGGTGCGCGCGGCGTTGCAGCGCGTGCGCGGCGCGTATTCGTTCGTCGTGATGGATGCGCGTGTGCCTGATTTGCTAATTGGCGCGCGCCATTTTTCGCCATTGATTGTCGGCGTCGGCGAAAACGAAAATCTGTTCGCGTCCGATATTCCCGCGCTGTTGGAGCATACGCGGCGCGCGTTAATCATCGAGGACGGCGAAGTCGTCGCGTTGACGCATGATGCGGTGCGAATTTTTACGCTCGACGGCGAAAGCGTCGAACGCGAACCGTTCGAAGTGACATGGGATGTGACGAGCGCGGAAAAGGGCGGTTATCCGACATTTTTCACCAAAGAGATTTTCGAGCAGCCCGCCGCGTTGGCAAACGCGCTGCGTGGACGCGTGGATGCGGACGGCGTGCATCTGCCCGAACTCGACGCACTCGATTTTTCTCGCGTGGAACGCGTGCACATTGTCGCGTGCGGCACATCGTATCACGCGGGGCTCGCGGCGAAACTCGCGCTGGAGCAATGGGCGCGCGTTCCGGTGAATGTGGAAATCGCGTCCGAGTATCGTTACGCGTCGCCGGTCGTGGACGAAAAAACATTGCTCATTCTCATCACGCAATCGGGCGAAACAGCTGACACGTTAGCGTGTTTTCGTTTGGGCAAGGAACACGGCGCGCAAACGCTGGCATTGACAAACGTCGTCGGTAGTTCGATTACGCGCGGCGCGCACGCGGTGATTCTATTGCGCGTCGGTCCCGAAATCGGCGTTGTCGCGACGAAAACATATACGGCGCAAGTGGCGTTGTTGGAGCTGGTCGCGTTGGGGTGGGCGATGGAAAGGGGACGGGTGACGGGAGACGGGAGACGGGAGATTTTGCAGAGTTTCCTTCGTTTGCCTGATCTGGTGGAGGCGGCGTTGGGCGCGGAGGAGCAAACGAAACGATTGGCGGAAAAATTGACGGCGCATCGTTCGGCGTTTTTCTTTGGGCGCGGGTTCGGCTATGTTGCCGCGCTGGAGGGCGCGTTGAAACTCAAAGAGGTGAGTTATCTGCACGCGGAAGCGTACGCGGCGGGCGAATTGAAACACGGACCGATTGCGATGCTCGACCCCGATATTCCCGTGATTGCGATTGCGACGCGCAGCGCGACGTTGGACAAGGTGGTGAGCAACATGCAAGAAGTTCGCGCACGCCGCGCGCCCGTGATTGCGCTTGCGACGGATGGAGATACGTTCATTGAGCAGCACGCCGACGATGTGATTTTCATTCCGCGCGCGCTCGAACATCTCACGCCGATTCTCGCGCTCGTGCCATTGCAACTATTATCATATCACGTCGCCGTCGCGCGCGGTTGCGATGTTGACCAGCCGCGCAATTTGGCAAAGAGTGTGACGGTGGAATAGTTGAAACAAAAAATCCGCTCTCATTTCGAGAGCGGATTTTTTGTTTAGAAATTATCCTTCCACCAAATTGGCGACGCCCTTGATCGTAATTGTTGCCGGGTCGCTGACGGTAAAGCGTCCGAGAATTTCCGGCGGGTCAAAGCCGAAATCTTTCATGTGGATTTGGGTGGTGCCTTCGCCGCTCAAGGCGTCGCCATTCAGTGTAACCGTGACATCAAAAGTCACTTGCTTTGTAATGTCACGAATCGTCATATCCCCTGTCACTTGCTTTGTAATGTCACGAATCGTCATATCCCCTGTCACTTGGAATGTGTACGATTCCCCTGCGACGGCATCACTTGGCACATTTTCGACACTGGTCGCGACAAACGTTGCCGTTGGATATTTTGCGGATTCGAGCCATTGGCGTTGAATTGCTTGATCACGCATCCCGTTGTCACTTTCCAGTGATTGCAAATTCACCGTGAGATTGCTCATCGAAAAATGAGGTTGTCCATCTTGAATCGTGAGCGTAAATTCGCCGTCCACATCGTTCGTTGAACCGCGCGTAATGACCGTGTTGCCAAAGAGTACTTCATCCACTGCGTATTCGACCGTCGTTTGTGATGGGTCAACGCGGAACGTGAACATATCGCCTTCCGCTACATTGGCGAGCGCCTGCGGCAACGTGCCTGCATCAGTGTTTTGTGCTTGCCCCGAATCGGTTGCAGATGAATTGGCGGTTCCGTTTTGCGTGGATGCCGATTCAATGGTGGGAATAGGGGTAGCAATGGAAACCGAAGACGTTGATGCTGGTTCACTGGCGCATGCAACAATTGACAGCGCGATGGTCAGCGCAAAGATTGAAAAGAAAAATTTTTTGAACATGATGCCTCCTCTTGCATCGAAACATAATTTGCAAAATTCTTTGCCGCGCCGCAAAAGGAATATTGCATTTTCTAAACTAACGTGACTATATCAATTCGATGTTTAGGAGTTGTTCAGATTTTATTGGGAATTGATGAATAAAAAACCGCGCTTTGTATGCGCGGTTTCATGTTTGTTTTGCCGACTTGGTCAAAACGGCAGCGGCACGAGCAAGAAAAATCCATTCACGATAAACAAAATCCCAAGCCCCGCGAGCGCCAATGCCGTGAGCATCAATGGGCGTGAGACGACGATAATCGAGGCAGAGGCAACGACGATTGAGATTTGCAGCAGCACAGAGGCGTAATCGTAATTGTTGTCGCGTTCGGAGGCAATGAGCCGCTGTTGTTCTACATAGCGCGCCCGCGCGAGCAATTCCTTTTTCCCCTCGCCTTTGATTGGATTGTTCGGGTCGTTCGGGTCGGGCTCGCTTTCGTAGCGTGCGATGGTGTCGGCGTAATTTTTCATCTGCGCGTCAATCAGCGCGCGCTGTTCCGGTGAAATTGAATTGGAATCGGCTTGCGCGAGTTTCAAAGTGTCGAGCGCGAGTTTGTAATCGGTCTGGCGGATATTTTTGGCTTGAAAGAACGCGTACGCATCGGCGGCTTCAACACTGTAGCGCAAAACATCTTGTTCGACATTGTTCCCGAGCAATGCCGCGATAGCCAAAAGCACGGCGAGCGCGGCAATGATAAACCCCCCCCGCACGCGAAATTCTTCTTGCGTTTGCTGCTGGTCGGAAATCATTTCCAGCGCGCGATCCATTGCATCGTTCATACTTTCTATTCCCCCCGTTTTGCATCGTTTTCCCCGCGAAATCCTGCTCGTTTCCGTTGGATTCGAGCAACGCAAATAGTTTATCTCATACGTTCCATTTGCGCCAAACCGCGCTCGTCATTTCGGTATGCTATAATCGTCGCGATGCGCGTTGCAATGCTTGGACCGTTTGGTCTGAAACCGAAAGGCACAATGGCGGTGCGCGCGCTCCCATTGGCGAAAGCATTGACGCGGCGTGGGTATGACGTCGCGTTATTTTTGCCGCCGTGGTCGTATCCGCAAGACGGCGGGCGCGTGTGGGAGGAGAATGGAGTTCGCATAGAGAATGTCACTATCGCCCCGCGCGCCCAAATTCCGTTTCGTTTGCTGGCGCGCGCGCGTGCGTTTCAGCCCGACGTGATTCACATTTTCAAACCAAAAGGTTATGCGGGCATCGCGCAGTGGCTGGGGTGGCAGGCGCGGCGCGTGGGAAGAATGCGCGCGCGAATTATTTTGGATACGGACGATTGGGAGGGTGCGGGTGGTTGGAATGAGTTGGAGCCGTACTCGTGGGCACAGAAAAAATTTTTCGCGTGGCAAGAGCAGTGGGGTTTGCGGCACGCGGACGCGGTGACAGTGGCAAGCCGCGCCTTGGAAACGATTGTCTGGAGTTTGGGCGTTGCGCGTGAAAAAGTTTTGTACTTGCCGAACGGCGCCAATCCTCTGCCTGTCAGCGATGTTACGCCCGCGCAGATTCGACAGGAATTGGGTTTGGGCGACGCGCCGGTCATGTTATTGTACACGCGTTTTTTTGAATTTGATTTGGCGCGTGCAGTTGAAATTTTATCGCGCGTTTTTGCGCGCATGCCCAATGCGAAACTACTGCTCGTCGGAAAAGGACTGTTTGGCGAAGAGAAAAAATTTTTGGAAATGGCAGCCGCGAACGGATGGCGCGAACGCGTTGTGGATGCAGGTTGGGTGGAAGCAGAAAAATTGCGCGCGTATTTTGCCGCGTCGGATGTGGGGCTATTTCCTTTTGATGATACGCTGGTC
Source organism: Chloroflexota bacterium (assembly GCA_004295045.1). GTDB lineage: Bacteria > Chloroflexota > Anaerolineae > UBA4142 > SHND01 > SHND01. The sequence goes on along the minus strand of SHND01000020.1, from coordinate 131,296 downwards.
AATCGCTGTAAATGCTCTGTGAAATTGATTGATCTGTTGGCGAACGGCGTTCCCGTCGTAGCGGAAGCGGTCGGGCAGGTGCGCGAATATATTTCTCACAATACGAGTGGCATGTTGGTCGCGCCGAATGATGTGAACGGCTTTGCAAATTGTTTGTCGGAATTGCTGGAGGATAGAGAAAAACGCGCGTGGTTAGGCGCGAACGCTGTGGGTAGAATAAAGCAAGATTTTGATTGGTCAAGACTTGCAGCGAGGGTGGAGGAGGTCTATCGCGTTTGAAATGGAAAAATTTTCAGAGAAAATTTTCCATTTCAAATCTCACGCAAAATCATTCTCCAACTCTTCCAGCGTCGGCACGTGCGATTCGGCTTCGTCGCGCTTGGATAAATAAATTTCGCCAAACATTTCGTCCTGTTCGACAAAAATCAGTTTGCGTTTGAGCGATTCAAGAATCGCCAGAAAGGTGACAATCGCTTCGACGCGGCTGGTCGCTTCTTGGAGCAGCGAGGTGAATTCGACCCGTTCGGAGAGCGCGGTGAGTTCGCGAATGCGCGCGATGCGATGATGAATCGAAAGGCGCAGCGGCTCGACCATCATCCCCGCCGGCAGTGACGGCATCGCCGCAATCGTTCGTTTGAATGCGTTTTGCAGCGCTTTGAACGAAAGTCCCGCAATCTTTGTCGGACGCGCAACGGTTGGTTTGGGAACGGGCGCGCGGCGCGGAAAGGTGTGAATATTTTTTTGTTCGCGTTCGCGTAACTTTTGCGCGAGCTGTTTGAACATTTTGTAATCGCGCAGCTGCCGCGCCAGCGCGTCGGCGGAATCTTCGAGTTCTATTTCTTGTTCGGTTTCGGGACGCGGCAGCAGGGAACGCGATTTGATCAAAATCAAACGCGCGGCAAGCACCAAGTAATCGGCGAGCGCGTTGAGTTCGATGTTGCCCGGCTTGGTGACGAATTCGAGATATTGGTCGGCAACGGAGGCGAGCGACATGCGCGTAATGTCCAGTTCCGCGCGTTCGATCATTTGCAGCAAGAGGTCGAGCGGACCTTCGTATTCGGGGAGAATGACGGAATAGTCGTCCATGTCGGCTGGGATTATAAACGAGATGTGAGAAACGAGAAACGAGAAGCGAGAAGCGAGAGGCGAGAGGCGAGAGGCGAGAAGCGAAAGCTGAGAAAAATGTGGCGGCGTTAATTGAATTGAAGAATGTTACGCGGATTTACAACGTGGGCGCGCGGACGCTCTACGCGCTGCGCGACGTTTCGTTGCAAATCGAGCGCGGCGAATTTGTCGCGGTGGTGGGACCGAGCGGTAGTGGAAAATCTACGCTGCTCAATTTGGTCGGCGGAATTGATCAGCCGACGAATGGCGAGGTGTGGGTGGACGGGACGCGCATTGATACGATGGATGAAAACGCCCTCGCGAAATTTCGGCGCAATCACATCGGCATCGTGTTTCAATTTTTCCAATTGCTTCCGACGCTGACGGCTTTGGAAAATGTTTCGCTGCCGATGGAGCTGCGCGGCGATGAACGGAAAAATCGCCGCGCGCGCGCGGAAGCAATGCTGGCGCGCGTAGGACTCGCCGCGCGCATGTCACAATTGCCCAGCGAATTGTCAGGCGGCGAACAGCAGCGCGTCGCAGTTGCGCGCGCGTTGGTGAATGATCCGCCGATTTTGTTGGCGGACGAGCCGACGGGAAATTTGGACAGCGCGAACGCGGAAGGAATTATTGTGCTGCTGCGCGAGTTGGCGGATGCGGGCAAAACAATTTTATTGATAACGCACGAAGCGAATTTAGCGCACGCCGCGCATCGGACGATCGTGATGCGCGATGGGCAAATTGTGGCGCAGCCGTTTCCGGTGGAGAGTTGAAATGTTACTTTATTTGAGAAATGTTGATCCCTCGCAGTGGGGCACTCTGATCGCGTTTCTTGTCACGTACTTGTTTCCGGTGATGCTCATCTCGTTGAGTGTGCATGAAGCGTCGCACGCGTGGACGGCATTAAAGTTGGGAGATGATACACCACAAAAGATGGGGCGCATTTCACTCAATCCACTGCATCATTTTGATTTGTTCGGCGCCATGATGATTGTGTTTGTCGGCATGGGATGGGGCAAACCGGTGCAACTTGACGCGACAAAACTAAAGCCAACGCCACAGCTCGGCATGGCGCTCGTCGCCGTCGCCGGACCGATCTCGAACCTGATTCTCGCCACACTCGGCGCGCTCGTATTGCGAACGCATTTCCTCACCTTTACGCCGCAAAAGGCATTTACAATTGGCGGACTAAATTATTATTTTTCTCCGGGGCAATTTGTCGAAATGTTCGTTTTGCTGAATTTGGGCTTGATGTTTTTCAATCTCATTCCGCTCGCGCCGTTGGATGGTTCGCGCTTGTGGCAGATCTTTTTGCCGCAAAAGGTTTATTGGCAATATGCGCGCTTTGAGCTCTTTGCCGCGATGTTCGTCATCGGGCTGGTTCTCATTGACCTGTTTTTGAACAATGGCAACGTTCTTTCAGGAATTTTGACGCGTCCCATTTGCAACACTTGGCGTATCCTCGTCGGTTTTGGGACGCCCGATATGTGTTTGCAGTTGTCATAGGAGGGGCAAAGGAATCGCATTTTTTGTGACGAACTGTTATCCGCTTATAATTGCCGTTCATTGTCAGTGAACGACGTTCAAATCTAAATTTCGGAAAAGAGAATGTACAAAACAAACACCTGTGGGGAATTAACGGCAAAAGATGTTGGCAAGACGGTCACGTTGGCAGGATGGGTGCATCGCCGCCGCGATCACGGCGGCTTGATTTTTATTGATTTGCGCGACCGCTTTGGGTTGACGCAAGTGGTGTTCAATCCGCAGACCGCGCCCGAAGCGCATCGCATCGGCAGTGAGACGCGCAACGAATATGTTTTGCAAGTGACGGGTCAAGTGGAAAAACGTCCGGCGGGACAAGAAAATCCCAATCTCGCAACGGGCGAAATCGAAGTGTATGTTGCCGACGCAAAAATTTTGAATACTGCCAAAGTGCCGCCGTTCGTCATCAACAAAAATGAAGACGTGGACGAAACGCTGCGCTTGACCTATCGCTATCTCGATTTGCGCCGCGAACGCATGTTGAAAAATCTGATGCTGCGGCATCGCGTGGTCAAGTTCATGCGCGATTGGTTGGACGCGCGCGGTTTTATCGAAATTGAAACGCCGATCCTCACCAAAAGCACGCCCGAAGGCGCTCGCGATTATCTGGTGCCGAGTCGAATGCATCCCGGCGAATTTTACGCGCTGCCGCAATCGCCGCAGCAGTTCAAACAATTGCTGATGGTTGCGGGCTATGAGCGCTATTTTCAGATTGCGCGCTGTCTGCGCGATGAAGATTTGCGCGCCGACCGTCAGCCCGAATTCACGCAGCTCGATTTGGAAATGGCGTTCGTCGAACAAGAAGATGTTTTGAATTTGGTGGAAGAGTTGTTCATCGCGCTTGTGAGAGAGGTCGCGCCCGAACGCAAAATGAAAACGCCGTGGTCCCGCTTGACCTACGACGAGGCGATGAGCAAGTACGGCACCGACAAGCCCGACTTGCGTTTTGGGATGGAATTGACGGATGTGAGCGACATTGCCGCGAATTCAGAGTTTGCCGTTTTCAAAAACGCGCTGGCAGGTGGCGGACAAGTCAAAGCCATTCGCGTGCCGAATTGTGCGGAATATACGCGGCGCGAATTGGACGAATTGATTGAAATGGCAAAGGCGAAAGGGGCGAAAGGCGCGGTGACGATGGCGTTGCGCGCTGACGGCATTCATTCGCCCGCGTCAAAATACATGACGCCGGAGGAACAAAACGCGTACGTTGAACGACTCGACGCGCAGACGGGCGACTTAATTTTGTTTGTGGCGGACAAACCGAAAGTGGTGAATGAAGCGTTGGGCGCGTTACGCAAGGAACTCGGCGCGCGTTTGAAACTCGCGGATGCGAATGAACTCGCCTTCGCGTGGGTGATTGATTTTCCGATGTTCGAATGGAACGAAAATGAAAAACGCTGGGACGCGGCGCATCACCCGTTCACTTCGCCGAAACCTGCGGACATGCCGCTGCTCGACACCGACCCCGGCGCGGTGCGCGCAAACAGCTATGACATGGTGTGCAACGGCTATGAAGTCGCCAGCGGCAGCATTCGTATTCACAATCGCGAATTGCAGGCGAAAATTTTCTCGCTCTTGAAAATTGACGAGGAACGCCAACAGATTCGTTTTGGACACATGCTCGAAGCGTTTGAATTTGGCGCGCCGCCGCATGGCGGCATGGCGCCGGGGATTGACCGCTTTGTCGCGATTCTTTCCGGTGAGGACAACATTCGCGATGTCATCGCGTTTCCGAAAAATCAGCAGGCGCAAGATTTGATGATGCACGCGCCGAGCGATGTGGACGAGGACCAACTGGAGATGCTGCATTTGCAAATTGTTCACCCAAGTTGAACAACGCGCCGTGTTCGTCGCAATGAATGCGAGCGTGTGTGAGGCAATTTGACAAGCCGCGCGCTTTCATTAGAATCTACTTTATTCCGTCGCACCCAGGTTGAGCATTGATGGCGCGACGGAATAACATCTTGCACTATTGTTGTGTGTGTGACGCATAAATTTATCTCGCAGCCGCGCTGCGAATCCATCACTTGGCAGGCGATACGAATATTATTTTTCACCGTCACATGACACATCCTTCTGTTATGAAATTTTCATGCTTCTGTCCCGGGCGGGGGCTGTAACACGTTGCTCGCCCGTTCTTGAAACTTTGACGCTCCGCTTTGGAGCATTGACGGCTAACTGCTGGCAGGCAACAGGACAGTCCCCGCGATTCGGGTATGACGATTTATTCGTCAGATGCTGTTTTGTGTTGTCTGTCACTCACTGCGAACCATAAGGCGCGGTGGGCAGTTAGCCGTTTTGTTTTGTACTACAAGTTCCGTTGACACGATGAGGTGGCACGGGGAAAAAAATACATCTCACAGGAGTTATTCCTCATGTCCGAGCAACAAAAACGCCAGTTTGGTTTTAATACGCGCCAACTTCACGCAGGGACTGCGCCTGATCCGACGACCAAGGCGCGGGCTGTTCCGATTTATCAGACCACTTCGTACCAATTTGACGATACCAGTCACGCGGCGCGTCTTTTTTCATTGCAAGAATTTGGAAATATTTACACGCGCATCATGAATCCGACGACCGATGCATTTGAACAGCGCATCGCCAGTCTCGAAGGCGGCGTCGGCGCCCTTGCCGCGAGTTCAGGACACGGCGCGCAAATGATGGCAATCCTTACGCTGTGCAGTGCGGGCGACCATATCGTTTCCGCCTCCACGTTATACGGCGGGACGTATAATCAATTCGTGTACACTTTTCCGCGCATCGGAATTGACGTCACACTCGTTGACCCCCAAGACCCCGAAAACTTTCGTCGCGCGATTCGCCCGAACACGAAAATTATTTACGGCGAAACGTTAGGTAATCCGCGCATAAATGTTTTCCCCTTTGAAGAGGTCGCGCAAGTTTCGAAAGACACAGGAATTCCACTCCTCATTGATAATACCTTTGCCACTCCGTATCTGAATCGTCCCTTTGAATGGGGCGCAAATATCGTCGTTCATTCTGCGACCAAATTCATTGGCGGGCATGGCACTTCAATTGGCGGCGCCATTGTGGATGGCGGCAATTTCCAATGGGAAGGCAACCCGCGTTTTGCGAATTTCAATACGCCTGATGAAAGTTATCATGGGCTGGTGTATTCGACGTTGGGCAATCTCGCGTTCATTCTCAAAGCGCGTGTGCAAATTTTGCGCGACGTCGGCGCGAATCAGCAGCCATTTAATTCATGGTTGTTTATTCAAGGTTTGGAAACCCTTTCGCTTCGCATGGAGCGGCATGTGCAAAATGCTCAAGCCGTTGCCGAATATCTGGACAAGCACCCAAAAGTCGCGTGGGTTTCCTATCCCGGACTAAAGAGTCATCCCGATTACGAACGCGCGAAAAAATATCTGCCCAAGGGACCCGGCGCGATTCTGGGATTCGGCGTCAAGGGCGGACTCGAAGCGGGACGCGCGTTTATCAACAACCTGCAGCTCTTTTCGCATCTGGCGAATGTGGGCGATGCAAAAAGTCTGGCGATTCATCCCGCCAGCACAACGCACAGTCAGCTCACACCGGAACAACAAGCCAGCGCGGGCGTTTCACCCGACTTTGTGCGTTTGAGCATCGGCATCGAAGATATTGATGATATCCTGTGGGATTTGGATCAAGCGTTAGGTTAGCCGATGGTGGATAGCCGATGGCAGATAGCAGATGGCAGATAGGAAAATAGAGTGCGCGCGGAGGTATCTTCCGCGCGCACTCGTAAGAAATGCAGTATGGATTGGGGCAGGCACAAGCCGTTGCCCTATTGGACGAATGATGTTTGACATTTTCTCCGTCACCCGTCACTCGTCACCAGATTTCTATGCCCGTCAAAATTTCTGAAACCCTGCCTGCGCGGAAAATTCTCGAAAGCGAAAATATTTTCCTGATGGACGAGACGCGCGCAGATTCTCAAGACATTCGTCCGCTGCAAGTGGCGATCCTGAATTTGATGCCCACAAAGATCGCGACGGAAACGCAGCTGCTGCGACTGCTGGGCAACTCGCCACTCCAAGTGGAAATTACGCTCTTGCACATGGAATCGCACGCGTCGAAAAATACGCCGCAAGAGCATTTGCTGGCGCACTATGAGACCTTTGACGCGGTGCGCTATCAAAAATTCGACGGGCTAATCATCACGGGCGCGCCGGTGGAACAGATGCCGTTCGAGCAGGTGGACTATTGGCGCGAATTGCGGCGCGTGATGGATTGGTCCGAAACGAATGTGTTTTCGACGTTTCACATTTGTTGGGGCGCGCAAGCCGCGTTGTATCACCGCTACGGGATTCCAAAATACGATTTGTCCGCGAAAATGTTTGGCGTCTTTCCCCATCGCGTGATGGATAAAAATGAAATTATTCTGCGCGGGTTCGACGATGAATTTCTCGCGCCGCATTCGCGGCACACCGAGATTCGCGCGGCGGATATTGAACGCGCCGCTGAATTGAAATTGGTTGCAGTGTCGGAAGAGGCGGGCGTGTATATTGTCGCATCGCGCGATGGACGCAATATTTACATCACCGGACATTCGGAATACGATCCGCTGACGTTGAAAGCGGAATATGATCGCGATGTGTCAAAAGGTTTGCCGATTCACGTTCCGAAAAATTATTATCCGAATGATGATCCAACGCAGCTGCCGCTCGTACGCTGGCGGGGTCACGCGAATTTGTTGTACACAAATTGGTTGAACTATTATGTGTATCAAGAGACGCCGTACGATGTAGAAGAAATTCCTGCGGCGAAAATGTTTGCGCCCTTTGGAGTGTGATACAAAATGACTGCCCCTCTTGACACATAAATAGATTGTGCTAGTATTTTTCCAGCCCTGCTGTGTTTGTGATGCGAGTGTGGGGTCTGAGCCAACACGTTTCTATCGGGAGCCGGTTTTCGCTGACCATGCTTGCGCTGTCTGCGGATAGTGTGACTTGGGAAGGATATTAGGTTACCACACCTGCTAAAAGCGGGTTCACAATCTAATCGCACACGGCGCGGCGGGGAACTCAAAAACGATGCGAGCTTTAGCTTGCATCGTTTTTGTTTAGGGCTTGAGCCGATCAATTCGGCGCTGCAAGTAGGGAAGAAAATAGCCGCGATATTTTTCCCACAGTTCGGGTATGCGCCAATCGTTTCCCGTCACGCGCTTGCGGCAGGAGGGGGCGCCGCAGTGACATTCAAATTCGTCATAAGCGCTGCCGTCGCACGTAGCATAATCAAAGCAAATTTCTTCCTCCGGCGCAATGTTGCGGAGCGCGCGCAGCACCATTTGCCCTTCCAGTCCCACATTCGGATCGCACGAATGGTTGAAATAATTTGTCGCGTCTTCGCCCAAACCGCCGAGAAAAAAATCCTCTTCGACCTGCATCGTATATTGCTGATACCGTTCGGGTAGTTGTTCCAGCTCTGCGCGCGTCAAAATTTCGCCGCCCCACACCGCGACGATTTCATCCCGCGCAATCGGTTCACGCGCAAAGATGCCCATTTGCCCATTTGGCTTGCGGCGCGACTCTGCTTTAGGAGTCAAATACGAGTCGGATTCGCGTTGCATGAGATTTATTATAGCCGCGTTCTTTTTGGTACAAGCGCGCGCAGCGAAAACTGCCCTTGACAAAGCGCGCGGCGGTATGTTAAGGTTAGTTCGTTGAATTTTTGCAGCCCAGCCGCAAACCAAACCCTCCGCGCACCCTGCGCTGGCGCTGCGCACAGGAAAAAAAATGCGTAAAGAACGCGTGACCGAAGATATTTACATTTTTCAGAGCGAGATGTACGCTCAAGTTACCGCCGGCGCGATCATTACCGACGAAGGTACGGTCGTGATTGATACGCTGCCTTTTCCGCGTGAAACGCGCGAGATGATCGAGTTCCTCCGCGGTGAATCGCGCGACAAGCGCGGCATCCGTTATGTGATTAACACGCATTATCACGCCGACCATGTGTACGGGAATTATTTGTTCACAGAGGCGGATATTATTTCGAGTGAAAAATGCCGCGAAATTTTGCGGAAATCGGGCGAAAAGAATTTGAATGAAGCCAAGCAGTCCACGCCCGAACTCGCAGATGTCGTCTTGCGCTTGCCCAATCTCACCTTTCCCGACAAGATGACTTTTCAACTTGGTGACCGCATCTTGAAACTGGTGCCGCTGCCGGGACACACGATGGACGGGATCGGGATTTATATCGAGGGCGAGAAAATTCTCTTTGCGGGCGATGCGGTGATGGCGCTGCCGCATATTTATTGGGGCGACCGCGAGGTGCTGATCAATACGCTCAATCAGATCAAAGAGATGAACGTTGAAAATATCGTGCAGGGACACGGCGACGTTTTGCTCAAGGGTGAAATTGACGAATCTATTGACGCACAGATCGCGTACTTGAATTGCATCTATGAACGCGTCAAAGCCAAAGTTGCCACGCGCACGAGCAAGGAAAAACTTGCCGACATCACACTCGAATCGTGCGGCGGGACACCGATTTTGCTCGATGGGGTGGTACGCAAATTGCACAAAGACAATGTGCAAAGAATTTATCAGACGCTGACCGCCAAACCACGCACGGATGAGAAAAAAGTCAAGAGTAAAGCATAAAGCAAAAAAGAATGCATTACAGACGAGTCCGCTCAGGGACTCGTTTTTGTGTCAGACCATTTTATACGGAGTAAAGGCGTATGGTTGATAAAAAAATTAAAGTGATCCTGTTCGGCTTGGGACCCATCGGCGCAGCGGCTGCGCGCGTTTTGGCAACCCGCCCCGATTATCAGTTCGTCGGCGCCATTGATCTCGACCCAACCAAAGTGGGCAAAGATGTGGCGGATGTAATCGGGCTGCCCGAAAAAACGGGCGTCAAAGTTTCAGATAACACCGCGCGCGTGTTGGCAAAAGAGGCGCAGTTGGTCGTCCACGCGACAGGATCGTATCTCCTTCAAGTGAAACCGCAGTTGGAACAGATAATCAAAGCGGGAAAAAATATCGTTTCGACGTGCGAAGAGCTGGCAAATCCGTGGGCGCAGAATCCCACCGCGGCGAATGAACTCAACAAGCTGGCAAAGCGAAACCGCGTCACGGTTGTTGCAACGGGCATCAATCCCGGATACGCAATGGATACACTGCCCGTCGCCTTGACTGCGGTTTGCCAAAGCGTCAAGCGTGTGCGCGTTAGACGCGTTGTCGACGCGTCCAAGCGTCGAAGACAATTGCAGCAAAAAATCGGCACGGGATTGACGGCGGAAGCGTTCCGCGAAGCTGCCGAACGCCAAGAAATTCGCCATGTCGGACTGAGTGAATCGGTTTCACTTGTGGCGCGCGGGCTTGGGTGGGAGCTCGATCAGATTCAAGAAATGATCGAACCGATCCTTGCGACGAAACGCGTGATGACAGATTATTTCACAGTAGAACCAAATTTTGTGACGGGCGTGCGGCAGTGGGGGCGCGGCTTGTTTCAAGGCGAAGACAAAATCGTGCTCGAGTTGGAGATGGCTGTAGATAAGGAAGAATCGGTGGATGAAGCGTGGCTCGAAGGTTCGCCCGATGTGCACTCGGTGATCAAAGGCATTCACGGCGATATTTCAACTGCCGCGCTCGTGGCAAATACCGCGCGCCGCGTCGTCGAGAGCAAACCGGGTTTGCTGACCATGGTTGACCTGCCAATCGTCAGCGCGCGCTAGCCGCGTTGTCCGGAGCGATTTCATCATGACCTTTCATCATGGCATTGCCATTTTGGCGGAAGGTGACGATTTTCCGGATGTGCTGTCAAGTCCCAAAGATGAGCCCGCCGCGATTGGCTTTGAATTGACTCCGGAGAAAATGCTGGCGGGCTATCGCAAGGGGCTTTTTGCGTGGTCGGTAAATCCTGTCACGTGGTGGTCGCCCGACCCGCGCGCAATCATCCCGCTCGATGGCTTGCATGTTTCACACCGCCTTGCGCGCACAATTCAGGCGCGTCCATTCCGCGTGACGATGGACCGCGCGTTTTCCGATGTGGTCATGCACAGCGCCCGCCCGCGCCATCGCGGCGATGGGGTTTGGATCACGCAGGAATTTCGCGATGCGTTTGCGGCATTGTTCGCAATGGGGTGCGCGCACAGCGTCGAGTGTTGGCAGAATGAGACATTGGTCGGCGGTGTTTTTGGCGTCGCCATCAATGGATTTTTTTCCGCCGAATCCATGTTCCATCGCGCCACCGATGCGTCCAAAATCGCGCTGTATTATTTGGTTGAGACATTGCGCGATTCGGGATTTCAATTATTGGATATTCAAATGTTGACGCCCCATACAGAATCGTTGGGGGCGCAGGAGATTTCGCGCCGGGAATATTTGAGCTTGCTCGTCCGTGCCTTGCAAAAACAGAATTGCAGGGTGAATCTCAAAAATGTCATTTGACACGGGCAATCGCCATCGTTATAATCTGCAGACTAAAAAGCAAAGACGGAAACGAGTAAGCGTTCTGGAACGTTTTAGCGAGTGCGGAGACGCGGATGCGTCAAGCGGTGCAAGCCGCATAACAGAGGAGCGCCGAAAATCCTTCCCGAGCTTTTCATTGAAAGCGCAGACGCGGCAAGCGCGAATGCGCGAATAAATCGGAACGGAATCGTTCTCCGTTAGCAGAACGCGGATATGTTGGTATCTGACAAAGTGGTCGTGTGATTGTTTCACATGACAACGCGGGTGGTACCGCGGGAGATTTTGCAGGAAAGTTTTTCTGAATGACCTCTCGTCCCGATTTCGGGCGAGAGGTTTTTGTTTTCATCAAGGATGCTTCACAATGACTGAACTGCTTTATCATTCTGACGCGTATTTACGGCAATTTGATGCAATCGTCGTTGCCGTTGACGCAGATCTTGTCGCCTTGGACCGCACCGCGTTTTACGCGCGCAGCGGCGGACAGCCGAGCGATTTTGGAATTTTGATGGGCGCGGCTGGGGTTTCCTTTCTCGTCCTCGATTCCAAAAAGTTAGGTGAATTGGTTTGGCATCAACTCGACAGCGCGGGGTTGGAGGTGGGTGACGTGGTTAACGGTGCGGTGGATTGGGGACGGCGCTACAAGTTGATGCGCACGCACACGGCGCTGCATATTTTGTGCGGCGTGATTTTCCGCGACTATGGCGCGGCGGTGACAGGTGGCGACATGGAGCCGTTAGCTGCGCGCATGGATTTTGAGTTTGACCGCATGAGCGCGGAATTCGCCCACGAAGTTGAGGAACGCGTCAATGCCGAGGTCGCGGCGGCGCGCGATGTGCGCGTGAAAATTTTGCCGCGAAAAGAGGCGTTTCAGATTCCCGATTTGATTCGGACGAAAATTAATTTGTTGCCCGCAGGCATCGAACAGGTGCGCGTGGTGGAAATCGTTGGGTTAGATTTGCAAGCGGACGGCGGAACGCACGTGGCGAACACGCGCGAGGTGGGAACGATTCGCGTCGTCGGTCACGAGAGCAAGGGGAAAATTAACAAGCGGCTGCGAATTGCAATAGAGTGAAAGATGGAGAGATGGAGAGAATGCGAAAAGGTGAGTTATTTGCCAATTGCTATTCGCTATCCGCCATCGGCTATTCCACCTCCACACAATTGCGCCCATTTCGTTTAGCGCGATATAACGCATCGTCCACGCGCTCGAGGAGCGAATTGGTCGTGTCGAATGGATAATACGCGGTGACGCCAAAACTGGCAGTCAGGAAAATATCTTGATGAAAGGGGCGATTTTTGAGCTGCTGTCGGAGATGATCCGCCTTGAGGCGCGCGGAGGCAAGGTCTGTGCGAGACATCATGATCAAAAATTCCTCACCGCCCCAGCGCGTAAAAACATCGGTCCGCCGAATGTGTCCATTGATAAAGGCAGCAACTTCACGCAGTACCGTGTCGCCGCAAGGATGTCCGCACGTGTCGTTGATTTTTTTGAAATGATCAATGTCAAAAAGAATGATCGCAAAGTTTTCATCATAGCGGCGCGCGCGCTCGATCTCTGCCAGCAGGGCAGTATAGCCATGACTGCGATTCGGCAGCCCGGTGAGAAAATCGGTCTGGGCATTTTGTTCTTGCGATTGCGCGAGCGGGAATGCTAACAGAATTACCAAGGCGTTGGCAGCCAAGAGGATCACCAAATCGCGCAGCGCCGACGGCGGCAGCGGATTCATTGCGAAAATCGCAAGTACCAAAATGATCATGAACAGGATCATGATCACGAGCGCCATGCGCAGCGCGGTGGCAGGGCGGAACGTCAAAAAGCAAATCAGTTCAAGCAGAATGATCCAAACGAGCCAGGGCGATATGTTCCGCAAGAGACCTTGTTCTCCGATGAGAGGAGAATGCTGCTGGCAATTGTAATACATGGTAACGAGCAAGTAGAGCGCCGAGCCAAAAAAAACGCCAAAGAGAATGAACTCTTGACGTTCGCGACTGCGCCACAATAACCAAGCGGTGACGCCCAGAAAAAGAATCATCACTCCGTCGGCAATTGTGTAGAACCAATCCACGCCCAAGAATGGCGTCAATGCCAAGTCGCCAAAGAGTAAAATGATCCCGAGGAGTAACATTCCCGTAAACAAACGACGTTTGCGTTCGGGAATCGTTTCCGATAGCCCAAAAAAATAAACCAGTCTATCAGCAATTTCGCTGCTGTGTTGTTGCATGTTCCTGCTCCAAAGCAAATGAATTTTCAAGAAAAGTTTTGTCGCATTATAAGCGCGAAACGCAGAAAAAAGCGATACAAATATCGTAAGAATTTTGTCCCACAATTTCGGGATCAACGCACGAGGTTCCACATGTCATTTCAACAAGTAAAAACTAACGTAGATTTTTCCGCGCAAGAGCGCGCGATTCTCGAATTTTGGCGCGAGTCGCAAGTGTTTGAAAAAATGCGCGCGTTACACAAGGGCGAAGAAAAATGGTCGTTCATTGACGGACCCATCACCGCCAACAATCCGATGGGCGTACATCACGGCTGGGGGCGTTCGTACAAAGATTTGTACAGCCGCTTTTGGACGATGCGCGGGCGAGAATTGCGCTATCAAAACGGATTCGATTGTCAGGGGCTTTGGGTAGAGGTCGAAGTTGAAAAAGCACTCGGCTTTAAATCCAAAAAAGATATTGAAGCATTTGGACTCGCGGAATTTGTTGCCAAGTGCAAAGAACGCGTACTGCGTTTCGCTGGTGTGCAAACGGACCAATCCATTCGGCTCGGTTATTGGATGGACTGGAACGATTCCGGCGAATTGAACGCGCTCGCAGACAAACTCGTGACGAATCCGCAAGAGGTGATTACGATCCAAGGACCCGAAGGACCCGTTACCGATTCTGTTGAACAAATCGTCGGCCGACTTGGCTTGCCCGAACTCGGCGGCAGTTATTTTACGTTTTCCAACGAAAACAATTACATGATTTGGACGTTCCTCAAAAAATGTTGGGAGAACGATTGGCTCTATCGCGGCGCGGATGTGATGCCGTGGTGCCCGCGCTGCGCGACGGGCATCAGTCAACACGAAATCGTCACCGACGGTTACGCGGAACTCACACATCAAGGCGTCACGTTGAAATTTCCATTGCGCGGACGAATGAATTCGTCACTACTTGTTTGGACGACGACGCCGTGGACACTCACAAGCAATGTCGCGGCGGCGGTGGGTCCCGAACTCACATACGTCCAAGTGAAACAAGGCGACGAAACATTTTACTTGAGCAAAGGCACGACGCACATGCTTCAAGGAAAATATGAGGTGGTGCGCGAGTTCAAGGGCGCGGAGATGGAAGGGTGGGCGTATGACGGACCCTTTGATGAATTGCCTGCGGAAAATGAAATCGGCGGCAACACTGAATTGCGCGAACTTGTAAAGGATGTAAATGTTTCCGCAAAGGACGCGCATCGCGTAATTTTGTGGGATGAGGTGAGCGAAGCCGAAGGCACGGGCATTGTGCATATCGCGCCCGGCTGTGGCGCAGAAGATTACAAGTTGGGCAGACAACTGCATCTGCCGCTCGTCGCGCCGTTGGACGATGAAGGCGTTTTCGTACACGGATTCGATTGGTTGAGCGGTAAGCAAGTGGCGCGCGTTCCGTACACCGATTTTCCAAATGGCGTTGTGCAGGATTCCGTCGCCGACGCGATTTTAGAAAATTTGCGCGCGAAAAATTTATTGTATCGCGTCGAAGCGTATCCGCATCGGTATCCGATTTGTTGGCGCTGCAAAACGCCGCTCGTCTATCGCCTCGTGGATGAATGGTTTATCAGCATGGAAGAGCTGCGCGGCAAGATGATGGAGGTGACGGAACAAATCGAATGGATTCCCGCGTTCGGGCTTGACCGCGAACTCGACTGGCTCAAGAACATGCACGATTGGATGATTTCCAAAAAGCGCTATTACGGTCTCGCACTTCCAATTTGGATGTGCGATGATTGTCACGCGTATAAAGTGGTGGGCGACGAACAAGAACTTCAAGAACTCGCGGTGGAGGGTTGGGAAACGTTTCAAGGACACACGCCGCATCGTCCGTACATTGACGCGGTGAAATTGAAATGCGACGCGTGCGGCGGAAAAATGACGCGCGTGGACGAAGTGGGCAATCCGTGGCTCGACGCGGGCATCGTTCCGTTCAGCACGCTGCAATATCGCACCAACCGCGAATACTGGCGCAAATGGTATCCCGCCGATTGGATTAGCGAATCGTTCCCCGGACAATTTCGCAACTGGTTCTATTCGCTGCTCGCGATGGCGACGGTGATTGATAACTCGCCGCCGTTTTTGGAAAATTTTGGTTACGCCACGCTCTTTGCTGAAGATGGCAAACCAATGCACAAGAGTTCGGGCAACATGATTGAATTCAATCAAGCCGCCGACATCATGGGCGTGGATGTGATGCGTTGGCTCTACGCGAATCATCGCCCCGAAGCGAATCTCCTGTTCGGCTATGGACGCGCGGATGATGTGCGCCGCCGCTTTCTCATTCCGTTGTGGAACGTGTACAACTTTTTTGTTTCGTACGCGTTGCTCGATGATTGGAAACCGTCGCAAGAAAACTTTGACGCGAAATTTCCCGAAGGCGCGACGCCGCCATCGGAAAATCTTTTGGACAAATGGATTCTCGCGCGCTTGAATCAAATTGTGACGACTGTGACAGACGCGTTGGAAGAATCCGATTCGCTCACCGCGACGGATGCGGTCGAAGCATTTCTCGACGACTTGTCGAATTGGTATGTGCGGCGTTCGCGCCGCCGCTTTTGGCGCGGACAACTCGACGCGGACAAACACGCCGCGTACGCGACGCTCTATCACATTCTCGTCAAACTCGGACGCCTCATCGCGCCGATTACACCATTCGTCACCGAAGTCATGTATCAAAACTTGGTTCGCAACGCGCACGCCAACGCGTTCGAGTCCGTTCACATGACGTACTATCCGCAATCTGACGCGGCAACGCAGAACAAAGCATTGCTCTCACAAATGAAACTTGCGCGCAGCATCGCCTCGCTTGGCTTGTCCGCGCGCGGCAACTCCAACTTGAAAGTACGGCAGCCGTTGGCGCGTGCGCTTGCGTTCGTGGGCTTGCATCAAACCGCGTTGAGCGACGAACTGGTCGAAATCGTAAAGGACGAACTCAACGTCAAAGAGGTGGTCTTGACGCAAGAAGAGGGCAGCATTGTCAAATACAAAATCCTCCCAGACAACAAATTACTCGGACCGAAACTCGGCAAAAAATTTCCCGCGCTGCGGATGGCGTTGAACGCGCAAAACGCGTCAGAAATCGCGCGGCGCGTTGGGGCGGGGGAAACCATCGCTCTGGACGTGGATGGTGAAACCGTTGAACTCGCGCCGAATGAAATTCTAGTGCAGACGCAAGCGGCGGAAGGTTTAGCCGTCGCGAGCGGCGAAGGCATCACGGTTGCGATTGACACCACGCTCACGCCCGAACTCGTTCAAGAAGGGCTTGCGCGCGAATTTGTGCGTGCGGTGCAAACGTTGCGCAAGGAGGCGGGATTCCACATCGAAGACCGCATTGTGACAGAATACAATACTGACAGCGCGGCAGTGCGCGAAATGCTGCAAGCGTTCGGTGAATATGTAAAACGGGAAACGTTGACGACGGAATTGCGAGAGGGCAGTGGGGGTGAAGGATTTTATTCGACGGAAACAAAGATTGATAGTGAGGCGGTAAAGATTTCAATTCAACGCAAATAGACGATGCCTAACTCATTTGAAGCAAATCTGGACAAGTACGCCGAACTTGCAATCAAAGTCGGCTTGAATCTGCAAGCGGGGCAGGCGCTGCTCATTGATGCCCCGTTGGAGAGTGCGCCGTTGGTGCGGCTCGCGGCAAAGCACGCGTATCAAGGCGGCGCGCGTTTGGTTGAGGTCTTTTGGCGCGATGAAGCATTAACCCGCATCCGATTTCAATACGCCCCGCGCGATTCATTTGGTAATGTCTCCGAAGGTCAAGCGCACGCAGCCAGAGGGTACGCGGAACAAGGCGATGCATTTTTGGGAATTTCGGGACAAGACCCTGACCTCTTGCGTGACCAAGACCCTGCGCTCGTCGCCGAATATCAAAAAGCGCTCGCCGAAAAGTTTCGTCCCGTCAATGAATTGGCAATGCGTGATGCCTACAACTGGCTCGTCCTTGCCGCGCCCAGCAAACAATGGGCAGCGCGCGTCTTTCCGCATGTACCGACGTCAGAACAAACCGCGCGTTTGTGGGACGCCATTTTTTCGGCGTGCCGCGTATACGAATCCGACCCCGTTGCCGCATGGCAGCAGCATGTTCGCGAGCTGAGCTTGCGACGCGATGAGTTGAATCAGAAACGATATGATGCGCTGCATTTTTTCGCGTCCGAAACCGATTTGACTGTGGGCTTGGTCGAGGACCACCTTTGGGTAGGCGCATCCACACCAACCCAGCGCGGCTTGCTCTTTGTGGGCAATATGCCCACCGAAGAGGTCTTCACGATGCCGCATCGCGCGCGTGTGAATGGTATTGTCACCGCCACCTTGCCGCTATCCATACGCAGCCGGGTAATTGATAAATTTACCGTGACATTTGAAAACGGGCGCGTGACGAACGCCGTTGCGAGCAATGACCAAGCGGTGCTGGATGAATTGTTGGCGACAGATGAAGGCGCGCGGCATTTGGGTGAAGTTGCGTTGGTGCCCCACAGCAGCCCCATTTCAAAAACAGGCATCCTCTTTTTCAACGCGCTCTTTGACGAAAACGCGGCGAGTCATCTCGCGTTGGGCAAAAGCTATCCCACCAATATTCGCAATGGAAGCCACCTGTCTGAAATGGAACTGGCGCAGCGCGGCGCGAACGACAGTTTGATACATCTCGATTTTATGATCGGTTCGAGTGAAATGAATGTGGACGGCATTCGCGCGGACGGTTCGCGTGAACCCATCATGCGTAATGGGGAATGGGCATTCGCGCTCGGACAATAGTACTTTGGTTCGTTCTATAATTCACAGCAAAACGAATGTTCCGCTTGATAGAACAAGTGTTTTGGTGTAGAATAGCTCTCATGCTGAGATAGGGAACTATTTCATGCAGGCATCGTCTAACAATCAATAATTCATCCGAGTGTCTTCGCTGTGACGTGGTTTGTCGCAACCCATCTCGTGATGAGTTGGTGATTGAAGGAGGTACGATGAGCAGTTCAAAGGAACCACAGCAGCGTCGCAGCGGGTCCCCCCTAGGAGTTCGAAAAAAGGTGCGGGCAGTTTCGCGCAAGACCAAAGCAAAATTGGAACTCGCCGCGCCTAAACTGCAGGAGGTTCAAGCGACCGCCAGTGCGATGGCGGAGAACGTCCAGCAGGTTCTGCAAACACTTCTCGCCGAAATCCAGCGCCTGAAAAATGAAATTGCCAAACACGCGCTCTTGGCTCAAGAGCGTTCGTTGTCGGGCAATGATATTGGCGATGATGGAATGGAGCTCGAGCAGGTCGGCAAGAATTTGGCGCTGAAAAAACACCTCGAAAGACTCCTCGCCCAAATCGAAGCGGCAGTCCGCCGCATCGAACAAGGCGTCTATGGCATGTGTGAACGGTGCGGCAAAGCGATCAACCCCGCGCGTTTGGAAGCGCTGCCATACGCCACTACCTGTCTTGACTGCGCTCGCGTCGCCGCGTAAAAGAGATCACCTCGACCAATCGAATAAAAAACGAATCTGGCCATGACGCCAGCTCGTTCGTTGAGTTTCACGAATCGCCTTGTTAGGCAAGGCGTACCAAAATAGATAAAGAAACGGGTGACTATGTCGGTCGCCCGTTTTGCTTTTGTACAACAAATACATATATTTGTGGGCAAGGAAATGTTGCTCATTTATGGAAACACAACTCGCATCTAAACCTCTCTTGAAACCCGGCGTCGTCGTCGTTGCAATTGTTGCGGTCATCGTCTTTGTGCTGGACCAATTCACAAAATATCTTGTCGTGCAGCAAATTGGCATGGGCAATGCGTGGCAGCCCTTTGCAGGAATGAGATGGCTTCGCATTATTGGCAGCTATAACACGGGTACGGCATGCGGATATTTTCCCGAAGCCAGCATCTTGTTCACCCTTGCGCCGTTTTTTATCCTCGCCATCGTCGTGTGGTTCTATCGCTCGCAAAAATCGCCCAGCTGGCTTTTGAGTATTGGCGTTGGCTTGATCATCGGCGGCGCGTTTGGAAATTTGGTAGATCGCCTGCGACTCGGTTACGTCGTAGATTTCGTCCAAGTTGGGACATTCCCGATCTTTAATGTTGCGGATGCCGCCGTCTCGACGGCTGTGGTCATCATGCTGCTATGGTCACTGCGTGAGGATTCGTCACGCGCGGTAGCGGGTGAGACCGGCGCGAATACGTCGCAATCCGATTCCTCCTTGAAACTTGGACTCGTCTTTATCGGCGTGCTTGGCGTTGTGGCAATCGTTGGTTATTTTGTCTGCGTCTTTGTCCCGGCAAATTTCTTGCGTTAACGTTGCAAAGAAATTTCACACGCACAATCCAAAGATGTCTGAAACGTTTCGCATCGCGCCGGAAGCGCAGGGAACGCGCCTCGACAAATTTCTCAACGCGCAGCGTCCCGATTTGTCGCGCTCGTTTTTGCAAACGCTCATCGCGGATGGAAATATTCGTGTGAACGATGCCCCGCGCAAATCGAATTACGCGGTGAAAGCGGGGGATACGATCACGCTCGAAATTCCGCCGCCCGCGTCAATGACGGTGCGCGCGGAAGAAATTCCGCTTGACGTTTTGTACGAAGATGACGCGCTGCTTGCGATCAATAAAGCGGCGGGCATGGTTGTGCATCCGGCGGCTGGACACGCGTCAGGCACATTGGTGAATGCAGTCTTGAGTCACGCACCCGATACGGTAACAGGCAACGCGGAACGCCCCGGCATTGTTCATCGTCTCGACCGCGACACGAGCGGCGTGATGCTCATTGCCAAAAATGACTTGGCATTGCACGAGTTACAACGTCAATTTGCGGCGCGCGAAATTCACAAAGTGTATCTCGCTCTGGTGAACGGCATTGTCAAAACACCGCGCGGAAAAATTGAGGCGCCGCTTTCGCGCGATCCACATGACCGCAAAAAGATTGCGATTGCGACTATGCCGCACGCGCGCGAGGCGGTCACTGTGTTTCATGTGCTTGCGCAGGCAGAGAAATACACCTTGTTACGGGTCGAACCGGAAACAGGGCGCACACATCAAATCCGCGTGCATCTCGCATTTCTAAAACACCCGGTGGTGGCGGATTCGGTTTATGGGAAAAAGAGAAATGATCTGGGGCTGGTGCGCCAATTTTTGCACGCCTGGCGTATCACGTTCAAGCATCCCCTTTCACATCACGAAATGACACTCACGGCGCCGCTGCCCGCTGATTTGGAAAATGCACTCGATCAAATTGGCATTGCTATTGGAGCACTATGAAAAAAGTTCTCATTGTGGATGATGACCCGATGGTGCGCCAACTCACGCGGATGGCGCTCGCAGAGCAATATACGTGCGTCGAAGCGGCTGATGCCGAAAGCGCGTACAACTTGCTCGAACACGAACACCCCGACCTGATTGTGCTCGATTGGGTGCTGCCGGGCTTGAGCGGACCTAACTTTTTCAAGCGTCTGCAGCGCGACCGCGACCTTGCCACAATTCCGGTCATCATTGTGTCGGCGCGCGGCGAAGAACAGGTCAAGAAAACGGCAGCCGAGCTTGGCGTTGCCGGATATTTGCCCAAGCCCTTTAATGTCAAGGCGCTGCGCGAGCTGGTTGCGCAGACCGTACAAAAAGAGACGTGACCGTCGCGGTCACGTCTCTTTTTTTTCCATCCGCCGAACTGAATTTTGAGCGTACGCTCCTTGCAGAATTTCTGTCACCGCATCGTCAAGATTTTCAAACACGGCTGGCACATTCATGCCCCGCGCGCGCATTTCCTCCACCGCGCGCTTGCCGCGTCCCGTTTGCACCAAGAATGGCGTCACCCCCGCCCCCTGCGCCGCGCGCACATCATCAATCCAATCGCCGATGAGGAACGAATGCGCCAAATCAAGCTCAAAGTCGTCGCGTCCGCGCCACAACATTCCGGGGGAGGGTTTGCGGCAATCGCAGTTGTCTTCGGGTTTGTGCGGACAGTAATAAACGCGATCAATTCGTCCGCCAACGCGCTCGATCTCGTGAATCATCCGCGCGTGAATTTCCTCCACTGTTTCGCGCGCCACCAGTCCACGCCCAATCGCCGCCTGATTGGTTATGATGAAAATCCGAAAATCAGTTGCGCCCAAACGCGCCAATGCTTTCAGCGAACCCTCTTCAAACACAAACTCTTGCCACGTTCGTACATGATCTACACGGTTGATATTGATCACACCATCGCGATCCAGAAAAATTGCGCGTTGTTTACTCATACACTGTCTTGTTTGCCATTGCCATTGCGCGGTTCGTTGAGCGTACCGATTTGTTCTAACAAGCGCGTGACAAGTTCCTCGTCCTTGGTCTCGCGCGCAAAATAAAGCGCTTCACTAAAAGTCGTCTCTGCCGCGTGAGGTTGCCCGAGCTCGATTTGCAAATTCCCCACACGCTCCAACAGCTCGGCGCGCGGTGCAGAATTTCCCAACGCGCGATAGGCATCCAACGCCTGCATATTGAAATCGAGCGCGCGCGGCAGTTGTGCTTGTGCTTGCGCGGCGAGAGCGAGTTTGCTCAAGAGAATGGCTTCGCTTTCGCGGTCTCTGATCTCGCGTGCAAATCCCAGTGCTCGTGAGAATGCATTGTCCGCGTCCTTCCACGCCCCAAGCTGCTGTGAGGCATCGCCGATGTTGTTTAGCACAGTTCCTTGCGCAGTCCGCCAAATCGGGTCCAATTCGGCTTGTGCCTCTACCTGCTCAAACGCTTCGACTGACTCTCGATAATACTCTAAAGCTGTTTCCCATTTTTGATCGTCCGCCGCCATCAAGCCAAGCGTATTGGACAGTTCACCGACTTGTACAATATCGCCCGCCGCGCGCGCATTCTCTAACGCGCGTTTGCACTCTGCTTCTGCGTGCTGCCTGGCGCTGCGCCGCACGCGCGCCAGATTTGTAGCAGCTTGATTTTCCGCCGTGTCCAACGTTGCTTGGGCGAACTGCTGCATCGCTTCTTGGTAATGTTCGGACGCGCCTTCCCAATCGCCTTGTGCCTCGCGGACGAGTCCGAGCGAATTGTGCAGTTCGCCCGCGCGCGCGACATCATTCACCTGTTGATTTATCGCGAGCGCTTCGCGATACGCCGCTTCGGATTTATTCCACAATTTGCGCTGCTGTTGCACATCGCCAATGTTCGCCAGCACGCCGATTTGCGCTTCCGGGATTCCAATTTGCTCAAACCCTGCGAGCGCAGCGCGATAATGCTCCAGCGAATCATCCCACCGCATCTGTGCTTCGAGCGTTATGCCTAATTGATTATGCATCCGCGCGCCGGCAAAGGGTTCGTTCGCTTCGGCGTACAATGCGTGCGCGTCTTGATACGCTGCCTCTGCTTTAGCCCATTCCCCCGCATCGAGCAGTGTATCGCCCAGCGCGGCGGCGCGGTCCGCTTCTTTTACTTTGGCATTTCGCACCGCATGTTCGATTGCGCGATACACTTTGGGCTTGGCGCCGTGTACTTGTTTATCATTGAATAGATGCAGCGCCTCTTGATACCGGTCAATCGCACCATCCCAATCCGTGCGATCGCCTTGCACGTCGCCCAATCGCAAAAGCATTGCGCCTTCACTCAACGAATCGCCGAGCTCGTGATGTAGCGCGCGCGCGTTTTGAAATGCAGTCGAGGCGTCATCATATTGCTTGGCTTGACTGAACATTTCGCCCAGACGGGTCCAGACTTGAGCTTGCTCTGCGGGTTGATTCAACTCTTGATAGACGTCCAGCGCGTGATGATATTCTGCCTGCGCGTCTGTCCAGTCCGCTTGCGCAACCGCGAGTGAACCGGCAAGCGTGTACAAACGCGCCAGGGTCGGCAAATCCTCTTGCTCCTGCGCTATCGCCATCGCTTTGCGAAAAGTATCGTCCGCGCGCGCCCATTCGCCCGCTTGCTGCTCCGTCTCGCCCACTGCGGCAAGAATTTGCGCCTGCTGCTGCTGCACCTGACGCCGCATTTCGGCAGTTTCAAACGCGTCGAGCCGCGCCAACGCTTGTTCGTTCGCCTGGACTGCCTCATCCAAAAGATTCTGTCGCGCCGCGATTTCTGCCAAGTGGTGGTAATCAAGCCCTGCGCGCGCTCG
The DNA here is from genome assembly GCA_004295045.1 of Chloroflexota bacterium. Classification (GTDB taxonomy): domain Bacteria; phylum Chloroflexota; class Anaerolineae; order UBA4142; family SHND01; genus SHND01. The sequence continues at coordinate 107,923 of SHND01000020.1, read as the reverse complement.
ATCATTCGCGGCATCGCGCGCGCTCGCCGCGCGCGTAAACGCGAGCTGCGCCTCATCCCAGCGTTGTTCGCGCATGGCTTGCGCGCCGCTTCCCTCCAAAGCATCGGCTTGAAGCGCTTCAAGTTGCTTGCGCTCGGGCGCGCCTTCACTGAACAACGCGTCTGCCTGATCAAACTCTACGACGGCGTCGTCAAAGCGTTCTTGTGCTAACAGCGTGCGCGCCAGACCGAAATGCGTTTCTGCATCATGCGTCGCATCGCTGCCCGCTTGTTGCAACAACCACGCGCGGCGGTACAAATTTTCTGCATCTGCGAATTCGTCCGCGTCGAGCTGCTGCGCTCCCGCAACCCTCAAGTGCCGGGCTTGTTTTTGCGAGACCGTGCGCCAGCGCTCCGTCTCTTCAAGCGCGGCGAACATTCCACCTGCGCGCGCATAATAATCAATCGCCTGCTCCGCGTCACCCTGAGCGCCTGCGGCATCGCCCAACGCTTCCAAAACATCGCCGGTCAAATTAGGTGACTCCGCTTGTGTGGTGAACGACAATGCTTCATGCAAATGAGCTTGCGCTTGGTCGTTTGCATTTTGCGCGAGGTCGGCGCGTCCGACCTGTAACAAATCATACGCGAGCGCTTTTGAAATTTCGCGCTGCTGCAGCGCATTGCCGTCTTTTCGATCGAACTCGTACGCGCGCCGATACGCGTCGAGCGCGTCTGTGCGATTGGCTTGTGCATCGTACAAGCTGCCAAGACGGAACCACAGATCGGCGACTTGATCAAAGTTGTCGGACGCTTCCGCCATTTTGCGGGCGCGCGTCAGCGCCGCTTCTGCTTGTTCCCATTCGCCTGCCGCGCGTGCGCGTTTCCCTTCTTGTTGCAGGGCGAATGCGAGCTGCGCCAAAACGCGATCCCGCAATTCGACTTGCGAATCCGTCAACCGTACGCTCGCGCGCTCATAATACGCGATGGCATCCACATATTTTTCTTGCGCGGCTTCCGTTCGACCGAGGCGATAGAGCAGGGGGGCGCGCTCCGCATCTTCCGTGGTGAGGTCGAGCCCGCGCTCATAGGCACGCGCCGCTTCATCCCATTGCCCTTCGCCATACTGCACATCACCCAATTGCATGAATGCTGCCGCTTCTGGCGCGTCAATCGCTCGCGCATCGAGCCCGAGCGCAAGATAGCCCTGACGCGCGGCGTCATAGTGGGTCAGCGCATCTTGCCAGTGCGCTTGTTCTGCTGCGGCATTGCCCAACGCAAAATCGTTCAGCGCCGCCGAAATCTTGTCGGCGCGATTGAGTTTGGCTTGCGTGGACACGAGCCGCGTATTGTCTTCGAGTTGTTCGTACTGTTCTGCCGCGCGCGCGAAATAATTTCTTGCTTGGTTCCATTGTTCTTGCGCAGCGGCGCTTTGTCCCAATTGTTCCAATGCGTCTGCTTGAACGTGCCAATCGCCGTGTGCTTGCGCCAGTTCGAATTGCATCTGCGCCGCTTGCTGCCACGCGTTCGCCTCACCAGCATCGCGTCGGCGCGCTGTTTCGGCAACTGCCAAAACAACCATTTCGGCGCGTCTGGCGTATTCGGCGTTCGTATCCAACGCGCCGAGCGAGTCGGTGCGTTCGGTTTGTGCAAACAAAGGGCGCGCCTGCGTAAAATAAACTGTCGCATCACTCCATTGCTTTTGTTCGGAAGCAATCATGCCGAGCTCATAGAGTGCATCCGCCTGCGCGTTCAAATCATCAAATTCTTTGGCAAGTTCGAGTTTGGTTTGCGCCGAGACGCGCGCAGTCTCCAATTCACCGGCTGCGCGGTAAAAACTTGTTTTCGCTGACGCAAGCGCGATGAGATCGCCTTGCCGCGCTGCCGCCGCCTCTGGAAAATCATATTCACGCGCGAGCAGCCAACTTTCGCGATACGCGTCGCTGGCTTGGTCCCACGATTCTTGAGCGCGTAACGCGCTGCCTTTATCGGCGAATAATGCGATCAGCGCCTGTTCCACATTGCGGCGTGCTGCTGTGTCGTCCAATTCGCGCGTCAGACGCCGCGCATCGCGATACGCTGTCGCGGCATCGTCCCACTGCTGCGCCTGATGCGCGTATTGCGCGTGTTCCAGCTGTGCTGCAAGTTGATGGCGTTGAATTGCGCGCGTCGCGATGGCGGAATCTTTATTTATCGCGACGCGCGTCTCGGAATCTTCGGGCAAACGGCGCTGCGCTTGAGCATAGGCATCACGCGCGCCCTGCCAATCGCCCCGCGCCGCCGCCACCAAACCGGTGCGATACAAAATTTCCCCTGCGCGTTCCGTATCACCTAACCGGTCTGCGCCATCGAGGGCGGAGGAATAGGCGCCGGCAGCCGCATCCAATTGCCCCGCTTGGCGCTGCGCGTCGCCCCATTCTTGAAACGCGTAGGTTTGATATGCCGCGACATCCGCGCGATGTTCCGCGTCGGCAGGCAGGTTATCGAATGCGAGTGAATAGTTGTCCAGCGCCTTGTCCCATGCGTGTGTGTCGGCGGCGAGCATTCCCAAAATAAAATAAAGTTCGCCCGCGCCGGAGCGATCTTGACGTTTGTTTGCGGCGGCGAGCGCATGTTTGTAATTTTCTTCGGCGCGCGCGAAATCGCCGTTGGCGCGCTGTGCATTGCCGAGTGTGTGGAAGGCAAGTTGCTGCGCCTGAAAAATATCGCCGCGTAATTTTTCGGTGACTGCATCGTCGGGCAAGGCAAGCGCAGCTTGATAATACGCGAGCGCGGATTCGTGCTGTGCTTGGTTCGTCTGGACCTGCCCGAGTTGATATAACAATTCTGCTTGCGCGGCGCGATCCTCAAATTGTTGTGCGAGGGCAAAGCCATCTTGATATGCGCCGGTGGCGTCGTTCCACGCGCGCGCGTGCGCGAACGCGTTTCCTGCATCCAGAAATGCGCCAATTCGTTCACGCTGCAATGCTTCGAGTGACGCGATGGCTTGCGCGGCGGTGAATTGCTCCGCCGCCTCGTGGTAAAGTTCCAGTGATTTGGGGTGTGCGTCTTGCGTGCGGGCTTGGCGCGCGAGAGTTGCCAACGCTTCGCCTTGACGCGCCCAAACACCGCGCTGGGCATCCGCGTCGCCGAGAATCCCGAATAATCCTGCCGCGCGGCGATATGCGTCAAGCGAGCTTTGCCAATCTTCCTCAAGCCGCGCATTGTCGCCGATATTCTGCAAGGTAATCGCTGCAAGCCGAACACTGGTGTTGCGTTGCTCCGTCTGCGCGGGCGCGTCGAGCAGAGCGATGGATTCTTGGTAATAACCGAGCGCGTCGTTCCAGCGTCCGTCTTGACCCGCGCGATTGCCCATTTCTTGAAGCGTTTGAGCTTGCAATTCGAGGAGCGCGACGCGCTGCACTGCGTTTTCGGGAGAATCGTACGCGGCGGCAGCTGCGCGGTAATGTTCCAACGCGGTTTCATTCTCGTTGCGTTCGGTGGCGACGAAACCAAGTTTTGCGTGCAACTCTGCTTCAGCCGACTTGTCTTGCAACTCGTTCGCCAAAGTCAGGGCTTGAGCATAAAAATCTCCTGCCCTTGCAAAATCGAGCGCGGTGCGCTGTGCATCCCCGCGCGCTTCGAGTGCGATTTGCTGCTCGTGTTTGAGCGCCAATGTCGCGCGCGCCAATTCGCCGTCAATGCTCGCCGCGCGATCGGGCGCAGTTTCCGCAGTGAGCGCGCGCGCTTGTGTGAAATATTCAACCGCGTCGCTCCACTCGCCTTGATGTGCCGCCACATCACCTAACGCGGCGAGCGAGACTGCTTGCGCGGCGTGGTCTCCGCGTTCGCGCTGCCGCGTCAACGCGCTGGTGTACGCAGTTTTTGCCTCTTGCCAATTTTGCGCCGCGCGTTCGCCATTTCCCAATTGCAGATACGCTTCCGCTTGCGCGTTTTCGACCGCTGCGCGTTGTTCGCTCGTTTCATCAAAACGCTCCGACGCAGAGGCATACAAATTGATTGCATCGTTCCAGCGCGCTTGTCCTGCCGCGACAAGTCCACTCTCGTATACAATTTCACCTTGCAGAGACGAGTCATCCAACTCATTTGCGACGCCGAGCGCGACGGATAAATCCGCGTCTGCCTCGCTCCATTGCTGTGCGTCGCGCCGCTGCGCGCTGCGTTGCCGCAAGGCATTGACGATGGCAAATTGAATTTGCGTGCGTCGTTCCAAGTCGTCTGGTGCGGTGAGCTTAACCAACGCATCGTTGTACAGATTCAGCGCGTGATCCCAATTCTTTTGCGTGCTGGCTGCGTCGCCGAGTTCTGCCAACACGATGCCTTCGGCGTGCGCGTCGCCGAGGTCGCGCGCGAGCTGTAAACTTGCGTCCAGTTCCGGAACTGCTTGGTCCCACTCGTTCGCCGCGCGCGCGGTCGCAGCGAGCGCCATCGCCGCCGTGAGTTGTGCGCGTTTCTGTCCGCGCTGCGCGCGCCCGATATTCCAAATGACTTTGGGTTTTTCAGGCGCGCTCGGCATGAGATTGTAGATGCCCAACGCGCGGCGCAGGTTGACGAGCGCTTCATCCCAATGTTCTTGCTCAATCGCGACAAGTCCGAGCGTGTTGAGCAAATCCGCCTCTCGCTCGCGTTCGTTCAGCGTTTGCGCGAGCGTCAGCGCGGAGCGATATGCCATTTCCGTTTGCGAAAACTGCTGCGCGGCGCGTTCCCGTTCGCCCAGTTTGATATACGCGGTGAGTTGATCGCGCTGAATGGATTGGCGCGCTGCGTCATTTTCTGCGGGCAGACGCGCGAGCGCTTGATCGTACAAGTCTATTGCGTCATCCCATTGTGCCTGCGATGCCGCGACTCGCCCAAGCTGCTGATAGGCATCGGCTTCGATTTTCCCATTTTGGAGTTGTTGTGCAAGGTCGAGTTGCTGGCGATAGGTTGCTTGTGCTTGAGCGTACTCGCCGGCATCGAATGTTTCGTCGCCCATTTTGCGCAGGGCGTCGGCTTCTGCGTGGAGAATGGTCGCGCGCGTTGCTTTATCATCCGGCAGTGTCAAACGCGTACGCGCTTGTTGATAAAATCCGAGCGCTGCCTGCCAGTGCGCTTGCGCGGCGGCAACTTTGCCGAGCCGAATAAGCACATCTGAGGTTTGCGCGTTGTCACCAAGTTGCTCCAAATTGCCGCGCGCGTGAATGTACGCCGTTTCCGCTGGCTGCCATTCTCCGGCATCATAATAGGCGTCGCCGATTTGGGTGAGGGCGAGCGCTTGGGCGTGAAGGGCGCGTCGGCGAACGATTTGCGCGGAGGGCGCATCGAGGCGCGGAAGCGCGTCAGCTAAATAAGCATTTGTCTCTTGCCAACGTCCTTGTGCGGCGGACACCGCGCCGAGTTGGGTCAGCACGATGCCTTGTTCTTCGCGTCGGTCAAGTTCTTGATAAATGGCGAGCGCGTTGTGATAAGCATTTTCCGCCGCTTCGTTGTCTTGACTTTGAAAGCGCGCGTCGCCCAATCGTTGGTACGCGTTGGCTTGTTTTTCTAGCAAGCTATGGCGCTGTGCGACGTCATAGGGTGTGCCGAGTTGGTCAAGCGCGCGTTGGTACGCTTGCAGCGCGTATTCGGGGAAATCCGATTTTGTCGCCAATGCGCCAAGCGCGGCAAGCCATTCTACGCGCGACGCGCCTTGCGTTTCACTCTGCCCATTTGCTTGCAACGCGCCATCAAGCGCTTGCGCGGTTGCCTCGCGATCTCCCGCTTCGTGCGCGGCCGCCGCGAGATGGGCGTAGGAATCGGCTTGTGCCTCAAAGAGGGCGCGGCGCGTCTCTGGCAAAATGGACGCATTGACGAGAGCGATTGCATTTTGATTCTGTTCGATCGCTGCTTGCCATTCGCCGCGCTCGGCGGCAAGCACGCCAAGTTTTTGGTACAACGCGATGCTGTGCGGTGCGTCATCTATTTCTTGTGTCAGCGCAAGCGCGTCGTGATAGGCGTCGCTGGCTTGTTGATGTTCATTCGCATCACGTTCGGCGTCTCCGAGGCGAGTGAGGGCATTGATTTCATCGGCGACGATGTTGCGGTACGAGGGAGAATTCGGGGTGAGGTGAGCGCGGGCTTGCCGGTACGATTGTACCGCAGCGCGCCAATCACCTGCATCGGCGTTCAGCAATCCGATTTGATAAAGTGCGGCGGCGGCGGCTTGATCATCTTCAAGTTGGGTGGCGAGTCGCAGGGAGGCGTTAAATGCGTTTGACGCTTTTTCGTGGGCGCCGCGATTGCGTTGCAGCGTTCCGACCTGAGACCACAACGCCAATTCTGATTCGGGGCGATCTAATTCGCTGTACAACGCGATTGCTTGCTCAAAATCTGCCAGCGCATTTGTGGCTTGTCCGCTGACCGCTGCCGTTTTGCCGGATTCGCTCAACGCATCGGCGATGTCACCCGCGTAATTGTACGTCCACGCTTCAATTCGCGCGCGCGCATCCGCGAGCAATTCCTGTGTGTCGTTGTAGACACGCACCAAGTCTTCATTGCCGTATGCGCTCGCGCGTTCAAAAAATTGTTGTACGCGCGCATACGCGATTGCATCCAAGTGCAAGAGATCGCGGGGCGGGTGAACGGAACGATAGATGACGGTTCGCAGCCAACCCTGATTGCGTTCACTGGCTTGTTCCAACGCCATTCCAAAATCTCGTTCGCTACCCGCAAACGAATTCAGCTCTGCGCTCGTTTCGAGCTCTGTCGCGCCGAATTGCAGCCACAGCACACCGATAAAAATGTCCGCGAGCTCAACTGCAGAATTGACCGTCGCGAGAGCGGCAGGCGTGGGATTAACAAGTGTGAGCTCCAACCCAAAGCGGGCGCGCGCGTGCGCATCGAGTTCTTGAATCAGCTCTGCGAGCTGGGCGCGCTCGGCAAGTACATCGTCCGGTGTGGCAAGCAAAATGCGCAATTGATTTGGCAAAGGACGCGTTTGTTCAGGCGGAGCCAATTCGTCATTTTCGTTTGTTTCGGTTAGAGCGAGTGCTGTTGGGACAGCTGCTTCAGGAACGAGCTCATCCAAATCTTCCGGCTGAAAAGTAGGTTCGGGACTCGATTCCGGCACTGTCTCATTCGTGGGCGGAGGAACAGCATCCATTGCGCCGGGTGTAACGGGCTGGGTGTACGGCGGCAGGGTTGGCAGCGTGATGTTAAAGGCGCGCGCAAGAAAAGCAGAAATGCTGGCGATCAGAATCGCATCATACCCCGTAACCGACGCGAGAGCGGCGCTGAATTCCGGTTCATTCCCCGTCACAGTGTTCTTGAAGCGAATGTGTGCGTGGTCGAGCAGGTTGAGCAGAATTTGGCGATACTCGTCGGTAAAAAGATTTTGCTGATCAATTACCAGCAAACGATGTGCTTGCAGTACGCGTGCGAGTTCGGTGAGAAAGGTGCCGCTGTTCTGATCCAGCGCATAGACGCTCGCGCCTGCTTCGCCCAAATCGGCGGTCAGCATATTTTCAAGTTCTTGCTTGGAAGGGCGCGCGGTTTGCGGTCCGGCGTACGCAGAGAGATGAGGGAATTCTTCACTTTGCGCATCTTCAAGTGATTGAAGATAAAGTGAATGCCACGTCGAACCGGAAGCAAGGTCCCACGCGCGTTGGAGGGCGGTGCGGGCTTGTGCGCCGGGCGCGTCTGCGAAAAAGAATTGATCGAGCAGGTCTGCAAGTGCAGGCATAGCGTTCGCCTCTCTGGTTCAATTCATAGAGAATGATACAGAGCTGCTAAGCGCAGCTCTGTAGGAGCAAACATTTCCCGACCTGCGCAAAACGTATGCGGTGAACAGTCAGGTTGGCTTGCGGAAAAACGAATTAAGCTAGGGGATGGTTAGTTGCAGCGCAGTCTATCGAGCAAAAAGATTTGGAAAAAGGAATAGGGCAATCAGGGCTATCGCGCCGATCACAAATAACACGGCTATTGCGACCAAGACAAGTGGCGAGATGTTACGTCGAGGCGGCACCTGCGCGGGCGTGACCCGCGTTTCGGCGGATTGCCGGGTCGGCTCACCTGATTCAGGACGACTGGGCGGCGCGACAGTTGTTGTCGAAGCAGGCGTTGTTTGTTTCGGTGCGACAGTTGGTTCGGCAAGATTTGATTCAAGTTGCACAGCGTTGTCTGTGTTTTCGACTGTCGCCAACAAAGATGTGGATTCCGTAGGAGGATGAGACGCAAGCGCTTTTTGTTGAGCAAGGCGCTTGGCGTTCGGGGGAATGACCACCCGCCTAGAAGTAATCACGCCCGGCGGCAGCTCTGAAATGGGATCAATATTTGTGCCGTTGTCCGAAGGCGCGGAACCTGCGCTTGGGTTCTGTTGTGCCAAGGGTACGGCATCTTGTTTGTTTTGCATCTCATTCATTCACTGTCGAGTCCCTTGTGAGATCAAGCAAGCCAAACACAATCAGCGCCTCAGAGATTAAATCGTACAAAAAGTGAACGTCGCGCGAGCGCATGCACAGTCCAACAAATTATATTCTAAACAAGATGCAGTGCAACCGCGCAAACCCGAGTTGGTAATTTGGGTTACGCGTCAAGCGTGAGTGTCCGAGCGCGAATCGTCAAAACGCTTTCCCTGATACAAGTGTTCAAATTTTTCCGCGCTGTCCTGCCAGCGATAATTTTGCGCGACAAACGCATAGCCGCGCTGTGCGAGGTCGGCGCGTAGAGTGGAATCTTGCAGCGCGCGAATCAGTTGTGCGCTAATGCTTGCTGCGTCCGTACCAATCAGCAATTCGCGCCCATCAGCGATGGGCAGCGCGGCAGCCGCGTGCTGTGATGCAATCACAGGGATTTGCATTGCCATCGCTTCAAGAATTTTATTTTGGACACCAACGCCGTACACCATTGGCGCACACGCAACAGTCGCCCGCGAAAGGTGTGGGCGCATATCAGGCACTGCTCCTGTGACCTGAATGTGTGTAGGGTTCTCTTGCGCGCGGCGCAGCAAACTCGCGTGCGGGTTCTGCCCAACAATCAAAACCTGCGCATTTGGAACAAGTTGCCAAACGAGAGGCATGATTTCATCAATCAAAAAAGTGGCTGCCGTGAAATTTGCGTGATAACTCATCTTGCCGCTAAAGACGATGGTGGCGGGATCGCGCGGCACATCTACGCGCGTAAAATAATTCATATCTACGCCATTCGGGACAACATGCATCCGCTGTTTGACCAACGCGCTGTTGCCGCGCATCGTTTCGGACAGTTTACAAAATGCCGCGCGTTCCGCTGAGGTTACGACCGTTGTCGCATCAAAGCATTCAGCCATTTTTGCTTCAAACGTGCGCGTACGTGATTCTTCAAGACGCGCTGTCGAACGACTCGAAAAAGATTGACTTGATGTTGCGGTTTGTTCAAAGAGCGTGCTGATGCAATCCACGCTGTCCCAAATCACGCGCAAGGATTTGCCGTGCTGTGTCGCGGCGCGTTGCACCAGCGTGCCGTACAGCGCGCCGCGCAGGTGTTCCACGTGACAGGCATCGAAATTTTCTTGGGCGACGAGAGCAGAAATTTGGGAAGCAAGCGTTGGCTCCCAAGAATACACTGCTTGAAGCGGCGTTTTCGTCGGCAGCGCACGCAATGCATTTCGCAAGGAACGATGACGCGGCAATTTCGCGGAAACGACATGGATGCCCTGACTTTGCCATTGTGTCAACGCGTCAAGTTCATTTGGCGTAGACCAAAGTGTTGCTAACGTGATGGCGTGTCCGCGTGCATGCAGCTCCTGAAGCAAATTATAGGAGCGTGTGCGGATGCGCGTCGGTGCATAGGGAATAATAAATAAAAGTTTCAAGAGAGCTCTTTTCCAATGAAATGAATTAAAGAATAGACGAACCTTGAAAGAGTATAGGTTGCAAGCACAGATTCGTCAAAAGCCCTTGGCGAAAATAGGTTTTGCCTCATGCGGGCGGATAGATTTCATCAAAGGCGGTGTAGATTTTTTTCCAGTCGTAATTTTGCTCGACCCATGCGCGCCCGCGCACTGCCACCGAACGCGCAAAGGCATCATCCTGCAAAAGTTTGATGACCGCCCCGGCAAATGCTTCGGGCGTATCCGCAGTTAGAATATTTTCATTCGATATTGTTTCAATGCCTTCGCTTCCAATCGTCGTCGTTACCATCGGAATGCCGCGCGCCCACGCGTCCAAAATTTTTACGCGCATCCCGCCGCCGGCGCGCAAGGGGACGACAAACACCGCGCTCTGATCCAAATACACGGCGGGATCTTGCACATAGCCCGTCACTTGAATTCGCGAATCTTGCTCGCCCAGCGCGGTAATAGAATTCGGCGGACGCGCGCCCACAATAAAAAATTTGGCGTCGGGGAATTTTGCCCAAATTTGCGGCAAGGCATGGCGCGCAAACCACAGCACACCATCCACATTCGGCGGATAGAGCAAGCCGCCCATAAAGATAATGTTTCGTGCTGACGCTGTGCGTTCCTTGAATGGGAGCGTAGCGGGATCAATGCAGATGGGGATTGTTTTGAATGGTGCGCGGGGCGGCGCATCGGCAAAGGTCAATGCTTGCGCATCTTGGGGCGTGACGGTAATGATTCGATCAAATTGCGTCATCATGCGCGCTTCGTGCGCGCGCAGCTTGGCTGCCTCATTGGTCAAGAGCGTACGTTTCAAACCATTCGTTTCATTCTCGCCCATGCGCTCGGTGATTTTCCACACCGCGTTGTGTTCATCCAGCACGCGTCGCATTTTCAACGGCAGCGCGTAATGCGCCATCGAAAGTTGATCCGCATGGACGGCATCGAACGTTTCTTGCGCGACGATTTCTGAAATGCGCGCGTGCATCATTCCCAAATCATCGCGTTGAATGAGAAACGATTTGTTTTGAACGAGCGCGCTTGCCAGATCCATCGCATCGCGCACGCGCGAACGCGTCAGGAGTACGGGATGCACTTGGTGGCAAAATGATTCTAAATGCGCGATTGCGGCGGGCGAGTCTTGCTGCCGCACAAAAGTTACCAGAGTGATTTGATGCTTTTCAGCCAGATAGCGCAGGACGTAATAACTTCGCCATTTTGGACCTGCATCCAGCGGATAGGATAGAACTTGGGAAAGAAAAAGTATTTTCATAGAATTGTTTCGAGAACAAGCGCGGATAGAGTAAAAACCAAGTGCGGAACAAAAACTTTCTGTGGCACATCCCGTCCATCATTTGGCTGCGCCCGAGGCGGCTGGTACGGCTTCGCTTGGGATTTCTACCGCCGCAATCGCGGCAGCGAGATCACGCTGCGCGGTGTTATCGCGTGCCGCCAATTCATCCAAAACGCGCAGCACGATCCACGTCATTACCAATTGCATTCCAACAAACACGAGCAGCGCGCCGAAAAGGAGCCAAAGCCACAATGCTTCGAGCGAACCCTTTTGTAATAATTGAACCAAGACCGCCCCGCTAATAAATATTCCGGCTGCCGCAGCCATGACGCCGATCCAGCCAAAAGCATAATCCAACGGCGGATCAAAAATAACGCGTCCAAACATTCCGCGCTGCACGGGGCGCTGTATGAAAATCGCAATCAAGTAGCTGAACATGATGCCAAGCGAAAACACACTAACGCCGGCGACTCCAAATACCAACATCAAAAAGGCAGTAATCGGCGCAAAATTCTGCAGAAGAGTATTTCCGCCCAGCCAGTCGAAAATGAGGAGGATTGCCAACAGCGCGGCGACTGCGCCCAACGCGAGTCCCACGATGCCCCAGACGCGGACGGGATTGTACGTCATGGTTGTCCAAACGATCGTATTGGTGAAACGCATTCCATCGCGCACGACGGAAAGTTTTGAATTTCCGATGCGCTCTGCATACGCGATTGGCACTTCGACGAGATTCAAGTGTTCGTGAATTGCGCGCGTCGTCATCGCGGGCGTAAAATTCAATCCATCGGGGAGTGGGTAAAGGCGGGGCAGCGCGCGGCGTTGAATCACGCGCATTCCACTTGCGCTGTCTTGGACGCGCACTCCGCTCAAAACGCGCAGCATTCGCGCAAAGACCAGATTCCCCACATGCCGCAATACAGGCATTTGGCTGTCCGCGCCGCTCATCCGCGAACCGACAACTAAATCTGCTTGCTGTTGTTGTAATGCCCGACACATGATCGGCAGCGCTTCAGGCGGATAAGTCCCATCGGCATCCAGAAAGGCGAGCCAATCTCCGTTCGCATGACGAAATCCTGTTTTCAATGCCGCGCCATAGCCGCGATTGGTGAGATGGCGAATGACGCGCACATCGCCGCATTGCGCGGCGAGCGAGGCGGTGTTGTCTTTCGAGCCGTCGTCAACCACCAAAATTTCGAGCGCGATGTGATCTTGATCCAGCGCGGGACGGATTGCGCGGACGCGTTCAATAATTTGAACGATGCCAGCTTGTTCGTTGAAAGCGGGGATGACGACCGAAAGTAAAATAGATGCGCGACTCATTGAAAAGGATGGGACGGCGTGGCAAAGAAATTTCGCCACCTTTGTAAAAACAAATCCTTGGCGAAACAAGTAATTGAAACTATGGAAAAGGTCGAAAAGAGTATAGCCGTGTCAATTCAATTGTCAACACAAAGTCGCGCGTGCTGTCCGCAACAAATCGGCAGCGGACATTGTAACGTATGCTATAATCGAAATGGCGATTGCAATAAAATCAAGGAGGCGTATGCAAGATTCAAAATGGCGTAACGGCGTAGCGCTGGTTCTTTTTGCGTTTTGCTTGCTGGCGATTGTGATGCTCGCACTCACCAGCACGACGTGGGCGGCGCCCGGCGCACAAGGGACAGTCCCAACACCTCCTGAACCAACCTCCACCATCCCTACAGCAATCCCGCCTGCAACCTCCACCGACGGCACAAACAATGGCGGCAACGACAATGGCGGAAGTGGTGGTGACAGTGGTGGCTCGACCGACACAGGCGGTTCCTCCGGCGCCGGGTCTGTAGGTCAAGGCAGCGTTTGTTCGATTGGCAGCGATGGCGCGACATGCAGTGCAGAGAATTTGATTCTCGTCGTTGGCGCAGGCGCAGCTGGCGCGGGTTCGGCTTTGAACATTGAAGGATCATTACCACAGCCGCCCTGTCCCGCTTCGCCGACAGGATTTCTTTTTTTGAATCGCTGCTATCGGTTCACGTGGTCAGACAGCAATGCCCAAGCGCTCGCGAGCCTCAGCGGTCCAGTCCTCTATTGCATTTCCTTTGGACCCGAGCAGCTCGCGGCTGCGGCGAACAACCCCGACGCGTTTTCAATTGGTCTCGCCGATGCAACGGGAACTTGGACGCTTGTCAAGCCGACTTTGGACGCGCCGACCGGACGCGTTTGCGCCACCTCCAATCAGATGGTGCAGTGGAGCGCGCTGTTCGCGCCACAGAGCGGCGTCAGACTCTTGCCGACAGTTGGAGCGCAGTTCGATTCGTGGTGGCTCGTGCCACTCGTCGCGCTGGGCTTGCTTCTCTTGTTTCTGCTGGTTGGTGCAATTCGCGTTCGTCGCAAAACACGCTAAGCGAGAAAAACAAATCCGCGCACTTGTGAGCGAGCCGATCCTCTGACAAAAATCACCATGCACAAATTCGACCTCGACACCCCCGCGCTTGTCATTGATTGGGACATTATGCAGCGCAATATCTGCGCGATGCAGCAAGTCGCGGACGATGCGGGCGTAAAACTTCGTCCGCATACCAAGACGCACAAAACGCCGCTCATTTCGCATTTGCAAATGCGCGCAGGCGCAAAGGGAATTACCGTCGCGAAACTAGGCGAAGCGGAAGTGATGAATGCGGGCGGTGTGGATGATATTCTCATCGCGTTTCCATTACAGGGCGCGCCAAAAATGGAACGTCTGCTTTATCTGGCAGAACGCGCCAACGTGCGTGTGTCGCTCGATTCACGCCAAGTCGCGCAGGACATTTCCGATGCAGCGCACGCGCGCGGCGCGAAAATTGGCATGTACGTCGAAGTGGACGTTGGACTGGGACGCGTCGGCACGATGCATCACGAAGGGGCGCGCGATTTGGTGCGCGAAATTGTCGAACTGCCGGGGGTTGAATTTCTTGGCATTATGACGCACGCGGGGCATACGTACAAAGCGAAATCGCTGGAAGAGATTCGGCAGATTGGCAAGGAAGAGGGCGAATGGATGGTCGAAACGGCAGAGCTGATTCGCGCGGATGGGATCGAGGTGCGCGAAGTGAGTGTTGGCTCGACGCCCACCGCGCGTTTTTCCGCCAACGTAAAGGGCGTGACCGAAATACGTCCGGGCACGTACGTTTTTTATGACACGACGCAGGTTTTGAAATACGCGTGTTCGTGGGACGACTGCGCGCAGACGATTCTCGCAACTGTGGTAGCCAAACATCCCGACCGGTTGATTTTTGACGCGGGCAGTAAAACCCTCTCGTCGGATGCGGCGCCGAATGGTCTGTTTGGCACCGTCAAGAATTTTCCGAATCTGGAGATTTGGCGCTTGAACGAAGAACACGCGACCGTGCGCATTGCGGGAGAGGGACCTTTACCCAACATCGGCGACAAAGTAGAAATTATTCCCAATCACGCGTGCGCGGTGATGAATTTGCACGATTCTTTTGTTGCGGTGAGTCAGGACCAAGTGATTGGGGAATTTGAAATTCAAGCGCGCGGAAAAATTCGTTGAGGATGGAGGCGGGTGACGTGTCAGATGGAATAGAGACGAGCGCGTTTTTCTGACATATTGTACCTTTGCATCGAACAAAATGATTTCTCGTACGAGTCTATTTCTGCTCTGCACTCTTTCGCTTTTTGTTCTCGCCGCGTGTTCTGCGCCGTCGGGCGGACGCGTGATTGGGGGTCAGCCGATTGCCATTAGTGAATTGGCAACCTATCCCGGCGCGACAGAGCTGAACTTTGGCGAAAGCAAAATCATAGAATCGGTTTTCGGTCCGGCGCAGCGCGAAACGCCACCGTTCATCGGGCTTGGCATCGAGGTGGATAAAACACAGCGCAGTTTCCGTGTCCCGCAAGATACAACGTTCGATCAAGTCAAAACGTTTTATGCCGACAAATTGCAAGCGGCGGGTTGGCGCGAAGACCCCGCGATGCGTGTGTTCACAAACAACGCGAATGAGGCGAGCAAAAATCTGCAAGGCGCGATTTGGGTGCGCGTGGATCAAACGTTGTTGATTGCGTTGGCTCAAGACCCGTCAAGCGGTGAAAAAGAACTCACCTTGTCATTGGCAACCCATTAAGACTGCGGCGATATTTCCTAAACCTGCGCGACCTCTTCGCCTAATTGATGAATGCCGGTGAATACGCGCAGCGAGGAAACTTGTTCGAATTGCGGCAAAAGATAATGCACTTCTAAATTCGGCGCGGAACGATGCACAATCAGACGCGTCAGCGTCATTCCTTCGAGAGTAGTTTGGACAATGAGACGATTGACCGTGTAGGGAGAGATATTGCCGCGAATATCGGCAGACATTGCATTCGCCAGTCCACCCTGAACCGCCGTCCACTGTCCCGTTCCTGAACGTTTCAATTGTTCATCCGCCGGAACATGCGGACTGTGCGAAACGAGATCGAAACGCGGCGCAGTGCGCAGCTGGGCGCGGACGATGATGGTATCTTGCGTGGGCACGTTTTTGCGCCAGAACCACCAAAGCGGAATTTCGCGCGGCACCAAATCAATGACTACATCTGCCGAGCGGAACGGCTCTTTGGCTTTCGGCACCTGAATCTCGACATGCGAAACGCCGGACCAATCCAACGCCGCTTTTTCGCCAATGATGGGTAGACCGTTTTCCATCCATCTGAGCGCGCGGCGCTCACGCCGGATATTGTACTGCATGCCCAATAAATACCAGCACAACAATACCAAAAAGAGGATGAGCAGGGCTGTGATCAGCGGCGAATCAAACATGGAATGAGATTGGACAGGCAAGCGCGCCCAAACGGCGTTCGATTGCCACGATGGGATAACGAAAAAATTATAGCATTATTTTGCACTCGGCTTTAATACAACACGCATCACAAAGGAGTGAAGACGATGACACCGGCGACAAATATCCAAGACAAGCCCAACGGCAAGGCGCCGCGCGAGACTGTGACCATCACCGATAATCGCACAGGTAAGCAGTACGAGATTCCAATCACCGATGGAACGATTCGCGCGATGGACCTGCGGCAAATCAAAGTCAATGATGATGATTTTGGGATGATGACGTACGATCCCGCGTTGATGAACACCGCGGCGACGCGCAGCAGCATCACTTATATTGACGGCGACAAAGGGATTCTGCGCTATCGCGGCTATCCGATTGAACAACTTGCCGAACAGAGCAATTACCTCGAAACGGCGTATCTGATTCTCAATGGCGAACTACCAACCCCCGCGCAGTACAAGGATTGGGAATATAGAATTATCCATCGCACCTTTTTGCATGAGAATGTCAAAGTCCTAATGCAGGCGTTTCGCTATGATGCACATCCGATGGGGATGTTTATCAGCACCGTCGCCGCACTTTCGACCTACTATCCCGAATCAAGTGACATTCACGATCCCGAGAATCGGCTCAAGCAAATTATTCGGCTGATTGCAAAAACGCCAACGATTGCGGCATTTTCGTATCGCCATACGCGCGGCTTGCTGTATGTGTATCCCGACAACGATTTGTCCTACACGGGAAATTTTTTGCGCATGTTGGACATGATGACGCAGTCCAAGTACGAGCCCGATCCGGTCAAAACACGCGCGCTCGATGTCCTCTTTATCTTGCACGCCGACCATGAGCAGAATTGCGGCACGAACGCGATGCGCGCGATTGGCTCGTCACACGTTGATCCCTACTCAGCGATGGCGGGCGCGGCGGCTGCGTTGTATGGACCTTTGCACGGCGGCGCGAACGAAGAAGTGCTGCGCATGCTTACGCAGATTGGCAACATAAAAAATGTGCCGGACTTTATCGAGCGTGTGAAAAAGGGCGAAGGCAGATTGATGGGGTTTGGTCACCGCGTGTACAAAAATTACGACCCGCGCGCGAAAATTATCAAACGGACCGCGGATGAGGTGTTCAAGGTCACAGGCGTCAACCCTTTGCTCGAGATCGCGTTAGAGCTCGAACGCATCGCGCTGCAAGACGAATACTTTGTCAAACGCAAACTGTATCCGAACGTTGATTTTTATTCGGGCTTGATTTATCAGGCGATGGGCTTTCCGGTTACGTTCTTTCCCGTCCTCTTTGCGATTCCGCGCACGGTGGGCTGGCTTGCCCAGTGGCAAGAGATGTTGAATGACCCCGAACAAAAAATCGCGCGACCGCGCCAGATTTATACCGGCTCGGCTCAACGCGATTATGTTCCACTCGCAGCGCGCTAGCTCAAATCTTCTTGTGCCGTCAACTGACGGCATTTTTTTTATCCGATGCTCTTGTCGTGTCGCGACAAAATTTCCGCGCCGTCGTTTGTGACCAACACGGCATCTTCGAGGCGTACGCTCGTTTCACCGCTGAAATAAATTCCCGGTTCGAGCATGATCACCATGTTCGGCTGCAGCGCCATCTCATTGTACGGCACAATGCGCGGGTCTTCATGTGAAGTGACGCCGAGCGAATGTCCCGTGTGATGCCAATACACAGGATACCCTTCCTTGCGCATGAATTCGCGGACGGCTGAATCAATCTCCTTTGCCACCGCGCCCGGTTTCACTAACGAAATTGCCAGGTCGAGCGCGCGTTCGGTGGTGCGATGCATCGCGCGCTGTTTCGCCGATGGTTCACCCGCGTAATACGTCGCGCACGAATCGTTCCAATAGCCGTGCAAAATCGTTGACAAATCAACGATCACCGAGTCGCCCGCGCGGATTTCGTAAGCGAGGGGCCAACCACCGTCATTTTTCTGACGATACCCGACGACGCAATCATTTCCCAGCGGCACGCGCTGTCCTGCCGCGCGTTCAATTGCGGAATGAGCGGCGTTCCACACATCAATTTCGCGCGCGCCTACGACAACGGCATACCGCGCCGCCGCATGTCCAATATCGGTCAAGCGAAAATTGTCGCGCATTTTATGCAATTCTTCGGGCGTCTTGATGCGGCGAAAAGGATCGAGCCAAGTGTCAATTGGAATCAATTCCGCCGCGCGATGTTCGTGGCGACTCAAAGAGTCGAGAGATAACGCTATATCCGCTGGCGCGTCGCGTAATTCGATTCCAATTTTTCCCGCAAGTTGAGTGTGGACAATTTCGCGGAATAACGCGCGCAATTTCACCTGTCCGGTCAGTGGCTGGTCTACCGTGTAGCCCGTGTAGCTCGCGAGCGCGCAATTCTCCTGCTCTCCAAACGCGCCCGCGTTCACAGTTTGCCAATCCATCACCATCAGCGTCCAATGGTCGTTTTCGTACCACACCAGCGGCGGTCCGCCGAGAAACGGGCTCGGTCCGGTTTGAATCGGCGGATTAAAACCCGTCAGCCATTTCACGGTGGCGATGTTGGCAAATAACGCGCGCTCGATGCCGCGCGCTTTTAAAAGTTCGTGTGTTTGTTCGCGTTGGGGTTGGTGCTGCATCTTTATCCTTTTCGCTCAATCACAAAATTATCCTTTCAGGTATTGAATCACATCGTCCACATTCAATTCCGTTGCGCGCGCGATAATTCGATCCGCGCCCGCGTTCTGCAATTCACGGCGCGAGTGTGTGGTGAGGACGGCGATGGCGCGCAAGCCCGCCGCTTTTGCCGCGCGCACGCCTGTCGCGGAATCTTCCATCACCGCGCAGTGCGACGCGTCCACGTCGAGCCGCCGCAGCGCTTCCACAAATACATCGGGCGCAGGTTTTCCGCGCGCAACGTCTTGGTCCGTAACAATCGCGTCAAACGCGTCGCGAATGCCAAGTTGTTGCAGCGTCCATTCCGTATTGCTGCGCTCCGCCGCCGTTGCGATTGCGAGTTTCACTCCGCGCGATTTCAAATCACGAATCAATTCCACAACGCCGTCGTGGGCTTGCACACCCTTTGCGCGCATTTTTGCTTTGCCGATTTCGGCTTGTCGCGCCACGTACTCTTCCATCTCGTGTTCGGTGACATCATTGCCGAGAAGCAAACGGAAATTTTCGCGCGTCGCGCGCCCCAAGAATAATTCAGGGTCATCCGCCGCGCCAAATTCGCGGAGCAGCTCTGCCCACGTTTCGCGATAGTGCGCGGTCGAGTCAACGATCGTACCGTCCAAATCAAAAATAAATCCGAGTGTCACAATGCTCCCGACTTGTACATTTGAAAAAATATGCGGACTTGCCTACAATGTTTGCAGCTCGCGGGAATTATCCGTTATCTGTCGCGAATGTCAAGGAGTCATTGAGGAATGAATGTGAATGCGCCGCGCCGCGCCCAATTGTTTGCGACGTGTCTGATTGAAACTTTGCGCCCCGAAGCGGGAATGGCAGTTGTGCGCGTGTTGGAAAAATTGGGTGTGACCGTCGAATATCCGCAAGGGCAAACGTGCTGCGGTCAACCCGCGTTCAACGGCGGCGCGTGGGATGACGCCCGCGCGATGGCAAAGCATACGCTCAATGTTTTGTCGAAATCGGACGCGCCAATCATCGTGCCTTCCGGTTCGTGCGCCGACATGCTCGTGCATCATTATCCCGAACTTTTGGCGTCCGATCCGAAATTTGGCGCGCTCGCCGAAAGTATCGCGGCGCGCACATACGAGTTCACACAGTTTTTGGTGGATGTCTTGGGTGTGACTGAGCTCGATGCGCATCTCACAGAGCGCGTAACCTATCATCCGTCGTGTCACCTCTTGCGCGGTCTGCGAATTATCGAGCCGCCGCGCAAATTGTTGGAGAATCTTCAAGGCGGAGAAATTGTTGAATTACCACATGCGGAAGAGTGCTGCGGCTTTGGCGGATTGTTTGCGATCAAAATGGCAGACATTTCGAGCGCGATGCTGGAACGCAAACTCGACGCGATCGAATCCACAAGAGCAGAAACTGTGGTGGGCTGTGATGTGAGCTGTCTCTTGCATATCGGTGGCGGCTTGCATCGGCGCGGCACGAATATCGGGACGAAACATCTCGCGGAAATTCTCGACCAAAAGTCATAGTTCAAAATTCAATATTAGAACGCGCTCGTTGAATTTCTAATTTTGAATTCACACTTGCTTGCATACTCCCAACGTAACTTTTCACGAACGCGTAGACAAGGCGCTGCGCGATCAAATTCTTCATACCGCGTTAGACCGCGCGACGGGACGATTTCAAACGATGCGCCTCAGCGCGTTGGCTTCGCTGGAGGATGCGGACGCGGTGCGCGACCGCGCGCGTTTGATTCGCGCGCATACTTTGTCGCGGCTTGACGCGTACTTGGAACAATTTGCGACGAACGTGGAAAAGGCAGGCGGTCACGTTCACTTTGCGGCAGACGCGAGCGCGTTGAATGAAATCGTAAATGAGATCGCGCGCAAGCATGATGTCAAAACTGTGGTCAAAGGCAAGTCAATGATTTCGGAAGAGGCAGAGTTGAATCGCGCGCTTGAATCCAATGACATTCGTGTCGTTGAAACCGATTTGGGCGAATACATTATTCAGCTTGCAGGCGAAACGCCTTCTCACATTGTTGGTCCCGCCATTCACAAGACCAAAGAACAAATTGGCGAACTGCTGCACGAAAAAATTTCGATACCTTACACCGACGATCCCGCGCAGATGACTGCCGCCGCGCGCGCGAAATTGCGCCGCGAATTTCTTGAGGCGGACATGGGCATCAGTGGCGTAAATTTTGGAATCGCGGAAACAGGGACGATTTGTTTGGTGGAGAATGAAGGTAATGGACGCTTGACCACCACCGCGCCGCGCGTGCACGTGGCGTTGATGGGGATTGAACGCATTGTGCCGAATCTCGATGACTTATCAGTGATGCTCCAAGTCTTGGCGCGTTCCGCGACGGGACAAAAAATCACAGTTTATACCAATCTCATTACAGGCCCGCGGCGGAACGGCGAAGGCGATGGTCCTGACGAATTGCACATTATCTTGTTGGACAATGGACGTTCGCGCGTGTTAGGGACGGAGGTCGCGGAAATTTTGTATTGCATTCGCTGCGGCGCGTGTTTGAATGCTTGCCCCGTCTATCGTGAAATTGGCGGACACGCGTACGGCAGCGTGTACACCGGACCGGTCGGCGCAGTGTTGACGCCCGCGCTCGGCGGCATTGCAGCGTGGAACGATTTGCCGCAAGCGAGCTCGTTGTGCGGCGCGTGCCGCGAGGTATGTCCCGTCCGTATTGATATTCCGCGTATGTTACTCGTCGAACGCGATCAAGCGACGCGCGCGGGAAAAATGGCGTGGTGGCTGCGCTTGGGCTTGCATCTCTATTCCTTTACTGTAACGCGTCCCGCGCTGTTCCATGCGGCGACAACATTTTCGCGTTGGGGCTCGCGGCTCGCCGCCGCGCCGACGAACGGATGGATTAAACGCTTGCCGCCGCCGTTAATTGGGTGGACGCGCTCGCGCGATTTTCCCGCGTTCGCCAAAAAATCGTTTCGCGAACAATTTGAGGCATCTCACAAAAAATGAGAGACGACCGAGAACAAGTTTTGTCACAAATTCGTGCGTCATTGAAAACTGCGCATCTGCCTACCGCGCGTGCAACCGTTCCGCCGCGCGTATCAGCAGGGCAGGGTGAGCGCGCGGCGATGCTTGAAAATTTCCGACGCGAACTGGAACTGCTCGGCGGGTTGAGTTTTCTTGCGCAGAGTGACGAAGAAGCAATTGAAATTGTTCTCAAGCTGCTGCGCGACGTTGGCGGCAAAGAATTGCTGAGTTGGGAGGATTCGGAAATGCCTGTGCGCGGGTTAGGGGATGCGCTCCAAGCCAGTGGTTACACAAGGCAAAAAGTGAAACTTGCAAAAGACGCGGCGGAACGTAAAAACAAATTGATGACGTTGGAACGCGCGACAGTGGGAATCACGGGCGCGCTCGCGGGCTTGGCGGATACGGGTTCGCTCGCGCTGCTTTCGTCCGCTGCGCGTCCGCGTTTGGCGTCGTTGCTTCCGCCCACGCACATTGCGCTGCTGCAAACCTCGCGCTTGTTTCCAAACATGGCATCCTTTTTCGCCGCGTATCCCGACATTACGCGCGAGGCGAGCAATTTAGCTTTCGTCGCAGGTCCGAGTCGGACCGCCGATATTGAATTAGTTTTGCAGCGCGGCGTGCATGGTCCAAAGTTCGTGCATGTTGTGTTGTGCGATTGGTAACGCAAAATAATTCCGCTGGTCGTTTCCTACGTGCCGCGCGTAAATTCCAGCGCGCGCGCAAACTTGCTTTCCACAGCCGGCTGCAATTGGTATTCTTGCTCGAGCCACGCTGTAAGCTTTGCCAAGTCTTTTTCCGTCCCCTTGTTTTTTAATTCAATCTCCAATTCATAAAAGGCGCGCGTGCGCCTGCCTGCGCGAAAACGCACGTGGTCCAAACTCCATTCGGCAATGACAGCGCGTCCCTGCCGAAGCATTCTTATTTGGCGCGTCTGCGAAATTGAAAAGAGTGGAACGAGTGAATCACTGCGCGCAATTGGCGCAACAAGTTTTTTGATGCGGGGCGGCAGTTCGCTCAAATGCAAAACGCGCGGTGTCTTTTGTATGTGCAATTCCTGTTCCGTTTCAGGGCGGCGATGAATTGCATCCTGGCGGATCGTGGGCTGCTTGAGCGTGATGAAACGTTTGCCGTCGCTGCGTTGACGAATTCGCAAGACATATCGCACTTGGAGCAAATCGTTCATGCGGGTATCAAAGAATGTGTCACGTACGCGCAGACGCGTTGGCGTACTCAAGCTGAATCCATTTACTCTTTCAAGCGCGCGTAATTTTCGTGCGAATGCGGGGTCGGGGACGATGTACTTGGCTTCAATTTCCATTTCAATCCCAATTCACTTTTAGGGTCAGCGCGTTGTGATCCGTCAAAAAGCGCTGCATGGGAAACAGTTTTGTGTCATCTTGAATCTCTATGATATCCCCGGTCACTTGGAGTCCTTGCCACGCGGGCAAGCGGACAAAACAAAAATCAATTGGCAGGGACCATTTTTCTTTGGGAATCAATGGAAAGGGACGGTACGTCGGACGCGGATCGTCTGCGAGCGGGTCAATC
The DNA here is from genome assembly GCA_004295045.1 of Chloroflexota bacterium. Classification (GTDB taxonomy): domain Bacteria; phylum Chloroflexota; class Anaerolineae; order UBA4142; family SHND01; genus SHND01. The sequence continues at coordinate 84,839 of SHND01000020.1, read as the reverse complement.
AAGTTGGCTTGGGCGATGAGCTCGTCATACAAAAAAGTGCCGCGCGGAAAATTAAAGTCACCACATGCAACCACCAGCGCGTCGCCGGGCTGCTCGCGAATCAGCTGGGCGAGATGTCGAACCTGATCGCGTTGAATGCGCGACATGGAATGATCGCTCGTCCAATTGCCCGCATAGTTTGCGTGCAGATGCGTATTCATTACAACGATGTGGCGACCTTTCACTTGCACCTGCGTCATCAATACACCTTTGTTCAGCGCCCAATCCGCAAAGCCCGCGCTGAATGGTCGGCCGCGATTTTCGTACGCGATAAAGCCGCTTTGCTCCATTGGCTCGCGCGTGGCAGTGAACAGTCCTCCTTTCGGCGCGAACCAATTGGACTCGTACGCATAATATTGATAATCGGGCAAGCCGCGCTCCAAGAGCGGCACGTACGCGTTTTGTTGAATTTCTTGAAAACACAAAACGGCGGCGCCGTATTGATCGAGCTGTTTCATCAGCCGTCCCAAGCGCCGCCAGCCCAAAAAGAGCGGCAAGCCAAACGTGTTGAGAGTGAGAAGTGAAAATTCGCCCATCGTCACGACCTGAATTGAGTTTGCTCCGGCATAACTTTATGCCAAAGTGGATACAAGAAAATGGTTATGTCGCATGTGAAAATCCGCAAGTAGGAGTAAGTTCCTAGTACTGTTTGTAACAGATTTGAAATCTGTTTACCATTGACTTGGATTAGCAAAGAGTGATATTCTCCGTTCGAAATTACTGATCAGGGGGGACCGAGGTGAGCAAACACTTCGGATAACCACTCTCGGAGCAGAAATCATGGACAAAGAACTTTCCGCCCTTCGGCGAGTTGCGAAAGCAGCCAAAGACTATCAAGAAAAAGTCGTTCAACGGCGTAGTATGCAGCTTGCCAAAAAAGCACAGCAGCAGGAATTTACAGCCGCGATGCTCGAAATTGGCTCGGCAGAATTCGAGCTCAATGAAGCATTGAATGAATGGTACCGCACACAAAAGAAATCATCATAGCCATTCATAACTTTGTCAGATTGGTAGATAGCTAGAAATCATCTCCGCGCTCGTTCAACTGCGAGCGCGGTTTTTTTGTCGCTTGCGCCGATAAAGATACCACGCCGTTCCCAGTCCGACCAAACTCACCGTGACGACGCCGATGAGCAATGGCAGTTGTTTCGGGAACGGCGATGGCTCCACTGAAATCTCGACACGCATCTGAGGACCAAAGCTCGAGCCGCCGTGTTGGAGCTGCCATGTTGTGGTATACGTGCCCGCCTTTGCCGGTGCGAACATTGTGATTGCCCAAATCTTGTTGCGCTCCGGTAATATTAACTGATCCAGTTCCTGCCGCGACTTTGCCGCCAAGTCCGCCTCATTACTGACGTTCGCCAAAAAATAATCCGCAGTTGGACTCCACGTGCCAAAACCTGTGTTTTTGACTTCAAAATAGATTTGGAAAATATCACCCGCGTTCACCGTGAGCGGCTTCGACTGCGAAATCACTTGCGCGGCGTTGCGCGGCAAATCGTACTGATACAAATTTTCCAAGTCCATAATCGCGATCAGGTCTTGGGCGTACGTGGGCGAGGTTGCATATCCTGCGGCGGCGATTCGTCGCGCGAACTCGCGCGGATCATCTACAGCGCGCATCGCACTCGCATAGCGCGGGGTTGTCGCCAAGAGCAAGCCATGGTCGCGAAACGAATCTTCCATTGAACGATATTTGCGAAAGCGCTCGCGGCGGTCTTGATATTTTTTTCCGTCCCATTCTTTTGTCCATGCCCACACCCAACCCTCCGCAATGGCTCCAACGTTCACGCTGCTGTCATTCGCGCCGGCTGCTTTGATGCCAAAATAATTTTTTGCGCTGCCGATGGGACTCTGTCCGCGTCCTGTCTCCCACATGGCTTGGGCGAGCGTCACAGAGGCGGGGACAGTTGTTTCGCGTTGAGACTTTTGCGCGAGCGGGATTGCCCGCGCGAGAAAATCATCTTCCGCGCGCACGGTGGGCGGGATGAAAAGCAGTGCGCCGATGATACACCACAGCGCGAATTGAAAAACACGCACTTGCATACAAAACTGCTGCGATCAAATTTCAACCGCGTTGGCGACGATATTCATTCACTGTATCGCGCAAAAATTGCGTCGCCGCGCTGCCGTCGGTTGGCGCCTCACCGCGCCCCATCTTTGTCGTAAACTGCTGCGCCATTCGGAGGGCAAGCTGGTCGGCGTTCACGAAATTCGCGCGGCGCAAGAGGAACGATTCTGCCAGCGCGATGTCGGATTCCTCGAGGTGTTCGATGCCGTTCGCAAAGAGGGGCGTTGGCGTGGTCGCGGCGCGCGGAGCGACTTGAAGATCGCTCAAGCGCACTTGGTCGCGCATCTTGACGACGATGGTGCCGGCTGCAAAATCGCCCAGTCGTTTCGCGCGTCGATTCATGAACATGGTGATGACGCCGATGCCATACGCGATTGGGAAAAAATCAATAATCCGTACCAAATTGCGAACAATCGAATCCATCGTGCCGAACGGATAGCCGTTGTCTTTGATCACGCGCAGATTAAAGAGACGCTTGCCCGGCGTTTGTCCGCTCATAATAATTTCGAAAAACATGAAATAGCCGAATTGGATTACAAAGATGCTGAGAATAAAGATGACGCCAAGGGAATCATTGACAATCCGCGGCAGTGCAATCGTCGAAAAATTCGCGGCGAGAATAAGCATTGCCACGGAAAAAATAATGTACAATACGCCCTGAATGAGCGAATCAATCGAGATCGCCAGAAAGCGAGAGCCGATATCTGCGACATCGTACCCAAAGCGAATATTTTCGGGAGTTTCGACGACAAAGCGATCAGAAGGAGTGGTTTCCATTTATGCAGTTTGAACAATTGGTGCGCCAACGCAAACGCGATTGGGAGCGGTTGGAAGTTTTATTGAAACGAATCGAACACGACCAGGTGAAAGCTTTGAGCCAGGCGGAACTTGTCGAGTTCGGACAGCTGTATCGCAGCGCCACATCGGACCTCGCGATTGCCCAGCGCGATTTTCCGGACAAAGATGTGACGGCGTATTTGAATCAACTGGTGGGGCGCGCGCATCCTGTGGTCTATCGCGGTGAGCCGATCATTTTGCGCCGCCTCAAAAATTTTTATCTAAAAGCATTGCCCCAATTATATCGCGAGATGCTTCCGTTCATCGCGGTTGCCGCAATTCTGCTCTTTGGTCCCGCGCTGCTCGGTTATCTCGCGCTGCGCCTGAATCCCGATGCCGCGCCCTACATGATGAGTCCTTCCATGATTGATCTGATCAAAAGCGGAACGAAATGGTGGAAAGATTTGAATGATGCAAACGAAATCGGCTCGGCGTTTATTATGACGAACAATTTGCGCGTATCGTTCCTCGCGTATACGGGCGGAATGACCTTTGGGCTGGTGACGTTTTATGTCTTGGTCGTAAATGGGATGCATCTCGGCGCGATCTTTGGTCTGCTCGATGTGTATGGAAATGGCGCACCGCTTTTAGAATTTGTCGCGGGACACGGCGTTTTGGAATTGAGCGAAATCACGATTGCGGGCGGCGCAGGTTTAATGCTCGGGTATTCGCTGCTGCGTCCCGGCTTGCTCTCGCGCCGCGATTCTTTGGGCATTGCCGCAAGCAAGTCTATCCGTTTGCTCCTCGGCACCGCGCCGATCTTGATTATCGCCGGTGTGATTGAAGGAATGATTTCACCCTCGGACCTTATCCCCGCGCCCGTAAAATTCGGCGTTGCGATTTTGACCGGCGTGTTGTTGTACGCGTATCTTTTTTTGACAGGGCGCGAACGTAACGCGCGTTAACGGAACGAGCCGAGAAATTCGCGCATCAATTCATCGTTCCAATCGTCTGCATTTGCCATCACCATCAGAACCACCATTCCACCATTTTTTCCCTCGAACGTGCCTACCGCTTGCCGCATGGGCGGCGAGGTATCATTCTCGGCAATCGTCAACGTCGTTTCGCGTCCGCGAATGTTCACGCGCTCTTGACCCACGACGTGCGTTGTCCCGCCACTGCGATTGAACTGCTGCTGAAACGCTTGCTGCATCTGCCGTTCCATCTCGGCTTGGTCCATGCCGCCCGCGCCCGTTTGCATCAACATAAAGACCATTCCGTCGCTCGCTCGCTGCGTTGGCGCAATGACTGCCATCTTGTACACCAGAAAATCCACGCCCATGAGTTCGGAATATCCGTCGGGCAGTGTGTAATCAACAATTTCGGAAGCAACGCGTTTCGCGGCTTGCGGGTCGGGCGACAGAAATTGCTGACTCACACGGTTGAGCATGAACCAGCCGATGCCGCACACGCCGAGACAAATCACGACCAACGCGCCGACGACGATTAATGCGATTTTTGTATTTCGGCTCATGTTTGGATTCTTGATTGTTGATTTATGATTTTTGCTTGGCAAGCCAATTGTCTGAAATCATAAATCAAAAATCGCACATCAGAAATTCCTAAATCCTTCCGCGCGCTTTTAATTCCAAATATTTGTTCACCACCGCGACCGTCAATTGATTTGCGGTGACATCCAGCGTCAGCACGCCGCGCTGACGCAATTTTTCCAAAATCAACGCGCGTTCGTCCACCAGTTGTTCCGCCACCGCGCGTTCGTACACACTCACCGAATCGCGCGGCAGTTGCTGCGCCATTTGGACGACGGTCGGATCGCCAATGGCAACGAGCAGTACCAGGTGACGCGGCGACAGGGGCGCGATTTGTTTCACCAACGTCTCGGCGGCGATGCCTGTGGCAATGTCGGAAAAGATGACGATGAGCGAACGCTTTTTGTGTTTCGCGCCAAGATACGAAAACGCGCGCACGTAATCGGATTCGACGGGCTGCGATTCCACCGCGTACAACGTCGCGAGCATTTTATAAAATTGTCCGCGTCCCGCGCGCGGCGCGAGATAACTTTCAACGTCATCCGCGAATGCCAACATCCCCACGCGGTCGCCGCGCAAACCTGCAACGTAGGAAAGCATCAAAACGGCATTGACCGCATAATCCAGTTTCGCCAAACCCTGCCCCGAAGGATTCGACGGGTCTGCAATCGGCGGACGCATCAATCGCCCCGTATCGAGCAGCGACATGATGGTCTGACTTTTTTCCGTTTCGAATTCGCGCGTCACCGGTTTGCCGCGCCGCGCCGTCGCCTTCCAATCAATCTTTCGAAATTCGTCGTCCAGTTGATATTCGCGCAAGCGTTCAAACTCTGTGCCGCTCCCCAGCATCCGCATCTGGCGCAAGCCGATTTCTTGCAGCATTCCTTTGCGCGTCTGTAATTCGTATTTGCGAATGTCCAGGAGGTTGGGATAAACCTTGACCGACGCGGCGGTGGCGTAGCGCGCCTGCCGAACGATCAAGCCCAACACGCCGCCCCAGCGCAGATTCGTATCACCGAAAGCATAATCGCCGCGACGCGGTGGGCGAACGTGGTACACAAATTCGGCGCGACTGCGCGCGGCAATGCGAACGCCCGCGCCTTTTTCATCCGATGCAGAGGAATCAAGAATCACGCGGTCGGCGCTAAATTCGGACGGATATTCGTCACGCACGGTCACGCGCAAGGTGCGCGGGCTGTTATTTTCGACGCGCACTGCGACGCGATTTTTTGCGCCGAGCGACAAACGCGTGTCGTTGTGTCGAGCGACTTGAAACGCGTCCGGCTTGGGCGTCAGCGCGCGGTCCAACACAATCATGCCCACGATCAACGCGAAATATCCGAGCGCGAGATAGACCATCACAAACTCGATTGTCCCCAGCGCGACGAGCAGTGCGGTGAGGAGCAAGAGCAGGAGGGCGCGGCGTGTGAGGATCATTTTTCAGCGCGGCACATCAACAGAGGCGAGGATGCGTTGGATAATTCCATCCGGATCAAGCCCCTCGATTTCCGCTTCGGGCTTTAACAAAATGCGGTGGCGCATGACCGGCAGCGCAATCATTTTCACATCGTCGGGGACGACATAGCTGCGTCCCTGCATCGCCGCATATGCTTTCGATGCGAGCAAGGTTGCAATCGAAGCGCGCGGACTCGCGCCCAACGCGAGATCGTTCGCGCGGCGCGTCGCGTCGGACAATTTTGTAATGTACGTGAGGATGCCATCTTCGACTGTCACAGCATCAATCTCTTTACGCAGCGCGAGCAAATCTTCGGGTGACAGCACCGGCGTCAAGCCCGCGTCGGCGAGGCGATGCGCGTCAAAGCCCTGATGATAGCGGCGGAGAATGTCAGCTTCGGCATCGAGCGCGGGATAGGTGACGCGCGTCTTGAAAAGAAAACGATCGAGCTGCGCTTCGGGCAACGGATACGTCCCTTCGTACTCGACGGGATTTTGAGTGGCGAGTACGAGAAATGGTTCGGGCAAAGTTTGGCTGTCGCCTTCAATCGTCACTTGACGTTCTTCCATCGCTTCGAGCAGCGCGGCTTGCGTTTTCGCGGGCGCGCGATTGATTTCATCGGCGAGCAGCACATTCGCAAACACCGGACCGCGTTTCAAATAAAATTTTCCGCTGTTCACGTCAAAGACTTGTGTGCCGACAATATCAGAGGGCATCAAGTCGGGAGTGAATTGAACGCGTTTGAAATCGGCGCGCACGAGATGCGCCAATGTTTTCGCGGCGAGGGTTTTCGCCGTGCCCGGCACGCCTTCCAGTAAAACATGTCCGCGCACGAACAGCGCGATCACCAGTTGTTCAAAAACCTGGTCTTGACCGACCAGCGCTTTTTTCGATTCTTGGGCAAGGGCTTGATATGCGGATTGAGTGTTCATTTTGAAAATGGAGGATTGGATTTGTATTTTTATTTACTTGCTTTTGGTTTCCCGAAGGTGACGGCTTGCTCCGCCGATTTGACAAGTTCCATTTCGCTCAGGTCGGTGCGGCGCAAATTGTTCAATATGCGCGTGAGCTCTGCGCGATCCAGTTCGGGGCGCATCCGCGCAAGCATTTCAATGTAGCGTTCATCCGAAAGTTCGGGATTAAGATGAAAGGCGCGTCCTAAACGCCGCTTCAACGAATGGCGATAATGCTGCAAGACCATGCCGCGTTTGTTCGCGCGGCGAAAGAGATTCGCCATCGAAACAACATACTCGCTCGGCGTGCGCCGCGCGAGGGTGCGCTGCACCGGCACTGTGCGTCCAAAGCGCTTGCCATTGAACAACAAATAGCCGAACCACAACAGCGCCGCCAAGACAAGCCCCCAACCCCATGGCGTATTGTAAATGGCATTGACAAGCGTTTGTCCGCTCACAGTGTTCAAGCCATGATGAAATTCATCAAAGGCAATGACACTGCCGCGCGGCGTGTTCGCCACCAGCGCCGCCGCGAATTTTGCATTGTCCGCGTCGTTCAAATTCGCATTCGTCAACAAACTTGGTGCGGACGCGACCCAGATTGCACCTTGCCCGCGCGGGATTCGCAACAAGATGGGTTTGTCTGCGCGGAGATATTCCACGAAATCGTTCCGCGTCGTTTCGAGTCCGGAAAATGCGGTTCCTGTCATTTCATCCATTGAAGCGTCGGCAAGCGGCTGATTCAGTTGGACGCGTTCGACACGTTCCTCAAGATCATCGAGACTTAGCTGCAACTGCTCAAACAATTCGTTGTTGAAACTAAAACCATCGTCGGTGACGACAAGGGTATTGCCGCGTTCGACCCAATTCAAGAGATAGAGCGCTTCGTCGCGTGTAATACTTTCTGTGGGCGCGAGGATGAACAATAATTTCACTTCTTCGCCCAATTGAAACGCCTGATTTTCGATGCGCTGTGCGCGATAGCCAATCGCGTTCAGCCACTCGTGCAGCGCCAGAGTTCCATTGGGACGCGCAGAATGGGATGAATACGGCGTGAAATTTTGCTGCTGCGCTTCGGCTTGAGCTTGGCGTATTGCGATGAACGCGGTCATGCCCGCCAGCACGACCAAGAGCAGCACAAAAAAGAGCAACTCGCGCGTGATTCGTATTCGCTTCACTCGCGCACCTTTTCCACGCGCGCGCGATACGCGTCAAACTCGCTTTGCGAAAGCGGCTGAAAGCCGTACCAGACGCGGTCAAACGTTTCGACAATCGGCTGCAAGGCAGAGGTGGTCTGGGGATCGTTCGATGCTTGGCGCAGCACTTCGCGGTTGGTGAGCGTCGGATCGTACTTTAATTTTCCGCGCTGATCGAGCATGAGCAGCGTTGCCAGATACAGCTGGCGCACGGCGCGGCGATAATCTCCGGCGTTGATAAAACGCTGGGCATTGTCAAACGCCTCTGCCGGGGAACGCACTTGTTCTTCGGATGTCAGCGGCGGCAGTGTTTCTTCTCCCACGACATTGCGCCGCAAGTTCAAGACGAAATAAATCACAACAACGATTACTACCACGACCCCCAACAAAAGAAAGAGGTCGCGCGCGTCAAAAACGCCGCGTGCGGTATTATCAAACAAGCGACTCCAAAATTCGAGGACGCGGCGCAGCAATTCCTGTAACCACGTTTCGGAAGAATTTTCGATGAACGGCGGGCGATTCAAAATATCGCGCAGCGTATCGAGGTCGGCGGCGTAGAGTACGGGCGGAGTTTGCGCGAGTACGTCACGCAGCGCGGTGAGGCGTTGGATTGCCGCGTCGGTTTTGTTCGCGTCATTCAACAGCGCGAGGAGGGAAGCATTGTCAATGTTTGTTTGAACACCCGGGGAAATCTCAACCGCGTGAATCGGTTCAAGCTGCGCTTGCGCTTGCTCAAGCAGCGCGGCGCGTTCATTGACCGCCAAGCCGCTGGCTTGCTGTGTGAAAAGCAGCGCTTGTGCGATGGCGCGGCGATATTCCTCAAGCGTTGTCGGGGATTGCGCGTGCAACGGGCGCGGCGCCGCGAACCAGAACGCAAGCCCAAAAAGCAAAACAAAAACAAGAACGCGAAATGCGCGCATCAGGAGTTTGATCCAGAGGTGAGCGAAGGTAACGCAGAGGCGGTCTCTTGCGCTTGCATTTGGATCACCAAATCAAAACCTTCTTTTCGGATTCTCAAATCATAGTACAACACAGTCAGCACAGCATATTGCAATGGTGTCATGATGATAAGAATGAGACTCGACGCAATTGCGTTGACCGCAAAGCCGATTAATGGCGAGGGCAACAAAAAGGTTAGGACGCCTACAAGATAAGTGGGTCCCAAGCTAAAAAAGGTAACAATAAGGTACAAAATAATATTAAAGCCCAGCACGCGCCAGAAGGTACCTTTCACTAATTTCCAGCTGCGTCCCAAGCCGCCGGTGCTGTTGTAATTTTCAATTACGATTGCGGGCACCCAAAATGTCCAACGGGTGTAAAGATAGACCGCCGCAATCAGCGCCGGAATCAACAAGCCACATTGGCACAACAATAGAATTCCGACGATAAAGCCGACTGAACTATCGCTGCCTCCGCCGGCAACCGTCGCGGCAATGACCGGCACAAGCAATATCCCAAACAAAAGCGCGAATACTCCGCCAACGGCAAGTCCAAGCAAAATCGCAGCGAGCAAAAGCGAGAGCCAGCGACTGAATGCCTTGCCGTACGCTTGTCGCACCGTGACGGGGCGGTTCAAAAATCGTTCCGAAACGAAATAACTGAGCGCGCCATTTTGAAAGATGGCTGCCACCAGTGCAAGGATTCCGGCGGCAGCAGAAACCAGAATCGCAATGCTGCCAAGGTCGGCGGGCGCAAAAGATTCTGAGGGCGTGCCAAAACCGGGGAAAGATGGAAACGTGAGTGCGATTGCCGCCAACTGAATGAGAACCAAAGGCACGCTGATGATCGCAACGATGGTGACGAGCGGGATGAAATTTTCACGATAAATCCGAATCGCTTGATCCAGAATATCGCCTGCGCTCATCGGTTTGAGGTGCGGTGGTGAAGCGGACATGAGCAAGTGAAATTGGAACGATGTCTATCGAAATCTAATTTCGCGCGGATGCGTCCGCAATTTCTCGGCGCGGATAATCGCCATAATATCGTCAACGGTTTGGTCCAAATGGCTGTCGTAATTGCGCAAGCAGTAATCGAAATGAATTCGTTCCTCCATCTCTTGCGCGGCTCTGTTCAAACGCGTCTGCAGCGCCGCTTCACTTTCCGTTTTGCGCGCGCGCAAACGCATTTCTAATTCTGCCAGCGTCGAGATGAGAAAAATGAAAATTGCGCCGTCCACCTTTTTACGAATCGTTGCCGCGCCTTGCACATCAATGCGCATGATGACATCCGAACCGCGCGCCAGAGCCGCTTCAATATCCCGCCGCGAGTTGCCATAGAGATTGCCGTATACGTTCGCGTGTTCCAAAAATTCGCCGCGCGCCAAGCTCTCTTGAAATTCGCGTTCGCTGGCGAAATGATAATCTACGCCTTCCACTTCGATGGGACGTTTTGGGCGCGTCGTCGTTGTCACCAAAAAATGAAAGGGCGTGTTGCGCGCCTGCATACGTTTCAGCGTCGCATCTTTTCCCACGCCGCTCGGTCCGGAAACGACGACCAGAAGCGGCGGCGGTGTAGGCAACTCGAGCGATGTATCATTCATACTGCACTGGGGGCTCCCAAGTCTATAGGACGGGTTGGGGATAGCGCGCCGAGCCGCACAACATTTTCGTTGTGCGGCAGCGCGGCGGTCACACTTGTTGTGTCCACCACACGTTTCGCGTTTGCAAGAACCATACCGTAGTCCACATTGCGATGCCCTGTAATAATCACCACAACGTCAGCCGCGCGCACCGTGTCCGGCGTGAGCGCGCTGCCTTTGAGCACGCGCGGGGCGCGATGAAAAACAGTGTCGCCGATGTGAAAATGCTCAACGTAGGGATCGTGAAAAGAGACCTCTGCGCGCCGCGCGAGCAGCAATTCGATCACGCGTTCGGCGGGAGAATTGCGCGCATCGTCAATATCGCGCTTGAACGCGACCCCGAGGACCAAGACCTTTGCTCCGTCCATCGCCTTGCCGTCGCGATTCACCGCATCGGTGATCAAACTCACCACGTGAAAGGGCATCGATTGATTCACTTCGGCTGCGAGTTCGATAAATTTTGTAAAGAAATCGAATTCGCGCGCTTTCCATGAAAGATAATACGGATCAACCGGGATGCAATGTCCGCCCACCCCCGCGCCCGGATAAAAAGGCATAAACCCGAACGGTTTCGTTTTCGCCGCGTCAATCACTTCCCAAATGTTGATATCCATTCGTTCGCACAACAGCGCCAGTTCATTCACCAACGCGATATTGACGCTGCGAAAAATATTTTCGAGCAGTTTTGTCATTTCTGCGGCGCGTGGGGTAGAGACCAGATGCACTTGGGGCGTCAGGGTGACAAGCAACTCGCGCGCGAGTTCGGTGGAACGCGGATCGAGTCCGCCCAAAACTTTGGGCATATTGTGCGCGCTCCATTCTTGATTGCCGGGATCAATTCGCTCGGGCGAAAATGCCAAATAGAAATCGCGTCCCGCTTTGAGTCCGCTCGTCTCTAAAATCGGCAAGACGAATTCTTCGGTCGTACCGGGATAGGTGGTACTCTGCAAAATCACCAGCTGTCCGGCGCGCAAATGTTTCGCAATTGTTTTGCTCGCATCGCGCACCATTCCCAAATCGGGCGCCTTCATACGGTCGAACGGCGTTGGCACGCAAATGAAAATAACGTCGGCGTCCTCCAGAACAGAATCATTCGTTGACGCGCGCAAAGTTTTTTCGGCAACGAGCTTGGAAACCAATTCCGTTTCTACGTCGGGAATGTACGACACGCCGCGATTGATTGCGTCCACTTTGGCAGTATCGAGATCATAGCCGACGGTGGGGAAACCGACTTGAGCGAACGCGGCGGCAAGCGGCAGTCCAACATAGCCGATGCCGATGATGGCGATTTGCGCGGTGCGCGCGCGAATTTTTTCTTCGAGAAGTTGATCGGGAGCAAGCGTAGCAATCGGAGACATGCGAGTTATGATGAGACGTTCCTTTCAAAAAAGAAAATGACGAGTCCGCCGCAAAAGAACGCGAGGGCGAAGATCGCATACGCGAGCTCGGGCGACACGAATTCAACCGCGAGTCCGAGCGCGCCTGTTATGCCGCACAGCGCGTAAATGGTCAGCACCGCGCGGCGATGACTCATCCCAAGTTTGACGAGCCGATGCGACAGATGGTCCTTGCCTGCCGTCGTCCAAGGATTCACATGCCGCCGCAAACGCGAGATGGTGACGAGCGTCATGTCCAGTATCGGCACCCCGAGTACTAGGATGGGAATCATCCATGTGACAGCATCGGGATGACCGGGAAAACGTAACTTTAGTCCGACTGCCGCAAGTGTGAATCCCAAAAATAAACTGCCCGCGTCGCCCATAAAGATGCGCGCGGGATTGAAATTATACACCAAGAAACCAAGCGATGCGCCCAACAGCGCCGCTGCAAACGGCGCGACGAGCACCTGTCCGTTCAAGATACTCAAAATCAAGAACCAACCCGCGGCAATGGCAGCCACGCCGCCGGACAAGCCATCCATATTGTCCAAAAAATTGACCGCGTTTGTGATTCCAACGATCCACAGCGCGGTAATCAAAATGTTGAGAAATGGATTGCGTAAAAACTCGACTTGGACGCCCGTCACAATCAAAATCGCGATGGCAAAAAATTGTCCCGCAAGTTTTACTAATGGACGCAACGTGCGCCAGTCATCCCAAATGCCCAAAAGGGAAACCCACGTCGCGCCGAGCAAAATGCCGATGACCTGTGTCACATAAAACGAGTCGCTAAACAAGAGGAGCGCGGCGACAAACGAAACATAAATCGCCAAGCCGCCAAGTAACGGCACCGGCGAAGAGTGCACTTTGCGCGCGTTCGGTTGATCGAGGATGCCCAAAGCGAACGCCAAACGTCGCGCAATCGGCGTGGCGGCGACCGCGAACAAGAGTGCGGCGAAAAAAATTACCAAAAGGGTGGGCATAGCAAGCGGAACTGGATTTGAACCTTGAGTTGGTTTCTTGGCAATAACCCGCTAACGCGTTGAATTCGTTACTCGAACGTGAGACGGAATTCCGTTTGGACTGCGCGCTTATCCTGCGCCATGAAATTTCTCTGCCAACTTGCGAAGCGCGCTGACGAGCGCATAGTCGCTTTTGTCCGCGTTTTTCGCAAGGTCTTCCAACTGTCCGATGGCTTGGCTGTCGCCGTTGTTTATCGCCGCATTTACAACCGCGCTCAAATTTTTCCAAAAGCCCTGCTCGCCCTGCGGCGCAAGAGCTTGTGCGCGGGCGATTTGTGGCACTGCGTCGTCGAGCCGGTCCTGCGCAATCAAAACGAGCGCGATGTCGCGCTGCGCGGAATAATCGTCGGGCTTGAGTTGAACAATTTTTTCAAATATGGGGAGCGCGAAATTAAATTGCCCACGCGCAAGCCATTGCTGCGCAACGATACGCTGTAGTTCGGGATTGTCCGGCGCGGCGTTCGCGGCGCGGAGCGCATTTTGTAATTCGACGAGCGTAAAGCGAAAGTCTTGGTAGCGCTTGCGCGTTGTTTCATCACCGGCGGGAATTGTGTTGAGCGCCTGATCCACCGCCGTGATCGCGTCCGGAATGCGCCCGGCTTGCGAATAAAAATTCGCCAGCGTGGTAAAAATTTCCAAAGAGGGATTCGTTTTGGCAGCTGTTGTAACCATCTCTTCAAACGCGCTGCCCTGATTTGCCTGCAAAGCTTCTTTGCTCGCGCGCCCCAATTCATTTACAGCAATTGACAAGCCCTCACCATAAAAGACATCCCCACAGTGCGACGCCAATTCAAGGGCGTGGAGCGCGTCGGCAACGCGCGCAGACCATTCGGTCTGCGACTCGGCGCGGACTGCGTATGTGAAACAGAAATTGGGATCAATCTCCAAAGCATGGGCAAGTCGTTGTTGGGCTTGCGCGCGCACATCTGCGGCGGTCGTGGGTTCTTTGTTTTGTTCGAGGACTTGGGCGTAATCTAACAACGATTGCGCGAATTGATCGTATAAATGCGCCGTGTTGGGACTCAGGCGGATGGTTTGATCAAAATAGGTTGCAGCTTGTTTGAATGCTTCGATTTGCGCGGCGGGATCGCTGCTGAGTGCGCCGCGTGCTTGCGCAAGCCGCGCCAGATTGGCGGAATGATCGGTATTGTACGGATTGATTGCGCGGGCGCGATTCAGCGCCTCTTGCGATTTTGCAAGGGCGTCGGCGCGCGCTTTGGCATCGGTCGCATTCTTGGCGGCATCGAGGTATGCGCGTCCGAGAAATAAATAATAGTAATCTTGCTGCGGCTGTAATACGAGCGCGCGTTCGAACAATTCAATGGACGCCGCCGTATTTTGACCGGACAATGCGACCGCCTGTTTATAAATAATATCCGCGCTGATCGGTGAGATGTTTGTCGCCGAAATGAGGACGCTTGCGAGAATAATCAGCACCGGCGCAACCACCCAATTCGTCGTGCGGCTCACCCACGCCGTCGGAATGATTTCATCAAACAACATCGTACCGGCGCAGACGGCAGCGACGATGAACATGAACCATGTGAACAAGTTTGCCGCTGCAACAAGCGCGTCCAGAATCCCTGCGCCCGTGACTGAAATCAAAATGATGTGATAAAAAACGAGTCCCGAAAAAATCGCGAACGCGAGAACGGCAAACAAAAAGATTGCTACGCCCCAATCGCGCCGCGACAAGTTAAACGTCCAACCCCACTCGCTTGCGCAGATTCCCAATCCGAGCAGCAGCGTTGTAACGAACAACCACAGCATCGCCAACGAGGTCATACCGCCCGCCGTTGTATTTTTCAGCGTCAGCGCAGTGAGCACAACGTCGAGTCCGCTCGTTGCCGAACCGCCCGAGAGGGCAAGGTTGTTTGTGTTGATGTAATCGAATCCCATCACCGCCAAAACAAATCCGACCAAAATTGCCAGACTGATAAGCGGTGTTACCGAAATGCGGCGTGCGGGCAAAGCTTGCTTGCGCGTGCTGGTGGCGGCTGCGACTTGGGGTGTTGGGCGTTTGCGCCGCGCGGGCTCTGTCTCGGACGGCGTTTTCGCTTCGCTGAATTGCCGGGATTCGACATTTTGCTCCGCGCTCTGCATAGACACGCGCTGCGTTCCAATTACCACAAACACGGCGGCGAAAAACCAAAAATAGAGGCGCGTCGAAACGATTGCAATCCCAAAATGAATTTCGATAAAGTGCGAAACGAACAAGGCGCTCAACGCGATGAGCCAAAGAGCGGATGGTGTGGCAAGGTTGCTGTTGGGATGCGCGCGGAGCGCAAAGGCGACCAAGTACGCAAACATGCCGAGCATCATGCCGCCGGGGAGTGCCACGCCGATAAATTCCCAACCAAAGATGAAACCAAACAGAACGGCAAGCAAGATGCCGCCGCCGAACCACAGCGCAATAAATAAATTCCGCGCTCGCGTGTTGGGCATCAGATTGAGCCATTTCAGCGCGAAATAAAAAACGACAAGAAACAAAATATTCTCGGCGATGAATCCCAATAGCCCGGTATTCACCAACGCGTCAAATGTTTCATTGTGCGAACGATCGGGCGTTGCGCCGCGCGATTCAAGCGTGCCGAGTTCGGGCGGATAAAATTTGTTATACGCCACATACATCGTCTCGGGACCGTATCCCACCAGTGGACGAATCAGGTTGAATGTATCATCACCGGTTAATGGCGAAGTGAGCGGCTCGTGCGGCAAAACCAATTGCAACGCGCCTTGCCAAATCAATACGCGCACGCGTCCGGTGCCGCCTTCGAGTTCAAAGACGCGTCCCATGCGACCGACATACGGCAAATCGCGCAAAGTCGCGAGCGGCGAATTTGGAATATTGATAAGCGCGAGCAATACCACAATCAGCGCGGCGGCGCTTACCGCAATCAACGCGAGCCGCCGCGCGCCGCGCGCGAGCGCTAACAACACGCCGAACGTAAAGAGTCCGCCCAAAAGTCCGAGCAGCGGACCACGGCTCTGCGAGAACAAGAGCGCGACAAGTTGAACGGCGAGGAGTGAGGCGTACAACGCGACCAAAAGGAACGGCGCGGCGCGCTGTTTTAACAGAAAGGCGGCAAGCCACCACCCCGCGATGACGACGAATGTAACGAGCAGCGCCACATTAAAGGCGCTAGCTGCCAACGTCAATTGTTCGGGTGAAAGCGTGCCTGTGTAGTTGCCTTCGATGAATGGTTTCGCGCCGAGATCAAACGCCAAGCCCCACGCCGCGGCTACAACCAGTAGAGACGCAAGTGCCCCGCCGTAAAACGCGCCGCGCGCACGCGATGCGTTGAGCGCGGTCACACGCTCACTCGATTGGATCAAACGCGCGAGCGCGAGCGGAATCGTGAGGATCAAGAACGAGCCAATAAAAATCGAGTTGCCAAGATTGGAGGCAACACGCGTCGTTACATCGCCGACCCATGGTAGGGTATCGAGGAAATAATGTTGAATAATTCCGTAGAGGGCGATGGGAAAGCTGGCGATGAGCGCGATGGTAATTGCGCGTTGAACATCGGCGCGCGTTTTGATTTGGCTCGCGGCAAGAAAAAAGATGACGAGGTAGGCAGAGAATGTATAAAGCCCTTGCAGGCGCTGGTACGAACCAAAAAAAGAAACGGTGGGCGAAATCGAGAGTGCGGTGCTGACAACATACGCGCAAAACAAAAGGAGCGCGGGAATTGTCAATGGATTTTCAGCCGAAGCATGTTGAACCCACGCGCGCACGCGTTGTCCAAGCGACATTTCGGCGCGGCGTCCGGCGCTTCGCCCGCGCCAACGTTCCGCGCGCAGGATGAGCCAAAACGCGCCCATGGCGAGAGCGAGCGTCCGAATGAGCGCAATTTTGTCGGGCTCAAAGACGCGGTTGGAATAAATGTCGAAAAAGAGGGGGGCGACGATGAGCGCGAGGAGCCAGCAGGCTTGAATGAATTTTTCGGAAAAAAGCGCGAGTCGGGATGATGCTTGCATAAATTTTTGACGGAGGTCGCAAGATTCTATAACGGGTGTGAGTTTAGCGCAAAAGCGATGCGGAAATTTCTCCGCGTGCATTCTCGCGTTCGGCGCGCGGCGATGTTAAGAACTGTTAGCTTGAACTTTACACAAATTTTGTGGATTCTTGAAGAATTGTTAAGGCATTAGCGCGATAGTCAACTTAAACCAGAGGTGAAAAATCTCCCGAGCGGAGAAACGAAAATGAGTAGAGCTAAATTTGGAGTCGGCATTATCTTGCTCGCGATGGCGGCGTTGAGCATTAGCGCTTGCGGCGGGGAATCAACGGGTGCTGCAGCCCTGCCTTCGGGTTCGGTGAAATTGCACGGCGCGGGTGCGACATTCCCGTTGGCTGTTTATTCGCAATGGAATTTTGCATACAAGCTTGCTAACCCTTCGACGCTTGTGAATTATCAAGGCATCGGTTCCGGCGGCGGCAAGAAAGCAATGATTGATGGCACAGTGGATTTTGCCGGTTCCGATTCGTTAATGAAAGACAAAGAGTACAAGGCAGCGGCTGACAAAGGCGTGACGCTGCAAATGTTTCCGACGCTCGCCGGCGCGGTTGTGCCTATCGTGAACATTCCCGAAATCACGCAAACTTTGACAATTGACGGACCGACACTCGCTGCGATTTATCTCGGCACGATCAACAGATGGAATGATCCCGCCCTCGCCAAGCTCAATCCCAAATTGACGCTGCCGGACAAACCGATTACGGTGGTTCATCGTTCGGATGGTTCGGGTACAACCGAAGTTTTTACCAAGTATCTTTCTAAAGTTAGCGAGGAATGGAAGAATGGACCGGGCGGAGCATCGGCGGTAGAGTGGCCCGCTGACAAGTTGGGCAACGGTGTGGCGGGCAAAGGCAATCCCGGAGTTGCCGCTACCGTACAAGCAACGCCGTACTCGATTGGATATGTCGAACTCTCATTCGCCAAGCTGAATAACATTCCATTTTTTGAAATGATGAATGCGGCGGGCAATACAGTAACAGCGGATGCCGAGTCACTCAATTCTGCGATGCTGGATTTTGGCGACCAATTTAGTGACAAGCTGACAGTTGACACGATCAGCAATGGACCCGGCGCCAAGAGCTGGCCCATCGCCGGTTACACGTACATGATTATTCCGATGAACTTTAGACCGGACGCCGCGCAGGGGTGCATGAAAGCACAAAAGCTCCTCGACTATATTTACTGGTTCAACACGGACGCCGACGCGATGGCACAAGCAAATCTGCTCGGCTATTCAACTTTGCCTGAATCGGTCCGCGCACAGGTGTTCGAGACCCTTGCGCATGTTCAGTGTGATGGTCAAGCGCTGCAATTTGGCGGAACGGCGCCGCAAGCAAAGGCGAATTCTGAATGAGTGCAAATGACGCATCATAGCGCCTTGTGCGCGTTTCTCTATCATAGATGAAAGAAAATACTGCAAGCGACAAGCCAGCTGCGGCGGCAGCATTTCGAAAACGCTCCTCCCGTTTTCAGCTGTTGACGCAGCATGGGGATGTCTTTTGGCGCGGGCTGATCGCTGTCACAGCAATTTTTGTGCTGGTGCTGGTGCTCGCGATCGGGTGGACAACGTGGCGTGATTCCGCTTTGTCGCGCGAAGTTTTTGGATTGAGCTTTGTGTTGCCGACGGCGGATGCATCGTGGAACCCGGTTACTGACACCTATGACGCGTGGCCCCTCATCGCGGGAACGATTGTTACATCGGTTTTTGCAATCTTGATTGCGGCGCCGTTCAGTATTTTCATCGCGATTTTTCTTTCCGAATTGTGTCCGATGTGGCTGCGCACGCCCGCAAATTTCGTGATTGAAATGCTCGCTGCGATTCCAAGCGTTGTGCTTGGGCTGTGGGGCATTTTTGTTTTCTTGCCGAGTGTGGTTGTACCCGTTGGTCATTTTTTGGAAAACACGCTTGGCTTTCTCCCCTTGTTTCAAGGACCCATTCCGGCATCGGGTTCAAGTCGCCTCGCCGCAGTGCTGATTCTCACCATCATGATCATTCCCACGATCACCGCGCTCACGCGCGATGTTTTGCGCGCCATTCCGGATTCGCAACGCGAAGCCGCGCTGGCGCTGGGTTCAACGCGCTGGGAAACGATCTGGCAAGTGCTCATTCCCGCATCACTCTCCGGAATTTTTGGCGCGGTGATTTTGGGCTTGGGTCGCGCGCTGGGCGAAACGATGGCAGTGACAATGGTGATTGGCAACAATACAGTCGAGGCGTCCGGCTCGCTGCTCAGACCGGGCGCGACGCTCGCCAGCACCATTGCGAACCAATTTGCGGAAGCGGTGTCGCCCATGCACAGCAGCGCGTTGATTGAATTGGGACTGATTCTGTTTGTAATCACCTTGCTTTTGAACATGGCAGCGCGATTACTGGTGTATCAAGTTCAGAAAAAAGTTCCGACGGAGGCGCGCGCATGAGCGCGGTGGGTCAGAGCGCCTCACGCGCGGCACAACCAATCTTGCCGCGCGGGTTGATCAAAACCAAAAATCGCCATCATACGCGACGCATCACCAATCTTGCAATGTTGGGGATGACGGCGGCGTTTACGCTATTTGCTGCCATTCCGTTGATCTGGGTGACTGTTTACACCGTAATGACCGGCGCCAAGTACATCAACGTTGAGTTCTTTACCGAGCTGCCTGCATCCGTGTTGCAAGGCGGCGGCGGTGTATCCAACGCGATCGCGGGTACGATTATCATTACCCTCATTGCAATGACGATTTCAATACCGTTAGGCATCCTTGCCGCCTATTACGTTGCCGAAAAACCAAACACGCGGCTGGGGCTTGTCGTACGTTTTGCGACGGATGTTTTGGCGGGTGTGCCTTCCATCATTATTGGGCTGTTCGCGTACGGAATCTTGGTAAAACCACTTGGCACTTTTTCTGCGTTGGCGGGTGGGGTCGCCATTTCAATTATCATGCTGCCAACGATTGTGCGTTCCACCGAAGAAATGCTCAAGCTCGTGCCGCGCGCATTGCGCGAGGGCTCTTTGGCATTGGGCGCGCCGGATTGGCGCACCTCGTTGGTCGTTCTTTTGCCGGCTGCTCTCGCAGGCGTGGTGACGGGCATCATGCTGGCAATCGCGCGCGGTGTTGGCGAGACCGCGCCGCTGCTTTTTACAATTTTGGGAAATGATCACTATAGCGTTCGGCAGATTGTGCAGAGTGGTGTAGAAAGCGGCATGACACCCATTCAAATTCTGCGGGAGCTTGTGCTTTCGCCAACGGATGCGCTTACGCTGACGATGTACAGATATTCGCAGGACCCTTTTCCTGAACGCGTACAGCAGGCGTGGGCGATTGCGCTGGTGGTTATGGTTTTTGTACTCGGTGTGAACATCCTTACGCGCGCGTTGACCGCTCGCCGTCTGGCAGGGCGTAGTTAAGAAACGCGCTCACTTGCGATTATAATATCGTCGCACAAAAGCAATTATGCTCGAGATATTTTGACCCATGATGCAAATGCAGGCAAAGCTTGATACTATTCCGGCTGCCCTTTCCGTTGCACCTGCCAGTATCGTCAAGATGCAAGCGGAAAAACTCTCCGTTTATTATGGCGCCTTTCGCGCGATTGCGGAGGTCACGCTGCCAATTCACGATCGGCACATCACTGCCATCATTGGACCTTCGGGCTGTGGCAAGTCCACGCTGCTCCGTGCTTTCAACCGGATGCATGATTTGATTCCCAACGCGCGCGTCGAAGGAAAATTAACGTTGGATGGTGAGCCGTTGTACGGACCGGGGATTGATGTGGTGGATGTGCGACGGAGAATTGGAATGGTCTTTCAACGCCCCAATCCATTTCCCAAGAGTATCTACGATAATTTGGCATACGGTCCGCGCCTCTACGGCGTGAACAAAAAAGCGACGTTGGATGATTTGGTGGAAAAGAGTTTGAGAGGCGCAGCGCTTTGGGATGAGGTCCGAGACAAATTGCATCAGTCGGCGCTCGCTCTTTCGGGCGGACAGCAGCAGCGGCTCTGTATTGCGCGCGCGTTGACAGTTGAACCGGAAGTGGTTTTGATGGATGAGCCATGCTCGGCACTTGATCCGGTTGCGACGATCAAGATCGAGGACTTGATGCGCGAACTGCGGAACAATTACACGATTGTGATTGTTACGCACAACATGCAGCAAGCCGCGCGCGTCTCGGATTACACGGCGATGATGATGATGCGCCCGGATCGCGCGGGGGAGATGATCGAGTTTGATCTCACGCGGACGATCTTTACCAATCCGCAAGACAAACGCACCGAAGATTACGTCACCGGAAGATTTGGTTAAGTACAGCCATGCCGCGTACCTCCTTTGACATTTCTATCTCACAGCTCAAAGTGAACTTGCTCGATTATGGCGCGCGGGTTGAACGCGTTATTGGCGAGAGCATGGAGAGTTTGAAAACGCGCGACCGCGCGCTCGCCGAAGCGATTATCCAGAACGATGCGCTGCTCAATGAAACGCGCTATGAGCTCGAAGACCAATGCTATACGCTCTTGGCAACTCAATCGCCCATGGCGCACGATTTGCGCGATATTATTTCAATTCTCATGGTGGCGATTGAATTGGAACGCATTGCCGATCACGCGAAAAATATTGCCGAGATTACGATTTATATGGGAAATGAACCCTTGTTGAAACCGTTAATTGATTTGCCGCGCATGGCGGAATTGTGCCAATTGATGTTGACGCGCGCGCTCGATTCCTTTGCAAAACAAGACGCGGACGAAGCAAAGGCAGTTGCCGCGATGGATGATGAGATAGACAATTTGTACAAACAGGTCTTTCGCGAATTGATGAGCTATATCGTCGAAGACCCGCGCACCGTCACGCGCGCGATGAATTTGCTGTTTGCGGGACATAACTTGGAACGCATCGGCGACTGTATCACGAACATCGCCGAGCGCGTGGTGTACGCCGTGACAGGACGTTTGGAAGAACTCAACGTACAGCGTCAAATCTAAGCATGAAAATGCGCGCCTGAAATGCCCTCAACCATGACGAAACTTTTGCTCGTCGAAGACGACCAGACATTACTCGAGACGCTGACGTTTAATTTAACGCGCGAAGGGTACGACGTGATTCGCGCCGACGACGGTGTGTCCGCGCTTGACTTGGCGCGCGAGCACAAGCCCGACTTGATCGTCCTCGATGTGATGCTGCCCGGGCTGGACGGCTTGACCGTGTGCCGCACGCTTCGCCGCGAGACGGACGCCCCCATCGTCTTGCTCACGGCGCGCAGCAGCGAAGTGGATCGGATCGTCGGACTCGACACGGGCGCGGACGATTACATTGTCAAGCCCTTTTCGCTCGGCGAGCTCATGGCGCGCTTGCGCGCCGTAATGCGGCGCGGACAACATCGCACTCAAACCAAATTACAGTCCGGCGACCTCACCCTCGATCTCGTTGGGCATCGCGCGATGCGAAATGGAAAAAATTTGAACTTGCCGCCAAAAGAATTTGATTTGCTCGCCGAGTTGATTCGGCACAAAGGCGCCGTCCTGACGCGTGACCTCTTGTTACAGCGCGTGTGGAGTTTTGATTTCGCGGGCGATTCGCGTACAGTGGACGTACACATTCGCTGGCTGCGTGAAAAAATCGAGAACGATCCGGCTAACCCAACGCGCATTGAAACGGTTAGAGGACTCGGATATCGGTTCTCCGGCTAGAGTCAGAAGCATATGCAATATCTTTTCGGGGCGGCGGTAGTGATTATCGTCGCCTTGCTTTTTATTTTGTGGCGCCTCAAACAACGCGCCGACGAACAGCAGTCCATGCTCTTACGCCAAGATGCGCGACTCGCACTCTTGGAAAACGAGCGCGTGGCGTTGGATGAAAAGTGGAGTTCCTTGAGCCGCGTGATTTGGGATGGAATTGTGCAAGTGGACGCGGCGGGGAATGTTGTCTCGATGAATGACACCGCGCGCGATTTGCTCCAAGTGACGGATGGGTTGGAACGCCCGCTGCGTGAGGTGGCGTGGGGTTATGATTTGTACCCGCTTGTGAATCAGGTGTTGAATGAAAGCGGCGGAACAGTAAGTCAAACTATCGTCAAAGGTGAACGCGCGTTCAGCGTGCGCGCAGTGGCAATCGGAGATAACGCGGCACGCGGCGCGCTGCTCGGCATTTCCGAAGTTACAGAATTGCAGCGGCTTGGACGCGCGCGCCGCGAATTTGTCGCCAACATTTCGCACGAACTTAGAACGCCGATAACTTCGCTGCAACTTGTCGCGGACACGCTCAGCAATGCGGACGTGTTAAAAGACCAAGCGCTGCTGACCGAATTGATCGGACGCGCGCGCGTCCAAATTGATTTGTTGAAACAGCTCACGGATGAATTGATGGACCTTGCCTTGATTGAATCGGGACAAGCGCCAATTCGACTCATCACTGTCTTTGTCGTAGATTTGGTCAATGATTCGCTTGTGCCGCTTCGCCCGCAAGCGGAACGCAAACGCATCGCGCTCGAGACATCCATTCCGCCTGACATGGAGGTTCTGGCTGACCCACAGGCGATTCGCAAAGTGATTGGAAATCTCACGCACAACGCACTAAAGTTCACGCCCGAAGGGGGAAAGGTTACGATTCGCGCAGTGTGGCGCAACGAGGGCGCCGATGTCGAACTTGCGATTCAAGACAGCGGCATTGGCATTCCCGCAAAAGATTTGCCGCGCGTCTTTGAACGATTTTACAAAGTGGACCGCGCCCGCACGCGCGCCCAAGGAGAACTGCGCGGCACGGGGTTAGGGCTGGCGATTTCCAAACATATCGTCGAAGCGCACGGCGGAAAAATTTGGGTTGAAAGCACAGAAGGCAAAGGTTCGACCTTTTATTTCACGCTGCCGTCTGGTGAATAGCAAGGAACTTGCGCCAAGCTGCGAGTTCTATTTTTCCGCCAACGCGTTTTCGTAGACTTGCATGACACGCGCAACCATCTTGTCAACTGTAAATTCTTGTTCAACGCGTTTGCGTCCTGCCGCGCCCATTTTTTCGCGCAACGCGGCATCGTTTGACAAACGCGCGATGGCATCGGCAATGGCGCGCGGATTTTTTGGCGGCACGACAAGCCCCGTAATTTCATTTTGATTCACCCACGCGACGCCCGTTTGCACATCGCACGACACAATCGGTTTTGCCATCGCCATCGCTTCCAACTGGACTGCGCCGAACGCTTCGCTCCGCTCTGAACACGGCAGTACGAAAATATCACACGCATCATAATATGCAGGTAGTTGCGCATCGCTCACGTCGCCTGCCCAATGCACGCGGTTCGCAATCCCCAGCGCGTCGGCTAACCGTTGCCATTTTTGTTCCATCGGACCTGTCCCTACAATGGCCAACCGCGCATCCGGCAGAAAGTTCATCGCCTCGAGCAAATAGTCAAGTCCTTTGTAGTAACGCAATCTCCCGACAAATAACAATTTGTTTCCGCTTGAGCTGCTTGATGATTTTTTTTCAAGCGTGATAGCAGGTGGAGGAACAGCGAGCGGTACGACGGCACACTTGGCGCGCCACGCATTCAGCACACGCGATGATTCGATGTAGTTTGGACTCGTTGCGATGATTGCGTCAGCACGCGCGAGTACGCGCCGAAGGAATGGCGAATAGAGCGCGCCCATTACGCGTTGGCGCACAATATCGCTGTGATACGTCAACACTGTTGCGCGCGCGCGTCCGAAAAAATAGTTTGCCATTTCGCCAAACGGATACGGCGAATGAACATGCGCGATGTCGGTTTCGATTTGCGAAATGCGCTGAAACATTTCGAGACTGAATGGCGCGGACGAGAGATTGAAGAGACGCAAAGTATAAACTACGCGCACGCCGCCGCAGTTCTCAGTGTGCGATGTGCGATTCAAACTCGTCACAAGCGCGGTGACGTCATGTCCGCGCGCGGCTTGCGCCTCACCCAGTATGCGGATGTGATTCTCGATTCCGCCGACGACGGGAAAATAATCTTTATAGATGTGGAGAATTTTCATCCGTAACTTTTCGATATACGCGCAATGTTTCGCGCGCAGTGCGCTCCCACGAGAATTTGTTTGCTTGCACAAATCCCTTTTGTTGTAACTCGCCGCGCAGCGTTGCATCTTCCAACAGGCGTGCCAGCGCCGCCGCAATCTCTTGCGTGTCGGTCGGATTAAAAGTCAATGCCGCGTCACCAACGACCTTGGGCAGCGCAGAGGCATTGGAACAAACAACGGGCGTTCCACACGCCATCGCCTCAAGCGGCGGCAAGCCAAAGCCCTCGTGCGTGGACGGGAAAACGAACGCAGTTGCACCACTCAGCAGCGGCGCCAAGTTCGCTTCCGCAATGTCATGCCGAAACAAGATTTTTTCTTGAAATTGGTTTGTGGCGACATAAATTTTCGCTTCGGGAAACCGCGCGTCCCAATGCCCCGCGATGACGAGGCGCGCATCCGTTTGCACTTGGGCGAACGCTTGACACAAACGCAGGACATTTTTGTGCGGTTTGTTGATACCGAGATAGAGAAGGTATCGCGGCGGCAAATCCAGTTCCGCGCGCACGCGTTCGATTTCTTGCGCGGATGCGGGAGCAAAGTTTTCATACGCTGCGAGCGGCACCACCGTAATTTTCTGTGGTTGTGCGGGCAAAGAGTTTATCAAATCAGCGCGCGCTGCAAGCGAAAACGTGATGATCTGTTTGGCGCGTCGTGCGGCAAGCCGGTTCAACGCGCGATACATCATGCGCTTGGCGCGATTCGGCATCTCGCCCGGAATGACAAGCGGCGTAACATCAGCCAGAGTGACCACAAGCGGAATTTCAAGCGCGTAGGGGAGGGCATAGTACGGCGCGTGATAAAGAGCCGCGTCTCGCAAGAGTTCGCGCTTCCATGCGATCATCTGTTCCATCGGCGCGCGCGCGTTGATGGGGAGGGGAACGAGTTGGAGATTTGCCAAGTCTTGGAGCCGCGAAAACTCAAACCGCGTATTCTGAGCGCGTGGATCGTAGAGAACGCGAAAATTTTCTTGCGGCGCGATTTCCGCCAAAGAGTGCGCCAAGTGAAACACATAGCGCCCGATACCCCAGTAATGATCTTGCATCGTGCGTCCATCGAGAACGAAAGTGGACATTTACATTTGGCTCACACGCGCATAGAGCGCGAGGGTCTCGCGCGCCGCGCGCTCCCAACTGAATTGACTCGCCTGCCTTGAACCGCGCGCAGACAAATCTTGACGCAGTTCAACATCGTGTAACACGCGTTCCATCGCATTGGCAAATCCAGCCACATCGCGCGGTTCGATCAATATCCCCGCGTCGCCGACGACTTCGGGCAATGACGACGCGTTGGACGAAATCACCGGCGTTCCGCACGCCATCGCTTCGAGCGGCGTCAAACCAAAGCCCTCGTAGAGTGAAGGAAAGACAAACAAATCCGCTAAATTTATCACGGCTGGTACGTCTTGCGATTTTACCCAGTCGGTCAAAATGACGCGCTGCGTCAAACCCAATGCGTGGATGTGTTGCAGCGTCTCCTCGTACAACCATCCTTTGCGCCCCATCACCACCAATGGCGGAGCGTCGGCATCTCGCCTCAAAAGTTCAGCGTACGCGTCGAACAGAGTGACGAGATTTTTGCGCGGTTCGATGGTGCTGAAAAACAAAATAAAACGCGCGGGCAATTTGTAGGTGGCGCGCACGGCTTGCAATTCCGCGCGCGATTCGATTGGACGAAATGACGGATTCGCCGCTTCATAAATCACCGAAATTTTTTCTGCAGGAATGTCCATGAGACGCACAACATCGCGCCGCGTATTTTCAGAGACGGCGATGATCGCATCGGCGCGCCGCATAAATTTTGGCAGCATCAAATTCAGATACCAGCGATTGAGCGGCAGATGATATTGTGGAAAGAAGCGAAAGATCAAATCGTGGATGGTGAATACAGTACGAGAATGCTTGAGCGGCGGCAGCAAGTGATCGGTGCCATGAAAGAGGTCGGTGGGCGGCAGCCACCGATCCATGCTCATTCCAAAATAGTATGCGAGCAAAACACTCATGCGCCACGGCTTGGCATTCAGCGGCACGCGCGCCGTTTTCAGATTTTCCAACTCCTTGTCCACCGCCATTTCGCGCGGCGCGTAATACAAGCCCACGTATTCATTTTGGGGCGCAGCAGCGCGCATCGCTTTGAGCAGTTCGCCCGCGTAGCGTCCCAAGCCCGCGTGGCGATGCATCCACGGTGAAATATCAACAGTGATTCGCATAGCGCAAGCTGACTATGGATTTGGCGCAGGCGGAGTGACGAGTCGCGCGTAACATTCTGCTATTTCGCGCGCGCTGCGTTCCCACGAAAAAAGTTTTGCGCGTTCAACGCCGCGCCCGCGCAATTCTGCCTGCAGTGTAGAATCGCCAGCCAATGTCGTCATCGCGTGCGCGAAACTGGTCACATCATTCGGCGCGAGGAGAATGCCCGCGTCACCAACGACTTCGGGCAGGGCAGAGGTGTTGGACGAAATGACCGGCGCGCCGCACGCCATTGCTTCGAGCGGAGTCAAACCGAATCCTTCGTAACGCGAGGGAAAAACAAACGCAGTTGCCAAATTGTAGACGCTCGGCAAATCTTCATCCGAAAGATAATCGGCGAAATGGACGCGCTCGAACCCAATCGCGCGCGCCTGCGCAAAGAGCGTACGGTAATACCAACCGCGTTTGCCGACGATGACGAGATGTTCGTTGACATGCGGGGCGATGCGCGCATAGGCGTGCAAAAGGGTGTCAACACCTTTGCGCGGTTCGAGCGTACTAACAAATAGAAAAAATCGCTGCGGTAAATTCAAACGCGCGCGCGTGGCTTCCAAAATCTGCGTATCCGTGATGACGCGAAAACGCGCCTCAATGCCCGGCGGAATGACGGTGATGCGCGCCGGCGCAATTCGCGCGAGCCGCACTACGTCGCGCTTGGTGTTTTCGGAGAGGGTGAGAATGTGACGCGCGGCGCGAAACGTGAATGGCAAATAGCGGCTCCAGTAAAAACGCGAGGCGAGCGGAAAATTTCGCGCAAACAAAACGCCGATCAAATCCATCACGGTCAAAACGACGGGTACGCGCGAACGCAGCGGCGCAGCAAAGCCGGTCAAATGACAGAGCTGAACGTTTGCTTTTTCCGCGCGGCGCGGCAGCGTGAACTGTTCGCGGAAAATTCTTGCGCCGGTGCGTTGATCAGCCGCCGCGTTGTCGTCGAGCATGACGCGTTCTATCTCTGGCGCGTACTGCTCCAATGCATTCAGCAGCTGCGTCGTGTAAACGCCGATGCCCGTTTTCCGTCCGCGCATCGAACTCGCATCAAACGCGACGCGCAAGACAGTACTCCGTTAAAAGTTGCTCGCCGCGTTCCACATTTTGCCGCGCGTCATAATGTGCGCAAGCGTAGGCGCGTCCCGCTGCTCCCATTTCGCGCGCGCGTTGTGGATTACGCAAGAGCGCAAGCAAGCTCGTCGCGAGCGCATGTGAATCATTTTCCGGAGCCAAAATTCCTGCGACGCCATCGGGAATGTATTCGGGAATCGCGCCGCTGCGCGTAGAAACGATGGGCAGACCGGATGCCATCGCTTGCAGAGAGGATGCGCCGACCTGCTCCGCCCATTTGTGTGTGGTGAGGGATGGCGCGCAGAAAATATCGGCGTTTTGAAAAACATTCGGCATGTCGCGATGCTTGATGGTTCCACTCAAGCGCACAACCTCTGTCAAGTCGCGCGCTTGAATTTGTGGGGCAAGTTCGTCCCGCGCGGGTCCGTCGCCGACCATGCGCAAACGCGCGGTCGGAAATACTTGATAAAGTTGTGCGAATGCATCCAACAACACAAAAACACCTTTTTCTTTGTGGAGGCGTCCCGCGAATAAAATTGTGGGCGATTGATTGTTGTCGCGCGTTGAGCGCGGGAAAAATTCGCGAGTGTCCACGCCCCACACTCCCCACAACGCGCGCACAATTTTGCTCGGCGGGGTGTCGCATTGTATTGCGTTTTCACGCGCTCCATTGTTGAGCGCGAAAATCAAACAGGCGCGGTCGAAATAATTCTTGAGCGCGCGGCGCAATACCGACGCGCGTAATCTGCCAAATTTCACATCGAGCGGGCGATTTTCGAATGTAGGAATTACGAGCGCTGCTCGCGTTTTGCGCGCGGCGAGAACGCAACTCCATACAAACGGCTGTGTGTAAAAGGAAAACGGCTCGACGCCTTGAATGATCATTGGCTCGGACTCGACGAGCCGCTGATACAAATCAATCGGTGAACGATACTGACGCAGGGAACTTGAGAGATCCTCTGCCGTTAAATCATCATATACATTTTTTCTAAAGAAATGGACGACTTCAAATCTTGAAAAATAATCTAGCGGCGCAAGCAGATCGCGGCGAATCCCGATACTGACCATCGCAAGGCGCGGCTTGGGCGTAATCATGAAGCAGCGATCTTACGGCGGCGCGCGACGAGTCCATCCACAAAACGGACGCCCCAACTCGTTTTGCTCAGATATAAATCGAACAACGCGACTCCCGTCACGCGCGCCGTCGCCGCCAGCGGATTGCCATGTGCGCGAATCGCTCGCTGCAAATAGGGCAGCGCTTCGCGCGGCGCGCCAATTGCCAGCAAACGGATGCCCGCGTCCATGTACACATTTCGCAGCGCGAGCGATTTGATCGCCAACGCGTCGGGTGGGATTTGCGGGCGAGCGTAATAATTTTCAATGAGTCGCACGCGATCTAAGAGTACGCGGCGATAGTGTTGCGAACGTCCGCCCGTCAAGCTCGCCGCGTGCATTCGATAGCGCGCAAGAATTTCATCATGAAACGCAAACCGCGTCACCTCTGCCATACGAATCCACAAGTCCCAATCTTCGTTCGCAATCAGCGATTCATCAAAACCGCCGACCTGCTCGATGCAAGCGCGGCGGCACAAGCACGCAATGCCGCAAACGCAATCCCCGTACAACAAGCTCGTCAGCGCGTTGTCCGAAAATTTCATAGACGAGCCGAGAATTTGTGGGAGTGGATTTCCGTTTGCATCCATCGCTTGCGCGCGGGCATAGACAAGTCCGAGCGCGTGATCGCGTTCGAGAATGGGCAGCAAAGTTTCAATTTGCTTCGAATGCATCACATCATCCGAGCCGAGAATTGCGACCAGTTCACTCGACGCGGCGCGCCATCCCGTATTCAATGCCGCGCTCACGCCACGATTTTCCTGATGAATATAGACGAGGCGCGAATCCGAAATCGCAGCGACCGTCTCCGCCGTATTGTCGGTCGAACCATCATCCACGACGATCACTTGCAGAGCGCGATACGTTTGGTTCAACGCGCTGTGAATCGCTTCGGACAAATAATTGGCGCGGTTGTATGCGGGGATGAGAATGCTAACGCGTGGCATAAAAATTATCCGGCGATTTCGCAAATTGTCTGCGCAATGTAGGCGCGTTCGTCGTTCGTGACCAGAGGATGAACGGGCAGCGCCAAAACCTGCGCGGCGCATTCTTCGGCACGCGGTAAAGAACATTTTGTCCACGCGTATTCACCAACGGCTGCTTGCTGATGCACGGGGATTGGATAATAAATTCCTGTGCCGATGCCGCGCGCGTTGAGCGCAGCCGCCAGCTCGTCACGCGTGAGCGGAAACGCGGGCAAGACGCGCAGCGTGTATTGATGATAAACGTGACTGCGTTGCGCCATAACGCGCGGCAGTTCCAAGCCGCGCACGTTCGCCAAATGTTCGTCATAGTACGCGGCGGTTTCCGCGCGCCGCGCGTTGAACGCATCCAATCGTTTCAATTGCTCGATGCCAATGGCGGCGGCAATCTCGGTGAGGCGAAAATTATAGCCGAGCGTTTCGTGATGATAGCGGACGCGCATTCCATGATTGATGAGCAAGCGCGCGCGCGACGCGACTCGATCATCATCCGTTGTGATCATTCCCCCTTCGCCCGTCGTCATATTTTTCGTCGCGTAAAATGAAAAACATCCGGTGCCAAACGTGCCTACACGTGTTTCTTGAAATTGCGCGCCGTGCGCTTGGCACGCGTCTTCGATGACGACCAAATTGTGGCGTCGTGCAATGTCCATGATGTCGCGCATGTCACATGGCTGCCCAAACAAATGAACCGGCATGATGGCGCGCGTGCGCGGCGTGATGGCTGCTTTGATCTGCGACGCGTCGAGGTTGTAACTCGCGTCAATGTCAATTAGGCGCGGCGTTGCGCCGGTGTACAGGATCGCGTTCACAGACGCGATGAACGTAAATGCTGTCGTGATAACTTCATCGCCTGCGCCGATGCCGTGCGCTAACAACGCGATATGCAGCGCCGTCGTTCCATTGCTCGCTGCAATGCCATGCTTGACGCCGATGTATTCGGCAAAGGCGCGTTCAAATTCTGCAACGCGGGGTCCCTGCGCGAGGATGCCTGATTCGAGAACCTCATCCGCCGCGCGTTTTTCGTTTTCACGGAGCCAAGGTTTGGAAATTGGGATCATGGGGTTGAAATTTCTTGCAATGAACCTTGCGCGTCCATGCGATATTGCGAATGATCGCGCGCGCAAATCCAAATGCGTTCGCCATTCTGTCCTTGACTGTTGAGCCGATGTCCGCATTTGCAAACATAACCAACGCGCCGCGCGGGAATGCCGACAACGAGCGCGTGCGCGGGAACATCTTTGGTGACGAGCGCGCCCGAACCAACCATCGCCCACGCGCCGATGACAAGGTCTGTCAGCACGATCGCGCCCGCGCCAATGGAGGCGCCGCGTCCGATGCGAATGTGTCCGGCGTGCCAGTCTGCCGCGTTCTTGAGCGAACCATCGGGATTCACAGCGCGCGGCACTTTGTCATTTGTCAGAATCGCGCCCGGTCCGATAAAGACGCCATCTTCGAGCGTCGCGCTGTGGTACAGGAGCGCGTTATTTTGCACTTTGACATTGTCGCCGAGCGTGACGCCGTTTTCAATGTACGTGTTGCGTCCGATGATACAATTTTTCCCGATCCGCACATCCTCGCGAATTTGAACATTCATCCAAACTTTGGTCCCCGCGCCAATCACCGCGCGTTCGGAAACGACCGCCGATGGATCAATAAAAATGTCACTCATGTTGCACCTGTTGCAAAACGCGTTCGGCGACGCGCAGCGCGTTCACGCCATCCTGTCCTGTGACAATCGCCTCGCGCTCGCCGCGCAGTACGCCAACAAAATTTTCGAGTTCATTTCGCAGCGGCTCGCGCATTTCGATGCCGACACTGGTTTTGCGCGCGTCACCAAACTGAATCACAAAGTCGCCAAAATCATCGTAGGCGCGCGCAATTGTGCTTTCAAAGATTTCCAATTTTTGGGTGACATAGTTCAACTCGGCATGTCCCGCGTCACCCGTCACCGACAGCGTCCGAATCTTGACGGGCGTAATCCAATTGATTTGGACAAAGCATCCGGCATTTCGATACCGCAAAAAAATTTCGGCGTGGTCGTACCGCTTGTCTAACAAGGCGAATCCCGCCGTGGCATGAACAGCCGACGGCATGGTGTTGAAAAAATAATTCAGCACGTCAATATCGTGTACTGCCAAATCGGTAATGACGTTGGCATCTTTAATTTGCGGGGGCATCACGCCAACGCGTTTTGCAATCACGGAAGAAATTTCGCCGAGCGTGCCATTTTGAATCTCTCGCCGCAATTCTTGGACCGCCGGATTAAAGCGTTCGATGTGACCGACGGCGAGATGAATCTTTGCCTTGTGCGCCGCGTCGCAAATTTGCTCGGCTTCAGTGACGGTCGCGGCGAGCGGCTTTTCCACGAGCAAATGTACGCCATGCGCAATCACATCACGCGCAATGGCAAGATGCTCGCGCGTGGGCGCCGCAATCGTCACGGCGTCGAGACGTTCGCGTTCCAGCATCGTGCAATAATCGGTGTACGCGTTCGTGTGAAAACGCGCGGCGACGGAATGCGCCCGCGCCGCGTCAAAATCCGCGACCGCGCACAATTTCACAAGCTCGAGCTGCGAATAGACGCGCGCATGATGCAGTCCCATGTTGCCGACGCCGATGACGCCGACGCGCAATTCATCTCTCATCCGGTTAACTCGCGCTGCCGCAGCAAGCGCCACACGTATTGCGTGCGTTCGCGCGTGAGCGCGGGGCGAAACAGAAACGTAATGCCGAGATAGAGCAAGATTGTCGCCGTTGTTTCGATGATCAGTTGTATCACTAACGGCAGCGCCGGTGAATTTAGAACGGAAGCAAAATAGGTTGCGGCGAAAATGGTAATCAGCGCGGCGATGGTCGGAACCAAAAACGCCTCGCGCAAATTGAGCGCGGGCAGGGTGCGCCGCACAAAATAATATGTGACACCCAACCCGACGGCAAATGCGACGCCGACCCCTATCGCCGTCCCGATTGCGTTAAAGCGCAGCGTCAGCGGCGTCGCCACAAACACGAGCGCGACCGCTTGAATGATTGTAACCAACGTGGTTCGGCGGGGATGTCCAACCGCGACAAAGAGCGATTGGGCATCATCCAGCAACGGGCGCAAAACGGAATAGATGACGAGAAATTTCAACAGCAGCGCGCTCGGCAGCCATTTTTCTCCAAAGAGAAATAACACGAGATCGTCCGCGCTGACAAAAATCGCCAGCGCAAGCGGCAGCGCGAGAATGGTGACGATCCAAAGCGACATTGTCGCAGTTTTCGTCAAGCGCACAACGTCATTTTGCAAACGGCTGTACGCGTAAAACGCGGTGCGCGCTAACACACTGCCGACGAGAATGGACGACCACTGCGCGATGCGGTAGGCGCGATCATAATACCCAAGGGTTTCGAGATTGACGAATGTTCCGACGAGAAAATTATCGAACTGATAAACGATTGTGGCAAAAATGGTCGCGAGTCCAACAAAGATGCCAAAGCGCAAGAATTGTTTGGCGAGCGCCTGTGAAAAGGTCCAACGCATTTTCCAAATTTCCGGCAGCTCGCGTCGCGCTGTGAACCACAAGCCGATCAATAGCAGCAGCGCGTAGAACGCATTTTGCGCGAGCAATGCCCAATAGCCGCCCTGATTTAGCGCGAGATAGAACGCAGGTACATAGGAAATTGGAAAGGCGATGAGTGTGACGATGCTCACGCGCGTAAAGCGCAGGGCTTTGTCGAGCTGCACCCACGCGATGCCCATGATCGAATCGAGAACGCCGACCATTGCCAAAGTTACGGTGACGATGATCACAGATTCCGCGTAATGGAAAAATAAAAGGATCGGGACGACAAGCAGCGTGAGCAGCAATGAAGCGATGCCGGTTGTGATGCTCAGCGCGGCAAATGTGCCTGATGCCTGCGCGTCCGTCACCGCGCGCTGCGCGAACGCTTGATCAATCCCCAACTTGGGGCGGAGATTCAGCAGCGCGAAAAAGAATACGCCGAGCGCAAAGACGCCAAAATCAGCGGGCGCGAGCAGACGCGTCAAAATCAGGTTGGCGCCAAAACCAAAGATAAACAAGAAATAGGTCGAGAATGCGACGACCGCGCCGCCGCGCACGATACGAAAAGCGAGCGGCGTTTCAGTACGCGAATCGAATGTGTCTTCGGGAGGAGTTTCAGAGGTCCGCAATGCAGATGTGTTCACACAAAAATTATTCTTCGAACGAGGGTTCGAACAGCGGAGAAGGAATGTACGGTTCGCCGTTCGCATAGGCGCGCAGCGCGCGAATGAATTCTGCCAGATCATCCAGCCGACGTTTGAGGACGCTATAAATCATCATGTGGTCCACAACATCATATTCATAAACCAGCACATTGCGCAATTCGACCATCATGGTCATGGAATTCACGAGCGGCGCGGACAGAATGCGGTGGTCGCCCAAAACAGTAAATACGTCGTGATAATTTTCGGGAGCGCGCAAGCCCTCTTCGGTCAAAACTTGGATGCCAATTTGGATGCACGCGTCAATCGTCATGTGCAGCATTCGTTCCGCGTAGCGGCGCAGCATCTTGTCCTGCTCAAAGACGTCAAAATTTGCGGGCTCGATGTCGCGCAGGTCTTGCAGGTATGCTTCGAGCGCGTCAATCTTTGTGTTCAGCAGCGCGTTCATTTATTTCGTTTCCAGCATTGCGCGCACGCGTGCGACAATTACATCCACGCCCACCGCGTTAAATCCGCCTTCGGGCAAAATCAAATCGGCAAAGCGCTTGGTCGGTTCAACAAATTCGAGATGCATCGGGCGCACCGTTTCGAGATATTGGCGAATGATGCTCTCCGGCGTGCGATGCCGTTCGGTGAGATCGCGCTGCAGACGGCGGATAAAACGCAAATCTGCGGGCGCGTCCACGTAAAGTTTGATGTCGAAAAGCGAACGCAGCGCGGCATCCACAAAAATCAAAATGCCTTCGACGAGAATGACAGGGCGTGTTTCGATGAGTGTTGTTTCGCGCGCGCGCGTAAATTGCGTAAAGTCGTAGACAGGAATTTCGACCGCGTGTCCGGCGCGCAATTCGCGCAAATGTTTCACCAGCAGCGAAGTCTCGAGCGAGTCGGGATGATCGTAATTGACCTGCAAGCGCGCTTCCATCGGCATCGCGCTTTGATCACAATAATACGCATCGTGCTGAATGTAGGCGATGCGCTCTTGTCCGACGCGCTCCATGATCGTCCGCGCAATCGTCGTTTTGCCGGAACCTGACCCGCCCGCAATCCCTATCACCAATGGCTGCATCAAGGTGGATTATACAACGGTTATTCCAATGATACGTTACTTTTGACCCTTGACATTCCAAAATCGCTTTCGTAAAATGCGCGTGCGTTACGATTGCCCTACGACTCTACTGCATCTCAAAGCTATCTTTTACTTTTTGGGCAAGCATCGAATATCTGAACGATGCAGCGCGGCGCAAGCAATTTTGAGATGTGTTGTCATTCAATGCCGAAAGGAGCCGCATGGATCGCGTTTGGTACAAACATTATGAAACGGGTGTTCCGCACACGCTGGATTACCCACAAGCCCCACTCTATAAACTGTTAGACGACTCTGCCGCAGAATATCCTGACCGCACTGCGATTATTTTTGGCGCAGTCGCGCACAAATTACCGGGACAGCCGTTGATGGACGCGAGCATGTCTTTTCGCGCTTTGCGCGATGCGGTAAATCGTTTTGCGAATGCGCTGGTCAAGCTCGGTGTGAAAAAAGGCGACCGCGTTGCAATTTATTTGCCGAACTGTCCGCAGTTTGCGATAGCGTATTTTGGGACGTTAAAAGCCGGCGCGGTGATTGCGCCCGTGAATCCGATTTATACGCCGCGCGAACTTGAATTCATCTTGCAGGATTCGGGGGCGGAAACGATTGTCGCGCTCTCGCAGTTTTATCCGAAATTGCAAGAGGTGCGCAGCAAAACCAAGCTCAAGAACGTCATCGTCGCGAACATCAAGGAATATTTTCCGGGTTTTTTGAAAACCTTGTTTACCCTGGCGATGGAAAAAAAGGAAGGACATCGCGTCGATCTCGCGGCGGGCGATCACTGGTTCCAAGATGTTCTCAAGGATGAATCAACGGTTCCGCCAAATGTCCCGGTGCAAGCGGATGATAACGCGGTGCTGCTCTACACCGGCGGCACAACCGGCTTGCCCAAAGCCGCGCAGCTGTCACATCACAATTTGTACGCCAATGCGCTGCAATTGCGCGCCTGGATTCCTTTTGCCAAAGAGGCGAACGAGGGATTTCTCACCGCGCTGCCAATGTTTCATTCGTACGCCATGACGACCTGTTTGAACGAAGCGATGCTCTTGGCTGGCACATTGATCTTGATACCGAATCCGCGCGATTTGGAGCATGTGCTGAAAGCGATTGACCGCCACAAGCCCTCGTTCTTTCCCGGCGTGCCAACGCTTTACACGGCGATCAATAACAATCCAAATGTGTCCAAGTACGATCTCAAATCAATCAAAGCGTGCATCAGCGGCGCAGCAGGTCTGCCGCTCGAAGTGGCGAAACGATTTGGCGAAATCACGGGGGGGCGTTTGGTCGAGGGCTATGGCTTGAGTGAAGCGTCACCTGTCGTTACCGCAAATCCGGTCTATGGTGAAAATCGAATCGGCACAATTGGAATTCCCGTGCCCGATACAGATGTAAAATTATTGGATGTGGATACGGGACAGAATGAAGTGCCGGTTGGAGAGCCCGGTGAATTGTGCATCAAAGGCCCGCAGGTGATGAAGGGATACTGGAACAAGCCCGAAGAGACGGCGAGCACATTGCGCGACGGTTGGCTGCACACGGGCGATGTCGCGGTGATGGATGAGGATGGCTATTTCCGCATCGTTGACCGCTTGAAAGAAATGATCATTTCCGGCGGCTATAACATTTACCCGCGCGAAATTGAAGAGGTGTTGTATCAACATCCCGCCGTTCTCGAAGCCGCCGCGATCGGCGTACCCGATTCGTATCGCGGGGAATCTGCGAAAGCGTTCGTGGTTTTGAAACCCGGGCAAACCGCGACGGCGGAGGAGCTCATCGCTTTCTGCAAACAAAATCTCGCGCCATACAAAGTGCCGCGCAGTCTTGAATTCCGCGACGCGTTACCCAAAACGATGATCGGAAAAATTTTGCGGCGCGAATTGGTAGCAGAAGAAAAAGCCAAGCTGGCAGCAGCGGAAAAGAAATAACGTAAAAAAGAACGGCGGACAAAATCCGCCGTTCTTTTTTGTTTTTCGCCTGTATCGCACATCACGAGATGCAGAAATGTCGTTTAGCTTTCCGACGCGGTGGTTTGTGGCGGGAGCGGCGCGCGCTCTTGACGCCAATAGAAAAAAAACATCGCTAACGTCAAGACGACGACACCGCCCATGTACGCGCCCGTCGTGACGCGGGTAAAATCGAACTGTGAAAAAAATGCAATAAAGGTTCCGATCAGCGCAGCGCCAAAAAGAATATTGAGACGCGCGGCGAGTCGAATTTCATCCCAATCGGTGGCGAATGCCATTGTGCCAGCCCACGCCGCCCAGCCCAAAAACCACGCGGCAATGATGCGCGCGTCAAGTGGATTGAGGGGCCAGGGCCAGCGCAAATCGACGAATTGAGGATTCAGCACGAGGAGCAAACCGAACGTCAATAAAATACATGTCTCTGCGACGAGAAACCATTTGAGCGCGGGACGTATCGCGCCGCGCGGCGTCGGAACTTCGGTCCACGCAGCTGGCTCACGCGGCACGAGATAGAGCATCGTTACGGGTTCGACAATGTAAAGAATGATCCACAAATGCGCGGTGACGAAAAACCAATTAAACGCATCCATGTGCCAAAAAGTTGCAAGCAGCAGCGTCCCCGTGAAAACGAGATTGCCCCAATAAATCCAACGAATACGGTGCCACGCGGGTTCAAATGCAACGGTGAAAAAAAATCCGGTGCGGAAGATATAGCCCGCGCCGATAAAAATTTGCGTGAGCCGCGGCTCGACGGGCCACGCAAAGTGTGTGACGGCGAGTTCGGGAAAGAAAAACATCCACACTGCAAACACCGCAGCGATCAAGCCGCCGCCTATCCCCCAGGAACGCAAACCGTGTGATCGAATTTTCATACGCGATGTTCTTTCGATGAATGGAACCAGAAATTTTTCATGCGGCTGCGCCGATTGGGAGTGAAAGGGCGCCGCCGTCTGTCACGATGAGTGAGCCGCACACCTCGCTCGTTGGACTGGAAATCATCCATTCGCCGTTTCCGCCGCCGGTTTCCGCTGTGCCTTCCAACACTTCAAAACTCATGCCGCCCCCGACACCAACCACCTCCGTATCCACCCAATCATCTCCGCGTTTCCAACGATGCCCGTGCAAGTGAAATGATTGCGCGCGGTTCGTCAAATTCAAGACGCGAAATTTTACGCGTGTGTTTGTGCGCGCGATCACGCTCGGCGTGTTGCCCAAGCGCTGGTGTCCGTTCAAACATTCGCCCACGCCTGCGAGTTCGTGCAAGAAAAATAAATGCGCGCCTGCGGCGGGCGGCACCGGAACGTTTGCAAAATGTGTGGCGGAATCGGATGCGACGCGCAAGGGCTGCGTTGGCAGAATCGGTCGTGATTCGCCACCGGCAAGCACCACGATTGCGCCGAACGCGCCGCGCGCAATGCTTGAAGCCGCAGCCATCGAATGATCGTGGTACATCCACACGCCCGCGTTGGAGAGATGCGGCACGGTGAATAGATAATCAAAGGTGCCGCCGGGCGGAACGCGGTCGCCTTGTTTGTTTCCTTGCGAGGGATCGGGCGGCGAAATCGGATATGTCCCATCGTACATTACAGAATGCTGTACGCCGTGTGCGTGAAGACTATGCGTGCGCTCGGATTCGGAAAATCCCGCGCGCATATCCATATTGCGAAAATGAATAATTGCTTCGTCGCCAACTTTTAACTCGATGGTCGCGCCGGGAATGGTACCGCGCGTGAGTGCGGGTTCGAGTTCATTCAAATCCCACGGATTCAATTTCACGTCGGCAGGGGCTGTCCAATTTGGCGCGCACCGACGAAAGATGAGCGCGCCGCCGGAGAGCGGCTTGAACATCCCTGACGTATCGCGCGTAAAGCTTTCGCCAGTTGCGCGGTCAATTCCATTCGGCGCCAAATCCCACGGCTGATTTTCCAGTTGAAGCCATAATTCAATTCGCGCCACGTTTCCTCCGAAATTCTCGCGTCTCGTTCATCAAACGCATCGCGTTCTTACAATTTGCCGCGTGCGGCTAGCTCTTGCAGCACCTGTTTCCCGTTTTGCACAATCGGATTGCCGTGTCCGACGCCGATTGCCTGGACGTCCAATTCGGCAAGGCGCCGCAGCGATGCCCACGTTTGTTTTTCATTCAACATCGCGTTGGGCCAGCCGGGACAAATGAGGGGCCAGGTGACGAACGCGTCGCCGGTGAAGAGCGCGCGTTTCTCCGGATAATAAAACGCGAGATGCCCGGGCGTGTGTCCGGGTGTATACAGTACGCGCACCGGTCCGATTTGATCGCCTTCATCAATCAGCTTGTCCACTTGAGCAGGTTTGTGATTACTCAAAGGTCCCAACAGCGTACCAAAAAAAAGAATGGGCCAAACGACAAGCGAACTGGAAATTGGACGCAGATTCACGCCTTGCTGTGTCCGATCGCCCGAAACAATATCCGCTTCCCATGGATGCGCGTAAATCCGCGCGCCGCTTAATTTTTTCAGCGTCGCGAGTCCGCCCAAGTGCGCGCGATGCCCGTGTGTCAAGATGATGTGTTTGAGGTCACTGACTGTTTTGCCCAAGGCGTGAATCTGATCGAGGATGACTTGCGCGTCGGCATCGAACAAGGTATCAATGAGGATCAAGTCTTGCCCATCTTGTATCAAGAACGCGTGAACAAAGCCGCCTTTGAGATAGCCGCGTCGTGGTGGCGTAAGGTCGTACACACCGGGCGCAATTTCCATAGGAAAGCTCCTATTACTGTGGCTGTTGTACCGAGTTCGCGCTGAATATCAATTGCCGTACTCGATTCTATCACCCCCATTTCGGATGTCAAGGCATTTGTCGCTACATCCATTTCGAGATTCCAAGAGGATCATCCGTACAGCCATTGATGCGACGATGAGCAAGTCCCAAAAAACAAACGGAGCAGGTCAATCCTGCTCCGCTTTCGTACCTCGTTGGAGTATGTGTTTATCGTGTCGGGTGGATATTCTGGTTCACATGAAACAAGTTCTCAGGGTCGTATTTCGCTTTGATCTGTGTGAGGCGCGCATAATTTTCGCCGTATGCGGCTTTTACGCGTTCTTCGCCTTCGTCCATAATCATGTTCACATAGCCGCCACCCATCGAATTGGGGTGCAGCGCGAGCCAATAGTCTTTTGCCCATTCACCCATCCGCGCGTTATTTGCCGGGTCCGGATCAACGCCCACAACAACCTGAGCAAAGTTTGCGTTACGATAGCCCCATGCTGTATCGCCATTGCCCACCCGACCCGCAGCGCCGTTGATGGGATAAATGTGCATGGTTGAAAACGCAGTTGGTAGCTGTGCGCCATATTTCATGTGCAACGCAATCGCCTTGTCATCATAGTGGTTGAAAAAGTCGGCGCGCCAGTACCAATTCAGCCCGGATGGATAGAGCGCATCGAACATGCTTTGCAATGCAGGGAATGGAATGGGTCCTGCGAAATCTATCGCGGGTGGCGCAAAGGCGCGAATTGGTTTGAACACAGCTTCTGCTTGCGCGAGGGGACCCGTATAGCACCACACAATCGCGCACATTTTTTCCAACTGATGCTTTTCGGGAAAGGGTGCAACCGGCGGCACGGTGACAAACGCGAACCAACCATTCAGTTCGTCCGGCGTGTTTAGGATGAGGTCTTGCCAATACTTGAGCACATCGGCTGCCTGTTCGAGGGGCCAAAACATTGGTCCGCCATAAACCGTGTGAATCGGATGTCCCTTGAAGAGGAACGAGGTCACCACTCCAAAGTTACCCCCGCCACCGCGCACTGCCCAAAACAAATCCACATTCTCGTCCGCGCTCGCGTGCACGAACTTGCCGTCCGCAAGAACCATATCCACACCAAGCAAGCTATCAATCGTCAAACCATACTTGCGGGTGAGGTAGCCAATGCCGCCTCCGAGTGTCAGTCCGCCGACCCCTGTGCTGGAAAGAAAGCCACTCGGCACCGCCAACCCAAAGGCATGTGAGGCATGGTCAACATCTCCCCACACACAGCCGCCTTCGACCCGGACTGTGTTGTTCGAAGGGTCAATGCGGATGCCGCGCATCCGTGAGAGGTCAATCACGATGCCATCGTCGCACGAACCCAAGCCCGGTCCGTTGTGTCCTCCGCCGCGAATTGCCAGAGTGAGTTGATTCTCCCGCGCGAAATTGACGCAGGCAATCACATCTGCAACATCCACACAGCGCACAATCAGCGCAGGATGTTTATCAATCATTGCGTTGTAGAGTTTGCGCGCTTGCTCATATTGAGCGTCATTACGCTGAATCAATTCGCCGCGCAGTTGTGGGCGGAATGTTTCAACTGCGCTTTCCGTCAAAGTTGCCGCCATTGCGGCGGGAGCAGAGGGATTCATTTGTTTCTTCTCCTTTGGCTTTGATACTTGTGGTTATCCATTCTTCAATGCGCTTACACTCTATCAGCTCTGCCGTTAGCTAAACGTTAATTGGCGCAAGAGCTACCGTCTCTTTTTACGACTTGTCAGTCAAGTTACTGGAGCGAGAAAGCTCGGTCTGAAGAGTTCATGCTTCTCGCTCCAGTTAAAGAATCGCCATCATCCATGATCTTCCTACGGTTTGCTGAATACTACATTCCCATCCCCCGTGACTGAAATGACCGGACAACTGCCTCCAAATTGTCCGCTGATGGAAATGGCATCCACCATTCCTTTCAATACCTGTTTGGTGAGCATATCGAGCAGCTTGGGACCCCAAACTGGCAGCAGATTCTTGAGATAGTCATAGATAATGCTGTCCAGATGGGCGTCATAATTCTCTGCCGTCGC
The DNA here is from genome assembly GCA_004295045.1 of Chloroflexota bacterium. Taxonomy (GTDB): domain Bacteria; phylum Chloroflexota; class Anaerolineae; order UBA4142; family SHND01; genus SHND01. The sequence continues at coordinate 42,310 of SHND01000020.1, read as the reverse complement.
GGTGACTTTGCCGCTCGAACAGCTGAACGCTAGATCAAAGTCAACGTCCACTTCGGGGTTGTACGGACCGGGCAAATCGTACGCCAAATCCAGGTCAACGTGAACGCTCTCGTTCGTTTTCTTGGTAACCTCTACGCCGCGCCCGAAAAGATTGTAGGACTCGTCTCCCCACATCAGGTCATTGCTTTGGATGCGGTCTCCAACTGCGCCTTCGATGCGGCTCTCTAACTCACTCCGCGTCAAGGTCGTCGGCACGTTGGGTTGGACAAAGCCCTTCCAGGAGGCGTGCGCGCGCAAGGTAGCGCCAGAGACCGAATAGGAGTTTGGATGACCATCGCCATTGTCGAGCCACAGGCAGGTGGATTGTGCATTCCCAAATGTCTTGCTGTATATCGTCTTGCCATTAATGAGCAAGGTGATGGAGCGCACGCAAATTGCATCCGTGCCGGTCTTGCGAATACGGAGTTTTGTAATTTCTCCCAGCTTTGTCACCTTTGTCAACGAAAGGTCGTAGGTGTATGTTTTGTTCCGCTCAAAATCATTTCGCGCATAGTCCAGCCACGTCGAATTCTTGACATTCAGCTGAATCTGCACATCGTCGTCTGTGCCTGCATCCGAAACATTTGCGATGGCGAGACGGAGTTGCGCGCGCCAAACAGGCGTGCTATTCGGAGGAGCCGCTAGCGCGCGATTCTGGCTTCCAAAGGTTGCAAACAGTACGCCGAGCGTCAGCGCCAAAACAAAGATTGCTTTTTTCATCTCACACCTCTTTTATGTTTGCCCGCCTGCGTCATTTCCCTGCGAGAGAGATGAAACCGGCAAAGCGATGAATGATTGTTTGTGTGAACAATCTATCAAAAGAGGTGTTAGCGATGCGTGAACGGAGGCGTTAGTTGAGAGGAATTTTTGCGGAATTATGAACTGCGTTCAAGCTGTGCCACTAACGCTTGAGCGGCTTGCAAATCAGGGGTGTCAAATCCTTCCGTGAACCAGGCATAAAGCGGAACGAGGAGCTGGCGCGCGTCAGTCTTTTGCGCTCGGCGTTCCCATAGACGAACCATACTCATTGCCGCGCGCAGTTCGAGTGATTTGGCTTGCTGCGCTTGTGCGATTTCGAGGGCTTGACGGAACTCTGCTTCTGCGCTTGCCACGTCATCGCCGCGTGCCAACATCAATTCGCCGCGAAGGCGGTACAGTTCGGCATCCCACCAATGCTCTTCATATTGGCGCGATTCTGTGAATGCCTCCTCCAATGCGCTCGCCGCGTCATCCAATCGCTCCGCTTTGTGTGAGGCGCGTGCCAGTAATGAAAGATAGTACGGCATTCGCAGATGGGCACCGGTGTCGGTAAAAAAATGAATTGCATCGCGCAATCGTGTTAAATTCTCAATCTGCGGTTCCTGCCATGCCCGGGCAAAGTTCACCAGAATATTTGACCAGGCAAAATAGTAGGTTACTCGGTGGGCTTGCGTGAAAGCGAACGCTGCTTCCGCTTGCGCTCGAAATGTGTTTGCATCCGCGCGCAGTTCCTGCAAGAGCGCCAAGTAGGCGGAGGTCAATGCCTGACTAAAGTGGTGCGGAAATTCGTGCGCCACTTTTACACCGTGGAGGCAGCTCTCATACCCCTGCTGGGGGTAACCCAGACACCACAACGCATGAGAATTCCATACATAGCCCATCGCTAGATAATTGACGCCTAGTGATTCATGCAGCTCTAGCACACCTCGCTCATCATACGTGGCGAGCATCTCCTCAAACATCACCCGCCCATCTTGGAATTGCCCCTTGTGATGAACCATCGCTCCGGCGAAATGGATTTTTCTAAAAGCGAGGGGTGTGGTGCCAGTTGTGCCAAGCAGACGCTGGATTTCTGATTCTGTCTCAATGACCTGATCGAATCGCGGCCGAACCACTTGGACGGTTTGAAGCAAAAATAAAGTTTCGAGTTGTTGCGAAAGAGTGCCCACTCGTTTTCCCAGTTCCCACGCACGGCTTGCAACGCGTTCCATTTCCGCGGAAGCCCAACCCGTGGTGATTCGATAGAGTCGAGCCAACGCGAGCAACAGGATGAGTTCTTGCGTCTCTCGTTTCATGCCGCTTGGCGAGTGTTCCAGCAGAGCGATGCCGCGAGTGAACAACGTGATTGCATCGTCGTTGGCATAGACCGCTGCTGCCATCGCGCCCGCGCGTTCATAGAAAGGAATCGCTTGCTCGAACATCCCCGCTTGGTCATAGTGCGCCGCGAGCTGGACGCTTACGGCATCGAGATTCTCACCATGCAGTTTGACTAATGCTTGCGCGATGCGCCGATGGAGCAGGCGACGCTGCGGTGCGCTGATTTCAAAATACGCAACTTCGCGTAACTTGTCGTGGGTGAAATCGTACACGTTCACATCTTGCTCGCGTACGATGCGCTTTTGCCACAATTCATCCAGCGCGCGAATGATGTTCTCTTCTGCCTGTTGTTCCGCGTGCACAAGCAGGTCGAATGTGAACTGTCGCCCAATCGCCGCGCCGAGTTCTGCGATTTGGCGCGCGGCAGGAGAAAGTTTTGCAAGGCGGCCCGCAATCATTGCGTACACGCGTGGGGGGAGTGACGACATTCCATCTGCTTTCGCGTAAAGCGCGCCAGCAGTTTCGTCGGTTGTCACATTACTCTGTGCCGCGCGGATAGTTTCTAAGACAAAAAATGGATTGCCTTCGGTTTCGCGATAAAGTCGCAGGGTCGCGGCGGTGTCGAGTTCGCGCCCGCCAATTTGCGTGGCGAGTTTCGCGGTTTCCGCCATATCGAGCGCTGTCAGTTCGATAGTGGTCAGTCTATCTTGCCTTTGGAGTTCTCGCGCCAACACGACTAACGGGTGTTCGGATGGCAACTCGCCGCTGCGCGCGGTGCCAAGAATGAGCGCCCCGCCGTTTCCCTCAAAGCGGAGCAAAAAATGAAGCCATTCAATCGTCTCGGGGTCGCACCATTGCAAATCGTCAATCCATAACAAAAGGGGACGCGGAACGGAAAGAATCGCGCGCGCGAGCGCTTCAAAAAAACGCTGGCGCTGACCGTATTCACTAATTGGTTCAGGGCGCGACAATTCACTCCGTTCTGATATGAGCTCGGGGAGCAAGCGCGACACTTCGGTGAGCCAAACGTTATCAAGTTTTTCAAAGTGCGGGCGCACCGCGCGGCTGCGCAGCCATTCCGTTATGGGCGCGAGCGACAAACGCCCCTCCGCCGCATACGAACGGGTGTGCGCGGTAGTAAAACCCTGTTGAGAGGACCAACTGTACAGTTCCTCTGCAAGACGGGATTTCCCGATTCCTGCTTCGCCCGTAATGAATACAACGTGCGCTTCTCCTCTCACCACCCGCCGCCAAACCACGCGCAGCTTTTCCCATTCTTGTTGCCGCGCAATGAGTTTTAATGGCGCAAGTGTGGATATTTCTCCCGCGTTCTTGCCGGAAATCGTTTGCGGAAGCGTCTGCAATCGTTCAAAGGCGTCGCGGAGCGCATCTCCCGGTTCAACACCGAGTTCTCGTTCAAGAATTTCTTTCGCGGCTTGGTAGGTGCGCTGGGCGCTGGCGCGCTCGTCGTTTAATGTTTGCAAGCGCATCAGAGTAATGTAGGTATTTTCGTCGAGCGGGTCGAGGCGGAGCAATTTTTGTACCACCTCAAGCGCTGCTACGTACTCGCGCTGTGCTTCGAGCAGCCGTGCCAGTTTTTGATACGCCTGCTGACATTCTTTGCGCAAACGTTCACGCTCGGGCGTGAGCCATTCGTCGTAACAGGCGGGGAGGAGGTCGCCTTGATAATATGAAACCATGCGCTCCAATGCTTGGTGCAAATTATTGGGGTCGTTGTGCTGTTCAAATGATTCTGCCTCAAGACGCGCGCGTTCAAAAAGATGAAGGTCAATGAGTTGGTTCGTATCCGTTTTCCAATACACTGAATTAGCATCGGCGACGAGGATACGGTCAGACTGAGGGAGGGCTTGACGGAGTTGATACAAAAACTGGCGAAGATTGTTGCGGGCGTGCGATTCGTCCGTGTCGGGCCAGAGGAGAAAAGCAATATGCTGGCGCGATTGCAAAGAACCGGCATGCAGGATGAGGTAGGCGACGAGCGATTGGAGGCGCGGCGTGTTGACGCCTATGATTTGTCTACCTCCATAGGTGAACTGGAAATCCCCGAGCAGACGGACATGAAGGACTGGAGGCGCCACCCGACATCCTTTCAGCTGCAACTCGATGAGTTTGACTTATCGCTGACCAGAAAACTTCGCCAGTTAATTATTATACAACTTCTACAGGACTTGTGAACGACAGCGCAGTCTTTGGGGGGCGATCGCGCTATAATCATTTTTGCGTTCAGGTGGAACGCACGCCCTAATGTGAGATGTATCAAAGAGCAATTTGCTTTTGAAATGGCGCGTCGGGGGACAAACCTTTAGAAAAGCCTCCACGCGATTGTCCTGGAATCTTTGCTATTATCAGATGCAACAAACTCCATATATACTTGTTGCAATGGATTCTTTGATTGCGGCGCTCTCCGTGCCCGCACTCTTTGTCTATATCCCCTACTGCGTGACGATTTGCACCTATTGCGATTTCAATGTTTATGCGCGGCGCGCGGACGAATTTGATGCGTACGTGAACGCGATGGAGCGCGAAATTGCAACGGTCGCACGCAATGTGGAAATGCCCCGCGCGGCGCGGTCGCTCGCGTTGGGCGGCGGCACACCTTCGATTTTGTCCGTCGCGCATATCGAAAAAATTGTCAATGACATGCGCGCAAATTTTGAATTTGTTCCCGATGCAGAATGGACGCTCGAAGCGAACCCCGGCACGGTGGATTTTGAAAAGTTGCGCGCGCTGCGCGAAATGGGCTTTCAGCGTTTGTCACTCGGCGTGCAAACGTTCGAGGACGCGCGCCTGAAACAATTCAAGCGGCATCATTCCGTCGCCGATTCGTACGAAGCGTTCGAGTTGGCGCGGCGCGCGGGATTTGAAAATATCAATCTCGACTTGATCTATGGTTTGCCCGAGCAATCGCTCGACGATTGGCGCGATGTGCTGGAACGCGCACTCGCGTTTGAATCGGAACATCTTTCGCTCTACGGTTTGCAAGTGGAAGAGCGTACGGCATTGAAAAAGCAGATCGAGCTCGGACGCGTCGCGCTGCCCGATGCAGACCTCGCCGCGCAGATGTACGAACTTGCCGTCGAAAAACTCGGCGCGGCAGGATTCGTCCATTACGAGATTTCCAACTTTGCAAAAGGCGGCTTTGAATCTCGCCACAACAAAACATACTGGCTAAACGAACCGTATTTGGGATTTGGCGCGGGCGCACATTCTTCGTGGCGCGATGAACGCGGCGAACACATTCGCTACGAGAATGTGAAATCACCGCGCGCATACATTAAACGCTTGGAGAGAGGCGAATCCGTCATCGCCGCGCGCGAAGAAATTTCGCGCGCGATGGAAATGTCCGAAACGATTTTTCTCGGTTTGCGTTTGGCGGAGGGTGTTGCGTGGGAACGATTTCAGGAGCGCTTTGGCGAGGATGCGCGCCAGGTGTATCGCGCGCCGATAGAATTGTTATCCGGCTGGGGCTTGCTGCAAGTGGATCAAGAACGAATGCGATTGACCGAGCGGGGCATGTTGGTATCGAATCAAGTGTTGTGGCGTTTCTTGCCTGATGACGCGTGATGCTATTTTTCGCGGTACACTACTTGCTGAATCAGATCGCTCAAACGCGTGATGGCGGGATTTTTTAGATTCGTGGCATCGAGCGCGTCTTGCGCCTGCCGCGCATACATTTCGGCTTGATGCAATGCCTGCGCGCGCGCGTTTGTTTTTCCTAAAATTTCTTGGGCGCGGTGTACATCGTTCTCTGTCCATTCGGATTTTGCATACAACGCGCGCAATTCGCTTCCGCCATCCGCTTGGAGCGCGTACAGAATCGGATATGATTTTTTACGGCTCAACAAGTCGGTTTCTGCTGATTTCCCCGTAACTTGCGGATCGCCCCACAATCCCAACACATCATCTGCAATTTGAAACGCGATGCCGAGATGTTCGCCATACCGCGCGAGCGTGCGATAGAGGTGTCTGTCGTCGGTGCCAATGCGCGCACCGATTTCGCAGGCGGCACAAAGCAGCGCGGCGGTTTTCCCACTCACCATCTCCAAGTATTGCTCCAGCGTCACTTGGTCAGCGCGTTCGTACGCCAGATCGAGATATTGTCCCTGCGTGAGTTTGAAAATCGCGGCGTTAAAGGCGCGTTGAATGTCCGCATAGCGCGCGAGCGAAAGGTTCGTCGGAATTTCATTGATCGCCTGCTGTGCCAGCACAAACATCGCGTCGCCCGCGTTGATGCCTTGCGCCATTCCCCACACTTTCCAAACGGTCGCGCGTCCGCGCCGCGCCGCGCTGTCATCTTGAATATCATCGTGGATGAGCGAAAAGTTGTGAATAAGTTCTATCGCTGCCGCCGCCGACAATGCGCCGCGCCAATTTGCGCCGACAGCTTCACACGCCCACAAGCACAATAACGGGCGGATTCGCTTTCCCATGTCCGCCTGCGCCGCGTTGCCTTGCGCGTCAGTCCAGCCGAGATGATAATGCAGAATGTTGAAAAAATCGGCGTAAAGCGGCGCGCGTGTGCGTGTGAGCGCGCGCAGTTTTTGATCGAGCGCAGTCAAATAATCAGAGGTCATAGTGAGGTCGAGGGTGAAAGGATGTGTCAGTTGATTTTTCGGAGAAAGGGTGAATCGCGCAGAGTAGATAAATTTTGCGCGGCGACGCCAAACATCGCAACGCGCAGTTGTGTGACGAGCGCGTGAATGCCCTCGATGGCGGCTTCAGAGGAAATGTGTGCGAGTTTCAGCATGGGCGAGGCAAGTCCGACCAACGATGCGCCGAGCGCGACGCATTTTGCGACTTGAATTCCGTCGCGGATTCCGCCGCTGGCAAAGATGGGTAATCCGGGCGCCGCCTTGCGCACCTGAACCAAAGTTTCAGCGGTTGGGATGCCCCAATCCCAAAACGTTTCGGCGAGTTTCTGCAATTCCGCGTTGGGCGCGCGCTTGGCTTCGACAGCTGCCCACGACGTACCGCCGGCGCCCGCCACATCAATCGCGCGCACGCCTGCATTGACAAGTTGACGCGCCGTATTTTCGGAAATGCCAAAGCCCACTTCTTTGACAATGACGGGCACGTCAAGCGTGTGACAAACGGTTTCGATTTTTTTCAGCAACCCGCTCCAATTGGTGTTGCCGTGCGCTTGCACCGCTTCTTGAATCGGATTGAGATGGAGAAACAGCGCGTCCGCGTCAATCATTTCGATGGCGCGGCGGCATTCGTCCAAAGTGTAGCCATAGTTGAGCTGAATCGCGCCGAGATTGGCAAAAAGCAAAATATCGGGCGCAAGGTCGCGGACTTGATAGGTGCGCGCGAGCGCGGGGTCAGCGATTGCCGCGCGCTGTGAGCCGAGCCCCATCGCGATGCGCGTCGCTTGCGCGGCAGCGGCAAGATTGCGATTGATGCGTTCCGCTTCGCTCGCGCCGCCCGTCATGGAAGAAACGAGAAGCGGCGCGCGTAGTTTTTTGCCAAAGAGTTCGAGAGAGGTATCAATTGCATCGAGGTCGAGTTCAGGCAGCGCTTGGTGAACAAAACGATATTTTTCGAGTCCTGTGCTGACGTCGAAAAACTGTACGTTCTCCTCGAGGTTGATGCGTAGGTGTTCGACTTTGCGATTGCTGACAATGGTTTCGTCGGGCATTTGGTCTGTTCCGGGAAAAAGATTTTGCAATTATAACACAACGCTTCGGACGCCACTTGCATTCATGCCGAGAGGGGAAGCGCCTCGCAACTTCAGCGGACAGATGGTGTTAATTACAAGAGTGCGGCTGGCAGCATACAAGCGTATAATTGACGCTGTGTAGCAACATGTTTATACTTGCTGCATTCACACCCAATCAATTATCGGAGGCATATTATGGAAAATAGTGATACCTTTGAGCAAGTCAAAGCAATTATTGTAGATAAACTCGGCGTAGATGAGGCAAAGGTCGTCCCCAGCGCGCGGTTCCGCGAAGATTTGGAAGCCGATTCGCTCGATCTCGTCGAACTCATCATGGAGTTTGAAGAAAAATTTGGCGGTGAGATTTCCGACGAAGAAGCCCAAAAGATCACAACGGTTGGCGAAGCGGTGACGTTCCTCGATTCGCACAAACCCGCCAAATCAGCCGCCTAACGGCGAATTTGTTGTTTTGTTTTTTGCATGAGCCTCGATTACATCGGGGCTTTTGCTGTGTATGGAGAAGGCGATGGATGCGCGCGGCGTACAACGTTTACTGGAAAAAACATTTGGGATGGCAGAGACTGCCATGATGGTCGGCGGCAAGACAACGGAGACGGCGCTGCGCGACGCGCGCCTTTCCGATGCGGTGAAACAAAAACTGGTTCCGCTGTACGGGGAAGAAGCGCTGCGGCGGACACTGAATTACGCGGGACTGGGACTCGCCCTCTGCCGCACGATTGAAATGGAACTGGACGACGATGCCGCGCGTGCGCAGTTGGAATATTATCGCGTCCGTTTTCACGCAATCTATCAGGATGCGCGCGCGGCTTTGGAAAACGAATTTGCCGAATCGCACGCGCTCGAACCCCAATGAGTGATTCAGCGCTCTTTGTCCCGCCGGATGTAGTGGAGAAATGGCAGAACGCGCTGCGGACGCGTGAACCCCGCGCGCTCGAGCTCGCCTACGCGCTTGCGCTGGCACTGCCCGCTGAGGATGTCGCCGCTGCTTTGCTGCCGCCCACGTACAACGCGATGGATACAGCATCCGTCGAAATGTCGAGCGCGGCGCGCGCGTTGTTGCTGGAGGCGAATGCAAAATATGATGCCTTGCGGCGCGGCGCGTTCAAGCAAGTAGATTTGGGAAATCATCAAGTCTTGGGGTTTGAACGGTTCGGTGAAGGAGAAAAGTTGTTGATTATCAACAATCTCTCCGCGCAATCGCAGCCGCTCAAGTTTCGTGACCATGCGGGACGGGAGGGGTGGGACATTCTAAATCGCGTTGAATTTATTTTTCCCGCGCGTGTGCAGCTCGAGCCATATGAATTTCTGTGGCTGTTGGTCGAGTAAAGCAGAGACGAGACCGATTGTGTGATGTTTGCACCGCTCAATCGGTCTCGTCTTTTTATTGCAGTGGCGGCGACCAATCATTCCCTAAAATGATTCGGATGTCCGAATCGCGTTCAGCGGTGGGATTGCGTCGAATATTGCCGTTGTCAATGCCAAAGTGTTGCGACAACCAATCGAGGGTCGCAGGTTTCCCCGCGAGATCAACGAGTACGGTTTTTGTGTAATCGCGTTTTTCCGCGTTGCCGATTTGAACCACGTTAAAGCCGTTGGTTTTCAAATAGCGCGATGCCATCGCGGCGAGCCCATCTTTGTTTGTGCCGTTGAGGACAACGATGCGCGCAGCTTCGGCGCGTAACGGATTGATCGAGGCAACGACATTGGTGTCTTGCGGTGTGGCGAACAATTCACTGATCAGCGCGCTGATCTTTTCGCGGTCGGGCCATAACACATCGGCGCCCGTGTTGAGTTTGATTTCGTACGTCATCGTGAGATCAACCGAACGCGATTTGATATTGTCCGCGCGCACTTGGGCGACGATGGGGGTGAGCGCGAGCATTTGATCGGGCGGCATGTCCGTTTCAACGGTGTCACGGAGCTGCGCCAGCAGCTGCGGCGCTTGCGCGAGCGCGTTCAATTTCAACGCTTTGTCGCGTACGGCGAGAATCACTTGCATCTGGCGTTTCGAGCGGTCAAAGTCGCTCGTGGTCTTGCGCGAACGCGCGTATTTGAGTGCGAGGTCGCCGTTCATGTGCTGCCGCCCTGCCGGAATTTGCAAGTGCATGATGCCGTAATCTTCGGTCGGATATTCCGGATCGTCAATCGCCTCTGGCACATCAATATCAATCCCACCCAGCGCATCAATAATTTTGCGAAAGCCGTCGAAATCAATCAGCACATAATAGTGAATCGGGATCCCAAAATTGTATTCGATCGTTTTTTTCGCAAGCGCGGGACCGCCGCCGGGATATTTGGACGAGTCGCCATAAAAGTTTGCCGTGTTGATCCGATTTTCACCCGCGCCGGGCGCAGGAATCGGAACGTACAAATCGCGCGGAATGGAAAGCATCGCGGCAGTTTTGCTTTGCGGATCGAGGGTGGCGACAATCATCGTATCGGTGCGCCACGGACCTTCTTCATTCTCGCGGCGATCAATTCCCAAAATCAAGACATTGATGCGCTCGCCCGCCGCAACGTTCGGTAGCGGAGCAACGGTGGGAAGGGGTTGGGCAGCGGAAGGGAGGTCGGCGACGATGCCGCTGATGTTGGGAAGATTCGCGGTTGCGGTATACGCGCGGATGGTATCAAAAAAATAAAAGCCCGCGAATAGCCCACCGCAAACGAGCATAGTAAAAACCATGCCCGCGACCATCCACAGGAAAAATTTACGAACATTTCTCTGCATATTTGAAACTCGATCTCGCAGGATTATAGCACTCTCGAATCGAACTACAGAATAAGACGTTCGCAGACGCGTTTCGGTTTCACACGCTTTTCCAAGTTGTGCTAGAATCGAATTCCCATGCCTGCTCTTGCCGCGCTTGTACCCGCTCTGCTTTTGATTGGCGGCGCCCTCTTGTTTTTGCTCCCGCTTCCGCTGCTCGCGCGATATCGCCGATTTGTTCCCCTGATTGCGAATGTTTTTGCCGTGATCAGTTTACTTGTCCTCGCGGTGGGTGCGCGCGAACCTGTCACATTATTCGAGCCGAGCGACATTTTGCCTGCTCTGACCTTGACTCTGCAATGGAACAATGGTTTTGCGCTGCCGCTCGGTTTGGTGCTCCTCTTTTGTTTGAGCGCGCGCATGTTGATGGGCATGGAATACGACCCGCGTCTGCAAACGGCAGGCACGCTCGTGGTCGAAGCGGGCGCGCTCTTGCTCCTCGCGGCGGATAATTGGACCACCGTCACAGCTGCCTGGCTTGTCGTCGAATTGGGCTTGTTGGCAATCCCCATTGCCAAGGGCGAGCCGCGTGAACGCGTGGCGCGCGCTTTTGCGTGGAATCTGGCTGCGCTCGTGGCATGGCTGACAGGCGGGATGATCGCGGCGAACGAAGCGAGTGCCTTGCGTCTGGATGAAGCGACCTTGCAAGGCACGGCGGCATTATTGATTTTTCTCGCCTGTTGGATTCGAACCGGATTGTATCCCTTTCAGGCGGCAGCGCCCGCGAGCGCGGATACGTTTGGCGTGCGCGTGGGAGTGCCTTTTTTGCTTGGCGGCTATTTGCTCACGCGTTTGTTGGCGCAGCTGCAAGGTTCGGTGACGCTGTTGAGCGAAATGCAGCTCGTCGTGCTGCTGGCGTTTGGAATCAGCGCGCTGCTGGTGGTGGGACAGCCGCATGGCGCGGATGCATTCGATTGGGTTTTGCGCGCGTTTGCCGCACCGCTGCTCCTGCTGCCATTTTTTTTCACATCGGAAGTTGCGCCCGCGTTCGCAATCTGGCTTACGATTGGCGCGTTTGCGTTGGCGTCATTGATTGGTCTTGCATGGCTGTGGCGCGCGCAGCCGCCGCGTGTGCCGCTGACAGCTCTGGTCTGGATTGCGGCGCTGTGCGTGACCGCCGCGCTCCCACTGACGCCCGCCTTTACTACGCGCGTTGGAATGCTCGCCGCGTCGTACGCGACCGGGTTCCTTGCCTTGTGGCTCTTGCTCGTTGCCGCGATGGCGTTGATTCTCATTCCATTGTGGCGTGAAATTTTTGCGAGCCGCGATGTTGCACCCAAAGCGCCGACTATTTTTGAATATACCGCGCTTGCCTGTGTCCTGCTTCCCACGCTCAGTGTCGCCGTGCTGCCAATGTTTTTCGCGTCGCCTGTCAGTGATGCGGCAGACACCGCGCTGAAATTATTTGCGCAAGCGATCATGCCGACCGGTTCGCAATGGGGCGCGTGGATTTTTCTCATCGCGGGCTTGGTGGTGCCGTTGCTCGCATCGTTTGAACTGGCGCGCCGTTGGGAGCGCTATGCGAGTTTCTTGCCGACGCGCGTTTCTGCCATTCTCGATTTGTCGGGCTTGAGCCGCGCATTCGATCTTTTGTACCGCTTTGTGCGCGCCCTTTTACAGCGCACGTTGTCAATCCTTGAACAGCCGCCTATCGCATGGCTCATCTTTTTGGCGATTTGGGTCGCGGTGTGGTTACGCGGCTTGGGAACTTGAACGTAATTTTTTGCTCCATTTGTAATTGCCCCGTCCGATTCGGAACAAACTTTATTCCCCCATCGTCAATTTAGCACACGCATGAATTCAGAGGAGGATTTGTGTCCAAGAGATTTATTCAAGCCGTCAGCGTTTTGGGTGTTAGTGCGATTTTGTTGCTCATGGTTGCCGGGCTCGCCGCCCGTTCTGATATTGCCAACGCGCAAGAGCAAGACGAATCCACTGCGAGGCGGACAATCACCGTTTCGGGAACGGGACGCGTAACGGCGCAGCCCGATGAAGCGACCATCAGCATCGGCGCGCAAATTACCGCGCCAACTTTGGCGGAAGCGACCGAACAGGCGAACGCAATCATGACCAAAGTGCTCGCCGCGCTCAAGGCGCAGGGGATAGACCCCAAGGAGATTCAAACCAGCACATACAACGTCAATCCGGTTACCACTTACAATGAAGGCGAACCCCCAAAGGTGACAGGTTATCAAGTGATGAATGTGGTGAACGTCAAGGTAAAAGACATTGCAAATGTTGGCAAGGTGCTCGACGCCGGGATGAGCGCGGGAGCAAATTATTTGGGCGGCGTGACATTTGGAATTGCCGATTCGTCCAAATACGAAACCGAAGCGCGCACGGCGGCGGTGAAAGATGCCACACATATCGCAGAAACGTTAGCTGCGGCATCCGGTGTGAAATTGGGCAACGTAATTTCTATCACCGAAGGCGTAACTAGCGCGCCGCCACCCTTGCCTTATGCGAGGTCGGCTGCGGACGCCGCGAGTGCGGGACCGGTAGAAACAGGTTCGCTTGAAATTTCAACAAATGTGTTGATGAGATTCGAGATCAGTGAGTAGGGGAAAAATATGAAACAGATGACAAAAATTAGAGTTCCTGCGATGTTTGCAATCGGCATTCTCGTGGCTGCGGGCGTCGTCGCGATGCTTGCCCAAGCGAGCGCGCCGAAAATTGCAAACGCGCAAACGGCTACAAATACGCCGAAAACAAACATCGGTGTTAGTGGTACGGGACGCGTCACCGTTCAGCCCGATACGGCGATTGCCAGTGTTGGCGTTGACATTACGGCGCCAACCTTGTCGGAAGCGACCAAGCAGGCGAGTGAAAAAATGACGGCAGTTATCAACGCCATCAAAGCGCAAGGCGTGGATGCCAAAGATATTCAGACGACGAGCTACAATGTTTATCCAATCACGAATCAGCCAAAACAAGGCGAGTCGTCCCAAATCACCGGATATCGTGTGAGCAACATCGTCACCGTAAAAATTCGCGACATTGACAATGTTGGCAAAGTGTTGGATGCAGCGTTAGAAGCGGGCGCAAACTCTGTCAACGGCGTGTTTTTCACAGTGAATGATCCGTCCAAAGCGCAAGACGAAGCGCGCACGCTGGCGGTGAAAGACGCGATGGCGAAAGCGGAAACGCTTGCCACTGCCGCAGGGGTCAAAGTGGGAAACATCATTTCCATTACCGAAACTTCCGGCGGTGTGGTGCCGGTTTACCGCAGCGCCTTTGAATCGGCGCCGGCGCCCGCTGCGGGTGGGGCAGGTCCTGTCGAAACAGGTTCCACAGAGATCACCGCCAACGTCGAAATGCATTTCGAAATAGCCCAATAGAAAGTTAAAACTCGGCTGCGATGGATTGCAGTCGAGTTTTTTTGTTATAGCGCGACTAGAACAGATGTTTTATTCGGATAGAAAATCTGTTCGTGAAAATCGTTGACATGGAACGCAAGTGCTAGTAAAATTAGCACAAAAGTTCGATGGAAAACTGTCCGCTTGGTGATTGGAATAAAAGACGTTCCGGTTTTCCCTACAAACGAGTACAACGTGTCCACAATGTTAAAAATTTCGCGCAGGGGAGGTTGACATGTCGGGAACCTTCATCGGACAACTGAACGACGCCATTACCAAGAAACGCGATTTCCTAAAAGCAAATTTGCATCAAAGCGGAAAACAAATTGATGCAGAATTGCGGCAAGCAGTTTTGCAGCAATGGCATTCCGCGTTACCGGACGCGCCAAACGCTGCCAAGCGGCAAGCGTACGCGATTGATGGTTCGCGCCGCCGCGCGAACTTGGCAAACGGTTCGACGGTCTTTGTTGCCCAAGCGCTGATCATGGGTGACAAGCTGAGTGAGCCGATTACGGATCTTGAAATTTTGCCCGGAACGGTGCCGGCAGAAACGATGGACCGTTTTGCCGATTTGATGCTGCGGAGTTTGGAAATCGGCTTGGCGCGCGAGTTCGCGGAACAGATTCCCGAAGGCAGCATTTTGTATCTCGATGGCGCGATTTATGGAATGTTGCCACAACTGTATCCGCTGCGCGGCACAGATATTCCCGAAGACCGTGACTATGCTTCCATGCTCTTGGAATCGTATCGGCGGCTCTTTAAACTCTGCGCCGAGCGCAACCTTCTGCTCGTCTCGATCTCCAAAACAAATCGCCAGGCGCTCTTTTCCAAAATTATTCAGCGCAATCTCGGACGCAGTGAAATCGTCGAAATTACGGACAGCGCCTTGCTCGATGAGCTCACCGAACGCAAGGTCGGTTATTCCACCCCGCTCTTGCTGGGGCGTTACAGTTTTGAGCAAGGCAAATCGAGCGTGGTGATTCAGGATTTGAATGTGCAAGAAGAGCCGGCGATAGTTTCATTTTTCATCCGTCTCGATGACATGGATGATGTCCTAAAGGTTGAAGTGCCTGCGAGCTGTCTGGGACGCCGGGAACGCATCGGACATGTGGATGCGGAACTGATTGAAGCGGAGGCGATTCGTCCGGTGATTCAACTTTTGGCGAGTGATTACGGCGGTTTGCAGGTGTACAACGCATTGTTGTACGTCACCGATTTGGAGGTGCGGCTGTCGAAAGAAAAAATGTACAACATCTATTTGCCGATGGTTGCCGAAGTGTTGGGCGAAGAATTGCGCATTGATCGCAGCGAACGCCGCTTTGTTGAATGATCAAGTCAAAGTTTGACTCGAGACCTTTGAGCGTTTTATCCTCAAAGGTCTTTTTTTTATTCATGGTAAAATACGCGCATGTCCGCTCCGCCAAGCGCGCCTCTCGCGCACGATCAAGCCACAACCTTTCTCCTCGCCGAACATTCGCGTTTGTGCGAACTCTATTTGTCCACGCGCGAAACGGCGGAACGACGCGTAACCTTGTTTCTCACGCTGGCGACAACCATTGTCGGCGTTTCGGTTGCCTTGTCACAGCTGGGAATTGCAACGGTGCAATTGCTTGAGGTCGCGTTCGCCTCTGCGCTCGGAATTTTCTTTCTCGGTGTGATTACTTTTCATCGTCTGTTGGAACGCAGTATGCAAGGAACAGAGTATCTGCGCGCCATCAATCGCATTCACCATTTCTTTATCGAACGCGCGCCGGAAATCGAGCCGTATCTTTTTTGGGCGCCTTATGACAATTTGCCGCGTTATGATGCGCGCGGCGTGGGCGGCGCCGAAACGCGCGAAGTGGTTCTGCTGATAGACTGTATCTTTTTTGGCGTCACGGTTGCCTTGCCGTTGATGATCTTTGACATCAACCTCGTCGTCATCGCGATTCTGGCGGGGGTGATCGGCTTTGTGCTTTGTCTCGTGGCGCATCACCAGTACGAACGCGTGGTGCTGGCGCGCGAGGAAAAACAGAAAGCGGAGATTGTGCGTTATCCTTTTTCTGAAAGTCAGCGCGGCGAAAAGGTGAAACAGTTGACGACGAACGAACCATGACGATTGTTGTTGTCGCGCCCGAGCGCGTGAAAAAATTGCAAAATCAATATCCGTGGTTGTACGCGGATGAAATCGCGGAAATTCGCGGAGACGCGCACGCGGGCGAGTTGGTCGAAATTCGAGACGCGCGCGGCGATTTTATCGCCCGCGCGTTTTTTAGTCCGACGTCGCACATTGCCGCGCGCATTATCACGTACGACGCGTCAGAGAAAATCAATCGCGCCTTTTTTGAAAGGCGGTTTGAACAGGCGCTTGCGCGGCGTGTACACGCGATTGTCAATACCAACGCGCTGCGCCTCGTTCACGGCGAAGCAGATCAACTGCCCGGTCTCGTGGTTGACCGCTTTGCAGATACGCTCGTCGTCCAGTTTCGAAACGCCGGCGTCGAAAATTTTCGCAAAGAGATTTTGCAGGCGCTGAAGAAAATTTTTCCCGCGCAAGGCGCGTACGAACGAAGTGACACGCAAGCGCGCCGCGAGGAAGGTTTGGAACTGCGCGTGGGAGTGTTGTATGGTGACGTGCCGAATGAAATTTCGATTTTCGAGGACGATGTTGAATTTTTTGTAAATCCGCTAGCGGGGCAAAAGACGGGATTTTATTTGGATCAACGCGACAATCGGCGGTTGCTGCGAACGATGGTGATGGGCTCTGACGCCGCTCAGCCAAGCCGCGTGTTGGACGTATTCAGTTACACCGGCGCGTTTTCGTTGCACGCGGCGAAAGCGGGCGCGCACGCGTTGGCGGTGGACAAGGATCAAGTTGCGCTGCAGCAACTCGAAGCGAACGCGCGCAGAAATAATTTGAGCGAACGCGTCGGTGCGCGGTGGGGTGATGCAGAAAAAGTTTTGGCGCAGCTCGTGCAGGAGCGACGTTCCTTTTCTCACATCGTTCTCGACCCCCCGACGTTGGCGAAACACAAGAATGAGGTGCCGCCCGCAAAACAACTGTTCACGCGTTTGACCACTGACGCCTTGCGGCTGCTCGAACCGAACGGAATCTTGTTTCTTTCGACTTGCGCCTATCATATTTCCGTCAACGATTTGATCGAGGTGTCGCGCATCGCGGCGGGCGACGTATCGCGCCGGGCGAGTGTGATCACAGTGACGTATCAGCCCGCCGATCATCCGTGGATCTTGCAAATTCCGGAGACGTTGTATTTGAAAACGTTAGTGCTGCGCGTCGAGTAGTTGTTCGTCGTTCGTCCTTTGCCGTTTTGCATTCTGCATTGTGCATTCTGCATTGTGCATTGTATAATTCATTCGTATGGACATTCCCGAACGCGATTTGCCGCTCTTTCCCCTCAATACTGTGCTCTTTCCGCGCATGCCGCTTCCGCTGCACATTTTTGAACCGCGCTATCAAGAGATGATGACGCGCTGTATCCGCGAGCGAATTGGCTTTGGGGTGCTGCTGATTACGGACGGGAATGAGGTGGGAGAGATCGCGGAAACCGCAACCGTTGGCACGGTGGCGCGCATCGTCAGCGTAGATGAATTGGACGATGGGCGGATGAACATGCTGACGATGGGCGTTGTCCGTTTTCGCTTATTGAAAACATACGAGCATCATCCGTATCTGTCGGGCGACATTGAGGCATGGGAAGATGAGATGGGCGATTTGAAATTCCTGTCCAAACTGACGCAAGCCGCACACAAAGCATATATCAACTATGTCGCGGACCTCTCGGAACTCATGGACGAGCAAGACCGTCCGGACCAAATTGTCGCACCGATGGACCCGCAGGTCTTGTCGTACACGATTGCGTCAAATTTACAAATTCCAAATCCGGACAAACAAGCGTTATTGGAAATTGAAACGGTTCAAGAGCGGTTGGCGCGCGAATTAGAAGTATTGGAAGCCGAGCAAATTTTTTTGCAGCGCGTCAAGTTGATGCGCGAGTCCTTTATGCACAAGGATTTTGACAAGTTTAGCAATAATTAGCGCGGTGGTGTGGTAGTGGAATAGTGCGATAGTGTGGTAGTGGAATAGTGCGATAGTGTGGTAGTGGAATAGTGCGATAGTGTGGTAGTGGAATAGTGCGATAGTGTGGTAGTGGAATAGTGCGATAGTTGACATGCAAGCGAGTGGCATTGTTTTGGCGGGCGGTGCGTCACGACGCATGGGACGTGATAAAGCGTGGATCGAACTGAGCGGAAAATTTTTAATCGTCCGCGTGATGGAAGCGTTACAAGACCTTTGCTCTGAAATTATTGTCGTTGCAAATGATGTGGAACTCTTTGAAAAATTGGATGCGCGCGTAGTGCGCGATGAATTTCCAAACACCGGATCACTCGGCGGCTTGTATTCGGGCTTGAACGCGGCGCAGAATGAATTGGCAGTCGCCGTGGCGTGCGACATGCCGTTTCTGAATGTTGACCTGTTGAAATTTTTAATATCTCTTTCATTCGATTGTGATATTGTCATTCCGAGCGCGTACGACGCAAAACGCCGGGGCGATGAACGCAAAACATGGCAGGGCGGTAATGAAAACACGGCGAAAAAAATGAACCTGCATCCGCTCCACGCCATTTATCGCAAGACCTGTTTGCCGCCAATGCGTGAAAAAATTTTGCAGAATGATTTGCGCATGATTTCGTTTCACGATGCGATGCGCGTGAAAATTGTAGAACAATCTGAAATTGAAAAAATTGACCCGCAACTTTTATCGTTTTGGAATGTAAATACACCAGAGGAATTGAGCAAAGCGGAAGCATTTAGCGCGCAATAAAGCGCGTAAGGAGAGTTGTATGCCAAACATCGGAATTCCTGAACTCTTGATCGTGTTGGTAATTGTCCTTGTCATTTTCGGCGCGAGTCGTCTGACGGACATCATGGGCGCGATGGGCAAGGGCGTCGCCGAATTTCGCAAAGGGACGCAAGCTGCCGACGAATCGAAAAAAGAAGAAACCCAAAACGAAACCCCCAAGAGTGTATGACGTGCCATGATTTCAGTCGAAGACGCCCGCGCGTATATTCTTAAACATTTCGCGCCTCTTGAAGCCGAACGCGTGGACTTGGTCGACGCGTTGGGTCGCGTGCTGGCGGAAGATGTTGTTTCGCCGATCAACGTGCCGCCGCACAACAATTCCGCGATGGATGGCTACGCGGTGCGCGCGGATGATATTCGCGGCGCGTCCGCGCAAAATCCGGTTCGCTTGCTTGTCGTCGCGGATTTAGCGGCGGGCTATGTGCCGAACGCAGAGGTTACACAAGGCACGGCGATTCGGATTATGACGGGCGCAGTGCTTCCGCCCGGCGCCGACACTGTGGTGCGTTTTGAAGAAACGTCCGAAGCGGTGAATCAAAAAGCGACGGGGAAGGGAAGCAGCGCCGTCGAAATCTTGGGCGCGCCCGCGCGCGGCGCGAATGTGCGACTCGCGGGCGAAGACATTCGCAAGGACCAAGTGATTTTGGAAAAAGGCACAACGCTGCGTCCTTCCGAAATCGGTTTGCTCGCTTCGATTGGCGCGGGTCACGTCGCCGTGCATCGTCGTCCACGCGTGGCGATTCTTGCGACAGGCGATGAACTCGTTGCGATTGACGAACCGCTCACCGAAGGAAAAATTCGCAACTCGAATGAATACGCGAACGCGGCGGCGGTCTTGAAAGCGGGTGGCGTGTCGATTCGTCTCGGCATCGCGCGTGATAACGTGGAAGATTTGACGCGCAAGATTCGCGCGGGGATTCGCGCGGGCGCGGATTTGTTTATCACTTCTGCCGGAGTGTCGGTTGGCGATTATGATATTGTCAAAGATGTGTTGAACGCCGAGGGCGAGATGCATTTTTGGCAAGTGAACATGAAGCCGGGCAAACCGCTCGCCTTTGGAATTGTCGGCGGCGTGCCATTGCTTGGACTGCCGGGAAATCCTGTAAGCGCGATCGTTTCCTTTGAAACTTTTGCGCGTCCGGCGATTTTGACAATGCTCGGTAAAACAAAATTCGCGCGTCCGTACGTGCAAGCGATTTTGCAAGAGCGCGCGGAAAATAACGCGGGACGCCGCAATTTTATTCGCGTGCATGTTTCGCGTAACGGTAATGGCGAATACACGGCAACGACGACGGGCGAACAGGGCTCGGGCATTCTCTCTTCGATCACACGCGCGAATGGATTGCTCGAAATGCCGCCTGATGTGTTGGAATACAAACGCGGTGAGCGCGTCAAGATAACAATGTTAGATTATCCTGAAGAATAGGGGCGGGTCTCAGACCCGCCCCTATCTTTTTTCCTCCGGTGGTTTGACTGCGCGGAATTGTCGAAACAGCAAAAGGTCGTACACAATTTTCAAACCGCCCGCAACAAAAAACGGCGCACTGACAAGAGCAGGGATGGCGAGCATGGCGCCGCTCAACGCCGGCGCAATCGCGGCGCCGAGCGAACGCGCAATCGTCGTAACTCCTGACGCGGCAGAACGTTCGTCCGGCGCGACCACCGCCATCGTGTACGATTGGCGCGTTGGCACATCCATTTGCGAAATGCTGAAACGTATCAGCAGCAGCGCAACGGCAAGCCACACATTCGGCATCAATGGCACAAGCATCAACAAAATGTTGGAGGGCAAATGTGTAAACACCATCGTGTTGACGAGCCCAAATTTTTTCGCGAGGCGCGCGGCGGAGAGCGCAGAAATGCCTGCCAGTATATTCGCGGCAAACAACAGCGCGCCGAGCTGTCCCGGGTCCAAGCCAAATTGCAAATTGAACCAAAAGACGAGAATACTAGAGACGATGAATCCGCCGGCGAACGCATCCAGCGCGAACAACGCCGAGAGTTGCAAGACGATGCGTTGTGAACGATTCAAGCCCAAGAACGAAGCGGTCAGCGCGCGCGGCAGCGAGACCGGAACTTCGATGGCGGGCGAAAGAAAAAGAAACAAGGCGGCGAGGAGAATTCCAAAAGAGGCGTAACCGATGACGACGGCGCGATACGAATCGAGCGCGGAGAATCCGTGATTCTGCAAAGATTGCGCGAGAATGCCGCCGCATAACGCGCCGAACGCGGTGGCAAAGGAGCCAATCAAATTGTACCAGGCAAAAACGCGCGTGCGTTCCGAATCGGGCAAAAGTTGAGTGAGTGAAGCTTGTTCGACGGAGAGAAATGGACCGATCTCGTTGCCGCTCGGACTGATGACGCCGATGATGGCGGCAATGGCGAGAACGTAAAAATTATCGCTCAGCGCAAAGACAATTCCTGCCAACGTCATCAACGCCGCGCCGATGAGCAGCGTCCGTTTGCGTCCCGCGCGGTCCGCGTGCGTGGTGAGCCAGAGCGAAATGCCCGCGTCGCCGAGCAAGGTGAACGTGAGCAACAGCCCGATGGCTGCTTCGCCAAAGCCGCGCGCGCTGAGATACAAAAATAACGCGACGGAGAGAAAACCGTATGCGAACAGTCGGACGAGGCGCGCGGCAAAGACGATCCGCGCATCAGTAGAGTTCATTCAAGGACTTGTCCGCGCGTCGGTCCAAAACGCGAAACACGATGAGATAAAATGCCACACTCACAAGCATTAGCATAACAAACCCAAAGTAGGCATCGAGCGTGGAATTGGTAAAGAGCGCAGGCGTCGTGAGCGCGGAATCTTTATAGTTGACGGCGAGCGCGGCAAACAAATTATTCGACGCGTGCGCGCCCAGCGCGAGTTCGAGGCGATTGTCGCGCAGTGTGTACAACGCGAGCGCGGCGCCGGTGACAAAATAATTCAGAAAGAGCACGAGCGTATCATTCGGATTCGCCATCACTTCGGGATTGAGCATGTGCGGCAGTCCAAAGAGAATGCCGTTGATAACGCACAACACGATCACATTGCGCGTGAGCCGTCCGGTGCCTTGCAGCCAATAGCCGCGAAATAACAATTCTTCCGCGCTGGTTTGAATTGGCGTAAGAATCAGAACGAACGGCAAAAAGAGAATCCATTTACTTGGATCAAATGTAAATTGTGCGCGTTCGGGATAAATTACAAACTCGACAACTTGCGCGAGGGCAATCAAAGCGAGCCAAACAAAAAATCCTTGCGCGATGCGCCGCCATGAAATTTTTGGGGCGGGCGTAACGAGCGTGCGAAAGGCGCGTTGGTGAATAAACCGCACCGTGAGCCACAGCCCGAGCCAGACGCCGAGAAACGACACATTGGTGGCGAGATAGAGCCAAAACGGGTCTGCGCGGTCGAGCTGCCCGTTAAATTCGCCGCTTGTGAGCAGTCCCCAAACGCTGATGATCAAAAACGGCGCAGAAAGAATGCTGCCGATAATGAACCAGAAAAACAAAACGTTGAGCGTGCCGCCAAGCCAACGCGCCGCGCCATTTTTGCCTTGCTCGGTGAGATTGAGAAATAGTTGTCCCATGTGGAAATTGTATGCGGGCAAATTGAAAAGCGCAAGCGGCGAAGCAAAAAGAAAAATCGGACTAGCGACAGTCCGATTTTTTCAAGAACCATTCGTCAATTTCACAAACTTGCGTCGCCCCACACTCAAAATCGCTTCGCGCCCGCTTTCGGGCGCAGGAATCACCGCGTCGAGTTCGGAAATTTTTTCTTCGTTCAATTTCACGCCGCCTTGTCGAATCAACTCGCGCGCTTGACTTTTGCTCGGCGCGAATTTCGCGGCGACCAATAAATCAACAATCGGTATCGGCGCGCTCAGCGCGAACGTCTCCATCTCGGTTGGCAATTCGCGTTTGGAAAAGACGCGGATGAATTCTTGTTCCGCGTTTCGCGCGGCGTCGGCGTTGTGAAATTGGCGCACAATGTCGTACGCGAGTTTCATCTTAATGTCGCGCGGATTCACGCCGCCTTGCGCGAGTTCGCGTTTGAATTCTTCCACTTCCGCCGTCGGCAAATCGGACGCGACGGTGAGATAAATCGGCAGCGCCGAATCGGCGAGCGACATGACTTTGCCGTAAATGTCATTCGGCGTGTCATACACATCAATCGTGTTGCCGAGCGACTTGCCCATTTTCGCGTTGCCGTCGGTGCCGGGCAAAAGCGGCACGAGAAAAACTTCTTGCGGACGTTTGCTACGTCGCTCCTGCAATTGACGTCCCGCGAGAATGTTAAATTTTTGGTCGGTGCCGCCAAATTCCACATCGGCGTCAATCGCAATCGAATCATACGCTTGCAGCGCGGGATACATTAACTCGATGATTGTCAACGCTTGACCCGATTCGTGACGTTTGCGAAATGTTTCGTGTTCGAGCATGTCCGCGAGCGTGAATGTTTTGGCGAGATGAAATACATCGTCGAGTTTGAATTTGCCGAACCATTCGCTCTGCCAACGCACTTCTGTTTTATCCTTGTCCACCACCTTGAAGAATTGGTCCATAAAGGTGCGCGCGTTCTCTTGCGTCTGCGCGTGCGAAAGCATTGTGCGCGTTTCGTCTTTGCCCGATGGATCGCCAATCTGCGCGGTCCAATCGCCGACCACCAAAACAATCCGATGTCCGAGTTCTTGAAATTGGCGCAGCTTGCGAATGCCCACCATGTTGCCAATCGTGAGCAGCGGGCGAGAGGGATCGAAACCCATTTTCAAACGCAGCGGTTTGCCCTCGGCGATGCGCGCGCGCAAGCCCGCTTCCGTAATAATTTCCGCGACGCCGCGCGCGAGAACCTCATTGAGAGAAAGAGACATATTGCAAGTTGCAAGCTGCAAGTTGAAAGTGAACATGAAACCTTCAACCTTCAACTTTAACATTTAATTCACGTTCACCAATTCCGCACGAATCACCCAGCGGTAGGTGTTGCCCGACAAGGGATTGGATTTGCCGTTCCAACAAGTGAGCAGCGTGAGAAGCGGCGCGTTCGTATCGCCCATGATTTGTTGCGCGTGTTCGATGCGCACACTCAATGGCTCGCCGCCCTCTTTTACGGGAAACGATTCGGTGACGCGCCAGAGCTGCGTTTTGCCATCTTCGAGGTTCACGCGAATTTCATCACCGGCGATCAAGTTCCACAAGCCGGCAAAGGCGCCGAGCCCGAACGTATTGGGCGCAGTCAAATTGTGATGTCCCGAAATCACCGCGTTACCGATTTCACCCGGCTGCGCAGTTGTGGCAAGATGTCCTGCCGAATCGAATGGGACATTCCAATCGCTGACCAGCTGTCCATTTTGCTGAAAGGTGACATAGTTTGCGGTGGCAACCGCCAAATCCATATTGAGCTTGGGGATTTGTAAACGCGCGGCGGGCGCGCCTGTGCCGCGTGGGGTTCCGGAAATTTTGTCCGCAGAAGGATCCAAGACCGGCGCGTTATTCACAGGCGTGGGCACGTTCACGCCCGCCAGAATGACGGTCGGAACGCGCGTTGCCGTCTGTTGATCGCTCCGCGTGTTATAGTCTGCCGGTTCGGTGGGACGCGGCGTGCGCGGCGCCAGCGAAATTGCCGTCGCGGTGCCGACAACGTGTATTACCGATGTGGCATCCGGCTGCACCGGCGTCGCGTGCGTGGGAAAGGGCGTCACGCTTGGCGACACATGAGTTGCACCAATTGTGGGAATTGTTTGCGGGTTCACCGCTTGACCATTCAAGACGGGCATAATGACAACCGGCGTGGTTGTCAGAGGTGTATTGGGAGATTGTCCGGGAATTTTGGCTGTGAGAGCGGCTTCTAATTGTTTTTGGCTGACATACGAGTAAGCAGCGTAGGCGAGAATCAGACTGCCGGTCAGCGCCAGCAGCGCGCCCAAAAAGCGCAAAGTTTGTTTCGACATTGCGATAGATTATATTTCAGAATCCGTTGCGCCGAAAATCAGCGCCTCCAAGATTTTGTCAGGCGCGTTAGTTCGGATAGAATCATTGTTTGCAATTATGCAAATTACAACAAAAAGCCCTGAATCGCTAACGAAAATGTACAAAACTTCAGACGACATTCGCAAATCATTCAAAGAATTCTTTGTCAAGCGTGGACACGCCGCCGTGTCCAGTTCATCGCTCATTCCCGCCGGCGACCCGACGCTGCTCTTTGCCAATTCGGGGATGGTTCAATTCAAAGAACTTTTCCTGGGCTTGGAAAAGCGCGCCTATCTACGCGCGACCACCGCGCAGAAATGTATGCGCGTTTCGGGCAAGCACAATGATTTTGAAAATGTCGGACCTTCACCGCGCCATCACACCTTTTTTGAAATGCTCGGCAACTTTTCGTTCGGCGATTATTTCAAAAAGGACGCGATTCAATTCGCGTGGGATTTGTTGGTACACGAATGGAAACTCGAGCCGCAGCGTTTGTGGTTCACCGTTTTCGCGGGCGATGAAGAATGGGGCATTTCCGAAGATGCCGAGGCGATTGAACTTTGGAAACAGGTCGGCGCCGACCCAACGCACATTTTGAAATTCAGCCGCAAAGATAATTTTTGGCAGATGGGCGAAACGGGTCCGTGCGGTCCCAACTCGGAAATTCACTATTATCGCGGCGAGCATCCCGAAGACCCGCAATTTAATCGCGCGGAATATGTAAATGGCGACGGCGAAGAGACGATTGAACTTTGGAATCTCGTCTTTATGCAGTTCAATCGTTATCTCATCGGCCAAGATCAGTATGCGCTCGAACCGCTCCCGAAACCTTGCGTTGATACGGGCGCGGGACTGGAACGTATTGCGGCGATCATGCAGGGCAAGTTGTCAAATTATGAAACTGACCTGTTCATGCCCATCATCGAAACGACGCGCAAATTACTGAACGCGCCGGAGAATGATTATTTCAATGTGGAAAAGCGCGGCGTCTCGTATCGCGTGATTGCCGACCATGCGCGCGCGGTAACTTTTCTGATTGGCGACGGCGTGAATCCGAGCAACGAGGGGCGCGGCTATGTGACGCGCTTGATTCTTCGCCGCGCGGCGCGGCATGGGCGACTTTTGGGATTCACCGAACCCTTTCTCGATCAAGTCATCCCGACGGTCATTCAAGAGATGGGTGAAGAGTATCCTGAAATTATCGAACAGCGCGAACGCATCCTCCACGTGGCGCGCGAAGAGGAAAGACGCTTTTTGCTCACCCTGCACAATGGTGAAACCCGACTTGGAGACATCATCACCGCACTAAAAGCCAAGGGGGTGCGTGAAATTCCGGGCGACGAAGCATTTCGTCTCCATGACACCTTTGGTTATCCCCTCGAACTGACGCGCGAATTTGCGCGCGAAAATGAAATGTTGGTGGACGAAGAAGCGTTCCAACTCGCAATGGAACGCGCCAAAGCTACCTCGCGCAAATTGTCCGCGACGGGCAAAACTGATGCGGCGGCATTTCAAAACGCGCGCGAACTATTTGACGCGCTAAAAGAAAATGGCGCACTACCCGCAACGGGCGTGAAATACGATCCCTATCGCGGAACAAAAGCGGATACGCGCGTCGTCGGTATTGTACGCGATGGCGAGTTGGTGGACGAACTCGCAACGGGCGAACAGGGACAGCTTGTGCTTGCCGATACCTGTTTCTATGTCGAAAGCGGCGGACAAATTTCTGATACGGGGAATATTTTCCATTTGCGCGACGCGTCCGTTTCCTTTCGCGATCCGATTGAATGGGATTTTCGCGTGGACGATACGCGCCAACCTGTTCCCGGTTTCATCGTTCATATTGGCGAGATGGTCAAAGGCAGTGCGCGCGTAAACGATAAGGTCGTCGCACAGGTGGACGCGGAGCGACGCGAAAGCATCATGCGGAATCACACCGCCACACATCTGCTGCACGCGGAATTGCGACGCGCGTTGGGAACGCATGTGCATCAAGCGGGTTCGCTCGTCGCGCCCGACCGGCTCCGTTTTGATTTCACGCACAGCAATCCCATCGCCGACAGCGAACTGAGCGAAATTGAGTCGGCGGTGAACGCGGACATTTTCAAAAACGATTCCGTCGAACCGTACATTTTGCCAAAGGACGAAGCAATTGCGCGCGGCGCGATGGCGCTGTTCGGCGAAAAATATGGCGACACCGTACGCATGATGGAGATTGACGGTATCTCGCGCGAATTGTGCGGCGGCACACACGTCGAACGGACGGGGCAGATTGGTTTGTTCCACATTCTCTCAGAAAGTTCGGTAGCCGCCGGTGTGCGCCGCATTGAAGCGGTAACGGGACCTGCCGCGTACGCCGAATTGCAGAGAGGAATTGGCACGCTCGAACGCGTCGCCGCGCAAGTAAAAGCGACGCCGAATCAAGTGGAACACAAAGTGGCGGCGCTGCTCGAACAGCTCGACGCCAAGGATAAAGAAATCGCGCGCCTCCGTCGAGAGATGGCAAAGCGCCAAGCCGAAAATATGGAATCGCAAATTCAACGCGTGGATGGGGTCAATCTCATCACGCAAATCGTCGACGCGCCGAATCAAGATTTGCTGCGCGAACAAAGCGACTATTTCAAAAACAAGATCGGTTCCGGCATCGTCGCGCTCGGTGCAATCATCAATGAGAAGCCGAGCATGATCGTCGCGGTCACGCCCGATTTAGTGGAACGCGGCTTTGACGCCACAAAAATTGTGCGCGCGTCTGCGCCCGTCATGGGCGGCGGCGGCGGCGGCAAACCTTCGCTCGCGCAAGCGGGCGGCAAAGACGCGACGAAATTGCAGGACGCGTTGAATCAAGTGGTGAGAATAGTGGCTGGCGACCAGTAAAAGGATACAAAATGGCAGCGCGACCGCAGGAATCGTATTCTCCGGACGAATATTTGGCGATGGAACAAGAGTCAGATATTCGCCACGAATATTTCGATGGTCACATCGTCGCGATGTCAGGCGCGTCGATCAACCACAATCAAATTGTTGGAAATGCGGCGGGTGAATTGCGAAACGCACTGCGCGGCAAATCTTGCCGTGTGTTTTCAACCGATCTGAAGGTCGGGTTTGCCAGCCGTCGCTTTTATTTGTATCCTGATGTTTTGGTCGTTTGCGGCAAGCTGGATGTAGAACCAAAGCGCGATGATACGGTGCGAAATCCAACGCTGATTATTGAAGTGTTGTCGCGTTCGACGCAATCATTCGATAAATCGGAGAAATTCGAACTATATCGTTCTATTCCGTCAATGCAAGAATATGTGATGATTGATCAAAAGCGCGTGTATGTGGAACACTATCGCAAAAAGGGACGTTTTTGGGTTATGGAAACATTGTCCGACCTCAAAGAGTCACTCGAGCTGGCGTCGCTTGGCGTCACCATCACTGTGGCTGTTCTGTATGAGCAAGTTCAATTCTAAGTTTTGCTTTGCGCGTTTCGCTCCCTTCTGTTTCATTTCTCCTTTATGAATGATCAAGTTATAACGCTCGACAAGAACGACACCATCCTCCAAGTACGTTCAAAAATCGAATGGTCTGATGGACGCCGCGTGATTCTGGTAGTCCCGCGCGGCGCGCAAGCCCTCGACGCGGAGCATGAAATGAAATTGCTGCGGCGGTGGGCGGACGAAGCGGATGTGCAGGTCGCGCTCGTTTCGACAGCATTCAACGTCAATGAAATCGCGGCAACCGCAGGACTGCCGATTTTCTCGTCGGTGGAAAAAGCGCAAGCGACAGAGTGGCGCTGGCAGCGTGATGTCGCCGTGCCGGTGATTCAGCGTGCGACGCCGCTCGATCCTGACGAACCGAAACCGTACAAACCGATTCTGGACCGGCTTGGACTCGCGGGCTGGAAATTGTTCTTGACGCTCGCGTTGTTCGGCGCGGCAGTTGTGATTTTAATTGCGCTCGCTTCCATTCTGGTGCCGAGCGCGACCGTCACCATTGTTCCACAATCCATTGTGATCAGCGATGCATCCGAAGTGATTTTGGACCCAACTGTCACGATCATTGATGAAGCCAATGCCATTGTGCCTGCGAAACTGGACCGCCCAAAGCTAAGCGGTACGGTGACAGTCAACACTACGCGCAAAGCAACTGCGCCCGCCGACCATGCGAGCGGCATCGTCACGTTTAACAATTTGCAAGGTACAGAGGCGCTCATTCCGCTCGGCACGGTTGTAGCGACTACTTCGGGCGTTACGCAGAGATATTCGACGACCATTACGGCAACTCTGCCGGCGGGCTTTAATGCGCGCGTGAATGTGCCGGTGCGCGCGCTGAAAGCGGGACCCGAAGGCAATGTGCGCCCCTTTCAAATCAATTTCATTGAAGGTCCTCTGTCCGCGCAGGCGCGCGTAGTGAATTTGGATGGGCTGGGCGGCGGCACGATCAAAGAAGTGAACATTGTTTCGTTCGACGATCGCGCGACGGCGCGCCAGCGATTGAATGCCGAGTTGAAGCAGCAAGCGTTGAGCGTTCTGCACAATTCGGTGGGCGAAGAAGTATACGTCGTTCCCGCTTCTGTGGAAGTGATCGTGTTGGGCGAAGCGTGGGATCATCTCGTGGACGATCCTTCCGACACGCTTACGCTCAAAATTGATGCGGTCGCAAGCGGCATCTATGCGGATTACAATGATTTTGAAACGTTCGCGCAGCGGCGGCTTTTGAGAAAAATGCCGGAGGGGTTTCAAATGCTGCCGGGCACTTTGCGCGTGGAAGCAGACCCGAACGCGCGCGTCGAAGGCAATTCCGCAATTATCAAAGTACGCGCGGCGCTGCTGGCTACGCCGATCATTGACCAAAATAAACTGCTCGATGATTTGCAGGATTTGCCCGTTTCACAAGCGGTCAAAAAAATCCAAGAGCGAGTGAAATTGGCGGAACCGCCTCAAGTCACCCTCACCCCGTCATGGTGGTCGCGCATGCCGTTCTTTCGATTCCGCACCAATTTGTTCGTCGAAACAAAACAGTAACATGCGGTATCTGGCATTGGATGTGGGAAACAAACGCGTTGGTGTGGCAGTGGGCAGCAGCGAGGCGCGCATTGCGACACCGCTGACCGTCATCGAACGAACGAGCGTCGAACAAGATGCCGCGCGCATATTAGCGATTGCGCGTGAATATGAAGTGGAGCAAATCATCGTCGGCTTGCCGCGCAACGCCGACAACAGCACGAGCGAGCAAGAGACCTTGACGCGCGCGTACAGCGCGCAGCTCGAATCCGCGCTCCACCTGCCGATCACTTTTTATGACGAGCGCTACTCGACGTCGGCGGCGTTGGCGCAGCAGCGCACGCGCGGCGTGAATGAAAAACGCGGCCGCGCCACGCTGGACGCGAACGCGGCGGCGGTGATTCTGCAGGATTTTTTGGACAAGTTAGATGTTGAAGGTTGAACGTTGGCGACAATTTTGTAACGTTCAATCATCAATCTGAAACAAAAGGAATGAATGATCTAGTACGCGCATTTTTCAAAGTAATGATTGTGCTCTTCGCACTGGTTCTCGTCGGCGGCGCCATTTGGTTTGGCTATCGGCTCGCGTTTCCGCCAGCCCAGCGCAACAGTTCTGCCGCGACAATTGTCAACCTGCCCCAAATTGATTTTTCGCGCTGCGGCGCGCCGGGTGAGGCGAACAGTCTCGACCCAACCGATCTCGCGTATGCGTACCAGTTGGACCAATACAAAGATTTGTTGGACAAGCCCGCAAGCAATGAAAAGGGCGAAGTAAATTTCATTGTTGAGGAAGGAGAACTGCCTTCCGAAGTGACAACGCGTTTGGAGCGCGAAGGGCTGATTGAAAACGGCGATGCCTTTTTGCTGCTTTTAAAATGTCGTCACGCCGCCGAGCGTATTCAAGCGGGCGATCACATCATGCGCCGCAACATGACGATGGACGAAGTGATTCTCTCATTGCAGCGCGGCACCATGCGCGGAGTGACGATTACGATTCGTCCGGGCTGGCGCGCGGAGCAGATCGCCGATTATTTGGCGACGGTGAACCTGCCGCAATTTGATAAGGATGATTTTCTCGAGATTGTGAAAAAAGGCAGTTCCGACTATTCCTTTTTGCAAGACCGCAAGAGCGGCGCGTCACCGAGTTTGGAGGGCTTTTTATTTCCCGATACGTATCAGGTGCAGCAAGGCATCACCGCCGAACAACTGGTGAATCGTTTACTGTACGAATTCGACCAGCGCGTCACGCCCGAAATGCGCGCCAAAGCGCAAGCGGAGGGTTTGACGCTGCAAGAAGCGATCACGCTCGCTTCCATCGTCGAGCGCGAGACGGTCAAGCCCGAAGAAGCGCCAATCATTGCCAGTGTCTATTTGAATCGCGTCAAAGCAAAAACGTATTTGAACGCTGACCCAACGGTGCAATATGCGATTGGCTTTGTGCCGGAAACAAAACAATGGTGGAAAACGCCGGTCACGCTCGCGGAATATCAGCACGTTGATTCGCCTTACAACACCTATTTGAATCCCGGACTTCCGCCCGGACCCATCGCCGCGCCGAGTATGAATTCGATTCAAGGGGTGCTCGAACCCGCGCAGACCGATTTTTTCTATTTTCTCGCGACGGGCGACGGTGGGCATGTCTTTGCGCGGACGCTCGAGGAACAAAACGCGAATCTCGCCAAGTACGGCTACGAAGCGCCGCCGCAACAATAGTTTATGATTGTTGATTTATGATTTCTAAATGCAGCTGGCGCATCGAGAATATCATAAATCCAAAATCTCAAATCAAAGATCTCTGTGCGCGTCCTCATGCTCTCGTGGGAATTTCCGCCGAATATGACCGGCGGTTTGGGCGCGCATGTCGCGGAATTGGCGCCAACGCTTGCCGCGCAAGGAGTTGACCTCACGCTGTTGACGCCGCGTTGGAAGGGCGGAGCGCCGACGGAGCGTGTACACGAGAATGCGATGGTGTATCGCGTGGATACGCCGGTCGAAACGCCAAGCAATTATTACGCCGATGCGCAGCAGATGAACTTGATCCTTGGCGCGTTTGCCGAAGAATTGTGGACGCGCGAGGACGGCTACGACCTCGTTCACGCGCACGATTGGCTGGTGAGTTTTGCTGCCCAATCTCTGAAAATGGTGCACAAGGTGCCATTGGTCGCCACGCTGCACGCCACAGAACGCGGGCGCGGAGGAGGGCGCCTCTCGGGTGAAATGGCACAGATGATCAATGGCGCCGAGTGGTGGCTGACCTATGATGCGTGGCATGTGATCACCACCAGCCATGCGATGTCGCGAGAATTGCGCCATTTTTTCGAATTGCCCGCCGATAAAATTTCGGTGATCCCAAACGGCGTCGAGCCCGCGCGCTTTCATCCGCATCGCCAGCAAGATTTGGCCGCGTTCCGCGCGGAATGGGCGCTGCCGGATGAGAAAATTATTTTTTACGTTGGGCGGATGCAGCGGGAAAAGGGAGTGCATCTGCTCGTCGAAGCGGCGTATCGGGTGCTAGAGCACGGCGCGCGCGTAAAATTTATTCTCGCGGGCAAAGGCGGGCTGCTCGATTCGCTGCGGCGGCGCGTTGCTGAATTGGAATTGCAAGATTTTATTTTGCTCACCGGATATGTGGACGACGAGGTGCGCGATCAACTGTTTTGTGTCGCGGATCTCGCCGTTTTTCCTTCGCTCTACGAGCCATTCGGAATCGTTGCGCTCGAAGCGATGGCGGCGCAATGTCCGGTGATTGTCACCGATGTCGGCGGCTTGGGCGAGGTCGTTGACAACCATATCACGGGCATCAAAATTCCGCACAACAATTTGGATGCGTTGGTAGATTCGATCGAATACATGCTGCGTAATCCGCAGCAGGCGCGCGAATACGCTGACCACGCGTATGCGGTGGTGCGCCACGAATACACTTGGGAACACATTGCGCGTGAAACGATCCATTTGTATGATGAAATCATCCGCGCTCGCAAATTGGTAAATTGGGAATAATCAAGTTTCATTTTATTTTTGAAAATTCTATTTCGCATAGTGCAAACGCTATCCACAAACAAAACCACGCGAAATTTTCTTGGAACGCAAACAAACGCTATGCGATATTTGTGCAGCGTATTCTTGATTGCGTTTTTTGTTTCCGCCTGTGCCGCGCCCGCGCCAACCCCACCAACGCCCGCTGCGCAAACAGAAATCGTCGCCACAACACCAACCACCCAAGCACCGAATCGCCTAATCACCAAATCTCCCGATTCTCCAACCTCTCAACCATCCCTCACATTCGACGGCAAATACGCGTACGACGAATATCTCTTGTCGCAAATGAATTTTGGCGCGCGTCCCGCCGGTTCGCAAGCCCTGCGCGCGACGGGCGACTATATCGTCGCGGAATTGGAAAAAAATAATTGGCAGGTGGAAACGCAAGAGTTTGAATATCGCGGCGTGCCGATTCGAAATGTGATTGCCAAAGTTGGAGTAGGGCAGGGTCCACCCATTATTCTCGGCGCGCATTACGACACGCGCGCACGCGCCGATCAAGACAAACAAAATCCGGACGCGCCCGTCCCCGGCGCCAATGACGGCGCGAGCGGCGTCGCGGTGCTGCTCGAACTCGCGCGCACGCTCGACAAAGCAAAATTGAAAAATGAGGTGTGGCTCGCGTTCTTTGACGCCGAAGATGTCGGCGGCTTGAGCGCGTGCGATTTGCGCGTCGTCAAGCAGCAAAAGCCAACCGCGTTGTGCGACACGAACGAATGGAGTTGGAGCATCGGCGCGCAGCGCGTCGCGGAAAAATTGCAAACAAAACCCGAAGCGGTGATCGTCGTTGACATGATCGGCGACGCGGACCAAAATATTTATTACGAACGCAATTCGGACAAGGAACTGCAAGCGACGTTGTGGCAGATTGCGGAACAACTCGGCTATCGTCAATGGTTCATCCCCGAATTCAAATGGAGCATGAGCGACGACCACACGCCATTTTTGCAAAAAGGGATTCGCGCCGTTGACCTCATTGATTTTGATTATCCGTCGTGGCATACTACACAGGACACTGCGGACAAGGTGAGCGCGGCGAGTTTGGAGAGAATCGGGCGGGTGTTGGAAGAATGGGTGGAGGGGGAGTGAGGGAAACAGGGAAACAGGGAGACAGGGGTGATTGGTGATTGCAAATGAGCGAGAGGCGAGAAGCGAGAACGATGGTGATTGGGGGATTGGGTGATTGGGTGATTAATGTTTTTTTGGGGCGACAAATTTTGTTCATTTTTTTGTTTTTGGGGTTTTGCTTTCTTTTGCCGTCGAATTCGATTCGATGGCTATTCGATGGGTATTCAATGAAACTTGCGGGAAAAAACAATTATGGCTGACATCAATATCACCAACAGCGAATTGAATTTTGATGGCGACATGGTGGCGGGGGACAAGCATGTGCATCTGCCGCCCGAACCGCCGCGCGAATTTACCGCGCCGTTTCAAGCGCCGTCTGATTTGCAATCGTTTGTTGGACGCAAAAAACACTTGGAGCAACTGGCGGGACTGGGCGCAATCGGGGTTGTGCCGCCGCGTTTTTTGATTCACGGCGTCCCCGGACTGGGGAAAACAACGCTGGCGACAAGAATTGCGTGGCAGCTGCGAAATGTATTCGACGGCGGGGTGCTGTGGGTGAATATCGAAGGGGATGAATTGTTTTCAAAATTGGATGAATGGGCATTTTTGTACACGGGCGACAAGAAAGCGTTGAGCGAGCTTGACGGGCTGGACGCGCGCGCGGAACGCCTGCGCCAAGTTTTTCAATCCTACGCGCCGCGCAAAAAAATTCTCGCCGTTCTCGACAGCGTCATTGACGACAACGACGAGGCGAAACTGCAGACGCTGCTGCGCGCCTTGAGCGACCACTCGATTTTGATTACGAGCCGCGTGCGGCAACTCGTCGCGTTTCCTGATGCGATCAAGGTTGACCTCGAACAGTTGGACGAGGATGAGACATGGGACCTTTTTGTCAAGGTCTTGGGCGCGCAGGATGCGCGTTTGCAAAATGCCCGCGCCCAAGCGCTTGAAATTGCCAACGTCGTCGAATTTTTGCCGATGGCGCTCGACCTCGCGGCGCGGCAGCTCCAAGACAATCCAGCTTGGCGGCTCGATCATTTACTCCACCTGTTGCGCGATGAACTGCGCCAACTCGACATCCTGCATTTCGGCGGCGAGGAATCGCGGCGCGCGATTCGCGCCGCGATTCTGGTGAGCTACAAGCGGCTCTCGGCTGACGAGCAAACATTTTTCGACGCGCTCGGCGCGTTCGCAGGAACCGATTTTGAGGAACAGGCGGCGGCAGCCGTTTGCGCCACCGCAATCGAAACGACGAGCAAACGCTTGAGCAAACTCAAACGGCTCTCGCTGCTCCAACCGAGTTCAACCTCCGAACAGTACCAGCAACAGATGCTGCAAGGAGGACGTTCGCCTGACCGCTACAAACTTCATTCGCTTTTGCGGACGTTTGCGCGTGAACAACTTCGCGCTGCCAAGCTGACAAGTGAAATGCAGTTGCGAATGGCGACGCACTATTGCGACATCGCCGTTGAGAACGGCAAAAAATTGCACGGCAAAGAAATGGAACACGCGCTCGCGATTCTTGACGCCGAAGTGAGCAACATTTTCGCGGGGCAAAAGTGGGCGCGCGAAAACGAGACGCAAGCGGCGCGAGAACTGACGCGCGATTTTGTCGTTCGTGGAAAAAACGGCGCGATGACATCGTATTTTATGCTGCGCGCGAACTGGGCGGAATGGATTGAATGGAGCGAATCTGGGCTCGCCGCGTGCGAAAATCTGAACGATGAAAAAGCGGCAGGCGCGATAGCTGGCAATCTCGGCTTGGTGTATGCGGACAAAGGCGAATGGGACCGGGCGATCGAGTTCTATCAGCAAAGTTTGGCAATCAAAGAGCGCGTGGGCGATGGGCATGGCATGGCGCAAACCTACACCAATCTCGGCTTGGTGTATGCGGACAAAGGCGAATGGGACCGGGCGATCGAGTTCTATCAGCAAAGTTTGGCAATCAAAGAGCGCGTGGGCGATGGGCATGGCATGGCGCAAACCTACACCAATCTCGGCTTGGTGTATGCGGACAAAGGCGAATGGGACCGGGCGATCGAGTTCTATCAG
>SHND01000020.1:0-6316 GCA_004295045.1 Chloroflexota bacterium | reverse complement strand
CTATCAGCAAAGTTTGGCAATCAAAGAGCGCGTGGGCGATGGGCATGGCATGGCGCAAACCTACACCAATCTCGGCTTGGTGTATGCGGACAAAGGCGAATGGGACCGGGCGATCGAGTTCTATCAGAAGGATTTGGCAATCAGTGAGCGCGTGGGCGATGCGCATGGCATGGCGCAAACCTACAACAATCTCGGCAATGTGTATCAACTCAAAGGCGAATGGGACCGGGCGATCGAGTTCTATCAGAAGGATTTGGCAATCAGTGAGCGCGTGGGCGATGCGCATGGCATGGCGCAAACCTACAACAATCTCGGCAATGTGTATCAAGCCAAAGGCGAATGGGACCGGGCGATCGAGTTCTATCAGCAAAGTTTGAAGACAACAGAGCAGATTGGAGATGTTGTCACTTCTGCAAATAGTTACTGGGGGCTTGGTAGAGTGTGCGAGGAACAAAATGATTTTGCGCGCGCGTTTGAATGGTGCAAGCGCGCGATGGTGATTTGGGAAAAGATTGGGAGTCCACATGCAAAAACATATCGCGCACACTTGGAAGAATTGAAAAAGAAATTGCCGCCTGCTGATTAGAGGTTGTTGATTGGGGACCGTTGATTAAAAATCAACGGCAAAAGAAGGAAACAAAGGGCGCAAAGAATGATTGAAACAACCCATTCCGAAGGATAGAATCCATCGGCAAAAGAGAGAAGGAAAGACCACAAAGAATGTTCCAGCCAACTCATTCTTTGTTTGCGCTCTTGCTTTCTTGCGTTCTTTTGCCGCAGTTTTCTAAACTGCGAAGGATAGAATCCATCGGCAAAAGAAAGAAGGAAAGACCACAAAGAATGTTCCAGCCAACTCATTCTTTGTTTGCGCTCTCGCTTTCTTTTGCCGCAGTTTTCTAAACTGCGGGGAGCATGGCAAAAGCAGGAAATAAAGAATGAAACGCGCGCTCGCTATTTTCTGTATCCTCTCAATTCTCGTTTTTCCGTCGCACGCGGCGCACGCGTCCGAGCCGCGCTGCGCGGACACCTTCATCGCGTCGCCCGCGCCGCGTTCCACCATCGGCGGCGTTGTGCCAATCACCGGACGCGCGCAGTTGCAAGGCGCGTTCGTGCGCTATCAGGTGGATTTTTCGACGAACGGCTTGAATCTCTGGGTTCTCATCAATTCCGCGCCGCAAGCGGTGGTGGATGGCACGCTCGCGCGTTGGGATACGTCGCTCGTTCCCGAAGGCGCGTACGATTTGCGCGTGCGGACGATTGATACGTCGGGGAATTATTGTGAGAGTGTGGTGAGTGGAGTGCAAGTGCGGCGGGGAATGGTGGACGGGGGACAGGGGATGGGGGACGGGGGACAGGGGACAGCGGTCAACCCCCGATCCCCGACCCCTGATCTCCAACCCCTGCTTTCCATTCCCTCGCTCAACGGCGCACTCACCGTCGAAATTCCGCGCGCGCCGAATATTCCGTACTGCACGCCCGCGTCGGCGCTTGGAAATATTGTGACGCGTTCCATAAAATTGTGCGCGGGGCAGACGTATCGCCCGTTCACGATTGTGGGGAACAATATTTTCGTTTTGGGTGATTCTGCGCGCACTTCAAAAATTCGTTCCAGCGGACGCGGCTACGGTATCACGGTGCGCGGGAGCAATGTTTTGATTAGCGGCGTGAATATCGTCGGCGCGACGGCGGCGAGCGACCTCGGTAGTTGGCTCTGTTTGTACGAACAGTGCGCGTATAAAAATCCGCCGATTGCGGGCGGCGTCAATTACGGCGGCGGAATTTTGCTTCAAGGCAGCAACAACACGGTGATGAATTCCACCGTAACGGGCGGCGTCATCGGAATCGCATCGCTAAATGGGCGTGGCAATAAATTCATTAACAATCAACTGACCAATCTTTCCGGCTGGGGCATTTTCGCCGTCGCGCCAACCAATTCCGCGTTCGTCGGCAATGTGCTGCAAGACATCAATCGTTCCTGCACCGACCCCGGCGGAAATTTTTACGCGGCGGGCTGTGAAAGCGCGGGTATGCTTTTGATGGGCGCCGACACCAATATCCTCGCCAACAACACTTGCGCGCGCAGCGGCAACTGTTTTTATCTCAACGGCGAAGGTGGACGCCTCAACAATTTCAACAAATTGTACGGCAACGTTTGCAATGCGCCGTCGTTCAACTGTTTTGAAATCACCGACGCGCAGGGCATCGAATTCGACAACAACAGCGCGACGCTCACGCCCGAAAATACGAGCGGCTGTGAAATCTGGCTCGTGCGCGCACAAATCATTTCCGGCAAAAATAATCGCGTCCCGCAGTGCAATCATCACGGAAGCAAGCTGGAATCGTATTACGAACCCAAGTAAGAGAAACGAGAAACGAGAAACGAGAAGCGAGAGAGCGGATTCTCGTTTCTCGCCTCTCGTGAATTTTACATGCCTCGACCCGAAACCTTTCCCACCTCACCACCCACCGAACGCGCGTACCTCGTCGGCGTGGAATTGAAAAAAAAGCCAAATGCCTTTGCGATTGAAGATTCGATGAACGAATTGGAACGTCTCGCCGAGACCGATGGTTTGTCCGTCGTCGGGCAAGCGATTCAACGCGTCGAACGGCTGAATCCCGCGACGATGATTGGCAAAGGCAAGCTGCAAGAAATCGTCGCCGAGCGCGAGGAATTGCAGTACGATGTTTTAATTTTTAACGACGAGCTGCATCCGAACCAACAGCGCGAAATCGAAAACGCGTTCGACGGCGCGGACATCAAAGTGCTCGATCGCACCGCGCTCATTCTCGATATTTTCGCGCAGCACGCGCGCACGCGCGAAGGTTCGCTCCAGGTGGAACTCGCGCAGTACGAATATCGTTTGCCGCGCTTGACGCGCATGTGGACGCACTTGGGCAGACAGACGGGCGGCGCGGCGGGTCGCGGCGGGAGCGGCGGGGTAGGGCTGCGCGGACCGGGCGAACGACAGTTGGAATTGGACCGCCGCGAAATTCGCGCGCGCATCGCGCATTTGAAAACTGAAATCGAACGCGTGCGGAAACAACGCGGCGAACAGCGGCGCAAACGCAAGCGGGAAGGGCTGCCGGTGATTTCGATTGTCGGTTACACGAACGCGGGCAAGTCCACGCTGCTCAACGCGTTGACCGATTCCGACATTTACGTCGCCGACCAGTTGTTTGCCACGCTCGACCCGACAACACGCCGCGTGAAATTGCCGAGCGGGCAAGAGGTTTTGTTCAGCGACACGGTGGGCTTTATCGAAAAATTGCCGACGCAACTCATCGCCGCGTTTCGCGCGACATTGGAAGAAATCATTGAATCAAATGTTCTATTACACGTCGTTGACATAACGCATCCGAACGCGGCGGAACAGGTGAGCGCGGTGGAGGAGACGTTGGAAGAACTCGGGGCAAGCGACAAGCCAACGGTGATGGCGTTCAATAAACTGGATGCGCTTCCCGTACTGCCTGATTCAGAGTTACACAAGAATAATTTTGAGAATGGCGGGGAGGGCGAAACGCTAGGGCAGTGGATGCAGGAATATCCGGATGCAGTGGCGATTTCGGCGCGTGAACGGGTCGGCTTGGAAGCGCTGCTTGAACGCGTCGAACAAGTTCTCGGTTCGGGGCTCATGGACATTCGCGTGCAGATTCCGTACAACGCGACCGAATTGGTGAACACCTTTCATCGCAAAGGCATTGTCGAGAGCGAAGACTATTCGCCGCGCGGGACATTGATTCAAGGCAAAATTCCGCAGGCGTTGGCGCGCGAGTTTGAGATGTATCGGGTTGAGTGAATTGTTAGCTGAAGTTCCGTGCGGAACATCTGTGCTATAATTGCTACGCGATGCTCACAATCACTATTCGTAACTTATGCCAGTGGGACAAGGACGGGAAAATGCCGGAATTTGAAGAGCCGTACTCGATTTATCGTTTCCGCGATGGCGAGTTTGTCCTCTACGTTAGCAAGACCTCGCGCAATATTTTGGAAAGGTTATTTGAGCATATCGGTATTGACGGTCAAACTCAAATGACCACCTTGATCGAGGACAATCTTCGGCGCTGCCGTCGAAATATACTCGAAAAAGAGCAGAACGCTTGAGAAAAGCATTCCGGCAGTATCCACCTACTTATCCCGAAGACGAATAATTTCCCTCACGTATGCACGATAAGAATCGTTAAAATGCATACGCCATAAAAAATGGATACTCTCCAATCCCAGACCGCCCTTTCGTACTATATTGACGAATATCTTGGTCACCTTGCCGACAAACCACGCACACAACGCACGTATCGCGTGGGACTTGCGCGTTTCCAAGAATTCCTTTTGCAGCGCAAGGTTCGTTCTGCTGCGCGGCGCAAGTACGAGACCACCGCCCTACTGCGGCTCACCGATTTAGATGAGAGCGTCCTCATCGAATTTAATGATTGGTTAAGCAAGTATTCAAAATTTACGCGTAATACTTATCTCGCAGCTGTCATCATGTTCCTTTCGTATGCGCTCTTTAAAAGATGGCTGCCCGATTTTTCCTTTGAACGCGCCAAGGCACAATTCAAACACCTGCGCAAGGACAAGAAAAGTTATCCTGTGCCGCGCATAGATTCAGGGCTTCCCAAAGTCATCCAATACTGGGATGCACAACCATTGCCCGACGGAGACAGCGAAAAGGCGCGGCGGCAGCGGCTCACAGTCTTGCGCGCACGTGCCTTTGTTCATTTGTTGTACGGCTCGGCGGCGCGGCTTGAAGAGCTGCGGATGCTGGACAGCAAGGACATTGGCAAAGGCAGAAGGTCGGACGCAATTATTCAAGGCAAAGGCGACAAAGAGCGCTTTATTTTCATTACGCCGGACGCGCAAGCCGCGCTGCGAACGTATCTGGACACGCGCAACGACGAATACGAACCGGTCTTTATCTCGCATCACAAAGATTACGGCGCGCGCGTAAATGCTTCCGTGCTGCGCCGGATTATTTATCAAGCGGCGCAAGCTCTGGGTATGGATGTTTCGCCGCACGATTTTCGTCATTTCCGCGCGCGGCAGATGTTGGAGCAAGGCGCGCCGCTCGAAGCGATTCAAGAAATTTTGGGACATAGCGATATTGGCACGACGCGGCGCGTGTACGCCCATTATTCCAAACCTTCGATTCGCAATATCTTTGAACGCACAACGCTTTCACCGGACCAAGCCGCGCGCTTGAGTGCAGAAAACGATCAGGACGGTTAGAAACGGATCGTGCTGCGCGTTTGCAATTCGCAATTCATAAATCGTTTCTAAAAGAGGCAAGATGACAGGATTTCTCAAGTTTCTCATACTCGTATTGCTCGGCGTATTTTTGGCGATCATTGCATTCGCCGCGGGCTTTGGCACAAATTATTTTTACACCATGCGCTCGCCTGCGGCAGCGGCGGCAGCAAATGGCAGACCTGCAAAATTTGGTTTGATGTGGGAGTCGTGGGATATTCTCAAGAACGAGTTTTACTATGACATTCCCGACAAGAATGCGCTGGTGCATGGCATGATTCGCGGCGCGCTTGAATCGCTCGGCGATCCACACACCATCTTGGTCGAACCCGCGCCCGCGCAGCAAGAGGCGACCAACTTGCAAGGCAATTACGGCGGCATCGGCGCAAAAGTGGAATTGCGTAAAGCGGCGCTGGTGCTGCTGCCGTTTCCTGACAGCCCTGCCGCCAAAGCGGGCATTCTCGCGGGCGATCAAATCCTCAAAATCAATGATGAAGAATTGAAACCTGAAGATACGCCTGACTCGGTCCAAAACAAATTACAAGGGGATGTTGGATCGAAAGTCAAACTCACACTCAGGCGCATCGGCGCAGCCGATGATCTTGCAATTGAGGTGACGCGGCAAGAAATCAATATTCCCACAGTGCAGTATCGCATGTTGGAGAATGCGCCGTTCGGCTATATTCAAGTCACGCTGGAAAGCGCCGACACATCTGCCGAATTTGCGCGGGCGCTGGATGAATTGAAAAAACAAAATCCCAAAGGCATCATTCTCGACTTGCGCAACAACCCGGGCGGGTTGTTCCCCGATCCCGCACTCGAGATCGTTGGGCAATTCCTGCCGAACGCTCCGGTTGTCATCGAAAAATATCGCGACGGAACGCAAAAAACGTACAACGCGCGCACAGCCGGCGCGGCGCGAGACATTCCTTTTGTGGTGCTTGTGAACAGCGGCACGGCGAGCGCTGCCGAAATCATTGCGGGCGCGTTTTTGGACAGCGGCAAAACGCAATTGATTGGCGAAAAGACATTCGGCAAAGGATCGGTGCAAGGTCTGTATCCGTTGTCCGACAA
>SHND01000055.1:12104-154813 GCA_004295045.1 Chloroflexota bacterium | reverse complement strand
TACCGTCCGAGATGTCGAGAACACGATTGGGTATGGGCTCACCATCTTTCGGACGAGTTTTACACTCGGGGTCTGACCGGAGTCACCATACCCACGGCTGAACTGCTTTTCTGTAATATATCAGGTCGTGTACCAATATACGAATCAGGAATTTGCTCTAACTTTTTCACATCAAACTACAATACGCGCCGTCGCGCAGCACGGGGACCGTCTCACTCACATTCCATTCACCGGCGAGTTGAACATCGCGCGCAAAGTCCTTGGCGCTCAATTCCTTGCCCGAGACGCAATTCACAAGAACATCCGCGATTTCGGATTGAACCGCAGAAAAGGCGTCACGCGCGGCGC
This sequence comes from Chloroflexota bacterium, assembly GCA_004295045.1. GTDB lineage: Bacteria > Chloroflexota > Anaerolineae > UBA4142 > SHND01 > SHND01. The sequence goes on along the minus strand of SHND01000055.1, from coordinate 154,465 downwards.
GCGCTTCAGGCGAAAATTTGCCATCGAGCTCGTTCAGAATCGCGCCCGCGCCAAGCCAGTCTTCGAGCGCGGGACGCAGCGAACCATCGCCCCAACGTTCCCCCGCAGGAATCAGCGCGATGCGATTTCCAAAATTTTTTGCCGCGTGCGCGACGGCGCGCGCATTTCGTAAACAGCCGGTCAACGTTGGCGTTTGTCCTGTAGCAAGAGAAAGCGCTGCGCCATTGGGTGAAGGCAAAACGAGGCGCGTGCCGCGCGGAATTTGCAAAAGGGATGTCGGCGAAAGCGTATAGCGCGCTTGATTGCGGCGCGCGGCGGCTAACTCGGCGTCATTCGCTTTGGCAAACGCGTGCGCGCGTTCGTCATACGAAGTGAAAGGAAAAACGAGCGCGCCGCGCGCGGCTGCAATGTCTATGCACGTCGAAAAGGAAAACACATCTACGATGATAACAACATCACTGCGCGGCGCCAGCTGCGCGACGCCCTGCGCGCCCCATTCACAACGAATCTCGTATTCAGTCTGAGCAAAGATCATCGCGCCTCCTTGCCGCGGCGATACAAAAAGTATAGTAACGAATCACGCGGGCGTCAATGAATAGAATGAAAAATAGCGCGCTGGCAGAAAGAACGGCGCAAAAAATTTTCCCCGCGCGAGGGCATTGTCAAGCGAAAAGGGATTCGCTATAATGGCGCGGTTCGTCACCCACCCAACCCAATTCACAAAGGAGATTTCATATGCGAATGCACCCGGCTTTAGCGTTCAAGGTCGCCGCGCTCATACTTTTGCTGGCAGCGCTCGTGGTCCCACTCACCAGCGCCTCTGCGGAACCGCCCGCTGTGGTTATCCAGTTTCTCAATGTCTCGGACTGGCACGCCCAAATTGATCCACTGATCGTTAGCAATGTGAATTACGGCGGCGCTGCGGTCCTTTCGACGTACTGGAAAGCAGATCGCGCGCAATATCCCAATACGATCACCTTTACCGCAGGCGATGCGTATGGCGCTTCACCGCCCCTCTCCAATTTCTTTAATGAGGAACCCGCCGTCCTCACGATGCGAATGATGGGCATCAATATTGACACCTTTGGCAATCACAATTTCGATCGCGGTGTCTCGCATTTGCAATCCATGATTTCGCTTGCTAAATCACCCGCGGGCACCAATCCCGGTGAACCGTTCTCCTATGTCGTGGGGAACCTCAAGGCGCGCAAGCTAAATCTCAAGCGCATTCAGCCCTACCACATCTTTGACATGAGCGGCGTCAAAGTCGCAATGATCGGGCTCGTCAATCCGGAAGCCCCGACGCTTGTTTTCCCCGGAAACTTTGGTACTATGACGCCAAGTAATCCGGTGAATCGAGCCATGCGCTTGCGCGAGCGCGCGCGCCAAGAAGGCGCAGAGGTCTTTGTCATTATCACGCACATGGGCGTCACGGGGTTTGACAACAACAATCAACCTTTCGGCCCGCTGGTTGATTTCGCCAACAAAGTGAGCGGCTTTGACGTGATCTTTGGCGATCATACAGACATTCAGTATTCCGGCACCATCAATGATCAGTTGGTCATCGAGAATCGCAGCAAGGGCTTTACCTATGCGCGCACACTCTTGAAGGTCAGACCTCAGACCGGCAAGGTAGTGGAAAAGAGCTCCGAGTTCGTTTCTCCGCTGTCCGCCAACGTCACACCCGATGCAGCGATTGAAACGATGCTCCAGCCGTATCGTGATGCGTTAGCGCCCATCTTTAACACATCCATCGGTACGGCTTCGATGACAATTCTGCGGAGTGACAAATGCGGACAATCCGCCGGACGCACCTGCGAGTCTGCAATCGGCAATCTTGTCACCGATGCGATGCGCACGACGTACGGCACCGATTTTGCAATCACCAACTCGGGCGGGATTCGCGACGCGCTGACTTGCCCTACGGTTGATGTGCCAACCGATTTCTGCCCGTCGTTTGTGCCGCCGCCGTTCCCAATCACGCGCGGACAAGCCCAGGCAGTTCTGCCATTCGGTAATGTTGTCGTCACACTTCAGGTCAATGGCGCCGAGCTCAAGTCCATGCTCGAAAATGGTGTGTCCGCCATGCCGGGAGTAAATGGCAAATTCCCGCAGGTCTCGGGTTTGTGCTTTACGTATGACATTCACGCCGCTGCCGGCAGCCGCGTCACCGGCGCGGTGCGTCAAGCGAATGACGGCAGCTGCACCGGCGCGGCAGTTGATCTCACTGCCGGCTCAAACTACACCATTGCCGAGAACGATTTCATGGCATCGGGCGGCGACACGTATCCGAACTTTTTCAGCCGCGCCGTTACGCGTGATGTGATGGTCAACGTCGTCGCCGATTACATTGGTGACAACTCGCCCATTTCGCCGGTGATTCAAAACCGCATTGTCTGCACTACTTCGGGCGCGACCACGTGTCCAACGATTCTGCCTTGAAGCTGTTTGCTGCAAAACAACGAGCCGTCGAAATTTGACGGCTCGTTTCTTTTTGCACGGATTATTCGACTGCGGATTTTGTTCGGCGCGTTTGTTTCAATTTACTGCGCGCGCGTTTCTGTTCCAAGCGCCGTTCTTGTGCCGCGCGAGAGGGTTTCGTCGCGCGCCGCGTTTTCGGTTTTTCGAGCGCGCGGCGAATCAATTCAATCAACCGTTCGCGCGCGTCCGCGCGATTTTGTTCTTGCGTGCGAAAACGCCGCGCGTCAATTGTGAGGATGCCGTCCGCAGAAATTCGGCTCGCGGCAATATTCAGCAAGCGTTCCTGCACCGGCAAGGGGAGAGACGAACGCGGAATATCCAAACGGAGTTGCACCGCCGTCGCCACCTTGTTGACATTCTGTCCGCCGGGGCCCGAGGCGCGAATAAAAGTTTCGGAGAGTTCGCTCTCGTCAAGCGAAAGAGTACGGGTGATGGTCAACATGAGAAATCAATTCACCTTGCAAGCCAGCGAATATAGTAATTTAGTGTACGTATTGCAGAGTCCGGCTTCAATGTTCGAGGTCGAGTGTACTACGCCCGGCTAGAGAATCCCGAACCTTTTCTTGCAAACGTTCCTCCGGTTGATGTCGACTACAGAACTTGATCCCGCCTCATCCAATTTCTCAAGAAGTGTCTCGCCACCTTTCTTCAATTTGAAAACCATTTCCTCGGTATAGAGCGGCAACAAATAAAAGAAATTGACGCGCTTGGCTCCATCTCTACAGATCCACGCCTCTTTTGGAAACAGCTCTGGATAAATGAGCATAATCCCTGACAATTTTGTGTTATCTGCAAAAGGATGCGGTGGGTCGCCATTAGGGATAGTGTGAAGCGGTCCAAGCCACGTTTTGTAAACGTGTGGAAAGCGTGCCAGATATTTTAGTGCGCGAATGGGCCAATACGATTCTTCTTTTTTCCCAGTCACATTCTCCTCTCCGTCGTCAAGCACCTTCCAGTTCGGCGGGAGGCAAATCAATAACTCGGCAAATTGGAACTCGGTGTTTCCACGCGGAACCCACATAGGCAAATCACTCATTCCGGTCGTAACCAAAACAAAATAATCCCGTTCTGGTGTTGGCTCGATGATATGCACATCAATATGGACATGAGATGAAATTAATTCGTGGAATACAGTTTTCGGTTTTCCAAAAAATGTTTCAATGTGTTTTTCGAGTGCCTCAACGCTCGTTTGAACCTGGCGCGGCAATACATATCCCTCGTCGGAATCTTTGTGCCGATAAATGGGATTGCCCGACTCGCTATATTCAGTGGAACTATTCTCCATTGGAGGTTTCCTTTCATTTGTGCAGCGCCGGCAAAACATCGCGCCCAAACAATTCCATCGCGCGCGTCAAATCGTCAAGCGTTTCGTGCTGAAAGCCGACGACGGGATATTCCAAACCTTGCGCGCGCAGGTGTTCAAATTTTTCAATGATGCTCGCCGCGCTGTCGTGCATGTTCAATGTCGTTCGCAAACTCATTGTCACGCGTCTGCCGCCGCTCATTTCAAGAATCCGCTGTGTGATGGCGCGATAGTCCATGTTGTCGCGCAAGTTGGGATGATAGCCGTCACCCAATTTCGCCGCGCGCCCCATTGCCGCATCCGATTCGCCGCCAATCCAAATTTGGGGAGGAGGTGTAACGCGCGGGGAAAAGACGGCGTTGGAAAATTTGTACGTGCCATCGTGCGCGGGATTCTCTTGCGTCCACAAGGTTCGCAGAATGGCAATGTATTCGTCGAGCAATTTGCCGCGCTGTTGAAAATTCGCGTTGAGGAAATTAAATTCGGTTTCAATCCATCCGACGCCGACACCGAGAATCACCGCGCGATTCGACAGATGCGCGAGCGACGCGATTTGTTTGGCGACGAGGATGGGATTCCGCATGGGTAAAACCAAAACGGAAACGCCGAACGCGATGCGCTGCGTAATACCCGCGAGATACGCGAGGGTGGTGATTGCTTCGGTGCCATGCGCGTAACGCGGCTGTTCACGCGGGACGAGAAGATGGTCGGTTGTCCAGATGGAATCAAAGCCGACGAGTTCCGCAAGCCGCGCGGTTGTCGTCAGCGCGTTTGCATTCGCGATGGGGGAAATGAGATTGGGGAGAATGAAACCGAATTGCATCGAAAAATTATTTCCTCATTCTTGAATTCGCTCTAGGATGGTTAAGAAATCTTTCGCCATCCTGACCATAGATGAGCGCGGTGCGGCGCAGGTTGCCCGATTTGCGTCCGCGCGTGGTGAGCAAAAGGGTTGGCGTGCCGTAAAACTGATGGCCCTTTTTGCCATCGCTCTCGACATATTCGCGAATGTGTTGATTCACCCAATCTTCGGGGCTGTCAATCACTTATCCTTTTTCATTCGTTTGCTCCAGAAAGGTGATGGTGCGCGCCCACGCGAGCTTTGCGGCTGACTCGTTGTACGCATCCGCGCGGTCGGACTCAAAGAACCAATGTCCGGTGTTTGGGTAAATGTGAATTGTCACGGGGCGTCCCGCGCGCTCAAGCGATTCTATTAAATGCTCAACGCTCGACAATGGTTCAAACGGGTCGTTCTCGGCAAAATGTCCGAGATAGGAGGCTTGCGAATTGCTGAATTGGACATGAAATGATTTAATGAGTGTGTTCGTTTGATTTAATGTTAACGCTGCCACAATTTTTTTATCCTCCGATTTCAAGGTGGACTGTCACAACGTCACCTTTTTGCAATTTTTCCGCGTTACGAACGCTCGCTTTGATTGGGACAATGTACGCGCCGTCTTTGGGCCATAACGCAGTTTTGTATTTCGTTTTGCCGATACGAACCGTCGCGGGAATCATGCCCCAGCCATACGTGACAAAGGTTGACATAGCTTTGATTTCGCCGCACTCTTTTTCGGGAACGGTGATAAAGTACCACGGCGCGGGTCCTTTCCAAAACCAAATTTTGTCGGTGAACTCGATAGTCATTTTTCGATTTTGATTTTGCGCGTTTGCGCGATGAGCCACTCAATCCCCGGATAATCGTCACGCGCGATAACATATTTGCTCGCGTACGCGCCCCATTTATTCCCGCTGCGAATAGCCGCCACAAACTTTTCCCGTTCAATGACGCGCCGCCCGCCCAGTGAGTCAACCCCGCGCGCGAACAAGGGGTCAGGCACGCAGCTCGCCGTCGGTCCGACGACGGCAAAGCGCCGCGCCTTGCGACAGGCAGCGAGAACATCATCCAAAGTATCGTTGAGCATAACGGCGCAAGTGCTGACAATCTGACTACAGTCAGCCAGTTCTGCGGGGTCGAGCGTCACGCGGAAATTTGCTTCGTCGCGCACGAGCGCGTGGTCGAGCTCAAGCACCGTCAAGCGCGCCCCCGAGCGTTCGATGATTGGAATGAGCGGCATGAACAATCCGATCATTCCGATATGCTCGCCGCGCTGCGGATTGAGCGCGCCGAGCGAATTTTCGTTTGCAGACGGTACCCAGTTCGCGTGCGTAAAGAGCTGTTGCGAAAGCGCATTAATCGCCGCGAACCCGAGCGCACGGTCAACCGGGTCGCTCGTTGCAAAACCACGCGCGAGAGTCACGGCATCAATATCTGACATGTCTCGCACGCCAAAGCGCGCGCGCATTGGCGCTTCGGTGCCCTCGAGTTGGATATAGCTGAGACCGATTGAGCCGTCTTGCAGTTCGAGCGCGCAAAATCCGGTTTCATTGGCGTCGTTCGGCGGCAGATGCAGTGCGCGTACGCGCGGCGAGCCGAGTCGCGCGGCAATGCGTTCGGCAAGTTCCACGTAGAGTTCGGTGATCGGCTGCATCACGAATATTCACTTGCGCGCGGCAGGTTACCGCAACAGTTTCCAGTGTCCTTCAGAGACAATTTTAATTTCTCCATCCACCACTTGGATCGCAGTCTCATCGTCAATCGCATAGCACGGCACCCGCATCCCGGCAGCCCATTTTACTGCGTCAGCCATCGTGTTCTCTGGCAGGTCCGGGTGGTCCAGATGCGGAAAAATCGAAAAGTCAACGACGCCCAGTGTTTCATCGCCACCGGTGGGCGGTTTCCACATGACAAAGTCCTCGCCGATGTTGGGCGCCATGACCATACTCCCGGCGCTCAAGCCCACATAGACTGTCTCGCGCAATAAAGGCAAGAGGTTTGCCAAGCCCGACTGCCGCATCCAGTAGCACAGATACAAGGGGTCGCCGCCATTCACAAGCAAAACGTCAGTCGCCTCGACGGTGGGGACCCAAAGCTCTTTAGCGATGCTGGGCAGCGCGGTGAGCTCTAGCACGCCCAATGACTTCCAACCCAATTCACACATGGGAGTTCTGGGTTCTTGTCCGCAGATAAACCGCCATGCGCCAACAGCGCCCCGCCATTCACCTCCCACAGACAAGGCGTACCCCGCCGTAGGAATACAAAGGGCGCTCGACTCGGCAATTGGTTTGCCCAAAAGTTCAAGCAGCGCGTTTTGGATGCGCGTGTTTTTGATGCCGGCGGACGTGAGCAGTAATTTCATGATTCCTCTTTTTACTCTATTAACATATCGGCAATACGATCAAGCACTCGCCGCGCAGATGGACGGTCATAATTTGATAGAACAATTACGATGTAACCTAAATCATACATCAAAGCAAAGGCATCGCCACCCATCGCACGTCCGCCATGTCCTATCACATGACCGTGTTTTCCATCGTCAATGATATGAAAGCCATAACCATAGCTTACGCCTGCTTGTTCTCCAAGCGCATGAGGGAAAAAGCAGAGGTCCAAAAGATGCCTGTCTAACAGCGACTGATTGTGGAGCGCTTGAAAGAAAAGAAAAATATCTTGGACTGTTGAAAAGCAATGTTCAGACGGACTACCTTTCACGGCATAGATGAACTGATTACTGCGAAGTTAACCATCATCTGGGGTGAACCAGCTTTCACGAGTGTAACCCATCGCACAGTTGGCAAGGGGTAAATCCATTTCGTAGAAATCCGTATCTTGCATGCCTGCTACTCGAAAGATTTCGCCTTTCATGTACTCGTAATAGGACAATCCCGAAACCTGTTCAATCAAAGCGCCAAGCACAACATAGCCGGCATTGCCGTAATGATGACGTGTTCCCGATGGAAATAAAAGGGGGGTATCGGCGAATAATTTCAAATAACCATGTATGGTGCGCAGCTCAGAGCGTGCAGCCCGATAGGCGTCGTTCCAATATCTATCGAAACCTGCGGTGTGCGTCAAAAGTTGGTGTACCGTGATTTGGTCGGCGTGGGGCAAATTGGCGTTATACGTCGAGATTGGAACATGCAAGTCAAGTTTTTCTTTTCCTACCAATTGCATGACGGCTATTGCCGTGAACATTTTCGTGACCGAAGCGATATTGAATTTGGTGTCGGGTTGATTACGCAATATTTCAGGGCGAATCGCATATCCACGCGCAGTTGTCAGAATTGGCTGGTTATCATGAGCAACAAGCACGGCTCCGGAAAATTCATCGGTGGATTCTTGTGCATCCAAAAAGGTTTGCACTTGATGTACTAGCTCGTTGTCAACCAAAATGTCTCTCCATTACTTTTGCTTGCGTGATTCAACTCGCGTTGGTGCTCAAGGGCTTGCGTCACCCGCGTGTGGGCGGGCGTGGACAATGTTCGGGAGCAGAAAAAACGCAAAGCCAGAAACACGCTTCCAAGCCGCAGAATCTTCGCCGTCCACGTCACGCAAGGTTGGGCATCGGTAGTTGGCTCACACTCAGCCGCCATGAACCTGTCTCGAATCGTCCGGCGCCTCAAGGCGGTCATTTAATCCATAATCTCGAATCACTTGCGCCACGCGTAACCGATAATCCGCAAAAATGCGCTGTCTGCCCGCAGACTGTGCGCGCCGATGTACGTCGAGGTTTCGCCATTGCTCGACAGCTTGTTCGTCTCGCCAGAATGACAAAGACAAAATTTTGCCCGGCTGCGTCAGACTTTCAAAGCGTTCAATTGAAATAAAGCCATCAACCTGTTCCAAGTGGCGGCGCAAATCGGCAGCCGTGTCCAGATAAACTTGCTTTTGGTCGGGATGCGGCAACACTTCAAAAATTACGGCAATCATGAGGGTATCTCCATGATGTTTGTAAGAATGTCATACGCGCCATCAACATATCCGTCATTCCAAGCCATACTTTCGCCACAATGAACAAGCGGATGGCGTAGCAAGCGCTCTCTAGCGCGGTGCGTCGAAAATGACGGAGATTTGCGGTTAAAGTAATACATATTCGACCGCACGTTCATTAACTATTTTGCGAGCTTCCATATCGACAAGCTGAGCCCGCCGCTTTTTTGCACAAGACTTGACCACGACAACATCGTGATGTACACTCGCGGCCTCATCTTGTCAGTATTCCGAGGAGGTGTCGTCATGTCCCAGATCATTGTAACAGCGCAAGTCAACGATATTGAGGAGTGGTTGAAGTTCAAGACCGAGATGGTCCCCGCAATGTCTTCGGTCGCGTCGGACGGCGCCAGCTACGTCGCCATGGATGGCAGCAACAAAGTTGCCAGCACTTGGGACGTTCCCGATATGGAAGCCTTCCAGGCAGCCCAGGGCTCCTTCTCTCAGGAACTTGCGGCGGCGGCGAAGCGAGCCGGGATGATCCCGTCAACTATCGTCGTGTACATCAAAAAATAGACTGGTCGAGTCTGCAAAGCACAGGCGGATTGTCCCGGCATCAGCGATGCGGCGGGTCCGGCGGCCGATCGCTCAACGTACACAAGTGAACACTCCCTCAAGTAGTGAAATTTAGCATGGCTACATAACGAGCAGCCGCCGATCGTGGCGCGAAGGCGCGTCTGCATCGTGCCGCTCAATTGCATCTATACACCAATGCGCGAGGGCAACCCGTTTCCGGGTTGCCCTCGTTTTTTTCTACGCGTATCAAAAATGATTCGGCTCGCGTTTTACAAAATTTCCGCGCCCAATCGTTCCTACAAATTCTCTCTCGCGCTCTGAATATTGCGGCTCGATGTCTACAATTGCTTGCGCTTTTCAATATAACGCACGCCCTCAATTTTTTGAAAGTGTTCATCCTGCGTCCAGAGAACCGCATCGTACGCACGCGCGGTTGCGAGGATGACACTGTCGGCTAGAGCCAGTTTCAATTCGGTTGAAATCCGCGCCGCTTCGATCGCGATTTAGCGGTTGAGGTCAATCACCCGCCCCTGCGACATTAACCCCATCGCCTCCAACGCGCGTTCTTCACCAAAAACAGCCAGCACACGCTTGAACACTTCGTACAAGCAAATTGTAGGAGTTATTAGGCGCTCCGCATCATTGATGGGTGAATCAAAAAAATCCGCGTGCTCCTCATTCGCCAAATATTCTATCCACCCCGAAGAGTCAACGACGTTCATTATCGTTCCTCATCTACTTCTTCACGAAGGTTTTGCGCGGCTAGACCTTTGAACATCCCGCGCGCTTTTTTGAGGGGCGGAACAATCACCACGCGCAGCGTCCCATTGTAGGGGATAAACATGATCTTTTGCCCCGGCTTGAGATTAAACTCTTTGCGGACCTCACGTGGAATCACAACCTGAAATTTAGATGAAATTGTTACGGTTTCCATCCTCTTACCTCTCCTTATCGAACAAATGGTGTAATACGATTATAGCAGATTCGACAGCCCTACCGAACAGGCGCTCAAACAAAAAGGCAACTCCATTTCGAGTTGCCTTTTTCAAATCAAAAATGATTCGGCTCGCGTTTCACAAATTGCCCGCGCCCAATCGTTCCTACAAATTTTCCGTCTTGCACCGCCACCTCGCCGCGCACGGTGACGGCGCTGGGGCGTCCCTTGATTTCCCAACCTTCGAACGCGCTGTAATCGAGATTGATGTGCTGCGTTTTCGCTGAAATCGTGCCGCGATAATTCGGGTCGTACACCACCAAGTCGGCATCGCTCCCAATCGCAATCGTGCCTTTGCGCGGGAACATGCCAAAAATTTTCGCCGCTTGCGTGCTTGCCGCATCCACGAACGTATTCAAATCAATTCGCCCCGCCGCGACGCCGTGCGTGTACAACAAATTCACGCGGTCTTCCAATGAAGGAATCCCGTTCGGAATTTTTGTAAAATCATCGCGTCCCATTTCCTTTTGCCCAACGAAATCGAACGGCGCGTGGTCTGTCGCAATCGTCGAAACGTAACGTTTGCGTAACGCGTTCCAAAAAACTTCTTGATTCGCTTTGTCGCGCAGCGGCGGCGACATGACATATTTCGCGCCTTCAAAGTTCGGCAGTTCCGCGTAACTCTTGTCCAGCACGAGATATTGAATCAACGTTTCGATTTGGATATTCACGCCGCGTTCGGCGGCTGCCATCGCTTCGTCGAGCGATTCTTTGCAACTTGTGTGAACGATGTAAATGTGCGTACCGTGTGTTTCGGCGAACGTCGCAAGATGATGCACGCCTTCGGCTTCGACGCGCGGCGGACGACTCCAATAATGATATTCGGGTCCCGTTTTGCCTTCGCCTAGATATTTCTTTTGCAATTCCAAAACCAAGTCCGCGTTCTCACAGTGCGCGGTGACGACGACGCCAAGTTTTTTCGCCAGCGCGAGCGTGTCGTACAGCTCCTTGTCCGTCATGTCGAACGCGCCTTTGTACGCGAGAAAAATCTTGAACGAGCTCACGCCGCTTTCGACAATATCGGTGAGTTGTCCCGCCGTGTCTTGATCCAAACGCGTCACCGCTTGATGAAACGTGAAATCGCACGCGCTCTTGCCCACCGCTTTGCCCATCCACAATTCAAAGCCATCGCGCATCGGTTCTTGCGCCGACGCCTGACAGATCATTTCAATCAACGTCGTCGTGCCGCCAACCAACGCGGCTTTGCTCGCGCTTTCATACGTATCCTTGGCATACGTTCCCATGAACGGCAGATAAATATGTACATGCGGGTCAATGAAACCGGGAAACACATATTTGCCTGTGGCATCAATCACCGTCGCGTTCGGCGGCGCGTCCAGATTTTTTCCAATGCGCGTAATCTGTTCGCCCTCCGCGTAAATGTCGGCGCTATAGTTTTCGCCCGCCGTGACGATGTTGCCGTTTTTGATCAATAAACTCATGATTTCTCTCCTTTGAGGTTGCTCCTTCGAGCGTGAGATTGGAATTGCCGATGGTTGAAACGCCGCCACAATAGATACAAGCTTGATGACGATGAGAACCGCGCGGCGCGAGATGACGTGGCGTCTGGCTAATCACACGAAAATTATACCAAAGAAAAAAAGAGAGCGCCTGCTGCTTGCAGCAAACGCTCTCGGACAGCGAGTAGAGTCAAATTGCTTATTCCAACATTCCATCGTCCATCCACTCTTTGAACTTGGCGATATTCGCGTCACTCCACGGACCATCTTCGGGCATCGTTTTGTTGGCAAGGCGATCATAGATGCTTTGCGAATGCATGCGCACCTCGCCGAGATCGCTCAAATCGAGTCCGTAATCTTGCATACATTCAACGTCAGAATCGCGAATCAACGGACGAATGTCTTGTGCAAATGAAAGTGCCATCAGTTTCTGCTCCTTTATTTCTCAAATTCTCTTGCTCACGCGTCGCAAGTTGCCTCTTGCGGCTTGGGCTAACGCTCGGGGAAAGTTGGCTTGGCGCTGACCGAACGCGCCATATTTTCCAGCAGCGACAAATTTGGATTGAACGCGGCAGACGGCAAACTATCGAGCGTGGTGGTAAGGGCGTTCAAATACTCTTGGTATCCTTTGACAAACGCCTTGTATTCTTTTCCCGAAATACTTTTGTCGGGCGGCAGCGCGGGCGAAGCGATGGGCCAAAAGATGGAAACATAATATTTGTTATCGAGCGTGATGCCTTGAAACGTCCAAAAGACGCGACTGCTTTGAATGGGTGAAACATCCTGCGCGTAATAGGTGATGAACCCGACGCCCGTGCCATTCACAAAGTCGAGAATTTCGGTCTGCGCGTGGAAAACTTGCGACGCAGGAATGATCGGAAAGACCGGAATTTGTTGGTCTGCTTCGACGGTGCCATCCGCAAGAATTTTCTGCAGCGCTTCAACATTCTGCGCGACCGATGGATCAAGCGCTTTTAATTCGTCCACCGCATAGACGTACACTTGCGGCTTGGTCGGATCAAAATAATCGGGCAGCGTTTCGTTGTTGAAAAGAAATTGAATTGCCTGCGGTGAGCCGCCACCCAACGCGGGCGCTTGCTGTACCGGAACCGGCGGCAGATATTTGCCTTGCGCGGACTGCGCGAGCGAGGAATCGAAACTGAACGAGACGCCTTCAAAACTCGCCTGAATCATTTCGCCGCTGCCGACGCGCGACAATGGCAAGCCTGCTTCGCCGTACTGTGCTTTATCGTACGCCGTCGTCACCAGCGTGTGACCTTGCAGCGTCCAAGTGATGCGATTGTCTTCGGGCTGCCCATCCTTTTGCGTAAATGTCACCACCGCGTTATCGCCGTCGGCGACCCACGTTCCGCTTTCAATACTCTGCTCGCCCTTGCCGATGAACTGTGTGGTCATCGTCGCCGTTCCATCAATTGCAAGATCGAGCGTTACTACGCGCCCAATCGCATCTGCGGCGGGCAGAATTCCACTGAACGATCCCACCAATTTGGAATTGGGTTCTACGGGCGCGACAGGGATCGGCGTCGACGCGAGCGTCACGGCTGTCGCGCCGCCTTGCGGTGCCGCTGTCGCGGTCGGCACCGCGTTCGCGGGTTCGGGGGTTGCCGTCACAAGTCCTGAGGTGGGAACCAGCGTCGGCACAACCAACGGCGGACGCGCGGGGGTTGCCAGATTCGGCGCAGGGCTGCCGCACGCGGCAACAACGCCGATAAAAATGGTTAGACCAATGGTCAAAAGGAAACGCATACGTAACTCCTAACTTTCGATCTCGTTGATTTCAGTCGCCGCGCGCAATCCCGATTCAATCGAACCTTGAATCCACGCGTGTTCGAGCGAAGCGTGTTCGCCCGCAAAATGAACGCGTCCTTCGGGGCGAATGATGTCGGCGTACAAACGCGTCTGTTGTCCGGGTTCAAACATCGCGAACGCGCCGCCCGCGTGTGGGTCATCGTGCCACGACCACGACGCGCCGCCTTCGTACTCGGTCACAATTTGTGGATGAATCTGCGCGATATTTTCAATCGCCTGTTCCAAACGTTCGCGCGGCGGCAGCGACGCCCAACGTTCCGCGTCGTCCGCCCACGTATAACTCGCGAGCAAAACGCCCCGTCCCGTTTCGCGTCCGTGTTCGGGATAATACAAATTGCGAATTGCCAAATCGGTGACGGTGCCGCCGCCAAAAATATTTTCGTCTTCTTCCCAAAAACGGCGGCGCGTTTGAATAAAGATTTTCGTGGAGGCGTCGTAATGCAGTTGGCGAATCGCTTTTTGTTTCGCGTGGGTAAAGGGCTTGAGAATTTCAAGATGCCGCAGCACCGCGAACGGCAATGTGCAAATCATGTAATCGGCGGTCTCGCTGAAACGTCCTGCGAGCGTCTTGTAGTGCGCGGTCACGCTCGCTTCATTTTGGTCAAGCGCCGTCACCGTCGCGCCGAGTCGAATGTATGGCGCAAGCGTCGAATAAAACGCGTAGGGCAAGCGGTCTGTGCCACCCTTGATCTGCGACATGTTGGTATAAAATTCGCCAACATCTTCGCGCAACAATTCCACGAACGAAAAATTCATGTTCGCTTCCTGATTTTCCATCAGCCCGTACAATTCGATTGCGCCTTCCGACCAACCTTTTTCTTCCAAAAATTCGCGCGTGGAGTAATTGTCATATTTCGCAACGATTTCTTGCCACGCCGCATCACCGCGTTTCGCCACATCATCCACAAATTCTTGAATCGCCGCGCTCCACATTTGCTGCACCGTCGTCGCGCGTTCCGCATCCATCAAATCGTGTTCCAATTTTTCGGAATGTTCGCGGTAATCTTGGATGCGTAATTTCTTGCCGCCGATGTAAACGTATGCATTCGGATTGCCCATCGTGAACGGCAGCAATTCTAAACCAAAATGCTTGATGTAATACAGCGTGAGGTCATGCGTTTTCGGAATCCGCATCGCGCCCGCTTCGGCGTGCAGTCCCTCCGCGAACGGCGCGCGTAGCGTCAGGATGCGCCCGCCCAACCGATTCTGCGCTTCGAGAATGATTGGCGTGTGTCCCGCTTTCAACAGTTCATACGCGGCAACCAGCCCCGCAATCCCCGCGCCAAGAATCAAAACTTTTTTGCGCGGCGCGTTATTTTTCGATAATCCGTTTTTTGCGACATCGAGCCATTTACTACTCATTATTACTTCCTTGTGTATTCACTTGCAATTGCAGATTTCTTTTGCGTGTCTCGGCGGCTTTTCTTCCAGCACGCCGCCGCTTGCGCGTAATTGCAGCTTTCGGACCAGCATCCTTCATTCGTTTTTTCCACACAACAATTTTGGGACGGTCACGCATGTTACGGATTGTTTCCGTCGAAATAATGTCTAAATCATGCATTTTGTGGCAATTGGGGCAAAGTATAACCAGATTATCTATATCATTGTTCGCGCGGTTCCCGTCGAGGTGTGCAACTTCCAACACCGATGGGATCCCAAATCCACAATGCGCGCATAATGGATCATAGCTTCCAAATGCGATTTTCCGATAATTGATTCTTGAAGGCATTCGTAGATTACTCTTTCTCAAAATTCTTGATGACGGTATTCGTGTACGAGTTGTGCAATTTGCGTTTCAGTCAGCTGGTCAAACTTTTTGCGCCTGGCAAGGTCTTTTGCCCAACGGTCAAAATCATCCGATTCACTTTCCGACTCTTGTTTCAACGCGTTGACGAAACGAACAACCAGGCGTAAATCTGTGTCGGACAACTCATCCATAGTTGATACGAGTGTTTTGATTGTTTGAGTACGAGTCATTTTCGGTTTTCCTCCACTATGAAAGGATAAGGCAAATTTGTAATTTGCCCTACGGTCTTTCATCCGCGCATTCGACAAATTACAAATTTGTCATACAAGGCTCTTTAGCGCAGCACACGGCTCCACGCGTCCGGCATTTTTTTCGCGTACTGAATTTCCGTCGCGTCTAAAAATTCCCCCAGCTCTTCAATCGCGTCGCGCACGGCGCGCGCCGTTTTCAAATCGCGCGGCGCGTTAGGTTCGAGATACACTGCGTTGATATTCAACATTCCTTGCGCGCGGTCCATCTTTGGGTCAATGCGCCCAATCAGTTGGTCATTGTGCAAAATCGGTAACACATAATAACCGTATTTGCGTTTCGCTTGCGGCACGTAAATTTCAATCTTGTAATCAAAATTCCAAAATTGAATGTTGCGCACGCGGTCACGCACAAGATTATCGAATGGAGAAAGCAACACTGTGCGCCCTTGAAATTCGCCGCGCTCTAATTTTTCAAGCAGAGGGATGTCCGAAGCATGAACGAACCACTCGCCTTTCCACGCGCCGTCATTCGGCGTTAGAGAACGCCTACTACGCGCGTCTCTCGATTCTCGAATCTCGACTCGTTCAATTTCTCCCGCGCGTTCCAATTCATTCAAACGTTCGCGCAACTGCGGATAGCGCCCGCTGATGTAATGCGCGGCGATTTGTTTTTCCGTTCCGATGCCCAGCGCTTGCAAGCTTGTCTGCGCGGCGCGCGCCACCACCTCGCGTTCGGACAATTTCTCGCGCGGCGTCCAAGCGGGCAACACGCGTTCGGACAAATCCCAAAATTTATTCAACCCTTCGCGCTTTGCCACCATTATTTTTCCCTGCATCCACAAAAAATCGAGCATCCGCGAAACATTGCGGTCATTCGTCCAGCCCGACGACACCCATGCTTTGGGCGCTTCGCCCATTTCCGTCAACACACGCGAAGAGATGGGACCGTTACGTTTGATTTCGCGCAGAATCATGTCGCGCAATTTTTTGTTCGCGTTTATCCATTCCGCGATGCGAAGGTGCCACGCGTCCTCCGTCTTTGCATATTCGCGCATCCGCAAATGATGAATCGGATAATCTTCGGTGAGAACGTGCGACGCCGCGTGCGCCCAATACTCGAACAATTTTTTGTCGTGATAAATCAGTTTGTCGAGGTCAGCAATTTCATACGGACCGACGCGCGAAAAGACGACGAGCGTGTGACTGCGCGCAACGGTTTGGAGCGGATCCAATTGCAAGCAGCCGATGTCGCGGACGGTTTGATAGATGCCGTCTGTTGTTGCTTCATAACGCGTCGCGTCAAGATGCTGTTTCGTGATGGCGAGACGACGCGCGGTTTGGGCGGAAATAGATTTGATTTTTTGAGACGATGGTTGGCGTTGTGGCATGAGTCAAATTGAAAAACGATACAATATTTTCACAAATGGTTTGGACGCGGATAAACGCGGATGAACGCGGCAATGCTGAATTCAAATTGGAGATCCGCGTTAATCCGCGAAACTCGGCGTCCAATTCAATGAATTATACTGGCTTGTATCACAGTACATCACAATTTTGGCGCGTAGATCGCGCTCTCTAGCGCGAGATGTCGAAATCACGGCGAATGCGGGCGTTAGAGAACGCCCAGCTACACAGACCTGTGATGTACTGTCTCAAGTTTTAGACGCAACGTAAACGAGCGCCGCTTGCGTGAACGCGCGCCATTTCGCGCGCTGCGTGTAGGGCAGCACGAGCCACTGTCTCATTCCTTTGCCCTTGCCCATCGGATTGAAAATGTGCGCGCCTTTTAATTTCATCCCTTCCGCAAACATTGCCTCATCGAGCTTGACCACCATGCTTTCGCCCGACCAGCACGCGAAAATTTTGCCGCGTACCTTGAGGCATGGCGCGCCGAACGCGTTCGATTTTTTGATGCCCGCATCTTCGGAGGCAAATTCCCGGGCGATGGTGTCGAAAAGTTTTTGAGAAGGAGACGACGCGACGGCTTTGGGCATGCATGTATGATAACACCGCTTGCGCGTAGGTGACAAGGGGATATGGAGACAAAAAAGGCGCAGAGCCGATTTGGCGCTACGCCTCGATAGAATGTGCAAGAGAGGTCACTATTTTTTGCGCGCTGCCTTTTTCGCGGGTTTCGCCTTACCTTTCGCGGGTTTCGCGTTCTTTTTCGCGCGTTTCGCGCTCCCAATCTTTTTCCCACCATTGAAATGCGGAATCACTTTGCTTCCATACGCCGCCACCTGTTTTTCTTCGTCGCCCACCATGAGATAAATGTTGAACTGGCTCACGCCGAGCGATTGCAATTCTTCGAGGCGGCGAATTTGTTCTTTCACGTTGCCGACGATGCAATAGCGGTCGACGATTTCATCCGAAACGAATTGCGCGTTATCGCTGCCCACTTGCGCGTGATGCAAATAATCATAGCCCTTGCGGTCTTCCACGTACGTATAAAGTTCGGGGGGCAATTCTTCGCGCGGATGCCGTTTCAATAAATCAACAACATGATTCGACACGAGCGCGGGAAACCAGCGCACATGCTCACGCGCCACTTCCAAATCATCGGAAATCCAAACGGGCGCGGCTGCCATGATTTTGATGTCGCGCGGGTCGCGCCCTGCTTCTTGCGCGCCCTGCTTTACAAAATCACTGCACCATTTCACAAGATGCGGATCCGCGAATTGCAAAATTATTCCGTCCGCGTATTTTCCTGCCGCCGTCAAAACTTTGGGTCCGTACCCCGCAACCCACACCGGCGGCACGCCCGCGTCCGCCCACATCAGTTGAATCGGATAGCCATCGTATTCAACAGGATGCCCCAGCGTGAGTTCGCGAAACTCTTGAACGAAATTCATCAGGTTGTCATTCGTCGTCGGTTTCTTGCCCAACACGCGCCGCGACGAATCGCCACGCCCAATTCCCAAATCCATCCGCCCGCGCGAAATTTTTTGCAGGGTCGCGAACCCGC
Organism: Chloroflexota bacterium; assembly: GCA_004295045.1. GTDB lineage: Bacteria > Chloroflexota > Anaerolineae > UBA4142 > SHND01 > SHND01. The sequence continues at coordinate 136,087 of SHND01000055.1, read as the reverse complement.
TCGCGGTGACGGTAATATCGCGCACGATGGGATTGGTGACGAGCGTGCCGATGTGAATCTTTTTTGTGTTCCACGCCCACAACGCCATGCGCGTATAACACTCTTGCCACAACACATGCGAATCGAACGTCCACACATACCCGAAACCCGCCGCCTCCGCCTGCTGCGCGAGTTTCACTTCACGACGAACGTCGAGGTCGCTTTTCAGCGTAATGCCAAAATCCAAGTGTGACATCGTTGTCTCCAAATGAGGGAAACAAGAAAACAGGTAGACAAGAAAATATTCTCTTTCCTACTTGCCTACCTGTCTACCTGTCTACTTTTTTACCTGCTTACTCTCCGCCCTTGGTAATTTCTACCGTCTCGGGTTTATAGTTCGCGCCCGTCACATCTACGCCGGCTGCTTTTAGCGCATCAACTGCTTTTTGCGCGAGGTCGGTGCGGTACACGCCATCCTTGGGCGCGGCTTTGATCGCTTGCGAACCCAACGCAACTTCAACCGTGCGTTTGAACGCGGCTTCGTCCATCATGCCAATCCCGTTCGGGGAGGGCCAGATGAGCTTGTTGATTTCATTCAACTGCCACGCTTGATGTCCTTTGCCCAGCGTCGTGCCGTATTTTAGAACGATGGCGACGGCATCATCAAAATTGTCGCGGCAGAAAACCCAACCTTTGAACGCGCCTTCCAAAAACTTGACGGCGGTCTCTTGATTCTTGGCGTCCTGAATCCAATCCCCGCGCGTGAAAATGCCGTCTTGCAGCATTGCGGTGCCGACATCATTGAAATTGATGACGTTCAAATCTTCCGGTTTGTACAATTCGCCCGTTTGCGGATTCACTGCCTCGAGGACTTGAGCGTATTCGTTGTACGTCATCGCCTCTGCCGCGTCCAGCTCGCGATTCAACAAGAGCGACATGTCAAACGGTTGTTGGACGATTGTGACATCCGCTTTGTTGTTCGGATCAATGCCCACCTTGCGCATCGCCGCATACAGTTCGAGTTCATTGCCAAAGCCCCATGTGCCAACTTTTTTGCCTTTCCAGTCTTCGGGCTTGGTGATGTTGGAATCTTTCCACGAAACTTCGAGCGTGCCTGAGCGTTGGAACGGCTGCGCGATGTTGACGAGGTCTGCATCCTGTTCGATGGACGCCAACACTTTCGGGACCCATGCCACGCCAAATTCCGCGCCGCCGGTGGCGACAACTTGCTGCGGCACAATTTCGACGGCGCCCGGCTTGATGGTTACGTCGAGTCCAAGATCTTTCCAGTACCCTTTATCCAATGCGGCATAGTAACCGCAAAATTGTGATTGCGGCACCCATTGCAATTGCAGCGTAACGGGAGTCAGTGCGCCACCCGACGGGGCGCTTGTCGCTTGTGGCGCGCTGGTGGGTTGTGCCGCTGCGGTCGGCTGTGGCGCGGTGGTAGGTGGCACCGCCGTCGGCTGTACAGCGGGCGCGCACGCGGCAAAAACGGCAACGATTGCCATTACCGCGATCAACAATGCAAACTTTTTCATTCTTCTCCTCCGTCCTTTACATTTTTGATTTTCGATTTCTGATTTTCGATTTTGTCTTTATAGAGTCAATGCCACCTCCTTTGCAATATCTTGTGTCGAATGTACGACCACAAATCCGAAATCACAAATCCGAAATCATAAGTCACAAACACGCTCATTCTTCCGTCTTGCGCACGGACGCATGCCAAGGAATCACCAAACGTTCAATTGCCACAATCAACACATAAAATCCGATACCCAATAAACACGCAATCACAATCGCCGCCCACGAATTTTCAAAACGAAACAGCGCGGCTTCTTGCGTAATATAAACGCCCAACGCGTCGCGCGTGCCGCCAAAAAATTCGCCCACCACCGCGCCAATCAACGCGAGCGTGGAGCAAATCTTGAACGCGTTGAACATGTACGGCAGTGAATTGGGAATGCGTACCTCGCGCAGCACCGTCCACTCGTTCACCGCGTACGAACGCATCAATTCCAACGCGGATGGGTCCACCAGCGTCAAGCCGCGCGTCATGTTGATCATCATCGGGAAAAATGTGATCACCGCGACGATTGCCATTTTAGAAGTTTGATTCGTGATGCCAAACCAATTGTTCATGATCGGCGCGAACGCGATGATGGGAACCGAATTCGCCGCAATCGCCAACGGAAGCAACGTCTCGCGCGCTGCCGTCCAGCGCGCGGTCGCCAACGCCACCGCGATCCCCAAGCCGCAGCCCAAAATAAATCCGCCGAGCGCTTCGGTGCCGGTATAAACGCCCAGCGCGATCATCTGCGCGAGACTTGCGCGAAACGCCTCAAAGATCGAACTCGGCGCGGGCATTATGAATTGTTTGATTTGTAATGCGCGCACCAATACTTCCCACAGCAGCAGCACCGCAAAGAAAATGATGATGGTGGGTAAATAGTAGCGCAGGCGGTCAAACAGCGAAACACGCGTTTCGTCCTTTTTTGGCGCGGGGCGATTCGAATAAACTTTTTCAGCAGAGGAGCTCATCTTACTCCTTCATTCCCTCACCACCGCGCAACCCTTCCCGCACCTGCGTAATCAATTCATAATAGCGCGGCGACTCGCGCGTTTCCCCGCTGCGCGGCTGCGGCAAATCAATCGGAATGATTTGCGTGATCCGTCCGGGGCGCGCGCTCATGACCACTACGCGCGTCGAGAGGAACACCGCTTCGGGAATCGAATGCGTCACGAACACAATCGTCGTTTTCGTGCGGCTCCAAATATCCAACAATTCCGCGTTCAAACGTTCGCGCGTAATTTCATCCAACGCGCCGAACGGCTCGTCCATCAACAGCAGCGGTGGATTGAACGATAAGGCGCGCGCAATCGAAACGCGCTGCTGCATCCCGCCCGAAAGTTGGTACGGATAATGTTTTTGAAAACCATTCAGTTCCACGAGTTCCAGCATCTCGTTCGCACGTGCGGTGCGTTCGTGCGGCGACTTGCCCATGATTTCCAAAGGCAGCTGCACATTTTTTTCCACCGAACGCCAATCGAATAACACGGGCGCTTGGAACACAATGCCGTACTCGCGATTTTCGCGCGCTTGCGGCGCGGGCTTGCCATTCACCAACACCGTGCCGTTCGTCGGCGAAATCAAATCGCCAATGATGCGCAAGAGCGTAGATTTTCCGCAGCCCGAAGGACCAATCAGTGAAATGAATTCGCCTTGCTCGATTTGCAAGTCAATATCCTTGAGCGCAATCGTTTGATTCTCGCCCGGCTTGCCGAATATTTTGTTGACAGAGGAGATGGAGACTACGGACATGAAACAAGCTAAAAGTTAAAAGCTAAAAGGCAAGGGTTTAGCGCCAATTTTTAGCTTTTAACTTTTTCCTTTTAGCTTTCCAGCTTTCGCATATTCCGCGTCATCACGCGTTCGACCAAAATGACGGTGACGAAAAAGAGAATGCCGACGAGCGCGGTAAAAAGAATCGTCGCCCAAAGTTTGTGCGGGCGAATGGCGTATTCGGAATTGAAATTCAAAATCACGCGGCCCAAGCCCTCGCCCAAGCCCGAAGGCAGTTCGCCAATAATCGCGCCCACAATCGCCGTCGTCGCCGCAATTTTCAACGCGGTAAAAATGTACGGCAGCGCGGACGGATAGCGCACTTTCCACAACGTCGTCCAACGCGACGCGGCATACGATTTCATCAATTCGATCGCGCGCGGGTCGGGCGAACGCAGTCCGCGCAGTGTGTTGATGGTAACGGGAAAGAAACACAAGTACGCGGCGAGCAGCGCCACCGACCACCAGCCCGCTTTCAGCCACACGACCACCATCGGCGCAATCGCCAGAATCGGAATCGTTTGCGACGCGACGACGTAGGGGACGAGCGCGCGTTCGAGCAAAGGGGAATGAGCAAAGATCGTGCCAAGCAGCAATCCGAGCAGTGTGCCAATCACAAAGCCCGCGAGCGCCGCTTGCATCGTCACAACTGCCGCCTGCGCGAGGACTTGAATCAGCGGCGGACCATTGCGCTGGGCGGGCTGAATAAACGCGCCGAAAATATCCCACAGGTGCGGCATGTTCAAATCGCTGGCGAATTTCATCGGGAACGGCGGAAACCAGGTGAAATTAAAGAGCGCGCCATCATTGGTGGAAAAACGCCACGGCGTTCCGCCGATAAATTTTAATCCCTCCCACAACACGATAACGAAAACGAAAACCAACGCGAAACGCAAGAGCATCATGCCCAGCGAGCGCGAACGGTCCGGCGGTGGAACGCTCACATCCGCGCCGAGCGTGTCCATCACATCGTCTTCCGTGTTTTTCACCAACGCGCCGGGGAGGGTGGATTCAGTCATTTTAACGCCGCCGCGATGTGCCAAATAAATTTCCAAACAAGCCGCGCGTAATTTCCTTGCCGACTTGGCTTCCGACGTCGCCGAGAATTTGATTGAACGGATTATTTTTCGCGGCGCGTTGCGCCTCTTTTTGCAAACGCGCTTGCTCTTTGGCTTGGGCTTTCGCTGCCCTTTCCGCTTCACGCGCAATTCTGGCTTCTTCTTTGGCGCGCGCTGCCTCTGTCTTTTTCGCTTCGGCTTCCGCTTTCTTTTGATCCGCCTCTGCTTTTTTCGCCGCCGCCTCCGCTTCTTTTTCCAACCGCGCCTGTTCCGCCGCCTGTGCCGCGCCGTCCGCCTGCGCTTTCAGCATTTCGTACGCCGACTCGCGGTCCACGTCCGCTTCGTAGACGCCCGCAATCAAAGATGCTTTGATAATTTCCGCGCGCTGTTCGGGCGTGATCGCGCCAATCTGTGAACGCGGCGGAAGAATAAAAGCGCGTTCGGTAATACCCGGCGTTCCTTTTTCATCCAAAAACGAAACGAGCGCTTCGCCGACGCCGAGTTCGGTGATGATAGTTTCCAAATCGAGGTTCGGATTCGCGCGAAAAGTTTGCGCCGCCACCTTGACCGCTTTTTGATCGCGCGGCGTGAACGCGCGAAGCGCATGCTGTACGCGATTGCCGAGCTGCCCCAACACTTTGTCGGGGACGTCCATTGGATTTTGCGTGACGAAATAAACGCCGATGCCTTTCGAGCGAATCAAGCGCACCACCTGCTCGATTTTATCTTGCAGCGCGTCGGGCGCATCCTCGAACAAGAGATGCGCTTCGTCGAAAAAGAAAACGAGTTTCGGCTTTTCGAGATCACCCACTTCGGACAAATTTTCAAACAGCTCCGCGAGCAGCCACAACAGCATCGTCGCATAGACTTTAGGATTTTGAATCAATTTGTCAGACGCGAGGACGTTGATGATTCCTTTGCCGTTCGAATCGGTCTGAATCAAATCATCCAAGTTCAACGGGGGTTCGCCAAAAAATTTTTCCGCGCCCTGTTCTTCGAGCGTGAGCAAACCGCGTTGAATTGCGCCAATGCTTGCTGGCGAAACGTTCCCGTATTCCGTTTTGTATTCCGCCGCGTTGTCGCCCACATGTTTTGCGAGCGCGCGCAAATCCTTCAGGTCGAGCAGCAGCAAGCCCTTGTCGTCGGCGACTTTGAAAACGATGCTCAAGACGCCGCTTTGCGTCTCGTTCAAATTCAAAAGGCGCGCCAGCAAAAGCGGTCCCATGTCCGAAACGGTTGTGCGGACGGGATGACCCTGTTCGCCGTACACATCCCAAAATGCGACGGGATTGCCGCTCGCCGTCCAAGAATCGGTCAAGCCCAATTGCTCAATGCGCGCTTTAACTTTGGGATTGTCGCCCGCCGGTTGGCTGATGCCCGAAACATCGCCTTTGATGTCAGCGACGAAAACGGGGACGCCGATGCGCGAAAAGTTTTCTGCCATCGTTTGCAGCGTCACCGTTTTGCCGGTGCCGGTCGCGCCCGCCACAAGCCCGTGCCGATTCGCCATGCGCGGATAAAGAAAAATTTCATGTTCGCTTTTTGCAATGTAAAGTGGTTCGGTCATGGAAACGCCATTGCTCCAATGGATTATTCGGGCATCATTGAGGAATTTGATTGCAGTCGAGTTCCTTTTCGCCTGCACAGCGCCGTAAGAAGAAGTGGCGCGATTATAGATTAAGGCGAAACGACTGTCAAAAGATTTCGTACATGACCTGACAGACTTGTTCGCCAATGCTTTGGTTTTGTGTGCGCGTGATTTTGTCAGAAATGCATCGCGCTAAACAATGCGAAAGAAACTGTCACAGTCCATCACATTGTAGACTTTTCGGACACAGATTGCACAGATTACAGAAAAAGAAAGACAACGCACTACGTTGCAAAAATCTGTGGCATCTGCGGTATCTGTGTCCAAAATTGCGCCAGATCTCGCTAACGTCGCGGCAAACCAATCAAAAGCGCAACGGGTCCGATGAGCAGCAACCACATCGCCGTTTGCAAACCGAACGCATCGGCAATCACTCCCAAAACCGTCGGCGTAATGAGGATGGAGAGATTCGCCACAGCCGAAATCGCCACCACCATACCCGATTGTCCGGGCAGCGCGGAAAAGGTGCGTCCGCGCAAAATCGGGAACCAGCCCGCCGTGCTGAAACTGACCGCCGCGATAAGAACATATTTCGCCCAGACGAACGGCACGAGGAGAAACGCGATATACAACGCAATGACCAAGAAGGACGAAAGGCGTAGGATGCGCAGACCATTCACGCGTTCGAGCAATGGAATCAGCAGAATGCTGCCCGCCAATCCGACAATTGAAAAAATCGCGGACGCGAACGCCGCCTGCGCGAAATCCACACCGACGACATCGTAAAAGTACAAACCTGTCACGTCGTACAGCTTGTCCAGCATCAAATCCGCGAGTTCGGTGAGCAGGACGAAACGAATTAATCCGCTGACGCGAAACGCGTTAAAGAAATCGTGCAAGAGTTGGCGCGGCGCGATTTCTTCCTCCTCCGCGCCATTGTGGGAATTGAACGCGATGCGCCACACGAGCGCGACGTACACGCCCGCCGCGCCCGCGAACGCGAGATACATTTCGCGCCAGCCGTACCCAAGCCCGAACGCAATCGTCACCAGAATTGGCGCAATCATCACGCCGATTTCGCCTGCGAGCGTCCACCGCGCCATCGTTTGCTCGGTGCGCGTGGGATTCCTGTCCATCAGCGTCGCTTGCGCGAGATTCACATACGCGCCCGACGCGACGTACAAAATACAAAAGGCGATGAGAATGATGGCGTACGTTTGTCCGAACGCGACCAGCGCGAGCGCAAAGGTTGTCGCGAGAATTCCACCGCGCACGAGCGCGCGGCGAAAACGCGTGTCGCCCAAAATGCCAATGAACGGTTCGAGCGCGATGCTGACGAGTCCGGGAACGGTTGAAAGCAAACCGACTTGGAGATAACTCAGCGCGAGGTCGTTTTTCAACAACGGCAAGGTCGCGCCGTATAAACCGTAGATGAGTTCGTCGAGCAGTTCAATCGCGTACAGCACAAAAACCGTGAACGCAATCGGTTTGATATTCAGTTTTGCAAGCATGAGAAAACTCCTGTCCGGGATGACGAACGATGCAATCGCAAGCGATTGCCAATGACGAACGCCAAGACAGGAGGGGCGCGCGCATGATTTGATTGCGCGAGAGGGCTAGATCAACGGGGAGGGTGAAAAATTTTGGGTTGGACTGTCGTCTGCATGGCGAAATTATAACGAATTATTTAGAGTGGTCAAAGTATTTTGTGCCATAGTTACTTGTAACGTCACCAAACGGTTATGCTATAATGGCATTCGAAAATCACGCACTTTTTTCTTTATTCTCATCTCCTTTTTATCCAACGGAGTCAAGATGCCCACCGGATCGTATATCAACGGAAAATGGTTTCATCCCAATTCAGACCGCCTCGTTAAAAATATCAATCCCGCTGATCCAAAAGACGTGCTCGCGGAATTTCCCGCCGCGACGGCGCAAGACGCGCAAACAGCGATTGACGCAGCTCAAGCTGCGTTTCCGATGTGGCGAAATACGCCGGGACCCGAACGCGGACGCGTTCTGTGGCGCGCGGTGAATCTGGCGCGACAGCGTCTCGAAGAGATTGCGCGCACGATGACGCGCGAAGAGGGCAAGGTGTTGAAAGAAGCACGCGGCGAAGTCTTGAAGGGGATTTCGCTTTTGGAATTTTTCGCGGGCGAAGGGTATCGCGTACACGGCAAAACGATGCCGAGTGAAGTGCGCGATACATTTACGTACACGATCCGTCGTCCCATCGGCGTTGTGGGTTTGATCACGCCGTGGAATTTTCCGTGGGCGCTGCCGGTTTGGAAAATCGCGCCGGCAGTGGTGGCAGGGAATACGGTTGTTTTCAAGCCGGCGGAAAATACCCCGGCAACCGCATCGCTGCTTGTGGAAATCTTCGAGGAAGCGGGTTTGCCGCCGGGTGTTTTGAATATGCTCGTCGGACCCGGTTCCACTGTCGGCAATGCCATCGTCAATGCGCCCGAAACGCGCGCGATTTCATTCACCGGCTCGAACGAAGTGGGCAACGCGTTGTATCAACAAGCCGCCAAGTTAAATAAAAAAGTGACGTGCGAAATGGGCGGCAAGAACGCGGTGGTCGTGATGCCCGACGCGGATTTGAATAAAGCGGCAACTGCGATCATCGGCGGCGCGTTCGGTTCAACGGGACAGCGCTGCACCGCCACCTCGCGCGTGCTTGCATCGCCCGTCGTCAAAAACGAATTGGTGGAACAATTACGCGAACGCGCGTCGAAATTGCGCGTCGGTCCCGGTCTTGATGAATCGTCCGACATGGGTCCCGCCGTTGATGAAAAACAATGGAAGACGGACCTCTCGTATATCGAAATTGCAAAAAGTGAAGGCGCACAATTGCTCACGGGCGGCGGCGTCCCCAAAAGTTCGAATGGCGGTTACTTTGTCGAACCGACAATCTTTGAAGGTGTGACGCCCAACATGCGAATTTTCCGCGAAGAGGTGTTTGGACCGGTGCTTTCCATCGGCGTCGCGCAAAATATTGACGAAGCGATAAAATTCTCAAACGCGGTCGAGTACGGGTTGACCACTTCGATTTTTACGCAAGATATCAATAATGTTTTGCGTTATATTGAAGAGGTAGAAACCGGCATGGTGCACGTCAACGAGCCGACCATCGGCGGTGAGGCACAGCTGCCTTTTGGCGGCACGAAAAACACCGGCGTCGGCGAGCGCGAAATGGCGGAAGAAGGAGTGAACTTTTTCACCGAATTAAAGACCGTTTTCATCAACTTTGGCGGAACGGGCGAACGCAGCATGATTCGTTGAAATTTTCTTAATTTGCGAATCGTCGCTACAATTTCGGCTCATAAAGTTCCGTTTTGCGGGTTTCCGAACGGAACTTGGAACCGTCGTGAAACGTTTAGTTACAGTACAAAAACTTTGCCCTTGATCCAACATTCTCCGGCAAGTCAGGATTCTCCAAGGAGGAATCACGTGCAAGAAAAGCAGCAGCTTAATATGAACAAAATGAACCTTGTTGTTGTCGGTTTGGTTGCCTGCGCGTTGACTCTGGCATTGATCGCATTTGCAATGCCAATTTTCGTAACGTCCGCGCAGACCATTCCGCCCGCCGCCCTCGCGCCGCACAGCGCTCCCGTGGCACAACAGGCAGAAGGAACCAAAGTCTTGCGCATCGGCGAAGATATTTATCCCGATATCATAGACCCGCAGCGTTCATCATTCGTCAATGAAATCGAAGCCCTCAATCTGGCGTATGAAGGGCTGCTTACGATTGATGCAAAAGGTCAAGTGCAAGAAGGCGCAGCAGACCGCTGGGACCTGAGCCAAGATGGAATGACGATGACGTTTCACATCCGTGATGGGCTAAAGCGCGCGGATGGCACGGCGCTCACCGCCAAAGATTTTGAATACGCCCTGCGGCGCGCTGTAGATCCAAAAGTCGAAGGCAAGCAGTATGTCTCGATCTTGTTCGACGTGGTCGGCGCGCGTGAACTAGCGGCGCTGACGCCCGATGCTTCGCAAGCGACGATTGACGCCGCCTTTGCCAAGTATGGTGTCAAAGCCATTGACGATTCTACATTGCAAGTCTCATTCACCAACCCCAGCGGCTATTGGACTTACATCGCCGCGCAGCCCGTGACATATCCGGTGGATCCGAAAGCGGTTGAAAAAGATCAAGTGAATTGGTGGAAAGACCCCAAGAACCACAATGGCAATGGTCCATTCATGTTCAAGGAAATCAGCCCGACGCTCACCATCTCGCCAACCGGTACGACAACCGATACTGCGCTTGTGGGTGACACTTCAACCAACTCTGGCGAAATCGTTCTCGTAAAGAACCCGAACTATTGGCGCGGCGCGCCAACGTTGGACCGCGTCGAGTTCACATACAATCCGGACAGCGATGTGACGCTCAAAGAGTTTGAAGATGGCAAGCTTGACATTAATGCCAGTCTCACCGCCGACCTCGTGCCGACCGTGATTTCGAATACAAAAGTGGTCAGCGATTTTCTCCGCTATCCTGCCGCGCAAACGGTTGCTCTCGCATTCAATAACACGCGTGCGCCATTCGATGATCGAAACGTCCGCATTGCGTTTTCGCAGGCGTTAGATCGCGTCGGCTACATCAACGATATGTTGGACGGCGTCGGACATCCGTACACCCGCTGGATTCCACCGGGCGTTCCCGGCAATCAAGCCGAAGAGCCCGGCGTGCCGGACAGCGACGCGGCAGCGGCAGTGAATACGTTAGTGAACAATGGATACGCGGCAAGTGACAGCACCGCCGCCAATCCCAAAGTGGACTGCAAGAAATTGGGAGAAGTTGATCTCACCTATCCCGATTCGCCAGCCAATCAGCGCCGCGCCGAGTACATTACATCCAATTTGTCCAAAGTTTTCGGCTGCACCATTGGCGCTAAAGCTGTAGAGGGTACGGAATTCACTTCGCTCACCAAAGATGTGCGTACGAATCCGCAAATGTCAATTCAACGCTGGGTGCAAGATTATCCGCATCCCCAGAATTGGCTCTCAACCTATTGGTCATGCGGCGCGTTCTCGCGTCGGTACGGCTACTGCAACCTGTTCCTTGATCAAGTCTTGAAACAGGCAGATGCGACGGCGGACATGGACAAAGCCATCAAGTTGTATCAACTCGCAGAAGACCTTTTGATTCAAGATGTCCCGGGTGCGTTCTTTTACAATCCCGAGAATCTTCAAATGGTTCAACCATACGTCCTTGGACCGGTGGACAATTTGTCCTCGCAAGATGCAGGTTGGGCGGGACAGTACGGGCCCGTCTGGAACTATGATATTGACCTGAGTAAAGTTCCCGCGACGTATCCAAAGCAATAAGGCAACTCGAAATGAAAAACATCACACGCATTCTACTTTTCACAGGTTTACTCATCAGTCTCGCGGTGTCGGGACAAATTGTCAACGCGGCACAGGTTGACAATCAAGTTCCGCCTCAAAGCGTACTTGCCAATCCTGCCTTTGCGCCCAACGCGCAGGGATGCAGTGGCACGCCGACCGTTCAGTTCGCGTATGCAAATCCTCCGACCATCAACGCGGGCCAAGTAACCACACTGTATTGGGGGCTCGTCGGAAACGCCCAAGCGGCTTTCCTACAATTCCCGAATGGTAATCGTCAAGGCATCGGCACACCGGGTTCGCAGCAAGTGAATCCCACTCAAACCTCCACGTACTTTGTCGTGGGCGTTTGTGGGAGTAACCAAGTCCAAGTCCCCATCACCGTCACCGTCAACAATACACCGGGCTGCTCCGGTACGCCCGTATTCAATGGCTTTACTGTGAACCCTACTACGATCCAGAATGGACAAGCAGCCACCTTATCATGGGGGCTTGTAGGGAACGCGCAAAGCGTAGTTCTCTCATCGCCAAATGGAAGCAGCGGCGTACCCACACCGGGCTCGATCCAAGTCAATCCGAGTCAAACTACAACGTACACCTTGACTGCGTGGTGCCAAGGCAATTCGGCAACGGCGCAAGTAACCTTGACCGTGTCGAATCCGCCGCCGCCCACACCGCCGCCGTCCCAGAATAATCAAATCACGAGCATCCAAAAGAACGGCGGTCTCACCAACTCAAATCAACTCACGATTTCAGTTGGCTATTTCTGGAACGGGGAGGATTCTCCGGCGAACTTGCAAGCCCACGCAACGAATAGTTCGGGGCAAGTTGTTGGAACCTCCAATGCCACGCGCATCAACCCAAACACAAACGTACCGGCGAACTTGTTGTTCCAGCCCTATCCGCCCGGCATGACCAATGTAACAGCATGTATCATCGGAAGCAGCGGCACCGAACTGGCGTGTCAAAGCACCGGAATGCAGTAAAGAATAAAAAAATCCCAAGTCAAAATGACTTGGGATTTTTTTTGTGAGTTCAAGTATAATTCTCACATTGCGAATATCATTTCGAATGGAGTGAGAAATCTCGTGGATTATAAACTCTACATCAACGGTAAATGGGTTGGCAACGGCAGCGCCATGCCCGTCTATAACAAGTACGACGATTCCTTAATCGGCACACTGCCCATCGCGGACGTGGATCGTGTAGACGAAGCAATTGCGGCAGCCGAACGCGCGGCGAGCGTGATGGCAGACATGCCCGCGCACAAACGCGCGACGATTTTATTTCGCACCGCGCAACTATTGCAAGAACGCAGAGAAGAAATCGCCAAAACAATTGCGGCGGAAGCGGGCAAGGCGCTCAAATTCGCGCGCATCGAAGTAGACCGCGCCATTAGCACTTTCACCATTGCGGGCGAAGAAGCAAAACGCCTTCACGGCGAAACGATTCCGCTCGATGCCGTACCATCCGGCGAAGGATACTTTGGCTTTTATCTGCGGCGTCCTGTCGGCGTCGTTGCGGCAATTACGCCGTTCAATTTTCCGCTCAACCTCGTCGCACACAAAGTCGCGCCCGCGCTCGCGGCAGGCAATTCAATCGTGTTGAAACCGGCGGCGACAACGCCGCTGACCTCCGTATTTTTATGCGAATGTTTAGAAGCGGCGGGTTTGCCCCCCGGCGCAATCAATCTCGTCAACGGCAGTGGCAGCACCGTCGGCGAATGGCTGGTGCGCGACCCGCGCATTGCCAAAATTACGTTCACCGGAAGCGTTCCCGTGGGGCAGCGCATTCTTTCCGTCGCGGGCATCAAAAAAGTAACGCTCGAACTCGGCAACACCGCGCCGATCATCGTCGCGCCCGATGCGGATTTGGAAACGGTTGCGAAAAAAGCCGCCGTCGGCGCGTTCTACAACAGCGGGCAGGTTTGCATCAGCACGCAGCGCATCTACGGCGAACGCGCCGTGTACGAACCGTTCACCGAAAAATTTGTCGCGGCGACAAACGCGATGGTCGTCGGCGATCCGTTGGACGAGCGCGTGGATGTTGGACCGATGATTGCAAAAAGTGAAGTCGAACGCGTTTCGGAATGGGTGGACGAAGCATCGTCAGGCGGCGCGCGCATTTTGGCGGGGGGCAAACGCAAAGGCAACGTCTATTATCCGACCGTCATTGTTGATGCGAAACCGGAAATGAAAGTGGTGGCGGAAGAGGTGTTCGGACCTGTCGCATCCGTCCTTCAAGCGGATTCATTCGAAGACGCCCTCGAACAAGCGGACAAAACCTCGTTCGGATTGCAAGCATCCGTATTCACCCGCGACATCAACCGCGTTTTCCAAGCCATCAAAAAACTAAATTTCGGCGGCGTCATCATCAACGAGGTTCCGAGTTTCCGCGCCGACCACATGCCGTACGGCGGCAATCGCAACAGTGGACTCGGGCGCGAAGGCGTGAAATTTGCGATGGAAGAAATGACGAATATCCAAATGGTCGTTATCAAGACAAGTTAAGACAGCAGACGACAGCCAGCGGACAACAAATAACGAACGCGCAGTCTCCAATCTCGAATCTCGAATCTCCATTCTCCATTCTCCATTCTCCAACCTCCAATGCCCATCACCAAACGCAGTGAAATCAAAATCGGCGCGCGCGTATTCGTCGTCGAAAAACAGAATCAACGCACGGGCGAATTGACGGAAGGAATTGTCGCGCGAATTCTCACGCCGAGTTCCAATCATCCGCGCGGCATCAAGGTGATGTTGGAGGATGGGCGCGTGGGACGTGTGCAAAAGTTTGTAAATGATGGTGATGGAAAATGACGAACCCGCCGAATAACGGCGGGTTCGGTTTTTATTCTTGGATGTTGCGGCGTTTTTTTTCATTGTCACGCATCGCGTGGACGAGTGGAAGGTCATGCGGAATGGATTCGTTCAGAATCTTCCAAACCTCTTTGTAATCAATCTTGTGGTAACCATGAACCACACGATGGCGCGCGCTGATATTTTTCCACGGGATTTCGGGATAGCGCTCCTGAATCTCCTCAGGAATATGTGAGGCGGCTTCTCCGATAATCTGAATCTCGGTTCGCACCAAGAGTTTGGTGTTGCGGTTAGCGAGCATCTGTTCGTACGTCATTCCTTCCACATGACGCGGCGCATTTTCCATACTCTCTACCATATCATCTAGCCAATCCAAATATTCGCGTTTCGGTTCCATGTTTGCTCCATTGGGTTGGCCATTACGAGTACGCCGCGGCGCTTTCAACCTCCGCGCGACTCCATCTTTCTGCAGCCAAATTACTTGCCGCATCACATTTTTTCCGATAAAAGTCCTGAGCTCCTGCAGTTGGCTCACTTCAACTTGGGCGCCAACCAGCGACGACAACTGTTCTTCCAGTTCTATTTTTCCCGCAAGCGACGCAGGTTCTCGATATTCCACTAACACATCCAAATCACTCGTCACTTTTTGTTCGTCGCGTGCATACGAACCAAAAATGCCGAATGATTTGATGTTGTATTTTTCAGACAACGCGGGCAGCGCGCGTCGCAGTACACGCACGATGGATGTGCGCGTATGTCGTCGCATACGAGAACGCTCTTTTCTGACGATTGGCGTTTTGCGCCCAGTCGTTGCCCGCATAGGCGGAATTGTAACGGTGGAGAACAAAATTCGTCAAATCTACATTTGAAAAAGACGACCCGTGCGGCATCAAGGTGATGTTGGAGGATGGACGCGTGGGACGTGTGCAAAAGATTGGGAGTGACAGCACACACAGCGCGTAGAATGCATTCGCACGTGCACTCTACGTGATAACGCTTCCTTGCACAGAAACAGCGAACCCACCGTTACTCGGTGGGTTCATGTTTTTATACGCCCTCAAGTCCGCGTCGTTTTTTCTCGCGCTCGAACATGTCCGCGACGAGCATTCGATCATTCGGCAAATCCCCGTGGAGAATTTCCCATACAATTTCTGCCTGCACACGAGCATAGTCGTGAACGAGGCGGTTGCGCATCCCCATCATTTCACCCCAACGAATTCTGGGATAGAGCGCACGCACCTCGGGCGGAATTTTGCCCGCCGCTTCACCAATCGTTTGGATCGCATATTTGACGGCGGACAGCGTTTTTCGATCATTCAGCAATTGTCCGCTGTTCAAGTCTCCGCCAAATTCCAACGCCTCATCCATGCTCGTCAACATGTCCTGAATGAAATCCATATACTCGCGTTTCGGTTCCATGTCGTCTCTGTTGTCGCCGTCTGCGAAAACGCGCGGGGGCAATGTTACAAATTGTGGCACGTCATCTTTTTGCAGCCAAACAATATGCCGCAAGACATTTCTGCCAAAATAAGGGCGTCTGCGGAGGTTTTCACTCGGAATGACATCCACTTTGACATGCAGCAGCTCACTCAAAAACGCGCTGAGCGGCTCGCGCGGCGCGCCCTCTTCTCCACCTTCAAAGTCAACCAGAACGTCCAAGTCGCTGTCCGCACGTTCATCGCCGCGCACGTAGGAACCGAAAAGTCCCAAATCTCTGACGCGAAACTGCTGCGAGATTTCGGGCAGCCGCGCTTGGATGCGCTCTACCAGCTGAGGCAGCGTCAAGCGTTCCGATTCTGCGATTGGCATAGCGGATACGGCGTTCTGCAAGACCACAGTTTGCTCCATCAGTTCAATTCTAAACCTCGAACCTATGCTCGTCAAACAACTTGCCCGCCTGCTTTCACCACTTGAATCTCCTCCTCACTCAACCCATACAACGCATTGCATTCAAGCTTTGACAACGCGTTAAATTTTTCCACGCGGCGTTTAATTTCCGCATACGCGATTTCTTGAAGCGGTGCGAGATTCAGCATAAAAGATTTTCTCCAATAAATGCGCGATGATTCTAACAAATGCGAAAAAGCGCGTCAATGATATAATCGCGCTTACCATGCGCCTCAAAACTGTCCAAGTTCATGGGTTCAAAACCTTTGCCCATCCTACCACCTTTCATTTTGGTGAAGGCATCACCGCCATCGTTGGACCCAACGGCTGCGGCAAAAGCAACATCGCCGACGCGATTCGTTGGGCGCTCGGCGAACAATCGCCCTCGAATCTTCGCACCAAAAAAACCGAAGACTTGATTTTCACCGGCAGCGCCACGCGCCCCAAAATGGGCATGGCAGAAGTCGCGTTGACGTTAGAGAATCCGTTCGCGCTTGACGACAGCAACGCGAACGACGACAGACCGCAGCCGGCAGACGACGCAACCGATTCGGCTGTCCGCCGTCCGTCGTCCGCCGTCGTCCCTAACGGAAACACGCCCTCAGCGGGCAGCCGTCCATCGTCGGTGATTGAAGAAATCCTCCACACCCGCCCCACCGAAGTTACCATCACGCGGCGCGCCTATCGCAGCGGCGAAAACGAATATCTCATCAATCGTCAGCGTGTCCGTTTGCGCGATGTGCAGGAACTCTTGCAAAGATGGGGGCTCGCGCGTTTGACCTACGCAGTCATTGGGCAAGGACTCATTGATCAAGCACTTTCACTGCGCGCCGAAGAACGCCGCACCCTGTTTGAAGAAGCGGCGGGCATTGGGCTCTATCAAAATAAAAAAGCGAACGCGCTGGAAAAATTAGAAGAGACACAGCAAAATTTAATTCGCGTCAACGACATTATCAATGAAATCGCGCCGCGCCTGCCCTCCCTCGCGCGTCAAGCCGACCGCGCCAGCAAGTACGAATCCGTTGCCACCGCGCTCAACGCGCATTTGAAACAATGGTACGCCTTTAATTGGGCGCACGCGCAAGAAAGCTTTCTCACCGCGTCCGCGCAAGAACACGACGCGCGCGAAAAATTGAACGCGCAGCGCGCCTTGATGCAAGAGCTCGCCGCGCAGCTCACCGAAACGCGGCGCGCCGCGCAAGCCCTGCGCGCCAAACTCGCCGACCAACGGCGCGCGCAGCAGCAGCGCGAAATGGAATTCGCCGCGCAGGAACGCGAATTCGCCGTGCTGCAAGAACGCGCGCGCTTTGCCGAAACGCAGCACGCCGACGCGCAGCGCGAATTTGAAAACACGAATGCGCTCGTTGCCGCCTCCATCGCCGCGCTGGAACAATGGAGCAACGCCGCCGCGCCCACTTTGACTCTTGCCGTTGACGAACCGCAAAACATTGACGTACTTGTCGAACAAATGATGCGCGAACAAAACGCGCAAGCCGACGCACTCCTCGAACAGCAGCTTGCAGAATTAGAGACGCATTTACACAAACAACTTGACTCTGATGCGGCGCACAATGCGCACGAAAGAGAATTGGCGCAATCGGAGCAGGCGATAGAAGCGGAATGGCAAGCCGAAACCGAACGCCTCATTCCACAACAGGAGCAGTTCGAGAGCAACGAGCGTGCCAAGTTTGAACGCAGTGCGCAAAAACTTGCCGACGAACGCGCGCAAACGGAAAATCAGCGCGCCCGCGCGCTTGCCGCGCAACGTCTCGCCAATTTGCGTCTGCAAGAATTTGATGCGCCGGCTCTCACCCTGTCCGCCGAAACGGAATCCCAATCACCGCCTGATTTGGCAACCCATTTGATTTCCCTTCAAGAAAAATTGCCGCTATACGAGTCCGCGCTCGCCGCCGTCGCCGGGCTTGCCGCGCAGGCGGACGATCTCGCGCGCCGCGAACGCGAATTGCGCGAACGCGAACGTTTGCTCGAACACGTACGCCAAGAATCGAATGAGGCGCGCACGGCTCTGACGCTGGCGGAACGCGACGTGCTGACCGCGAAACAGGCAGAAGCAAACATCCAGCGCGAGGGTGAACGCGCGGCGCGCGAACGCCTCAACGAACGCGAACGCGCGCAGCGCGAACGCGAACACGCGCGCGAACGAGTGCGCGAGCAGCAGACGCGCGAGCGCGAAAAACTGGCGCAGGAACGCGAACGCCTTCGCCGCGAACACGAACAGCTGGTAATGCAGCGTGAACGCCTGATGCAAGAACGCGCGCGCGAACAGGAACGCGAACGCGAACGGATACGCGAACGCGAATTGGAGAAACAGCGCGCGCAGGAACGCGAACGCGAGCGCGCGCAGCGCGAACAACTCCAAGAACAAGAACGCTTGACACGCGAACACGAGCGCGCGCTCCGCGAACAAGAAGCCAAACTAGCGCGCGTTGCCGCGTTCGCCGCGCAAATCGCGGAAATCATTGGCGCGCGCGACGCCGCGCAAGCCCAGGTGGATGAATTGCGCGCGCAATTAGAATCGCTCAATCAAGTTGCCTTTCCGGACGAAGCCGCGCTGAATGAGAGTGAAGCATTACAAACACAATTGGAGGAACGCGAAACAGAATTGCGCAGCGGCTTGACCGTCGCAGAGGAATTGCACAATCGCGCCGTCTTGGAAGCGGAACGCCGCCGCGCCGAAATCGCGCGGCTCGAACAAGAAATTGAAGATGACTTGGGGGCTATCGAACTCGATTCGGCGGCGCCGCGTCAATTGCGTTTGCGCTTGGTTGGACAAATTTCTAATTTGTCCTCCGCAACGGGGAGCGATGACGCGGATGGGCAAATTGCAAATTTGCCCGACGATGGCACACCCGCGCCCGAACAAGAGCCCGTCACGTTGCCCGAAGTGGAATCCTTGCCCGATGGCTTTGACAAGGAAATTCGACGCCTCAAAAATCAAATGCGCTATATCGGGAATGTGAATCCGAATGCGCCGCAAGAGTACGCCGAACTCAAAGAACGGCACGCCTTTCTCACCGAACAAGCGTTGGACCTCACGCAAGCGATCGAGAAATTACAGCAGGCGACGGCTGAACTCGACGCGATGATGAAACAAAAATTCCAGGAAACGTTCGACGCGATCAACGCGGAATTCAAAAAATATTTCAGTATGCTTTTTGGCGGCGGCAGCGCGCGTTTGGAACTCACCGACCCGAATGATTTGATTCACAGCGGGATCGAAATTACGGCGCGACCGCCCGGCAAACGCGCCGCGCAGCTCGTACTGCTTTCGGGCGGCGAACGCGCCCTCACCGCCGCCGCACTGATCTTTGCGATTTTGAAAGTGAGTCCTACGCCATTTTGCGTGATGGACGAGGTAGATGCCGCGCTCGACGAAGCGAACGTCGGGCGTTTTCGGGACGGACTGAACGAATTGTCGCACGCCTCTCAGTTCATCGTGATTACGCACAACCGCGTTACGATGGAAGGGGCGCGCGCCATCTATGGCGTCTCGATGGGTGAAGATGGCGTGTCGCAGATGTTGTCGTTGAAATTGGAGCAAGTGCAATAGTGTAATGGTTTTGTAGTGCGATGGTGCGGTAGTGAGTCTGCACGACCACATCATCGTACCATCGCACTCTTTTTTTATGAATGTCTTGCTTTCCGCCGAAAACATTTCGTTCTCGTACGGCGCAACGCCAACGCTGACGGACGTTGATTTCGCATTGGCGCGCGGCGCCTTGCGCGCGCTGCTGGGTCCGAATGGATCGGGCAAAACGACCCTCTTGAAATTGCTCACGGGCATTTTGCAGCCAACGCGCGGAACGGTCTCGTATCAAGGCACCGCATTGAAAGAGATGACGCGCCGCGAGATTGCCAAACACATCGCGCTGGTGCCTCAAGAATTGAATCTGCAATTTGGCTTTACAGTGGAACAAGTTGTAATGCTCGGACGCACCGCACACGTAAACGCGTTCGGCGGGGCGACCAAGAACGATCGGGCAATTGTCGCGCGGATGATGGAGTTGATGGAGATTACGGACATGCGCGAGCGCGTAGTCACCGAACTTTCGGGCGGCGAACAACAGCGTGTGGTGATCGCAATGGCAATGGCGCAAGAGCCGCAGGTGCTGTTGCTCGACGAACCGACTGTCCACCTCGACATCAATCACCAAATCGAAATTTTGGAACTCTTGCGGAAATTTGGCCGCGAGCGCGAGCTCACAGTCCTCGCGACGATGCATGATTTGAATTTGGCGGCGTTGTATTTCGACGAACTCGTCCTGCTGGAGCGCGGTCGCATCGTAGCACAAGGCGCGCCGCAAAACGTATTGAACGCAGAACAAATTCGCGCGGTGTTTCGGGCGAATGTGCAGATTCAACCCCATCCCACACGCCACAATGCGCCCCAAGTCATTTTACTGCCGACACAGGATTGAGTCGTGAAATTTTGGAAATTTCGTAACTTGTCCTAAAATCTTTCGCCGTGTCTATTGGACGAATACGGGGCAAACAGCGCCGCGCGCTGCGCAGCCCTTTTTTGTTGGCAATGGTCGCCGCGCTTTTGGGGATCGTGGGTTTTACCCAACTCAACACGCCTCTGAACCAACTCGCGCTGTTTGCGACACCCACAGTCACTTTTACGCCAACGCCTACGCAACCAAACACACCCGCGCCGAGCGCAACCGCCACGCTGACCGCGACGGCAACGCAAACGCATACACCACGCCCAACACAAACCGCAACCGCGACGCATACGGCAACGCGCACACCTCGCGCAACAAAAACACCGACTGCCAGCGAGACGCCCACAGAAATATTCACCGCGGCGCCGGTGCTGCGCGATGCGCGTGTGCCCATCTTGATGTACCACCATGTTGGCGCGCTGCCGCCGGACGCCGATGCAGTTCGCAAATCACTTACCGTGTCGCAGGAAAATTTTGAAGCGCAAATGAAATTTCTTGCGGATCAAGGATTCACCACTCTCACCATCGCGCAGCTCGTCCATCATTTGCAGTCGGGCGAACCATTTCCACCAAAACCGATTGTGCTCACGTTTGACGATGGCTATGATGACAGCTACACAAACGTTTTTCCGACGTTAAAGGATTTTGGGTTTGTCGGCACTTTTTTCATCATCGGCGCGCCCACCGATTACGGTTCACCCGGTTATCTGCGTTGGGAACAAATTTCGGAAATGTACGAGAACGGCATGGAGATTGGCGCGCATTCGCTCACCCATCGTTACAATTTGGGGGCGGCGCGCGCGTCCACGCAAGATGTCGAAATCAAGAACGCGCACAAATTGATGGTTGACCATTTGCCAAATTGGACGCCCCTCTTTTCGTATCCATCGGGAAGTTTCAATCAACACACTTTGGATTTGTTACAAGAGTTGGGATATGTGGCGGCAGTGACGACCAAGCAAGGCACGCTGCAATCGAACGCCGCGCCGTACGAATTGCGACGGATTCGCATTCGCGGCGAGTGGAACATGGCGCAATTTTTATATTGGTTCAACTATTGGAATGCGCGTCCATGAGGTTTAACGCAGGCGCATAGAGTTGTTCGCCGTTTGCATCGGGCAGCGCGGCGAGGAGCTCGCGCGAGGTCTGTTTTAGAATTGGATGAATCAAGTTGGGTTCCAACTCGACGAGCGGGACGAGGACAAAGCGCCGTTCGGGAATGCGCGGATGTGGAATTTCCAGATCGGCTGTGTGCAGTACGAGAGCACCGTAAAACAAAATATCGAGATCAATGGGGCGCGGTCCGTAACGCACGTCGTGGACGCGCCCCATTTCCTGTTCGATGGTCTTGAGGGCGCGCAGCAACGCGTCGGGTGACAGAGCCGTTTCACCCGCTAGCACCATGTTCAAAAAACGCGGCTGTGCTTGAACGCCCCATGGTTCGGTTTCATAAATCGAGGACGCGCGCGTGGGACTTGCGACGCGCGCGACCTTGCGCAGCGCCTCGCGTAAATTTTCCATCCGCGCGCCAAGATTCGTGCCGAAAGCCAAAAGGACGTGTGCCATTTCGCGCATTGTACACCACATTGCGTGAATGCGTTTCGCGCCCGCAAATTTTGCGCTTGGTTTTGATGAACGCGACGTGTTGTCATGACAAAATGAATTGTCTCGCGCCGCGATTATGTTATACTCTCACTCTAACCTCCGCTCGTTAACCTTTTTATGATTGTAATCCCACGCAATATTTGTCGCGACATTTCGAGCGCGCTCGCCCACGAATGGTTCGTCACCAATGGAAATGGCAGTTATGCCGCCGCTGCTGTCACGGGTACGTTGACGCGCAGCGCGCACGGCTTGCTCGTTGCCGCGTTGGACACTCCGGCGCCGCGCACTGTGATGCTTGCCAAAGTGGATGAAGAGCTCGAGGTCGAAGGACAAATGTACAAACTCGGCACCAACGAGTATTTGACGAACGTGATCAGCCCGGACGGCTTTTTGTATTTGCAGCAAGTATCTTGCGACGGCGTGTGCGCCGAATTTGTCTACGAAGCCGGGCGCTTTCGTCTTACCAAAACAATTTGGATGGAAGCTCGACAGGCGACCACGTTCATTCGCTATACACTGGCAGAACACTCACCCAACGCGCGGCTCACGCTCCTGCCGCTGTGCGATTACCGTTCCATCGAAAAAATCACGCAAGGCAGCGAAGCATCGCATTTTCAATTTCAAGCGTTGGCGAATGGTTTGAAAATCACAGCGAATGCCGACGCGCGACCCTATTTCCTCTTGTTGGAACCTGCGGCGAGCTTTACTCCGCTTGATCTGTGGTATTGGCGTTTTCAGCTGCGCGCCGAAAACAATGCTGGGCTTGACTTGTTTCTCCCGGGTCTACTGCGAATCAACCTCGCGGCAGGCAGGACTTGCACACTGGTGGCGACCTGCGAGGCGGATGGCAGAGTGGAATTGGACAGCGCCGCATCTTTTGCGCGCGCGTGCGCCCGGAAACCATCACAACCCCTTCTCAGTTCGACCGAATTTACGCGCGATCTTTTTGCCGCACTGACCTAACCCATGCCTTCATTGAGTGATCTGGCGCGCGCCTTTGCCGCCGTCTCTGCCTTTCAACAAGTTTTCGGACTTGTGCTCGTGGTCGCCGTCGTTGTCCTTGTTTCGGATTGGCGCGTCTCGCTGCTCGCCCTCGCCGTACAATACGTTCTCGTCGCGATTTTGCTCTCGACTCTGATTCCGCTCCAAATTGCCACCGTCCGCATGATCGCAGGCGGTCTCGTCGCGTTGATGTTTTATATCACCGCGCGCCGCACCCAACCGCGTCGGCGCAAACAGCGCGCGCAAGGCGAAGCGCCTCCGACCGAATCCGTTGATGATGTATTGCCGCGCGGGGTCTTTTGGACGAATCTGCCATTTCGGCTGATTGGTCTCGCGCTTGTGAGTTTGAGTGTGATTGTGATCAGCAGTCAATTTGTTTTGCTCAATGCGCCGCTGCTATTTTGGGTGACGGGTTTGTGGCTCGCGGCGGGCGGCTTGCTGACGGTTGCTCTCACACGCGACGCGTTAAAATTGGGGATGGGCTTGCTCTTTTTCACCTCCGGTTTCGGCATCATCTATCTTTCCATTGACAACAGTTTGTTGGTTTACGCGCTGTTGGTCATTTCCGATCTCGTCATTGCGCTCGCGATTTCACACATTGCGAGTGTCCCTTCGTCATTGGAAGGACGCCGTCACGGCGAAATGTAATCTCGCGCTGATGCAATTGTCTCTATTGTTAGGGTTGATCCTCGGCTGCGCGTTGGTCGTCCACGTCGCGCGCTATTGGCGTCCGTTCGGTTTTGCCGCCAGCGTCGGGGCAACCATTTTGTTGGTCTGGGCAGTCCAAGGCGCGACCACCGAGACGATTGATTTGTTCGGCGTCTCATTCACGCTTCAACCTTTGGCGCGCGACTATTTGCTGATTGGGTTTGCGCTTTCGGGACTGCTCGCCATTGCTACATCTTTTGGCGAGACGCGGCGCACGCTTGGCTTTTTGTTTTGGAGTTGGATTGCATGGCTAGTCGCGCTGTGCGTGGACGGATTTGTGGTCGGAGTGTTTGCGTGGGCGACAGGTCTCGCCGCGTTGGTTTTGGCGATGGAACCGCGTCGCGCCCAGCGCGTCGGCGGCGCGGCGTATTTTCTCGTCTTGATCATTGTCGCGTCCGCGATGCTGCTGCTCGGCAATCGTTTTATTCAATTGTATCCGCTCACGCCCGACCAGGTGACGTTGGTGGATTCGGCGATTTTATTTTTTACGTGGGGCTTGGGTTTACTTTTGGCAATCGTGCCATTCATGTTGTGGCTCGGACCGATGGCGGACGAAACGCCCCTGCCCATCATCGCAATGCTGTTGGGTTTGGGACAGCCAATCGGTTTTTGGCTGCTGTACGAATTGATCGGACAGTATCCCCGTTTGTTGGAGCAATCCAATCTCCTTACCATTTTTACATACGGCGGCATCGGCGCCATTGTCATTGGCGGATTGTTGTGCGCGTTTGAGCGACGCGCCGGACGCTTGATGAGTTTTGCCGCGTTGTACGCGCTCGGGTTCGTGCTGCTTGATTTTTCGCGCGGCACGCTCGAAGGAACTGCCTATGGCGTGATCGAAACCTTTGCGCGCGCGTTGAGTTTGAGCGTCATTGCCGCCAGCATTGCGATTGCGCGCACCAAATCGCAGCGCTGGCTGAACGCGCTCGCGATTTTGATTTTCATTTTCGGCGCGTTGAATCTGGTGGGACTTGTGCCGGGCATTTCGCTTGCGACGCGTTGGAATCTCCTTTTGGAATTGGAAGCCACCGACCGCCGACTCTTTTTCGTGGTCATGTTGGCAACTGTAGGTGTCCTCATCGGCACGGCGCGTTTTGTGATGCTTTGGATTGAAACGATTGCCAATCCGCCCGTGTCAGAGTCGGACGATTCCTTTACCGCGTCGCCCCTCGCGCCGCGCGGCATTCGTCAGAGATTGCGCGCACAGGTGACGCGGATCGTCGAACAACTCACGCAGCGCGTGCCAACGCCCTTGCAGCGGACGGTGCGCGGCATTGAGCAAAATTGGACAACCGTATTCGCAACAATGCTCTTGCTCCTTTTCGGCGCGTTGGTGTTGTGGTACGGGAACACGCCGAATCTTTGGCTGCAGCGCACGCTCGAAACAGTGGAGCAATTAGCATTTCTGCGCTAGACTCTATTCTCACTGAACGCGCCCTTGACAGAACTGTTCAGGTCGTTTGGGCGTCTAAATCATGTCATCGCTGAATGATAGGACATCAAAGAAACTACATAGGAGATCGTTCATGAAAATAAACCACCATCCAAAGCAACGGACCCACCTTTTTGTCATTGGCGCATTCGTGCTGCTTGCGCTCACACTTGTTGGCTTGATCGCGTGCAAAAGCAATGAGGTGATGGCGCCGATCGTCGGACCGATTTGGGAATGGACCGGCACGACCGATTCTTCGGGCGGCACCACTGCCGTTGCTGACCCAACCCTGTACACAATTCAATTTCTGCCCAACAGCGTTTATCAAGGACGCGCAGACTGTAACACCATCAGCGGAAATTTTCGGGTGGACGGGTTTTCGCTCCAGATCAGCCCCGGCGCTACATCATTGGTCGCCTGCCCGACTGGTTCACTCGCGCCACAATATACTACCCAGCTCTTTGCTGCCTCATCGTTCGCGCTGCAAGGCACCGAGATGACGATCAAACTACAGGCGAACGCGGGCGAAATGCACTTTCGTCAGGCGGGCGCGCCGAGCAATGCGAGTGTATTGGTCGGTCCGATTTGGCTATGGCGGCAAACGCTCGCCAACGACAATGCCGCCGTGAATGTGCCGGACCCGAATCAATACACGATTCAATTTACCGCCGACGGTCAGGTTCAGGTCAAGGCAGATTGCAATCAAGGCGGCGGCGTGTACATTGCCGGTGCAAACAACTCTCTCACCATTCAGATCAGCCGGATGACTCTCGTCACCTGTCCAACAGGCTCGCTGTCAGATCAATTTGTAAAACAACTCCAGGCAACGACATCGTTCTTTACGGGCGGCGCCGATTTGGTGCTCAATATAAATAACAACACGGCGAAAATGATTTTTGGTTCGAGCGCGCCGCCCACTGTTACGCCAACCGCTGCGATTGCGACGACAACGCCGCTTCCGTCGCCTGTGCCACCAACCGCTGTTGCGCCAACCGCTGTGCCTCCAACCGCGACAGCAACGTCGGTCCCTGTGACCGTGCCACCTGCTTGTGCCGGCGCTCCGAAAATTCAATTCTTTCAAGCCAGTCAACCGAACATTGCACAAGGACAAAACACCGTCTTGCAATGGGGCACTGTCACAAATGCCACATCCGTAGCAATTGATCAAGGAGTTGGCAATGTGGGGACGCCCGGCTCTGTCATCGTCACACCGGCAACGACGACGACGTACACTATGACGGCAACAGGATGCGGCGGCATCGCGAAATCAACTGTCACAGTCACAGTTGCGCAGCCGACCGCGGCACCACCAACTCAAGCGCCACCAACGGCAGTCCCGCCCACGCAGCCGCCGCCAACTGCGGTACCGACCAAAGTTCCGCCGACGGAGGTTCCAACAAAGATTCCTCCGACTGAAGTGCCGACCAAAGTTCCACCAACACAACCTCCGGGCGCGGACATTATCGGCATCCATTGGAAATGGACGAGCGCAGTAAAGAATGACGGCGCACATTACACACCGAGCGATCCAAATCTGTACACTGTGGATTTTCATGCTAACGGGCAAGTGTCGGTCAGAGCCGATTGCAATAACGCATCGGGAACCTACGTCATCAGCGGAAACTCGCTGACGATTCAACTTCCCGTGGTTACGGGCGCGCTGTGCAGTCCCGAATCTCTCTCGCAACAATTTATCGGATTACTCCAAGAGGCAGCGAGCTATTCGGTTCAAGGCAACGCTCTCACCATTGAACTGAAAGCGGACAGCGGCAGCATGTCGTTCATCAAGTAAATGATTTGACGCGGGCGAATCGAACCGCGTTCTCGCAAAAAAAGAGGGGCAGGAGAATCCTGCCCCTCTCTCTTTACAATAATTCTGCCTCGCGCAAGATCGCGCGCAATTTTTCGCGGTCACTTTCACCGAGCGGCTGAAGCGGTGCACGCGGCATCCCGCCGTAATAG
This sequence comes from Chloroflexota bacterium, assembly GCA_004295045.1. GTDB lineage: Bacteria > Chloroflexota > Anaerolineae > UBA4142 > SHND01 > SHND01. The sequence continues at coordinate 108,886 of SHND01000055.1, read as the reverse complement.
CCCAACTCATCCATCGCCGCCTTCAAACCGGGTACGCCCCATTTCGCCGTCACCGCCGCGTTCGGACGAATCATGCGCAGCTGCAAATTGCGCGCCTCTTCTAATTTTCCCTCAAAGAACAAATTGTAAATCGTCATACATTCGCGCGGCGCGATATTGCCGAGCGCGGGGACAACGCCTTTTGCGCCGATGCTCAATGCAGGAAACATCGCGCCGCCTGTTCCGACGAGCGTCGCAAAATGCGGGGGGGTGAAACGAATCACTTCGCCCATCTTGGAAAAATTCGCGGAACTGTCTTTCATCCCCACAATATTTTCGTGCTGCGCCAATTCCACCACCGTCGCCGCGTCAATTTCCACATTCGTGTACGCGGGGACGTTGTAAATCATGATCGGAATCGGCGACGCATCCGCGACGGTGAGATAGTGATGCGTCAGCGCCGTCGCGTTCATTTGTGGACGAAAATAATGTGGCGTCACAATCAACGCGGCGTCCGCGCCGATTGCCGCCGCGCGTTTCGTGAGGTCAAGCGTTTCGCGCGTCGAGTCCGCGCCCGTTCCCGCGATCAGCAAACGGTCCTGCGGAATCACCTGCCGCGCGATTTCGAGGACGCGCAGTTTTTCCTCTTTGCTCAACAGCGGATATTCGCCGTTCGAGCCAAGCACGACAAAGCCGTGCAATCCTGTTTCAACCAAACGCATAAGGTTTCCCGCCAAATGTTCCGTCGAAACATTTCCCTCCGCATCGAACGGTGTAGCAATGGGTGGCAGAACGCCGCGAATTTCTTTCATAAAACTCCTCAAGTGTGGGATAGAATCGAGCAGCGAGATTTTAACACATCACGCTTGCCATGTTGCAACCACAAGTCGCAAAAAAATCCACGCGAGAAATGGCAGCGTAACGCACGCGTACAAAAGCATCACCGTTTTGAAATTTTGCATCACCGTCTGCGAATGAAATCGCGCGCGCCAACGCATTACGGCAGCGAGAAAGATAAGAAGAAATACCGCGAGCCCAACCGCTTCCCACCAGAAAAAATTTGTCGCGGCAATATACACCGCACCCGCGCCGCCAACGGCAATCGAAATCATCGCGACGCGAAAAGAGTTTTCGACGCCGAGAAAACGCGCCGACGTGAGATCGCCACGTTCGGCATCCGCGTCGAGTTGATAAATCTGCGTGAGCGGATACATGCCGCCGATGATGAGGGTGGCAGATAGCGCGGCAAGAATCACTCCGGGCGCCGCGCCGCCATCAAGGTTGCCGCGCGCCGTCGCCCAACCCGCGTAAAATGGCAAGATGCCCTGTCCGAGCATGATCGTCGCCAATGCGCCGAATGGATGTCCTTTCAGACGAATGCGCGGATGCGAGTACGCGATGGACATCCAAAACATCACGAAATAAATCGCGGCGACGGTGAAATTCACCGTGAGCGCGAGCAAAAAACCGATGAGCTGCCAAACGAGTGAAAATTCGAGGAGATATTTTGGCGGCGGCGGCGGATGCGCCAGCCCTCCAATTGGTCCTTTGTCACGGTCATAGTACGAGTTGAGCGCGGTGCCGCCCGCATACAAAAAAAGATGGAACGCAAGATACGCGACGAGGAGCGTTGCATTCAGCGTTCCGCCCGCGAGCAAATAGCCCCACAAAAAAATTGGCGAGAGGAGAAATTGAAACGGCAGGCGCAGATGCGTGAGATACGGTTTCACTTTTCGCCGTAACCGATAATTCCCAATCCTTCGATCGCCACTTCGGTGCCGTTTTTTTTGAAACCCGCGCGCGCGAGCGTTTCGGGAAATTTTTGTTCATCCAAGCGTCCGTGCATTTTGCTGTACGGTCGCCACAACAGAACGGACACCATAAAGCGCACATTCGTCCAATGCTTGGAAATCCAATTCGAAGTTTTGCCATCGCGCGGCTCCATCGAAACCCAGCGTCCGCCGCGCCGCAGAACGCGGTACGCTTCGCGCAGAACGCCCGCGCGGTCGCCGACGAGATACAGAAACGAATGTCCCGTCGTTACATCGAATGTGTTTTCGGAAAAAGGGAGCGCGGTTGCGTCGGCGAGAACGTACGAAATATTTTCCGTGAGTTTGGCGCGGCGCGTCTCGTTTTGCGCAATTTCGAGCATCTTGGGCGCGAGGTCGAGTCCAACGATGAATGCGTCGGGGCGGACGCGCGCCATTTCAATCGCCGAGTTGCCGGGTCCGCAGCCGAGATCGAGAACGCGGATGCGCGCGTTGACTGCTCTTGGAAAATACGCGGCGAGTCGCGCGCATGATTCGAGCCACACGCCTTGCGAATTGAACCAATTGTAGATGGGCGCGCCGAATTCAAAAAGCCAGGGGAAATCGAAAAGACTCATCGCGCGCAAATTGTAGCATAGCGCGTGGTGCGCGTCATCTGCTCAACATTCCGCGTCCACCTGCGCTAATCAGAAATAGAAATTCGCTCTAAAATGTGTAATCCCTTTTCGCGCGACGCAGCAAGAGAATAAAAAAGGGCGCGCCGACGAGCGCGGTGATCACGCCGAGCGGAATTTCTTGCGGCGCGAGGACGGTGCGCGCGATCAAATCAGCAATCACGAGAAAAATCGCACCGCACAAAAAGGAAGCGGGCAGCAGCAACCGATGATTCGGTCCCAACACGATGCGGACAAAGTGCGGCACGATCAATCCAACAAAACCAACGAGTCCGCTCAACGCCACCGCCGCGCCCGTCATCAATGCGCCTACACCCAACAGCGCGAACTTTTTTGGTTCCACATTTACGCCCAACGCCGCCGCTTGTTCTTCGCCCAACAAAAACGCGTTGAGATCATTTGATAGCGCAAACGCCAGAACACAACCCAATGCGATCAAAGGTGTCACTGCCAGCAGCATTCCCCAGCCGCTCGCGCTCACGCCGCCCAGCGTCCACAACACGACGCGTTCGAGCGTGCCGCGACTCAACAGCATCATTGCTGACATGAGCGCGCCGAGCATCGAACTCACGGCAAAGCCCGCGAGCAACAATGTCGTGATCGGCGTGTGCGTTCCGATGTGCGCGAGGCGATAGACGATCAATACAGCAATCAGCGCGCCAAAGAACGCGGCGATTGGCACAAGTCCGTACACGACAAAACCAAGCGTGAATGGAATTGCAAACGCGATCGTCGCCGCAAGCGCCGCGCCGCCCGATGTGCCGAGCAAGTACGGGTCTGCCATCGGATTGCGCAGCAATCCCTGAAACACCACGCCCGCGCACGCCAACCCCGCGCCCACAATTGCCGCACCGAGCACGCGCGGCAAACGAATTTGCCAAATGATGGACTCTTCTGCCGCGCTCCACGTCATCCCCAAATCCAAGCCGAATACGCGTTTGCCGAGAATCGCAACAATTTGTGCGGGTTCGATTCCGACTGTGCCAATCGCCATCGCAAAAATCAACGTGATGAGCAGCGCGAGCGATAGGACGCCCAGCACAAACGCAGGATGCTTGCGCAGCGCGCGCAGATTCAGTCGCGCGATTTTCCGCGCAGACCTTTCTACTTTTAACGCGGCAGAGGTAGAGGCAACGGTTTGACGAGCCATGCAAATTATGCGGGGGAACCATTCGCGTCAATTCATGCGCGAATGGTTCCCCCTGCAACGAACAAATTACTGCGTGAACAATTCGGGATGAATCAATCTCGCGGCGGCTTCCAAGCCCTCGATCACGCGCGGACCGGGACGACTTACCAAATTGTCGTCAATCGGAAAGACGCGATTATTTTTCACTGCATCAATCACATTCCAGCCCGGACGTTTGCCGACCGATTCGGGCGCAACGCCATACGCGGCATCACTCAAGATGATAACTTCCGGGTTCGCTTTGATCACCTCTTCGGCGTTGATTTGGACATATGGTGATTCAGCTTTGCCCGCGATATTTTCACCGCCCGCGAGGGCGATGATTTCATCAATAAACGTTCCGGGTCCCGGCGTGTACGGTTTCGCCGGATCCGTCGCGTCGAGTTCCCAAAAAACGCGCGGTTTCGTTTTCGCCTGCGCGATTTTTGATTTCAAATCCGCCAGCTTTTTGTCCATGCTCGCCGTCACATCCGCCGCTTGCGCGTCCGCGCCCAACGCTTTGCCCACAAGTTGAATATCTCGTTTGACGCTCTCAAAATTTGAATTGACATCGCCCACGACGAGGGTGGGCAATTTCAACTCGTCCAATTTCTTGATGACGTCGGGCGCCGTGATCGCGGCGACCAGAACGAGGTCCGGTTTCGCCGCGACGATTTGTTCATAATTCGGATTAAAGCCGTCGCTCAAGACCGGGACGGATTTCACCTGCGCGGGAAAATCAGAAAATTGATCGCGCCCAATGATTGCCTCACACTTGCCGAGCGCGCACACGATTTCTGTCGTACTCGGTGTTAGGGAAACAATGCGTGTGGGAACTCCACTCAATGTGACGGAACGCCCCGCGCCGTCGGTAAGCGTTGTCCCGGCTGCGGACGCGGACGTTGGCGCAACCGTCGGCGCGCTGGTGGACTGTACTTGTACGGCTGTGGTCGGCTGTGGCGCGGCAGTTGGTGCCGACGCAGTGGGCGCAGGCGGCGCGCTGCACGCGGCAAGTATTAACATCAATGCCGCGAGCAAAAGTGTATAGAGATGTATTTTTTTCAGTTGGCTCTTCATGTTGGTCTCCGGAGGAATTGGTTATTTGCATCAAAACAAAAAACCTCTTGTCTATTCGACAAGAGGGGGAGACATGACATGCATCAAATGAGTATTCATACTCCTGCCCCCTTTCTTTCGAAGGTTACAAGAAACGTACTCGATGAACCCGTTCGTATCGAGTACCGATGGGCAGCAGGCGACCTGGCTTGGTAGTGCGATAGACGGTAGTTACATCGTGCGATAGTTGGAATCAAAAACGATTCTTTCACTATCGCATCGATGCACTAGCTCACGAATGCACTAACTCCACAGTTGCGGGACAGCGCGGGATTCACACCCGACTTCGCTGCATGCCATCCTTTTTCGTTTATTAAGCGATGCGCAAACGCATTTATTTACGCGAACGCATTTGTTTACGCGAACGCATTTGTTTACGCGAACGCATTTGTTTACGCGAACGCATTTGTTTACGCGAACGCATTTGTTTACGCGAACGCATTTGTTTACACGAACATTATAGCCAAATCACACCTGCGCGCAAAATGGCTTTGCCCGCGCGTCGCGTATAATTCAAGCGTGCAAAATAAAAATGAAACGTTGTGGACTGCCGCGTTTTTGAACGAACGCTTTACCGCAATCGTCTCGCCGCTCGGCTGGTCATTCGTCGGCGCGTTGTTCGAACAACTGGCGCTGCGAGATCCATTGCGCTATATGGGCTTGCCCGACGCGGATACGATTCCCGCAACGCGTTTGTGGCACGGACATCCGTACGCGAACGTCGAAATTTTTCAAATCTTTTACAAACCCTTTCCAAGCGCGTTCGTGCCGGCGGACGCGGTACGTTATTTTCCAAATGGCGATTTGACGTATCGCCAACGCGCGCCGTATCCGCGTTCGATCTTTCAGCCGCGTTTCTTGCTTTCGCTCGCGTATCATTTAGCGCGCGCGCCGCTCGTCGCCTCGCCCTGGAATTATCTCGCGTGGCGCCGCTTTATTCCACAGCATGACGCTCGCGTCGCGCTTTTGAAAAACGAGCTCGATGCGGCGACCAACGCGCAGCAAGTGTTGCGCGTGATCGCGTGGGCGTACCAACTCGACGCGCAATTTTTGCGCATTCATCGCTGGTCGCTCACCTATGCTGACCTGTTTTACAAACTTTTGACGCGCTGGCTGGGCGCGGACGCGCAGCAATGGATCAGTAACGTTCCAAATAAAACGCGTCAGGTCAACGCCGAACTCGCCGCGCTCGCGCAACGATCATCTCCGCTTTCCGCAGAATTGTTACAACGCATCCGCGCGCACGAACCATTGAATCAAGCCGAACGGCGAACCGCTGACGCATTGGAAATTTTCTTGCGGCGGCATGGGCATCGCGCATTTTCGCTGGACATTGCGCAGCCAACCTTTCGAGATGATCCAACCCAATTGTTGGGCTTGTTGAACGCTTCGGCACAAACTGATCCGATGCCACCCGATTTTGCGCGCTTGCGCGCATGGCAGCGACCCTTTGTCAGTTTCGCGCGGCACTATGCACAATTGCGCGAAGACCAGCGTTATTACTGGCACAAGTCGCTCGCCGTCACACGCTCAGCGTACCTCACGCTCGGGCGCGATCTCGCCGCGCGAAAAATTATCGCCAATGCCGACGAGATTTTTTACGCGACGCGCGCCGAGATTGCGGCGTACTATGGGATGGAGCTGGAACCCGAAGAGCTGAATGTTATCATCTCTGCGCGTATGCAGGAGTGGAAAACATACGCTGAAATGGATCGCACGCGCGGCGCAGACGCCTATCCTCTTTTTCTGCATGGCGACTTGCCGTTACAAGAACGCGCGCAAAGCGAATCGCAGGAATCGGAATGGCGCGGGCGCGGCGTGAGCGCGGGAGTCGCGCGCGGCGCGGTGCGCGTCGTGCATTCGCCGCGCGAATTGGCAAATGTGAACGCGGGGGAAATTTTGGTCGCGCCGTCCACCGATCCCGCGTGGACGCCCGTCTTTGCGCGGCTCGCGGGTTTGGTGTTGGAGCGCGGCGGTGTGCTATCACACGGCGCGGTGGTCGCGCGCGAATATCATTTGCCTGCGGTCGTGGGCATTGCGGATGCGACGCGGCTCTTGCGCGAGGGCGAACAAATCGAAATAGACGGCGCGAGTGGGTGGGTGCGCCGCGTTGCAGAATCGAACAGCTAAAAAAAACATCCCGCTGACAATTCCAGCGGGATGTTTCATTCGTACAAAAAAAGCAGCGGGTTATTGCGCCCGGCCGCGCAATAACCCGCGATGGGCTGCTCTGGGGGGAAGAGCAGACCCATTTGCTTCCATATGATAAAGACCCGAGGTCTTTTGGTTCGTTCTTTCGTAAAGAGCAATTGTTTTGTGCTACAAACAATTTCGTGCGTATTCTATGCGCGCCTCCCAACTCTCTCAATGGGAAAAATGTACCTATAACGGCTTGTTTAATAGATTTAGGAGCAACTGAATCGTTTGCTGCGCGTCGTCGTAATGGATCATTTCGGAACTGGTGTTGCGATAACGCATCGGCACGGCGAGAACTCCGGTTGGCACGCCTTGGCGCGCGGCTTGAATCGGCAAACTATCGCCGGCGGCACGCGGGGTCACATCGAGTTGATATGGCACGTGTGCTTCGCGCGCGGCGCGGAGCAAGGTTTGACGCGCGCCAGAACTTGTCATCGCGCCTTCGTCTTGAAACTTGATCGCGGGTCCTTTGCCCAACGCGATCTCTGTCAACGCCGCGCCGGGAAAATCGCCCGCCGCCGCCGCATCGAGAACGATGGCGAGGTCGGGCTGAATCGCATACGCCGCCGCGCCCGCGCCGCGCGCGCCCACTTGCTGCTGCACAGTGAACACGCAAAAAATTTCGTGCGGCGATTTTTTCACTTGACGCAGCGTCTCGATCAAGATCGCGCAGCCGACGCGTCCGTTCAATCCCTTGCCGACGAGAAATCCGTCCGGGTCAACAAATTCGCTCACAAAATTCGCCGTGTCGCCCACTTGTATTTTTTCCACCGCCGCGCCGACGTCAATAAAAAGCGAGTCGAGAGCGATTTCCGTATGCGCCGCATTTTTTTCTTCGCGCCCAATCACCCCTTCCGTTCCATTTTCAAAACGCACGCGCGCGCCGAGCAGCGTCAGTGGTTTCACCGCGCCGAGTGAACTGAACCGCGCAAAACCGCGCGCATCTATGAACGTCACCATCACGCCGACCTCGTCGAGATGCGCGGAAAGCATGATTTTTTTCGCTTGCCCGCGACTGCCGCGCCGATGCGCGATGAGATTGCCCATTGCATCCACGCGCACCTGATCTACGAAACCTTTAATTTCATTGCGCACGAGATCGCGCACGCGTTCTTCACTGCCCGAAGGTCCGTATGCTTCCGACAAGCGCTTGACCAATGCTTTATAGGGCGCGAGCGCGCCGTTCGTTTCGACCGCCGCGTTATTTTCAAACGCGGGAAAGTGCGTGGCTTGGCGCTCGCGGGTGGAATTTTGTCTAGCCATGATTGGGAATTCCGTTCGCCAATTTCGGCAACGTCGCGCGTACGAGTCTCAGCGCGTTGTTGAAATCGTCGAGCGAAATAATTGCGGCGGGGGAATGAATGTAACGCGCCGGAAGCGCAACGACGGCGCTTGGCACCCCCGCGCGCGTGCGGTGCAGCTCGCCCGCGTCCGTGCTGCCGACGAGGGGCTGTTTGAATTGAAATGGGATTTTGTGTTCGCGTGCGGTCTCGGCAAACAAGCGCACGAGGCGTTTGTCGGCAAGCAGTTTTCGGTCCGCGAGCGTGAGCGCGGGTCCCGCGCCCAAGCGCGTCGTCGGCGATTGTTCGCGCGGTTTGGGCGAATCGTCGCACACCGTCGCTTCCAGCACGAGCGCAATGTCCGGCGCGACGGAATAGCCCGCGACACGCGCGCCGCGCAAACCGATTTCCTCTTGCGTCGTGAACGCGGCGTACAACTCGAACGGATACGAATCGCGCACGAGTTCCAACAGCAGCGCGCAGCCCGCGCGATCATCCAACGCTTTGCCGCGCACACAGTTGTCGCCAAAACGGGAAAAGATTGTGTCGAACGTGACGTAATCGCCGGGCGAGACGACGCGGGCGGCATCCTCGCGCGAGCGCGCGCCGATGTCAATGCACAAAGCATCATGCGCGATCACTTGTTTGCGTTCCGTTTTGGTGGAGCGGTGACGCGGTTTGAAACCGATGACACCCGGCACACGCGCGCTGCCGATCAACACCGCTTTGCTCGGCAAAATGCGATCATCAATTCCGCCCACTTTGTCGAAATGCACAAACCCCTCGCGGTCAAGGTGCGTTACGAGCAAACCCACTTCGTCCATGTGCGCGGCGATCAACACTTTTAGACGCGAATTGGATTGCCGCGCTGCCTGTTTGCTTGCAACTTTGCTTGCAGATTTGCTTGCAACTTTGCGCGCGATGAGATTTCCCATCGCGTCAACGCGGTATTCGTCTACGTATTTTTGCAGTTGTTCGGCGACCAGTGCGCGGACGGCGCTTTCATCGCCCGATACACCACGCGCATTCGATAATTTTTCCAGAAACATATTTCAAGAATGCAGAATGCTCAATGCACGATGCACAATGCGGAATGCAGAATGACAAACACTAACGCCGAAGAGCGCGCGTCTTGCTGCGTCGCTTTAGGGCGCGTGTCTTTGATTTTGAACGCCCGCCTTTTTTCGCGGCGCGTGTTTTGGCGGAACGTGCGCCGCGCATTCCTCCCGCGCCGCGCATTCCTCCCGCGCCGCGCATTCCTCCCGCGCCGCGCACGAATTTTTCGCCTTGCAGCGTCTGCGCGTCATCCAGCGTCAATGCGGTAACGAACGCGCGCAATAATTCCGCCGTGAGCGCGACATCTTGCAAATGAATCGTTTCGACAGAGGTGTGCATATAGCGCAGCGGAATTTCGACCAGCCCCGTCGGCACGCCTTCACCCGTCACTTGCATCATCCACGCGTTCGTTTGCGTGTCACCGCCGTAGACTGTGATGTGATGCGGAATCGCATCGCCCGTTGCTGCCGCGCGTAATTTTTCAAACACATAAGGATGCACATTCGCGCCGCGTGCAATGCACGGTCCTTCGCCCACGCGCGGTTCGTGATCTTGATTCAGCCCCGGCTGCTGCGCGTGCGTGACGTCTAGACAAATTGCAAGGTGCGGGCGAATCGAATAGGTGGAGGTGAGCGCGCCGACGTAAACTGCGCTGTCTTCTTCGTTCACGTTCGCGACGGCATACACGTCCCACGCGTGCTGCGCGTGCTGTAATTGACGCAATAGTTCCAAGAGCGCGACGAGCGACGAACGATCGTCGAATGCTTTGCCCGCGACAAAATCATTTTGCAGGGCAATCACATTTCGGTCGAGTGTGATGAAATCGCCGACGCTCACCAGTTCGCGCACGCGCGCATCGTCCATTCCAACATCAATGAATAAATCGCGCAGGGGAATGGATTTCTTGCGCTCTTCTGCGGAAAGGACGTGCGGCGGACGCGCGCCAATGACACCGGGCAGGGTCTTGCGCCCGTGCACCAACACATTTTGCGAAGGCAGGACGCGCGGATCAAACATCCCGATTTCGTCAAAGCGAATAAAGCCGTCCGCGATGCCCGTGACGAGCAAGCCGATCTCGTCCATGTGCGCTTCGATCAGCAGGCGCGGAATTTCGCTATTGCGGCGCGCGCCGCGCGGCAGTTTCGCGCGCCGGATTCCGATGACGGAACCGAGCGGCGTGACCTGCACGTCGTCAACGAGTCTTTTGAATTCGCGCACGATGAGGGCGCGCACATTGTCTTCGTAGCCCGACGTGCCGTGCGCTTGGGAATATTTTATGAGGAGATCGGAGAGAGTGGACATGCGTGGCAAACCCTTTGGGTTCGCATCATTGTATGAAAATTGGGGGGGGCGTCAATAGCCAAACAACGACCTTTACCTACGATGATTTGAATCGGCTGCTCAGCGCGACGATTCCGAGCGTCTATGCCCAAAGTTGGACCTACAACTCTATCGGCAACATCCTCTCGCGCACGGATAACGGCACGCCCACGAACTACACCTACGGCGATGCGAACCACGACCATGCCGTAACGACGATGGGCGCGAACGCTTATGCTTATGATGCCAATGGGAATATGATCAATCGCGCAGGCGATGCGCTGACGTACGATGCCGAGAATCGGCTAACAAGCATCACCGTCGGCGGCATGACGACGACCTACTCGTATGATGGCGATGGTAATCGCGTCAAGCGCAGCGCGAACGGCGTCACAAGTTACTATATCGGCAACCACTATGAGGTGACCGTCGGCGGCGCGACGAGCGTTCTCAAGTATTACTATTTCGGCAAACAGCGCATCGCGCTTCGCAACAGTGTGGGCGTGGTGTATCTGCACAGCGACCATCTCGGCTCAACCGGCGCGACCAGCGGCGCGACGAGCAGCGCGCAAACGTATTATCCGTTTGGGAGTATCCGCACGACAACGGGCAGCGTGCCAACGGATTTTGGATTTACGGGACAGCGACGTGACGCAAGTGCGGGGCTGATGTATTATGGCGCGCGGTATTACGACAGCGCGTTGGGACGATTCATCAGCACGGATACAATTGTTCCGAGCGCGGGCAATCCACAAGCGCTGAATCGCTATGCGTACGTTAACAACAATCCCCTCAAATATGTAGACCCCTCTGGACACGCCCAAGTCTGCGCCGACGGCGACATCGGTGGTGGCTGTGGCGGACAAAGCCCACAACTTGCGATTCAAGCCGATGACGACCTGCGGTTTCTGCAAGCGTATTACGAAGCGGGCGCGATGTATAAGGAGTATTTGCGCTTCATGTGGGACCCTCTGCTAGCGAACCGCGATCTGGCTGCTACAGAGGCGGAGATGATGGCGAATCAACTCCGCTATGCGGAGAATAGTATCCCGTCGTATCTGTGGAGTGAAGAGAACAGCAGGAATGTGCAAGCGGGGCGCTATGGGATGGCGATGATGGGGGTGCCAGGGACTTCATCTGCAATCCAAGCAGCGATAAAAGCGATGGCAGGTCCTGTTATTGAAGTGATGAGGAATGGGTCTCAACTCCCAACTGGCACCGGGATCGTTTATAGAGGGTTGGCGAAAGGCGATGATCCGAGTAAAGGTCTAGCAGCGAGAAATCCGAGCGCAAATAACGATGTTGCCAGTCATATCGCAGGCAAGACAGACAGCCAATGGATTTCGACATCCAAGAATGTAAATACAGCAACTACGTTTGGAAAACGTGATATGGTTGGTGTGGTTGCAATCGATCTCTCACGAGTAAGTTCATTGAAGGTTGATGTTTCAAGCGGAATCCCAGGCTATCCTAGAGATTATATGCTTAGCCGCTGGGCAATCAAGCATGAAGAAGTACTGATTCAAGGGACCGTCCCCGCTGATGCAATCGTAGGATTTCGACCATATTGAACATATCAGTGCGGAATAAGCAACGAATGTGAGCAAAAATGAATCCTTACACCGCTATTCCACTCCTTGAACAAGAGTGGGAATTGGAGAGCGGCTTTCTTGGAAAGCTGCGCGATGGGAACTTTGACTCCGCAGCTTTGGAGCGACTGATGAGGTTGCTTGAGTCGATTAATGTAGACCATGCAGTCACACTTGAGCGACGCTTTGTATCTCTGACATGGCTCATCCCGATCTATATCACTTGGCAACGGGAGCGAGTTCAGGAAAAAATGGGCGACGTATCATCCTTAGATCGCGCTGCGGACAGACTACAAACGGTATTAGACAAAATTCTAGGCATCCCGTGATCTTGGATGGTGCCTCTCGAGTTCATCCGAGGATGACTGAATGGGGAGCAATCTCACACGGAACGTAGACAGAGGCGCGCTGACGTATCAATACAATGACCCCGCGCGCAAACATGCGGTGACACGCCATCACACATAATGCCCATCGAGTCGCGGGGTGTGTGATGGCGTGTCAGTGACGCAGATCGGTTGGCAATTTTTCTGCGGAGTTTATCCCGAAGCATGAGGGAACGCGAACGGCAACATGACGCGGCGGAATACAACGTCATGGAGTTGCACGAACGGCGATGTGTTGGTGTATGACACTGAAAACAAACTGACCAGCATCACCGTCGGCGGCGCGACGAGCATTCTCAAGTATTACTATTTCGGCAAACAGCGCGTGGCGATGCGGACAACAGCAGGCGTGTCGTATACTCACGGCGACCATCTCGGTTCATCCTGTATCGCGATAACACAAACGGGAACGTCGTTCTACTTGCGGCAAACATTGTCACACCATCACACACCCGCGACTCGATAAGCATCATGTATGTTGACGTGTCATCACCGGACAAAAGAATAATGATTCAACGGGCTCTGGGCAAGAAACGGGCTGATGCTCTGAAGAATTCTTTTCATCATCCGTTCTCATTCCGCAAACGTCAGCGTCATACTATTCTCGGTCGTACTCAACGATTGCAATTCTAGTCCCGTCGTTTTTTCCAATTCGGCAAGCTTCTGGTTCAATTCCCGCTCCGCCGTTTGTTTCAGTTGCGCGATTTGCGGCTCGATCAAACTGTTCGGCACGCCGAAACCGCCCACATCCACGCGCTGCACATCAATCACAATCCGTCCATTTTGCACGGCGAACGTAGTCGCCGCTTTGGGCGTGAGCGAGATCAAGCCCGTGTTCACCGTTGCGGTCACGTCGGCGCGATTCCCTTGATGCAAATCAATCTGCGCGTTCGAGACATCGCCGCCCTTTGGCATTCCCTCTGCGACCATTTTGTTGAGAAAGCGTTCACTCAACGTCACCGTCATATCCGCGCCGTCCGCTTGCGTAGAGAGCGGAAGCAGCGCGGGCGCGCCCTGCACAAGCGTTTGCGGTGCCGAAAATGGCGCGCGCACGATGCCGGTGGCGACCGCCGTCGCGCCGATGCACAACAACGCGAGAATCCCGATCACGACCCCTACAACAACTTTCATAAAAAAAATCCTCCTACGAATCACTTGTTATTGAATCACTAACCACTGCTTCCTGAGCGATGATGACCGGTGCTGGAGGGCTGCCTGCCGCAGAGAGACCATTGAATTTCAAAATCATCAAGTCTTCGGTCGTTTCAATATCCGCCAATTCCACGCCCGTGTCTTGTTGCAGCTGCACAAGCGAATGATTGAGGCGGGCTTGCGCCAGTTCTACCACCTCGTCAATAAAATTTTCGATCAACTTGCGCGGCACGGTAAAACCTTGAATCTGCACGCGCGTCACCAAAATTTTCACGCGTCCCGCCTGCGGCACAAAATAAAATTCGGTCGTGGGGCGCACATTGATTTTCAAACCCCAAGCCGAAACGCTCATCTGCGCGGTAAAGTCCGCACGGCGCGCGGCGTGCACCTGGAGCGCGGCTTGGTTCAGCTTGATCCCGAACGGCACCCGCGCGTGCGTCACCTGAATCGTCTCTTGTTGCAGTTCTTTTGCCTCGATTTCGAGCGCCGCGCGCAGCTGCTGATTGAGAAAAGGTTCAACCATCAACACCGTGACGGCGGGGGCTGTGATTTCGGGGGCAGGTTCAATCTCGGGAACAACTGTGCTTGGATCGCGCAGTAAAAAATAGAAAACAAGCGCGCCAACAACGAGGGTTGCGACAATTCCGACGGCGAGTCCAATCCAAAAATCCATAGACAAATTACATCGCGTCGGGCGCGCTCACGCCGATCAAATCCAATGCGCGCGCCAACACATTTTTCGTCGCCGTCACCAACTGCAAACGCGCGCGCGAAATTTCCAAATCGTTCGGTTCGGACGAAAGGACGCGGCACTGTTTGTAGAATTGATGAAACGCGGCGGCGAGCTCTTGCGCGTAATGCGGCAGATGATGCGGTTCAAGTTTGTTCGCCGCAAGTTCAATCACCTCTTCCAATTTCAACATCTGCTTGATGAGCTCGAGTTCGGCGGGATGCGTCAACAGCGCAAGGTTCGCGCCATCCGAACCCACACCTGCTTCAAGCGCGTTTCGCAAAATGCTGGCGATGCGCGCGTGCGCGTATTGAACATAGTACACGGGATTTTCATTCGACTGCTGAACCGCCAGCTGCAAATCAAAATCCATCGCCGCGTCGGCGGAACTCTCGATCAACAAATAGCGCACGGCGTCGGCGCCCACTTCGTCCACCACTTCGTCTGTCGTCACGAATGTGCCGCCGCGTTTGGACATGGTCACTTTTTCGCCGCCGCGCGTGATTTGCACATTTTGATACAGCATGATGGTCAAACGATTCGTGTCAATGCCCAATGCTTTCGCCGCCGCATAAACGCGCGGTACCGCGCCGTGATGCCCCGCGCCCCACACATAAATCGCGCGGTCAAAATTCCGTACCACCAATTTGTTCCACACATACGCGACATCGGACGCGAGATACGTCGGGCGTTCTTCGGGATTTGGAACCGCTTGCGCGGAACGAATCAACACCGCGTCTTTGTCCAGACCAAACTCTGTCGTTTTGAACCATAACGCGCCATCTTTTTCATACGTGAAACCCTGCGCGGCGAGTTTGGGCAAAAGCGAATCGAACAAGCCGCTGTCGTACAACGACTTTTCCGAAAACCACACATCAAATTCGACGCGCATCCGCGCGAGCGTTGCGCGCACCTGTTCAATCACGCGGTCAATGCCAATGCGTCCCAACGCACGCGTCGCTTGGTCTTGCGGCAGGTCGAGATATTTTTTGCCTTCCGTCCGCAAAATCTCTTGGGCGAGTTCTGTGACATATTCGCCTTTGTAACCATCTTCGGGAAACGCAGCGTCCATGCCCGCCGCTTGCGCGTAGCGCGCGTAAATGCTCGCGCCGAAATGGCGAATCTGCGAACCCGCGTCGTTGAGGTAATACTCGCGCTCGACGCGATAATTTGCCGCTTGCAAAATGCGCGCGAGAGTGTCGCCGATCGCGGCGTTGCGCGCGCCGCCAATGTGCAGCGGACCCGTCGGATTCGCGCTGACAAATTCCACTTGGACGCGCCGCTCATTTCCCAAATTCACCTTGCCAAAATTTTCACCCGCGTCGAGAATGCGCGCGACTTGGTTCGCCACCCACATAGGCGACAAATAGAAATTGACAAAGCCCGGCGCCGCCGTTTCTACTTTAGCCACAGCATCGTGTGGCGGAACATATTTCGCAAGCGTCTGCGCGATTTGCAGCGGCGGACGCTTGGCAAGCGACGCGAGTTTGAGCGGCAGTGATGAGGCATAATCGCCCATTTCAGGGCGCGGCGGGCGCGCCACTTCGACGGACGGAATTTCAAACGCGGGCAGCGCGTTGTCCGTTTGCGCGGCGAGAATCGCTTGGCGTACGAGGTCGGTGAGCGTGTGACGAATCATTGCAGCACCTGCGGCAGTTGACCGTTATCAAACATTGCGCGCGAATATAGAATTGTGCGCGTGGGGTTCAAATTAGCATCGAGTGTGATGGAAGCCATACTGTGTCCCGGCATTTCAAATGGAATTTTTTTACGCGAGCTGAGATCGAGATAGATCGAGCCGCGCTCGGGCTCTTGATTGGAATTCAGGTCGAGTTTGAATTGGAGATCGTCGCGCACGCGATTCACTAGAACAATTGTCGTTACGCCCGTACGCGAATCGCGCGCCGCGTGCGCGGTCACTCCCGGAACGTGCGACGCAAGTGGAATGATTCGATCGCCGTAGTTTGCATAGAGCTGGAGCGCGTAATAGGTCGGACGTTTCTTTTCGGCGGGTCTTACAATGAGCCCAAGTGAATCATCGCCGCGCGCAGACCAGATGTTGACCATGACAACGCCCGCTTCCGCCATCTGACCGAGCGTCTCTGCCATCCACAATCCTGCTGACATCGAGGCGCTGCTTCCTTCGCCGCCTTTGCGCCATTCCCACGATAAATTCATTTCCGTGAACGCCAACGGAATATCGCGCCCCGTGATCTGTTGAATGTGCTGACGCAGCGCGCGCACGCGGCGCGCCGTGCCCAACGAATCGCCGATTAGCACGGTGGGGTTGCTTTGCGTGCCACTGAACGGATAACGATGCAAGGAAATCACATCCACCGCGTCGCCGTTCACGCGCAGCCATGGCGTGAGCCAATCGTTTGTCGGATCGTCAAGGTCGTACGCCTGCGCATATTCAGGACCAAAAATCAAAATGCGCGAGTCCACCGCTTTCATCGCGGCGCGAAAACTGCGCCACGCGTTGATCCATTTTTCTTGCGCGCCGGAGCGCACATTCGTATCTTCTTCATTGCCGATAGACCAAAAACGCACGTCATATTTTTTTTGCACATTGACATAGCGCACAATTTTGGCGGCGAGTTTGGGGTCGCCGTGATAAAAAGGCACTTGAATCAATGGCTCGGCATTCAAGGCGCGCGCAGCCAGAATAAAACGATCAATCGCTTCAAAATTAACCGGGTCTTCCTCAATTGTTTCGCCGCCATATCGCAGCGTCACAACATTCAGCGGCGCGAGCTCTGCAAATACTTTGTTGTTGAACGGCGGAACCCAATAATTCAATCCGAACAGGGCGGGACTGACTTGGAACTCGGCGGGCGTACGCAGATTCAAGACACTGCGCCGCGCGAGCTGACGCGCCCCTCCCACAATCGAGGACGCGGCGTACGGATTGGGCGTAAAGGTCGCGGTTGGTGTTTCTGTTGGCGTCGCCGTAAACGTCGGCGATGCGGTACGCGTCGCCGTCGGCGTGATCGTCCGCGTTGAGGTTGCTGTCGCAGTTGGCGTACTCGAATTGGTCGGCGCAATCGTTACGGCTTCCACCCGCGCGAGCTTGGGGGTTGCGGTAGGCGTAGATTCAGTTGATAACGTGCAGGCGCTCAAGCCCACGAGCAACAAAAGAAAAATCTTGTACATGCGCGAACAAAACAGGAAAGAATTCTAGTGCAACTCGGCAGACGTTGGCTGCAGCGCGTTCAAAAAAT
Organism: Chloroflexota bacterium; assembly: GCA_004295045.1. Lineage (GTDB taxonomy): Bacteria > Chloroflexota > Anaerolineae > UBA4142 > SHND01 > SHND01. The sequence goes on along the minus strand of SHND01000055.1, from coordinate 91,250 downwards.
TATTACGCGGCGACCACGCGGCGTATTGATGCAAACCATACAATTGTGCGAGGCGGTACAACAATTCGTCGGGCGCGCTGCTCGCTTGCAAGCGGTTGTCGGTGACGAGAAAACGAATCGCAATATTCCACGCATGTACGCCCGGCACAAATTTCTCTAGCGTCGTATTCAACACATTCAAGTCTACCAAACGCGCGCAGCGCACGCGCAGCACCTCTTCGCGCTCACTCTGCAAGGTCAACGTTCCTTCGCCGCCCAGTTCCGCCAAAATTTGGCGCACGGTGCGCTTCTCGGGCGCGCTCTGCATCACTTTGTTGTAAAAATTCAGCGCATCGAGGCGCGCAGAGGCGGGAATATTCCATTCGACGAAAACGCCCTGTTCATCAACGCCGACCCCGAGCCACGCGCAGTCATCCCAATACAGCGGCGGTCCGCCGAATTGTTTTTGCATCAAGCGCGCGACGTATTCGGCTTTGGTGTACCGCAGGCACAGCGCATCAATTACGGGAGTGTCGGGAGAAACGTTCGGCGGCGAAAGCGACCATTCGGGACGAAAATAAACGTCCCACTTGCGCGCGCGCATTTCGCCGTAAATTCGTTCGTGCAGCCACACCAGCTGATTGCGCGTATGTTTGCGCGCGAGATCATATGCCGGGTCGGACGCGTGTTCTTGTCGCAGTCCTCTAAGATCCGAGAGCGCAAATAAATTCATGTTTTCACAACTTTCATCTCTTGCCAGTTCGAGCCAATTTTGACTTCGACCTCGAGCGGCGCGTCCAGCCGATACGCCCCGCACATGATTTCGTGAACGAGCGGCACGACTTCATCCATTTCGTTCTGCGGACTTTCCAACACCAACTCATCGTGCACTTGCAGAATCATTTTGCTCTTGAATTTCTTTTTTCCCAACGCGTCGTGCAAACGAACCATCGCGATCTTGATAATGTCCGCCGCGCTCGCCTGAATCGGCATGTTGATTGCTTCGCGTTCGGCTTGATTTTTTACACCAATCGGCAAACGCCGACCCGAACTCAATTCGGGAAAATAACGACGGCGCCCCAACAATGATTCGACGTATCCTTTTTCGCGCGCCATCGCTTTGGTGCGCTCCATGTACGCTTTGACGCCCGCGTATTTTTCGTTGTACGCTTGAATGAGTTTGCGCGATTCTTCCAGCGAAAGTTCCGTGCGTCCTGCGACGCCCCAATCGCTGATGCCGTACACCACGCCAAAATTGATCGTCTTGCCCAAGCGGCGCATATCTTTGGTCACCTGATCAATCGGCACGTTGAACAACAACGCAGCCGTCGCGGCATGAATGTCTTCGCCGTTCGCGAACGCTTGCAGCATGTTCGCGTCCTGCGAAACGTGCGCGAGAATCCGCAGCTCCACTTGCGAATAATCGGCGGACATCAAAACGCTGCCTTTCGGCGCAATGAACGCGCCGCGCACGCGTCGCCCCAATTCCGTTCGGACAGGAATGTTTTGTAAATTCGGATTCGACGACGATAAACGTCCCGTAACCGCACCGGCTTGATTGAAACTGGTATGCACGCGCCCATCTTCGGGATTCACCAATTCGGGCAGCGCATCCACGTACGTGCCCTTTAGTTTAGAAAGTTCACGATGTTCGAGAATCAGCGGGATAACCGGATGCTGCTCGCGCAAATTTTCCAACACGCCTGCCGCCGTCGAAATTTTTCCCGTGCTTGTGCGTTCCAAGCCCTGCGACGACAATCCCAATTTTTCAAACAGCGCCTCGCTCAGCTGTACGGGCGAATTGAGATTGAACGGCGCGCCGACCATCTCGTACACGCGCGCTTCGATTTCACCCAACCGCTGTGTAATTTCACGTGACAGTTCTTGCAGCACCTCCAAGTCCAACAACACGCCCGCGCGTTCCAGATCAACGATTACGCGCACGAGCGGCATTTCAATTTCATAGAACAATTTATCCAAGCCGCGTTCTTTCAGCAAAGGTTTGTAAATTTCATACAAACGAAAAGTGTAATCGGCGTCGGCGCCCGCATATTGCGTGAGTTTATCAATGCTCACCTGATCCATCGTGATCTGATTTTTGCCTTTGCCAATCAGCGCCTGAATTTCCGTCATCTGCGCGCCAAAATGTTGGAACGCCAAATTTTTCAAACCGATCGCTTGTGCATTCTGTTCGACCAAGTGCGCGGCGATCATCGTATCGAACGCGATGCCGCTCACCTCGAACCCGGCGCGCCGCAGCACACCCCAGTCATAGCTCGCATTGTGCGCGTACTTGGCAATTTTTTCATCCGCAAAAACATTCAACAATTTTTCGCGCACAATCTCCAATGGCAATTTCGCAAACGGATGCGCGTCGTCGCTCGCAATCGTGATGGTTTGTGCGGACGCGCTCGTGTCAAACAACGACGGCTGTTTCTGTTCTTTAACCGCTTTCGCCTTTTTCGGAACCGGCGCAACTTGCGTCGTCTGTTGTGTTTCGCGGATCTCGTGCAAGACCGGAATGTAATACGCTTCGCCGTCTCCAACGCCAATCGCAATGCCGACCAAATCCGCGCGCTGTGGATCAATGCTCGTCGTTTCTACATCCACGACGAACGCTTTTTCTTTCTTGATGCGTTTCACCAACGCGTTCAAATCCGTTTCGGAAATGACCGGCGCGTACTTGGTTTCCACTTGCGGCACAGCGGATTCGGCAGACTCCATTTCCCCTTTCCCGGTGGAATCGGGAACGCGCGACAGGAGAGATTGAAACCCGAGTTCGCGCATGAGCTGAATCAATTTGTCGCGGTCATATTCGCCAAAACGCGCCGCTTCAAGGTCGAGCGTGACAGGCACCGCGCGGTCAATCGTCACCAACGCTTTATTCAAGCGAACCTGCGCGCGCGCCGCGTCCAATTTTTCGCCGAGCTTGCCCTCGATGTCGCCGATGTGTTGATAAATTCCTTCGACGCTCGCATAGTCCTGCAATAATTTTGTCGCCGTCTTGTCGCCCACACCGGCTATGCCCGGAATATTGTCAGAGGTATCACCGCGCAGCGCTTTGAAATCAATCAACTGCGACGGCGCAAAACCAAAGCGTTCCTGTACCGCCGCCGTGTCGTACATTTTGATTTCGCCGGTATAGCCGATAAACATCAACACCTGAATTTTGTCGTCCACCAATTGCAGCGTATCGCGGTCGCCGGTGAGAATCACCGTGTCGAGATTTTCCTGCTCGGCTTGCTGCGACAGCGTGCCAATCAAATCATCCGCTTCGTAGCCCGGCTGCGCGAAAACGGGAATGCCCAATGCCGCGCAAAATTCGCGGCAGCGCGCAAATTGCGAACGCAAGTCATCGGGCGTAGAAGGACGATTCGCTTTGTATTCGGCGAATTGTTCGGAACGAAAACTTTTGCCCGCGTCGAACGTCGCAACAACGTATTGCGGCTGCTGCTCTTTGATCACTTTCAAGAGCGTGCTCGCAAAGCCATACACCGCTTTCGTCGGCTCGCCCGTCGGCGAAGTCAACTCGCGTTCAATCGCATGGTAACTGCGGTGAATGAGCGCGTGCGCGTCAATTAACAAAAGTTTTGTTTCGGACATATTTTTATCGCGCGTCGAACAAAAAAGCGCTGCAAACAAAAAAGGTTTGCAAGCCGTCCCGTGTTTTGCGCGGAGAGATGACGACCTGCAAACCCCGTATCGCGTGCAACGTTATTTAGGAAAGACGCTCGAGGTCTGTAACGCCGCTCTTTTCCAATTCGCTCCAACGTTCGTCGGGATTTTTTGCGCGCCATTCGACCACCACGTCGCCCTGCGCGTTGCGATAGGCAGCCAGCGCGTGATGCCCCAAGACGCGCTCAAATGCTTCCAACACGTCTTTGTTCGGCTCTTTCATGGTCAGCAAAAAATAATCGCTCGGCGTCCATTCCACTTGAAACGCCGTCGTAGATTTCCACAAGCCCGTGCAGCGAATCGGGGGTTCCGGTTCCACACAGGTAAAGTAGGTCTCGCCAAACCCATGCGCCCAAAATGCCAGGCGAATCGCGTTTTCAATTCCGTGGCGTGATGCAGGTAATTTTTTTGAAAACCAGTACGGTGTCATTGCGGGCTCCCGAAAGAGATTCTTTATTCTGCTGTCGCTTCAAGGACAGTCACAAATTGATTTTAGCACAGCCATCGCGTCGCGCAAAATGATTATGCAAATTCGCGCGCGAGCGCCTGATATTCCCGAAAATTTTCAACATGCTCGAATCGTTCGAACCCTGCAAGCAAATCGTCAAAGTGCTGCACCGATTCGGCGGTCAGCAGCGGCACGCGCAGCGCTTTTTCACCCGGCAAACCGTGAATGTATTTCACCGCGTGCTTGCGAAATAGCACCAGTCCCCCGTGCTGTCCGTAAAAATCCAGATTGAGGGTGAGATGACGACGCAGCAGCGTGACGCGTTCGTCGAGCGAAACTTGTCCGCGATTGCGCCGCGAAAAAATCCATGGATTGCCAATCGCCGCGCGCCCAATCATCACGCCGTCGCAACCCGTGTACTCTTTCATGCGCGCGACATCAGCAACCGTTTTCACATCGCCATTGCCCAACACCGGAATTTTCACAGTTTGTTTGATTTGCGCGAGCGCGTCCCAATCCGCGCAGCCGTGATACGCTTGCGCTTTGGTGCGCGCGTGAACTGCAATCAGACTCGCGCCATTGTCTTCGATAATTTTCGCGGTCGTTAAATAATTACGCGAATCGTCATCCCACCCCAAGCGAATTTTTCCCGTCACAGGAATTGGCAATTCTCTGGACGCACGCGAAAAATAATGGGCGATGCGTTCCGGGAAACGCAGCATCCCCGAACCTGCGCCGCGTTCCGCGATGTCTTTGACATAGCAGCCCATGTTGAGATCAATGATCTGCGGACCCAATTCCAACACGCGTTTCGCCGCATCCACCAAACGATCTGCATCGTGATGATAAATTTGAAACGTCATCGGATTTTCCGATGGATCGAATTTCAAACGATGCGCCACGCTGTCGGGCAATTTTTTCTGCAAGATGCCGTCCGCGTTTGTAAATTCGGTGTACGACATTGCCGAACCGAGTTCGCGACAGATGAGGCGGAAGGGCAAATCCGAAAATCCATCCATCGGCGCGAGAATCGCGTCGCCGAAAATGGGAATCTCGCGCACGAAAAAATCGGCGCGCGGTTCGGGCAATTGCAGTTCATCCCACGGTGAAGACGCAGTCAAGGTCTTGTCAAGAGTTCCGTTCAACATTTCGTTTCATTATATGCAACGCGCGATAAAAAGAGAAACTCGTCACGCGCCGAGTTTCAAAAAAAAACGCCGCACGAGTTGTGCGGCGTTGAGATTATTCAGATGGCTTTGGTATTATTCCGCCGCGCGCGATATCGGATTCCACCAGCGGCGTGGGCGTAGCAGTAACACTCGATTCGGTCGCTTGCGTTGCCGGTGTTGCGGTTACAGGCGTTGCTTCCGCGCTCGAAGTTGCATTTGGCAGCGGTGTTGCAATGTTTGGGTCGGGTGTCGCGTCCGGCGTACCCGGCGTTTGATGCGGCGATGACTCGGTCGGTGAAATCGTTTGAGTTTCAGTCGGCGTCGGCGTCGGCGTCATCGTTATTTCTAGCAAAGTCACAGGATCAACAATCGGTAGCGTTTCGAGTGCGCCGTTCAGCGTCACATACGCACGACTAATCCAGCCGCGCCCCGTTTTGCGATTCTTGGGATAATCAATCCACAGCCACAGATCGTCTTGGGAGCGCGCCCGGACAATTACAAGTTCCACATCGCGCACCGTTCCAATTACAGGATACTCTACCCCCGGTCCTTCGCGCACTTTGAGTTGTCTGACAATGACCTGCCCCTCCAGAGGCGCTACGACAAAGGCGCGTTGGTTCGCACCCTCTGCGTTCGCGGGCGCCGGAGTGAGATTGCTTTCCAGTGCGCTGCTGGCAGCGCTGCTTTCACTGGTTGCTGCAATCGTGGTTGGCTGCGGTTGTGCGTTCTTTGGCGCGCGCGTGGCTGGTGCCGGCGCGGGCTCTGTGGGTGCCTCAACTTGAGCGTTGTCGCTTTGCGAAGGCGATTCTTGTTGTTGGACTGACGCTGGCGTTTCTGTCACCGGAATTTCTTTTTGTATTTCGTTTGCCGCCGTCGCCGTCACCATGATCTGCGTCGGACTTGGATTAGTTGTAGAATCTTGTGCCATCGTACCAAATGTTGGCAGTGGCGTTGACGCGAGCGCGACAACTACCGAAGGTTGCGCTGGCACGGCAGCAGGAGCCATCGCTGTAGATTCATTTGTTTGCGGTGGGCGTATGAGCGTTGCCAGCAGCAACACCACAAATGCAGCGGTCGCGGCAACCGCAACACCGCGCAAACCCCACACGAGCCAACCCGGCGCGCTTTGCGCGGGCGCGCGTGTAGTAACCGGCAACGTAAATTGACGCGGCAGAGGCGGCGGCGGTGTCTGTTTGAGCAGGGTCACGGTATAGCGCAAAGATTCCAGAGACGCGCGCGCGTGTTCGCTCAAAGCCAAATGCGCTTCAACCAGTTTGCGCTCTTTGTCCGAAAGCGTCCCGTCCAAGTAGGCGGAGAGGCGCTCTTCGACATAAGCGTCCATATTTTCGAGTGGTTCTTTACGATTAAACATTCTCAACTCGGAGATTCGTGGTCTCCCCCGTTCTATGTTTTAGACGAAAAGAGTCGGGTAAAAGTTCCTGCTGCTGCAAGAGGAAATCACGCAGATGGGCGCGCGCCCGCGAAAGGCGAGATTTTACCGTGCCAACATTGGTGTTTGTCGCTTCGGCAATTTCCTCATACGCAAAGCCGTCTATATCGGACAAGATCAACGTAATCCGCTGATCGTACGGCAGGGTTTGCAGCCCTTTATCAATCCAGTATGCGAGTTCGGAACGTTCCGCATGGTCTTCGGGGGATTCTTCGCGCGCTTCGCCCAATCCCGGCGCGGGATTGTCGGGATCAACGAGCAGTGCATCCAACGACGCCGTGGGCTTGCGCTTTTTCGCGCGCAGTTGATCGTAACAGGTATTTGTCACAATCCGCAGTAACCATGCTTTGAATGAACCGCCGCGAAAGGAGCGAATATTTTTGTACGCGTTGACGAACGCGTCCTGTGTTGCGTCGGACGCGGCATCGCCATCGCCCAACACACGAAACGCCGTGTGATAAACGATGGTTTGGTATGCGCGGACTAGTTGGTTGAAGGACGGCACATCGCCTTTTTGTGCCGCTTCAATCATGGCAGGTTCGTTCATGGAATCGTGACAAGCGCGCGAAACAAGCTACGGAAAAAAATTAGAGCGTCAATTTACTTAAAAATGCAATTCAAAATTTTCGGCTGTGATCAAAACAGTTGACATTTCGTTTTTTCGCGCTATAGTGAATTCACTCTAAGCCGAGATGTCGAAATTGGCAGCCGATCGCGACTCAAAATCGCGCGCTCTTAACGGAGCATGGGGGTTCGACTCCCCCTCTCGGCACTTGCTCGATTATAACGAATACAGTACGTTAAGCCAAAAAGTCTCATAACGCAATCTCGCGCAAACATCCCACAGTTGCGCGATCAAGACGCCTCGCGTCAGCGTGCCAACCTCAATTCGGCATCGTTAAAACTGACGCACCTTTTCCGTCACACGTACCGCTCCACGTCGGACGTACGGAATTCTACGATACGATTATGCGCATCTTGCGCCTGATTTGGCGCGAACGCAAACAAGCGGCGCGCGGGTGAATGGCTTTGGGTTCCATTTATCGTCCGCTTGTAATGAGTTGGCTGCTCGCTCTGTTAGCCGGCGCAGGACTTGGCTTGTTCCTTGCATGGTACATCTTTCCGGTCAGCTATTCAGAAGCACAGCCCTATGATTTGAATGCGCGCGACAAGGATGATTTGGTCTACATGATCGCGGCATCGTACGTCATGGACAACGATTTCACGCTTGCCAATCAACGGCTCTATTATTTGCAATTGCCAGACCTCAAGACACGGCTAGGCAAACTCGCGCAAGCCGAACGTAACCCGCTCGCGCAACAGGCGCTCGTCAAGCTGCGTCTTGATCTCGACAAGCCGGGTAACGCGCTCGCTCGCGCAACATCTACGCCGCGCCCAACGCGCGACCTTACGCCCGCACCGCGCATTACCGTGATTGTGCTTGAACCGACTCCTGTTCTCCCGACTGCAATCCCGCCCACTCCTCTCCCGACCCCCCTTCCGCCAACCTCCGAACCCAATCCCAACGCGCCGCGTTTCGAGCTGCGTCTCAAGCGCGCGCTCGACTGCGCAACGGTTGGGGGTGGTGCAGCCATTCAGGTGGAGGTGCAGGATGCGGGCGGCAAGGGGTTACAAGGGATCGCGGTGGAAGTCAATTCTGACCACGGAAATGAGTTGTTTTATACTGGTTTCAAGCCCGAACGGGGCGCCGGATTTGGCGATATAAGCGTAATTTCGGGGCTTTATTCGGTTCATTTGGTAGAAAACGCCCAAAGTGAGGTAGTTGAGGATTTGCGGATAGACACGAATGTTGTAGAATGTGGTTCCAGACCTCCAGCGACGCAGGGATGGTACCTGGTCTTTCAGCAAGTGCCCCAATGAGGTTTCGACCTCCCAGGTTTTAGGATTCACTAGCGCGATGGCGCGTTGACGGATTTGCATCGCATTGCAAGATACAACTCACGCTTCAAATTCGTTATGGTGTTTCCTTAAGGAAATGTTTCGCTCGTGATACCACAACCGCTCGACCAAGTTCCATTATTCGCGCGTCTCGATCAAGACGAGCGCGAATTGATAAGCAGTAGACTCCGACATCTCGAATACAACACCAACGCGGTGATTTTTGCCGCGAACCGACCCTCCGAATTTCTCGCCGTCATCGTGCAAGGTTGGGTGAAATTGGAAGGCGAAACGCCGCAGGGTCCCATTGCCCTCGCCAATCTTGGCGCCGGCAGTCTTGTCGGAGAGGTGGATGTGCTGTTGAATCGCCCCTATTCCACCTCCGCGCGTGCCGCCACCACCTGTACGCTCTTGACTCTGCCGCGAAACGATCTGGCAGACCTGATCCTGCAATATCCTTCCATTGGTTTGAAATTCAGCGCGGCGCTCGGCACCCGCGTCGCTTATCTCGACGAATACCTCGTCACTCAACGTCTCTCGAACAATCCATTACTCACTGCTCTTTCGGATTCTGAAGCGCGCGCCCTCGCGCGGCGTTTGCAGTTCCGCGCGTATCCGCGCGGGGAAACGCTGTTCGACGCAGGAGAATCGCCCGAAGCCGCGTACTTGATCGAATCCGGTGTGGTGCGCGTGATTTCGAACGGACGCGATGGCGAGACGTACGAAGAATTGCAAGAAGGCGAACTCATTGGTCAGACCGCGCTCATTACGGGCAAGCCATATCCCGCAACCGGTTTTGCAGTCACCGACTTGACGGTCTGGATGCTCGCGCGGAATGATTATCAAAATCTTGTTTCGGAACAACCCACCTTGAAACTCGCGTTTTCGCGCGCGCTGGCAGAGCGCTTGGGCGCGGACGACCAGACGATGGCAGTTGAGCGCTTGCACGCGATGCCGTTATTCGCGGATGCGGATCGCGATGCATTACAAGCGATTGCCGAACGCCTCGTACTGCGTCATTATCCTGCCGGCGAATTGATTTACGGTGAAGGCACGCCCGGCGATGCGATGTACTTTTGCGAGGCGGGGCGCGTGAAATTAATTTCCGATGCCGCGACGGAAGCGGAATTTTTGGAACGCGTGAATCCTGGTGAATCGTTCGGCGAGATGGCGTTGCTGACCGGACGGACACGCGCCGAAGCAGCAAAAGCAATTGACGACACAACCTTGTGGGTCTTGTACAAAACAGAGTACGACGAGCTGATCGTTCAACATCCCGCGTTGTCTCTCGCCCTCTCCCGCGCTCTCAGTACGCGTTTGGGAAATGCCGAAGGCGATGTCGTAGAGCGGCATTTGCGTCAACTGAATCTGTTCAGTGGCTTGTCGCAAACAGAACTGCGTCAAGTTTCACAGCACGTGCAGCCGCAGCGTTTTCGCGCGGGTGAGACAATTTGTTTTGCCGGTCAGCCCGCGGCGTTTGTGTACATCATCGAAGCGGGCGAAGCGCGGGAAATCGCGCACGCTCCAAGTGGACAAACCGTCGTTCTCGATTTGTTAGGTCCACAACAATCCTTTGGCGAGCAAGCTGTCGTCCAAAACAGCGTTTATCCCGTCACCGTGCAGAGCGTCGGCGAAATTGAAGTGTGGGCAATTGCGAAAAATGATTTTGATCGAATGCTCGCAACCTATCCCGCGTTGGCGCTAAGTGTCACGCGACAGATGGCAAAAGAATTGGAACGCGCGACCAAACGCGCGCCGCGTCCGCAAGCGATGCCTGCACCGCGTCCGGTTGCACCGCAATATCAACAACCTGCATATGCGACGCAACCTGCATACGCGTCGCATCCGGGCAATGGCAATGGCGGAAATGGAAACGGCGGCAACGGCCAAAGCAAATACGCCCCGGCATATGCCAACGCACAACCGCGTCCACCCGCACCGCAGCCGCAAATGCGCGCGCAAGCGGCGCCACTCCCCGGCACCAGTGTTGGCGTACGACCCGCGCCATCGAAACCTTGGGAGCGTTCGGGCAACGTGATGCGTCCAATGCCCGCCGCGACTGCGCGTCCCGTTCAGCAAATGGTCGGCGCCGCGCATTTTGGTATGGCGCTCAAGAATCGCCGCCCGGGTCTCATCACGTGGTTTTCAAATTTGAGCGTGGGCAACAAAATTGCAACCATCCTCGTCGCGCTTTTTGCTTTGTGGATTGTGGTGATGCTTCCGCTTTGGTTACTCTATGCAATCCTAACCTCAAGCTTTGGTGGAAATAATTCTGCGCCGAGCGAAGACCTGCCAATTGTGATGGGTGGAGGTGTGCGTCCTCTGATGATTGGCGCCAAGATCGCGCAGGCGGTCAAAACAGCGACGCCTACGCCGCTGCCACCAACGCCCATTCCGCCTACACCAGTTCCGACCAAAAAACCTGTTGTCCGCGTTGCAAAGATCGCGGAGCCGACGGCTGCGCCGGAAGTTGCGGCTGCAGATGCAGCGAGCGTCGCGGAACCACAAACATTGAACATTCCACCACTTCCACCGCGCGAATGGGATTCGCGTCTCGGAGCCGGCGGTTTGCCGCTGTTGCAAGGGATTGGCGTCACGGATGCCACTGTTACTTCGGGGCAAACCTATTGGCGTTTGATTCGAATGAAGTTTGAAGACGCAGGGCAAGAATCGGGCAACGACCACACGATTTATGTTACACTGTTTGATGAGCAAGGAAAACGTGTGGATGACAAGGTAGTCGAAATTTCTTGGGATGAGAGCGGCGCGTTAGAAGTGCAACGGCTGACGCTCGCCGACCAAAAGCCCAAGGGCGATTACTGCGAATGTAATTACAATTGGCCCATGTACGGCGCCGGTTATCGCGTCAAAGTGGATGATTCGATGCCGAGCGATCAGGCGTACGGGATGATTATGCCGATGCATCGGCACGTCAATTATCGCTTGACTTTTCAGCGCGTCGTGATGCCTTGATTTCCAACCGCGTATCCTCGAACAATGTTCCGGATGCGCGGTCTTTTTTACCCTTTGGTTAACCACTTGTCGGATCTCTGGAGGGATTCTACAAGTTTAACAACCGTCAGTTGCGTTACAGACGAGTCCGGACACATCCTTTTGATATGTTGCGGTGAAAGGCGCCTCCCGTTTGACACCGCAAGTTCAATCGCTCATAGAGTGCATTCATGTCAGCGGACCCCGACGTCCTGTGCTGACTGCTCAAAGCTGAGCCGTCAAATCACTCGCCCTCCACCGACTGATGGTCCCCCTGAGGCGGATCAGACGCTTTACTCGGAAGAGTGAATAATTTTCCGCCTCTCCCAATATCAAGGAACGTGCCGCCGACCTAAAGGTTGCGCGGCACGTTTTTCTTTTGCGCGCGTTTCTCGCTATAATGTTGCAGCAAAATGTTTGAACTCGTCTTTCTCGGAACCTCTGCCTCCGCGCCGAGCGCGGAACGCAATCTTACTTCGACGCTGCTCATTCATGAGGGAACGCGCTTTATGCTCGATTGTGCGGAAGGCACACAGCGCCAAATTCTCAAGAGCGGCGTCGGGTTCAAAGACCTGCGCCGCATCTTTTTGACGCACGGGCATCTCGATCACATTCTCGGCATTGGGGGACTCGCCTCGACGCTGGGGCAATGGGATGTGCCGGTGGATTCCAAAATCGAAATTTACGGCGGACGCTGGGCGATTGACCGCGTGCGCGATTTGATGAAAGTGGTGATGCGCGGCAAAGAAGTCGAGATTGATATTGAATTTATCGAGATCAAACCGGGCGTCCTCGTGCGCGAAAAAAATCTCACCGTGAGCGCGTTCAATGTGCTGCATCGCGGCACCGGCAATTTCGGATTTGTCTTTGAGGAAAAATCCAAGCGCCCCTTTCTCGTCGAACGCGCCGAAGCATTGGGTGTCCCAATTGGTCCCGAACGCAAAAAACTTGTTGCGGGCGAAAGTATTACGCTGGCAGACGGGCGCGTCATCGAGCCAGTTGAAGTGTTGGGTGAAGTGGTGCGGGGAACGAAATTTGTGTATGTCGGCGATCTCGCGCGGATCAACGAAGTCATCGAACCGGCGCGCGACGCCGATGGCTTGGTGATGGAAGCGACCTACTTGGCGCAAGACCGTGACATTGCGCGCAAGCACGGACACATCACCGCGGCGGAAGCCGCGCACGCCGCGCGCGAAGCAAATGTAAAGCAATTGTTTCTCACGCACATTTCGCGCCGCTATAACGGAAACGCCGTCCAGCAAGAAGCGAGCGCGATTTTCCCAAACTCGATTGCGTGCAACGATTTAGATCGCTTTACGGTAAAGCGAGACAAGTAGAGCTGTTACGCGATACCGTCTCGGCTCAAAAATTCTTCGAGCCGTGCTAACGCCTCTGGCATATTTTTTCTGCCAAAGCCAATACGAAAATGATTGCCCTCGTCGTCGAATTGTGTTCCGGGCAACAGCAAGACTCTGGCGCGCGTGACGACATCGTGACAGAACGCGTCGACCTCGCCAAGTTTCAATTTCGGAAATGCGATAGGTCCTGCGCGCGGACGAACCCATTCAAACATTTCCGCGCGTCTCGAAAAAAATTCATCCAACATTTTCACATTCCGCGTGATAATTTCTAAATTGCGCTGCGCCAATTTTGCGCGATAACGCAGCGCGAGCTCCGCGAGAAATTCGCTCGGCGCGCTGTTGCAGATTGTCGTGTAATCTTTTAACGCTGCCATGCGCTCGTACACGCGCGCGTTATGCGTGGCGATCCAACCAATGCGTAATCCCGGCAGCCCGTACGTTTTCGACATGACGCCGAGCGAAACCGCGCTGTCGCTCATATCACACGCGGCGGGCAAACGCAATGTCGCATCATATTCGGATTCGCGGTACACTTCGTCGGAAAACAAAATAATTTCATGTTCCCGCGCGATTTCATTCACACATTCGTAATCCGCGCGCGACATCAAGTATCCCGTCGGATTGTGCGGCGTGTTGACGACAATCACACGCGTATTTCGCCGAATTGCGCGACGCAATTCATCCGGGTCCAACGCCCAAAAATTTTCCTCACGCGCGTTCCAACGCGTCACGTCACAACCAATGCTTTGCGCGACCTCGCTGAGCGATTGATAACAGGGCGAATGAACGATGATATGATCGCCCGCGTTCAACACCGCGTGCATAAACAAAAAGATGGCTTCTTCCGCGCCCGTGTGAACGAGAACCTGTGCGGGATCAATCGTTTCGTAAATGCCCGACACCTCGCGGCGCAGCGTTGGCGCGCCGGACGATTCGGTGTAGCCAAGCCAATGCCGCTCAAATTTTTCGCGCGCGTCGGTTTCGAACGCGAGCAAATCCGCAATCGTCATCGCTTCGCAGTCGGAAGAACAGAGCGTATATTCGACATGGAACTCGTAGCGCGCAAAATAACGCTCAAGTTGGAAAGGTTTGAGGTTCATCGTCGTTTTCTTTTCGCGACGCCAAAAATCACCAAGCCGCCCAATGCGAACGCCGCGCCGCACAAGCTGTTCACAGGCGCGCTCGGGGTTTGCGCGGGAGTTGCGCCTGCGGCAGGAGGTGTTGCCAGTTCAGAAACGCGCGTCGGTTCCGGCGATGGAACGATTTCACGCGTAGGTGTAGGCGTGGCGTCCAGCGAAGAGGAAAACTCAAAGGTCGGAAGCGGCGCGACGGTCGGCAGCGCAAACACCGAAACATCGCGCAGTGGCACGCCGATTTTTGCGCGCCACGCATTTTCGAGCTGGTCTTGATTCATGCCATACACCTGCTGCAACCCTTCATCCGGCAGCGCGCCGTTCTGGTAGATGTTGAGCAGTTCGGCAAATTTTTCTTCGCCATACGCATCCACCATAAATTTCACAACTTGGTAACTTTGTCCGTACGCCAACTGCGCTTGGCTGCTGTTGCTCGGGAAACGCTGCTGCAAAGCGCGCAAAGGAATCAAGGTATCCTTTTTCAGCGCGGCTTGGTACGCTTCCTCCATTTGCTCGTCCGGCGCGTGATCATCCGTTTCGTTATAAACTGCAAGCCCTTCATCCAACCACAGCGGCAGCGCAATATCACCGAGAACGCCGCGAATTTTGGCGTGCAAAATGGCGTGACTCAATTCATGGCTCGTCGTGCGCAAACCCCACGCCAAATTATCGGGATCAAAGTTAATCAAAATCACGCCGTACTCGGGAAACATCCGCGCGCCCGTCCATTCGTACGAATACGCGGGCAGTGATTTGAAAAACTCGTCGCGGTCAGCGTAGATGTACACCTCAAGCGGCGCAATATTTTGCACACCTAACTTGTTTGCCAAAAAATCGCGCGCCAACATCGCCCGCTCAAACACCGCCTTGCCGAAATCGCCCTCCCCGGCGTGCCAACTTACACGCAAGGCATCGTTTTCCATCACTTGCCACTTTTTCGTACGATCTTCGACTGTGTATTTTTCATGGGGCGTATCGTACACATTGCCCGCAGCGTCTTCAATGTGCCACGAGTATTCGCCGTGCGTGCCGGGCGGCAGATAACCCCCTTCGGCGAACATCTGAAAACTCCAATCGAAAGAAACGCGTACGCGGTTCGACGGCACAAAGCTTGGCGAATAACGCGCGCCCAATGCAACGCCGCGCTGCCACACCGTCAAGCGTACTATTTGGATCGGCGCAACACTCGACGCGTCGA
Source organism: Chloroflexota bacterium (assembly GCA_004295045.1). Lineage (GTDB taxonomy): Bacteria > Chloroflexota > Anaerolineae > UBA4142 > SHND01 > SHND01. The sequence continues at coordinate 75,947 of SHND01000055.1, read as the reverse complement.
GCGTAAAGCGCATGCCTTGTGGAAAATTGACTTGGTATGTTTGGGAAGCAACGACGATGGGTGAGGGCGTGGAGGATTGGGCAAAGGCGCTCGGCGCAAGCCAAGCTCCTAGGACAACCAAAAGAAACGCGAGAGCGATTCGTGCGCGCATAAAAAAATAGGAGCGAAAATTCCTCGACACATTGAATGCGTTGGAAAAATTTTCGCCCCTATATAAAAAATTTACAACTGTGTTGGTTTGCGCCGTTTGCGCCAGCCGTACACGCCAAACATTGCAAGCACGACTCCGCCCAGTCCGCCGCACAACCCGGTTGTCGCTCCTCCACTATTCGACGCATTTGTATTTTGTGGAACGGTTGTCGCGGACGCCGGCGCAGGCGTGTCCACTTTGGAAATGGATTGCGGCGTCGCGGTTGCTTGTCCCTGTGGCACCGGCGTTTCGGCGGAGGAAAGCGCGAAAGTTGGCTGGGCTTGCGGGGTGGCAAATCCCGCTTGCGATGCATCACGTTCCTGCAAGCCGAGAGATTTACGCCACAGGTTTTCCAAACCTAACGTATTGACGCCGTACACTTTTTCGAGCCCTTCGTCGGTCGCCATGCCATTCTTGAACTCGCCCAAAACTTGCTTGAATTTGTCCATGCCGAATTCGTCAATCATGAATCGCACGACGCTGTAACTCATCGCATACGAAAGATACGCCGCCTGTGAATCGGTTGCAAAGTTCGACGCCAGCGATTTGAGCGTGGGAAGCTGATCCACCGCAACGGCATCGTTCAACGCATTTTGAAAATAGATGGGCGGACGTTGGCGATTGGCTTCACCGTTATAGACGGCAAAGCCCTCATTCATCCAAAGCGGGAGCGAACTCTCTCCCAGTCCTCCGCCAAAGATGTCGGACAGAGTTTGATGTGTGAGCTCGTGTCGGATTCCAGCCAAGGCATCTTCATCCTCCGGAGAATCAGCCAAGAGGATGACGCGGTAATTGAAATAACTGCTCCCGCCTGTCCAGTCCCGCTCACTCGGAGTAGCGGAACGGAAATCTTGCAATTCGTTGTACAACCAAATTTGAGTCCTGTCCTGCGCGCCGACTCCCAACTCTTGCCGCAGCGTGCCGAGAAAATTACGCGCTGTATCAAAAACGCGCTGTCCCACCTCTTTCGAAGCGCCATACCAATGAATCGCCAACGCATCATCTTCCGCAACTTGAAAAGGAAAGCGTTCGTCCGCGAGAAAGAACGTCTGCGGCGGAGTCTCGGTTTTGTTTCCCGTCGCGTCCTCGATTACCCAAGTGTACGTGCCGGAAACGCCGGGCGGCATATAGCCGCCTTTGTTGGCGAACGAATCTGCCAAATCCCAGATGACGGACGTTTTCAACTGTTGGTTCGGGGTGAAATCCGGTTTGAGCCGCTGCGTCACTCCGGGAAAACGCACCACCAGTTCCGCTTTGGTGATGTCAGCGGGAGCGGTTGCGGCAAGAGAGAATGTCATGTTGTGCGGAAAATTAATATCCAGCGATTCATTATCAACTTGAATCCCGTTGTCCGCAAACGCGGGTGGCGCAAGCAATCCAATCAGGAATACTGCGCACACGACCAAGAGAAATCTTTTCATTTCAAACAGAGCGCTGAATGCGAAGCGGATGCATTCAGCGAGTAGATCGAATTCAAACTTTTCTGCGGTTTGAACCCGATGCTCAAATTACAAATTCGTCGGCAATTCTTCGATTGCGGTTTTCTGATACTTGTCGCCCTCGTCGATCAACATGATCGGAATATCATTTTTGATCGGGTATTTGCGCCCACAATCGCGACACACCAAAAATGGTACGGGAGAATCCGCTCGCACCAAGTCCAACATCCCCGCATCGGGCGCATTGCGCACATCGGCGGGACATCGCAAAATTTCCAAGAGCTCTGCACTGACAGCCACGACTCCTCCTTGATTTACGAACGATCTGTCAACGCGGATGCCCGCGCCGCAGCCGTACTGTACAAAAATCGGGTTAAGCGCAAATGATGCGCGGCTAAGAAAAAATTTTAGGCGGTCCGCAGCTGCGGCGAACTTTGCCTCTCCCGCAAACGCAGCTCCAACGCCGCTTTGAGCCGCAGCAATTTGGTCTGATATTGTCCCGCACCGAGCGGCGGCGTTGTCATGATGAACGCGTCTTCGTTATTGTCTGAATAATATGCTTTACGCAAGCCCACCTTTTCAAAACCGTACTTGGTGTACAGCTGCTGCGCAGAAGAATTTGAGACGCGCACTTCGAGCGTTGCGACATGCGAACCGCGTTTCGTAGCATCTTCCAACGTCGAGACCAACAAAAGTTCTCCGTAGCCGCGTCCGCGAAATTGCGGATGCACGGCGATGGTGCTGATATGCGCTTCGCCAGCCATCAACCAATAGCCCACATAACCGACCAGTATCGGCGGACTCGCGGTCGGCGCAGGACGAAACATGCGCTTGAGCCAGTCGAACGGTTTATTGTGACTTCCATTGCTTGTCGCCTCATTGGTGCGCGCGACAAAGTAATGCGCCATTTCGTTATAACGCAGTTCGTACTCGTACGCGCGCGCCGACCACGGCGAGGGATACGCGAGGCGTTCAATGTTCAATACATCTGCCAGGTCCGAGATGGTCATCGGTTCGACGCGGACCGGCAGCGAATCCAATTCATCCATAGAATCACGCAATCGACGCGGTAGGAATGTAATACGGCGCGAGCGATTGCAAATCGTCCTGCTCTCCCTGGCACCAACGACGCCACGCCAGCGCGGCGAGAAATCCGGCGCGACGTACATTCAACGCATCGGTTCCCAACTGGAGCTGCGCGGAAAATTCTGCGCGAAACAAATCACGCAGTGCGTCATCCATTTCGCCAATCACGAACACAGAATTGTGTCCAAGTTGTTCGCGCAGTTGCAGCACAAGCTGGGTGGGCGATCCAAAAAAATAATCGCCTGCGCGCCGCGCGTTTCCATTTTCATTCTTGTACAATGCTGCGCCAAAACGTCCGCGTCCCGCTTGCAAAATCGCGCACGTAAGCGGCGTCCCCGCGATGCCCGCGCTCGCCGAAATATCCAATGTTGGAACACCAAGCAAGGCGATACTCAAACTGTACGCCAAACCTTTTGCCGCGCTCAAGCCAATCCGCAAACCCGTAAAGGAACCGGGTCCCGTCGCCACACCGATTGCGCGCAAATCGTTCGCGTTTGTTCCCACCACTTGCATCAAGCGGACGACTTCAGGCATCAAACTGCGCGTGTGATTTTCGTGTGACTGCCATGTCGTTTCGACCACGACCCCGCGTTCATCATACAACGCGATGGACGAAACATGCGTCGAAGTATCAATTGCTAGTAGCATCAGGGCTGAGGGCTGAGGGCTGAGGGCTGAGAGATGCGACAGAATCCTTCAGCCCTTCCAGCAATTCAAGTGAATGCGCTCTGCGCGCGGTGAAAAGCAACTGACGTTCATTCTCGCTCACATACGCGAATTCAATCCACAACACATCACGCGGCAGCGCGCCGCGCACGCGTTCCGCCCATTCAATCACCGTCACACCATCGCCATTCAAATAATCGTCAAGCCCAAACCCTTCCGCTTCTGCCGCGTCCGCAACGCGGTACGCATCAATGTGAAACAGCGGTAAGCGTCCCGAATAATATTCATTCGCCAAAATAAACGTCGGCGAATTTACATCTTCAACGATGTTCAGACCCCGCGCGAGTCCCTGCACAAAATTTGTTTTGCCCGCGCCCAAGTCGCCTTGCAGCGCGATCACGTCTCCTGCCTGCACAATGTTGCCGAGCCGCGCGCCGAGCGCGTGCGTCTCTTGTACACTCGTACTTGTCATCTGAAAAATCTGTGCAGGCGCGTTAACCATGACAAGAGAGAATTATACACTATTCAGCGCGCGCCGCTGAAAAAAAATCTGCCGAGCGATGCCCGGCAGACGAATCATCTTATTGCTTTAACGCATTGAGCAGGTCGGCAACATGCACGCCTTCCAAAGATGGAAAGATGGCATCGGCTTGTCCGACGCGTTCGGGCGGTCCTAAACCAATGGTCAAGAATCCGCCCGCTTTCGCCGCCTCAATTCCCGCTTCCGCGTCTTCGACCACCACACATTCGTTCGGCGCGAGGTGCAATTCTTTTGCCGCGAACAGGAACAAATCGGGCGCGGGTTTTTGGCGCTCCACGCTGTTGCCATCCGCAATCGCGTCAAATAAATTTTCGATGCCGAGTGATTGCAACACCTGCCGCGCGTTCTTGCTCGCCGAGCCGAGCGCGATTTTGAAATGGGCGGCGCGCAATTCTGCCAACAATTCTTTTGCGTCCGGCAAAATATCGCGCGGCGTAATTTCTTGAATGAACTGCAAATAGTAAGTGTTCTTGCGCGCCATGAATTCTTGGATTTGCGCTTCCGAATATTCTGACGCGTGTTCTCCCAAAATCAACATTAACGATTCGCGCCGCGCGACGCCGCGCAATTTTTCATTCTCGCGGCGGTCAAACGCCCAGCCATTTTCCTCTGCGAGTTTTTTCCACGCGCGGAAATGATATTCGGCAGTGTCCGTAATCACGCCGTCGAGGTCAAAAATAAAACCGTGTATGGTCATAGTGCGATGGTGCGGGAGTGAGATAGTGTGATAGTGCGATAGTGCGATAGTAATCAGTAATCAGTTATCAGTAATCAGCAATCAGTTGAACTTTCTGTATTCCGCCCTTTGCTTTCTGCCATCAGCTATCCGCCATCTGCCACAATTTCCACAATCTCCTGTTTGCCGTGATAAAAAAATCGGAATTGGAGACGCGTCCAATGATGCGGCAAGCGCGGTTCGATGCTCCAGCCCTCTTTGGTGACGCGCAAGCCGCCAAACCCAAAGACAACCGCTTGCCACGTTCCTCCCGCCGATGCGCCGTGAATGCCGTCGTGCGCGTTACCGCGCACATCGTACAAATCCGCGCGGAGGGCGCGGATGAAATGTTCGTACGCGTCGTCGGGCTTGCCGACCTTGCACGCCATAATCGCCTGAATCGAAGGACCCAATGACGAGCCGAAAGTGTGGTCTGTGCGCGGCGTATAGAAATCATAGTTCAGCCGCACTTGCTTTTCGGAAAAATTATTTTGCAATAGATACATCAGCATCAACACATCGGGCTGTTTCAATACTTGCGTCTCGTTCGTGCCTTCAATTCCAAAATGCTGCTGCACCGAAATTGTGCGCGGTTCGAGCGCGGCAAGATCAACATCGGTGCGCTGCAAATAATCTTGGAATTGCAGCAGCAAGCCGTTCGGCAGCGCGGGCAAATACATTTTGGCAATCACGTCGCGCCATTTGTCCAAACGCGCGGCGTTCAAGCCCAAACGCGCCTCGAGTTCGCGCGCTTTTTTGGGCGCGTGTTCGTTGAGCCAATTCAAAGTATCAAACGCGGTTTGCAAATTCCACTGCGCGAGGCGATTCGTGTAATAGTTGTTGTTGACGTGTTCGTGATATTCGTCCGGTCCGATAACGTCATTGTATTCGTAACGCGCGTTCGCGTTGTTCCACTCCGCGCGCGCTGCCCAAAACTTTGCCGTATCCAAAATCAGTTCCGCGCCTTTTGCGATCAACCATTCGTAATCACCCGTTGCGACCCAGTATTGATGCGCGGCATACGCAATGTCCGCCGAGATATGAATTTCAATGTCGCCCGTCCAGATGCGAATAAGTTTCGTGCGGTCCGCGTAATGCGGCAGCCACGTCGGCGTCACTTCCTCGCCCGTGTCCGCACTCTCCCATGGAAACTGCGCGCCCTCGAACCCATTTTGTTTTGCTTTGGCGCGCGCCGCATCCAGCAAACGATAGCGATAGTTCAACAAATTTTTGGCAATGTGCGGCGCGGTGTAAATAAAGAGCGGGAGCATGAAAATTTCCGTGTCCCAAAACGCGTGCCCGCGATAGCCGAATCCCGAAAGCGTTTTCGCGCCAATGTTCACACGATCATCGTGGCGCGGCGCGGCGATCAACATTTGGAATAAATTGAAACGCAGCGCCAACTGCGCTTCTTCGTCACCTTCAATCACAACATCGGTGCGTTCCCATTCCTCTTGCCACGCGTCGGCATTCGCTTGATACGCGCTCGCCCAATTTTTGTGCGCGTCGAGTTCCTGAAGCGCACATTCAACGACACGCGCTTTTTCTACATCGCGCGAGGTGTAATACGAAACCGTTTTTTCAAACATCACGGTTTCACCCGCGCCCGCGTTGACGCGCAGCGCCAGCGTTGGCTCGCCGCGCACATCCCAAAATTCGCGCGCCACTTCATTCCCTAACGTTGTCGTCACGCGCATCGCCGCGCCGAGTTCAATGTCGGAATGGAATGTGCGCGCCTGCAAAAAAACGTTCCCATCGCGCGCCCCCTGTCCCTGCCAATTCCAATGCAGCAGTCTTTCGCCTTGCGAGCCCTCGCTGATCGGGGTGCCGTTCAAACCGGCGCGCACGTGTATTTCGCTCGCGTGCTGCGGCGTCACGCGCACGCGCAAAAACAACGCGTGCAGCGCGGCAAGCGAGGCAAAGCGCTCAAATACAATCGCCGCGCGTTCGCCGCGCGGCGATTCCCATTCAACGCGACGCGTGAGAACGCCATTCCGTAAATCGAGCGCGCGTTCAAATGAAATTACACTGCCGCGATCCAACGCAAAGCGTTCGCCATTCAAAAAAATTTCAAACGGGAGCCAATCGGGTGCGTTCGCCAATTCTGTGACGACGAGCGGCGCGGCGTCAAAAACACCATGCAAAAATGTCGCGCGGCGGTCATTGGGAAATCCTTCTTCGAATGTGCCGCGCGTCGCAAGGTAACCGTTGCCTGTCGTAAAAATGGTTTCTTTGTGATGCTGGGTCGCGGGCGTAAAGTCTGCTTCTTGAATTGTCCAGAGATTCATCGAGAATCACCTTGCAGGATTGCGTAACTATCCTTTCACCGCCGCGTGGCTGCCACTTTCGACAAAATAGCGCTGGAACACGATAAACACAATCGCCATCGGCAAGGTCATTAGCAGCGAACCGGCGAGAAAAAGTCCAAAGTCGAGCTGCTGTCCCACCCCCGCGCCGCGCAAGGTTGCAAGCCCTAACGTGAGGGGCCACAAATCGCGCGCCGTCGGTCCCAATGCGATGAGAAAATGCTGCAATTCGTTCCAGGTGCCTTGAAACGCGAAAATCGTCAGCGCGATGAGCGGCGCCGTCGCCATCGGTAACGAGACGCTCCAAAAAATTTGAAATGGCGTCGCGCCGTCAATGCGCGCGGCTTCTTCAACTTCGCTCGGCAGCGATTCAAAAAATTGTTTCATCAAAAAGATGCCGAACGCATCCACCATGATCGGCAAGATGCCGCCTTGATAAGTGCCGAGCAGCCCCAGTTGTTTGAGAATGATGAAACGCGGAATGAGCAGCACGACGCCGGGAATCATCATTGTCGCGAGAACGGCGAGAAACACAAGATTGCGCCCGGGAAAATGTACGCGCGCCAACGCATAGCCGGCGAGCGAACACAAAAAGACGCGCGAGATTGTAACCGCGATTGCGAAAATAAAACTGTTCATTGTCCACAATGGCACGTTCGCCGCGCCTTGCGTGAGCCGCTGATAATTTTCCAACGTGAACGGATTGGGAATCAGCGCTAGCGGATTGGCGGCAATGTCCGGCGGGGTCTTGAACGAATTGGCAATCGCAAAGATAAAGGGCGCGAGAAACAAAATCGCAAATCCGAAAAGGACGATGTACCGTACAAGCGTCGTGAGCGAACGCACCCACTCGGGCGCGCTGCCCGGTTGACGCGTGACAGATGGATTGAGGGTTTGAACACGTTCAGCCATGATCGACTCCCTTTACGATTGGGCGCGGTCGCCCAAGAGGCGGCGTTGGATGATGGTCATTACAAAGATGATGATAAAAAGCAGCACCGAGATCGCGGACGCCATTCCCATCTGCGAATCATTGAACCCCGCGCGATAAATCAAATACGCAAGTGAGGTCGTCGTTCCCGCAGGTCCGCCCGAGGTCATCACATACATTTGGTCAAAGACTTGAAACGTGCCGATGAGACCAAGCGTGACGACAAAGAAAATGGTGGGGCGCAGCATCGGCACCGTGATATTCCAAAATTGCTGCCACCACGAAGCGCCATCTACCGAAGCGGCTTCGTACAACGGACGCGGAATATCTTGAAGCGCGGCGAGAAAAACCAACATCATCGTCCCCGCTGTTGTCCACACGACGAGCATCATCAGCGCGCTCATTGTCACGCTTGGTCCGCTGATCCACTGCCACAGCGTCAAGCCAAGCACATTCGTTTCGGTGAGCCATGTGGGCGCGGTGCGTATCGTGATTCCGAACAAACCAAGAGTATTGTGAATCAAACCCGATGGGTCATTCATCCAGCTGATGGGTTTGTAACCGGGAAAGAATATTTTGATGGTTTGGTTCAGGATGCCGCCCGTTTGATAAATCCAGAGAAAGATCAAGCCGATGGCGACGGAGGAGGTAATGGAGGGAAAATAAAAGGTTGTGCGAAAAAATCCTTTAAAGCGCAAGATCGCCGAATTTGCGACCACCGCGAGCATGAGGGCGAGGACCGTTTGCGTTGGCACGACGCCGACGGCGTAATACAAAGTATTCTTGAACGCGAGAAAAAATTCGCTGCGTCGAATATTGTCTTGGAATAATAATTTTTGGTACCATTCCAAACCCACGGGTCTGGAAAAGCTGGGCGGCGTGATGCCACCCCAGTCGCGGAAACTCATCCACAACGTAAAGAACATGGGGATGAACAAAAAGACGATCAAGATGACCAGCGCAGGCGCGATGAACGAATAGCCCGCAATCAATTCTTGGCGTCGTTGTCCAGCAATGTGTGTGGCTGCCATCGCATCCTCCCTAAAAGTGATGGGGATTCCATTGTTCCATTCGACCCTTTGTGACGGGCGTTGGAAAAGATTTTTGGGTAGGGCAAATGGGAACCTATGAACCGAGCCCCACTTGCCCTACGGAGGAGAGAAGAATGGCCGCGTGTCTCTGCCACGACCATTCTCACTAGACGTGACAGGTTTCCGAAAACCTGCCACGTCGGGTATTACTTGCCTAATACATCTTCACCGGCGCTTTGGACTGTTTTCAGAACCGATTCCGATGTCGCCTGTCCGGCGGCGATCTCTTGAATTCCTTTGTTGATGGCATCCGTGACGGCGGTAAAGCCGGGCGCGAACTGCCACGGGTGCGAATAGTCCGCACCGTCGAGGAACACTTTCAGATCGGGGAACTCGGCGATCCAGCCGTCGCGCAGTGATTTACGCGTAGGCATCGCGAGTCCGAGATCCGTCCATTTTTTCATGCCTGCTTCATTGGTCAGCGCATCAACCAATTTCCATGAACCCGCGATGTTTGCGCCATTCTTTGGTACACCGTAACAAACGGTGAACGCCATCGTCGCTTTGCCTTTGGGACCCGCGGGCAATTCCGCGATGCCAAAGTCTACGTTCGGATAATCTTTTTTCAGGAACGGCACGATCCAGTTGCCTTCGACAACCATCGCAACCTTTTCTTTGCCGAACGCTTCACCATTCCAACCCGAATCCACTTTGTCCGGCGTGACCGCAGAACCATCCACCAACATGCCCGTATAGAAATCGAGCGCTTGCTTGGCTTCGGGAGTGTTGATGTTCATTTTGCCGTCTTTGCCTATCACTTCTCCACCCGCTTGATACAGAAACGCGACCCAGCGCGCGGCGTCCGCCGAAAGCGACATGCCGTACACGCCTTTGCCCGAATCCGTTAATTTCTTGGAGGCAGCGGCGAGTTCATCCCAATTCGTTGGCACCTTGACACCCGCATCATCGAGCATCTTTTTGTTGTAAATCAACGCGAGCGTCGAAAAATCTTTGGGCGGACAATAGAACGTGCCGTTCGCCGTAAATGCTTCGCGGAGCGACGGATAGAAATCATCAGGATTCGCGATGGCTCCCGCTGGCGGTACGGCGAGTACGTCGTTCTTGATAAAGTCGGGGAACTTTAAGCTGTCAATATAAAAGACGTCCGGCGGCTGTCCGCCCGCGAGCGCGGTTTGAAGCGATTGGTCGTAATTCGGCGACGCGTCAAACGAAGCGACGAAATCTTTTTGCGAAGCGTTCCAATCCGCGACGACCTGCTTGAGCGTCTCGTTTTCTACATCGGACGCAGACCAACCGAGCAGCTGCAATTTCGCAGCTTCCCCTGCGGGGGCTTGCGTTGGCTGCGGCGCGGTGGTGGCTTGCGGCGCGGTAGTCGGTTCCGGTGCGGTCGTGGCTTGGGGTGCAGTGGTCGGTTGCGGTGCAGTCGTCGGTGGTGCGGAAGTGGGCGCAGCAGCGCCGCCGCAACCAACAATCACAATACTCACCACTAGCAATGTGGCGAGGACAATCAAAATCTGCTTGTTCATTTCTTTTCCTCCTTCGCCTTACGTGGAGTTTTTCCTAAATTTGGATTTTACATTGTGGAATATTCGTTTGGAATGAATTTGTGCGCTTCGTTCGAACCTCCTTTCACAATCCAGAGTGGGGTACTCTGTCTAACGTCCAACCGATGATTCTCGAACGATTAATTCGGGTTTCAAAATAACCTGTGTTTCCGCGAGCGGCGCTTGTTCGAGAGAATTAACCAACAACTCGATGACTTGCTGCCCAACCTGCCAAATGGGCTGTCGAATCGAAGTGAGCGCGGGCGTGAGATACTGCGCCATCGGCGTATCGTCAAAGCCGGTTACGGCAATGTCTGCTCCGACGCGCAAACCGCTTGCCTGAATCGCGCGCATCGCCCCCACTGCCAAGAGATCGGTGACCGCCGCGATCGCGGTGGGACGCACGCGCGCGTCGAGCCATTTGCGAGTTGTTTCGTAACCAAAGTCGAACGACCCTTCGCCGCGCGCAATCCATGCCGGGCGCGTTTCCAAGCGCGCCTCACGCATCGCCTTTAAATAGCCATCCAACCGATTTTGTCCGACGCGCGAAGTTTTGGGCCAACCGAGGATGGCGATGCGGGTGTGTCCTTGCGCAATGAGATGCTGCGTGACGAGCATCATTCCCGCCGTCCCATCCACATCCACAAACAAATCGCTTTCGGGGTCCGCCTCGCCGAACGCGACGAACGGAAATTTTTCGCGCCGCAAAAACTTGACGCGTGAATCTTGATATTCCACGCTGGAGAGAATGAATCCATCCACGCGACCGGTGCGAATCAAATCGCGATACGAATGAATGTGATTTTCAGGATCAGAGTGCGGAAAGGGCAAAATGTGATACCCCTTGGCATCCGCTGCTTCCACCATGCTGTGGAGAAACATATCCAGGATCGGATTGATCTGATTGGGCGTATCAGGACGCCACGAATAGCCGAGCATGTGACTGCGTTGAATTCGCAGATCGCGGGCGCGATGATTGGGGACGTAGCCCAGTTTTTTGACGGCGCGCCAAATGCGTTTTTCGGTGTCTGCCGAAACTTGAGCTTGGTTGTTGAGGACTTTGGAGACAGTCTGATAGCTCACGTGCGCCTGTGCGGCGACATCTTTGATCGTGACACGAGCAGGCATGGGCGTCTCCCAGAATACGGGCTGCGAACGTTCGGGCGAACGTTCGGGCGAACGTTCGCTTTAACTTAGCACACTCTCGCCGCCGTGTCAATGCTCTTTTCGCGCGCGCAGGGAATCAAGCGCAATTTCGCGGGAACGCGCTATGGCAAACTTGGATGCCGGTGCGACGCGCGCGCGTTTTTCTTTCTATGCTACAATCGCACCCATCATGCGCGTCTTGCTGCTCTCGGACATTCATGCGAACATTGTTGCGCTCGAGACCATTTTGGCGTGTGCGCCGGCATACGACACAATTTGGTGCTTGGGCGATGTCGTGGGCTATGGACCCGCGCCGAACGAATGTATTGAGCGACTGCGCGGTTTGAACGCTGTCACGCTGATGGGCAATCACGATCGCGCCGTGTTGGGGGATTTGCCGCTCGATCAGTTTCGCGGCACGGCGCGGACTGCGCTGGAGTGGACAATGCGCACCTTGTCAGCGTCGAGCCGCGCGTGGCTTGCCTCCCTCTCGCCGAAACAAATTTTATCTGAATTCGATCTGACGCTGGTGCATGCCAGTCCGCGCGATCCGATTTGGGAATATGTTGAAAATGAAGAAGTCGCGCTCGCCAATTTTCCATTCTTTAGCACCTCATTTTGCTTTTTCGGACACACGCATCGCCCCATCACGTATCGTCTGCGCGAAGCAGAACGAATGCTGCGGGTAGAGTATTTGCCTGAAAAGAAACCGTACTTGCTGCAACCGAAATTGTTGTTGAACCCCGGCAGCGCCGGACAACCCCGCGATGGCGATCCGCGCGCCGCTTTTGCAATTCTGGATACCTCTACCCTGCTGCTCACACACCATCGTCTCGAATATGATGTAGCCACCGTCCAGCGCGCGATGGTCAACTTGAGTTTCCCCCCGCGCTTGATTTCGCGGCTCGCGCACGGCGCATAGACACCCTTTCGCGGAATAATTCTCAACGGAACTTTTTTGAAATAGGTTGCGTCTCATCGCTGAAATAAATTGAATGTGTGATGTCGAGTTGAGTTCACTCGATCCACCGTCATCGTCGTTCTCAATCATGGAGGTACACATGAAACGCTTTGTCCTGATCACGCTTCTGATTGCAATTCTCGCGCTGGGCATCGGCTGCGCGGCGCCCGCGGCAGCGCCGACAGCGGCGCCTCCCGTACTGTTACCATCCGCGCTTGAAGCAGAAGGCGGCACAACCAACAGCGATGTCCCCGGCACGAATCAACGCAAAAGCGTTCCGGCGCAACCGACTGGCGCACCGATGGGTAACGAAGCAGATCAAGCGCAAGACCGCATGATCGTCTATACCGGTTCTGTAACACTGCAAGTGAATGATACCGCCCAAGCGATTACGCAAATCCAAGACATTCTAAAAAATGTCAACGGCTATATTGCAAGCAAAAATGTTGTCGCGCGTGGTGATAACAAATTGCGCGGCACCATCAACGTTCGCATTCCAGCCGTCGCGCTGGACTCGACGCTCACGCAAATCAAAGCGCTCGGCGTCAAAGTCCTCAAAGAAACTGCCGACTCGAATGATGTGACGGCTGAATACGTTGACCTTGAAGCGCGGCGCAAGAATCTGGAAGCGTACGAAATCGAACTGCAAAAACTTTTGGAAACGGTGCGCGAACGCACGGGCAAAGCCGAAGACATTCTCGCGGTGTACAATCAGTTGACGCAAGTGCGCGGTGAGATTGAACAAATCAAAGGGCGCCAAAATTATTTACAGAATACGAGCGCGTTGGCAACGTACACCATTGAACTTGTGCCGGTGGAGGAAATTGTTGTCGAGGGCAAGCCCGGCTGGAATCCCGGCGAGATTTTTGCCGCCTCGCTCAACGACCTTGTGACCGCGCTACAAGGTTTAGTTGGAGTGACGATTCGTTTTATGGTGGTTGTCGTTCCGCTGCTCTTGATTCTCCTGGTGCCGGTGGTACTCTTTTTCCTCATCGTGCGCGCGTTGGTCAAGCGGCGCAACAACAAAAAAGTTGTCCCAGCCAGTTGAAACCAAACGGCGCGCGATTGCTCGATCGCGGCGCCGTTTTTTTTCGCGCTGTCACTTTCCTTTTCGTTTTTGACAAACAGTTTGTCATCACTATACTTGCTGCAATTAAAACAGCTTGCTTCGGTCTGTGGCAGTGCTGCCCCGCGACGGGGTGGATACGCGCAGACCGTAATTTTTTGCCGCGATAGTTCACTAATGAACGATTTGCATTATTCTCTAATGCGCCATACCCGCTAGGAGTATCTTTATGGTGACGATTCTTGTTCCGACGCCAATGCGCAAGGTGACCGGCGGACAAGGAAAAATCCAAATCAACGCTCAGACCCTGCAAGAGGCATTTGATCACGCCGACGCGGCGTATCCCGGTTTTCGTGAACGCGTTCTTGACGAGCAAGGCGAAATCAAACGTTTCATCAACGTATTTGTTAATGGTGTAGATGTTCGAACATTGCAGGGGCGCGCGACTCCCGTCCACGATAACGATCAGGTCGCGGTAATTCCTGCGATGGCGGGAGGCGCATGAATAGCTCCGTCATCGTTTCGGTCACGTGGCTGCAAGAACATTTGAATGATCCGAACGTGCGAATCATTGACGCGCGCGTTTCCGATCCGCGTTTGCCGATGGGTTATCGCGCGTCACATCTTCCGAACGCGGTGCCGTTCGATTTGAATCGTGATATGTACGAAATGGCGCCCGGCGGTCCGCGTATCCGCGCGTTTGATGCAATCGCCCAAACTTTGGGTGAACGGGGCATCACAAACGATTCAACGCTCGTATTGTACGATGAGGGCACGGGCCCCCTGGCAGGGACGACGTATTGGCTCTTGAAATATATGGGACATGATGACGTGCGTGTGTTGAACGGCGGCTGGCATGCGTGGCAGCTGGCAGGCGCGCCGACAACCAAAGAGGTTCCCCAATTTTCGCCCGCACCGTACACCGCACGCGTTGACGAAAATCAGCACAGCACCGCCGAATGGATTCAAGAAAACTCGGCGCGCGATGATGTTGTATTGCTCGATACGCGCACCGACAGTGAGTATTACATGGGACATATCCCTAACGCGGTGAATCTTTCATTTGACGCCGCAATTGATTTTCAGACGCAAGGACTCAGAGACGCACAAGTTTTGCGTCAGCAATTTGAAACAGTTGGGGTGATGTCCGACAAAGAAATTGTCGTTTATTGTGGTTCGGGTTCGCGTTCCGCACATTCGTATCTCGTACTGAAATCGCTGGGCTATTCGCGCGTGCGCAATTACAAAGGTTCGATGATGGACTGGGCACATCGACGCGGGTTGCCGCTAGAATAATTTGGTAGTAGGTAGCAGGAAGCATGTATCATTTTCCCTGCTACTTGATACCTGATACATACAAAATGAACCGCTGGAATCCTACCATCATTAATGCACCATCCGATATTTCTGCCGACGAAACATTCGACCTCAAAGGCGAAATTTGTCCCTACACTTTTGTCAAATCCAAATTGATGTTGGAGATGATGGAGTCGGGACAAATTCTCCAAGTCATCGTTGACAATGACGAATCAGCGACGAACGTTCCGAAATCGCTGACGAACGAAGGCAATACCGTACTCGGCACGGAAAAAATCAACGAGACGGATTGGATGATTACGGTGAGGAAAAAGTAAGCAGGTAAAAAGGGAAACAAGTAAACAGGCAGGCAGGTTTTCTTTCTCCCTGTTTCCCTGTCTATCTGTTTCCCTATCTGGACAAAACCATGCTCGGTTTCACCAACGAACAAATTTATCGCTACTCGCGCCATATTATTTTGCCCGATGTCGGCGGCGCGGGACAGAAAAAATTGTTAAAAGCCAAAGTGCTGCTCATCGGCGCGGGCGGACTCGGTTCGCCCACGGCGATGTATCTCGCGGCGGCGGGTGTCGGCACATTGGGCATCGTCGAATTTGATACGGTGGACTTGTCGAATTTGCAGCGCCAACTTTTGCATCGCACGCAAGATGTCGGACGTCCAAAAATTGACAGCGCGCAAGATACCATCAACGCGTTGAATCCCGATGTAAGAGTTGTCAAACATAAAGTCGTGTTAGATTCGACAAACGTGATGGACATTATTAAAGATTATGACATCATCGTAAATGGCACCGACAATTTTCCGACGCGCTATTTGGTGAACGACGCGTGCGTGTTTGCGGGCAAGCCATTGGTGGACGGTTCGATTTTTATGTTTGAAGGACAAGCGACAGTGTACGATGCCGCGCACGATGGTCCCTGCTATCGCTGTTTGTTTCCCACCCCCCCCCCTCCCGGCGAAGTGCCATCGTGCCAAGAGGCGGGCGTGTTGGGCGTGCTGCCCGGCATCATCGGGAGCATTCAAGCGATTGAAGTGATTAAATTGATTTTGGGCAAAGGCGATTCGCTCAAGGGGCGTTTGTTATTGTTCGACGCAATGGCGATGGAGTTCCGCGAAATGAAAATTGAAAAAGACCCGCACTGCCCCGTCTGCGGCGAGCATCCGACGATTACGGAACTGATTGATTACGAACAATTTTGCGGTGTGCCGTTTCCTGCGGCGCCCGAGCTGTTGGAACCAGAATTAGTGTTAGTGTAGCGGGAAACAGGAATGCAAGTAGACAGGGAAACAGGGAGACAGGAATCTTGTGTACCTGTCTACTTGATTCCCTGTCTACCATCAGTCCAACCATGTCCAAGCTCCAATCTCCAATCTCCAATCGTCCTGCATTACTGAACTGTATTGGCAATACGCCACTCTTGCCCTTGAAAATACCAAGCGGCGCGACACCGCGCGTCGAATTGTGGGGCAAAGCAGAGTGGTTTAATCCAGGCGGCTCGGTCAAAGACCGAGCCGCACTTTTTATTGTCGAGGACGCGGAACGCACCGGTCAGTTAACTCGCGATAAAATTTTGCTTGACGCGACGAGCGGCAACACCGGCATCGCGTATGCGATGCTCGGCGCGGTAAAAGGTTTCGCGGTGGAATTGTGCATGCCCGCGAACGTGAGCGCCGAGCGCAAAAAAATTGTGCGCGCGTACGGCGCAACTGTTACGCTGACCGACCCGCTCGAAGGCAGCGACGGCGCGATCGTTAAAGCGCGTGAACTCGCCGCGCAGTTTCCCGAAAAATATTTTTACGCTGACCAATACAACAACAGCAACAACTGGTGCGCGCATTATCAAACGACCGCGCCGGAAATTTGGAAACAAACGCGGGGGCGCGTCACGCATTTTATCGCGGGCATCGGCACAAGTGGGACGTTGATGGGCAGCGCGCGCCGTTTGCGCGAATACAATCCCAACATTCAAATTATCGAGGTCGAACCCGCCGACGAATTGCAAATTATCGAAGGTTTGAAACACATGGAAACTGCAATTGTGCCGGGCATTTATGACGCGCAGATCGCAGACCGAAAAATTTCGGTGAGCGCTGAGGATGCGTACGAAACCGCGCTCGAAGTTTCAAAACACGAAGGGTTGTTCGTGGGGTTCAGCGCGGGCGCGGCGATTTTCGCGGCGCGAAAAATCGCGCGCGAGATTGTGCGAGGCGTGATTGTGTGCGTACTGCCGGATGGCGGCGAGAGGTATTTGAGTATGACGAGTTTGGAATAATGCAATGCCAAAGATTGTAGTTAGGGGTGAATGTTCAACAAGACATTCACCCCTTTTGTTGCCGAAGACATTCGCGTTCGCGCGGATTGGAATTTGCAATTTTTTTTTTTCTTGTGTTAGAATTTTGCGCAGTTCATTTCTTAACGCTTTTGGCTTAAAAGGAGGCAAACATGGCGTACTATACAGGAGCTGCTGGCTGGTTTTGCTGTTATCCAGATGCATGTGGTTGCGATGCATGTTGTTGCAGAGGATCCAATTGTCAGGCGGGATGCACAAGCAATAAGTGTGGTCGTGGTGCATGTTGCGCTTGTAACTCCAGTAGCTGGGGTTACGCATGGAAAAATCATTGCAGTGGGTGTTGCAACGCAAATCTTTATCCAGATATTCCGTGTGGCGCAACAGCTGGCCTAAGTAAAGACGGAGGTGTTACTATTTATCGAGCACCCCGTGTTGATACTGGTCCAGGAACATGCCGCATGATTGATCTAACGAAAGCGATGTTCAGCCAGTTCGCGCCACTGAGTCAAGGAATAATCACAGGATTTACGGCAATCTATCCGTGTTGCGTATCCTGAAATAAAAAGGAGCAAAATGGAACGAAGAACCTTCCTCAAAACGCTTGGCGTTGGAAGCACTGCTTTTGTCAATTTTCTCTTTCCAAGCGCAATTGGCGCGGGAAGCATTGATAATCAAGATGTGGAGAGTCAATCTGTTGACAAGAACGGCGCGATTCTTGACCCAAATTTTGCGGGGGGATGGGTTATTCAAAAGACAAAGAATGGAGTTATTCTGGATAGAGGTGATGACTTGCGCGCAGTAAGGATTCCAGACACAGCAATTCTCTGGAAAGAGTTTGACGGGAGTCCGTCCGAGATAGAAATTGAAGTTGGAGATTATCTTGATGCGCGAGGAGTTGCGCTAAAGGATGGGTCATTACGCGCCCAACAAGGTTGGATCAATATCGGGAAGGTTGAAGGTGTTATTGAACAAGTCACCTCACAAAATTTGGACTTGACAAATGTCCACGGGCATTTACGGTCGATGGAGTTCTCATCGAAGCTTGAAGTCATTCATGCAAAGGATGGAGCACCAGTGGAAGGACACCTATCACGACTTGCAAAAGGAAGCACTATTGGCGCAGTCGGACTGCGATTGCCAAATGGCGGATTTCGAGCGACTCGGATTTGGTTGGTGGAGGAAGAATGAGATTCGTCAACATCATTCTCCGAAGTTGGCTTGGATTCATGTTCGTTTATTCAGCTTCACTCAAGTTGCTGAATTACGGGCAGGCAGAAATTTCCGTACGTCGTTATGATATCCTCCCGAAAAATGTAGCCAAAGCGGCAGGACTCCTACTTCCGTGGATTGAGCTCGCAACTTCGTTCTCGCTACTTTTGGGAAGATTGCCGCTTCTAGGTTCACTTCTCGGAATTGGGCTGGGAGGTTCCTTTGCTTATGGAGCAACAAAGGTCTTACAACGCGAGGTTCAAGTTCCTTGTGGCTGCACCAGTAATGATGCAGAACTTGTAAACAAGACAACGGTAATACGCGGATTGACAATAGCGGCATCAAGTCTTTTGCTACTTCAAGAGAGGGATCGCAATCAAAACCCATTACCCCCTTTGTTGCTTGCCGGCGGAACTCTTTTTGCTCTAACGCCTGCGATGCTCGAAATACTCCGAATTACGCAACACAGAAAATTCATGCGTGCGAGAGAGAAATGGAGAGAAGCGCGTCTTCGGGAACTAACCCAGCACTTGGAAAGCGATTTCATAGACGAAGAGAATTGGAGAAGCAGGGCCGATGACATTAAAAGAATGATTGACACAAACAGAGCGCCAGATGCAGAAAATACCTAACCTAATGGTATCGAGGCGGGTTTGGGTCATTCTCCTAATGTCGTTGTGCATGATGACCGGATGTATCAGGGGCAATTCTGCGTTTCGCTCGGTTCAAGAAACAATTATTGCTACTCCAGGTACTTTGCCATTAGCCCCCAACGCCGAAAAAGCCACTTCAGTACATGCAACATCTGCACTCGCGAAGGTTCGGCAAAAAGTATCCTACCAGGTCTTTGTCCCAACAAGTCTGCCCATGAAACTCAAACCTGAACAGCCAATCATAGGTGAGCTTAATACTCCTGGCATCAGAATTCAGTTTCGTGATTCGATGGGACAGAATGCGCTTTTGGTTTTGAATGGACCAGCAGGATGCTGCTTGGACTCGGATTCAAGCAAAATCGGGAGAGCGGTCAAACTCGCAAATGGCAATACCGCACATCTACTCGAGTACATCGAACCTCAATATGGCGGACCGATTCTATGGTGGGTGCAGGAGGGTACTTACATCGCCTTATCCAGTTCTCAGCTTTCAATAGACAATCTCATTCAAATCGCATCTTCGATGTCAAAAGATGCGGACTTACAATGACAAATAGCAAACGCCTTGATTAACGTCGAGGCGTTTTTTGTTGCAGATTCTATGAATTCATGTAAGGTTTAGAAATTCAACGGAAATTAAATTCCTCGTAATGAATCTGCCGCGCGCTCACGCCCGCCTTACGAAATTTCTCGCCGAACGCGTACACCATTCCAATCGGTCCGCACATGTAAAATTCTTTTTGTTTCACATCGCCTTGTATCCTCGCGAGAATTTTTTCCAACGTCAAGGAACCGTCCGTACTGGATAAATTCAGATGCGCGCGAAAATTGGGAAATTTTTTCGCGGCTGTTTCAAATTCATCCCAAAACAATGCCTCTTCGCGTGATCGCACCGGATAGAAGAAATCAATTTCGTAATTCAGCGTGTCGCCAAAATCGCGCAGCCAACTCGCGAACGGCGTAATGCCGATACCGCCCGCAATCCACAACTGCGAACGCGCGCCAAGTTGATACATCATCCGCCCGTACGCGCCTTCGACGGTTGCGTGCGCGCCCGCGCGCAAATGATGCCGCAAGTGCCGCGAAAAATCGCGCGTGAAATTGAGGAGGGCGTAATTGTGTGTGTGCTGCCGGATGGCGGCGAGAGGTATTTGAGTGTGATGTCGATTCCGGAATAAAGTATTTGAAATTCCCCACTGCTGCGCGAAGAAATATTGCGTTCGTTTGCATCCGCAATTAAAATCCCCCCACTGTATTCTTCGCGCGCAATCACGACTACAAAATGCTGTCCATCCGAAGACAACTCATCACTCGTTCCCAAAGCAAATTCCATTTGTTTTTTCCAATAAAGAATCGGTCATCAAACCATGAACCATACACAAAGGAGAAAAAATGACCGCGCAAACATCCCAACCGCGTCTTGAAAAAACGGGCAGCATCGCCGCGTTTGTCAATGCGTTCGCGGCAGGCGCATCGCTCGTCGTCGCCGTCGCGTTCATCGGGCTTGGCGCGCTGAGCGATCCGCAGCAATTGGCTGCGCTTGCCATTGCCAACCCAATGCCGCTGCTCGTTCAAGACCTCTTGAAATTCGTGTCGGCGATCACCGCGAGCATTCTCATCGTCGTTCTCTGGAAACGTTTGCGCGACGCCGCGCCGACGTTGCTGCGCGTGGCGACAGGGTTCGGTTTCCTCGCGGTTGGCTTGCTGCTCGTCAATGCCGTGTTGAGCATTTTTGCTGTTTCGCAAGCCGCGAATTTTTCGGCGAGCGATGCCAACACGGGGAACACGCTCAATGGCATTATTGGATTTTTGGGACTCGCTGTCATCGTGGCGAACGGCGTTTGGTATCTGCTGGTCAATTGGGCGGCGCTGAAAAGTAGATTGCTGCCGCGCGGACTGTGTTGGCTTGGGTTGGCAGTCGGCGCGGTGAGTCTCGTGCCGTTTCTCGCGCTCGGCGTTTTGATTCTCAGCGCGGTGTGGGCAGTGTGGCTCGGCATTTTTCTATGGCAGACAAAATGAAACGCCGCGCGCTCGGACACACTCTGCTTTTCGCGCTGCTCGCGTTCGCGTATTCGTGGGCAATTTTTTTCGCGCTCGATGTTTGGTTCATTCCAACGTTCGCACATCAATTCGACGCGTCGTTTTTGGCGGTTGTGGGAATGTTCGGACATTTTTTGGGAATGGCTGGACCCGCACTCGCCGCGTTCGTGATGTGGCGACGCTTTGACGACGCGCTGCGCCCTGTCTGGAAATGGAGTCATGCGCGTTATTATCTCGCAATCGCGGGAGCAGTATTAATATTGCGCGGCATTTCGCTCGCGGCGGGCGCGTTGGACGCGCCGAACGAATTGGCAGTCCGCAATCCGTTCGAAGCGTATCTGTGGTTAATCCCCGTCAGCGGTTTGACGGTTGGCTGGCTCGCGGGGATGGGCGAAGAATTAGGTTGGTGCGCGTATCTTTTGCCGCTGCTCGCGCCGCCGTTTGGAAAAATCGGCGCGGTGGTAATTTCGGGAATCGTGCGCGGGCTGTGGCATTTGCCGGTGGTGCTTGCGCCGCTCATTCTTGTGGCATCTCAAAATGAGATGTCTCTGGATGCGTTCGGCGCGAATGTTTTGACCATCACGCTCGCGTTGGTGATATCGAATATTTTGTTCGGCGCGGCAATGGGGTGGTTGTGGTTCAAGACCGAAAGCGTTCCTTTGGTGGGTTGGGCGCATCAATGTTTTGACGTCGCGCGCGATTTCGGAACGCTGTTCGTGTTCGGCGCGGCGAGCGGCGACACGGCGGCGCTGGCGTGGAGCGTTGGCATTCACTTGATTGGACTCGTCGCGCTTGTGTGGCTCGCGCGACAAGCGTGGAGCTCGCGAAGCATTTTAGTTCGTTCTGTTTAGATACTGAGCATTGCGTCTTTCTTCACAACTCTAACGCGGTTTTTATAAACATTTGCGCATTCTTATATTCTTTTAAGCCCGCGCGACTAGAATTGACTTGTCATGTTGGCGACGTTTTTGCGCGTCGTAACATTATTTGATTTCGCAGCACGAATTATTGCGGCAACAAATGCATTGCGGCAATGAAATTCATTGCAATCTCTTAGGAGTTTTTTACGCGTATGGCTCACGATTTAGAAATCCGCGACTTGCATGTCGAGGTCGAAGGCAAAGAAATTATCAAAGGCGTCAATCTGACGATTGACAAGGGCGAGGTCCACGCCGTCATGGGTCCGAATGGTTCGGGCAAATCCACGCTGGCGAACACGCTGCTCGGACATCCGCACTATGTCGTCACACAGGGCGACATTTTGTACAAGGGCGAAAGCGTTCTCGATTTGAAACCCGATGAACGCGCGCGCGCGGGCATGTTTCTCGCGTTCCAATATCCCCATTCCGTTTCCGGCGTCACCGTCGCAAACTTTTTGCGCACCGCGTTGAATGCGAAACGCAAAGAGACGATGAACGGCAATTTCAAACCGATCGGCATTCCCGAATTTCGCAAAATGATGCGCGAGAAAATGGCGATGCTGAAATTGGATGAATCGTTCGCGACGCGTTATTTGAACGAAGGATTTTCGGGCGGCGAAAAGAAACGCGCGGAGATTTTGCAGATGGCAATTCTCCAACCCGAAATCGCGATTCTCGATGAAACCGATTCGGGTCTCGACATTGACGGCGTGCGCATCGTTAGCGAAGGCGTCAATTCTTTGCAAGGTCCAAATCTCGGCATTCTCATCATCACGCACTATCAACGTATTTTGAATTTCATCAAACCGAATTTTGTGCATGTATTGGTCAAAGGCAAAATTGCCGTTGAAGGTGGCCCCGAACTCGCATTGAAATTAGAGGAACAAGGTTACGAATGGGTGTTGAAAGAGACAGCGGGATAATGCAAGTGGGGAGAGTGGAGCGCAGTAGTGCGCGTAGCGAGCATTCTCTAATGCGATTGAAACGGAGTAACGGAAATGGCTGAACAATTAGACGTAGCATTTGATTTTGGGGCAAGCAGCAGCACATACAAGGAAAAGTACGGATTTTTCGATCCCGAAAATTATGCGTTCAAATCGAAAAAAGGGTTGAACCATGAAATCGTCGAAGAAATTTCGTGGATGAAAAACGAGCCCGATTGGATGCGCGAATTTCGGCATCGCTCGCTCGATATTTTTTACAAGAAAACGATGCCGCAGTGGGGTGGCAATCTCAACGAGATTGATTTCGACGACATTTATTATTTCGTCCGCGCAGCTGAAAAACAGGGACGCAAATGGGACGAAGTTCCACCCGACATCAAGAACACGTTCGACAAATTGGGCATTCCCGAAGCGGAACAGAAATTTTTGTCGGGCGTTGGCGCGCAATATGAAAGCGAAGTGGTGTACCACAGCGTCAAAGAATCGTTGACGAAACAGGGCGTCATTTTCACTGACACCGATTCCGCGCTACGCGAGTATCCCGATTTATTCAAAAAATATTTCGGCACCATCATTCCCCCTGCCGACAATAAATTTGCCGCGTTGAACAGCGCGGTGTGGTCGGGCGGTTCGTTCATTTACGTTCCGCCGGGCGTGCATGTGGATATGCCGCTGCAAGCATATTTCCGCATCAACGCCAAGAACATGGGACAATTTGAACGCACGCTGATTATTGTGGATGAAGGCGCGTTCGTGCATTATGTGGAAGGGTGCACCGCACCCACTTATTCTACTGATTCCTTACACAGCGCCGTCGTCGAAATCTTGGTGATGAAGGGCGGGCGCGCGCGTTACACCACGATTCAGAATTGGTCAGCGAATGTGTACAACCTCGTCACCAAGCGCACGCTCGCGCAAGAAGATGCGACGATGGAATGGGTGGACGCGAACCTTGGTTCCAAACTCACGATGAAATATCCGAGCATCTATCTGATGGGCAAAGGCGCGCACGGCGAAGTGTTGAGCGTGGCGATGGCAGGCAAAGGACAGCATCAAGACGCGGGCGGCAAAGCGATTCACGGCGCGCCGCACACCACTTCGCAAATCATTTCCAAGTCCATCAGCAAGGACGGCGGACGCACTTCGTATCGCGGACTGTTACAAGTGTATCCCGGCGCGGAAGGTTCGCGCTCCAAGGTGCAGTGCGATGCGTTGATTCTTGACGAACAATCGCGCTCGGACACGTATCCGTACATTGATGTTCAAGAAGATAACGTGACGATTGGACACGAAGCATCGGTGAGCAAGATTGGTGAGGAGCAGCTGTTTTATCTCACCTCGCGCGGTCTCACCGATAACGAAGCGTCGGCGATGATTGTCAACGGATTTATCGAACCCGTCGCCAAAGAATTGCCGATGGAGTTCGCGGTCGAGTTGAATCGCCTTATCAATTTGCAAATGGAAGGTTCGGTCGGTTAGGGATGAAGGCAGAGGGATGAAAGATTTTCATCCCTCATCAGCGCGCGAGACAAGAATCCATGGAAAAAATTGGTAACAGTTTACCTTGGATATTGGCGCAGCTTGTGCCTTGTATTTTGCTCCTTGCGCTTGTAGGCGGAATGATATTTGTGATAGTTCGGCTTGCCAGGATGCCTACAAGTGCGCCCATAGCAGAGTCGCCGCTAGATATCTTGAAAGTGCGCTATGCCAAAGGCGAACTTACACAAGAACAATTCGAGCAGATGAAAAAAGATTTGGCGTAAAAACATCGCTCTCCCGTCGTGATACGAGAGAGCGATTGATTGTACGGACGAACGTTAAAAATTAGTCAATGCAACGCGCGCACGCGTTTGACCGCCTCATCAAAATACGCGCGGTCAATCTCGAACCCGACAAAATTTTTTTGCAATTTCAGCGCGGCGAGGGCGGATTGCCCGATGCCGAGAAATGGGTCGAGAACAAGCTGCGCGCGTGGGACGCCGTGCAATTTGATGCACATTTCGGCGAGCTGCACCGGGAACGTCGCGGGATGGGGACGGTCTCTATCGCGGCTCTTGATAGTTTCGTACGGAATGAACCAGATGTTGCCGCGACAGTGTAAATCGCGTTTGCCCTGCCAGCGCAGCACATTCGATTTGTCTTGGTACGGGACGCCGATTGCCAAACGGTCTAATTTCACATCGCCGCGTTTGGTGAGATGAAAAACGTATTCGTGATTGTCATTTAGAAATCTTGGCGAATTGATGGGTTTGTAGTGTCCGACGGAAACGTCGTCAAGGATGTTTGGATAATTGCCGACATTTTCTTTGTCAATGGAAATCGCTTTGATCCAGTGAATTGTATTTTGCAAAACAAATTCTTGTTCGAGAACTTGGAGCACGCGAAACGGCACATGCGGGTCAGTGGGTTTGCTGCCGAGATTGAGGAACAGCGAGCCATCTTCCGCCAAAACATTTTTTATCACACCCGCCCACTCGCGCATCCATGCTAGATATTTTTCGCGCGAAATCGTGTCGTCGTATTTGGAATATTTGATGCCGAGATTGTAGGGCGGCGACGTGATGACAACGCTGACCGAATTGGGTTGCAAATTTTCGCGCATGCCTTGAACACAATCTTGCAGAAAGAACTTGGCAGTTTTGCCTTTTTTGTGAATGATGAACGGCTTCATTAGAATTGTTTCAAATCCTTGGGCAGTTCGGAAATGGGATGCAATTTTAGAATCGGAATAAATTTTGTGCGAAATCCGGCGCTGCCGCCGCGCTTGCTTTTCTCATCGCGTAACGGCGCGCGGTCCACTTCGTCAAATGTGGCATAACCGCAAATGAACGCGTTGGTGTCGGGGACGATGCGCGGATTTTTTGGGTCAACATCAATAATCACTTGGACATAATATTGGGGTTTGCGCTTGGCGTGATAATCTTCGCGCACGAGTAAATTCAAACGCGGATTGAAACGGAACGCGGACGCTTTGATTTCGACTTTAGCAAAATCGCTCTTGCCGATATTTTTGACCAGATTGTGTTTGCGCCAATCGCCAAAATAATAGTGCGCCCAAACCATTTCGCCCAACGCGCCCGTCAAGGTATCCACCGGCGAAGCAATCGTGCGATTGACATGCGATAGCGAAGCGGCGAGTTCGGCAGCATAAAGCATCTCGGCAGTAATCACAACGCGAACGGGATCACGCGCAAAATCCATTGCGGGTGATTCTATCAAATCAACTCTGCGCAATCAATAGAGGTATCTGTGACTGAAACAAAAACATTAGTGGGATTTCATAAAGACGCGCTGGAAGCGTTATCGCGCGCGAACGGCGAACCGGATTGGATGCGCGCGCGGCGCCTGGAAGCGTGGCACGTGTACAACGAAACGCCAATGCCCGCGGCGAATGATGAACTGTGGCGGCGCACCTCGTTGAGAGACTTGCAACTGGAGACTGCGGTGCCGTTCGAGGTGGCAGATGCATCGTGGTCGCCCGCGCAACTGCCTGCGGAATTTCAAGGACTCGCGGACAATCAAGACGCGGCGGGCGTGCTTGTCACGCATAACGGACGTGACGCGTTTGCGCAATTAAAAGACGAATACAAAAAGCGCGGCGTGATTTTGTGTGACATGAATACCGCGCTGCGCGAATATCCCGACCTCGTACGCGAACATTTCATGACGCGCGCCGTCACCCTCGCGGAAAATCGTTACGCGCGCCACGTCAACGCGCAGGGCTATACGGAGCATCACGGTTACAGCGACACAATTGGCGATTTGAAATTCGCGTCGCTGCACGGCGCCTTTTGGAACGGCGGAACTTTCTTGTACGTCCCGCGCGATGTCGTCATTGAACAGCCCATTGACACGCTCGCGTACTTTGACGCGCCAAATGTGGCGTTGTTCACGCACTCGCTTGTAATTTTGGAGCAAGGCGCGTCCGCGAAATTGATTGAGGATTTCGGTTCGAGCGCGAACGAAGCACAGCGCTTTGGCAGCCGCGCAGTGGAATTGATTCTCAAGCCCAATTCCAATTTGCAATATTTCAATTTGCAGGATTGGGCGCACAACGTTTGGGACTTTACCTCGCAAACCGCGATTCTCGAACGCGATACAAATTTGACGTGGCTCGCGGGCATGTTGGGCAGCGCGGTCACGAAAGCGTTTCTCGATTCACGCATCGAAGGTTCCGGCGCGAACGTGCGAATGCTCGGCTTTTTCTTTGGCGACAAGCAGCAGCATTTCGACCAGCACACGTTTCAAAATCATCTCGTCGCGAATGGCAAAAGCGATTTGCTGTACAAAGGCGCGCTCAAAGACAAAGCGTACTCGGTGTTTCGCGGGCTGATTCGCATCAATCCCGACGCGCAGCATTCCGACGCCTACCAGCAAAATCGCAACTTGCTGCTTTCACACACCGCGCACGCGGACTCGATTCCCGAGTTGGAAATCGAAGCGAACGATGTGCGCTGCACGCACGGCGCGACGGTGGGACCGATTGAAGAAGAAGCAGTGTTTTATCTGATGGCGCGCGGCATCCCGCGTCCCGAAGCGGAACGCTTGTTCACCGAAGGTTTCTTTGATGAACTCATCGCCAAGATTCCGCTCGCGGTGGTACAGGACCGGTTGTTCCAGGTCATTCGCCAAAAAATTGTTGGAGCATGATGAACTCTTTTTTTCCGTTACGATGCATCTGTACCGGGCGGGGCGCGTCGCATTGAGGCGATGCGGACCCCGCGTCTCGATGGTACAAAGCGTTTTACTCGAGTTACCTTCGACCGCACAGGTCACAGATTCATACAGAGGAAAAAACAATGGCAAACGGATACGCACATCCCGAAAAACTAGTTGAGACCGAATGGATTGCCGAACATCTCAATGATCCAAAAATTCGCATCGTCGAATCGGATGAAGATGTTTTGTTGTACGATGTTGGTCACATTCCCGGCGCGGTGAAAATTGATTGGGTTGCAGATTTGAACGACCCCGTCAAACGCGATTACATTGACCGCGCGCGTTTTGAAGCGCTATTATCCAAAGCGGGCATCCATCAAGACACGCGCGTGATTTTTTACGGCGACAAAAATAATTGGTGGGCGTGTTATGCGCTGTGGGTGTTCGAACTGTTTGGTTTTACCAACACCGCCATCATGAACGGCGGACGCCAAAAATGGATTGACGAAGGACGCGAACTCTCGAAAGAGCTTCCATCGTATTCACCGTCAAATTATCGAGCCGCCGACCGCGACGATCACACCATTCGCGCGTTCCGCGATGATATTCTCGAACACATCGAAAAGGATTTGCCTTTGGTGGATGTGCGCTCGCCGCAGGAATATTCGGGCGAACTTTTGCACATGCCCGGTTATCCGCAAGAGGGCGCGCTGCGCGGCGGACATATTCCCGGCGCAAAATCTATTCCGTGGGCAAAGAACGTGACCGCCGATGCGACGTTCAAATCGGTCGAGGATTTGAACGCGCTGTACGAGCCGCAAGGCGTTTCGCCTGACCGCGACATTATCGCCTATTGCCGCATCGGCGAACGCTCGTCCCTTTCGTGGTTCGTTTTGACGTACCTTCTCGGTTATCCGAACGTTAGAAATTATGACGGCTCGTGGACCGAATGGGGCAACCTCGTCGGCGCGCCGATTGAAAAGTAACATGACCCGCCAAGATTACATCGAGATTATTCTCGACCTTTACAACAATCCCCACCACAAGGGCAAACTCGACGACCCTGATATTTTGGTGAATGGTGGAAATCCCGGTTGCGGAGACGTTGTGACCATCTTTGCCAAGTTGGATGAAAATGACCGCGTCACTGACGCGACCTTTGATGGACAGGGCTGCACAATCAGCATGGCGGCGGCTTCGCTCGTGATGGACAAGATCATCGGCAAGACGATTTCAGAAATTGACGCGATGGATTACAATGAATTGATCGAAGAGCTGGGACGCGAAGTGGTGCAATCGAGAATTCGCTGCGCGACGCTGGCGTTCGATACCATCAAAGCAGGCGCGCGCGAATATCCATCGCATAAAGCGACCGGCAAGAAACTGGTCTCACCAATCATTCTCTCTGAAACATTTCGCGGGGATGATTTAGGATAAATTGTTGGGACGGCGGCATGACTCCGCCCTGCCCGGAGGAACGATGAACGAATTTCCCGAAACAAATACAACCGAAACAAAACCGATCGAACCCGTCATCGGCGCGGACGACCCGTTAGCGCATCCGAGCTATCCGCTCGTCACGCCCGGCAGTCCCGAATACACCATCAAAATGGCGCTGCGACAGGTTTTCGATCCAGAGATTGGTTTGGAAGTTGTCCAACTCGGTCTCATCCGCGAAATCAATTTAAACAACGAGCCCCCCGAAATCAAAATGATGCTCACGACGCCGTTTTGTCCTTATGGCGGCTGGCTCATTCAACAAGTCAAGGATGTGAGCGAATCTGTTTCGGGCAAAACAATCAAGGTGTCCGTGCTGCCCGATTTGTGGAGTCCCGAAATGATGGAAGACCCGGGCTTGTTGTCGGGATGGTAAAGCAAGGAGCAAGTAGACAGGTAGACAAGTAGTCACGTTACTTGGCTACCTGTTTCCTTCTCTCCTCTTCCCATGTCCACTCTCAACGTCTCCTCCATCCGCGAAGACTTTCCGATTCTTCAGCAATTCGTACACGGCAAGCCGCTGGTGTATTTGGACTCTGCCGCGACGTCGCAAAAACCGGAAAGGGTGATACGCGCGCTCGACACCTACTATCGCACCACGAACGCGAATATCCATCGCGGCATTTATCAACTCGCCGAACAAGCGACGGAAGAATACGAAGCCGCGCGGAAAAAAGTTCAAAAATTCATCAACGCGAAATCGTGGCGCGAAGTTATTTGGACCCGCAACGCGACCGAAGCGCTGAATCTCGTCGCCTATTCATACGGACGCACAAATATTCGCGCGGGCGATGAAATTGTCATTTCGATGCTCGAACATCATTCCAACATCGTCCCCTGGCAATTGCTTGCGCACGAAAAAGGGGCGACGCTCAAACACATTCCCGTTGACGAACAAGGACAGCTCGCGCTCGACAATTTAGAAAACCTCATCACCGAAAAAACAAAAATCGTCGCGGTGACAATGATGTCGAACGTCACGGGCGCGATTCCGCCGCTGGACAAAATTATTTCGCGCGCCCATTCTGTCGGCGCCGTCGCCGTCGTGGATGCCGCGCAAGGCGCGCCGCATCTGCCGCTTGACGTACGCGCGCTCGACGCCGATTTTCTCGCGTTCAGCGGACACAAAATGCTCGGTCCCTTTGTCGGCGTCTTGTACGGAAAAAAAGCATTGCTCGAAGCGATGCCGCCCTTTCTCGGCGGCGGCGACATGATTCGTCAAGTGCATTTGCAAGAATCGTCGTGGAACGACCTGCCGCACAAATTTGAAGCAGGGACGCCCGCGATTGCCGAAGCGATTGCGTTCGGCACAGCGATTGATTATTTGAACGCGCTCGGCATGGCAAATGTGCGCGCGCATGAAATGGAATTGACGCACTACGCGCTCGACAAATTGCACGAGGTTCCCGGTTTGCGCGTACTCGGTCCGACCGACATCGCGCAGCGCGGCGGACTCGCGGCGTTT
The DNA here is from genome assembly GCA_004295045.1 of Chloroflexota bacterium. Taxonomy (GTDB): domain Bacteria; phylum Chloroflexota; class Anaerolineae; order UBA4142; family SHND01; genus SHND01. The sequence goes on along the minus strand of SHND01000055.1, from coordinate 45,308 downwards.
GAAATGGAAAACATTCATCCGCACGATATTGCCGCCCTACTCGACCGTGACGCGATTTGTATTCGCGCGGGACATCACTGCGCGCAGCCGCTGCACGATTATTTTGATTTATCCGCCACCGCACGCGCCAGTTTTTACATTTACAATACGCCCGATGAAATTGACCAACTCGTTACTTCGCTGCAAAATGTGAGAAAGATGTTTAACAAGTAAAAAGTAAAAAGCTCAAAGCTAAAAGTTTTCGCCTGATCCTACAATTAACTTTTAACTTTTAACTTTCAACTTTTCTCCGTGGACGATTTATACAAAGAACTCATCCTCGACCATTCCCAGCATCCGCACAATCACGGCACGCTCGCGGACGCGACCAATTCATACGAAGACTCGAATCCCTTGTGCGGCGATAAAATCCGCATGGAAATGAAAATCGAAAATGGCGTCATCGCGGATGTGAAATTCACCGGCAAAGGGTGCGCGATTTCGCAAGCGTCCGCGTCCATGCTCACCGACGAAATCAAGGGCAAGTCGCTTGAGGAGCTCAAACACATTGACAAGCAAGTGGTGTTGGATATGCTGGGCATACCATTGGGTCCATCGCGCATCAAGTGCGCGCTGTTGCCATTAAAGGTGATAAAAGCGAGCGCGTATGGCATGAACGTGTGGGACGACGAGGATGAAGAATAGTCAAGATGAACCGCGTCATTTCCATTCCTGCTGGAAAGGTCACGTATGATAAATTTCAGAATTGGTACGATGAAATTCACGCGGAATGGGTGAATGACAAAATTGTCATTCCAGAACCTCCCACGATTGAACATCAATCCCTACGCAGTTTCTTGGGAATCATTATCTCAATGTATTGTGAACATTTTGAATGTGGTCATGTTTTTTTTAGCCCATTTCAAATGTATCTTGAAAAACAAAAGTGTGGACGCGAGCCCGATATTTTTTTCGTCGCGTCAAAGAATTTAGAACGCATCAAACAAAATTATCTCGATGGGCCCGCAGATTTGGTCATCGAAATTATTTCGCCAGAGAGTGTTGGGCGCGATCGCGGCGAGAAATTTGTCGAGTACGAAGCGGCAGGCATACGCGAATATTGGTTGATTGATCCACAACGCAAGCAAGCCGAGTTTTATCGCTTGGATGACGAGCATCGTTATCAGTTGATCACGTCAGGCAGAGAAGGAATTTTTTACTCTCAAGTCATTGAGGGGTTCTATTTCAAGATTGAATGGCTGTGGCAAAAACCACTCCCAAAAGTGATGCCAATTCTGAAAGAGATGGGAATTGCCTAATGGCAGAATTTATTACCGTCACGCGCGTTGGCGAAGTAAAAAAGGGCAAAGTAAAAACATTTCACGTCAACGGGCATGACATCGCCTTGTGTAACGTCGAGGGCACGTATTTCGCCACCCAAAATTTGTGCACGCACGACGGTGGTCCATTGGGCGACGGCGAATTGTGGGGCTTTGATATCGAGTGTCCGCGTCACGGCGGACGCTTTGATATACGAACGGGCAAGGTCACTGCCCTGCCTCCGCTTCTGCCCATTAAAACATTTCCCGTCCGCGTCGAGGGCGATGAGATTCAAGTTGCCATAGAATAAAGTTTGCATAGAATACAGCGCGAGCGTGTTTTGCCCGCGAATCTTTTGTATTCGAGAACACTCGATGCCCGCGTGTTAAACCACGCGGGCTTTTTTTACTTCGGTACGCAATTCGCAATTTCCATTCTTTTCAAGCGGTACGACAAATTTCAAATTTGTCGTACATTCTCAAGGAGTCCAACATGAATCTCCGCATCCCCGGTCCCGTCACTGTCCCCGAAGACATTCTCGATGTCACAGGCAATCAAATGATTGACCATCGCGGACCGCAATTCGCCGCGATGCAAAATCGCATCGTCAATAATCTCAAGACGAGTTTTCAGACTAAAAATGATGTGTTGCTCTTCACCGCGTCCGGCACCGGCGGACTCGAATCCGCGATTGTGAACACCCTTTCGCCGAACGATCCCGTTCTCGCTTTTGTCGCAGGCGAATTTGGTGAACGCATTGCGCGCATCGCACAAACGTACGGCGCCAACGTCAACAAAATCAAATTTGAAAACGGACAAGGGATTGACCCCGCACGCGTCGCGCAAGAATTGAAAAACGCGCCACAGACAAAAGCCGTACTCGTCACGCACAACGAAACATCAACGGGCATCATGCATCCGCTCAAGGAAATTGCGAACGCGGTGCGCGCGAACTCGGACGCGGTATTGATTGTTGACGGCGTGAGTTCGATGTTGACCGCCGACGCGCAGATTGACAACTGGGGCATTGATGTGATGGTCTCCGCGTCACAAAAAGCGTGGGCATGTCCGCCCGGCGTGGCGATGCTCTCCGTTTCCGAACGCGCGTGGAAAATGCACGCCAACGCGAAAACGCCGCGCTTTTATTTCGATTGGACTGAAACCAAGAGTTGGTTGGAGAAAGGTCAAACACCTTTCACGCCTGCCGTTTCCGTTTACTATGCGCTCGACCTCGCGCTCGAAAAAATTCTCGCGGAAGGTTTGCAAAATGTTTTCGCGCGCCACGCGCGTATCGCTGCGCTCACGCGCGAACAAGCCAAGTCATTGGGCTTTCGCATGTTCGGCGATGAACGATATGCGTCGAACGCCGTCACCGCGTTGTACGCGCCCGATGGCGTGGACACCGAAGCATTGCGCAAAGCCGCGCGCGAAGAATATGATTTAATCATCGGCGGCGGTCAGGGACCGATGCGCGGCAAAATTATTCGCGTCGGACATCTCGGCTGGGTCAAGGAACAAGAGATTCACGATTGCTTTGCGGTAATTGGACATATTTTGGAAACAGTTGCCGCGTGAGTGTACACGCACGCGCTTTCGATGTATAATCGCGTTTCGTTGAAGAATGCATTCGCACGCGGCATAAGCCGTCGTCAAGATGCATTGTCCGACTGCGCGAACATTGGACATCGTCTCTGCACTCCTTTGTCTCATCGGGCTGGCGCTGCTGTTGGTTCTGCTGCTTGCGCCGCTCGAATCATTGCGCTGGTGGGCGGGATGGACCAAAGAGCAAGCGCCCGAAGCGCCGTTGGCTGCTCCCGCCGCCACGATTTCGCCTGCGCCGCTGTACGTTGTCTATCTCTCCGGGGTTGCCGCAATTGACCCCAACCAAATGCATCAAAAAGAATCGAGTTTTCTCGACCTCGTCGCGGACAAGATCGCGCCTGCCGTTCTCGTCCGCGATGTTTTTCCCTATTCGGTCACAAATAATCCCCTGACCGGTGAACGTCCTCTCGCGCGGCTTTGGCAGCGCGTCAATCAAGGATCAAACAAACGCAGCAAGTCGCTTGCGGATTGGGCGTCGCTCGGTCTCGTCATCCTGCGCAATCTCAGCCAAATTCTCGTTTCAGCGGATCCGCGCTACGGTCCCCCGACAAGTTTCGGAGTCGCCAAAGAAATTGTCGAGGCGCTTCTGCGCCAAGGTTATTATCTCGACAGCGGTGCGCCCGTGATGCTGCTCGGTTATTCAGGCGGCGGACAAATTTCGGTTGGGTGCGCGCCGTACCTCAAACAAATCTTGAATGCGTCCGTGTATGTGATTGGCATTGGCGGAGTGTTTTCCGACGATCCCGGAATCCTTGCCGTAGAGCATTTGTATCAACTGGCGGGCAGCAAAGACTATACGCGCAGTGTTGGCGATTTGCTTTTTCCCGGACACTGGTTCCTCTTTCCGCGCTCGGATTGGCACCAAGCCAAACGCGCCGGAAAAATGACGACGGTGGATATGGGACCGATGAAGCATACGCTCAAGGGCGATTACTTTTCGCGTTCGAGCAAATTGGCAGATGGAACCTCACATGCCGAGAAGACGGCAGTCACGATCGGCGAACTTGCCGCGCAGCACATGCCAATTAAAAAATAAATGAACCTCGCACAATTTCTCCAAGACCTTTGGGCGCTCATTCTCGCCGCGCTCACGCTGAATACCAACGCGTTGACTGCAATTTTGTCTCAACCGAACGCGGGCTGGTTGGCGCTGTGTGTTGCAGTACTCGCGGGCATTTCAAAATTGGCGGGCGACAGCATCGCGCTCTTTGTCAATCGCGTGACGCCGCGCCGCTTTCTTTTGTCTCTCGCTGCCGGGGGGCTAATGTTCGCACTTGAACTCGCATTGTGGGCAATTAGCATCTGGATCATTGCCACAATTTTTTTCCAAACCGATCAAGCGCTGCGCAAGACGTGGCTCGTCGTCGCCGTGGCGAGCGCCCCATGGATTTTTGGCGTCTTGGTTTTCATTCCGTACCTGGGTGCGCTGCTCCGCTGGATTTTGCGAATTTGGAGTTGGCTGCTCGCGCTCGTCTTGCTCCGCGACATATTTGGGTTCACGTTGATCGCCGCATTCGTTACCGCAACCGTCGGCTGGCTTGTGTTGCGCGCGCTGGGAATTTTGTTCGCACACCGCGTCGACACAATCCAAGAGTGGTTCTGGACGCGCTTGACCGGCACGCCAACGGAATTGACTTTTGCGGAGCAAGCACGCGAATTGGGCAAGCAATTGCGCGAGAGCGCGCAGAGCCGATAATATCCAAGTTGCTGTACAAAAAACGCGATGGAGAAAATTTCTCCATCGCGTTTTTATTTTTACAGTTCTTGCGTCACTTGCTTGCTCAGCGCGCAAAGTGCATTGTGCCTGCATCCCCCTTCAGTTCAAGCCGCTTATTTGCCTTGACTAAATTTCATCACGCCGCCATCCGCCAAATCGAGGAGCAACATTCCACCGTCAATCGAATACGCGGTGACTGTGCTGAGCTGTTTTGAAAAGAGCGCATCTTGCGAATCGGGCGGACACGCGACGAGCGTCGAGGGACCTAATTCCAATTTCATATTGCTTCCGTCCAACGTATAGTTCGCGAGAATGTTGTTGCAGTCGTTCTTGATATTCGCGGTCCCATCTTGGTTAAACGTAATCGTGTAACGCGTCGGATCCTTCACCGCAATATCACCACTTGCTTGCGCCGTGCCTTGCCATTGCCATGTGACACCGGTGAGTGCGGCGCTCGCTTGTTTCGACGGCGCCAAGGTCATCGTGCCGCCATCGTCCTTCATGGTGATGACGAGATTATCGCCGTCGAACGCGAACGTCGCGGAATTTTGCAGGTCACGCATAAATTCCGTGCCGAGCGAACCCTCAGGACAAAGCATCAACGTCGTAACCATATTTCCGATGGTCAATTTGTTGCCGTCAATTTGATACGGACCGCCGCCCGAATTGCAATCCGCTTTGACGCTAACGCGTCCCTCATCCTCAAATTGCGCGGTGTATTGCGAAGGATTCGTTGGCGTAGATTTTGTGCCATCTTTGTACGTGCTGCCTTGCCATTCCCAAGTCGTACTCGTCAATTTCTTCGCCGTTTCATCCGAACTCGCAGTGTTTGCCGTGCTGCCAACGCGCTCTACCGGAACTGTGACGTCACTCGTCGGCGCGCCATTCGTGATGACCGGAATCCGCGTCGTGCTAATCCACATCAACTGCCCATTTACTTCGATGCGCGCGGAAACTGCGTAGGTAAAGTTTGGTTGAATTTTCGCGCCATCATATGGCACAGAAAATTTCACTGGCACATTGCCCGGATTCTCAATCGTCTGTTCGCCAATCACATCGGCGGGCGCGTCCGCTCTGGAAACATCCGCGACCTGCACTTTGACCACAGCGCCTTCAGGCATTGCGATCTTTTCGCGATAAACGACCTGACCCGTGACCGCCAACGTCTGTCCCGGCGTTTCGCCGTTCGGTCCGAGATAGCCCAATTCCTTGTGCGCGGTTTGATTCAATTTATTCCCCTCGAGTGCATACGTGTCCACCACGCGCAGGGTGCCGCAGCACATCGGCTGATCAGGTCCTTGCGTCAAATAGTCCACCAACACTTGATTGTTTTCAATCACGAGCGCAAGCACAGGACTGCGATCACCGGTGCCTGTGGTTGCCACTTCGACCGGCTTGCCATCTTGCGCCTGCATCACACTGATAATGTAAAAGAAACCAGAGCCGCCGCCGGTCGAACCTGTCACCACCGCCGCCGAAGGCGTTCCGTTCAAATCACCATAGGCGATCTGTTTGGTCAACGTCATTTGCGCGCCGGGCGCGCCGCTCGGGTCAGCGGGCGCCGTGTACGTTCCATCTTTCAACGTCGCTTTACCGCCCGGCATCAATTCACTCGAATAGGTCGCATTGTATAACGCGTTCTTGTCCAAACCGGGCGGTGGATTCACGCCGTTCAGCGCGTCCGCCGTCGCTTGGTCCGGAATGCACAACTTCCATCCCACCTCAATCGAATCGGGATTTACAACTGTCGCAAACGAAAAATCACTCTGCGATTTCAAGTTTGTTTGTGTCATGATTGCAGGATACGCCGAGGCGCTCCCAAGATATTTTTCCGCAATCGTGGACAGCCAATCGCCTGCTGCCACCGTGTACTCTTGCGCACAGGACACCTCCGTTTGTGCGCGCAGCGGCGCACTCACAAACGTCGCCAAAAGCACTGCGCCAACCAACCCCATTACAATTGCCTTCATCTTTACTCCTTCGCCTCCGAAAAAAATTTTCTTGACGCGCTGCGTCATTGTTTAGACGATTTCAGCGCTTGAATCGTTCCGCGCGTATCGGACTGCCCCAGCTCACACAATCGCCGGCTCTTGATATTCGCCCCATTCTTGACGCAGCACATCCATCATCTCTTGCAGCGTCGCGTAGGCGTTCACGGCGTCGAGCAAGTACGGCATCAGATTTTCGTTCGCCTTTCGAGATGCCGCGCGCAGCGCGCTCAACGTTTCCCCGACGCGCACATTGTCGCGTTCGCGGCGCACGCGGTTCAAGCGTTCGAGGTGATGCCGCGCGCCCGCTTCATCCACGCGCAGCAGCGGCACCTTTAACGTCTCATCCGTCACATATTCATTCACGCCGACAATGATGCGTTCTTGCGAATCAATTTCGCGCTGATAACGCGACGCCGCTTCGGCGATTTCGCGCTGCTGAAAACCGCGTTCAATCGCGGGCAGCATCCCGCCGAGATTTTCGATGCGCCGAAAATATTCGCACGCTTCGGCTTCCAATTTATTGGTCAACGCTTCAAGAAAATAACTGCCACCCAACGGGTCCGCCACATTAGTCACGCCCGTTTCTTCGGCAATAATTTGCTGTGTGCGTAATGCAATCATCGCCGCGTGTTCGCTCGGCAGTGCCCACGCTTCGTCCAACGAATTGGTGTGCAGCGATTGCGTTCCGCCCAATACGCCCGCCAACGCTTGCAATGCCACGCGCGCGACATTGTTCATCGGCTGCTGCGCGGTGAGCGACACGCCCGCCGTTTGTGTGTGAAAACGCATTAGCCACGAACGCGGATTTTTTGCGCCGAAGGTTTCCTGCATCGCGCGCGCCCAGATTCTGCGCGCCGCGCGATATTTTGCGATTTCTTCAAAAAAATCATTATGCGCGTTAAAGAAAAACGAAAGACGCGGCGCGAACGCGTCCACATTCAACCCGCGCGCCATCGCCCAGCGCACGTACTCGAATCCATCGGACAACGTGAACGCCAACTCTTGCGCCGCCGTCGAACCCGCTTCGCGGATGTGATAGCCCGAAATGGAAATCGTATTCCATTTCGGCATTTCACGCGTGCCAAATTCCACCGTGTCGGTCACGAGGCGCATCGAAGGTTCGGGCGGAAAGATAAATTCTTTTTGCGCGATGTATTCTTTGAGAATATCGTTTTGCAGTGTGCCGCCTAATTTTGCGCGCGGGACGCCGCGTTTTTCCGCCGCCGCAATATACATCGCCCAAATCATCGCGGCGGGCGAATTGATGGTCATCGAAGTCGTCACCTGGTCAACCGGAATCCCATCAAACAAAATTTCCATGTCGGCAAGCGACGATACCGCGACGCCGCATTTTCCAAATTCCCCTATCGCTTGCGGCGCGTCGGTGTCATAACCGTACAGCGTCGGCATATCGAACGCCGTCGAAAGTCCTGTCTCGCCGTGTTCGAGCAAATACTTGAAGCGCGCGTTCGTTTCCTCGGCGGTGCCGAATCCCGCAAACATTCGCATCGTCCACACCTTGCCGCGATACATGGTCGCGTGAACGCCGCGCGTGTACGGAAACGCGCCCGCGTCGTTCAAATCGCGCGCGTAATCCATTTCGGAAAGATCGAGCGGCGTGTAGAGCCGTTCGATTTCTTCGGAAGAGGTGGTGATAAATTTTGGAGTGCGTCCTGCCGCACTAGCACGTTCAGGATTTTTCGCCAACGCTTGTTGTAACGTCGTCTCTTCCCATTTGTCGCGCGCGTCGCGGATTTGTTCGAGTCCGGTTGAGTTAAACATGACAAAAAACCTCCTATTTGTGTTGACAGGCAAAAATGGCTGCGTTATACTTTTTGGCGTGAAAAAGCACACAGCACACTGGATTGAATTAGCAGAATACGATTTGGTCACCGCCAAGCATTTGCTCAAGACAAAACGCTATGTTTATGTTGTTTTCATGTGTCACTTGGCGATTGAGAAACTTTTGAAGGCGTGTATCACAGAATTCACCGAAATGTTTCCGCCAAAGATTCACGAACTGGACAAACTTGCGCGACTGTCGAATATTGAATTTCCACCTGAATATGCGACGTTTGTTTTAGAACTTTCTGCAAAGGGCGTACCAACACGCTATCCAGAAGACTTGAAAGAATACAATCATCAGATTGCTCAAGCGTGTCTCACAAACACTCGTGAGGTAGCAAAATGGTTAGAACAGAAACTGAAATCCGCGACCTAGCGCGCAAGTACAAAAAAGCATTGGAGCCGACAATTCAAGTCGAGCGGATTGTTCTGTATGGTTCCTATGCAAAGGGCATTCCTCACACTTGGAGTGATATTGATTTCGCTGTTATCTCGCGAGATTTTGCTAGTAAATCTCGTTGGGAACGTCAAGGAATTCTTGGGCGCGCTAAATTAGGTTATCCCGATTTGCAGGATGCAATGATTTCGCCTCTCGGTTATAGTGTCGGCGAATACAGTCGCGCCCCACGCCAAACGTTTCTCGGCGAAATCAAGCGCACAGGCAAAACGATTTACAAGCGCCACAAACGCGCCAAAAAATCAAAACATTCGGAACCTCGCAGGGCATAATATGCCCTGCATTTATTTTTCAGTTGCCTTTTGATACAACTCTATCAAAACGCCGTGCGCGCTTTTCGGATGAATGAATGCGTATTGCATCCCGCTCGCATTCACGCGCGGCGTTTCGTCAATCAACTGCGCGCCATTTTCTTGCAAACGCGCCATCGCCGCTCGAATATCATCCACCTCAAAACAAATGTGATGAATCCCCTCGCCGCGCTTGGCGAGAAATTTTCCCAATCCGCTTTCGGGGTCATGCGTTTGCACCAACTCGATTTCGCTCTCGCCGATGGGCAGAAATGCCACGTCCGTTTTCCCGCCCTCTTCGGTAGCAACGTGTTCGAGTTTCATCCCCAACGCGCTTTCAAAAAATTTCAGCGCGTCGTTGATATCTTGTACCGCAATGCCGATGTGGTCGAGGCGTTTGGTCATTTGTCCTTTCGTCCCCCGCGCAGCCAGAAAAAATAATCGCCGCGCGAAATCTCAACGAACGTGAATCCAATTTGTGTCATGCGTTCACACAATTCCTCAGGGTCGTAATACTCTTTCACAATGTTGAACGTGCGTCCATCGTCCAGCGTACGCGCCTGCGTATTGTCTATCGTCGGAATCACATTCTTCGTCCCGCGCGGTTCATCCAAAATAAAGACCTGCCCATTTGGCTTCAGGGCGCGCCGCACGCGCGACAAGAACGCGCCAAGTCGCGCGTCGGGGACATGCGACAGCCAGAACGCCATAAAGACCAATTCGTATTGCTGCGTCGGCTCCCATTCGAACAAATTCACACATTCATAGTTCACACGCGGGTCACCGACGTTCGCGCGATTGAGTTCCAACATTTCGGGCGCGGCATCGAGCGCGGTCAAATGCTCCGTATGCTGTGCCAACAAACGCGTCCACACACCCGTCCCGCACGCCAATTCCAAAATTGCTGCGTAATTTGGAAGCGCATGTACGACGCGTCTGGCATTTTCCCATTCACGCGCCATCGCCCCTTTAGCGCCATCTGCATGTTTTGGCAATGCCGTCGCTTCGTATTCGGATGCGCGGGCGCGATAATATTCGATTTGTTCTTGCAATCTGGAATCTTCCATTTTCAAAATGCCGCGCTGCCGCGATACTCGCCGAACACGCGTCGCAGCGTATCCGAAATTTCGCCCACCGTCGCGTACGCCTCTACACAACTCAAAATGTGCGGCATCAAATTATCATTTCCCCGCGCCGCATTTTCCAATGCGCGCAGCGATTCATTCCAACGCGCGGCATCACGTCTTGCGCGCAATTCACGCAAACGCGCTTTTTGTTTCGCTTGCACGGCGGGATCGGGATGCTGGATGCGCGGTTTGATTTCTTCTTCCATCACAAATTCGTTCACACCGACGACGGTGCGTTCACCATCATCCACGGCTTTTTGAAATTTCCACGCTGACTCTTGAATCTCGCGATTAACATAGCCGGTTTCAATCGCGCGCTGTGCGCCCCCGAGCCGTTCCACTTGCGCAAGATAATCGCGCACACGCGTTTCAATTTCGTCTGTGAGGTGTTCAATGTAATAACTGCCCGCGACAGCATCAATCGTATTCGTCACACCCGATTCGTAGCCGATGATTTGCTGCGTGCGTAACGCGATTTGCGCGGATTCTTGTGTGGGCAGCGCCAGCGCTTCATCGTACGAATTGGTGTGCAGCGATTGCGTTCCGCCCAAGACCGCTGCCAGCGCCTCGATTGCCGTGCGAACGATATTGTTTTCGGGCTGCTGCGCGGTAAGGGAGACACCCGCCGTTTGGGTATGAAAACGCAACATCATCGAACGCGGATCGTTCGCGCCAAATTTTTCTCTGATGATATTCGCCCACAAGCGCCGCGCCGCGCGAAATTTTGCGATCTCTTCGCAAAAATCCATTTGCGACACAAAGAAAAAGGAAAGTTGCGGCGCGAAATCGTCAATCTTTAACCCGCGCGCCAACGACGCGTTCACGTACTCGATGGCATTGGCAAAGGTGAACGCGATTTCTTGCACCGCCGTCGCACCCGCTTCGCGAATGTGATAACCCGAAATCGAAATCGGATTCCAACCGGGTAAATTCCGCGCGCAATATTCAATCACATCCACCGCCAAACGCATCGAGGGCGCGGGCGGATAAATGTATGTGCCGCGCGCAATGTATTCTTTTAAAATATCATTCTGCGTGGTGCCGCGAATTTTCGCGTTCGGGACGCCTTGTTTTCGCGCAACCGCGATGTACAACGCGAGCAAAATTGGCGCGGTCGCGTTGATGGTCATTGACGTCGAAACTCGGTCGAGCGGTATGCCGTCAAATAATTGTTCCATATCTTCCAAAGAAGAAATGGGGACGCCCACTTTGCCCACTTCGCCTTCCGCCATCGGAGCATCGGAATCGTAGCCCGTCTGCGTCGGTAGGTCGAACGCGACCGAAAGTCCGGTTTGTCCCTGCGACAAGAGATATTTGTAGCGCGCGTTCGATTCTTCCGCGCTTGCAAAGCCCGCGTACTGCCGCATCGTCCACAAGCGTCCGCGATACATCGTCGGCTGAATCCCGCGCGTAAATGGAAATTCGCCCGGAAAGCCGAGCTCTTGCAAATACTCGATACGCGTATTGTCGGGGGAATAAATGCGTTCGCTTTCGATCCCGGAAAGGGTTTCGTACTTCGCGTTCTCGTTAGTATGTTTCATATCTCATCCGCTCGCACCTGAACTCAAGCGCTCTTGACATTAATTTTTTCGTCCGTACAATCTCGACGAACTCGCCATGCTGCGTCAATTTGTCAACAGTGTTACGATCACCAGTCTGCGTCCTTTTTCCATTGCCGCTTGGAAATATGATCCGCAGCAATCGAAACGCGATTTGCGACTCGATTTTCTGCGCGGACTTTTTCTGGTGGTGATGATCATTGACCATTATCGCGAAGCGTGGATCTCACGGCTCACCTACGAATCATTGGGAACGGTTTCGGCAGCAGAGGGCTTTGTTTTCATCTCCGGAATGGTGGCTGCTTTGGTGTATTTGCCACTGCTGGAAACAAAAGGTTTTCGCGCAATGCTGCGCCGCGTCGGTCGGCGCGTCCTTCATTTGTATTTGGCATATGTCGTTTTTCTGGGCATTTTGCTTTTGCTAAACTATTTTGCATTCCCACTCAAACCTTTCAAACGTCATGCTCCTCCCACCTCGCCTTTGGAACTCGTCAGCGAGATCGCGACTTTGCATTACGCGCCATTCGGCTTTGACATCATTCTACTTTATATCCTGCTGCTCTGTTTTACCCCGCTGATTCTTTGGCTCATTCACACTCACAAAACACGCTGGCTTTTGGCTGGTTCGCTGACCTTGTACGTTTTTAACCGTTCTTTCCCGGAAATATTTATGTGGCAATTTTCCAACAAAGCCGATTCAAACTTTCCGGTGATGGTTTGGCAGCTGCTCTTTGTGGGTGGAATTGTGACATTTGTTAATCGAAAGCAGCTGTTACAGTTTTGGCATCGTCTCTCAACTTTGTATCCCGGTGTATGGGTCGCGGTTCTATTTTTACTCTTTTTCGTGCTGCGGCAGTTGTGGAGTTCCGGCGCTGTTGTTTGGAATGATGCAAGCTATGATTTTTGGTTCGATAAAACCTTTTTGGGCGTCGGTCGCCTATTAAACTTTTGCGTCCTTGCCTTGGTAATCTACTGGTTCGTCACTCATTTTTGGCTGCCCCTGTCGCGAGTCCCCGCCAAACTGCTGATTCCGTTAGGACAGGCGTCTTTGTACGTCTTTATGGTACATCTGATTTTCACGTACACCTACCGTTCGTTTCAGGCATCTTTGCCGCTCGAGACAAGCGGAATTTACGAAGTTGCTACCATTCTATTCATTTGGCTCCTCGTGCAACGGCGTTTCCTCTTTCGCTTTGTGCCGCATTGACGCGCGTATCCGTGTCTCTGCAAAATGAACGAGGCGGTAACGTGATTATATACGCCCCGCCCCGTCCAGCTGAATTTCCGCTCCCGCCACCAAGTTACTTGGTCGCTGCCTTTACCGTATCTGCCATCCCTTTTTGCGCGGCTTTGACAGTTTTGCCTGCGCGCTTGCGAGCCATTTTCACATTTTTGCCCGCCGCTTTTTCAACGCGCGCCACTTGCTTTTGTACGTTCTTCAATTGCGCGTTAAAAGTTTTTTGCGCCGCTGCGGATTGAGCGCGCGCCGCTTTCGTTTGCTGCTTGACCAGCGCTTGCGCCGACTTGGACGTATCCTTTGCTTTTGAGGTCAACGCATTTTCTGCGACAGCAATTTGTTTGCGCGCGGCACGCACTTGCTTTTGCGCCGCTTTGGTCGCCGTATCAATTTGTGCCTTTGCATCCGCAACGAGCGCGGTTTGTGCTTCGACCGTTTCCGCCTTGGCAGTCTTGGCGCTCTTGTGCAGAGTTTTGGTGGCTGCCGCCCAACGCGCTTTTGCCGCGGCCAGCTCTTTCGCCATCAATTTTTCCACCGACGCCAATTGACGTTTCGCGTCTGCCAGCAATTGCTTTTGTGTTTTCGCGGCGTTCTTTTGCACACTCGCTGCCACCTTTGGCGCGGAGGCAGCCGCTTCGCTCGCTTTTTCGCTAACCGCGCTTGCGCCAACTTGCGCTTTGTCCACCATTGCGCCGCCCGCGTCCTTAACCGTTGCCATTGCAACTTCGGCGGTTCCTTGCGCAGTGCCAACTGCGCCGCCAATCGCTTTTGCAACCTTGTTCAACATGCTGTCTTGCCCATCGGATTTCTTTTTGCTTGCCATCGCTTCCTCCTTTGGAAATGTAACGTTCGCCTCTGCCTTGTGCGTGTGTTTCCGCACGCAATTTGCGAAACGTTTCGGGAACCTCTTTTACTGAAGTATCACCAATGCTTGTCCCAGTTCGACGGCATCGCCGGGCTTGACGCGGATATCGCGGACGACACCAACGCGCGGCGCACGCAGTTCATTCTCCATCTTCATCGCTTCGAGAATGACCAAGCCCTGCCCTTTTTGCACCTCCTGTCCCGTTTGCACAGTGACCCCGCGCACGAGTCCCGGCATCGGCGCTTTCAGAATAAACTCGCCCGCGTCTTTGGCTGCGCGGTTCAGTGCTTTTTGAATTTTACGCGTGCGTTCATCCTGTACGCTCACCACATATAAATCGCCATCAATTGAAACGCGATATTCATCGCCGTTGCGTTCCACCAAAACTTGCCACGAATGATTATCCAGCAACAGCGAGTACAACGCGCCGCCGTCAATCGTTTGAAAATCCGCGCGGTGCGGTTCGCCGTTTACCTCAACGGCTTGATTCGCGCCGGGGCGAATTTCATAGGTACGCTCGCCAACAATGCAAGTGTAGTGCATCTAACTCCGCCATCCTTGATTACGCCAACTCTTGACATTCGAGCCATTCGTGGGCGGGATCGTCAGCGCAGTTTGTCGTCGCTCATGGGTGAGCAGCGCGGCGACGATTGCAGCGATGCGCTCCTTTTCTTCGTCCGCGCCCTGCTCCATAACCACTTTTTCTTCTACAAAGCGCGTGTCAAAGTGTCCGCCCATAAAATTCGTACTTTCCATCATATGCTGATGAAAGGGAATGGAGCTCGAAATGCCCATAATGTGAAACTCGGAAAGCGCCCGCCGCATCCGCACAATCGCCGCCGCGCGCGTTTCGCCCCACACGCACAGTTTCGCGATCAATGGGTCGTAGAACAGCGAAACCTCCATCCCTTCGTACAAGCCCGTTTCGACGCGCACACCGGGCCCGGTCGGTTCGCTCAATTTGATGATTTTTCCCGTCGAAGGCAAAAAATTATTGAACGGGTCCTCGGCGGTGATGCGACACTCGATTGCCCAACCGCGCATCACAACATTTTCTTGCTTCAATGACAGCGGACGTCCCGACGCGATGCGAATTTGCTCTTTGACAATGTCCACGCCGGTGACCAATTCCGTTACGGGATGCTCTACTTGCAAACGCGTATTCATTTCCAAAAAATAAAAATTGGAATCCCGATCCACCAAAAATTCCATCGTTCCGGCGTTCACATAATTCGCCACTTTTGCAATGTTCACAGCTGCTGCGCCCATCCGCGCGCGTAAATTCTCGTCGAGCGCGACAGATGGAGCTTCTTCCACCAATTTTTGATGCCGTCGCTGCAGCGAACATTCGCGTTCGCCGAGATGAATCACATTGCCTTTGGTGTCAGCGAGAATTTGAAACTCGACATGCCGCACGCCTGTCATTGCTTTTTCGATATACACGGAATCATCGCCGAATGCTTGCAGCGCTTCGCTGTGCGCCCGCGCCAACGCGTTCGTCAATTCCTCACGCACATCCACGCGCCGCATTCCTTTGCCGCCGCCGCCCGCTGCGGCTTTGATCATCACGGGATAACCAATTTCATCCGCCGCCGCGACAATCGCGTCATCACTCAGCGTATCGTACACGCCGGGCACCACGGGCGCGCCAACTTTGAGCGCGAGTTTGCGCGCTTGCACTTTATTGCCCATCGCTTGAATCGCGCTCGCGGGCGGTCCAATGAACGCAATATCTGCCGCCGTCACCGCGCGCGCAAACTGCGGATTTTCCGCCAAGAATCCATAGCCCGGATGAATCGCATCCGCTTTGGCGCGCAGCGCCACCTCGATAATTTTATCAATCCGCAGATAGCTTTCGCGCGCGGGCGCAGGACCGATGTTGTACGCTTCGTCCGCATAACGCACATGCAGCGCGTTGCGGTCTGCGTCCGAATACACCGCGACCGTTTCAACGCCGAGTTCACGACACGCGCGCAGCACCCGCACCGCGATTTCACCACGATTGGCGACGAGAATCTTTTTAAACATAAAGATAAAAGTACAAAGCTAAAAGCTAAAAGTGCAGGCCGAAGGCGAAACTTTTAGCTTTTTACTTTTAGCTTTTGACTTGATTTTCCTCCAACACTGCCATCACATCTTCCGCTTCCAGCGGCAAATTGATGCCGCGCCAATGTTTCACGCCGTCGGGTTCGTTGCGCGCGTCCCAATAAATTTCCAAGCCATTGCCGTCGGGGTCATCAAAATACATCGCCCAACTGATGCAGTGGTCAACTAACGCAACCTTGATACCCGCGTCCGTCAAAGTTTTATACGCGTTTGCGAACGAAATTTTATCGGGTACCTCGAACGCGACATGATAAAGTCCAACGCTTTCATGCGAAGGTTGCGGCGCGTAGGCGCCAACATTTTGCAACGCGATTTCGTGATGAAATTCGCCGCCCGTCAAAAAGACATACGAATCGCCGACGCGTTCGACGAATTCAAGTGAAAAAAATTTTGTATAAAACGCCGCCGCGCGGTCCAAGTCGCGGACTTTGAGATGAGCGTGACCGATTTTGGTTTGGTAGTTCATAGAGACGAACGACGAATGACGAATGACGAACGGTCATTGTGCATTCTGCATTATGCATTCATAGGGGAATATTTCCATGTTTCTTTGGCGGCAAACTATCGCGTTTGTTTTGCAGCATCTCTAACGCGGAAATGACACGCGAACGCGTAAAGCGCGGCTCGATAATGTCGTCCACATAGCCGCGCGATGCGGCGACGTACGGATTCGCAAAACGTTCGCGATATTCCGCAATCAAACGTTGACGCGTCGCGTCGGGGTCGGAGGACATTTGAATCTCTTCGCGATAAATGATATTCACCGCGCCTTCGGGACCCATCACCGCGATTTCGGCGGTGGGCCATGCGAGATTCATATCGCCGCGAATGTGTTTGGAATTCATCACGCAATACGCGCCGCCGTACGATTTGCGCGTAATGACCGTAATTTTTGGCACCGTCGCTTCGCAATACGCAAACAACAATTTCGCGCCGTGCCGAATCACACCCCCGTGTTCTTGACCAACGCCCGGCAAAAATCCGGGCACATCTTCCAGCGTCAGAATCGGGATATTGAAACAATCGCAAAAGCGCACAAAGCGCGCGCCTTTGACCGACGCGTTAATGTCGAGGACGCCCGCGAGAACCATCGGCTGCTGCGCGACGATGCCGATGACGCGCCCATTCATGCGCGCAAAACCGATTACGATATTTCCCGCGAAATGTTCTTGCACCTCAAAAAAATCGCCGTCGTCCACAATGCGTCGAATGACATCTTTTATATCATACGCTTTGTTCGGATTGTCAGGCACAATGTCGTCGAGCTCTTCATCCGCGCGCAAGGGCGAGTCCGCCGTCGCGCGGCGCGGTGGGTCTTCGGCGTTGTTTTGCGGCAAAAACGAAAGCAGCGTGCGAAGCATGTTCACCGCTTCCTCTTCGCTGTTCGCCGCGAAATGCGCGACGCCGCTGGTTGAGTTGTGAACCATCGCGCCGCCGAGTGTTTCAAACGAAACATCCTCGTGCGTCACTGCGCGCACGACATCGGGACCCGTCACGAACATATAACTCGTGTCTTTGACCATCAACGTAAAATCGGTGAGCGCCGGCGAATAAACCGCGCCGCCCGCGCACGGTCCCATAATCGCGCTGATTTGCGGAATCACGCCGCTCGCCAATGTGTTACGCAAAAAAATATCGGCGTAGCCGCCGAGCGAAATGACACCTTCTTGAATCCGCGCGCCGCCCGAATCATTCAACCCAATAATCGGCGCGCCATTTTTCAACGCCATATCTTGCAAGCGCACAATTTTTTCCGCGTGGGCTTCACCAAGCGAGCCGCCAAACACAGTGAAATCCTGCGAATACACATACACGAGCCGTCCATCAATCGTCCCATAACCGGTGACGACGCCATCGCCATAAAATGTTTGTTCGCCCGTGCTGTACGATGAACCGCGCTGCGTCACGTACATGCCGATTTCTTGGAACGAACCCTCGTCCAACAAAAGTTCGATTCGTTCGCGCGCCGTATATTTTCCTTTGGCGTGCTGTTGGTCAATGCGTTTTTGTCCGCCGCCAATTAGCGCCTGTTCGCGCATCGCGCGTAGTTCCATCATTTTGCCGTCGAGTGACATGGTTTAATGTTGAATTCGGAATTCCGAATTCGGAATTCCGAATTCGTCAAGCGTACTGTTTCAACGTCTCGCGCGCGATAATCGTGCGCTGAATTTCGCTCGTGCCTTCATAGATGCGCGTAATCCGCGCATCGCGATAATATCTCTCAATCGGCAGTTCTTTGGAGTAACCCATCCCGCCGTGAATTTGAATCGCGCAATCGGTAGCGAACGACGCAACTTCGCTGGCGTACAATTTCGCCATCGCCGCATCACGCGTAAAATTTTCACCCCCGCCATTGGCGGAACGCGTTTTCTTTAATGCCGCGTTGTACACCAACAAACGCGCGGCTTCGATGCGCGTCGCCATATCCGCCAGCATCCATTGAATCGCTTGAAAGTCGCCAATCTTGCTGCCGAATGCTTCGCGTTCTTTGGAGTATTTCACCGACGCTTCAAACGCCGCTTGCGCGATGCCCAATGCTTGCGCGGCGATGCCGATGCGCCCCGCGTCGAGAATCGTCATCGCAATTTTGAAACCGTCGCCTTCTTGCCCGACGCGTTCGCTCGCCGCGACGCGATAGTTGTCAAAAAAAAGTTCGCACGTCGCGCTCGCGCGGATGCCGAGTTTCGGTTCCACCTTGCCGCGTTCAAAACCGGGCTGCGTCGTGTCAATCATAAATGCGGCGGTGCCTTTGTGTTTGAGTTCCGGTTTCACCATCGCAAACAACACTACAAAATCCGCGACGGGTCCGCTCGTCACCCACGACTTGCGTCCGTTGATGGTGTACGTGTCGCCGTTCAACACCGCGCGCGTGAGCATGTTTCCCGCGTCGCTGCCCGATTGCGGTTCGGTCAACGAATACGCGCCGATTTTTTTGCCCGACGCGACAGGAACGAGATATTTTTCTTTTTGCTCTTTTGTCCCAAACTTGTACAACCCGTGACAGAACAACGAATTGTTCACAGAAACAATCGTGCCGTGCGAGGCGTCCGCTTTGGAAATTTCCTCCATCGCCAACACATAGCACATGGTATCGAGCCCCGCGCCGCCGTACTCGACAGGGATCTCAATGCCCATCAAGCCGAGTTCGCCCAACTTCATAATCGTCTCGCGCGGAAATTCACCGCGCGCGTCATACTCTGCCGCAATCGGCGCGATTTCTTTTTGCGCGAATTCGCGCGCCAAACCGCGGATTTGTTTTTGTTCTTCGGTGAGTTCGAAATTCATGTAGACAAATAAGAGGGAGACAAGTAGACAAGTTCCCTGATTTCCTGTCTACCTGTTTCCGTGTTTCCATTCACACCATCTCTACCGCCACTGCCACCGCTTCTCCTCCGCCCAAACACGCCGACGCAATCCCGCGCGTTCCGCCGCGTCGTTTCAATTCGTACAACAGCGTCACCAAAATTTTCGCGCCGCTCGCGCCGAGTGGATGTCCCAAAGCAATCGCGCCACCGTTGACGTTCACCTTGTCCCAATCCCAACCAATTTCGCGTCCATCGGCGAGGACCTGCGCGGCAAATGCTTCGTTCAGTTCAAACAAATCAACATCGTCGCGTGACCAATTCAATTTTTTCAACAATCCGTTTATCGCCTCAATCGGCGCCCAAAAAATTTTTTCGGGAACCGTTCCCGATTGATGATACCCCGCGATGCGCGCGAGAGGTTTGTGTCCGTTGATGGCATCTTCGCCTGCAAGTACCAATGCCGCCGCGCCGTCGCTCCAGCCCGGCGCGTTGCCTGCGGTGACTGTTCCATTTTCTTGAAACGCGGGTTTCAGTTTCGCCAATGCTTCAAGTGAAGTATCCGCGCGAATTGTTTCGTCCGCGTCAAAAATTTTCACCCCCCCCTTGATGGGAATTTCTAGCGGCGCGATTTCGGCTTGAAATTTTCCCGCTTGCTGCGCCGCGTGCGCGCGTTGATGCGAACGCAGCGCGTATTCGTCCTGTTCCTCGCGCGTCACTTCCATCTTTTGCGCGATCAATTCCGCCGCGTTGCCCATGTGCCAGTTGTGAAACGGGTCTGTGAGCGCGTCGAATACCACCGCGTCGCGGAATTTTACATCGCCCATGCGCGCGCCGCCGCGCAGTTGATCCGAAAGATATGGACCGCGTGACATGCTTTCAAAGCCGCCCGTGACGAGAAAATTTGCATCGCCCGCGCGTATCATTGCACTGCCAAGCATCACCGCTTTGAGTGACGAGCCGCACACTTTGTTCACCAACGTCGCGTTAATCGTATCGGGCAAACCCGCGCCGAGCGCGGCTTGACGCGCGGGCGCTTGCCCCAAACCTGCGCTGACCACATTGCCAAGCAGCGCTTCGCCAATTTGCTTGGGGTCAACCTGCGCGCGTTCGAGCGCGGCGCGAATTGCGTGCGCGCCCAACTGCGTCGCGGGAATATCTTTTAACGAACCTTGAAATTTTCCGGTGGGGAGCCGCGCGCCAGAGAGAATAAAAACTTCTTTGTTTTTCATCTTGATTAAACCTCGTGGCTATTATAACAAAAATGCAGAAAAGTAGCAGAGAGCAAGTAGCAGGAAGAAAAGTAGCAGGTAGAAAAGGAGACCAGAAGACAAGTAACAAGTAGAAAAGGAGACAGGGAAACAAGTATCCCTCCGTTCCTGTTTCCCTGTTTCCCTGTTTCCATGTTTCCCTACTACCTGTTTCTCTGCCTACCTGTTTCCCTCTCTACCACACCCTTCATCGCCTTTTTCAAACGCTTGTACATTCCGTCCACGTCTTGTGCAAGAACGCGCGCGTCGCCAATCGTCGTCATAAAATTTGTATCCGCTGCCCAACGCGGGACAACGTGAATGTGCAAGTGGTCCTTTAGCCCCGCGCCCGCGTCCACCCCTTGATTGATACCGATGTTGTACGCTTTCGGACGAATCGCCGCGTCGAGAATGTTCATGGCGCGTTTGACCAATTGATTCATTTCCGAAAGTGTTTCGTCATCAATTTCGCGGAAATCGCCGACGTGCGCGACAGGCGCGACCATCAACGCGCCCATCGTGTACGGATAACGATTCAAAATAATGATTGCGCGTTCGCCGCGCACGAGAAGCAGGTTTTTCGCGTCATAACGCGGCGCGGCATAAATCGCGCGGCAGATGAAACACTGCTCATCCTTTGGCAAATCAAAATACTTGTGCCGCCATGGAGCATCAATAATGGTGAAACCTTTGCCGCGCGGAAATGTTTCGCGGAGAATCTTGGGTTTTAGTGACATCTTGCGACGCGGTCTTCAAGATGCAGACGAATTGCATCTTCAATGTTCGCCAATACTTCTTCGTACGTTTCGCCTTGCGTGTAACATCCCTGCAATTCAGGACAAAATGCAAAGTAACCGTCCTCATCCTTTTCAATCACGATGGGCAAAACATATTTTGTCACTTGCGTATTCCTTTCTCATACACTTCGGGATTCACCGGCGTTGGCAACCTCTCGCCATTCACGCCCGCAATCAAATTTTTCGCCGCCATCTCTGCCATCTTGCCGCGCGTGGCAATGGACGCGCTCGCAATGTGCGGAACGACGAGACAATTCGGCAAGGTGAGCAGCGGGCTATCCATGTGAATCGGTTCGGGTTCAGTCACATCCAACGCCGCCGCGCGGATTTTTCCCGACGACAACGCGTCGTACAACGCGGCGGGATCAATGATGGGACCGCGCGCGCTGTTGATGAGAACGGCGGACGATTTCATTTTTGCAAACGCGTCGTTGTTAAACATGTGACGCGTGGATTCGTTCAAATCGGTGTGAATGGAAACGAAATCGGATTCGTGCAGCAGCGTGTCCATGTCGGCATAAACCACGCCCATAGATTTTTCCAAATCCTCGCGGCGATATTGGTCGTAATACAAGACGCGCATGTCGAAACCGCTCGCGCGTTTTGCCATTGCTTGCCCGATGCGTCCGAACCCGATGAGTCCCAACGTCGCGCCGTGAATGTCAATGCCGGTCAACAATTTGGGTCCCCACGTTTTCCATTTGCCCGCGCGCACATAGTCCGCGCCTTCGACGACGCGCCGCGCCGCGCTCATCAACATCGTGAACGCAAAATCAGCAGTGGTGTCGGTCAACACGCCGGGCGTATTGCCAATCGGCAAACCGCGTTGGGTCGCAGCGGGAATGTCAATGTTGTCGAAACCCACCGCGTAATTGGCGACGACGCGCAGTTGCGGATTCAAGTCCATGAGTTCCGCGTCAATCTTGTCGGTGAGCAGCGAGAGCAAGCCCACTTTGTCGCGGATTTTTTCGAGCAAAATTTCGCGCGGCGGCGGCAATTCATCCTGCCATACTTCGGCATCGCACGCGTCGAGCACGAGATTCAGCCCTTCATCGGGGATAATGCGAGAGACGAATACTTTATGTTTCATAATGAGGAAGCGAAAAGCGAAAAGGCAAAAGTGAAAAAGTATACTCCGATTATGCCTTTTCGCTTTTCGCTTTTGCCTTTTTCCTTTTTGATGAATTTGATGTTTCTTCAATCATCCACTTTGCAATAAACACTATCACACATGCATCGAACCATCCGGCATGGTCGTATGACTAAGAATCGCGCCGCTCAAGTTTGCATCGGTCAGGTCCGCGCCGCGCAATGTCGCGCCCGTGAAATTCGCGCCGACGAGGATCGCCCCGCGTAGATTCGCCCCCGTCAGATTCACCTGATAAAGATTTGCCGATGTAAGGTCCGCGCCGGCAAGATTCGCGCCCGTTAGATTGGAACCGGTCAATATCACGTTGGAGAGGCGCGTCTCATACAGCTCGACGCCGACGAGTTCATAATTAGAAAGATTCGCCCCTGAAAGGTCCGGTTTCAGTTGGCGATTGCGCTCGCGCCACGCGTGCCATTCCTTGGTGCCTTGTTTGATAATTTCGAGCTGTCCCTCGTTTGCCATGTGATGCCTCCGCGTGGCTGATTGTATCACGACTTGATACACCCTACGAAGAATTTCGTACCACCATTCCAACTTGTCGAGTGTGTGGGTATCAAGCTCGCAAGCGTGGGATAACCCGAATTTGATTGTAGCATTTCAATGCAGAAAAAATGTCAGCTTGCTACGTCGCTTGCAAGCTGCTCTGCGACATCATCAAGGAACGCGGTCCGCGTTCGCGTTGAGATTGACAGCGAACGCAAAGCGTCGCATAAGGAAGGGCTTTCAGGCGCTCCGCCGGGATCGCCCGGTGACAATCCACGCAGATGCCATATTTACCTTCAGCCACGCGTCGGCGCGCGGCTTCCACTCGATTCAACTGCTGTCGCAGTTGTTCCAAGATGGTCAAGGTGTGGCTCTGTTCAAGCAGGTTCACCACGTGATCCGCGTCGTCGCCGCTTGACGGCGACATGCGCTCGAGACGCTTTTGGTAAGCTTGGATAGATTTTTCCAGTCGCCTGGATTCCTGAATCAGGTATTGCTTTATTGTGCGCTTAAAGTTAGCGTTCATTGTGACCTCCTCATTCTGAAATTTATTTCCCGCATGTTTCTATCAGATTCCGGTTCGCTCCAATGATTGTTCCTGCACAAGCCATCTGCTTGCGTCAGATGCGACGTCCGCCCTGCGCCAGACCTGCACGGGACGATGATGGGGAGAGAACAGGAACGCGGCATAACCCACGCGGTCGCGGACTTCGGCATCATCTATGAGGTGAGCATCAAGCGCGCGCCGAGTCGCGGACTTTTTTCGCAGTTCACTCATTGCTTGTGTCAGCGCTCGATTGAGCATGGTAATCAACGCGTCGAGCGCGACTGTCTTGGGCTCTGCCCAGACAACTAGGTGGAGCGGGTCGGTAACGAGCGCATCGAGCGATTCGTCATCTTCAGCGAGCTTTTGCTCGTAGAGATAGACAGCTTTTAGATCGCGATCCATTCCGCCCAGATATTCAGCAAGCGAACGGGCAAGGCGGCGCTCCAAATCCGCTTGCAACGCTCTATCACCGCTCCGCATCTCCTTGGCTGTCACTTTAGCCGCCTCAACGGATCGTCGGCTTGCGTAATATTCCAGCGTATCAGCCAGAATCGCGCGCGCTGTGAAGAGAGCATTTGAGGCACGGGGAACCGCAGAGCGCGCGTGGGCTTGTACAGCGAACGTATCATTCATTTCAGTTTCCTATCGGCTTTAATGCCAACTTAGCACAACGAGACGAAAAATGTCATAGAAACGATTGCGGGGAGATGAAAAAAGTATGAAAAGAGGCAGCGAGCTTGAGCTCGCTGCCTCTTGAAAGCTAGAGTAAGAGAAGAGAGAATGTGTGCTACTCTTGTTCCGGACATGTGAGCATATAGCCCACGCCCGAAGAGGTAAGAATATATCGAGGATTCGAGGGGTCGGGTTCAATCTTGCGTCGCAAATACCGAATGTAGGCGCGCAAATAATCCACATCGTCGAGATATTCCGGTCCCCAAACCTTGGAGAGCAGTTCCTGTTGCAGCATTACGCGCTCGGCATTGACGGCGAGCTCGCGTAAAAGCGAATACTCGGTGTGGGTCAGTGAAACAAGTTGACCGCGCGCGCGAATCGTCCGCCGCGCAAAATTGATTTCGAGCTCGCCGCATTTCCAGACGCTCGTTACCGTTTCTTCAGGACGCCGCGTTCGCTTCAAGACGGCGCGCACGCGCGCGAGCAGCTCTTTGGCATTAAACGGCTTGGTCAGGTAATCATCCGCGCCCGCGTCAAATCCTCGCAAAATATCCTCATTTTTAGCTTTGGCGGTCAGCATGATCACCGGCACATCTGAAAATTCGCGCAGCCGTCGGCAGACCTCAATTCCGTCCATCCCACTGCCGAGCATAATATCAAGCAAAAGAAGGTCGGGTTGCTCCAGCGCGACCATCTCGATAGCAGCGTCACCGTTCCCTGCGGTGATGGCTTGGAAATCCACCGCCTTTAACACTTCGGTGACAAGCCGCGCGACGCGCGGTTCGTCCTCGACCACCAAGATTTTTTCACGCACAGGCAGCCACCTCGACTGTCTCTTGCAATGGGAGCGCAAAATAAAAGATGCTGCCCTCCCCCAAACGACTCTCCGCCCAGATTCGCCCGCCATGACTCTCGACGATGGTACGCGCGATGGGCAATCCCAATCCAGAGCCAACCGTGCCGCGACTTGGACCATCCTTCACCCGGAAAAATTTCTCAAACAGACGATTGAGATGCTCCGGCGCAATGCCAATGCCCTGGTCGGCGACGCTAACGACCGCTTCGTGCGGACGCAATTCTCCTTGCACAATAATCAATCCGCCGCGCGGCGAATATTTGACCGCGTTCTCCAACAGATTGCTCAAGACCTGTGCCAGGCGGTCCGGGTCGGCTTGGACCAACGGAAACGACTCTGGAAAATCTATCAGAAAGCGGTGGTTTGGACTGCGCTCGATAAAGTCCTGGACTATCCCCTCGACCAAGCGCGGCAACATCACGGGCTCGCGCTCTAGCGCCATCAGACCCGCGTCCATGATCGAAGATTCCAAAAGGTCATGAATCAAATTCACCAGCGTATCACATTCTTCGTCAATGCGTTTGATGAACTCGCGTTGTTTCTCCTCGCTAAAAGTCGCCTCCTCCAACAACAGCGTGGTCGCATAACCCTTGATAGAGGTCAAGGGCGTGCGCATCTCGTGCGCGAGGAACGAAACCGCTTCGCTCTTGAGACGTTCGGGCGCTTGGTCGCCCCGACTTGGATTCACCCGTTCGCGTAAACGCGTATTTTCCAATCCCAAACTGACGATTGTGGCAAGACGCTGCAACCAGACCAAATCGTCCGCGTCAAAGCCATCCGTCTCGCTCACGCTTTCTAAAATCACTACGCCTAACACGGAATCCGCCGTGAGCAATGGGACAGCGATGGCGGAGAGTGATGGCGCGAGATTGGATTGAGCGGCAAAGAGTCGCTCGCGGTGCGCCGGTGGAAGGTCAGCCCATGCCGCTTGGATGGCATTTGGGTCGGAATAAATCGCGCCGCGCCGCGCGTGCCAAGCCCGTCCCGCCATCCCTTCACCCGTTTTCAAGTGCAGCGGCACGAGCTGTGCGATGTTATAGCCGTGGGCAGCAGCGACAGCGAGCCGCTCGTTGGATTCGTCGTAGACAAAGAGGATGCCACGCTCGACGCGCTTCCTTTTCTCAAGCAACAGAGATAGAAACAGGTCCGAAAGTTCACCGGAGCTGTGTGCGTTGGTTAGAAGGTCTGCCAAATTCTCAAAAATAGCTGCGCGCGCGCGTTGCATAGAGAGATTATATCATACGGCTTTTTCGTTCGGGGAATGGTTGGGCGGAAATGATGAGCTTGGTCTGCATCCGCGTTTCCGCATGGCTGAATCTTGATGCTGTTTTGAAATGGCAACACACTCCAATATAATGTTGTTGAGCTAATCGCCTGAACTCGTACTCACTGCCTGGACAATGCAAAAATGAAAATTCTCATTGCATACGATGGTTCTCCCATTTCCGAAGCCGCGATTCGAGAGTTGACACGCGCAGGTCTGCCTCACTCGGCTCAAGCACTTGTACTCTGCGTTGCGGACGTCTTTGTGCCACCTGAATCTGAAAACGGTGCTCCTGCGCTGCCAAAGGAACTTGAAGCGGCGATTACGCGTGCCCATTCGGAACTGGAACGCGCAGTAGAGTCGGCGCGCCAGATGGCACAACAGGCAAGCCAAATGGTTCAAGCGCTGTTTCCGGACTGGGCAGTCCAGTTCGAAGGCGTATCCGGTTCTCCGGGCTGGTCTATCATTCTCAAGGCTGAGGAATGGAAAGCTGGGTTAGTTGTCGTGGGGTCTCGCGGGCGATCTGCGGCGGATCGGCTCCTACTCGGCAGCGTGTCGCAGCAAGTCCTCGAAAACGCGCGCTGTTCAGTGCGAATCGGACGCTCTAGTATTCAGGCAAGTGAGCAGCCCATCCGCTTGATCATCGGCGTAGATGGTTCCCCCGATGCAGAACGTGCCGTACAATCGGTCGCCGCGCGCCAATGGCCCAAAGGAACCGAGGCGCGCGTCATTGCTGCGGTAGATAATCGCCTATCAGCGGTATTTGGTCCCTTGCTCCCCGGCTTGGGACGTTGGGTTGACCAAAGCGATCCTGATGAACAGGGATGGATTCGACGTATGACGGATTCGGCGAGAGCCACTTTGAGTCAAACCGGACTGAACGCATCTGCTCTGGTTCTTGCTGGCGACCCCAAGCAAGTCCTTTTGCGTGAGGCGGAAGCATGGCAGGCGGACTGCATCTTTGTGGGCGCGCGTGGGCTTGGCGCGTTGGAGCGGCTCCTGCTGGGAAGTGTTTCAAGCGCCATCTCTACACGCGCGCCTTGTTCCGTCGAAGTGGTACGCGCTTGACTCGTTTCCGGGCAGCGACGATTCCAAAATTCTGCGGGTCCGGTAAATCATTACCGGGACATCCGAAACCGCAGCCAAGAAACTATGGCGAGCGCGATAATCCAAACCCCCAGCGCAACATAGGGCAGAACTTGCCAGAACTGGTCAATCATTTTGGGATTCCCCTTCCGGTGTCAACATCCGGTCCCTTCGCCGAGAAGAGAACCTCTACACCACGTCCGGTCACCCCTCGCCCATCACGTTTCTCCTTTTGGGTCGAGCATGTCAATCAACAGGCGAAAGATGTCGGATTCAGTAACCAATCCAATCACCAAGCCATCTGCCGAGAGAACGGGCAGCCCACTGATACGGTACTCGAGCATCAAGCGCGCCGCATCCGCTAATTTGGTTTGGGGTTGAACGGTAATGACCGGATGTCGCATCACGCGTGCCACTTGCACCTGCTCCATCAAAAAAGAGAGTTCGCTGCGATTTAGCGATGTCACCTCAGAGGGCAGCCCGCCGCGGACATCCCCCAAAGTGATTATTCCAACCAGCTCTCGGTCTTTTAGCACCGGCATGCGGCGCACACCGTGTTTCTTCATCAACTCGAGCGCTTCAGGCAGTGTACTTTGATGGTCAATACAGAGCGCGGGGGTGGACATGATATCGCCGACCTGCACCATCCGCCACCATTCGACTAAATCGTCTCTCTTTGCTTGCCCGCTGGCGAGCTCTCGCTCAAAGGTTCGTTCGAATAAAATTGGCTTTTGATTCATCTTTACCTCCCACGTAGAGATGGATAAAGAACTGTTAGCAGTTAAAGTTAGAGCGCTTGTCAAGCGAGGTCAAGAACCCTCATCGCCGTCAAAAGCAAGCCAAGGATCATCGTCGTTCCCGCTCTCCGCGGCTTGTCAAGCGCTCGACTGTAATCTACCTCAATTGATGTGAGAAACGCATACAAAAGCCCAAGCCAATATGAAAAAAACGTGAAAAAGACGAGTCATTCAAAATGACTCCCCCTTGTCTCTTTCCCCTAAATAGCGGTATCCACACGCCGCACCAACTCGTACCACCATTCCAATTCCTCTGGCTGATGCAAAACCATCAACCACAACAAGCGCAGCGCGCCGCCCGCAAGCAATCCGATTTCGATTTCGCGCATCGAAATAGAATGTCCGCGCGCGTGCAACGCGTTTCGATAAATTTCAAGCGCGCGCTCTCGCCCAAACGGCAGCCAGCGCGCGTTCAATGCCAGAAAATATCCCAAATCCAAACTGCCCGCGCCGCGCGCCGCATCCTGCCAATCCAATACAATTGTCTGCTCCCCTCTCCCGCTTTTGGGGAGAGGGGTTGGGGGTGAGGGAGCAATTCCCAAATTTCCCAATTTGTAATCGCCATGCACGAGCGTTTGCGGCATCGCCGCCAATTCATTCAGCAACGCCGTCGGATTGTTTTGCCACGCGCGAATGATTTCGCGCACATCGTTTGGCGCAGCTGCAAAAAATTCTTGCCAGCCGCGCGCAGCCATTTCCAAAACGGGATGCGTCCGTCCCGCGTCAATTTCGGCTTGGACACGCGCGGGCGAGAGAATCGTCAAAAAATCTTGCAGCGACGATAAGCCGAGCGCGGGATTTTGCAACGACGCGTCATTCCAAAATTGCGCGTGCAGCGCGGCGAGATGTTCGAGCAGCAGCTGCGCGTAGTACGGCGTCAGTGGTTGATTGGATGGCAGTAATTCCGCCGAAACATCGCGCATCAAGGTCGCCCATGTTTCGCCGCTGCGCGCAATGCCAATGACCGGCACGAAAATTTCGCGCGGCATTCGCGCATAAATTCCATTCGCAAACAGCATCGCCTCGCGCGTCAAGGTGTCGTGCGTCAAACGCATCACCCAGTCGCGCGTCGGTTGAAATTCCTTTAATACCAGCCGCGTTTGTCCCGCGTCGCCGTTCAACAAAATCTCGTGCAACTCATTTCCCGAAAGATGCGCGGCGTTTAGCGTTTGACGTTTCACAGAGTGCACACGCGCGTTGAGCAACTCACCCAACGTATCGGGCGCAAGCATCGCGGCTGTTGAATCAAAAACTGTTTGCTTCATTGTTGTATAATTCCGCGCGTGAGCAAACAAATCATCGGGCGTGAGATTTTGCGATACGACCAAGTTGCCTCGACAAACGATTTGGCGTGCGAATTCGCCGCACACGGCGCGGCAGAAGGATTGGTCATCACGGCGCAAGAACAACTCGCCGGACGCGGACGGATGGGACGCCAATGGATCGTGCCGCGCGGCACGTCACTGCAATTTTCCATTTTACTGCGTCCGCCGCTCGCATCACAACACGCGACGCGTTTGATGCCGATGGCAGCGCTCGCCATCGCGCGCACGCTCGAACATGAATTCAACGTACTGCCAACGTTGAAATGGCCCAACGACATTTTGTTGGATGGAAAAAAAGTGTGCGGCATTTTGATCGAATCGAGCATCGTCGGCGAAAAATTAGCATACGTGATTTTGGGCATTGGACTGAATGTGAATTATACAATGCGCGATTATCCCGAACTCGCGCCTTTTGCGACAACTCTGCAAGATGTGCTTGGGCAAGAGATTGACCGCAGCAATTTGGAACGCGCGTTGCTCGCCGAGTTAGATGCGTATTATGCGCGCGTCTGCGGCGGTGAATCGCTCACGGATAAATACCGCACGCGGCTGGGAACGTTGGGGCAGTTTATTCGCGTGGCGAGTGATGATACAATTTTGCAGGGCGTCGCGGAAAATGTTGACGACGACGGCGCGCTGATTCTGAATCAAAACGGCGCGCGCGTGAAATTGTATGCGGGGGATGTGACGATTATCAAAGGTGAAAGGTGACGGATGATGAGAATGAATGCTCCGTTACCCGTCACCTTATCCTTTTAAGGAGATTCCTATGACGTGGCGACAGTGGTTTGTGGTTTCGACGCTGCTTTTTATCAACGTTTTGATCTTTGGCTGCATGTTCCTCTTTGCCATGCAGCGGATCCGCTTTGGATTTTGACGACGCAGGACGGAGGCGAAACGCGCAACGCGCTTTCCTCCGTCCTGCGTCGTCCGACGCCGCTCACTTTACGGCGTCAGGTTCAGCAAATTCACTTTCGCTTTTTCTACCGCTTCACGCGAGAACGGCAGCGTTTCGTATTTCACATCACGCCATTTTGGAACGAGATCGCTGTAATGCGCGCTGAGCGCCTGCCCCGATTGCCCCGTTGTGTGAATCCACTGCACTGCATCCCAATTCGTCGGCTCGATGATATGACGCATCGAAGAAACGGTGCGCTGCACGTAGGCGTTGTCTTCGATGCGATAGCCCGCATTTGTGATCGTAAAGCCGTGTCCATCCGTCGCCAGCGGTCCAACATTCAAAAGCCGGTCGAGCGGTTTTTGCGAACCGAACGGATGCGCAAAGGTCGCCGTGTGCAAACGTCCCCATTTCCACTCGGACGGCGCGTTTCCAAAATTCTTGCCAAGAAAATCCAGCGCCTCTTGATACGCGGCTTGCAATCGGTCATCGCGCGTTTCACGCCCGGGCGTCGCGGGATCATCCCACCATTCGCTTTGCGGATCGTCCAACAAAAGATCAATCAGCAGACGCGAATTGTTCCCATCCGTTTCAAACATTTTGTACGTCTCGGCGGACATGCGCTTTTCAAATAAATCGGGCACGAGCGCGTTGTAGGTCGCTTCCAAAATCGCGGGCGCTTGCGCGTCGCGATTCATTTGTCCGTCCCACGCGTTGACCAATTCCATCGCGAGCCGCGTGAGAGAATCATCATTCGTCGGCAGCGCTTGAATAAATTTCTGCAACTTGACCAGCGGAATCGAATACACATCTCCCTGAATCGTTTTGAAATCGTCCACCGACAATTTTTCCTTGGCGCGCACGAGCTCTTCAATTCGCATCGCGCGATACGGCGCCGCCCAATCTTTGGTCAGTAGATATTTGTATTCGTTCGGCACGACTTGATTGTTCGCGGTCACGATGTAATGATTGGATGGATTGAACACAAACGGAAGTTCGTCGAACGGAATGTAGCCCGTCCATTCGTATTCGCCTGTCCAGCCGGGCACCGGCAGGGTGCCGTCGCCTTGCGCGCGAATCGGAATGTTGCCCGGCGCTTGATAACCGATATTGCCGTCAACATCCGCGTACACAAAATTTTGCGAAGGCACATCCCAATCGCGCAGCGCCGCGCGAAATTCATCCCAATTTTTCGCCGCGTTGATTTTTGGCACCGACGCAAAGAGCCGACTTGGTTCGCGCGTCGCCGTCCACTGCAATGCCAACGGTTCTGTCACGCCGTCCAACACATCGGTCATGATGGGACCGTGCCGCGTCACTTTGACCACCAAATTCACATCGGGCGCGTTCTTGACATGAATCGTTTCGTTGATGAGCTGCATGTCCTCCCACTTGCCCATGTATTCGTATTGGTTCGGATTCGCGGGATTGATTTTTTCAATGTACAAGTCTTGCACATCGGGTCCGGTATTGGTCACGCCCCACGCGATGCGGTCATTGTGTCCGAGAATGATGCTCGGCACACCGGGAAAACTATAGCCCGCCACATTCAGCGGACACGCATCGGAAACCGTATTGCAGTGCAGCGCGTTCATGTACCACACCGACGGCATCTGAATGCCGAGATGCGGATCGTTCGCCAACAATGGTTTGCCCGTCGTCGTTTTCGTTCCATCCACCACCCAGTTGTTCGAGCCGATGCCTTCATCGAATACGTTAAACAGTTGATTGACTGCGATGAGGGTGGAAAATTTTGGCGAACCGATGTCGGGAATGGCGTTCGCACGCGCGGCAGAAGCGTTCGCGCGCGCGGCAAAACTTTTCACCTCAGACGGAATGATGAATGGACCGCTTGCCGGATAATCCGGCGTCAGCGCGCGCATTTGCTCTGCGCCCAATTCTTTTTGCAGCGCCGCGCGCAAAAGTTCGCGATCATAGTTGCCGCCCAAATCGTACGCCATCACCTTGCCCCACACGAGCGTATCAAGCGGCGTCCAATCGGCGGGCTTGGCGTTGATGAGATTGAACTCCAGCGGCAGATTGTCTTGATGCGAATGTAAATACGCGTTCACGCCTTGTGCGTATTTTTCCAAACTCTCTCGCATCGCCGGGTCGGCGGTTTCCAAATCGCGCTGTGCTGCGCGCGCCAAGCCCATCGTCCGCAAAAAAGTATCTTCGTCCACCAAATCCTCGCCGAACAATTCTGCAAGCTTGCCATGTCCAACATGCCGATTAAATTCCATCTGCCACATGCGGTCTTGCGCGTGGACGAATCCCTGCGCGAAATACAAATCGTCGGTCGAGTCGGCGTAAATGTGCGGCACGCCGTTCTGGTCGCGAATGACGGTCACCGGATTTTTCAAGCCGGGCAGCTGCAGCGTGCCATTCACTTGCGGAAGCGATTTGGTAATGTACCAATATCCCGCACCGGCTCCGACGATAATGAGCAAAATGACGAGACCTAACAAAATAGCGAGAACACGGATGATGGTTTTCTTCATTGAATCACTCCTTGAGGTTCTTTTCACGCGCCTGTTTGAGATGCGGGACTGTACGGATACTTTATATAGCTTTGAGATTTTTTCAAATTTGATATAATGGGCGCAGTGCCACCTTAGCTCAGTCGGTAGAGTAGCTCATTCGTAATGAGTCGGTCCTCGGTTCAAGTCCGAGAGGTGGCTC
>SHND01000055.1:0-12004 GCA_004295045.1 Chloroflexota bacterium | reverse complement strand
GGATACTTTATATAGCTTTGAGATTTTTTCAAATTTGATATAATGGGCGCAGTGCCACCTTAGCTCAGTCGGTAGAGTAGCTCATTCGTAATGAGTCGGTCCTCGGTTCAAGTCCGAGAGGTGGCTCTGTAACGCACGCTGTGCCGAGAATTGGCGCAGCGTTTTCGTTTGCGCCAACAAATACGCGCGGCACGCGCCCAATTTGGCAATTCCGCGCGTCCTCGTTTATAGTTGCGCGTGATTCTGATTCGTGCCACGCCGCGAATCAAGGCAGGAGAAATTTGTGAAACAATCTATAGCTATCGCCGCGTTCTGTTTTGTTATTTTTATCGCAATTGCTACCTTTGGCAGCGTTCAGGCAAATCCCCAAACCGCACTCGCGCCTCAACAGACGCAACCCCCATCCGCTACCCCTACGGGAACTATAACCACAACGCCGACCGCCGACTGCACCGTTGCGCCAGCCGCACCTGTGCTTAACAAACCCGTTGACAAAGGGACTGTAAAAAGACCGGTGGTCAAGCTCAAATGGAATAGTGTCGCATGTGCAACACGCTATCGCTTTGTCGTTCGACAGGGATCGAAAAAAGGTCCGCGTGTGATGCACGGCGGCACTGGCAAACTCGAAAAGAAATCATCGAGCTTGCCGCGCGGCTATACTTATTTTTGGAACATCAAAGCATGTAACAGCAGCGGCTGCACGCCTTCCGACATTTGGTCGTTCAAAATTGCAGCAGCAACTTCGCCCACACCTCAGCCAACCTCGCCCGGAGGAGGAACACCGCCGCCGCCAAATAGCACAGTCGTGCCCGGAAATCCGCCCTCCCAGATTGCCGTGTACAAAGGTCCGGGTGGCTATCTCAACACAGTCGCCAACGAATTATATCTCTTTGATTGTTCGAATCAGGATTATTGGCTGGAAGGTGTACGCGAAGGACAAGCAGTGTACAATATTGACCTGTGGTTCGCGCAAAACGAAACGATCAGTTACAGGGCATTTAATTTTGAGACCGGACAGACCGTCGAATCCAAAACTCTTCAAGCCAATAGCGCTGGATATGTTTCATATACAGCAAATACAAGCGGGTGGGCAACTCCGTATCACTATCATTTAGAATTTAAGGGAAAGAGCAGCGGCACCGCACATTGTGGTCACTTTGATCTTGTGTCTAACACGGCAAGCGCGAGTGCAAAGGAACACGTAGCGCATACCGACGCGGATGTCGAGCGAGCATATCGAGCCGCCGGACTCGAGCCGCCACACTAACATTCACCTTGAACCGCCGCGAGAAAAAATTCGCGGCGGTTCGTTCTCTTCATGTCGTCGCCCGCCTCAATTTCGGTCATTGTTCCCGCGTTTAACGCGGCTGCCACGCTACCGCAAACACTGCACGCGCTCACCACTGCCTCTCCTCCGCCGCAAGAAATCATTGTTGTTGATGATGGTTCACAGGATGAAACCGCGCGCATTGCGGAATCGTTTGGCGTACGCGTGATCGCGCAGAAAAAAAATATCGGCGCGGCGGCAGCCAAAAATTGCGGCGCGCAAAACGCCGTGGGCGACATTTTGTTTTTCACCGACGCCGATATCGTGCCGCCGCCAAATGCAATCGAAATATTGCAACAGACTTTCGACGCGCGCGGGTGTGACGGCGTCGTCGGCTTGCTCGACGAAAACATTCCCTCAAAGAATTGGGCGAGTCAATTCAAAAATTTGTGGATGAATTTTACGTACGCGCGTTTTGCAGCTGCGCCGCGCATCGGGCTTTTTTACACGAGCGTCGCCGCGCTCAAACGCGAATGTTTTGAACAACTGGACGGCTTTGACGAAAATTATCGCGGGGCGAGCATCGCCGAAGATACTGAATTTGGACAGCGCGCGTGGGGCGCGGGAATAAACATCGTCCTCGAACCCACGCTGCGCGTCGTTCATCTGAAAAAATATTCGTGGCAAAGCGTTCTGCGCGAAGATTTCAAACGCGCCCGCGCGCTGACCTTGATGCGGTTGCGAAAACGCGGCGCGCCGTTTTTCACCAGCGTCCCAATCTTCTATCAACTTGCCGTGCCAACCATTTATCTCACCATCACCGCGCTGCTCATTTCAATTCTCTGGCAAAACATTTCCTTGGCAATCGCCGCGCTCATTGGTCTCGTTCTCTTTTACCTGCTCAATCTTTCGCTCCTACATTTTCTTGCGCAAAAACGCGGCGTCGGCTTTGCGCTTGGCGCCGCACTCTTTTTACCGCTTGATGTTTTTATCGTCGGATTCGGGATGTTGAACGCGTTTTTCGATTTTGCGCGCGGTCAACGTTACTAACTATTTTCAAAAGCTATGAGCAAACAAGACGAAATTGATTACGTGCAAAATACAGGCGGACTCGAACGCGTCTGGCTGAATGAAAAACCATTTCGCGGCGCGAATCCACGCGAATCGGCGCGGCTTTTGCGCGATTTTGCGGCGGTGATCGAATTTTTAGATTTGCCCGAAGGCGCGCGCGTTTTGGATGTTGGCTGCGGTCCCGGTTGGACGAGCGTGTTTCTCGCGCGGATGGGGTATGTTGTGACGGGTTTTGATCTCGCACCCGACATGCTCACGCTGGCGGAACGACGCGCCGCGCGCGAAGGGGTGAGCGAACGGTGCACATTTTGTGTGGCGGACAGTGAAGCTTTTGATTTCGCGCCCGAGTTCGACGCCGTGTTGGTGTACGACACGCTGCATCATACGCAAAAGGAAGACGCGGTTTTGCATAATTGCTTCCGCGCGCTCAAGCCCGGTGGAAAAATTGTGCTTGCCGAACCCGGGTATTTGCACGGACGTCGCGCGCAGAACGTCACGGCGGAGTTGGGCGTCACCGAACGCGGTTTTGCGCCGCGCGCGTTGAAACAAACATTGGCGCGGGTTGGATTTCACAACATTCGCCATTTTGTGCCCACATCCCGCGCGTTCATGGATTCACCATTCGCGGCATTGAAAACAGCGCTTTATGATTTAGCATATTATTTCGTCGTTGCCGAAACACATTTGCAAGTGTGGCTCGTCGCGCATAAATGAAATTTTTACACTTGAGCGTTTGGCTATTCGACAAAGCAAATGAATTGGGTACAATGACAGCGGATATGCAGCATTACATTTTGTACGATTCGGGCTGCGCGCAGTGCGATGATCTCGCCGCCAAAATTGAAAAGGAAAGCGGCGGTGCGCTCACGGCGAAAAGTTTGTACGCGCGAGAGGCGAAAGAATGGTTAGACCGGGCGCGTCCGAATTGGAAATTTGAGCCGACACTGGTGCAAGTGGACGGCGATGATGTGCGCGCCTACACTGGCTTGTCCATGCGCGCCCACATGCTCACCTTTTTGAATCCGCTGCAATTGCTGAAAATTGCGCGCGTAGTGCAGCAAGCGGGCGTTCCACTTTTTGGACCGGTCGAAGTCCGTCAAGCGCAGCCGGAACTTTTTGAAACAGCCTTAACAGAAACAGTGGGCGCGCCTGCAAGCGAAACTCCGGCTGAACCGGAAATTCCGTCGGGATTCATTGCCACGCACGACGGTCCCGAAGTTGGCACACACACTCCGGTTGAATCGCTGGTTACCACACGCGGCGAAATTCTTGCTCTCGCAGCCACCCCGCAACAAAACACTCTGTTGTTATTTTTTTCTACATCATGCCTTTATTGTCACGCGGTGGCGCAGGCGCTCGCCGAATTTGCGCAAGACGCGCCCGAACGCATCATTCTCACTTTTGGCGCGGTGGAACAAAACAAGTTGAATGAATTTCTAGACAAACATCAGTTAAAAGATTTTCGCGTGGTGCTCTCGCCCGAAACGCGTTCGGCATTTGGCGTCGTGGGCGTACCGTATGGCTTTGCGTTGGACCAGCAAGGCGTCATTCGCGGCAAAGGCATCATCAACAATAACGATCACCTGGATAGCCTCGCGAGTACGTTTTACGTGAGCGTGGAAACGTTCAAGCAAGCGTTGGCGTCGCGGAGTGAAGATAAAGTTGTGGTGAGTTGATCTTTGATAGGCAAGTTTTGTAGGATAGAGTTCAAAACTTTTTGCGATTCAATGAGCATCCCGCCGTCAAAGGACTGCGGAAATGGATTTTGAGATTATTGGTGACATCACCAACATTCAGCGCATCGCTGTCAATCAATCCATTCGTGAGATTCGACAGCTGCGCCGGAAATATGGAACTGGCAGATGGAGAAAACTAAAGGGCGTCGCGCTCATTCTGTTGCCGAACGGACGCGTTCGCAAAGCCGAACTGCATTGGTACGAAGCGCACGGCATCGGCAAAAGAAAAATCAAAATCAGCCGCTTTTTGGATTGACCACACAGGTGGGGCAGTCCAAGGCAACACGTTTTGCGTTGTGCATTCGCAATGAGGGAGAAGATGATTTGATTTTATTCAAGTTGTACAGAATTCTTCCTGATGAATCTGCCACACGCGATGACTTTATCCGTATCATTGACGAATCGGGTGAGGATTATCTTTATCACATTTCGCGCTTTGTGATGATTGCAGTTCCAAAAAATATAGAGCGAGCGTTAGCGCTTGCAGCCTGACGTCATTCCAAAAGAGAGTATCCATGAGCAAACTCAATTATTTACCCTTCGCCAAACGCATCGTGTCGAAAAAAGGCGCGTCGCCGTTGTATTTCGTACTGTTCATCACGAAAAATTGCAACGCGCGCTGCGGGCACTGTCTGCTCGGTTCGCACGAACGTCACACGGGCGAATTAACGATTGACGAAATCGAAAAGGTCAGCGCTTCGATGGACCCGATGATCTTTTTCACGCCAACCGGCGGCGAGCCGTTTTTACGCAAAGACCTGCCCGAAATTGTGAAAATGTTTCACAAGAACGCCAAAGCGTTGAACGTGGGCATCCCGTCGAACGGTTCGCTCACGAGCCGCGTAGTGGACGGCGCGCGCGAAATTTTGGACGATTGCCCCGATCTCGATTTGCACATTGACATTTCGATTGACGGCGCCGAAGACGACCACGACAAGTTTCGCGGCTTCAAAGGCTTGTTCGACCGCGCGATTCGCACCTACCGCGAACTGCGCGTCCTCGAAAAATATTATCCCAATTTTTCGACGTGCATTCAAATCGCGGTCAGCGCGTACAATCACGAAAAGTTGGATGAGATTTACGATTACTTGCAAACCTACGTCGGCGTTAACACCGTGTTCACATTGCTGCTGCGCGGCGGACCGAAAGACCCCGGCGCGAAATACACGCCGCCGATTGACCCGAAGGCGAACGAGTTCGATGTGGACAATTATTACAATTTCCACCAACGGCTCGAACATGACAATCGTTCGCGCGAACTCACCGGCTATTACAAATTGCCGTTCGGCGATTTCATCAACGCCAAGCGCATCATTCGCCCAAAACTGATTACGAAAATGACCAAAGAACGCCGCTATCAAATTCCGTGTTACGCGGGTTCGCTCGGCGGCGCGATGTATGCAGACGGTTCGGTATTGGCGTGCGAACTGCTCGACGAAAAAATTCTCGGCAACGTGCGCGATTACGATTACGATTTCAAAAAAATCTGGCAGTCGCAAAAGGCGGAGGAAGTGCGCCAGTGGATTTCCAAAACAAAATGTTATTGCACGTATGAATGTTTCTTGACCATCAACATTTTGTTCAATCCGTTAATGTATCCCGTGATTATGAAAGAATGGGCATCACTTAAATGGGCGCAGATGCGGCACAATCTCTCACCCGAAATTATGAAGAGCGCGCCGCGCCCGGTGGAGAGCTATCGGGTGGAATTGTAGAAAGCAGGGGCAAGTTTAAAACTTGCCCCTTAATTTTTCGAGGAGAATTTCAATGGCAGATTTCGCTTTCACCAATGACAATGGCGTTCCGGTATGGATCAACCTCGATTTTGTTATTGTGATTAATCGCGGCCTCGATCCACACGAGCCGACGAATGTTTATTTCATCAACGGCGACCGCTTGCAGCTCAGCCGCAGTGATGGCGAAAAATTGGTCGCACAATTGAACCGATGCTGTACACCGCGCCGCACTTTGACCAAGACATCACAACAGAGTTACCGAACACGCAAAGCAAATCCGCGAGGACGAGCCAAAGCCCGCTAACGTTCATTCAGACTTACGTGCCCCTCGATGGGATGCCCAATGTGTTCGTCGTCATGCGATGTGAATTGGCATTCCCTTCGTTCTCGCTTAAAATTACCGCCGATGTACCGCGACAAACGCATTTCCCTCGTCATGCCCTGCCTCAATGAAGAACAAGGGCTGCCCCAAATCGCCCGCGACCTTCCCGCCATCGTTGACCAAGTGATCGTCGTTGACAACAATTCCACCGACAACACCGCCGCCGTCGCGCGTTCCTTTGGCTGGACAGTGATTCCCGAAACGCGGCGCGGCTATGGTCGCGCCTACAAAACGGGACTTGCCGCCGCGACAGGCGATGTGATTGTGACGATGGACGGCGACGGCACCTATCCGCGCAATTTTATTCCCATCCTGCTCGACGTCATGTTTGACGAAAACATTGATTTCATTTCCTGTGACCGCACCGGACACAAAGACCGTCCGAGCAGTTTCTTGCGCGTCTTTGGGAATGACGTGTTGAACATTTTTATTTTTTTCCTGTACGGCATTCGCATTCACGATTCGCAATCGGGCATGTGGGTTTTCAAACGCGAACTTTTGGCGCGTATGAATCTCACCAGTGACACGATGGCGTTCTCGGAAGAATTGAAACTCGAAGCGTTCACGCTCCCGAATGTGCGCTGCAAAGAATTGGTGATTTATTATCACGAGCGTCACGGCGAAAGCAAACTCGACATCTGGCGCGATGGTTTTGCGAATCTCGCGTTTCTTTTCAAAAAACGTTTCGGCTTGCTCGGACACGCCGAGCCATTGATCGCGCGCACTGAGGCAACGCCGCAAAAGCTAGCAACTACCCAAAAATAAATACGCGTCGTCTTTCAATCGAAAATCACAAATCGAAAATCGAAAATTCTTTCATGTTTTCCCTCCGCTTTGATCCCCGCGCCATCGAGTTTTGGTCCGCGCGTTTTGGCAGCGACGAATCCGCCACGCGCTTTTTCCGTGAGATTGTCCCGCGCGTAAAGAAAAACGGTTTCCTGAACAAAGAAGATTTTGTCACACTTTGCGAATGGAACAGCAAACGCCCGCGCGCGTTGTATCGTTCCAATGCAGAAGATTTCATCCGCGAAATCACGCGCGTTTCGTTTTCCACCAAGCACGAACGCGTGCGCGTCGAAATTTTGACGTTGCTGAATGGCGTCTCGCTCGGCACCGCGTCCGTGCTGCTTCACTTTTGCGCGCCCGACCTGTATCCGATTCTCGACCAAAATTCGTTGTGGTCACTCCAAGCGACAATGCCGAAAAAATTCGATTTCGATTTCTGGTGGCAGTACGTTCTCGTCACGCGCAAACTCGCAAAACAAGCGAAAGTGGACATGCGAACGCTCGACCGCGCGCTGTTCCAATATGCGCGCGAGAATCAGGCGTAGCAAATGGCAGATGGCGAGTGGCAAATAGCGGATAGCAAATAGCGGATGGCAAATCACAAATCATAAATCTGAAATCAAACCTCACCCAATCACCCAATCACCCAATCTCCAATGAACATCTCCTCTCTCCCCCGCTTTCCGCTTGCTGTTCTTCCTACACCGCTCGACAAATTGCCGCGTCTATCGCACGAACTTGGTGTGCGCGTCGTGATGAAACGCGATGACCTCACCGGCTTTGCGATGGGCGGCAACAAAGCGCGCAAGTTAGAATTTCTCGTCGCGGACGCTTTGGAAAAAAATTGCGATGTGTTGGTGACGGGCGGCGGTGTGCAGTCAAACCACATTCGCACAACCGCTGCCGCCGCGCGCAAAGCGGGCATGGACGCGGTGGGCGTGTTTTTTGCTTCGCCTTCTGGCGAGACCAACGGAAATCTACTGCTCGATGAAATTCTGGGCGCGCAGTTGATTTACGCGCAAGCGGACAAACTTGAAACGGAATTGGTGATACAACGCGTCTGCGATGATTTGCGCGCGCAGGGAAAAAAGCCGTATCTTATTCCCGTCGGCGGTTCCACGAAACGGGGCGTGGTTTCGTATATCCTCGCCGTCCAAGAATTGTTGGCGCAACTTCAAGCGCAGAAAATTTCACTCGATGCCGTTGTCATTACAACAGGTTCGTGCGGCACGCACGCGGGCGTTTTGGCGGGAATGAAAATCTATGGCGTGCAAATTCCCGTACATGGCATCACGGTCAGCCGTCCGCGCGCCGAATGTTTAGAGCGTCTCCCGCGTTTGCTTGACGAGACCGCGCAATTTCTCGAACATGAAATCGCGTTCAGCGACGACGACCTCATCGTCCACGATGAATACATTGGCGAAGCGTACGCGAAAATTACACCCGCCGCCCGCGCGGCAATTCAACGCGTGGCGCGTGCGGAAGGAATTTTTCTCGACCCCGTTTATACGGGCAAAGCAATGGCGGGACTCATTGATTTGGTCGAACGCGGAATTTTCAAAAAAGGTTCGACGATTTTGTTTTGGCATACGGGCGGCGCGCCCGGAATTTTCGGTTTTCCAAATGATATTTTGGGATAACAAAAATGGAGCGACACATCGCTCCATTTTTTATTTCTAACCGATTTCATTTTGTGGTTGTGCTGTCGCGGGAACCTTGGCGCGCGGCGGGGAGGCTTTGCCTGTCACACGCAGCCGCGTTTCCACGATCTGTTTGCGGATTGGCGGCACGCGGATGAGCAGGATCACCGCAAGGATTGCGGCATAGATCAACGGTTCGTAACGCTCCGCCGCTTTGGCTTGCCACAAAAAATGTGTGATCACTAATAGACCAATCGGATAAATGAGCCAGTGCAAGCGCGTCCAATTTT
This sequence comes from Chloroflexota bacterium, assembly GCA_004295045.1. Taxonomy (GTDB): domain Bacteria; phylum Chloroflexota; class Anaerolineae; order UBA4142; family SHND01; genus SHND01. The sequence goes on along the minus strand of SHND01000055.1, from coordinate 3,096 downwards.
TTCTCAGGCGGCGCATCCAACCTTTCGTCGAAGTGAGCGCCAACGCGAGGAGCAGAATCAATGCGGTCAACCCGACAAGAATGTACGGTTTTTTGGGAATGCCATCTGCAAGAATAAAGTTCAGGTCAAAAGCATAGTCGAGCGCGATGAAATTGAAAAAATGCAATCCCGCGTACATGAATGCATACAACCCCAAGGCGCGGCGCACTTGGATGACTTTGCTGAATCCCGTAACGATATAAACCGGCGTTGCTGCGAGACACAACAGCAACAAAATCATCGCTGTTCTGCCCGTCACATTGTTGAGCGTCGTTACAGGGTCTGCGCCTAAATCATCATTGAGGTATCGCCACACCAACCACAACAAAGGCAGCCACGCGCCGACGTGCACAATCACGCGCAGCCAATTTTCGCGCAGCCACGCCACGCGCGTTCGTCCTTTTCGTTTTGCGTTTGCCATGCCCGTCAAAAATTCGCGCGCAGATCAAGTCCTTGATACAGACTTGACACTTGGTCCTCGTACCCATTAAACATCAACGACCGCCGCCTGCCAATTTCACCAATGCGGCGTTCCGTCGCCTGCGACCAACGCGGATGATCCACCTCCGGATTCACGTTGGCGTAAAAGCCGTACTCGTTCGATGCCGCTTCCTGCCACGTATTGAGCGGCGCTTTGTCCGTCAATTCGATTTGGTTGATCGCCTTGATGCTCTTGAAACCGTACTTCCACGGCACGACGAGGCGAATCGGCGCGCCCTGTTGATTCGTCAACGGTTTGCCGTACAGTCCGGTGGCAAGAATCGTAAGATTGTTCATTGCCTCATCGAGGCGCAAGCCCTCAACATAGGGCCATTGCAAAATCGGAAAATTTTGATTCGGCATTTGCGATTTATCAAACACTGTCACAAATTTTACAAATTTTGCTTCCGGTTTCGGTTCCACCATTTTGAGCAAATCACTCAACGGAAAGCCAACCCACGGCATCACCATAGACCACGCTTCCACACAGCGAAGCCGATACACATGTTCCTCTTGCTTGAAGGAATTGTAGAGGTCTGCGAGCGCAAAGGTGCGCGGCTTGTTCACCAATCCATTCACCTCGACGAACCACGGCGCGGTCACAAAATTTTTCGCCAATGGCGCGACGGCTTCTTTGTCCGTCGAGAATTCATAGTAATTGTTATAGTTGGTAATTTGTTCAAATGTGTTTAGCTTGTCGCCCAATTCGTCCGTCGTCACATTGCTAAACGCGTCTGTATGTGCGAGCGCGGCAGGCAAATCTTTCGGCGCCATCGTTGGCACGGGCGTTCCCGCGGGGGCTTGCGGCGGCGATGTCACTTGCCCCAACGTTGGCGCGCACGCGGCGAGGAGCGCCGCGCCGGCTGCCATTGGCACGGCTTTGACCAAAAAATGCCGCCGATTCATGTAAATATATTTCGGATGTTTTGCGTTTGGATCTCGCTGAAGCATAACTCTCTCCCCATTCTCGTTTTGGCGCAAGGAATCTACCACGCTACAATAATGTCTTGCTGCGTATCTATACGTTTCAGTATAGCGTTACATCTGACTATCTTAAAACAAAATTCTTAAGTATTTATTAACTCATGTTACGCAGTGGTATGACAAAATTGAAATTTGTCCTACGTTTCAATACGTTCGCCAAAATGAAAAAGCAGACAGCGTAGCAAGCGCGCTCTAGCGCGGTGTGTCAAAAATGACGGTGATGTGCGGCGTTAGAGAACGCCTCTCTACGCAGAGCTTTGTATGTTTTGAATGGCAGAAATTCGTCCTGAACTTGTACGGATCGCCGCGCGCCAAGTGCGCGTGTGGCGCAATTCGTCAACGAAACAAGCCCCAAATTTATTGCTGCTGCACGGCGGATTCGGTGATGCAAATTGGCATTGGCACACCGTTTGGCAAGACTTGGCGGATTCGTATTATGTCGCCGCGCCCGATTTGCCCCATTTCGGCGGCACGGTCGAATTGCCCAACGCCTCTTTTGCGGAATTGATTGAATGGCTCGCCCGCGTCCAAGAATTGATCGGCATGACACAGGCGGCAGTGATCGGCAATTCGTTCGGCGCGACGCTCGCGCGCTTGTACGCCAGCGCGCATCCCGAACGCGTCACGCATTTGATTTTGGTTGATGGCGGACAAATTCCGCGCAAGTCAACATTCGCGCAGCGTATTTTGCGCGCGCCCGCGCTGGCGTCGCTGACGGAATGGAGCCGCCGTCAAAGCGTTTCTGAAGAAGAAGTACAGCGCGCCTTTGCGAATCCAGCGCTCGTGACGCCCGATGTTTTGCGCGCGTCGCAAGACGCGTCCCACAGCTTTGCCGCGCTGAGGCGTCAAATCGCCGCGGGCGCTATGCCGCAACAGCAAACGCCGCGCGTGCCGACGCTGCTGATTTGGGGCGAGCAAGATAGACTCGCAAACAAACAACGCGCGTTCGAGATCGCCAGCGAACTTGATTCGGCAGAGCTGCCCGAAATCCAACTGGCAATTATTCGCAAAGCGGGACACATGCCGCAATTAGAAGATCCGGCATCCTTTGTAAAAATTGTGCGCGAGTTTGTCACATAATTTAAGGGGGGCGAACAGAGTTCGCGTTTTTGCCCGCCCGCGACTATAATCTCTGCGCTCCCGTTCACTTGATTTTCCGTTGTCAAACCTTTCCACTGTTCCACCATCCACGCGTCGGTTCGATCCATTTCTCGCCGCGCTCCTCATCGTCTTTGCTTGTTTCGCGTTGACGTACGCGTTCGTCATTCCTTTATTCGAAGGTCCGGACGAAGACGATCATTTTCGTTTCGCAAAATATCTTGCGGATCAGCGCGTCCTGCCTGTGCAATTGTTTCAAGCAGGGGGGGGTGAGGCGGGGCATCAGGGTTGGCAGCCGCCGCTCTACTATGCGCTCGCCGCGCTCGTAATTTCGCCGATTGATACAAGCGCTTACGAAACGCACTTGCAGCGCAATCCGGCGCAATCGTTCGTTGGCGACATTGCTTGCTGCGGACGGAATTTGTATTTCCATTTCGACTCGGAAGATTTCCCCTATCAACGCACAACCCTCGCCGTTCACCTTGCGCGCGGCGT
>SHND01000003.1 GCA_004295045.1 Chloroflexota bacterium | reverse complement strand
ATGAAAGCAACAAAAAAACGCGCTCACCGAAAAACGGTGAGCGCGCGAAAATTTCGCCGTTATCTCCCGTCTCGGTCATGCCATCTCGGGCAAATGATCCAAGCGGATGTTGTTGGTCTGTCGAATACGTTTGTCTGGTTTTCAGACAAGCTCAATGTCTGTAAATACGGATCACTGGCACAAACTATTATAGAGTCGAAATCGCGATTGTCAATTGCCGCGCAATGTTTTTGATTTCCCAACTATCTGTATAATTTGTTGCGCCCATGCGAAAACATCTTACCGCCGCGTTGATTTTCATTGCGCTCACGCTGCTCTTGACAAATCCGCTTGGACTGCATCTTTGGAATTCGGTCGAGGACAAGCAAGACGCGTTGTTGAATACGTGGATCGTTGCGTGGGTGGGACACGCGCTGGTGACGAATCCGCTTGAATTATTCAACACCAACATTTTTTATCCGTACACCAACACCCTCGCGTTTTCGGAAATTTTACTGCCGCCAAGTTTGCTGGCATTCCCATTCACCCTCGCAACCAACAACTCAATTTTCGGATACAACCTCGCTCTATTGGCAATGCTTTGGCTCGACGCCTTTGCGATGTATCTCTTTGTGTATGATTTGACGCGGCGCGCAGAGGCAGGGTGGGTCGCGGGAATCATCTATGCGTTCAACCCGTTCAATCTGGGAAATTTCGCACAGCTGCAACTCCTGACGCTTGGCTTCCTGCCGCTGGCGCTGTTGTTCTTGCACAAACTGTTAGAATCGAACACACCGAGCCGTGCACGTGTCACAACGCGTTCTGCATTCCTCGCTTTTCTCTTTGCATTTTTCTTTATCCTCCAATCGCTCTCCTCTTTTTATTACGCGCTGTTGTCAGGATTCACTGTCGCGGTGTATTTACTATGGTGGCTTGTCACCCAACGCGCGCATTTATTTCAATCACTTGAACGCATTTTTGTTTCCTTGCTCGCTTCATTCGCGTTGATTGCGATAGTGCTTACGCCTTTTCTCTTGCCCTATTTTCAAGTACAGCGCGAACTTGGTTTTTCGCGGCGGGTGGAGGAAAGCGAACCATTCAGCGCGTCGTTGAAACAATTTTCTGAGGTTGCCCCCAAAAATATTTTGTACGGCAAATTTCTCGCGCCGAATCCGGTCGTGCGTGTCGGCGGTTATCCGCTCGACAATTTATTTCCCGGTGTGATTGCGGTCTTGCTTGCCATTTTCGGATTGATTTTTTCGCGCGTGCAAGCCAAAACATTTCTCGTTACCCTTTTCCTTGTATCGCTGATTCTCGCGCTCGGTCCGCGTCTCTATCTCACTTCCGAACAAGCGACCGACATCACCTTGCCCTATCGCTGGCTGTACGAAATCTTTCCGCCTCTGCGCGCGCTGCGCGCCCCCGTGCGTTTTGACGCGCTCGTCAATTTCGCGCTCGCCGCGTTAGCGGGCTTGGGCGCAGCTGCGTTACTTGAAAAATTTCAAATTCGCCGCGCGTCTGTCGTTGCACTTGGCATCGTCGCATTCATTGCTCTCGAATATCTCTCACTGCCTGCGGCGAATATCACGCCGTTGCCTGTTGCCAATGAAATTCCTGACGTGTATAAATGGCTCGCGGGGCAGCCAGAGGGCGTTGCGTTGGAATTGCCGATGATGGGACCGAATGAAAATAACGAACTCGATATTTCGACGCAATATTTCACAACGTATCACTGGCAAAAAACACCGGATGGCTACAGTGGGTTCATTCCACCGCGCCGCGGGGAGATTGCGTACGAGATGCAATCATTTCCGTCCCCGCGTTCCATCGCATTGCTGCGCGCGCTTGATGTAGATTATGTGATCGTTCCTGCGGGTTCTGACGACGGCGCAATTCGCTATCCGGCGCAACTCGAATTGGCAAAAAAGTTTGAGAGCGCGGACGTTTATCATGTTGAAAAGCGGCAGCTCGCGCCAAACTTGGAGAAATCGCTTTACGTTCCCTCAAGCGTTGCCGCAGGCGCGCCCTTTGACGCGTATTTGATTCTTGTGAATCGCGCGGATTTTCCGTACGCGGTCAAACCGACAGATTTTGTAAGAGCCGAAGCGCGCTGGAGTGAAAATCGCATCGAGTCACTCGAATTTCCGATTCCGCTTGTCACCTCGTCTGTGTCGGTTGTCCCGATTCGCCTGACTGCGCCCGCGCGCGTGGGCGAACACGCATTACAAATCCAAACGCTTGATTCATTGATTGGCGCGATGCAAGTTGACGCGACGGTGAATGTGGGCAATGAACTCGCGCGTGAGGTGGTCTTGCCCGCATCCGTGAAATTGTCGCAACCGCTTGCTGACACAGTTGCGCGCGGAGACAACTTTGCGGTGAATCTGTTGTGGCTGCCTTTCAACAAGGTCAATGCGTATTATTCCGCGTCGGTGCGGTTGGTGAATCAACAAGGCGACAAGATTGTGAATGTGGATCGTGAGCCGGTGGTGCAAACGTTTTTGTGGCGACCTGAGGAGGCGGTGGCGGACACGTTTGATTTGGAGATTCCGCGCGATATTCCGTCCGGAAAATATCGCGTCGAGGTGTTGATGTATCAAGCCAATTCAGAAGAAAGCGCGTTATTGCTGGATGAAAATTTTGCGCCACAGCAGAGCATTGTTTTGGGCGAAATCGAGGTGAAATAAAAAGCGCGGCATGAAACGCCGCGCTTTTTATTCATCTCCGTTTTTGGATCCCTCGATGCGATCCAGCGTATGACTCACGCCCGCATCCACACGCCTCAAGACACGATGCCCAAATGATTTCACATGCGCCCATTGATAACGCAGGCGGCTCTGCGCGGCGCGCTGGGGTGTCGTCGCGCGTTTGATAGTCGGCTCGGTCCATTCGAGCGCGCACGCGCCCCACGACAAACCCCCGCCGAATCCGACAAAGACGAGATGATCGCCCGGATTCACGCGTTTCTCTTCGATTGCCTCAACAAGCGCAAGGGGAATGGATGCCGCAGAGGTATTGCCATACCGATCCAAATTCTTTATCACTTTTTCGGGCGGCAGATTCAACGCTTTCGCTGCATAATCAATAATGCGCGCGTTTGCCTGATGCGGCACAAGCATATCCAACTCGCTGAGCGGAATGTTTGCCTTTTGCAGCGCCTGTTTCGTCGCATCCACCATCACGCGCGTTGCAAAGCGATAGACTTCGCGTCCGTTCATCCGTACGGTGTGCAAATTTGCCATGACAGTTTCGATTGACGCGGGGTTCCGCGAGCCGCCTGCCGGCACTTCTAAAAGTTCGCCGCCCGATCCATCCGAACCCAACACAGACGAAAGCACCCCGCCGAATTCATCACTGCCTCGCAACAGTACTGCGCCTGCGCCGTCTCCAAACAAGATGCACGTCGTGCGATCTTTCCAGTTGATGATTCTGGAAAATGTCTCCGAGCCGATCACGAGAACATTGTTGTACGTCCCCGCGCGAATCATGCTTGCTCCGACGGACAAGCCGTACACAAAACCCGAACACGCCGCGCTGAGATCGAACGCGCCGGCGCTCTGCGCGCCGAGTTGATCTTGAACGATGCTCGCGGTCGCGGGGAAAATATATTCGGGCGTGGAGGTTGCAACGATGACCAGATCAATCTCGTTCGGACTCACATCCGCGACTTCGAGCGCGTCTTGTGCCGCATAGAGCGCCATGCTCGCGGTGGTCTCTTTCGTTGCGATGCGGCGTTCGCGAATCCCGGTTCGTTCACGAATCCAGACGTCCGACGTATCAACCCTTTTTGCCAATTCGTCGTTGGTCAAAATGTTAGATGGCACATACTTGCCCCACCCGACAATGTGCGCGTAGCGTTGGTGATGATTATTTGCGGACATGCAATACAGAACTACGCATGAAATGGAATACGCAATACGAAATACGGCGACGCTGCGCGTATTTCATATTGCGTGTTCGCTTGAAGTGATTAGTTATAGCGCGAAATGACGAGCGAGGCGTTGTGCCCACCGAGACCGATTGAATTGGAGAGCGCGTGATCAAACCGTTTCGCGCGCGGCGTGTTGGGAACGTAATCGAGGTCGCAATTGGGATCGGGTGTCGTGTAATTGATCGTAGGCGGAATTGTTTCGTCGTACATCGCGAGCGTTGCAAAAATTGCTTCAGCCGCGCCCGACGCACCCATCATGTGTCCCGTCATGGATTTCGTCGAACTCACCGGGATATTGTACGCCTCTTCACCAAAAATCATTTTGATCGCCGTTGTTTCGGTGACGTCATTCAGTTTGGTGCCTGTGCCGTGCGGATTGATGTAGCCAACATCTTTCGGTTCGATCTTGGCTTTGGCGATTGCCCACTTCATCGAACGCGCGATGCCGCCCGCTTCCGAATCCATCGCGGCAAAATGGACTGCATCGGCGCTGGTGCCATAGCCGGAGAGTACGCCATAAATCCGCGCCCCGCGCGCCAACGCATGTTCTTCACTTTCCAAAACAAGAACGCCTGCGCCTTCGCTCAAAACAAAACCATCGCGATTCAAATCGAATGGGCGTGAGGCAGCGGTCGGTTCCTCATTGTGCCGCGAAAGAACGCCCATGATATTGAAACCCGCGATGCCTACGGCAAAGATTGGCGCGTCCGTGCCGCCGCAGAGCGCGATATCGGCATCGCCGCGTTTGATATATTCCGCCGCTTCGCCAATTGCATTTGTCCCCGTCGCGCACGCCGAAACAATCGCGTAATTTGGACCGCGAATCCCGAGATCAATGGCGACCAACGCGCCCGCAGTGTCCACCAACATCATTGGCAGAAAGATTGGGCTGACGCGACGCGGACCTTTGGTCTCGTAAATTTTTACCTGATCGCTGACCGCCAAAACGGCGCCTCCCGCGCTGCCAATCAAGACAGCCGTTCGTTCGCTGTTCTCATCTGTAATTTTCAACTGCGCGTCGTTGACCGCTTCGCGCGCGGCAACAATCGCCAGCTGGCTAAAGCGTTCCATGCGGCGCGCCTCTTTGGCGTCAAAATGATCTTTCGGATCATAATTTTTGATTTCGCCTGCGATCTTGGTTTCCAAATTCGTAGCATCAAAAAAAGTAATCGGTCCGATTCCGGAGCGTCCATTCTTAATATTATCCCAAGAGGTTTTGGCGTCATTGCCCACCGGTCCAATCAAGCCCAAGCCCGTAATCACAACGCGTTTGGTTCCACTCATTTTTTCGGCTCCTACAATAGTTCAATATTTGATGCAATTATATGCACTCGCAACGCATCTTGAAAATGCTTGCCCTTCAAGCGTCCGGCGGGTGTACTGTAATATATAACACCAAAGTAGAGTACGAGTTGTTTGCGAAAGAGACGGGTGCGGCGTACAATCGGCAAAAATCGGAGCGGTGGAGGAGATACGTTGAAGATTGCATTGGACGCGATGGGCGGGGACTTGGCGCCGCGTGAAATTTTGCTCGGCGCGGTGCAGGCGAAACGCGCGTTGGACTTGGATTTGATTTTGGTTGGCAAGCGCGCGGCAATTGAACAAGAACTACATGAAATTGAGGCGAGCGACATGCTCGGCTTGCCCGACTTGGAAATCGTGGATGCGCCGGATGTGATTGAATTTGACCAGAATCCATCCTCTGTCAAAGAACGGCGCGGCGCATCCATTCGCGTCATTTGTGATTTGGTAAAGCAGCAGCGCGCGGATGCCTGTTTGACGATGGGGCACACCGGCGCGGGCATTGTTGCTTCGCTCATTACTTTTGGTCGTTTAGGTCAAGTGCTGCGTCCATGCGTAGGGATTCCCTATTTTGGTTTGCAGCCGCAGACGCTGCTCGTGGACGCGGGCGCGATGGTGGATTGCAAACCGGAATATCTCGCGCAGTTCGCGCGCATGGGCGCGATCTATGTTGAGAAAATTTGGGGCATCGCTCATCCAACTGTCGGCTTGATGACGAATGGACGCGAGGACAACAAAGGGAATGATCTGACGCGCACGACGTTTGCGTTGTTGAAAAATAGCGAACTAAATTTCATCGGAAATTTGGAGGGATACGATTTGCCGAACGGCACTGCCAACGTGGTGGTGATGGATGGCTTGTGGGGCAACGTTGCATTAAAAATGACCGAAGGGCTGAGCGAACAACTTTTGGCGCGGCTCGCGAAACGTTTCGCAGAAACAGGATTGTCGCAGACGGTCCATGCGGTGATGAATGAATTTCAGTTGATGATGGACTATACGCGCATCGGCGCGATTCCGGTGTTTGGCGTGGATGGTTTGATGCTCATCGGACACGGACGTTCGTCTGCGGCGGCGGTGGTTGGTGGACTAAAGAGTACGGCGTATGCGCTGCAAGTTGATTTATTGGGCGCGCTGCGCGCGGGCTTGAGTGAACCCGAAATCACATAAAACAAAACGGTTGCCCCCACGGCAACCGTTTTTGTTTAAACAAACATTCTTTCAACTTGTTCCTGCAGCGTCTGCAATCCTTTGCGCGCGTCGGATAATTTTTCTTCAACCTCTGCGATGCGTTCTCTTTCCCCTTTGACGAAGCGCACGTACGGCGCGACGCCTTCTTTCATGCGCGTAATCGTACGATCTGCCTCGCTGTTAAATTGCGCGCGCAGCACGTTCCCCAAGCGCGCGCGCAAATCTTGAATTTTTACTTTGAAATTTTCTTTGGCTTGCTGACGTTTGTAGGGGATGACGAAAAGACCCACGACTGCCAGGACTCCGGCTAAAAGAATGCCCGTGACATCCAGCGCAGCTACAGTAACTGCGGAAACGACGATTGCGCCAATTCCCACCGCGCCTGCTTCCGCAATGCCGGTGAGCAACACGGCATTCTCCACCTGTTTGCCAATTTCGCGCGATTCTTTTTCGGCGTCATAGGTTGAGACGACGGTTTGCGCTGACTCGGTGGTTGCGGCGAGGAGCGCTTGCCGACGCATATCAAACGAAGTGGTCAGTTCGCCAACCAACGCGTCGGACGGCACACGGCGGCGCTGCAAATATGTCAAGATGTTTTGCCATTCGCGCAAATCTTTTTCGACGAGCCAGTCCACCACTGCGCGCGTGCGGTTATCAATCTCTTGCGGCACGCCGGCGAGGACTTGCTGCTCAAACATTGCGCGGAATTTATCGCCGCGCGCCAGATCCATGATTTTCGTCAAGCGAATATTTTGGTCGAAAAAGTCCATGCCGCGCGCTTCGAGTTTGTACAACAAATTGTCCACTTCGGCGATGCGCGGTTCTAATTCATTGCGAATATCTTTTTCGTAGGTGGTCACTTCGCGCTCGACGTGATCGGCAGTTTCAATATCTTGCGCGAGCTGTTCCTGTTCGTGTTCTGAGTTCGCTTCCGCGCGTTTGAGAATTTGGTCGGCGACACCGAGTGGCGTTGTAAATTTTACGCGCAAGCGCGCGGTCTGATCGAGCCACGTGCGAATGTATGCGTTCAGCGCGTTCATGCCGCCCGTGAATTTTCCATCGCTCACTTCGCGTTTCGCGGAAACAAAAAAAAGTTCGGGCGTGACGTTGAGCAGCTGTGTCGCGTTGCTTTCCACAAAACGGCGCACGTCCTCAAATGCTTTTTCATCATCCAGCAAATCGCGCTTGTTGACGACGATGACGATTTTCTTGCCCCATTCACGAATGTGCTCCATAAACTGGCGCTCACTCTCGGTAAAGGGACGATCCGCCGAAGTGACAAAGAGGACCAAGTCACTGCGCGGGATGAAATCGCGCGTGAGCTCTTCGTGTCGGCGAATGACGGCGTTTGTGCCGGGCGTATCCACGATATTCATTTCGCTCAGGAGGTCGAGTGGATACGTTATGATCGCGAGGTCGTCGGGTGAAACCGTTTCGCGCACGGTATCGCCGTATTTTACAAGTGTGACGCGGGTGGTTGTGGGAATCGCGCCTTCTTGCAAAACTTTGGCGCCGAGCAAGGCGTTGACGAGCGCGGATTTCCCCGCGTTGAATTCGCCGACAATGACGATGAGAAATAATTCTTCCAGCCGCACAATCGCGTCTTGCAGCGCGTCGAGTTCGGCAGGTGGACTCTTGAGCTCGCTCAGGGTGGCGTAAAGATCGGTGAGATATTTTTTTTCAGCGCGCAAGAGGTCGGCTTGCGCGTCGGTGAGGATGAGGGGCATAGGAATCAGAGTTTAGCGTTTGGAATTTGCAAGATGTTTTTGCACTTGATGTAAATCCGAACGGATCAAATCCGCTTTTGAAAAATCCTGCTGTGCGGTGTACTCGTTCGGCACGGCGATCACATAAAGCCCCGCATTATGCGCCGCGCGCACGCCGCTGCTGCTGTCTTCGAGCGCGACGGTCTCCTCGTGACGCGCTTGAAGTTGTTCGAGCGCGCGCAAATATACGTCAGGCGCGGGTTTCGGTTTCAGCGCGCCGTCGAGCCCAACGACCGCATCAAAATGATGCAAGAGGTTGAGATTGCGAATGATGAGCTCTACATATTCGGGGCGCGAACTCGATGCGATGGCGACGTGAATTTCTTGCTCGGCAAGCCATGCGAGCAATTCTTTCAAACCCGGCATTGGTTCCAAGTTCTCCGGGTCTGCAATCAAGACGTTATAGAGCAAGAGGTTGGCGTCAGAAATCAGCTTGGCAGTTTGAGGTAAGGCGAATCGTTCGCGCACGTACTCGGCATTCTCAAAAAATGGTCGTCCCGTAAAAATTTTGCCGTACTCGGCTGTGTCGAATTGATGTTCGGCGCCTGCGAGCTGCAAAACTGCGTTGACCGCGCGTCGGTAAAGAGGTTCCGTATCCACAATCACACCGTCGAGATCGAAAATGATGTTCTTGAAATCAGCCATGTTCCAAGAGTAATGCGAATAATAAAAAACGTCAAACGGGAAATTTCCGTTTGACGTTTGGGGGTGAGTTTATTGAATTTGGTACTGGTATTCAGTGGGTTGGTAGGTTACGGGAGTGCTGCCCGAAACGGTGATGACCACGCGCGAGATTTCGCTTCCAAAACCGCGCGTCGTGTACGTCGCGCGGTTTTGAGCATCGAGTGCAATAGGCACCACACGCGGCGTCGCGCCATATTCGATTGCCTGCACGATGAATCGCTGAGGCAAAACATTTTCAATCCGCGCAAATCCTTCGGCGTTCCATCCGCTATCAACGCTTTCTGCGTCGTCGCGAAAACCGATTTCGGGAATTTCGATCTCGTCAATCGCAAAACCATTCTTTGTCAACGCTTCGTCGGTAATCTGTTCAAAACGCAGCAAAATCTTTTTTCCCGCAAAAGGAGTCAAGTCCATTTCTTCTTGCACCCACTTTGCAGTGCCTTGCGCATCACCACAGCCGACGCCGGAACGACAGTTAAAGGCATAACCATAGCTGTGTCCATTGGGATCGACTGTCGTTGTGGTCGTGCCTTGTAAAGTTTGCCAATGCTTGCCATCATCCGCCGAAACGGATACGTACGCGTAATCGTACGAATCTTCGATTTCATACCAAGTGGAAAATTTCAGAGTCGCTTTCAAGACGCCGGTGAGATCAACTTGGCGCGTGAGCCGTGCGTCTGACGAATCGGTGTGTCCGCTCCACCAAAAATATTTTCCTTGCGCCGCGTCGGTTGGCAAAATGCGCACCGTGTCTGCGCCGTCAAAGGTAAACGTAATGTCCTTGCCATTCGGCAAGAGTTGAATGTAATCGGCGCCATACTGATTTACAGTGTCGTCGCCGTTGGCAGGATACTGCGAATAACCGACAGTCGGGCGAATTTGCAAACTTTCGTTGCGATAATGAAAGCGCGGGTCTTGCGTTTCACTCGTAATGAAATTGGCGGCGACCCAGTCGCCAAACACTTGGTCGAAGGAGAGCCCCGTTTTATGCAGATCGAGCGCGCGTTGAATGGTTGCAATGCCTGTAGTGTCTGTCGAGATAAGGTCTCGAATAAAATCAATCCCGTAGCGATTCAAAAGGTACGACAAAAATAAATATGCTTGTCCGTAATGCCCCAAACTTTCGCCGGGCGCATCGCCCCACGCGTTCAGCTGCAAATCGGGATTTTCGGTGTACGAAAACTCTGTGCCGGTGGGATAGCCGTTCAACTCCATCCCAAGTTCGCCAAAGCCCTCGGTGATCCACGTGGCATCCCCGCGCCGATTCTGGTAATCGTGAATCATGTGCGCGAATTCGTGCGCCAGCACCGAATCATAAACCGTGTTGCCGGGCTTGAGCGTATTCGCGCTTGTGTACACCATTTCATGCTCATTCGATTGGGCGTAAACCGATCGCGGAAGCGTATCGTATGCGGCGAAATATCCGGACACGCCGCCATTGATTTCGGCGTTCAAAATGTGAATGCGCGGGTCGTTATCAATCCCGGGGTTCGATTCGCTGCCGAGATATTTGCGATTTGTCGGATAGATTTTGTTGGCAAAATTATCTGCCGCGTTCTTGAGCGCCGCGTCACTGATCTTGATTCCGTCTTCCACCCACATGTACGCGGCGCTGTTCATGTAACGCAGTGTCGCTTGAATTTGCTTGCGTTCGCTTGTGGTCACATCACGCGAGACCCAAAATGTTTCCTTGTCTCCGACTTTATAATTTTTCGGCGCGCCAGGGGTGGCGAGAGAGACAGCGGCGCCTTTATATTCTTCTGCAAGAAGCACGCGATCGTTCGGTGGATAGGTGATGTGCGTGAGAAGATCGAGTGTATTCGAAGTTTCGGATAAAGTATTGGTTTGGGCAGAGGCAGTAGCGGGAATGACGGTGGCGGTGGAAACGGGAACTTGAATCGGCATCACGCGCGGCTTGACTGCGGGCATGGGCGTCGCATTCGTGTTAATTACGACATGTGCGGTTGTGGGTGCCGTGCCGAGCGCAGGGTTTGTCGTTGTAATGAAAAAATAGCCAAGTGCGATAAACGCGGCGCACGTGGCTATGGCTAGGATTGCGATAATCGCGAGCAAAAGTTTGCGCATGAGCGCGATTATAGCATACGCGTTGTGAGAGAGAGTTTAACAGGATGTTAGGCGCGGATGGTATCGCTTACGCTTCGTTTTTGCGCGGCAGCAATTTGTTGAGGAAAGAGTCTTGCGTGGGCTGGTAACTGGTGACGCTGATTTGCGGTTGGACATCTTGCGCGGCTGCCCAGTAGACAACAATCTTGCCGCGCGGGCGCAGCGAACGCGCGCTGATGGTTGCAAAGGTGTGTCGTTCACCGCCGCTTCGCAGTACGGCATTTTCGGCGCTGTGCACTTGCATGTGATGAATCATTGGCGCGCTCTCGCCGTCAAACTGGATCGTGATTTTTACGTTGGGGGCAGGTTGACGCCCGCGATTTTCCACGAGGACGCCGCCGACCAGAATCACGTCCGGAATTTCGTACGTGGGGAGCGATGTATGGCTGAGGTTTGCAACGTCGAGGCGCGTTTTCCAAATGTAGATTCCCGCAACAACAAAGGCGATGAGGAGGAGGACAAGTAAAAGCCAGGGGAGCATGATACGCGTATTTTAGCACAGCGCGTTGCGCGCCGCAATGGGAATTTGCTCCAGCGCCTAAATCGGTTCACCAATCAAATCGTATTCGCTTGCCTGCGTAATTTTTATGCGTGCGATTCTTCCGATGGGAATTTCATCTTGCACAATCACAATGCCGTCCACTTCGGGCGCGTCGCGATAACTTCGTCCGATGCTGACGCAATTGCCGCAGCCGGACGCGGGATCGCGCACTGCCGCGTTACCTTCAATTTCGCCAACGCCTTCAATCAAAACGTCGAGCGTCTTGCCGACAAAGGCGCGATTGCGCGCAAGTGAAATCGCTTGCTGCGTCAACATGGCATCCCGTCGCCGCCGCGCTTTGACTTTGTGCGAAATTTGACGTTCCATTGCGCCCGCCGGCGTACCCTCTTCTTGTGAATATTCAAAAATGCCGACGCGGTCGAATTGCTGTTCCTCTAAAAATTCGATCAATCCCTCGAATTCCTGTTCCGTCTCGCCGGGAAAGCCAACGATAAAAGTAGTTCGCACCGCAAGATCGGGCATAGCCGCACGCAAATCATCCAACATGCGGCGCGCGCTAATTGGGTTGGGGCGTTTCATCCGATGGAGTACTTGTGCGTCGCCGTGTTGCAACGGAATATCGAGATAATGGACGATTTGTGGATAGCGCGCCATCACCTCGATCAAACGCGGCGTAACGTGTCCCGGATAGGCGTACATCAAGCGCAGCCATTTTATGCCATCCACTTCGGCGCACAATCGTTCCATTAAGGTTGCCAGCACATCGCGCTTGCCCCAATCCCAGCCGTACGCGGTCGTATCTTGAGCGACAAGGACAATTTCCTGAACGCCTTGCGAAACCAATTCACGCGCTTCGGCAATCACCGCGTCCATCGGCTTGCTGCGATGACCGCCTTTGATGGCGGGAATGATACAAAACGTACACGGACGATCACAGCCGTCGGCGATTTTCAAAAACGCGCTCGGACCGTGCGCGTGACGCGGCAAATAGTCGGTGACGGAACGCGCGACGCTTTGTTCGCGCGGCAGATTCCAGTACGCTTCTTCATACCACTGCGAATCTCCTTTGCCATTCTCGCGCAAGTATTGAATAAAGCGCGGCATGGCAAGCCATCTGCCCGCGTCGATCACTCCATCAACGGTTGGCACTTCGCGCTTTACGTTTTCGCCATAGCGCGAAATCAAACATCCCGCCGCAATCAACAGCTGACCGGCGTGTTTGGTTTGCCCGAGCGCGCGCATTGCTTCGAGCGATTCTTGGCGCGACGCTTGCAAAAAGCCGCAAGTGTTGACGATCATCACATCCGCGTCTTCGGGCGCATCTGCGATTTCAAAACCTGCTTGTTCCAGCACTGCGCCAATGCCGTCGGAATCGGCGACATTTTTAGCGCAGCCCAGAGTTTGGATAAAAAAACGATTCGACATTCAATATCACAATTCTAGCGCCAATCGGCGCGACTTGGCGCTCAATCTTGAAACGCTCGCCGCGTCGGCGTCACAGAACTCGTCTGTGAAGGAGTGAGCGTTCGTGTTGGCGTAACTAAAGCTGTTGGTGTCCTCGATGGCGTGGTTGTACGCGTTGGCGAGGTGGTCGGTGTTGCGGTGCGCGTAGGCGTTGGCGTGCGCGATGGCGTTGCCGTTGGAAGTTCGGTCGGCGCAACCGGCGATGGGTATGGTGTTGGCGGGATTATGACCGGTACGCCCTGCGGGTTCATCAGCCACGCGCGCACAAGCTCGGTGCGTTCTTGTTGATTGCGCGGCAAAATACGCGTGCCTTGAAAAAAGACGCGACCACTTTCAATATTCTTGATTTGCATAAATAAACGCGACTGTGCGGTAAAGGTGCGCGTCTCTTTGTTCAGCGTTCCATTGAAAACCATTACTTCATCGGCAATGATCCATGCGCCCATCTCTCCGTCTGCCTGGACCTCGAGTGTCATAATAGGTTCAGCCGGAAGAGTGATGGTTGCCGTTGGCGAAATTGGTGTTGAAGCGAGTGTTGCCGTGACCGTCTGGCTGATTGTCAGGGTCGGCTCGATGATTGCTACAGTGATAGTTGGCGCTTGAGCGGTTTGTGGCAAAGTTGGAATCCCCGTCGGGGTGCTTCCTGCCGGAATCGTTCGCGTTGGGCTGGCTGTCGCCGTGGCGGTCTGTTGGGCGGCGCTATTCAAAAATTCGCGCGCTTGCGTGAAACCGATCGAGACGAGAAAAAAGAGAGAGATTGCCAATGCAATGATTGCGACGATTTCGGGAATTCGCGTGCTGCCAACTTTTTGTGCAAAGGTTGGCGGTTCTTGCGGCAGGTTCAACGGCGGTGTGGGAGGAGGGACTTCTGCTGTGATTTCCGATGTCGGCTGATACGTGCTATCGGCTGTCGGCTCGACGGACGAATGCGCTGGCTCGTTGACGCGGGGAGCGCTAGGAATTTGAAACGGTGGGAACGCAAAATCACTCTTGGCTTCGGCTGAGGAAGGCGATGTTGTCTGGCTCGAAAACGTGGCTTCCGGAGGTTCCGCTGGCGGCGCTGAAACAGGCGCGGGCGGCGGCAGCGTTTTCTGTCCCGTTACGATGTCGTATTCTTCCAATACCGCGTCCGGATCGAGATTGAGATATAGCGCATAATTGCGTAAAAGTCCCCGCAAAAAGGGACGCGGCGGAAGTGAGGGGTAATCACCCTCCTCAAGCGCTTCCAATATGGTCTGGCGTATGCGAGTTTCGAGGGCTGCCTGATTCAAACTAATACGCCGCGCTTGCCGTGCTTGACGCAACATCGTTGCAACTTCGGACATCGCGGAGAGTGTAAGCCGAAAGGATAAAAAGTCAATTTGAAATCTAACTGACCCTTTTTAAGTATTGACAGGGCTTGGACACACGAGTACACTCGGCTCGTCGGCTGGAAAATTGCTTTTTTGGAATCCCAAACTCTAGGATCTTGATCTTTGCTTTGCAGACCAATTCTGCGACCAAAACACTTTATCTGCGATGAAAGAAAACTTTATTGAGGCTGCCGAAACGCGCGCTGCGAACTTGCGGCTGCGTGCGCTTGCGCTCGTACTCGTCATTGCTGCCCTGCTCGTGGCGCGCTGGTACGTTTATTATCAAGTCGAATTTATTTTCGTTGTAGCGGGCTTGTACGGGGCATTACTTGCAACGGTTTGGATATTGCTGCGCCGTTTGGATTTTTATGCATCCCAGCGACGCGCACTGCTCTTGCTTGAAATCGCAGGACACCTTCAGGTTCTTGCAGAACTGATCTTGATCACAGGGGCAGTCTATTACACGGGCGGCATTATCAGTCCGTTGACGCCGCTCTACTTTATCTATATTTTCGCGGATGGTTTGGTCTCTTCCACGCGCTCGCTCATCCTGCACGCAATCGTTGCAACGGGCTTGATGGTTCTGGTGACCGTCGCCACATACTATGGCTGGTTAGATCGTTACAACCTCTTTCTCTTTGCCGAAACCGATTTCTGGCGCAATCAAGCGTTCGTTGACGGCGCGCTGATAGTCTTTTGCGCCTTGATGATTGTGACGCTCGTCGTTGCAATTACATTTAGCCGCCGTACGGCAGTCCGTGAACAGCAGCTGGGCGAATCCTCCGGCGCGCTCTCGATGCGCGTCGCGCAAGTGAACACTCTGCGCGATACAGGGCAGCGACTCGCGGCGTCACTCGACCTGGAACAAGTGATGGAGGCGGTGGGCGAAAGTGCCTTGCAAATTGTCAAGGCAACCGACGTGCATCTTTACACTTTTGATCAGGATACAAATCAGTTTGGCACCAGTGTTGGCGTCTGGGCGGATGGACATCGCGGCGCGGTGTTAAAGCAACCGCGTCCGAACGGATTAACCGCGCAGGTGGCGCGCACAAAGCGCCCCGTCATTATCAACGACGCTGAAACACATCCACTCTTTCAATCTCTTCAAGCACGCGCCTGGACCCTCAAAGCGATTGCGGGATTTCCAATTATCAAGCTCGATCGTCTGATCGCGGTAATGAATGTGGCGTTCATGGAGCCGCATACTTTTACGCGTGACGAGGAACAAGCACTGTTGGTTCTCGCGGATCAGGCGGCAATTGCGATTGACAATGCACAATTGTATCAACAAGTCCAGCGCAAGATTCAAGAATTATCCGCGCTGAACGCTGTGACCCAATCTGCGGCGCAGTTGACTGACCTCAGTGCGATGTTGAATGATGCCTTGGGCGCGGTGCTCTCGACCATCAATGCCGACGCGGCGTTGGTTTCGACCCTTGACCGCCACAAGAACATATTGAACTTGGCAGCCAATCGCGGATTGTCAACCGCAGTCTTGAACGAGTTCAAGGCGCGACCCCTCAAAGTAGGCGAAGGATTTGGTGGCGAAGTCGCTCAAACGGGCAAGCCGCATTTTGTCGCGGATATGTCCAAGGATGAACGACGATTGCGTCGTAGTACGATCGAAGTCTTTGCTTCGATCTATACAGTACCGTTGAGGGCGTATGATCATGTCATTGGCGTCTTGCAGTTAGTGTGGCGAGACCCGCATCAATTGACTTCAGCCGAAGTCAGTTTGGTTGGCGCGGTGGCGCCCCAACTCGCGGCAGCCATTCACAATGCCTCGCTCTTTAACGAGACGCGACGGCGCGCTGAAGAATTGGCGACGTTGCGCTCGATTGGCTTGGCAACTACCTCCACGTTGAATTTGCGCGAGCAGCTGCGTCTGCTCTACGAAAACGTCAACCAACTCTTGCGCGCAGACACATTTTTTGTCGGCTTGTACGATGATACGCGCAATGAACTGCGCATCGAATATGTTGTCGAAGAGGGTTGGTTCTTGCGCCCGATCCAAGTGCCACTCGAACAGGCGGGCTTGTCGGGCTGGGTCATAACCAATCAAAAAGCGTTGACCCTCGGTGACCTCCAACACGTAGAAGAACTCCCCGCGACGCCGCAGCATATTACGCGCCCTGCGCGCAGCTGGCTCGGCGTCCCGTTAATGCTCAAAGAGCGGATCATTGGTCTCATCTCCGCGCAAAGTTTTCAGCCCAATGCTTTTACCGGCGAAGACGAACGGTTCTTGGTCGCGGTCGGACAGCATGTGGCGCTTGCTTTGGATAACGCGCGCTTGTTTGGAGAATCAGAGCGCCGCACGCGCGAATTGACGTTATTGAACGAAATTAGTCGCGCCATCAGCTCATCGCTTGATTTGGACGATGTAATGACGCGCGCTGCCCATGCCCTCTCCGACCAACTCGGTTATCGCTATGTGAGTATTTATCAATTTGAAGGCGACAAATTTCTTCGCAAAGCGTCAGTCAACGACAGTGACGATGATGTGACATGGGATGTGACGCGGGGAGTCATCGGTCGCGTGGCGCGTACGGGGCGTCCCGCGCTCGTGACAAATGTGCAGAACGATCCCGATTATGTGAGCTCACATGAAGACGTGGTTGCAGAAATTTGCGTGCCGATTATGCGCGAGGGACGCGTCTTGGGGGTCGTGAATGTCGAAGAGTCGCGTGTGGGCGCGCTCAAGGAAGATGATATTGCGCTCCTCACGCTGCTATGTGAACAGCTCGCGATTGCCTCATCCAACGCGTCGCTCTATCGCGAAGCGCTGGGGCGCGAACGCTTTGCTACACGGCTGGGGCAAATGGGCATGACGATTACGTCAACGCTTGATGTGGTGCAATTGATTGAAACTCTTTGTCGCGAATCAGTAACTTTGTTTTCGGTGGACACAGCGGCGATCTATATTCGTGAAACGGTGCGTGGCGGACGCGTAGATGCACGCGGGAATGCAGGACGCGGCGCGAGCAACGGCGACGGCAGCAACAATGGAGAGAGTTCGAGCGAACGCGCGGTATTGGTTTGTCAAGCGGCGGCGGGATGGGGGCGCGAGGCATTGTTGGACAATCAAGTAGATGTTGATCAGTTGGGCAATTTGCTCGCGCGCACGTTACGGTTGGGGCGCGGCTTTATCGTCCATGAAGCGCGTCAATCTCCCCAGCTGGGGCTCGATGTGCGCGAAGCAATGCAGCTCGAAGCATGTCTCGCCGTACCGATTATGAAAGAGCGCGATGCAATCGGCGTCCTCGTTTTGTTTGATCGTCAAGACGCGCATCGTTTTGGCGACCCCGAACTGGCACGCGCAACAATCGTTGCCTCTCAAGCGGGACTTGTCATTTCTAACGCGCGCTTGTTTCAGGAATCGCAGCGCCGCGCCAAAGAACAGACGAGCTTGTACGAAATTGGGCTTGCGGTTAGCTCTACCCTTGATTTGGACGAGCAGCTGCGAATCATCTATGAGCAGATTACGAAACATTTCGCGCTGGTTGGATTTGACATTGCGCTGCGTGAAGGCGCGGATCAGTTGAACTTTGCATTGTTTATTGACCAAGGCAAGCAGCTCGAGTCTTTTCGCAAGCCCTTGAGCGATGCGGGCTTTGCAGGGTGGGTCGTGAACAGTCGGCGACCTTTGATCATTGATGATATTCGGCGGCAATGGGACACCTTACCGGTCAAGCCCGGCGAACGCGGCGCGCCTAATGAAACTGCCTCTTACATTGGAATTCCGTTGATGATCAAGTCTGAAGCGATTGGAGTGATGGCGCTCCAGCGTATACCGATCGAGCCATTCACCATAGACGAACAGCGATTTCTCTACGCGTTAGCGCAGCAAGTGGCATTCGCCGTAGATAACGCGCGCTTGCATCAACAATCACAACGCAGCGGCGCGCAGCAATCGCTGCTTTATCAAGCGAGCCGCCGCATCGCGGGCGCGCTGAATATTGATACGCTGCTAAAAGCGATTGTGGATGCGCTCAGTCAAGATTTTGGATTTCGCTCCGTGCTCGTCATGTTGGTTGATTTCGAAACGAATGATTTGCGCCCAGCTGCCGCGTCGCCGGATGTTGCGCGGATGGTGACCAATGCGTATCGACAGCCCATTGGCAAGGGGCTGATGGGATTGGCAGCCCAGTCCGGGGTCACGCAATTGGCGAAAAAGGCGGAAGAGGATGAGCGTGTCCATTCAGTGGACGGTTGGTATCCGAATTCCGAAGTCGCGGTGCCAATTAAATCGGGGGCGCGCGTCATCGGCGTCTTGAATGTGGAGAGCACAGATCGAAATGGTTTGGCAGATGATGATGTGCGAATGTTTGAAGCAATCGCCGACCAGCTTGCCGTAGCAATCGAAAATGCAAAACTGTTTGCCAGCGCGCAAGAGCGTCTCGCGCGTATCAACGCGCTCCAAAATATCGAAGTCTCGATTCTCTCGACGATGAACTTGGTGGACCGGCTTGATCTGATATTGGAACATGCGGTGACGCAAATGCGCGCAGACCTTGGCGTGATCTTTATGCGCGATCCACAAACGCGCGAATTGTATGGACTGCGCCAACGCGGTTCGCGCGATTTGAAAGCGTATCGCGACTTGCGCCTCAAGGGGGGCGAAGGCGCCGCAGGATGGATTATGGAACGCGGCGAGCCGCTCTATCTTCAGGATGTGCAGCGCGATACCCGTTGGGCAAAGCACGAGGCATCGGGCAGCGAGGGGATCGTTTCCTACTTGGGTGTTCCGCTAAAGGTGGAAGAGCGAACGATTGGCGTGATTGATGTGGCGACCCGCACCCCGCGTTTGTTCACCGACGAAGAGATTAACTTTTTTAATACGCTGGCAAGTCACGCGGCAGTTGCGATCGAAAATGCGCGCTTGTACGAACAGACGCGCAATCAGTTGGAGCAATTGCGCGAAACGCAAGACCGGCTGGTGGAAACGGAACGCCGCGCGGCAATTGGTGAATTGGTCGCGGGGCTGGCGCATGAAATCAATAATCCGCTTACAGCGATTGTGGGGCATTCACAGCTCTTGCTGGAAACGATTCCGAACGGGGCTTCCACTGAACCATGGCGCGGCGAATTGGATACGATTAGTGTCGCCGCGCAGCGCATCGCGCGGATTGTTCAGGAATTTGTAAAACTTTCGCATGTCGAAGGCGGACATGCCGAAACGACCAACTTGGGTGAGATTGTGCACAATACGGTCGAAAGGTTTGAAGCGCGTGAGGACGCGCAAGACATTGCTTTGTTGGAGATCGTGCCGCCTGAACCGCTGTGGGTCAAAGCCAATCCGCATTTGATTGATCAAGTGTTGAACAACATTTTGACGAACGCGCTGGAAGCAATGCCGCGTGGCGGGCGGATTGATGTGCAAGCGGGCATTCTTGATGGGAATTTTGTTTATTGTTCCGTGCGCGATAGTGGTTATGGCATCCCACAAGGAGATTTGAAACGCGTGTTTGAGCCGGGATTCACTACCAAAGTCGAATCGGGCGTAGTACGCGGAATCGGACTGGGTTTGTATACTGCCGAGCGCATTATCAAAAGTCATGGTGGCACAATTTGGTTGGAGAGTGAAAAAGGAAAATATACTTTGGTGACTTTTACTTTGCCGTACCAACGTGGGGAGCGTAATGATGGCAACTGAACGTGTCTTGGTTGTAGACGATGACGCTGCCATTCTAACCCTCTGTCATCGCATTCTCGAAGCGGATGGTTATGAGGTAGTGGATGCGAAACGCGGCGAGGACGCGCTAGCGAAATTGGAAGCGGAAACATTTGACTTGTTGCTTACCGATATTCGATTGCCGGGACTGAATGGTTTGGAAGTTACGCAGCGTCTGCGCGAGCGGGGAATTGAATTGACTGTCGTGACGATGACCGGGTACAGTAATATGGAAATGGCGATTCAAGCGCTTTCGCTCGGCGTGGATGAATTCATTGTCAAACCTTTCACTCCGGAATCGCTGCGCGTGCATGTTGCGCGCGCGTTAGAGAAAACGCGCTTGCGGCGAGAGAACACGCGGTCGCGAACATTACTGCCGCTTCTGGAGACCGCGCAGGCATTTGGGGCGGGGCGTACACGTGACCAAGTGTATGCCGAATTGTTTGATGCGGTGGGCAAGACTTGTAATGCCAAGGATATGCTTTTTCTCGCCGTGCATCGTGAGAGTGATCTCTTTGTCGTCGCGGCAACGCGCGGCGAGCGGATGAGCGAATTCAACGACCTCATGGTAGATGAAGCCGAATGGAACCAAGCACACAGTTTTCTTACCGAGGGGCTGCAGCAATGGGATGAGGCGGCACAGCATCGTTTGCCCTTTGGCAAAGACTTGGCGTGGATGGTGAGTCTGCCGCTTGCCGCGCGCGAGGCAGTCCTCGGAATCTTATTTTTCGCAGTCACCACAACACCGTCGCAGAGTGATCTCGAAGCGCTTCACTTGATTGCTGCGCAGGCGAGTGTGGCATTGGAAAACGTTGACCTGCTGGGCGAAATCAGCCGCGCGTATGTCAATGTGCGCGAGGTGGAACAGGTCAAGAGCGAATTCATCAATATTGCCGCACACGAATTGCGCACGCCGTTGGCTGTCATTCGCGGTTACGCTTCAATTTTGCATGAGCGTCTGGATGAAGAACCGCGTGAATACGCGGATCAGATTTTGCAGTGCGCGGATCGGCTACAGCGGATTGCGGATGATATGTTGAATCTGAAATACCTTGAAACGGGACAGGTTGATTTGCGGCTCGAGCGCCTTGATGTTGACGAGGTAATACGTGAAGTGGTGAACTCGTATCGCCCCTTGGCGCTTGAGCGCGAACAGTCCATCGAGTTGACGGTTGATCGCGCAGCAGGAGACATCACTGCCGACCGGGCGATGCTGGATTTGATGCTGGGCAGTTTGATCTCGAACGCGATAAAATTCTCGCCGCGCAAAAGTCGGGTGCGCGTGTCGGCTCAAGGCGACGCCGAAAATGTGACGCTGATGGTCCAAGACCAGGGAAAGGGTTTGACTCCGGATCAGGTGGAGCATGTCTTTGAAGCATTTTACCAAGTGGGGAGTTCATTGACGCGGCAAGAGGGAGGACTGGGGCTAGGGCTGACGCTCACGCGGAAAATGGTGCGGGCGCATGGCGGCGAAATTTGGATCGAAAGCGATTCCAAACACGGGAGCTCGTTCTACATTTCGCTCCCACGTAACGCCGTCAACTCGGGCGCCCCAGCCCATGAGTTTCAAGTCAAAGCGAACGCAGCGTCTTGACGCTGCGTTTTTCTTTACAAAATGCCTACAGCAATTGTAAAGCCGCGAGCTCTATGCTATACTATTTTGCGTAAAGGAATGCGGCATAGGGTCGAATGGTGTTTAAAAAGGCGTTATTTTTTCTATTTTTTGCGGGTTTTGTGTTTGTCATAATTGCGTGTCAGGCATTGGGCGGGCAAGCCGGCAAGCCAATCGTAATTATTGCTTCACCACCGAGCGGAAGCGTCTATACGGTGGGGGAAGAAGTAGTGGTTCAATCTACTGCCACAGACCCGACGGGCGTTGTGAGCGTTGCGCTTTTGGTGGATGGGCAAGTGGTGCGAGAGGACCCAAGCCCGGTCGCTCAGGGACAAGCACAATTTTCGCTCATCCAGTCGTGGATTGCTACAAATCCGGGACAACATACATTAACAGTTCGAGCCACCAATACACAAGGCGCGACAGCGGATAGCGCGATTTTGATAACTGTCAGAGAAGAGGGTGGGCAGAAACCAACTTCCGTTATTTCCATTGCCACTGCGGTCCCGTTGGGGACCGCGGCGCCGGCGACCGCCGCACCGCCTTCGATTGCACCAACCGGCGCACCTGCCCAAACCACAAATGGAACTCCCGCCTCAACTTGTGTACTCAGTTCGAAATTCGTTGCCGATCTCACGATTCCGGATGGCACAACCTTTACTCCGAACGCTGTATTTACCAAAAGTTGGCGCGTGCAAAACAATGGCACTTGCGTATGGCAGAATTATGAGCTCGCCTTTATCGAAGGCACGCAGATGGCGGCGAGTGGTTTGTATCCCGTACCGGACACTCCGCCAGGCGCAACTGCAGACTTGACCGTTCCAATGACCGCTCCGGCAACTTATGGTGCATATTCCGGGACTTGGAAAATACGCAACGCGGCTGGGCAAATATTCGGAACGCCGCTAACGGTAGTTATCAATGTTCCGGCACCTGCTGCAACCATTGCGCCTTCCAATACACCCCCGCCCACAGTTGCGGCATGTTCCGGCAAGCCGAATGAATTTACTTTTTCCGCGTCTGCCACAACGATCACGGCAGGGCAATCGGTCACACTGAGTTGGGGAGCGGTGACAAACGCAAGCGAAGTGTATTTGAATGGCGGGGAATTCAGCGACGAAGGCGTAGCTGCGCCGGGCAAGCGCACTGTTTCGCCGAATGAAACGACAGAGTACAGACTGCAAGCATTATGCAGCAAAGGCGGAACCGCGCGCGAAAAATCAGTTATTGTGACAGTCACTGCTCCTGCTGGAAATTTTTCGGGAAACTGGGTCCACAATTTTGGCACCATGTCCATTACGCAAAATGGGAATACTGTTTCAGGGACATACCAAAATAGTTTCGATGGCGAAAGCGGAGTCCTCGCCGGTATTGTGAGCGGAAATGTCTTGACGGGGACGTTCACCAAGAACGAGACGTTGCCCATCGAATTTACGCTCAGCAACGATGGCAAACGTTTTACCGGAAATTGGAACGGAAGCAATTCATGGTGTGGTGCGCGTCCCGGCGCAAATTTTCCGAATGGATGCAGCTACGCGGGAAAGTTTGTTACCGACAATGGCGACAATTCGAATTGTGAAATGAGTTTGGTTCGTAAAGACGATCACGTGACGGGTACGTTTTGCGATGGCACGCTGGAGGGTGACATTACGTATAACGCAGACCGAACGATTTTGATGGGACAATCGCTTAGCAGTGGCAATAGTCAGTCGCTGACATATTATTTATTTGGATACAACGCACTCCAATTTAACGGAAACTGGGGCTCTACAAACCAATGGTGCGGCTGGCGTGAAAGCATGTCGGCTCCGGAGCCATGTTTGTACCCTTGAGGTTCAGATGGTAGATTGCTATGGCAGCAAAGAAAACAAATTCTAAAACTAAAACTGCAACGAATAGTGTTGTGGGGCGCGTGAAAAATATTTTCGCGCGAAAACCTTCAGTCAAATCGGAAGCGCAGACGAGCAAAAAAACGGCTGCGAAACGCAAGGCGCAAACAAAAGAAACGCGCGCGAAACCAAAGGAGGGCAAGGCAAAGCGTTCCGCGAACGGTAACGTCGCCGCCGCCGCGGCAGCGACAGCTGTCGCCGTAAAAAAGAAACCGCCGTCCATCACGATCACGCGACCCGAAGCAACGCGCCCGCCGGTTGTGTTGCCGCCGCCGCGTCCTTTGGAAGCGCCGATTGGAGCGCCCAATATCTTGCTGCCAAAAGATGGAGCCCCAATCACTTCCCTCTTGCCGAGTCTGCGGTGGATGTACGTGGGTGGCGCAACACGTTACGAAGTGGAATGGTCGCAGGACGCGCACTTTGGTCGCGGGCACAGCGTTTCATTGGTGTCGCCGCAAACCGCAGTCACACTCGAAGCGCCGAATGAACTCAAGCCAGGGACAATGTACAAATGGCGCGTGCGCGGCGGCAATGATGCGGGCTGGGGACCATGGTCGCCTCCCGAATCGTTCAGGTCTCCCGAAAAATAATTGTGTAAAAACATTTCACGCCGCACGTTAGCGTGAAATGTTTTTTTGCCGCCCAGCATGGATCAAATTGAAATCCGATTGTGCAAAACGTGGGACGAATGTCTGCAGTGCGAAGAATTGCAAAAGCGAATTTGGGAGATGCCCGACTATCGTGATGTCGTGCCGGCGAATCTTTTGATTACGGCAGCCAAGAATGGCGGAATTTTCGTCGGCGCGTTCGATGGCGGCGCAATGGTCGGGTTCGCATTTGGTTTTCTTGGCAGTGAAGCGAAATCCGATGGAAGCGCGCGCCGCCTGAAACATACTTCGCACATGCTTGGCGTTGTGCCGGATGTGCGGGTGAAAGGTTTGGGTGCGCACCTCAAGTGGTTTCAACGCCAAGTCGCGTTGACGCAGGGACTCGATTTGATGACGTGGACCTATGACCCTTTACAGGCAGTCAACGCGCATTTGAATCTTGCGCGCTTGGGCGCGATTGCGCGGCGTTATTATCGCAACGCGTATGGTGACATGACGGACGCGTTAAATGCGGGCGTGGCGTCAGACCGCTTTGAAGTAGAGTGGTATCTCACGAGCGCGCGGGTCAGTGAACATGAGCATGGGCGCGCGACTTGCGAAGGTTACGCGGAGGCGCAAAAAATTTATCGCGTCGAATGGGATGACGACGCTTTGCCGATGATTGCGAAAGAAGAGGCGATCACTGGCGAAGCGGTTTTGGTGGAAATTCCGGCAGATTACAACGCGCTGAAAGCGATGAACCGCGCGTTGGCAGTGCAATGGCGCGAACGAACACGCCAAACCTTCGAACGCGCATTTGAGTTAGGTTATGTCGCGTGCGATGCGATACGAAAAAATGATAGAGATGGACGCGCGCGTGCGTTTTATCTATTGAAAAAAGACGTAACGGGCTGCGAGAGTTGAATCTTATTTGACAGTGGTCTAGCCGCTGGTATAATTCCAAAAGAATATGCCCCTGACATGCGAATCCCCTTTTGTGAAAGTGGACTTCATGTCGCTCATTGAGACTGGCACAGAAAGGGGGGATTATTGAATATGACTCAGGTCGTTGTTGACAAGAACGAATCGTTCGAAGCTGCGCTGAAACGCTTTAACAAAAAGGTGCAAGAAGACCGCATTTTGTCCGAAGTGCGCCGCCGTCGTTTCTTTGAAAAACCGAGTGTTGAACGCAAAAAGAAAAAAGCCGCTAAAAAGCGCAAATCACTCAAAGAAACCGCACGCGGCGAAGATCGCGATTAACTTTATCGAATGCAGGTGTGAACGTAACGGCACGCCGGGCAGTATGCAAGCTTGATGCCCGCGTGCTTTTTTTTCCCATTTAACTCCAATGGCGTATCTGGATCGTTTCGAGGAACGCGTCGAATTGAAATTGACTCGGCGCGAAATCGGAAGCGCACTGCTCATTGCCGTCGTTACGGCGCTGCTGTTGGGCGTGATCTTTGCCGCGCAACTTGCGCTCTTGACGCCGATTCAACCCACGACCAATGACCTCGCCGTGGGGAAAGCCAGTCCCGTCACAATTCTTGCGCCTGCGCGCGCGACGTTCGCCAGTGCTTTGGAAACAGAAAGCGCGCGTGAACAGGCGGCGCGCGGAGTGGTGGATGTCTACGATCTCCCCAACGCCAGCATTGCGCGTGAGCAAATCCGACGCGCGACGCGGCTCGTTGACTTTCTCGATACTGTGCGCGCGGATCCGTATGCGTCAAATGCGGACAAAGTGGAGTGGGTTCGCGCGGTGCCCGGCGTCCAAATTTCGCGCGATGTGGTCAGCCGCACGCTCGCACTCGATGCAACTTCTTATCGCCAGGTGATCAGCGAAACGCTTTATGTGATTGATGCGGCGATGCGCGACGAAATTCGCGAGACCACGTTGGATACCGCCAAGCAAAAAATCTCCTCCCGCATTTCACTCGTCCTCTCCGCCGCCCAAGCCGACCTCGTAAATCAATGGGCACAGCCCTTTATCGTCCCGAACACAACCTTAGATTTAGAACAAACGGAACGCGCGCGCGAAGAGGCGCGCGCCAATGTGGGAGTGGTGTATCGCACATTGGAGGAAGGGCAAGCCGTTGTCCGCGCGGGCGAGGTGATTACGCCCGAGACACTCGAAGCGCTGCGCGAACTCGGCTATCTGCAGCCGCAGAGTAACATTGAAGAATTTATCGCGGGCTTTTTATTCGCCACGCTCATTGTGGCTGTGGGCGCAACATATCTGGTGCGTGTTTCGCCTTCGCTTTTGCGCGAACCGCGTGTCCTTTTGATTTTGGCATTGCTGCTGCTGCTCACCGCACTCGGCACAAAAATCGTCGCCCCGGGACGAACTATTATTCCGCTGCTCTTTCCCTTTGCGGTTGCGGCGATGTTGGGCGCCGCGCTGTTGAGTGTAAGCATTGGGACGGGTCTCGCGATTGCTGTGGCGCTGAGCGTAGCGTATATCACGCGCGGCGCAGTGGAACTGACCGTTTTTGCGTTGGTTGGAAGTCTGATTGCTGTGGTCGCTTTGCAACGACGGGAACGCTTGACGAGTTTTTTGTTGACAGGATTGTACGTTGCGATGGGGAATGTCGCCGTCGTCTTGATTTTTGGAATGTTGTCACAGCAAGAAGATTTGTCGAATCTCGCGCGTCTTGTCGTGGCGGCGTTTGCCGGCGGCGCGCTTACCGGCTTGATTGCGCTTGGAAGCCAATTTGTTTTGGGCAAAGCGGCTGGCATTACCACCGCGCTCGAACTCATTGATTTGTCGCGTCCGACGCATCCGCTGCTCCAGAAAATTTTGCACGAGGCGCCGGGCACGTATCATCATTCCCTCATCATCAGCAATTTGACGGAACATGCGGCGCAGCAAATTGGCGCGGACGCACTATTGTGTCGCGTTGGCGCGTACTATCACGATGTCGGCAAAACGTTGAACCCGCAATTTTTTGTTGAGAATCAATTCGATGGAGTCAATCCGCACAACACGATTGACCCGCTCACGAGCGCCAAGATTTTGCACGAACACGTTACGGAAGGTGACAAGCTCGCGCACAAGTACGGCGTGTCGAAACGCGTGCGCGATTTCATTCTCGAACATCACGGCACGACACTGCCCGTTTACTTTTTTGAAAAAGCGCAGGCGCAAGCCCTGCTGAATCCTGCCGAGACACGCGCGCCGGTGGAAGAAAAAGAGTTCCGCTATCCGGGTCCGAAACCACAAACGCGCGAATCGGCAATCATGATGCTGGCGGACGGTGTCGAGGCAACGACCCGCGCCGAGCGTCCTTCGAATTCGCAAGAGATCCGCGCGATCATTGATCGCATCATTGAAATGCGAATTCGTGAAGGACAGTTGGATGAGGCAGCGATCACACTGCGCGACTTGGAACAGATCCGCGTCGCCTTTCTCGAAGTATTGCAGGGACTCTATCACCCGCGCGTAAAATATCCTGCGCCCAAAGCGCCCGCGCCATTGCCCGCCCAAGTGAAACCTGAAGAGACTGTCGCAGAATTATAGTGGTCAGTGCAAGGATGGAGATCAACATCGTCATTGCGCCGAAATTTGCGCGCCGCATTTCGCACAAAGAATTGCGCGCGGCGGCGACGCGCGTCTTGGCGGCAGAGACGCCCGATGTAATCAATTCGCTTTCGATTGTGATCGTGGGTGACCGCGCGATGAAAAATTACAATCGGCGTTTTCATCAAGTCAATGCGCCAACCGATGTGCTGTCGTTTGCTTCACCGCTGCATGATGAATATTTGGGCGATGTGATTATTTCATACGACACTGCCAAAGAAAACGCGCGGCGCGCGGGCTGGCGCGTTCGGGACGAATTGGAATTATTAATCACGCACGGCATTTTGCATTTGTTGGGCTATGATGACGCAACGCCCGGTGCGCGCGAAGCGATGTGGCGGCGGCAAGCAGAAATTTTGGAGCAAGTGAGCGCCAATTCGTGGAGTTGATGTGATGAACGGCTCGATTTACGTGGTGCGCGATGGCGACGATTTAAACACAATTGCGCTGCGCTTTTATGTGACGGTCGCGGCGCTTGTGGCGGCGAACAATTTGTCGAACGCGGATACCATTCACACGGGACAGCAGCTTGTGATTCCAAAAGCGGCAATGGTGTTGAGTGTGGCAGAGACGACGGCAGAGGCGGAAATGTCTGAACCTCAAGTCGGCGTGCTGAGCGTTGGCGACCCGAATACGCCGCAAGTGTCGCCGCGCGAAATTCAAGCATTCCTGACGGGCAAGCGCACGACATTTTATGTGACGCGCGCGGGCGATACGATTTCGCAGGTGGCGTCATTGTTTAAGATTGATCCGTTGATCTTGTCGCAAATAAATCAGGTGGAGATGCACGGCGAACTGACGCCGGGGATGCGCTTGATAATTCCAATAAAGTAGAAAAGGGATCCAACGACGCCAATTTTTCGTAGCAAAGTACACGCTCTTGCTCCCATGAATCTTGCGAACCCGCGATAGAGTTCGTGCCATTGATTGACAAACCCTGCTACTCCATCTTATAATGATTGCGTCGTTCCGTTGTGAACACGACTTTACCCGCAAGTGGTCTCGAAAAACTTTCCCCAGGTTGTGCTTTGCTGCAAGAGACTGCTTTTCCCAGTTTCGTTCAAGGAGGAGGTGCCTCAGCCAGAACCAAACTCCATAACACCAGACGCAAATGACTAACGGTTTTGCAAAGGTCAGATTTGGTCAAATGCAAAACCGCTGAAACCCATACAGGAGGAGAAGAACACGATGAAAAGCGTTCATGTAAAACGCTATTTGATTTTGGCGAGCATCGCGATGGTAGCTTTGTTAATTGCTGCTTGCGCGCCTGCCGCCGCCCCAACCGCTGCACCTGCTACCCAAGCTCCTGCGGTACAGCCGACCGCTGCGCCACAACCGTCCAGCGCGCCGCAAGCCACAACCGCGCCACAAGCCACGACCGCGCCGCAAGCCACAACCGCGCCCGCCGCGACCGAAGCGCCAACTGCCGCGCCAGCCGCAGGTGGTGGTGTCGCGAACATTGCGTTCTATCAAGAACCAAATTCGCTTTCGTTGTATTTTAGCAACCAGACCTTTGCCGGCTGGGCGCAGGCGATCTACAACCGCGGTCTCTGGGCGTATGACGACAAGTCGCAACCCAGTCTCGAACTTGCCGCTGAATTTCCGACGACCGAGAATGGCGGCGTTTCGGCGGACGGTTTGACGATCACCTACAAACTCAAACCCGACCTCAAGTGGAGCGACGGCGAACCCTTTACGTCAAAGGACATCAAGTTCACTTGGGAAGCCATCATGAATGACAAGAATACCGGCATCGTCAGCCGCGATGGCTATGACAAGATCGAATCCATTACAACACCTGACGATCAAACTGCTGTCGTGAAATTCAAAGAATTGTATGTCCCTTGGCAGCTGCTGTTCAATAACCCCGCCGGCGGCGGTTTCATGCCCGAACATCTCTTGGGTACAAAGGACACTCTCGATGGCGATGAATTCTTCCGCATGCCTATCGGCACGGGTCCATTCAAAGTGACCGAATGGAAGGGCGGCGACCATATTACGTTCGTCGCGAACGAAAATTACTGGCGCGGCAAACCCAAGCTGGATGGCGTCACGGTCAAGATCGTTCCGAGCCGCGATGCCGGCAATGCCGGTCTGGCTGCGGGTGATGTTGATCTTGTGGCAGATGAAATCGAAGCTTCGATCCCCGACCTCGATGCGCTGATGCCGAAAGCACATGCGCAGTCCGTTCCGTCGCAGAGTTTCGAACACTACTTTTTCAACCTCGATGACGGCAAATATGGCGCGGCGGGCAATCCGATCTTCCTGAATGATACGGTGCGCAAAGCGTACATCATGTGCATTAATCGTGACACGATTGCCGAACGGCTGCTCTTTGGCAAGTCAAAGGTCATTTCGAATCTTTGGCCCAATTCGCAGTATGACAACACCGACCTGAAACCGTATGCGTACGATCCCGATGCGGCAAACAAGATGTTGGATGATGCCGGATTCGCCAAGGGCGATGACGGCGTCCGCACCATGGATGTGAATGGCAAAAAGGTGCGTTTCTCGTTCAATCACGAAACGACAACAGGCAATCAACTGCGCGCGGATGTGCAGGTGCTTGCGACGGCAAATCTGGGCGGATGCGGCTATGAAATGCTTCCGCAGAACTATCCGTCTGCAACTCTGTTCGGAACCTTTGCACAAAATGGTCCACTTGCCTCGGGCAAGTACGAGACGGGTGGCTACACCACCAGCTTTTCGCCGGATCCCGACCCATCTGACAACTTCAAGTGCTCGGGTATTCCGACCGCAGATAAACCAGAAGGTTCTAATTGGTATCGCCTCTGTGATGCCGAGCTCGAAAAGCTGAGCATTGATCAAGCCAAAGAAGCGGACCCTGCCAAGCGTACTGATATGATAAAGGAAATGCAAAAGATCATGTACGACAAGGCATACGTTGCGCCGCTTTACAATCGCTTGAACACCATCGGTCTTTCGAGTCGTCTGCAGGGGATCAATCAATCGCCCACGCAAGCGGACGCGTACTGGAACATCTATGACTGGACGGTGAGCCAGTAAAACGAGTGTAATGGGGGGCGAAGTTTTCTTCGCCCCCTCATCTCAAATTAGCTTGGACGTAAGAACTGTATGCTATTCTTTTGCATGTAAGTAGGAACTTGTGGACAACCCAAATAGGTCCGGCAGTGATGGATTCATGCAGTAGCCTGCTCAAGCGTCGAATCCAATTCTGCGACTTTATTTTGAGTGCTCTATTAGGGGAGGACGGGAGCCGATGTCGCGCTATATTATCCGCAGATTAATTCAAGCGGTTTTGATTATCTTTGTCATCACGATTGTGACTTTTGTGGTCGGGCGTGCGGCAGCAGATCCAATGGCGGCATATACGAACAACCCGCGCATTTCGGCAGAGGACAAGGCGCGCATCCGACATAACTTGGGGCTGGACCAACCGCTGCCGGTCCAATATCTCAGCTGGCTCGGTGGTGTTGTGAAAGGCGATTTTGGAAATTCATTTACTACCAAGCAAAAAGTCACAGATATGATCGCCGAGCGGCTCCCCGCGACGTTGATCTTGATGATCTGTGCTTTGATCACGACGGTCATCGTCTCTTTGCTTGCGGGAATTTACGCGGCGACGCATCAATACTCGGCGGGGGACAATCTGATTACAGCGGCTACCTTTGTGGGCTTTTCGATGCCTGTATTTTTTATCGGGCTATCGCTGATATTTATTTTTGGTGTTGGCTTCAAGGCGTGGGGTTTGCCCTATCTGCCAACGGGCACGGCGGTGTGGGATCAAAATAACCCAATTGAATGGATCAAACATCTCATCCTGCCGGTTGCTACCCTCACCCTTATTCAAGCCGCGGGATATACGCGTTACCTGCGTTCCAGCTTGCTCGACGTACAGCATCAGGATTACATTCGCACTGCCAAGTCAAAAGGTCTGTCCGATCGCGTCGTCCTCTGGAAACATGCGCTCAAGAATGCATCGCTTCCATTCGTCACGATTCTTGGTTTGGATATTGCGCTCCTCTTTGGCGGCGCATTGGTTACGGAAACTATCTTTTCGTGGCCCGGGATAGGACGCCTCTTTTGGGAGCAATCGAACGCGGGAGATTTTCCGGTCATGATGGCAATTCTTTTGATTGTCTCGACGATGGTCGTATTGGGGCAGATTGTGGTGGATGTAGCGTACACATTCTTGGATCCACGTATCAAACTGGCGTAAGGAGGACGAAACAATGGCAGTTGCAACCGAGACTTTGGGTAAGAGCGAGGAGATCACACCGGTAGCCATTCCCACGACCAAACCAAGCTATAGTTTATGGGGTTTGGCTTTTCGTCGTTTTCTGCGCCATCGCGCGGCAGTGGCGGGCATGATTGGACTGGCGCTCATCTTTTTGTTTGCATTTGGCGGTTCTTTGTTTTACACCGAAAAATATGCAAACACGCCGGATGTGTTGAATCGTCTGCAAGCGCCGTCTTGGCTCCAAGACCCGCCGACTTGGGAGCATCCGATGGGGACGGATTCTGTTGGGCGCGACGTGCTGGCACGCATGATTTATGGTGGGCAGATTTCGCTCATCATTGGTTTTGCCTCTGTGCTTCTCGCCGTCACCATCGGCGCAGTCATCGGTGCCCTCTCCGGTTATTACAGCGGTTCGGTGGACTCGATCCTCATGCGGCTCACTGAAGCCATGATTGCTATCCCCAGTCTCTTCTTTTTGATCATTATCAGTAAAATGCTGATTGGATCGGTCCCAAATATCAGTTTTGCGGGGCGAAGTCTAAGCGGAAGCGTCCCCATCGTCATTTTTGTCATCGCCATTTTCGGATGGATGGTAGAGGCGCGCATCGTCCGCTCTCAATTCATGTCGCTCAAGCAGCAAGAATTCATCACCGCCGCACGCGCAATCGGAGTCAAGGATAACAATATCATGTGGAAGCATATCCTTCCGAATTCGATTGCGCCGATTGTTGTGTTCGCGAGTCTGGGACTCGCCACTGCCATCCTAACGGAAGCATACGTCGGTTTTCTTGGCTTGGGTGTGCAGGAACCCACCGCCTCGTGGGGCAATATTCTGAATCAAGCATTAAGTTACCTCAATCGCGCGTTTGCTCCCATTGATTTTATCCATCGCGGCGTTTGGTGGCTGTGGCTATTTCCCAGTCTGGCGATCATTTTGACCGTCTTGTGCGTGAACTTTATTGGTGACGGTTTGCGCGACGCCCTCGACCCGCGCGGTTTAGTGGATTAATGCGCCAACGCTGTGGATTGTGTGCGCGGCACGCTTGATGCTCGCACAGTAGTTGAATTCGGCAAACAAAAACTCGCTCCGGTGTGGGCGAGTTTTTTGTTGGGCGCGTATGCTATAATTTTTCACGAAATCATTTTTGCCGCGAGAGGAGCGCCATGACGAAATTTCGATATGACGATTTGACGTGGATGGAGGTGCGCGATGCCGTCGCTGCGCAAAAGGCGATCTTGATTCCGATTGGTTCGATTGAGGATCATGGTCCGCATTTGCCGCTAAATACGGACAACATCATTGTCGAAGCCGTTTGTTTTGAGGTAGCACGGCGCGCGCCCGATGAAATTTTATCTTTACCTGTGTTGCCTGTTGGCTTTGAAGAGCACCACATGGATTATCCCGGTTCGCTCACCTCTTCGATGGAAACCCTTTTGGCATTTTTCGCGGATGCGGCAAGCAGTGTAGCGCGTCATGGGTTCACGCACATCATGCTCGTCAATGGGCATGGTTCAAATTCTTCCCTCGTGGAACTTGCCGCGCGCAAAGCTGTGTTACAAACGGGCGCAATCGTGGGCGCGATGGCGGGGAACGCGGCGGTGGATGATGTGTTGATCCGCGATTTGATTGCCCAACACCGCAAATCGGAATTTGGCGGGATTGGACATGCCTGTGAATTTGAAACCGCGATGATGCTTTATCTGCGTCCCGATTTGGTGCAAATGGATAAAGCGGTCAAAGAGCTGGGGGTTCCTGCTCTCAAGTATTTTAATTGGGACCATCCC
This sequence comes from Chloroflexota bacterium, assembly GCA_004295045.1. Classification (GTDB taxonomy): domain Bacteria; phylum Chloroflexota; class Anaerolineae; order UBA4142; family SHND01; genus SHND01. Next base: position 122,872 of record SHND01000003.1, on the reverse strand, counting down.
AAGCCCGCCGCGTACGCGTGGATGGATTGGTGGTCTCGTTTTTCCAAGAGTGGTGTGGCAGGCGACCCAACGGTGGCGACGCGCGAATTTGGAGAAATGATGTTCAATGCGACGGTGGAGCGCATGATCGAGTTGATGCGCGAATTCAAGCAGATTCCGATCAAGCCGCGCCGCGACATGCATTAGATTTTTTTGCGTCCATCCAACCGGAACGAGAACGCGGCGACTGATGTCAGTCGCCGCGTTGTGCGAGTGTGTGAAAGAACTAGCGTCCGCGTAATGCGTAGTCGAATTATGCCACGAGCTCCAACGCTTCGTGCAACAGCCCGTTCGCGGTTGCGCGCAAGTCAAAGGCGAGCGCGTGCAGCGCATGTGGTTTGTACTGGATGTGGCGCAAGCCCGCAATGTCAAATGGAATATCCTGCGTATCTTGCACAAGCAGAATGACTTTTTTCCCCAACGCGTGCGCGTATCCAATTTCATAAAACACATTCGGATTCTTGCCAGTCGTATCCGCAACGACGAATTGGGAGCGCGCAATCTGGGTAAAGATCGCGTCCACGATGCGTTCGACGGTGTGCGCGTCTTTTGCGTGTTCGACTCGGCAGCCCAGCGTTTCAAGCGTCGGCTTGATCGTGCGCTCATAAATTGTGAGATGATCGTCCTTGAAAGGCATCAGCACAAATACAAACGGTCTGCCGTCCGTTGACGTGAGTCGCGTGCGCTGCTTGTTCAATAAAAAGCGCAGACGATCCAAATCAGGACCCACGTCTTGATAAAAACTGCGAGTGCCCTCGATGCGTCGCGTGAGGTCAACCACATAGTCCAGCGATTTCCGCGTTTCGTACGTATCCAGCAACGCACGGTAGAATGTGAATTCGTCCGCGTTCCGTTTGCTGACAATTACGGGCATGCCGCGCAGTACCGTGTCGCGCTGTTCGGTCGCCAGACCGCGTGCGAGAATTTTAGCCAAGACAGACAAAATGCCTTGCACCTGTTCCAATTCGTCGGCAGGGTTAGGGGTGAGTAACATGTGCATCCTCCAAGCGTTCCACAAGCAATAATTTGCTTTGGACATTTTTTATTCCGAGCAAGGGTAAAAGACTAGCCTTTCCGGGGTCGTTCAACAATCTGCTCAACCAATCTTTGTACGCGCGGGGCTGCGCGTTCAAGTCTTGCATAATGAACAAGTCATGTTTCGAGATACTGTCTTCGTTTTCTGCCGCATCGTGGGTGATGATGTTGGTCACTTCGGTGGTAGGTAAGGTGAGCAACTTGTTCAGCGCGGGCAGTTTTGCTTCCAAAGGAATTTCCAACAGCGTCAATGCATTTGCATACAGTGAGGTTTCGGCGCTTTCGCTCAAACACGCGCTGCTCCGCAAACTGTCAAAAATCGCCTGCACCAAGTCGCGCGGCTCAAAAAGGGCGGTGAGATGTTCTGCCTCGAGTGTGATGTTGTTGAGAAAGCCCCGCCGATGGAAATCTACCGTTACCTCAAAGGTGTGTGTGATAAACGTTTCATTGTAAAGGTTCTGCAAAGTCCGCACGCGTATCGGTTCGCGCCATGTGACATTAATGTGGCTCCCAGTCATCTTGTTTTTGAGCAATGAATGAGTGCCAATCCATGTAAAGAGTGACTCGGGTGTAAATTGGGCGCGGACGGGGATGACCATCCGAAAATATGCGGCATGTCGTCGCAGCGCGAACGCGGTGACGAGATACCCGAGCGTGAGCAAGGTCGCACCCACCGCGAGCGTGCCGATGAAACCCATTCCAATTGAATTGCTGATCAACATGCCGAGCGCGGACATGAGCAGAACGGTCATCCATTTGTTTGCGTTCGCCAAATTCTTGGCGCCGCGCTGAATTTCGACGAGGGCTTGGGTCGCGTCGAGTGAGCGTGAGGACAAGCGCAGCTGTTCCGAAAGTAAATTTCCTTCCAAGAGCTGTGATAGTTCGGTTGAAACCGTTTTGAATTCTTCGATATCCTCTTCAAAGAGCTCGACAAGCCGTTTCGTTTCGACATCAATTTTGGCAATGACATAAGGCGGCTGAAGGGTGGTCTCTTGAATACTGCGAATCGTCGGATAGGCGAAAACTTTGATCGGTTCGTCAAAGGTGGCAATCTTTGCTTCAAACGTATGCGCTGCGCGTGTAACCTCCAACTGATGGATGACTTTTTGCACCATCGGCAGTTTGATATTAACGTAGGTCAAATAGCGTTTGATCTGCGCGAGAGTGTCGAGATGATCCGCCACATGGCTTTGCAGCGCGAGGGCGAGGCGCCGCCGCATCGGAATAATGTTATTGCGCGTTTGTTTGAGAATAGAACTCGTGTGATCGAGAAAACGCGCATACAATAACAACGCGCAATATTTGTAAATCACACTGTCATGCGTTGCCCATTCGTCCGAGTGATAATCGGCTGCGTAAAACAAAAGACAATTGCCTTCGACATTTGACAGCGCGAGCGCGGACGCATTCTGCGGCGGCACGCTCAAATGCACGTCTGTGACGTTAAAGCCAGCGAGCAATGCTTCTTGCTGCATGTCATCCAACATAATGGCAACAATGGGCGCATCGCACAAGAACAAACGCGCGGCTTGGTCCATCGGCGGGTCGAGCGGTTTCGATTGAAATTGTTGAAAGGGGATGATTCCGGACTGGAGGATTGCCAACTTGCTGCGAACGGCGTCAGGGGCAACTGCAAATAACAATTCGCTAACCGCGCGTTTCAGTTCCGGGACGATTTCATTCAGCAGAGCATTCAGCGGCAGCCCCGGAAAGGGCGCAACATACAAAACATGTTGACAAAAGCCGCGTTGATTAATTTTTCCGGGCATCGGAAACACGGCTTGCGCGCGATACTCACGTTGAAATTTGAAAACAGTAACGTAACTTACCGCATCGCGCTCCATTTCTATCTCGCTGATAAGATCAGATGGAAGCGCGCGCAACCGTGATGCCATTTCCGTCAACATATTGTCGGCAATCGGAAGCCAATGGTAAATAGAAACGCGTATCATGAGCGAAGGCTCGAAGCAGCAGAAGCGGTTGTCTTCTGCGAATTGACGGTTAGTATAGCACTTTAGATTTCAATTTGGAGTTTTCTCGATAGTACATGAGTACTATCATGCCTATCCGCAAGAAAGTTTATCGAATTTTCTTCCGTTTCCTGCATCTAGTAGGTCGGTTTGAGACCGACACCTAAATAGGGTGTGTTATCTGCATTGATCCGAATGTCTGACATTCAAATATCCGTTGTCATCGTCTCTTTTCAAGTGTGCGAGCTGCTCGACCGCTGTCTTGCTTCGATCCTGACCGCGCAAAATAGCCCGCGCATGCAAATCATCGTGGTTGACAACGCGTCAACCGATGGCTCGCCGGAAATGGTCCGTACTAAATATCCGTCAGTGCAGCTCATTGCCAATTCCGAAAATCTTGGCTTTGCGAGGGCAAATAATGTCGGGTTGAAATACGCGCAGGGACGCTATTGGATGTTGTTGAATCCCGACACTCAAGTTACGACGGAAATAAATCCATTTCGAATTTTGATTGACTTTATGGATCAACATCCGCGCGCAGGCGCGTGCGGCGCAAGTTTGTTTTATGCGGATGGCGCGCGTCAACATTCCGCTTTTCGTTTTCCTTCGCTCGCGCAAGTGTATATGGATTTGTTCCCCGCCCATTGGCGATTGCGCGAATCGCGTCTCAACGGGCGTTATCCATTGGCGCAATACGAGCGCGGCGAACCATTTCAAATTGATCATCCGCTCGGCGCGGCATTGCTGGTGCGCCCCGAAGCGGCGAATCAGGTCGGCTGGCTGGACGAAGATTATTTTATTTACGCGGAAGAGGTGGATTGGTGCATTCGCCTAAAGCGGGCAGGGTGGGAGGTGTGGTGCGTGCCTCAAGCGCGCTTTATTCACCACGAAGCGCGCAGTACGCGCCAATTTCGCGAGCAGATGTTTGTCGAGCTCTGGAAAGCGCGTTTTACTTTGTTTCGCAAAAACTATTCGCGCGCTTTTAACGCCGCGGTGCGACCTCTCGTCCGTCGCGGCATGGATCGCGCTATCCACGACGCAGAGGCGCAGGCGGCGCGCGGTGAGATGACGCAAGCCGAATTGACCAAGCGGATCACTGCCTATCGCCAAGTCACGGCGTTGAGTCGAGGAGTCGAATAACGCGGTGTTGTCCGTCGTTGTACTCACGCTCAACGAAGCGAAACATCTACGCGCGTGTCTTGAATCCGTCCGCGCGTTTGCGGACGAAATGCTCGTGTTCGATTCCGGCAGCAGCGATGCCACGATTCCCATAGCGCGTGAAGCGGGTGCGCGTACGGAAACGCGTAAGTTTGACAATTATGCCGCGCAGCGGAATGCTGCACTGGGGGCGGCGCGGGGCGACTGGATTTTTTTCATTGATGCGGATGAGCGCGCCGACGCGGCGGTGGGTGAGGAAATACGGACGGAAACTGCGCGAGTTGATTCTAGTGGCGCGGACGAGGTGTTATTTTGGATTCCGCGCCGAAATTTCATTTTCGGAAAATGGATTCAACATACGGGCTGGTCGCCCGATTACCAGCCGCGCGTTTTGAAAAAGGGGAGGGCGCACTTTGATCCGTTGCGCCCGGTGCATGAGTTGGTTCTGGCGCAAGGACGCGAGCTTTATCTCACACAGCCGCTCATTCACTACAACTACGAGACGGTGGCGCAATTTCGTTCCAAACAAGAGCGTTACACAAGATTCGAGGCGCGTGAAATGTTTGAGCAGGGTGTGCATCCGCGCCTCCGCAGCTTTGTCAGCATGCCCGTCCGCGAGTTTGTGCGTCGCTTTGTAACTTTACGGGGCTATCGCGATGGCTTGCACGGCTTGCTGTTGAGCGCGCTGATGGGGTATTACGCTTTTCGGCGGCAAGTGTGGTTGGCGCAAATGTGGCGCAATGTCTAAAATCAGCGCGCCGATTCAACTAACGCCAGCAGCATCGCTCGACCCGCCCGCTCCACCTGCGGACGCGTAGTCGCCAAAATTTCCTCCGCTCCATCCCATTCGCCCAAAATCGCCAACCCTTCTTTTGCTTCGCGGAAAATGTCCGGCGTCAGTTTGTAAAAATCCTTTTGTTTGTCGTAGATTTTTTTCTCTACGCGGCTCGAATCAATATTCGATAAATAGAGCGTGTCGGTCTTGCGGAGCGTCGTCGCCAGATCATTCGTTTCTTCCACTTCGTACGCGGTCAGGCGCACCTCATCGGTCAAATCGTATGGCATGGAAAGCGCGGCGGGCGAGACGAATGAAATTCGTCCGCCGAACATCCCCAAAACACGCGCGAGCGAATGTGCCTCCGCGCTGAATTTTAGATTTCCCAAAATAGCAATGAGCTGTTGTCCCAGCTCGCCTTTCAGCGTTCGAATTGCATACGCGTCCATCAACGCGCGCACGGGATTTTCGTGCATCCCATCGCCCGCGTTCAAAAATGAGGCGCTGACGTTCCCAGAAAGTTGGCGCGCGATGTCGGTTTGTGGACTGCTGAATAAAATAACCTGCGCGCTCGCCGCGTTGATCTTGTCTGCCGATTCAATTGGAGTAATTTGCGCGCCCGCATCGCGCAAAATTTCTTGAGCATTGATCGGCAGTGGAAACGCGATGTTGAACAGCGCAAGTCCGACGCCTGTTTGATCCAGATTCGGCAGCGCGCCGTTCGCAATTTCATCGGCGCGCCCAAAGAGTGATTCAATTTGGGCGCGCGTCAAATCAGTGGATGAGACAAGTTTCAATGCCAAGTTTTACCTCGCTGCGGAATGAATGTTGCAAGTGTAATGAGATTTGATGAATTGACAATCTCAAAGAAATTTTGCGATTCTAAAATTCTACGCTATAGTTACGTGCGTAATGATTAGAACCATGTTCGCAGCGAGCGCGGCGATTCTGCTGGCGCTCTTTATTTTTGCTTTTTCTTCTCCGCCTGCCTCTGCCGCTGATCCCAAATGTGGATTGTTGAAAGACTGCACCTTTGACAATTTTTATGGCGATGCTGGACCATGCACAACCGATTGGAAATGCGATAATCCGGGCGGGATCGGCTTGACGGAACACGAAGGTTGGCCCAAAGGTCCGTCGTTGACGTTCGCGGGTGACGCGCCCTTTGATCGCAAAGTGTGGCAGCGCGTCCAGGTAACGCCGGGCAAGGGCTATCGTTTTTCGTGTCCATTTTGCGTGGTGAATATCAATGGGCAGGGTTGGCACGATGGCGATCAGGTGAATCGTCGTCTCGGCATTGATCCCTTTGGCGGCACTGATCCGAATTCGCCGAATATCAAATGGTCGGGCGATTTTTTTGGCAAAGGACGCTTTGAAGATGATTCACTGCAAGTGAGTGAATACGCGCGCGCCGATTTCATTACCGTTTTTTTGTGGGTGAACAATCCGTACGGCGACAAACACGTGGACGTTTTTGTGGATACGCCGAGTCTGGAAGAAAATCCCGATATGCAGCCCATCCAAATCGCGCCGCCCACACCAACAACTGCGCCCACACAGCCGCCGCCTACCGCCGCGCCTACGCGCGAACTACCGCCTACGCAGGAACCAACGCTCGAACCGGAACCGACGGATGTTCCTCCGCCTACGGAAGAGGCAGTTGTGGAACCCACCGCAACGTTGACGGAACCGACCGATATGCCAAATCCGTCGCGCACGCGCGTCGCGCAAGCTCAGCCGACAACGCGTCCCGTGCGAACGCGCGTTGCAATTTCGTCAAGTGATGCTCAAAGCGATTCATTGCAATCGAACGCAATTCAATTGGGCGTGATTGGACTGGTTGGACTTGTCGGTATTTCAGCGGCAATCCTGATGGTGGCTGCCGCCGCGTTTCTTTTGCTCCGCCGCAAGTAAAGTATAGTAGCTATGCAAGAAGTTTTTGTGCGCTTGGCGCATTTTCGCATTGTTTTCGCCGCGCTTGTTTTTGCTCTGGTGTTCCAACTCCTCCTGCCGCTTACGCCGCGCGTGTACGCGCAAGGTCCCTGCACTACGCGCGGTGACAATTTGACGCGTAACGGCTCCATCACCGATGGCGGATACGATACCGCGCATGGAGTTGTCGCCAATTCGTGGAACGCGTTCTTGATCAATGGCGATTGGCCCGCGTTCGATCTCGCGGACAATGAAAACGCGAATGGCGACATCGGCGGTTCTTCTTCCCAATACATTCATGGCGACGGCACGCGATTCGATTCCGGAATTTATCAAGTCATTTCCGGTGTAACCCCGGGTGCGTCGTACGAATTTTCCGTTGGCTGGGCGGGGATGCTGCGCGATACGGGCGGGGGAAACAATCAAAAATTTGATGATGTAATTATTCGCCGTGTTGGTTATGATCCGACCGGCGGCACCGATCCGCAATCAGTGAATGTGCAGTGGGGCCCCGAAGTGGGAACGGGCTCATCGGGACGCAGTTTGAATCATCCCGACATGCGGATTACGTTCAAAGCATTGGCGAATCAGGTCACTGTCTTTGTGCGTGTGTACAACTTGAGCAGCTCTGCCAGTGACAAAGTCTTTTTTGATGTGATGTGTTTGTTACCGCGTGGCGATATTCCGATTGAAACAGTTCAACCCTCTCCGTCACCAACACAGCCGGCAACGGAACCCCCGCCTACGGACGCGGAACCACCAACGCCGCGTCCAACGCGCGTTCCACCTACGGCGACAGCAATTCCGGCAACGCCTATTCCCGCCCATGTCTCTACCGAGACACCACAATCCGTTGCCAGCAATCGCGCGACGGGCGTACCCGAAGTGCGCAAGTTTATCCCAAAGGGCGTGACGGATGATGCCAGTGGCGCCGCTGCTACTACCGGCACAAATGGACTTTCGCTCGCGGTCATTCTTGGCTCGGCGGGTATCATTGCTCTGAGTTTGCTCGGTATCGTTCTCATCGGCGGGTTTGCGATCTGGCGAATTTTTATCCGCCAAGTGGATGATGCACTCGACCCAACGTATTATTCGGACGACCAAACGCATTATCAGTAACTCATGTTACGCACATTCGCTAAAAAATAACATGCAAACGTACGACAAAAGCAATGAACTCCATCGCACAAATTCGTCCTACCACTGCGTAACATCAGTCAATAAGGGCACGCACATCGTTTCGAACATTGATCTATGAATTTTTTAATCACCGGCGGCGCCGGTTTTATCGGCAAAGCGTTAGCAAATCATCTGGTGAACGCGGGACATGGCGTGCGCGTGTTGGATGATCTGAGCGCGGGCGAAAATTCGGGACTGGATCCACGCGTCGTTTTTACGCGCGGCGATGTGCGTGACATTCCAAAATTGTGGGGGCAGTTGCGCGATACGGATTGTGTTTATCATCTCGCCGCGCGTGTTTCGGTCCCAGAATCCATTTTGTATCCGGTTGAATACAACGCGGTGAATGTCGGTGGCACGGTTGCGCTCATGACGGCGATGCGGGATGCGGGCGTGCGGCGCGTGATTCTTGCTTCTTCGGGCGCGGCGTATGGTGAACAATTGCATCAGCCCGTCTCTGAAAACGCCGTGATGCGTCCGGCGTCACCCTACGCGGTGAGCAAAATTTCCGCAGAGTATTATGTGCAGGCGATTGGCGCGCTGTGGAAAATTGAATCGGTGGTTTTGCGAATTTTCAACGCCTATGGTCCGCATCAGCAATTGCCGCCTTCGCACGCGCCCGTCATTCCGCGTTTTCTCAAACAGGCGCTGAGCGGCGGCTCGCTCGTAGTTTTTGGCAATGGCAAACAGTCGCGCGATTTTGTCTATATCTCTGACGTCGTGCGCGCCCTTGAGCGCGCTGCCATCGCGCAAAACATTGATCAAGCGTGCATCAATATTGGGTCAGGCGTAGATACGACGATGACGCAGCTCGTTGACGAAATCGAAGCTTTGATTGGAACGCGGGTGCATCGCTTGTATAACGACGAAGAGGGATCGGGCGTTTCGCGTCTCGTCGCCGATATTTCGCTTGCCTCAAAATTGCTCGATTGGTCGCCGCGCGTCGCGTTACGCGAGGGACTGGCGCAAATCCTCAAGCTCGATCCGCGTTTTCAATCGCGCAACACGCAATCCCATGCAGCAACTCATTGAGTCCGATCCGTTTGCAGACGCGCTCGAGCAGTTTTATGAAACGGGCAGCGCGCATTTGGATTTGTTGCGCGACGATGGCTATCACAACATCGAAGACGTTGGGTGGTATTTCACAACCTTTCCCGATTTTTGGACAATTGAAAAAGCGGCTTTGAAATTTGCGCGCGGGCGCGTGTTGGATGCGGGCTGCGGCGCGGGGCGTATGGCATTGTATTTACAGCGCAAAGGATTGCGTGTCACCGCAGTGGACTCTTCGCCGCGCGTTGCCGCGCTCGCCAGCGCGCGCGGCGTGCGCGATGTGCGCGTGGCGTCGGCGTGCGAGCGACTGCCATTCAAGCGCGCCGAATTTGAAACCGTAATTCTGTTTGGCAACAATTTGGGAATTTGCGGCAGCCGCGCCGGTTTGGAAAAAATGCTGCGCGAATTTGCCCGCGTCACAAACAAAAGCGCGCGCATTTTGGCGACAACGCGCGCGCCGGGGATGTTCAACCCAAAACATCGCGCCTATTGGGCACAACGTTTGAAACGCGGTCAAGCATTCGGCGTCGTGCGCCTGCGTTTGAAATTCGGCATGAGCGAAAGAGAGATAGATTGGTTTTGGATTGCGCCAGCCGCGTTAATGGAATTGGCGTGGCAGTGTGGTTGGCGCGTCGCAGAAATCTTCGGCGACGGCCGCGCCGAAGATGGATACGCGGTGATGTTGGAAAAACGGTAGGGGCGAAGCATTGTGCGATGGAATACATCGCGGTCAATGCTTCGCCTCTACGTCTCGGACAAAATTTCGCGCGCGGCTTGTTCGTCCTGCTCGGCAACAACTATTTTAAAGGCGCCCAACCCATCTATCGTAAAACCCAACGTCCCCAACGCCTCATTTTGAAGAATCGCGCGAATCCCCTCCGCTTCCAACTTTCCGCGAATCAATTGTGCTTGCGCTTCGCCATACGCGGTATAAACTTCAACCAATTTCGGTTCGTTCATCCTCGTCCTCCGCTTCAATTGCTTGCAGCTCGTCTTTCGCTTCGCTTGCCCCTTTCATGCGCTGCCGTTCTTTTTGAAAAAACTTTTTCTCGCGCTTTGTGCGCAAGGGTTCAACTTGTTCCGAAACGGAACGCGCCGTGAGAATGTAGCCCGTGTGCGCGACCATGCGGTCATCGGGACGCAAACGGTCAGCATTCGTTTTGTAATTGCGCTGCAACACTTCGGTGACCTGGAGCTCGACCCAGTTGCTCATGCGCTCCAATTCTTCCAACATTTCGCTGACCTGATTGGTGGTGGGAACAAAGGAACCGAAAAAACCGCCGGGTTTCAACGCCGCGTGTGCTTGGGCAAGAAAGAGCCATGGTTCGCGCACGTCGAGAAACAACGCATCGGCGTCGCGTTCGTCAAAACCCGCGCGAATATCGCGCACGCGAAATTCCACAAACTCTGTCAAGCCCGCGCGTTCGATATTCTTGCGCGCGTTTTCTTGATGTTCCGCGCGTTCTTCGTAGGTGAACACTTTGCCGTACGGCTGAATCATGCGCGCCAACGCGAGCGTCATCGCGCCGCTCCCCGTTCCCGCTTCCACGACGCGCATCCCCGGATGAATGTTCAGCTTGATGAGCAAATAGCCAATGTCTTTGGGATACAAAATTTGGGTCGCGCGGCTCACCTTCATCACGAGGTCAATGAGCGAGGGCTGTAACATGACAAATCCTTCGCCCAACTGCGTCGGAATTTTCGAGCCGTAGGCATATTCCAGGAACGTTTCATGTTTTATAAAGCCGAGATGCGAATCTACGCGTTGATTCGGCGTCAAACGCACCATAATGCGTTTGCCTTCCGGATCAAGCAAGAGAATAGTGTCACCGAACTGCGGTCTGTTCATGCGTGAGATTATAGCGCATTTGCCAGCACACAACAGCAATGCTAACATGGCTGCCAGTTGCAATGACGCGCTCGGCGAACCGCCGAGCTATTTTTTTATCACATGGACAAGTCGAACACTTCAGCTCTCTTTGCCCAACAAGTTGAAATCTATCAACACCTCGCGCGGCTCTCTGCCGATGACCAAGGCATTGAGCAAATCGCGCGCGCCCTCGCGCAGTTTTCGCGCCACGCCGTTCTGATTCAAGACAAGCGGCTCCAATATCTCGCGCAAATTCCAATACCCGAGTTGACGAACTGGGCGGACATCTTGGAAGCGTTGCAAGAGTCGTCGTATTTGCCCTCGGAATTGCATGACCGCAAACAAGCGCATCAAGTCCGTGAACCGCTTACACAAGTCTTTGAAACCTGCGCGCGTGTCGTGATGCCGATTGTGACGCGCAACGTCGCGCGCGGCTATGTTTCGCTGATTGCGCGCACAAACGAATTCAATGCGCGCGACAAAATGATTGCGGCGCAAGGCGCGCTCGTGTGCGCAATCGAGATGGCAAAAGTGAAAGCCGTAAGCGTCGCCGAAAAAAAATTGCGCGGCGATTTGATTCAAGCTGTGCTCGCGCAAGCCATCACCGAAGCCGACGCGCGGAGTTGGGCAGAACGCGCGGACATCCGCAAAACGGGTCCATTTGTTGTGATTACGATGCAGTGGCTGGGGCGCGAAAGGCCATCGCTGCGGCGTTTGGAAACGATTGTGAGCGCACAAGTCAAACGGCAGCGCGGGCGCGTCTTGTCGTCAGCGCGCGAAAATGAAATCGTCGCGTTGTATGCGGTTAACGCAGAACGCGGCACCAGCGAAGCGGAACAATGGGCAGCAACGATTTTGCAAGCGGCGCAAACGGAATTTCCGCGCGCGAAATTGGCGCTCGGCATCGGACAACCTGTCGCACGTTTTCTTGAAACGCGCGTCTCCTATCATCAAGCCGCGCAAGCGATGAATTTGGAAGCGCGTTTGCGTCATAACAAACCGCAAGTGTATGCGAGTCTCGGCGTTTATCGTTTGCTGCTGCCGCTCGCGGAGACAGGGGAACTGCGCGCGTTTGCGGAGCAAGTCTTGGGCAAACTGTTGCAGCAGGAGAATGACAAGGTACATCTGTTGGAAACACTGCGCGCCTATTTTCAGAATCGCAGCAATGTGATGAAAACGGCGCGCGCGTTATACATTCATCGCAACACCTTGCTCTATCGGCTCGAACGCATCCGCGAGTTGGGTGGTTTCGATTTGGATGACGCGGAAACGCGCTTGATGCTGCAACTCGCGCTGCGCGCGCACGAGTTGACGCGTTCCGAGTCTGAATAAAAGGTTTCGAAAATTTGGCTTGACAAGCGTTCCGTATGTTGTGCACAATGCACAACCTTCGCGCTATTGAATTCAGACATTCCGCATGATGCAATCGCTTGTGTAATCTGTTACAATCTCTGACAATGTTATCGCTCGGTATTATTATCGTCGTCAGCATTATTAGCCTTGTTGAGGTCATCGTCCTTAGCAGCAGGCGTAATTTGGTTTTGGCGAACATCGGGAACCGCCCCCGACGACGATAAGCGAGCAAAAAGACGCAGCGAATCGAACCCGCCTGAACCAACAGGCGGGTTTTTTGTTTGTCACGAACTTGGTTTTCTAACTCGATTCATCCTTCAATGTCGAAGGTAGGCGATGTGCCTACCTTTTTCTTTTTGCACAAGAGGGGTAGGGCAAATTTGCAATTTGCCAAGCAGGATACGACAAATTTCAAATTTGTCGTACGAATAAGAGTGAGGAGGGATTATGTTTAATTCTCGTTATTCCGAAATGGAAATGAAACAGTGGCAGGATGCGTGCGCAAATCAAACGCACGCGGACCATGACGCACCGCGTCATAACGGCGCGCGCGCGGCGATGGCAAAAGGTCAAGCGGAAAAGAAAATGTCGCGTACTGCCACCGCCGCGATGCACGCGCAATCCTCCAAGCAAGACGATTGGGCGAGCGAATGTTTGTTTGACTGTTACAACGGTTGACGAACGTTCGGGCGCTTTTTTTATTTTTGAGAGGAGATAGGTAAAAAGGTAGACAGGTGGACAGGTAGACAGGTAATTTCCTGTTTCCTTGTTTCCCTGTTTCCCTTTCTACTACTTTAATCATGCCCAAATTAGCAGGCGCACAAATTTTGTGGGAATGTTTGGTCCGCGAAGGCGTGGACACGGTGTTCGGTTATCCGGGCGGCGCGATTTTGCCGGCGTACGACGCGATGCTGCAATATCCGATTCATCATGTGCTGGTGCGGCACGAGCAAGGCGCATCGCACATGGCGGATGGCTATGCGCGCGCATCGGGGCGCGTCGGCGTTTGTGTCGGCACGAGCGGACCCGCCGCGACAAACATGGTCACGGGTCTTGCGACGGCGATGATGGATTCCATTCCGGTGGTCGCCATCACGGGACAGGTCGGCACCAAAGTTATCGGCAGCGACGCGTTTCAAGAAACGGATGTGACGGGCGTTACATTGCCGGTGACAAAACATAATTATCTCGTCACGCACGTCGAGGATTTGGCGGAAACGATTCGCGAGGCATTTTACATCGCGCGGCACGGGCGCCCCGGTCCCGTGTTGATTGACATTCCCAAAGATGTGCAGTTGGCGCAAACGGAATTTGAATATCCGACGCATCCGATCCATTTGCCGAACGAGCGCTTGCTCGAAAAATATGTGCCGCAAGAATATTTCGCGCGCGCGGCGGAAATGATCGCGGCGGCGGAGCGTCCGGTGATTCTCGCGGGACACGGCATTTTGTTGAGCGGCGCGATGGACGAGGTAATGGAGTTTGCAGAAAAAACAAATACTCCTGTCGCGCTCACTTTACTCGGCATTGGCGGTTTTCCGGCGGAACATCCGTTGTGTCTCGGCATGATGGGGATGCACGGCGGCGCGTATGTGAATGAAGCGATTCAGAACGCGGATTTGCTTTTGGCGATGGGAATGCGTTTTGATGACCGCGTGACCGGCACATTGAAAACGTACTCGCCCCATTCCAAAAAAATCCATTTCGAAATTGATCCGACGGAAATCAACAAGAACGTTAAAGTAGATGTGCCGCTGCTGGGCGATTTGAAAGAATCGCTGCAAAAATTGAATCCACTCGTAAAAGCGAAACGCCACGACGCATGGTGGGAGCATTTACAGCGCGCGATGCAAGAGGACCCGATTCGTGATGTGTTGGATTGGGAATCGCCCGATGGTTTGATGAGCGAACATGTGGTTCACGATATTTGGACGGCGACGCAGGGAGACGCCATCGTTGTGACCGATGTGGGGCAGCATCAAATGTGGGAAGCGCAATATTATTTGCACAACAAACCGCACACGCTCATCACCAGCGGCGGACTTGGCACGATGGGTTTCGCGCTGCCCGCCGCGATTGGCGCAAAATTCGCGCAACCCCACAAAGAGGTGTGGGTGATTGCGGGCGATGGCGGTTTTCAAATGACGATGGCGGAACTCGCGACAATCGTGCAGGAAAAAATCAAAATCAATATCGCGATTCTGAACAACGGTTATCTCGGCATGGTGCGGCAGTGGCAAGAATTTTTCTATGACGCGCGCTATTGCGCCACGCCAATTTTTTCGCCCGACTTTAGCAAGGTCGCGGACGCGTACGGCATTCCTGGCTATGTCGTTGACAATCGAAATGACGTAATGGACGTGTTGGACCAAGCGCGTTCGTTGCCCGGACCCGCGCTGATTGAATTTCGCGTCAAGATGGAAGACGCGGTGTATCCGATGGTACCCGCCGGCGCGAGTTTGAATGAAATGATTAAACGGGAAAAGATAGTTCAACCAGCATAAAGGGAACAGGTAGACAGGGAGACAGGGATGCCTGACCCGATTTTCTACTTTTCTACCTGTCTACTTGTCTACTCTCTATTCACTTATGAAACACACACTAGTCGCTCTCGTTCAAGACAAGCCCGGCGTGCTGAATCGTGTCGCATCGTTGTTTCGTCGCCGCGCCTTTAATATCGAATCGCTGACGGTTGGACACACCGACCAGCCGCATGTTTCGCGCATGACGATTGTGATTGACTCGGACAATACGAGCGCGCACCTTGTCGAAGCGAATCTGGCGAAATTGGTGAATGTGATTGACATCCAAGATGTCACACAGCAAGAAATGATCTCGCGCGATTTGGCGTTAATCAAAGTGCGCGTGGACGCGGCGGGGCGCGCGGAGATCGCGCAGCTCGCGGAAATTTTCCGCGCGAAAATAGTGGACGTGGCAAACGATTCCGTCGTCGTCGAAGCGACGGGCGACGAGGATAAAATTGACGGTCTCGTCGAATTGCTGCGCCCCAAAGGGATTTTGGAAATGGTGCGCACCGGACGGATTGCGATGGTGCGCGGGAATCAAACTTCGCAGCGTAAAAATGGCAATGGACATTACAACGGCAATGGCAATGGACATGTCGCGCGCGATGTCGGGTTGAGTTCGGTATAACTCTCAAGGGGAATTTGAATGGCAAAAATTTATTACGAAAATCACGCGGACCTGAATCGGCTCAAGGGCAAAAAGGTCGCGGTGATTGGTTTCGGTTCGCAAGGACACGCGCACGCGTTGAATTTAAAAGACAGCGGCGTGGATGTGGTGGTCGGTTTGCACGAAGGTTCCAAATCGCGCGCAAAAGCGGAAGCGGCGGGACTTGCGGTGAAATCGGTTTCGGACGCGGCAAAAGAAGCGGACGTGATCATGATTCTCACGCCCGACGTGGGACAGAAAGATTTGTATGAGCAAGAAATCGCGCCGCATCTCACACGAGGCAAGACTTTGATGTTCTCGCACGGATTCAACATTCGTTACGGCAGAATCGTGCCGCCAAAAGAGGTTGACGTTTCGATGATTGCGCCCAAAGCGCCGGGGCATCGCGTGCGCGAAGTTTTCAAGGACGGCGGCGGCGTGCCGATGTTGATCGCGGTAGAACAAGACGCGAGCGGCGAAGCGTTCGCGAACGCGTTGGCATACGCGAAAGCGATTGGCGGAACGCGCGCAGGCGTTTTGGAAACGACATTCAAAGAAGAGACCGAAACCGATTTGTTTGGCGAACAAGCGGTGTTGTGCGGCGGCGTGAGCGCGTTGGTGAAAGCGGGATTCGAGACGCTCGTCAAAGCGGGCTATCAGCCCGAAGCCGCGTATTTTGAATGTATGCACGAATTGAAATTGATTGTGGATTTGATGTATCGCGGCGGTTTGAATTACATGCGCTATTCCGTGAGCGACACTGCCGAACACGGCGATTACACCGGCGGTCCGCGCATTGTCACCGAAGAAACCTATGGCGCAATGCACCAAATGCTCACGGAAATTCAAGATGGCACCTACGCGCGAAAATGGATTGAGGAAAACGAAAAAGGTCGCCCGTGGTTCGACGCGAAACGCGCCGAGGAGCGCAATCATCCGATTGAAAAGGTCGGCGCAGAGATGCGCGGGATGATGCCGTTTTTGGATCCGGTGACGGTCAAGCCCGGTGATTAGGAATTTTCGATTGCCGATTTTCGATTTTCGATTGCAGCGTGGGCTGCCGCCCAAATCGAAAATCGAAAATCGAAATTCTAAAATGCCCTCGAATTACGTTCGCATTTTCGACACCACTCTCCGCGACGGGGAACAATCGCCGGGCGCGTCATTGACGAGCGCGGAGAAATTGGAAATCGCGCGGCAACTCGCCAAACTGGGCGTGGACATTATCGAGGCGGGTTTTCCTGCCGCGTCGCCCGATGATTTGGAGGGCGTGAAACAAATCGCGCGCGAAGTCGGCAATCCCGTGGACTCTAACGCGCGTACGCCAATCATTGCGGGGCTTGCGCGCGCGAACAAGAATGATATTGACAAAGCGTGGGAAGCGGTGAAACACGCGCGTCACCCGCGCATTCACACCTTTCTCGCGACGAGCGATATTCATCTCAAATACAAATTGAAAATGTCGCGCGAAGAGGTGGTGGAACGCGTGCGCGAGATGGTGAGTTATGCGAAAACGTTTTGCGACGACGTAGAATTTTCGCCCGAAGACGCGGGGCGCAGTGACCCCGAATATCTTTTGGAAGTTTTAGAAGTAGCGATTCAAGCGGGCGCGACGACATTGAACATTCCCGATACGGTCGGTTACACGACACCGCAAGAATTTGGCGCGCTGATTAAAGGATTGATTGAAAATACGCCGAACGCGGACAAGGTGATTTGGTCGGTGCATTGTCACGACGATTTGGGTTTGGCAACGGCGAATACACTCGCTGGTGTAACGAACGGCGCGCGTCAAGTGGAAGTGACAATGAACGGCATCGGCGAACGCGCGGGCAATACATCGCTCGAAGAAGTGGTGATGGCGATGCACACACGTCCCGCGCTGTTCGGTTTGCAGCACGGGATTGACACGACGCAGATCGCGCGCGCGTCGCGGATGGTTTCTAATTTCACCGGCATTCCCGTTCAGCCCAACAAAGCCATCGTCGGCGCCAACGCGTTCGCGCACGAAGCGGGGATTCATCAAGACGGCATGTTGAAAAATAACATGACGTACGAAATCATGAAGCCCGAAACGGTGGGCGTGAACGCCTCGCGCTTGGTGTTGGGCAAACATTCGGGACGTCACGCGTTAAAGGCGCGCTTTATCGAACTCGGTTACAACTTGAGCGATGATGAACTTGACCAGGCGTTCGCGCGTTTCAAGGAATTGGCGGACAAGAAAAAAGTCATCACCGACGCGGATTTGGAAGCGCTCGTCTCGGACGAAATCGCATCGCTTAACGAATTGTTTTCGCTCGACGGCATGCAAGTCGCGTGCGGGACGATGGGAATGCCGACGGCGACGGTGCGCTTGAAAGACCCCGAAGGCAAACAACACACTGTCGCGGCGATTGGCACGGGACCCGTTGACGCAGTGTACAAAGCGATTGATGCGATTGTGAATGTGCCAAACACTTTGCTCGAGTTCAACATTCACGCGGTCACGGAAGGGATTGACGCGCTCGGACAAGTGACGGTTCGTATTCAAGCCAAAGACGCGCAAACGCGCATGGACGCGCTGCGCGAAACAGCGCGCACGCGCACGTTCGGCGGTTACGGCGCGGACACCGACATTATTGTCGCGAGTGCGAAAGCGTATCTTGCCGCGCTGAATAAATTGTTGATTGTGATGCAGGCGCAAGAAAACGCGATGGGGAGTGAAGTCGCGTTGATGGCGTGAGGGAGCGCGGACAACGGATGGGGAAAACGGATGAACGGATACGATGCGCGCATTCGTTTAGCCGTTAGGAATTCGTTGTCTTCGATGTGACGACAGTAGAATTGACACAACATTCATTCCAGCGCGTTTTTCACATCTTGCTCCAATTCTTCAAATGTCAGGTCAATCACAGGAACATCAAATTCAGCGAGGCGATGCAAGAAAACGACGCGTGGAATTCCCGCCAACTCGGCGGCTTTGCCGGAAGAAACGCGTCCAGCCGCAAACAGTTTGACTGCCGCTTGCAGTCTCTTTTCAGACGAAAATGATTCAGGTGAGACGCGGAGCAAGTTGAATAATCTCTCCAAGTCATCATCAGTTACAGTTGGCATTTTTGAAATCCTTTCGCGTTCAAGATAATGAAAACGCCAGCAAAGTCAACATCAATCATAACGCCAATCGAAAATCGAAATTCCAAAATCTCCAGTCTCCAATCTCCAATCTCTATGACACCACGAACTCTTTTTGAAAAAATCTGGGACGCGCATGTCGTCAGCCAAGCCGAAGGCGCGCCCGCGATTTTGTATATTGATTTACAACTCGTCCACGAAGTCACGTCGCCGCAAGCGTTCACCGAATTGCGGAATCGCGGAATCAAGGTGCGAAGACCTGACCGAACGGTTGCGACGGTTGACCATTCGATTCCAACGTATGACCGTTCGCTGCCAATTCAAGACGCGCTCGCGGCAAAACAACTCGACATCATGTACGCGAACGCGCGCGATTTTGACATTCGCATCTATGACCGCATGAGCGACAAGCAAGGCATCGTCCACGTGATTGGTCCCGAACTCGGTTTGACGCAGCCGGGCATGACGATTGTGTGCGGCGATTCGCACACGTCCACGCACGGCGCATTCGGTACGCTCGCGTTCGGCATCGGCACGAGCGAAGTGGCGATGGTTCTTGCGACGCAAACATTATTGCAGCGTAAACCGAAAACGATGAACGTGCGCGTCGAAGGCACGCTCGCGAATGGCGTGACTGCCAAAGACATCATCCTCGCGCTTATTGCAAAAATTGGCGTGGACGGCGGAACGGGTCACGCTGTCGAATACAGCGGCTCGGCAATTCGCGCGCAGACGATGGAAGGGCGCATGACGATTTGCAACATGAGCATCGAAGGCGGCGCGCGCGCGGGAATGATTGCGCCGGATGAAACGACATTCAATTACGTCGCGGGACGCGAATTTGCGCCAAGGGGCGCGGAATGGGACGCGGCGGTCGCGCGTTGGAAACAACTGCCGACGGACGATGGCGCGCAGTATGACGCGATTGTTGAATTGGACGCGAACGCGTTGGAGCCGATGATTACGTATGGCAACAATCCGGGCATGGGCATTCCTATCACGGCGCGCGTGCCTGACCCCGACGCGCTGGGCGATGTGCATCAAAAAGCCGCGCTGCGAAAAGCGTTGCAATACATGGATTTGCAGCCGGGGAAATCTTTGCTCGGGCATCCCGTCAATGTTGTGTTTATTGGCAGTTGCACCAATTCGCGCATCGGCGATTTGCGTCTTGCCGCGAATGTGATGAAAGGAAAACGCGTCGCGGAAAATGTGCGCGTGCTCGTTGTACCGGGTTCGCAGCAAGTGAAACGTCAAGCGGAACAAGAAGGACTCGACAAGATTTTTCGAGAGGCGGGCGCGGAGTGGCGAGAAGCGGGATGCTCGATGTGTATCGCCATGAATTCTGATCAGTTGGAACCCGGACAGTATTGTGTTTCCACAAGCAATCGTAATTTTGAAGGACGACAAGGTAAAGGCGGACGCACGTTTCTTGCAAGTCCGATGACGGCGGTCGCGACGGCGATTCATGGCGTTGTGACAGATCCGCGCTCAATCCTTTCTTGATACCTGCTAACTGCTACTTGTCACTCGAAATATGGAACCCATCAAAAAATTCACAGGCAAAACAATTCACCTCCCCCACACCGACGTTGACACGGACCAAATCATTCCCGCGCGTTACTTGAAGGTGACGGACAAAAAAGGGTTGGGTGAAGTCGTCTTTTACGATTGGCGCTACGACGCGGACGGCAATCCGAATCCCGAATTTTTGTTGAACAAACCGCACGCGCAAGGCGCGACGATTCTTGTCGCGGGACACAATTTCGGCTGCGGCAGTTCGCGCGAACATGCGCCGTGGGCATTGCAGGGCTTTGGTTTTCAAGCCATCGTCAGCACGCAATTCGCGGATATTTTTCGCAACAATTCTTTGAAAAACGGCTTGCTGCCCATCGTCGTTGATAAAGCCACGCACGAGCAACTGCTTGACCTCGCCGTTGAAGACCCCGATTTGCAACTCGAAGTGGACCTCGAAACACAAACGCTCACGCTGCCCGATGGACGCCGCGTTGAATTTCCGATTGATTCATTCAGCAAAGAATGTTTGTTGAACGGCGTGGATGAGTTGGGGTACTTGATGCGGCAGACGGGAGCGATTGAAGAGTATGAACGGAAAAATAAAAAGTAGCAGGTAGTAGGTAGCAGGGCGAACCGTACTACTTCCTACCTACTACTTGCTACCTACAGCATGAAACAAATCCAAATCTACGACACCACTCTCCGCGACGGTACGCAGCGCGAAGGATTGTCTCTTACGGCGAACGACAAATTGCACATCGCGCAGCTGCTCGATGAACTTGGCGTCGCGTATATCGAGGGCGGCTGGCCTGGTTCGAATCCGAAAGATGTCGAATTTTTTCAGCGCGCGAAATCCTTAAGGTTGAAAAATGCGCGCATCGCCGCGTTTGGTTCCACGATGCGCGTTGGCGGGAAACCGGAGGACGACGCGAACATTCGCGCGTTGATTGACGCGGAAACGCCCGTATGCACTGTGGTGGGCAAAACGTGGACACTGCACGTTGAAGAAGTTTTGCGGACATCGCATAAAGAAAATTTGCGGTTGATTCGTGAATCGCTCGCGTATTTGAAATCAAAAGGGCGCGAGGTGATTTATGACGCGGAACATTTTTTTGACGGATTCCGCGCAAATTCCGAATACGCGCTAGCGACGTTGAACGCGGCATTGGAAGGCGGCGCC
Organism: Chloroflexota bacterium; assembly: GCA_004295045.1. GTDB lineage: Bacteria > Chloroflexota > Anaerolineae > UBA4142 > SHND01 > SHND01. The sequence goes on along the minus strand of SHND01000003.1, from coordinate 101,534 downwards.
GATTCGATTACGTTGTGCGATACGAATGGCGGGAGTTTACCGTGGCAAATTCAAGACGCGGTGAGCCAAGTGCGCGCGAAATTTCCAAATGCCGTCATCGGAATTCACACGCACAACGACGGCGAACTCGCGGTGGCAAATTCGCTCGCGGCGATTCAAGTGGGCGCGTCGCAAGTGCAAGGTACAATCAACGGCTATGGCGAACGCTGCGGCAACGCGAATTTGATCGCCATCATCGCGGATTTGGAAATCAAGATGGGCTTGCAATGTCTTCCCGAAGGCAACATGGAAAAACTCACGACGATTGCGCGCAGCGTCGCCGAAATCGCCAACATCGCGCCCGATGATTTTGCCGCGTATGTGGGGCGCAACGCGTTCGCGCACAAGGGCGGCATTCACGTCGCCGCGCAGCGCCGCAATCCGATGGCGTACCAGCACATTGACCCCGAATGGGTGGGCAACGCCACGCACGTCGTCGTTTCCGAATTGTCGGGACGCGGAAATCTTTTGAGCAAAGCGGACGAATTAAATTTAAAGTTGAATGACCAAGACCCGCGCGTGTCGCGCGTGTTGCAACAAATCAAAGACAAAGAAGCGGCGGGTTATCATTTTGAAGGCGCGGACGCGTCGGTGGAATTATTATTATTGCGCGCGGATGAAAATTACACCCCCCCCTTTGAATTGATTGATTACATGACCGTCGTCGAGCATCGGCAGGGACGCGGCATGGTGGCGGAGGCGAGTGTCAAATTGCGTGTGAACGGCGAAATCGTTCACACGGCGGCGGAGGGCAACGGTCCCGTGAACGCGATGGACATTGCCACGCGCAAAGCCTTGACGCAAAAATTTCCCGCGCTCGAAAATTTTTCGCTCGTGGATTACAAAGTCCGCATTCTCGATGGACACGCGGCAACGGGCGCGACAACGCGTGTGTTGATTGAAACGGCAAATCACAAACGACGCTGGAGCACCGTCGGCGCAAGCACGAATATCATTGACGCGAGTTGGCTGGCGCTGCAGGATGCGATAGAGTATGGTGTGATGGTAGCGGCAAAGGAGAGTGAGAGATAGAGAGCTGGAGTGATGAGGTGAAGAGGTGACAAGGCGACTGCCATTTCATTACGCGTATGTTATCGCGGCGGTGACATTTCTAGCGTTGCTGGCGTCGGCGGGAGTGCGCAATGCGCCGGCGGTGATTATCAGACCGCTCGAGGCAGAATTTGGGTGGAGTCGTTCCGCGATTTCGTTGGCGATTGCGGTGAGTTTGCTTTGGTTCGGATTGGGCGCGCCGTTGGGCGGAACGCTCGTCGAAAAATTTGGACCGAGACGTGTTTTTCTTGCCGCGCTCATCGTCATCGAAGTTGGTTTGTGGGGCATGTTGGCATTCACAACGATGCTCGGCTTGCATTTCTTTTGGGGCGTTGTCGTCGGAATCGGAACGGGCATGGCAACGAATGTGTTGGGCGCGACGATTGCGATTCGTTGGTTTGAAAAAAAGCGCAGTCTATTCGTCGGCATTTTTAGCGCGGCAAGCGCGGCGGGGCAGTTGATTTTTTTACCTGCACTCATTTCCATCAACGCGAACGACGGTTGGCGCATGGTAATTGAAACGTTAGCGCTCGCGATTTTGGCGACAATGCCGCTGGTATTTTTTCTTTTGCGCGATACGCCGCAAGAAATGGGCTTGCGCGCGGTGGGGAGCACAGCCGTCCCGCGTGAAACGTCAAGCGCAGCTTTGGGAAAATCGGTGCCGATGCAAACGGCGATGCGCTCGCGCGATTTTTGGCTGCTCGCCGCGAGTTTTTTTATTTGCGGTTACACGACGAATGGCTTGATTGGCACGCATCTCTTGCCGCACGCGGTTGAACACGGCTTTGCAGATGTTGTGGCGGCAAGCGCGTTGAGTTTGATGGGCGCGATGAATATCGCCGGCACGCTCGCGTCGGGTTGGTTGAGCGACCGTTACGACAATCGCGTGTTGCTCGCAATTTATTACAGCGGACGCGCCTCTACCCTTTTACTCTTGCCATTCATCGGCGATTCCATCGGGCTGTTCGGATTCGCATTTTTGTACGGACTCGATTGGGTTGCCACCGTGCCGCCCACCGTGAACCTCACGTCGCAAATGTTTGGCAAAGCATCTGTCGGCAAAGTATATGGCTGGATTTTCTTTACGCACATGGTCGGCGCGGCGACGGCGGCGTATCTTGGCGGTGTGGTGCGCGATACGTTTGGCGATTATACTTTTGCATTTTTCTCTGCCGCCGCGTTGGGCTTTATCGCGGCAGCATTTTCGATGGGGGTGCGGCGCGCGCCAGTGAAATCATTGGTCGGGGTTGCGGGCGAATAGAATTTGGGCGAATAGGAATTCGTTGCGAAAAGAGTTCGCGAGCAACTAAATCGCAAAACCTGCCTACGCAGGTTAAATCAAAAATCAAAAATGAACTCTCGCATTGTCATTCTCCCCGGCGACGGCATCGGTCCCGACGTGACGCACGAAGCGGTGCGCGTTTTACAAAACATCGCGGAAAAATTTGAGCATCAATTTACGTTTGAACAGCAACTCATCGGCGGTATCGCGATTGATGAAACGGGCAGTGCGTTGCCCGATGAAACGTTACGCGCGTGTTTGAACGCGGACGCGGTGTTGTTGGGCGCGGTGGGCGGACCGAAATGGGATGACCCAAAAGCCAAGACGCGCCCCGAAGATGGGTTGCTCGCGATTCGCAAAGGGTTGGGACTGTTTGCGAATTTGCGCCCGGTGAAAACGCGTCCCGCGCTCGCGTATGCGTCGCCGTTGCGCGAAGAAAAAATTTGCGGCGTGGATTTTATTGTCGTGCGCGAGTTGACGGGCGGTTTGTATTTTGGCAAACCGAAGGAACGCCGCCAAGAAAATGGAAACGTCAGCGCGGTGGACACGCTCGAATATCACGACTTTGAAATTCGCCGCATCGTGGATTTGGGATTCAAACTCGCGCAGGCGCGTCAGAAAAAATTGGCGAGCGTGGACAAGGCGAACGTTCTCGCGTCGTCGCGTTTATGGCGCGAAATTGCTACAGAGATGCACAACGATTATCACGATGTGAAATTGGACCACGTTCTCGTTGACACGGCGGCGATGCGCCTCGTCACCGCGCCCGCGTCATTCGATGTCATCGTCACCGAAAATACGTTTGGCGATATTCTCACCGATGAAGCGGCGGTGTTGGTGGGTTCGATGGGATTGCTCCCGTCTGCTTCTCTCGGCGAAGGAACGCGTGGCTTGTACGAACCGATTCACGGCTCGGCGCCTGACATTGCGGGCAAAGAAATCGCGAATCCACTCGGCTCTATTTTGAGCGCGGCGATGTTGTTGCGCCATTCGTTGAAATTGGAAGACGAAGCAAATGCGATTGAACGCGCGGTGGATGAAATGTTGAGCGACGGCTGCCGCAGCGCGGACATTGCGCGTGAGGGCGAGAGAGCGTTGGGGACGAGTGAGATGACGGATGAGGTGATAAGGAGAGTGCGATAGTTCGATAGTGCGATAGCGCAGGAATCGTCGTTTGATTCCAACTATCGCACTAAAACACGATTGCACTATCGCACTATGCAGATAGCATTCCAAGGCGAGCCGGGCGCATATTCGGAAGCGGCGGCGATTGAACATTTCGGCGCGGAGATTGAAACGCTGCCGTGTGAATCGTTCGACGCGTTGTTTGCCGCCGTTGCGTCAAAGAGCGTTGATTTCGGAATGGCGCCGATTGAAAATTCGCTCGCGGGCAGCATTCATCAAAATTACGATTTGTTGGCGCGGCATGAACTGCACATTGTCGGCGAACATGTCTTGCGCGTCGAACATTGTTTGATTGGCGCGCCTGAGACGACACTGAACGACATTCAACTGGTCATGTCGCATCCGCAAGCGCTGGCGCAGTGTGACCAATTCATTCGCGCGCATGGCTGGAAACGCGAGGTGGTGTACGACACGGCGGGTTCGGTGAAAATGCTACGCGCGTCGGGCGCAAAAGATACAGCGGCGATTGCGTCAGCGCGCGCGGCGCAAGTGTATGCGATGCAAATTTTGCAGCGTAACGTCGAAGACAATCCGCAAAACTATACGCGTTTTTTGGCGTTGGCGCGCGAACCGGTTGAACCGACGCCGCCGTGCAAGACTTCGATTGCGTTCACGCTGCATAATGCGCCGGGCGCGTTATTCAAAGCGTTGAGCGTCTTTGCGCTGCGCGACATTGATTTGACCAAAGTCGAATCGCGGCCGCTGCCGGGAACGCCGTGGGATTACATCTTTTATGTGGATTTTGCGGAAAGCGCGCATGTGGAACGCGGCAAGCGCGCGCTCGACAATCTGTCGGAAATTACGACGACACTGCGCGTATTCGGCTCGTATCCGCGCGCGAAATAATTTATGATTTGTGATTTTTGATTTATGATTTGCTGAAATCAAAAATCATAAATTAGAAATCGAAAATAGGGGCAATTCATGGACTCAAAATTTACGTGGATGGATGGAAAACTGGTGCCGACGGCGGAAGCGAACGTTCCGTTTTTGACGAACGCGCTGCATTACGGCACCGCGGTCTTTGAAGGTATGCGCTGCTATAGCACTGAACGCGGACCCGCGATTTTTCGCCATCGCGAGCACATGGAACGTTTGGTTAATTCGATTCAAGTGTTGGGCGTGCGCGAGTTGGCGTACTCGGTTGATCAATTGATGCAAGCCGCGCGTGAAATGGTGCGCGCGAATAATTTTACCGAGTGCTATATTCGTCCCTTGATCTATGCGGCGCAGGGCGGTTTTAATCTGGTCATTGACAATGCGACGATCGGCGTCGGCATCGCGGCGTGGTTCTGGAAAGATTATTATGGACCTGAAGCGTTGGCGAAAGGGGTGCGCGTGAATGTGTCGAGTTTTACGCGACATCATCCGAATGTGATGATGACCAAAGCGAAAATTTCGGGCAATTACGCGAATTCGTTTCTCGCGCGCACCGAGAGCATGCGGCTCGGTTTCGACGAAGCGATTATGCTCGACCCCACGGGCTATGTGGCGGAATGTTCGGGCGATAATTTGTTTATGATTCGCGGCGGAAAAATTTATACGCCGACGCGCTCGACGGTATTGGAAGGCATCACCCGCGATTCGCTGGTTACCATCGCGACCGATTTGGGATACGACGTGATTGAGCAGCCGCTTTCGCGCGACCAACTCTATATTGCCGACGAAGTATTTATGACCGGCACAGCGGCGGAAGTGGTCGGCGTGCGCGAAATTGATTTTCGCCAAATCGGCGCGGGCGAATCGGGACCGATTACGCGGCATCTGCAAGAGGTGTATCATCGCGCGGTGCGCGGGCAAGAGCCGCGTTATGCGGAATGGCTCGATCCGGTGAATTTTCCGGTGGCGGTGAACGCGGCGGTTGCGGCGGAATAAAAGTTTGGACGCAAAATAAAAACACCTGCACTTGTTTTTGAGTGGAGGTGTTTTTGATTTGCCGAGAGAACGCGAAGGACTACAACGCGGCGCCTATTTACGCCAGTAGTTGTTTGCGGCGGCAATGGTTTGAAAATTGATTGCGACGACTTGAGACGCCGCAGTGAGCGAGTCTGCAGAATTCGCGTAATCGGGGCGAAGTTTCTTGAGTACCTCGACGTCCGGCTGTGTGTATTTGACGCCGCGACGGCTGAGCGTAATGGCAAGTTCAAATCCTTCTTGCGGTGTGGCGGTAACAAGTGTGGTAAGCCAAGTCTCTGTCACGATTTACTCCTCTGAGATATGTTGGTCGCAACGCGCGTTTAATGTTTGCGCGACCTCAACTGTTAGAGCACGAAACTCACCATACCTTACGACGTTTTGGCGAAAAACTTTTCGCAGGGTCAGCTGATCGCTTTTTTAACGAGCGCGCGAATCTTTTTCTCTTCCGCGTCGGTCAACTTGATGAGCGCGAAACCTGCCGCCCACATGTTGCCATCGTCGAGCTTTGCCAAGTCGGTAAAGCCAAGCGTCGAGTACCTTGTGTCAAACTTGCTTCCCGCCTGAAAAAAACAAACGACCTTCCCGTCTGCATTTGCATACGCGGGCATCCCGTACCACGTTTTCGGCATGAGGTTTGGCGCGGTGACTTTGACAATCTCGTGAATTTGCTTCGCAATGGAGCGGTCTGATTCGGGCATTTTGGCAATTGCGGCAAGCAAAACTTTCTCCCCTTCTGCTCGGTTCTTGCCCATACGCGCTTCGGCTTTTGCTTCTTGCGCGCGCGCCTTCATCGCGGCTTTTTCTTCGTCCGACCAAACATTTTCTGACTTTGTTTTTTCGTTTTTTGCGCTCATGGAAATCTCCTCACCGTACGTTGAATTAGCGGCTCGACTTGCCCTTTGAGCCATTTAGTTATACAATCAAGATACTTGAAAATCAAGATAATGTCAAGGGGGCAGCGATGGCGAAATCCACAAAGGCTGACTTAAAGAAACGCGCGCTGATTGCGGTGCGCGAGTATGGCGTTCACTTGACGCTGTTCCGCAACGCGATGAGCGAATGGGTAGGGCTTAATGTAACCGACATGGAATGTTTGCGGATTCTCTTTCTCAAAGGCATTGCCACCCCTTCAGAACTTGCCAAACACACAGGTCTCACTTCCGGCGCGACGACCGCTATGCTGGATCGGCTTGAAAGGGTAGGCATGATTGAGCGGCGTCCGAACCCTGACGACCGGCGCGGGTTTCTAATCGCGCCAGCAAAAGCGGGGGCTGAAACTGCCGCGTCGTGGTTTGAATCGGCAAGAAAGGCGCAAGCCAAATTGATTTCCAGTTATTCGGAAGAGGAACTGGAAACCATTGCGGATGCCTTTGAACGAATTACGGAAATATGGAAGCGGGAACGCGACAAACTACAAAGCAGCAAGTAGGGGCAAACTCGGGGCGATGGCGCGGTGTTTCATAGAGCAACTCCACGCCGCGCTCGCGTAGATTGCCAGGCGTTACATCCACATCTGCGTGGTTCGCCGCGCTGATGCCAAGATGCTTCAACCCTGCTCCGTTGTGGTTAGATTCGAGCAACATTCTTTTGCTTTTTAATGAATGCGCGGTTTATGGTTGCAACAGTGGCACCAACTCACGATTGAGCGCGTTGTAACCCTCCGCGTTGAGGTGTAAAAAGTCTTGGCTATACTGCGAGTCGGTGATTCCATTGGCGTTTGCTAACACCTTTACAGTATCAAAAACTTTTACGTGGTCGCTTTCGAGCGTCGTGATGAATTGATTAACGTCCTCGATGGCTATCTCCACATCTTCTGACCAGAATGGTCGTCGTTCCACAGGGAGTCGTCCTAACGGAAAAATGGTAGTCAAAATAACTTGCGCCCCAGATTGAACGGACAACTCGACGAGGCGGCTGATGTTGGCTTTGCAATTGGCAATGATCGTCGCTTTTTGCTCTGGGAACAGCGGGATCGTCTTGAGATCGTTAATGCCGATTTGGATAACGATGATGTCTGGCTGCAAAGGGAGTACGTGAGAGGAAAATCGTCCGACCGCTTGCGCGCTCGTTTGCGAGCCGATGCCCCGATTGAATAACGTCAGCTCTGCCGCTTCGGTGGGAATAGTCCAAGCTGCAGCGCGTGAATCTCCAAAGAAAAGCACACGGTGCTTTTCGGCGAAAGTTGTACGAGGAAGGGTGAGGGTCGGATATGAAGCTAACCCGAGCGGATCGAGCCGAGTGCGATTGAGTTCCAGATAATATTCACGTCCTTGTGCGTAAAGAATGAGATTGAGACTCAACGATACGAAGAGTAAACCGAAAAGCACAACGAAACCGATTTTGGCAAACTGATTCTTGAGCATAAAAAATGACGCGCGCGTTCTAACTCGTGTTCGAAAAGGCATTCGCAGCCCCCTCGATTTCCGAATCTACGAGTTCCGCATCCCCATCGGACGCGCTTGCAAGACAAAAATCTTGTCGTCCACAATCGCCCACTCGATATCTTGTGGCGCGTTAAAAAATTTTTCAATCTGCTGACCGAGCGCGGCGAGTTCTCCCACTTGGGCGTCGTTCAAAGAAGGCGCCTCGACTTCTGTTTCGGAAATCACTTGTTCTTCGACATGCCCATCAGTGCCGACCATCAATTTTACAGTTTGGTCGGCAATGTCGCGGTCGGTGATTTCGTTCTTGCTTTTGTCGAACACAAATTCATCCGGGCGAAAACGCGCGCTCGTAATCGGAACGCTCAAGCCAAAAACTGATTTGATTTGCATTTCGTCAGGGTCGCCGCTCATCGGATGTTGTGTATACAACACACCTGCGCTGTCCGCGCGAATCATTGGCTGAACGAGAACGGCGAACGCGGGTTCCGTCTGCGCGATTTTTTTACGCCAGCGATAATACATCGCGCGCGAATTCCACAAAGCCGACCATGAACGCGCAATGGCACGTTCGATTTCATCAATGCCGACAAGACCCAAATACGCGCGCGCGACCCCCGCGCCGAACGACGTTGCCAAATCGTCAGAGGCGGGTGATGAACGCGCGATCAGCGAGGCGCGTTCCGCGTTGTCAAGAGTTTCGAGCGCGCTTGCCAGTTCCGCGCGCAAAGAGTCGGGCAGCGGTTGCGCTTGAATCCATTCGCGGATTTCCGTTGCCGAGCCCTCCAATTCCGCCGGGTCCATGATGACGTCGTCGGTCAGCCGCGCGCGAATTTTTTCTTGGAGCGGCGCGATAAAGTCGGGATACGCGTAGGTGGTCACCACAAAGCCATTCGGAACGTTGAGCCCCGCGCGTTTTAGTTCACCGAGCGCGGCGGCTTTGCTTCCGATGAAATTTGTGTTTGCTTGTGAAGCGAGTGAAAGGGGATGAATGAGTTGTGACATTTTTTTAGACGGGAGTAGATGGGAGTCGAACCCACCCAAGATGGTACCACCACCTCGCAACGATTTTGAAGACCGCGCCGCCCACCCGGACGAATCTACCCCCAAATGCGCGAATTGCCTGTGGGGAATCGCGTATCGCTAATTCGTTTTAGCGACCTGCGATATGCTATACGCGATTTGCGAATTGTCAATTTCATTTGTCACGAATTTCACTATTGATGAAAAAAAATCTTTGTGCTATAATCCGTCCGTGCAATTAGGCACAAATGTTTGACCCTTCACTGCTCCTCGAACGAATTCTTGTCTTTTTGTCCCAACATGCAAGAGAGTTTAGAATGTTGGTGTATGCTACATAGGTGGTGATGCTATGGCTGATGCAGTAACAGCAAATCCTACAGCAGCAACTCCAAAAGCTGCGCCCACGCCAAGACCCGCGACGCCCGCCGCTGCAAAACCTGCCGCGGCGCACAAAGAAGAAGCAAAAGCCGCAGGTCCAAGCTCGGCAGAATTGTCAATGATCCAGGCGCCAGTCACGCGGCGCGAATTTTTGAATTACGCGTTTCTTGGCTCGCTCGGCATCTTTATTGTTGCGCTCACGGGTGCGACATTTATTTTTGCACTCCCGCGCTTTGGTGCGGGTGAGTTTGGCGGCGTCTTTACGCTCGGACTTGCCGGGGAGGTGATTCCCAGTACCGAAGCTGCGCCGGCGCCCAATTCCCCAGCCCGTTCGTGGATTTCGAATACGGAAGCGGGTGTGATCGCGCTTTACAATGTGTGTGTGCATCTTGGCTGCTTGTATGGCTGGCAAGAGGTTACCAACCGCTTTGAGTGTCCGTGTCACGGTTCCAAATATCAAAAGGATGGAACGTACATCGAAGGTCCCGCGCCGCGCAGTCTGGATCGTTTTGTAATTAACTTTTATGATCCGGCGAACCCGGATGGACCGCCGATTGCGACGACGAATGCAACCGGAGACCCGCTGCCCATTCCGTCACCGAACGCACTTATGAAGGTCAATACGGGAAGTATTATTCAAGGTAAACCGCACGGATAAAATTATCTCTGGTTGAATGCAATGTACCACGGCTATTGGAGCCAGGTGAGCTCCTGAGGTTTTTCGCCGGAGGGAACAGTTATGGGATTATTTAATCGCCAAGTCAAGAAAAAGACGACCAATGGGAAAGGCGCTGCCAATGGACATGACGCGAATGGTCATGATACCAATGGCAAGACCAATGGTGACGCGCAGGTAAACGGCGATGCGGGCGAGGAATTGTTTCAAGTACAAACTTCGCAAAGCATGCCCGAACGACTGCGTGAGACAGCCAAAGAAAAATCGCCGCATTCGATCAAAGAACTCATCCCTTGGCTGGAAAAGGCGCGCAGCAGCCCTGAAGGACGCGCCGAATTCATCGAAAAAACTAAAGAGGTCGCCTGGCAGCAGGCGGACAACACTGTCCGCGCGGTGACGGCAGGCATGGGCATTGCGGATACGCGCGCGTTTTTCCGCGGCGATCCTGCAATTGAAAAACCGAATCCGCGCTACAAAGTTCACGTCAACGCTTTCTTTGCGCACATCCGCCCCAAATACTATGAAAAGTCCTCGACGAAATTTTCGCACACCTGGGGCTTGGGCTATTTGTCCGCGTACATGTTCCTCCTCGAAACCATCACGGGCGTGATCTTGATGGTTTTCTACACGCCGTCGGACCGTCGCGCGTACGAAGATATTGTAAAAATCATGACCGCGATTCCGTTCGGGCAGCTCATGCGCGATCTGCATCGCGTCGGCGCGGAATTGATGGTGTTGATCGTCGTACTGCACATGACGCGCGTATTTTTGACAGGTTCGTTCAAGCCGCCGCGCAGTTTTACGTGGCTGACCGGCGTCATCCTGTTGATCTTGACGTTCGCGCTTTCGTTCAGCGGTTACTTGCTCCCGTGGGATCAGTTGGCGTATTGGGCGGTGACGATTGGCACCTCGATGGCAAAATCGGTTCCGCCGAAAGAAATCGTTGGTTATTTCTCAAACCTGATCATGCGCGGCGGCGACACGATCAATCAAAATGGTTTGCTGCGCTTTTACTTGATGCACGTATTCGCGCTGCCCGCGATTACGCTGGTGTTTATTTCCGTACACTATTATCGCGTCGCGCGTACGCACGGCATTTCGGTTCCGGCGGGCGAAGAAGAATCTCCCGATCCCGCAGTCCGCAAAGCAGCGAAAGAACGCATTGACTATTTGCCCGAGCTGTTTACGCGCGAACTTTTGTGGGCAGCCATCGCGACGTTCCTCGTGATGGTCTATTCGATGTGGGTTTTTCACGCGCCGCTGCAAGAACACAGCGACCCGTTACACACTCCCTTGCATACGACGGCGCCGTGGTACTTTTTATGGATTCAGGGACTTTTGAAAGACGCGTTTGTGTTACCCGCTATCCGCGCGTTGGATCAGACGATTATTTTCGGGGCTAAATTCATTGGCGTTCAAATGCCGCCGAACTCGACAATCATCGTGCCGTTCTATGACAGCCCTGCGTGGATGGGTGTGATTATTCCGACCATGATCATCCCCGCCTTGTTCTTGGGTGTTCCGTATATCAACGAATGGTGGGAAAAATTCTGGGGCACCAAGCCGAGTCGTCAACTGCTCAAGAATCGCAAGGGCACGGTCGTGGTCGCCATCATTTCGACAATTTTCATGATGGTGATTTGGTATCAAGGCACGCCTTTCTATGGTGTTACTGCGCCGCCCTCTGTCGAAATTGGACAGACGTTTATTCCCGAAGAAGGTGTTCTGCCGCCGGTACCGCTTGTTCCGGATGATTGGGGTCCCGTTCGCAAATTGGGCTATGCCGGACTGCCGGATGGCGAATACGACCTTGCGCAGTATCCGATTCCGCAGGCGACGTACACCGATTTTGAGCGGATGCTTTCAGCGATGCAGCAAGAAATTATGCGGCGCGGCAGACTTTGGGAAGAGGGCGACAAGGATCACGGACTTCCCAATCCGCGTGGAATATTCACCGTCGAACAATGGCAAAATCGCGGACTGAAACGCATTGATTTGGAGATTATGTGGGACCCGATGACACCGAGCGATACGGGGAAATATAATCGCGTGATTTACCTGCACGAGAACACGAACTATAAATAAAGGAACAAGACTTGCAGAGTGATTCGTTCACTCGCACCGTCACGGACTGCATGGGCATATGAGTGTTCAGTTCAAAATCTTAATTGGTATTCTCTTTACCGTTGCGACGATTGCGATATTGTTCATTTACGGCATCGCCGAAGACCAACGCATGGCGCTAGCCCAAAAGAATTTCGCGGGGCGCAGTATTCAAGCGGGCGCGGATTATTTTGAACGCTATTGCATCGTTTGCCACGGCGAACATGGCGAAGGTATCGCCGGTAAAGGACCGCCGCTCAATCGCACAGACTTGCTTGACCTCAAGTCAACGCCGTACTTGAAATCAATCAAATGGAATGGAACCACGCCGGATTTTCTCCGCAATACGATTGCGGCGGGGCGTCCGCAATTCAGCGCGTACTATGCAAATGAAGGTTATCTGGATCACATGCCTACGTGGAGCCAGGATTATGGCGGACCCTTGCGCCCCGATCAAGTCGAAGCGTTGGTGAACTATGTGCTAAATTGGGCGCCGGGCGAATTTCCACCTGTCGTAGAAATCAAAACGCCTACACCGGGTCCGACGCCAACGCCAATTCCGCCCGAAGAGATTTTGAAAACAATTCCATTCCCTGTGCCGCCGAGCCAAGCCATTCTTGACGAAGGCAAAACGATTTACGAGACGAATTGCAAAGCGTGTCACGGCGCCGAGCTAAAGGGGGATGGTCCCGGCGCAGTGGGGACTCCTAAAAAGCCGCGCGACTTTGCCGATTGTACCGCGATGGCGACGTTTGATCTTATTCAGCATCATGACGCCGTCGTCAACGGACGCCCGCAGTTTGGAATGCCGGCATGGAAAAAGTTTTCCAATGAAGAGGTTTGGAAAGTGATCATGTACGAGCGTTCGCCCTGCAAGTTGTTCGAGCCATAAATCACGAATAATCGTTGGAAACTGAGCGCCCCTGAATGTTCGAAGCACAAATTGGTTCGCGCCTTTTTGGGTTTCGCATATAATGTATTCAGGGGCGCTTGTTTTTTCCCCGCATTACCGGCCCCCTTCATGTCCTAATGAGTGTTCCGCTGTTTTCCCGTCTCTCCCCGCGCAAGCGACTTGTACTCTTGATGTTCCTGGGAATCCTTTGCTTGGGCGCGGCAGCCGGATTGTATCTGGTCAACACGACATTTTCTGCGCCCCCGCCCGCGTTTCATGCCGCGCGCCCGCTTCCCAACACGGATATGAATCCGTACGGCGCAAATTTTTTCCTCGAGCGCGAAGTCGAAGCATGGAAACGCGAACAAACGGTTCAAATGGCGCGCGAGGCAGGCATCGGTTGGGCGCGGCAGGAATTTATCTGGGCGGAAATCGAACCGGATCCCGGAATCTACAATTGGACCAAGTACGACGCGATTGTAGACCTCTTGCGTCGCAACAATATCCAAGTCATCGCGCGCCTCGATCGTCCGCCCGCGTGGGCGCGCACCCGCGCGAGCGCGACCGGTTCTTCCGGTCCGCCGGACGATTTCGAAACGTACGGAAAATTTGTCCAAGAATTCGCGCGCCGTTATCGCGGCAAGATTGATTACCTTCAGATTTGGAACGAACCGAATTTGGGTCGTGAGTGGAATGACGCGCCGATTGATCCCGCCGCCTACACGCGCCTTTTGAAAACCGCGTACGAAAATGCAAAATTAGGAAATCCCAACGTGCAAATTTTGAGCGCGCCCTTGGCGATTACGCTCGGCGAATCCTTTGCGGAAAATTCGCAGCAATACCGCAACATGAATGATTTGCAGTTCTTGGAAGAAATGTACGCCGCGGGCGCGAAAGAATATTTCGATATTTTATCTGCCAACGCGTTTGGTTTGGGGAGCGACCCGGATGACCCGCCCAATCCGGGCAAGTTGAATTTTCAACGCGTGCTGCTCCAACGCGCGATCATGGAAAAATTTGACGATGCGCGCAAAGCGGTATGGATTCTCGAATATGGTTGGAACGCCGCGCCGGACTGGATTCCTGACAGTCGTTTGTTATGGGGGCGCGTCACGGAACAACAGCAGGCAGAATACACGGTGCGTGGGATAGAGCTGGCGCGCGAAAAATGGGACTGGGCTGGGGTGGTCAGCATTTGGTTCTTTCGCCAAGTGGGTGACATTCCGCCCAATAACCCGGAGGCATACTTTCGGATGGTGGACGTTGACTTTACGCCGCGCCCTGTCTATTATTCCGTAAGCAGCGCGACGCGTCCCTTGCGCCTCGCGGGTCCCGGCGAATATCAAGAGACGAACCCTGCGCTGGTCCTGAATGACGGCTGGACTGTCGAACTCGATGCAAACGCGTCCGCCGGACAATACGCGCACGCAAATGATTCCGATGCTACTGCCGCGTTACGCTTTTACGGCGACGCGCTCGATCTCGTTTTTCATCAGCATCCCAACGCCGGGCGACTCTTTGTAACCCTCGATGGTCGCCAAATCAGCGGTCTGCCGCGCGATGAAGCGGGGCACAGCTTTGTCGAGCAAGCAAACATAAAGGAACAATGGCAAGCGGTTGTTCCTCTCGCGCGTAATCTAGATCGGGGCGAGCATGTGTTGGAGCTGCGCGCGGAAGGGGATATCAATTTGGATGGCTTTAAAATTGCGCCAATGACTGTGCCGCAGCCGCCGTGGATTGTAATTGGAATATTGACCGTGCTTGGACTCGGCGCGTTTGTTCTTGCATTCCAATGGCGCGCTAAATAATCCATTTCGTATGCGACGAATCTATCTGCTCATTCTTTTGCTGCTTCTGAGCGCGTGCAGTGGCGCGTCCGGAACTCTGGAGCGTCCGACGCAGCTCATTGCTCTTGCCACAATCGCGCCGACGACCTCAGTCGCGAATACGCCTACGATTCCCGCGCGAGTTAACGGGTTTAAAACAATTGCTGTCCACGCGCTGCCGCCCGAAGCGCGCGATACCCTGGAGCTCATCGAACGCGGTGGACCTTTTCCTTATCGGCAGGATGGGCAGGTGTTCCAAAATCGTGAACGGATTTTGCCAAACAAACCAAGCGGTTATTATCACGAATACACGGTTGAGACACCCGGTTCGGAAGATCGCGGGGCGCGGCGCATCGTCAGCGGTGACAAAGGTGAGTTGTATTATACGGACGATCATTACAATTCATTCAAGGTGATTTGGATCAATGAGTAGATTACAACGTGCCCTGCGGCAAACGCGCCCGCCCGGCATTTATCGTTTCGTGTCGGATGCGTCGGTCGAGTTTCTACAACGCGAAGCGGAACGCGAGGGTTGGCAATTTTACTTTCTTGACGGCACGAAAATCCGCGACAAGAAAACATATTTACAAGTCATCGCGCGCGCGCTCAAGTTCCCCGATTACTTTGGCAAAAATTGGGATGCTCTGAACGACTGCTTGACAGATTTAGGATGGACGCGGGGGGCGGGTTATATCGTCCTCTTGCAATCCCCGGAGAGATTTATGAAAACAAGTCCGGAGGATTGGAACGTTGCAATGGATATTTTTAGTACTGCAATACAATTTTGGCGCGAGCAAAACATTCCCTTTTATGTACTCTTGCGCGGGACGGTTCCGGAAACATTTCCGCCGCTTTAGAAAAATGACCGCCATACTCGGCGGTCATTTGCTTTATGGTTGCCTCTTTAACTAATCTGAAATTTGAATCTCTCCGATTTGCGTCAATTCCCCGATTGCTTCTCCACTGGATGGATCATATACGCTTAGCATCAGCTTGTAATTGCCGGACGGCACGTTCGGATCGAGTTGGATGTCGAATTGGTCTTGGATAACCTGTCCCACGCGCCATTTTGAAGAAGGATATTCCACGTCACCCGGCACGTGGTCGTTGCCTTGCGCGACCTTTTTGCCTTCGGCATCAAATAACTGGAGACTCGTCGTAAAATTGCGCGCCAGTTTTTTCAACGGCACGTATTGTACTGCCAGAGTGATTTGTTCGCCCGCGACGGGTTTGCCCGCGAGCAGCGAATATCCGCGCACGCGCAAGGTGTCATCCAACACAACATCGGTTGGATGCTGTGGCATCCCCGGCGCAATCGGTTTGACGCGCCACAACCCATTCGCGCCCTCTTCAATTTGATAGCGCAGCGTCAGCGCCGGAATCGGCTTGATGGCAAAGGTGGGTCTGCCCGCTCCCGCCGCGCGTTGAACGAGCGCGATCACATTTTCATAACGCGCACCCGCCGCAATTTTTGGAAACAGCCCAATCCAATTTGGCTGCTGCTTTTCCACCAACTGTAAATAATAGAGCGGCGTTATTTCATCGCGATCATTTGAAATCAAGATTGCATCTTGCGGCAGATTCGACGCCAAGATTCGCGCCCACTGTGTCCGGGCGTTCGTGTGCTGACTCTGAGCTTGCGCGAAAAAATTATTGAATAGATTTTGGAGCGGCAGCAGCGCTAAAAAAGCAAGCAGCGCGATGACGGGCAGAGTTGTGTTTCGCGTAAGGGTGTGGGCGCGCAGCTGTTGTGTGATGAACGCGATGCCGACCGCGATGGCGATACAGGCGAAAAAATAGATTGGCGTGTAATAATCGGAAATGTCGCCGATATGATACACGCTGTTGAACAAGACAAACGCGAAGCCGCCGAATAACACAAACGCCGCGAGCGCAAAATTTCTTTGCCAAAAGAGTACGCCCAAACCAAGCAAGGTTGCCAAGACACCAATTGGATTGAGTTGCGCGATCCATTGATTTGGAAAATCGCGCAGCGCGCCCCAGGTTGCCGCGTCAATCCCCAACGCGCCGGAAAATCCAGAGCCGAGAATGACATCAAGCCAACCGCGCGGTGAATTTTCGAAAATGACGATGGGCGCAGCCGGAGACAAATCAATCATCGCGTACGGTGTTGCGCCCGCGCGCAATGGAATGTACAAATACATCAAGAGCGGCAGCGCGGCGAGCGCGCCGTACAACAGCGCGCGTTTAGCGAAATGTCGCGCGTCGAAATTTTTTGTTACGATACGATCGGCGAACAATGCCGCGAATGCCGGGATGAGAAGAAATGTTGTGCGGTGATGCGTGAGCGCCAAGCCAAAGGTGAGGGCAAAAGCAATTGCGAATTTCCTATTCGGTTTTTCGCGCCACAAGATTCCCCACAGCGCGAGCAGCGCGACAAAGAATGTGTTGAGCGCGTACACTTCGGCGCGCGTCGCTTGTGACCAAAACAGAGGCGAGACGGCAAACGTCAGCGCGGCAATGAGCGATGCGCCGCGCGCGCGCGTGATTTCCCAAAAGACCAGAAACGCGACGCCCACCGCGAGCGCAGACCAAAAGGCAGAAAACAGATTCAAGCGAAACGCGGGATCGCCTATCTGCACGAGATGCTGCCACAGTCCGCCGAGAATCAAGTACAACGGATAACCAGTCGGGTGCGTCAGCCAAAAGCCCCACGCCGCGAATTGGAGTTCTCCCGAATCGCCTTGCAGAACAGTCGGCGCGGCGGTGCGCCAATAAAGCAAAAAGGTCGCAACCGTGACGCATACGGTCAACGCGCTGACGCTTGTGGCGATTCGCCAGACATGCTCCCAAAGAGAATTCGAATGCTCGATTGCTTGATCACTGCTTGTCATAGATACGCGATATTGCTTTATGCTGCACGTTTTTTAAAATAATTCTCGCTAAATAGACACAAAATTCAATCATCTCTGCCATATATTGCGCGCTGATGCTCATTTTTGCTCTGTATTTATTACGGCAGAATTATTGGATTTGCACCGATTCAACGGCTACGCTGAGAGGACGGCTGTCCAAATTTCTGCCCACGCTGACCGCGCTTGCGCCTTCCCCCGCTTGTTCCAAGCCCCCATCTTTTCCTTTGACCGCGATGAACGCGTGTGTCATGCCTTCATGACCGCGCACATTGGTTTGTAATCCGAGTGATTGAATGGCTGCTGCCGCCGATTCGCCCAACATCGCGGACGCATCTTCTTGAATCGCGCCGACAACGATTCGCCCTTCGGAAATTGAATCGAGAAAAGCGCGCAGGGCGCGTGATTCCAAAATAGATTTGCCGCCCGTATCAAAATTTTTCACTTCCAAGACTGCGCCTGTCGTCGGATCAATCACGGCAAAGTTGTAGCCGCGCTTTAGTGGCGACACTTCGCGGTCGTTAATTTTGATAGAACCAAATTCGGGCGTACTCGTCACGGCGATGTCAACCGGACTCTTGACGCCCGTCGCGCCGATTTCAAAATTTGCGGGGAGTACATCGCGCGGGCGCACAACATATCCAAAATCGAAATCGAGTTCATTCAATCCGTATTTGATCGCGTCGCGCGGCAAAGTGATTTTGTAATCACTCCAACCCGGATTCATGGTGACGCGCGGCAACGACTTGCCATTCAGTGTCACGCCAAACGATTGGGTTGGACTGTTCTCGTATGCAAAAGGAAGTGCGCGCAGCGTTAGTTCATAGTCACGCACCTCGCGCAGCGGCAGATAAATCGTTGCGCGCGATTGCGTTGCCCAACTCGCATCAGCGTCGCCGATTTTCTCTGTCGGCAGCCAACCATAGCCGCGCATCAAATTTGCGAGCGCGTCCTTCATTTGGATTGTGTACGGCACGTTCAGCGGCGTTTGATTTACGCGGTAGGCGACCAATCCATTTTCGTCAGAAATTTTTTCACCGAGCGGCAATACCTGTTGCAAATATTCGACGACGCGGTCGTGATTGTCCTCGTACGGTGGACGACCCGCAATGGCAGGATTCACGACGAGGTAGCGAATGTCAAAAAAATCTACGACGGCGTTGGCAAGCTCTTTGTCGCGCGCGCGCGCTGCATCATCAAGCGGCTTGTAATCCTCCAACGCGAGAATGGAAGAGATCACAGGCGCGTTTTGAAAATATTCGAATAGGTAGGGCGGATTGCGTTGAATCTGCCCGGACAATAAATATTTTTGATGCGCCGATTGATAATATTGGGTGCGCGTATCTTCGGCGCCGCCTTGCCCAAACGAATTGCGCAGCCCAAGCGGAATAGAAAGAACGGTAAAATTTTTGGGGTCCTGGCGGATTTGCGAATAGATTTCCGGAACGCGTGCGTCGGTCAGAGGCAGCGGCAACGCGAGATGTTCGAAAACCAGCAGCGCGGAAACAAAACCACCAATGGCGATGCCCGCGCGCGTGAGGCGCGGCTCTTGCACACGCGTCGAAAGTTTCCACAAGAGCCACCACACCGCGTACGCGACGAGTACCGCCAGCGCGATGACGACGAGAATGCTGTAACGATTCGGCACACGATTTTCGCGAATGATTGGAATGTAATGCAAAATCAAAAAGGGGAGCGGCACGGTGGTTTCCAGCCCATCGAGATCGAATTGAGATTGCCCGTTGATGTGAAGCAGCGGACCCAACGCGAGCAGCGCAAAGCCCAACGCGATCCCGAGCCACATGCGATTGCGACGCGCGAACGCCACAAACCCCACAAGCGCGAGCAAGATTGTTAGGTATCCCACAAAAAAGGTATTCACATCGCTAAAGCGCGAAGTCTGTTGGCGTACCGCGTCCAGCTCTTGGGTCCAGTACCGATTCAAGGGATGCAAACTGGTCGGCGCGAGAAAGCCATTCAGATCAACCAGCAAATTTTCCGAATGTCCAAAGCCCGGCAGCGCATAGCCGCTCGTGAATATTTCGAGCGCGGTGGGAATGAGCAGCGGCGCAAAAAATAGCGCGGTCGCGGCGGCAATGATCGCCAGCCGTACAAGGGTTGCGCGCTGAAATACCAATCGCCACTCGAATACGAGAATCACGAGCGTCAGTAACACGAGCAACACGCCGTCCGTCGTCTCGGTGTACAACGCGATCGCGGCGAACAGCCCTGCCATCACCGCGTTTTTGAGTTTGGGTTCAAGCAGCGTCTTGAACAAGAACAACATGTAAAATGGAATCCATTCGCTGGCGACGATATTGTAATGGCCGAGCGAAAGATAAACATAGCGATTCGACGCGAAAGCGAAAACCACACCCGCGACGAACGCGGCGATGATGTGTAAATTTTTGTCGCGCGCGATGCTGCCAAAGCGCGCATTATATTTTTCATCCCAAATTCGCAGCGAGACGCGCAAGAGATAGAGCATGAACAAGTACATGCCAAACGCTGCGACCACGAACGAAAAGATCACCGTAAAATTTGACGCGGGGATAATTCCAAACGCGAACTGGATCGGCAGCGCGAGGAAAACGTGGAGCAACGTGTACGCATACAACACCAGCGACGTGCCGAGCGGGTAAAACAAATAATCGGTCGCGAATGGATTTGTTTGCAAATCAAAGAGCGAATGTTTGAACCACCAATGGTTCCACACATAGCCGTATTCATCGAGCGACCAGGTGGTCGTCCCCGGCACGTGCGTTGTAAATTGTGTCGCTAACGGATACGTCACGATCAGCGTGATGACGAAATACAAAAATAAAACAAGCAGGTGTTTGCGGTTCGTGTGGTTTGGCTGCATTTCTTTTGTCCGTATAATTTGGGGCAATGAAACTTGGAGAAATTGATTTACGTGTCTGGCTGCCGCGCGTGGCGCTCGTCGGGGCGGTTGCAGCAGGATACATTTTGTTGGTGCGAATTGGCTGGCTGCCGCTCAACCCATTTGAATATCTCTTAATATTTGGCGATCGAGTCCGCGATGAGTTGCCCAAGTATGGCGCGCTCGCGCCCGTCATTTACATTTTCTTGTATGCAGCGCAAATTGTCATTGCGCCGATTCCCGGTGCCGCATTGGCGTATGCTGCCGGTTTCGTATTTGGACCCATCGCGGCGGTCTACTCGATGTTCGGAATTTTGCTTGGCGCGTCACTGGGTTTTCTGCTCGCGCGTCGTTTTGGAATGCCGCTCATTGAAAAAATGGCGCCGAAAAGTTGGATTGAACGCTGGCACAATCTCGCGGCAGTAAATTCGTCGTTCACATGGTTCTTGCTGATGCTGGCGCCGACAGCGGATGTCTTTTATTTTATCGCAGGACTGACCAAGCTCACGTTTCGGCGCTTTATGCTGATTGTCCTCATCGGTCGCCTGCCGGGAATTATTCTTTCCAGTTATCTCGGCGCCAACATCGAAGCGTTCGGCGTGCAGTGGGTTTTTATTTTGATCGGCGCAATGCTCGTGATTTCGCTTGCGGGCAACTGGCTGCGTCAGCGCGTCGAAAAACGCGCATTGGTCACTGCGCAATCAGCAGAAACCGAAAATCCAGGCGCCTCAATTTCCGACGCGCAGCCCTGAAAGCCGAATGGTTTGCGCGCTCGCTTCGTTTCGTTTCCCCTGTTCCGCATCGTAATCGAACCACGTCACGTCGGCGACATAATCTCCGCTCGGCGCGCCTTGACCCAAAACAACATCATACACGTCGCGATAGAAATCACCTTGCTGCCAAAAATACGTTGGATAATAATCACTAACGGGATGCCGTGACCAATAGCCGCGCGTTTCGTCCTGCGGGTCGCCGACCTCCACTTCGGTCACATATTCCGTGCGGGTTGGCTGAACAACGCGATAATATAACGCCAGCCGCGCGACATTTCCTGTTTGCGTCCAATCATAACCGACGAGTTGGATTGCATCGTTCAATTTGACGTTCAAAGTATTTTGGGGCTGCGGCGTTTCGGGAAGTGGAAACGCGATGGCTTGCAGCGTGCGCGGCTCGTCGCTGTTTTTGTCTTCGGGCGAAAATTGCGCGTAATAGAACGGGCGCTTGAGCCGATGCGCGGCAACCAAGATTTTTTGATATTGTGGACGCACAGGCGATTCGTGAATAGTCAAAATATCCGGACGTACGCCTTCCACGTACTGAAAATATCGAATCGGCGTTGCGACTTCCCATGGCGCAACAAGGACGGCATTTTGCGCAAGGTGATCGTTCAAGATTGCGCGCGCATACACATCATATTTCGTGTTTTGACTCTGATCCATTTTGGAAAAATTATAATAGAGCGCGGTGATTGGAAAAAACGCGAAATAAATAATCGCCGCGTAATAGACGACGCGCAGCAGCCATTCGTTCTTCTCCGCCGCGCGCGCAGCCAATTGATTCAAAATCCAACCCACCGCCGTCGCAAAAAACAATAACATAACCAGATACGCGCCGCTAAAATAAAAACGCGTAGATTCCGCGCGAAGGAGAATCGAAACTGCCGCGACGCTTCCGCCTGCTACGAGCAGCACAATCGCCAACGTGCGTTCGCGTCGAAACAAAATCACAATGCCGACGAGCGCGAGGGCAATTCCGAACGGGTCAATTTGCTCGCGCAGGAGCTTCCACGCATTCTCAAGACGCGCCAAAGATTGATTTTCGCCGTCGGCATTTTCGAACCCCAGCTTGTTGCGGTTGTCGAGTGCGGTGACAAGGTTGATGAAACCTGCGGGCGTGTGATTATAGTACGCAGTCACCTTGCCATCCACAATGGCTTGCGCGCGCGGATACAATTCCCAATTTGCGGGCGACTGCTCCGCAAGCAATTGCGACGCGCGCAGCGGGATGTACAAGTAGAGCGCGAGCGGGATCAAAAATGCGAACGCGGCGAACGCAACTTTTCGCATATCGAAAACACTACGCTTGAGCCACACGACGAGGAGTAGGGCGGGTGCGATAAAAAACGCGATGCGATGATTCGTGAGCGCAAGTCCGAAACAGAGCGCCATCAAATACAAATCGCGCGCGTTCCCGTTATCAAAAAAGCGAATTGCAAACCAGAGTGTGAGCGCGACGAGTAACGTGTTCAGCGCATACACTTCCGCAATCGCTGCCGATGCCCACAGCGTGGGCATGAATGCAAAAAAGAGCGCGGAAATAACGGCTGCCATGCGCGAGCGCCCGACGCGCTGCGCCAACAGATAAACAATTGGAATCGTTGCTGTCGCGCACAGCGCGGAAAAGAGATTCACACGCCACGCGGGATTGCCCAGCGGCAAGAGCGTTGTAAGTTTTGCGAGAAGAACGTAGAGCGGATAACCCGTCGAGTGGGGGATGCCGAGGATGTTTGCCATATATTGCCACTCGCCGCTGTCGCCATCGAGAACGCCGGGAGTCAGCGTTCGCACATAAACGACAAACGCCACAAGGGCAAGCGCAATGCAAATATAAAAATCAAAACGCGGCTCGATTCGCTGCTTGAGCCGCGCAAACAAAGCAACCACGCAAGGCATTATAGTCGAGACAAACGATTGAACCAAAGCCCGCGTCCCACAATTCTCCTCATCTAATTTTCATCTCTCTGTAAATTCCATTTGTTAAATAAACGAATCACAATACGCTTGCACGCTTCGCCAGCGAGGTAAATTATGCGCGGGGGCTTTCGCACAACGACCTTGTTTTTGCTTGGCTTGTTTCTTTTTGTTCTTGCCGCCTGTTCTTTCGAATCCGCGCCGCCTGCCACACAGGCGCGCGCGGCAGTTAATCCATCAACTATTCCCCAGACAATGCGCGTTGTTTCGATTCCCGACGCTGCTTCCGATGCGGACGCGGCGGCAAAGTCTGCGCCGACGGAAACGCGCGTTCCAACGCCAACGCCATTGCCCAGCCCAACGCCGCGCAATCCATTGATGATCGAGGTGCAGCGCGAGCGCGAGTATCCGGGCAGTGAAATTACCATCGAGCAAACGCTTGCGCCCGGCTCGAATTACAATCGTTATATCGCTTCGTATCTTTCGGATGGATTGAAAATCTACGCGCTGCTGACAGTGCCGCGCGGCGAGAAACCGGCGACGGGCTTTCCCGTGATCATTTTCAATCACGGCTACATTCAGCCATCCGTGTATCGCACAACCGAGCGCTATGTGGATTATGTGGATCGCATCGCGCGCAGCGGTTACATTGTTTTCAAATCTGATTACCGTGGACACGGCAGTTCCGAAGGCGACGCGCGCGGGGGGTATGGTTCGCCCGATTATACGATTGATGTGTTGAACGCATTGGGTTCGATGAAAAAATTTCCCGACGCAGATCCAAACCGCATCGGCATGTGGGGTCATTCGATGGGCGGTTACATCACCCTGCGCGCCATGGTGATTGATCCGAGCATCAAAGCGGGCGTAATTTGGGGCGGCGTTGTCGCGTCCTATCCTGATCTGCTTGCGCGTTGGCGGCGACCAACCGGCGGCGCTACGTCTATCACTCCGCCCGCGTCAACCTCCGCTAGACGTTGGCGCAATGACTTGATGGAACAGTACGGCACGCCGGAACAAAATCCCGAATTTTGGGCATCTATTTCTGCGAACTCGTATCTGGCAGAATTGTCCGCGCCCATTCAACTGCATCACGGAACGGCGGACACATCGGTGCCCATCCTTTTTTCGGAATTGCTCTATGAACAAATTTTGGATGTGGATGGAAATGTCGAATTTTACAAGTATCAGGGCGACAACCACAATATCTCACGTAATTTTGAAACGGCGATGCAGCGTTCGATACAATTTTTCGACAAGTACGTAAAAGAAACAACTGAATAACCCGCCAAATCAGAATCGTCTGCGGTTTGAACGCTGGTGACCATCGCTCTTGACGCGTGCTATAATCGTTCACCTTATCCTCTTCCACCAGGTGAAATCGGTTATGGTCAAAGATGACAAACTCTCCGCAGTTCAGTTCTTTCCCTTGCTTGTTATCGCGATTGGAATTCTTGTCACCATCTTTATACTCCTTGCCCAATCACCCGGCGCGCTTTTGGCGGATTCGGAACGAGCTGCCAATGGAAAGTATGACTGGATGCAATTCGGTTTTGATTCGAAACATAACAGCAACAATACACTCGAATCAATGCTGACGCTGGGCAACGTTGCGGGACTGCAGCAGCTCTATCAAATCACGTTGCCCGGCACAGCCGACCAAGCGCCCGTTTATCTGAGCGATGTCAACACACCGAATGGCGTCAAAGACCTCCTCTTTGTTACAACGGTTACAGGTGACACCATCGCGCTCGATGCCAGAGATGGAACGCAGGTGTGGATTCACAACAATCCGGCGGTGAACTGTTTTATCAACGGCGGAACGAAACCTTGTTTCACCCAGTCCGCGCCTGCGATTGATCCAAACCGTCAATACGTCTACACCAATGATCCGAATGGATTTGTTCACAAATACAACGTGGGCAATGGCTTGGAAACAATATCAGCCAGCTGGCCCCAAACGACAACGCTCAAACCTTTTACCGAAAAAGGATCTTCCAATCTGAGTCTCGTCGAGACAAGCAATGGCGATAAATATTTGTATGTAACGCACGCCAGTTTTGGCAGTGTCGGTGACTATCAAGGGCATATCACTACAATCAACTTGAATGACGACACACAGCGCGTCTTTAATGCGATGTGTAGTGATCAAACCGTTTATTTTACAAATGGAGGGGTGCCTGATTGTGACGCGTCGCAGGCGGGGATTTGGGCGCGCGCGGGCGTCATATACAATCCCGACGCCGGCAAAATCTACGCGTCAACCGGAAATGGACATTTTGATCCGTCGAAGCATTACTGGGGCGACAGCGTGCTGGCGCTCAATCCCGATGGCACGGGAGCAAATGGAGACCCGCTCGATACATATACGCCAAGCACGCATCAGGAATTGGATAACAATGATAAAGACCTTGGAAGCACGGGCATAGGAGTCTTACCAACGGCAAGCGGCAATTATCCGCATCTTGGTGTTCAAGGTGGAAAAGATGGAATTCTGCGGCTGTTGAACCTGGACAATCTGAGCAACTCTGCTGTGCCCGGTCCCGGCAATGTTGGGGGCGAAGTCTTTTCCTTGAACGTTCCGCAAGGACAATATGAAGTACGAACGATGCCGGCAGTTTGGGTGAACCCGGCTGACAATTCAACTTGGGTTTTCGTCGCTAACGATGCCGGCTTGTCCGGGATGCAGCTTGTCATTGACGCGCAAGGCAATCCGAGTTTGGTGCCACAATGGATTGACAAACTCCAGGGCGGCAGTTCTCCCATGCTTGCAAATGGAGTCCTCTATTTTGCCGGCACGAATCCAAGTTATCTTGGCATCTCCTATTTCATACAGGCGCGCGATCCTGTAAATGGCAATGTCTTGTGGGAAGATGCTACGATTGGTCGAATTCACTGGGAGAGCCCTATTGTCGTCAATGGCGTTCTCTATATCACCGATGGCAGTAATCATCTAACTGCCTATGGCATCCCGTCGCTGCTCACTCCGACGATTACGCCGACAAGTACGGAAACCCAAACTCCGACGGCAATGCCAACATCTACGCCAGTGCCCAGCACTCCTTGCGCGAGCACGCCAAAAGCGCCAGTCTTGAAATCACCGGCTGACGGTGAACATGTAAAGGTTCGCCAAGTTCCACTGAATTGGAGTAACTCGCGCTGCGCCAGCCGATTTAGAGTGATCATCAGGCAGGATTCTGAAACGGGCGCGTTAGTGAAAAGAATCAAAGTCAATACCAGCAATTATTTGACCGAGCCACTTGCAGCTAAGACGAAATATTTTTGGCGCGTGAAGGCGTGTGCCGGGTCCAAGTGCGCGACATCGGGATGGAGTAGTTTCAAAGTCAAGAAAAATGCAACCATCCTTGACAGGCAAGAGTAATGATTCACGCGAGCGACCTCTACGGAATCATTTGCTGAAAAAAAACAGCCCCGCGTTTTGCGACGCGGGGCTGTTTTTTTTAGAGTCATTTAATCCACACCGGATCCCAATCTTCGGTTTGTCCGTCACTCAATTTTTTCAGCGTCTGCCACGCAAAGCGTTGATCAAAATCATCATCGGCTCCGACATCAATCGTCATAATTTGGCGCAATCCGCTGTCGTCTGCCCAAAATACAACCTTCGAGCCGTCGCCGTTGAACGAAGGATGTCCCACATCACCGCGCGCGCAAAAATCGGTCAGACGGCGGATCGTTGGATTTTGCGTGGGTGTTCCTTTGAAAAGATTCGCGCTTTTGCGGCAGCCCTCCGGCACCTCATGATTGGAAACAAAAACGATATAGTTTCCCACCGGCGACCATGCGGGATCTTTGGCAAGCACGCCGCGTTGGGTGAACCAAATCCCATGACTAATGTCGCGCCCCGAATTGATCAAGTCCGCATCCAAAACCGAGTCGAGAATGTAAAGACTGCATCCTGCGCCGCCGATCGCGCAATGCCGTTCACCAAAGACACGCCGCGTGCCATTCGGCTCTGCATTCTCAATTCCATACGCGTCGCTTTCCAACGAAATCGCAAATGCCTCCGCCGCTCTGCTCTCCAATTGTTGCAGCCCGCTGCCATCCTGATTCATGATGAACCAGCTTGGGCGAGTCAGAGAGCCGCCATTGCGTGTGCTTTTGAAAAGGATTTTTCCGACGAGCGCGCCGCGCGAATAAACAATCGGCGTTTGTGTGGGGGGACGCGGACCACGTGTTGGCGTGAGACTCGGCGTCAACGTCGGCAAGGGAGTTGGCGTTCGACTGGGCGTGAATGTCGGCGTGGGCGATGGTGGCAACGGCAATGGTGTTCCGCCCATGATGACCGTTGCGCCCGGTGTCGTGCCATAAATGACCAACACTTGGCGTGTCGGGTCCAGCTGCGCAACGATTACCATGCCAAGCGAGTTCGGCGTTATGCTCGGCGCGGGCGCTGTCTCGGTGCTCGGAATTGCTGTTGGCGGAGGCAAAGTTGATGCTTCAATGGGAACGGTGCTCGGAGGCGGCGCAGGTGTGGGGGTGCCGGAACAGCCAATAGCCCAACCCATCAAGACCAAAAAGAAGAGGATGTGAAAATGCAAGTGTTTGATAGAGACCTCCAAAGAAAAACTTGCGGTGGGGCAAAGCGGGACGATTCTAGCACAAGCAGGCAGAAAAGAAAAAAGGTCAGGACAAATATCCCAAGTCTTTGAGCCGTTCGACAACTTCGGCTTCGTCCTCTTCCGAATACCCGTCGCTGCGCGTGCGTTCCAATTCCGCGCTGCCGCCGTATGCAATCGCGCGCGTCTCGGAAATCATTTCGCTCAACACGCGTCCGTCCATGTCGCGCGGAATCGGCAAATCGAGGAGATAGAGAATGGTTGGCGCAAGGTCTGTCAAATTTGGTGATTTGGAATCGCTTGCGATTCCCGTGATTAGGTGATTCGTGCGAATTTGATTTCCTGACGCGATGAGGATGCCGTTCATCCGATGCGAAGAGGAAACGCCGTAGGAGGGTTCGAGAATCTTGTTCGAGCCAAATTCGAAATCGCCGAACGCAATCGTTTCGAGATTTTTGGGAAAAAATAAAATGTCGGGCGCGTCGTCCAAGTGCGTGCCGTGATAGATTTCTTCTTTTTTCCAAATCTTTTCAATCAGCGGTTCACCGTTCGGCAATTTCAATTCGCCCAAGTCGCGCATCAATTCCTCACGCACGCGTTCATATTCCGCGCCGCGTTCCACAATCCCGCGCGGCTCGCGCCCCTTTACGTTGAGATGCACTTCGCCGATATAGCCGATGGAATACGCGCGCGTGTTTTCCCAATCCACGTCGTTGAGCGAAAGAAAAAAACGTTTGAGCAAACCGCGTCCGCCGCGCCGTTTGTCCATCGTCCGCCGCAATTTTCCAAGCCCCATGTTGAGCAACATTCCGTACGCGGTGCGCGGCGTAAGTCCTGCGTTGAACGCGAGATTTTTGATTTGCGACGCGGGCGTGTTTTTGATTTTCAGATAGCCGCGTTGTTTCAAAAAATTGTTGACGTACAAAAAATTGCGGAGTGGTCCGTGCCCGTGGTCGGACATGACGAGAATGGTGGTATCGCCCGGCAGCGACGTAACGAGTTCGCCGATGTACGAATCAATGTCTTGATAAATCTCGCGGATGCCATTTTGAAATTTTGTTGCATCCTCTTGAGCGTGTTGATGATGCATTGCATCGTACGCCCACCAAAGCCCGTGGCACACGGTATCCGTTTCGGGGAAAACGAGAATCCCCAGATCCCAATCGTACGCGTGCAGCAAGTATGCCGCCGTTTTCGCGCGCTGTTGAATCGAAAAGTGCAGTGCGTTCAAAAAAAATTCGCCGCGACCTTTGGAATATACCTCATCGGAATAGACAATATATTCGCCAATCACAGACGCAATTTCATTCTTCAATTCGGCGGGATAGGTGTAATCGTCCGCGCCGCGCGGCGTCAACATGCCCGTCACCATCAACCCATCGAGCGGCGTCGGCGGATACGTCACCGGCACGCCCATGACAATACATTTTTTGCCATGCTCGCCCGCGATTTCCCAAACGGCTTTGCCATCGCGGTCAAAACTCGAAACGGGCACGAGGTCATACGATTGTTCGCGGCGTTGCATGAAATCGAACAATCCATGCTTGCCGGGATTTTTGCCCGTCATGAAACTCGTCCACGCGGACGCGGTGACGGGGGGGATGGTGGAAGAAAATTCTGACGACGCGCCGTTGGAGATAAGAGATTTGAGATTGGGGAGGAATCCATCTTGGATAAATGGATGAATGAGGTCGAACGTTGCGCCGTCGAGACCGATAACGAAAACTTTGCTCATGTCTTGATTCCACAATCAAACCGAAATTTCTCCGCACAAGTCGCGTTGCATTAATTCACGCGTTTCCTGAATCGAATTTCCGATGCTGATGAGATAATTCAATTTCGCCAATGCCGCAATGGGTGTCATGTCCGCGCCGCTCACAACGCCGACATCGAGCAATGCCGCGCCCGTCGCATACGCGTTCAGTTTCACCGCGCCGCGCAAACATTGCGTGCAATCCACGATGACGACGCCGCGCGCTGTTGCTTCCGCGAGCGCGTCAAGAAAGGCGCGGTCATTGTTTGGCGCGTTACCCGTGCCATACGCTTCCAATACCAAACCTTGCAGCGGCGGTTTCAAAACATTGCGTAAAAATTCTGCCGAGATGCCGGGAAACAAGCGCAGCGAAGCAACTGTCGCGTTCAATTCGTTCGGCGGCGCGGACAAATTTTTTTCCGATTGCGCGCGTATCAAATTTCGATTCAGTTGAATTTCCACGCCCACGTTCGCAAGCGGCGGAAAGTTGGGCGAATCGAACGCGTCAAAGCCCAAAGCGTTCACTTTGACGGTGCGACAGCCGCGCAATAACTTATCGCCAAAGTACAAACACACTTCGGGAATCGCGTAATTTGCCGCGAGCAATAACGCCGTGATCAAATTTTCGCGCGCGTCATTTCGCAATTCCAGGAGCGGGATTTGCGAACCTGTGAGAATGACGGGTTTGTTCAATCCTTGCAGCAGAAAGGGCAGCGCGGACGCGGTGTACGCCATCGTGTCGGTGCCGTGCAAAACGACAAAGCCGTCGAACGCGCCGTAATGTTCAAAAATATCCCGCGCGATGGCGAGCCATTCGCGCGGGGTCATGTTGGAGGAATCGAGCAGGGGAGTGTATTCGTGCAAAACGATTTCGGGCATTGCCGCATCGCGCAGTTCGGGCATTTCGCGCAAATGCTGTTCCAAAAATCCCGGCGCAGGCGCGTATCCTTCGCCCGCGTTGGTCATTCCGATCGTGCCGCCGGTGTAGGCGACGTAGACGCGCTTATGCCTCATCCGGCATCCACAAAACTCACATTCGCCACTTTCTCTCCCGACTGATTACTGTTGACTGTTGACGGTTGACTGACCGCCACCGGCATCGGCGCGTCTTTTGACCTGTCACTTACCGGACCCATCCACAATGTCTTTACGATGTCGCCTGTATAAATCGCGTTCGGTTTCACTTCGCAGCCCGCCCAGCAGCCGACGCAATTTTTTACCACCTTGCGCTGCGGTTCGATTTCTTTGCCGAACCAAACATCGCGCAGCGTTTGCCTGCGCAAATTGCCGACGACGTTCGGATAATACACACACGTCATTACGTCGCCGTTCGGCATGAGCCGCATGTGGTCGAACAATTCGATGCACGATGGTTTCGGCGACTCGATGCCTTTGAGCAAACGATTTTTCAAACCGTGCAAATAATAACGCTGCACAATCCATTCGGGAACGTCGTGAATTGCATCGCGGCGATCCAATTGATCAAAAATGTACGCCAATTGTTCCGGTGTGAAATCGCTCATTGAAACGGAACGCATGTCAGGCGTTTCATTTTCTTTGCTCGTGTTCATTCGATACAAGGTGTAATGATCCGTCGCGATCGCGTAATGTACGGGGATGTTCAATTCCGCCATCGCTTCGCGCAACGGAACGATGTGGTCCCAGTTGCGGTCCGAAATCGTTTGATTCACGCCGAGATAAAAACCGTATTGTTCGCGCAGTTCCGCGAGCGTGCGTAACGTGCGCAGCGATTTGTTGTACAAGCCGCGATAGCCGCGAATTTCGTCGTGGCGGTCGCCCACCGCGTCAATCGAAACTTTGAGGTGCAGTTTTTTCGAGCCGAACGCTTTGGCGAATTCGGTGATGCGTTCATACATCACGCCAGCAGTGGTGATGTGAATCACGGTCGGTTCAACGTTTTCCAAAATAGTGCCGACGAGTTGACTGAAATCGCGACGCAGAAATGGTTCGCCGCCAGTGAGGCGCAATGTGTCGAGTTTTGGAAATTGTTTGAATATCGCGCCCGCTTCTTCGGGGGTCATGTCATCATGGTCGTTTTTTTTCCAAACGTCGCACATAAAGCAGCGCAAATTACAGCGCCATGTGACGATGAACGTGACCATGCTGGGTAAATCTACGCGTCCGAGTTGGTTGTTGACGACGGATTTGGCGATATTGGTATAAGTGGATAAAGCCATAATGCGGGTGGCAGATGGCAGATGGCAGATGGCAAAATGCACTTGGCTATTCGCTATCTGCGATTCGCTATCTGCTATTCACTCTGTCCTCTGCGAATCGCGCTCACTTGATCGGCGAGAATGCCAAACATGAACACCATGACTGCAGAGACGAAAAGGATAACAGCGCCCGACGCGACATTTGCACGTCCAAGCGCGAGACTGTCGAGAATGAGATACACGATGCCGATGAAAAACAATAACGCGCTCGCGGGCAAAAAAACTTTTAATGGGTCGAACAAGGCGATAATGCGAATGATGAGCAGCAGAGTATTGAAACCATCCGCAACGCGCACACTACTTTGTCCTGTTTTGCGCGGATGAACGGTAATGGGCAAGTACGCTACATTATATCCATCTTTGAACATTGCCAAGGTAATCGTCGTGGTAAATGAAAAACCGTTCGGCAGCAAATTGAGAAAACGCTTTGCCGTTTCCACGCGCAGCGCGCGAAAGCCGCAATTCAAATCAGGAATCTTGGTTTGCGCCAAGTAATTTGCTGTTCTGGAAAGCAGCCATTTGCCGGGTTTACGCAATGTTGGTGAACCGGCGCCGTGTGGTCTTACGCCGACTGCCATATCGCAATCGTTCAGCGCGTTCACCAATTTTGCAATGTCATTCGTGTCAAATTGTCCATCCGCGTCGAACGTAACGACGATTTCGCGATCCGCCGCGCGGATTCCTGCTTTCAACGCTGCGCCGTAACCCTTGTTGTTACGATGCCGAATGACGCGCGCGCCATTTTCCAACGCGACACGCGCCGTGTCATCGGTCGAGCCATCGTCCACGACAATAATTTCCGCGCCGCGCGCTGCCCACGCGTGCAAATCCTTGAGCACGTTTGGCAATGCCTGTTCTTCATTGAACGCGGGGATGACAATGGAAACGTTCGATGTCGTTTCGGACGCGGTGAGAAATTGTGGCGAGGATTCCAGCGCAATCATTCAATCCCGCTTGTC
Organism: Chloroflexota bacterium; assembly: GCA_004295045.1. Taxonomy (GTDB): domain Bacteria; phylum Chloroflexota; class Anaerolineae; order UBA4142; family SHND01; genus SHND01. The sequence continues at coordinate 68,812 of SHND01000003.1, read as the reverse complement.
GCGCAATTTTTCGAGTTCGGCGCGGAGCCGCGCGTTGTCGCTTTCCAATTCGCGTGCGGTTTCCTCCGCCTCGCGCAAAGCCGCATCGCTTTCGGCATACGTTTTCAAAATCTCGCGCGTCTGCGGATTGATGAGGCGCAATGTTCCGTCTATTTCTTGAAGAACGAGTCGCATTTCCTCGCTGTAGATTTCTCCATCCTCGTTCGCGTGCAGACGTTCGTATTGATTGTTCACAAGGCGAAAGCCGCGCAACGGCGGGTCAAGCTCTTCATGTTCGACGTCGTAAACAAAATATTCGCGCACGCCGATTTGGGCATACAGGTCCATTTTGTCGCCCAAGTCAACTTCCCATGTCGCGCGCGATGTAATTTCAAAAATGACCGACGGCGCGTTTTTCTCTTCCCACAGTTTGATAATGCGACGCGGCGTTTTGTCCAGTCCGGGAATGAGATACACATCAGGCACAAATGACAATTTAGGAAAACCTTCGGCAAAATAAATCATATTGTTTCCGCCGACGTACATGTCTGCACGGTCCTTGAACCAAGCCATCAACACATCCAAAAGATAGGTGATGACCAGAATGTGGTTCATTCTTTCTGCCATAGGTTTGCCGTCCGATTCAGGATAATGAATTTGAGTTTGCGGCGGGAACGGTACAATCGTCATAACTCACCTCGCTTGCATGTCGCGTTAGAGAACGCGGGCTATGCGACGCGCGCGACACAATACCGATGATGCGCCCAAATGCTCTTGATTTGCCAAGGCAGCGGTGCGCGTTCCAAAAACGCATAGCGGTCCATCTGCGCCTTTAATTCAGGTTTCTTGCCTAAATAATATTCCATCGAACTCCAATTCCAATCGTCGCCTTCAAAACGCGACTGCATTTGCTTCGATTGGATACCGAGTCGTTTCAACACTTCGGTCGCGGGCATCACCGTGTCGGGCCACGGCGGCACATCGAGTACGCCTTCGTCAATAATTTCGCAATCCCAATCGCTCAAGATCTTTTTTACGCGCTTGATATTTGCCCACGCCTCATCTACATAGCGCACAAAATCTTTTTCCAGCACATACTTGCGCATCAAGTAACCAACCTGCGCGCGATTGGGCATTGCGATAAAAACTAACTTGCGCGACACGCGCACCAATTCGCCAATCAATTTTTCCGCATCAGGTAAATACCACAGCGCCGCCCAGTTCCAAGCCAAATCGAAAGATTTGTTGGGAAACGGGAGATTGGAGATCGGAGATTGAAAATTGAAATGCGCGGCAAGATTCAGTTCGCTCCAGATGCGCTCGATATGTTCGAGCCGTTCCGCGTTATCGTCCACCAGCGTCACGCTCACGCCATTGCGCGCCAGAATTACCGAGTTGATGCCGCTCACGCCCGCCATGCCATAAATCGGCGCTTCGAGCGCAGATTCGATGCGATATTTTTTTCCAAGCGAATCCAAGAAATCATTCAACATCAAGCGCTCGTAAACAAGCCCCAAACCTTCGTTGTAATCGGTCAAATTTTTGCGCCAGCGTTCGGGCGGGATCGGTTCGATGTACGGTTTCGCGGACATGGGAATAACTATATGCACAACAGTGGTTTTGTCGAATGCTGTATTGGCGGGAGAAACTCGCCAATTCTATTCTTCCAACATATTTCCCGCAATTCGTTCCACCGCCTCAAGCAACAAATCGAAATCCTCGCGCCGACTACGATGATTTGTAATCGCCACGCGCAGGGAAAACTTGCCGTGTAGATTCGTGCTGGAAGGAACGGCGATGCCTGATTCTTGAACGCGCGCGAGCAGTTCTTGATTGAACGTGTTCAATTGTTCCGCATTCAAATTTGGCGCGCGATAACGGAAACAAACGATGTTGAGAGGATGCGGCGCGGTGAGTTCGAGGTGGGGCGCGCGTTCGACCAACTGCGCGAGATATTGCGCCTGCGCGATGTTTTGTTCAAACAAGCGCGCGAGTTTGTTCATGCCAAACGTTTTGAACGCCATCCATATTTTTAACGCGCGGAATCCGCGCGAGAGTTGCACGCCATAATCTGCGAACCAGTTTTGTCCGCCGTGCGGTCCTCGCCCGGTATGTTTCAAGTAGGGCGGTGTAACGGTGAACGCTTGAAAGTGCGCGCTGTCGGAGCGTACTAGAGTTGCGCCCGCTTCGTACGGGGCGTAAAACCATTTGTGCAAATCGAACGCAAGCGAATCGGCGCGTTCCATGCCCTTGAGCCGCGCGCGAAATTCGGGCAGGGTGTACGCCCACGCGCCGAACGCGCCATCCACGTGAAACCATAGATCAAATTCGCGCGCGAGCTGCGCCAACGCGTCGAGGTCGTCAATTGCGCCCGTGTTCACCGTTCCCGCGTTGCCCACAATGCAAATTGGCTGCAACCCGTTTGCCTTGTCTTGAACAATCGCCGCGCGCAGTGCGCTCACATCAATTTCATAGGTGTCGTTGACCGCAATGCGGCGAAAATATTGATTGCCAATGCCGAGCAATTCAACTGTTCTCAGCAGCGACGAATGCATTTCCACCGAGCCGTACACTACCAGCGGCGCGTGCTGCGTCAATCCTTCTGTGCGAAGATCAAAGCCCGCTTTTGCGTTGCGCGCCACCGCAAGTCCCACAAAATTTGCCATCGAGCCGCCGCTCACCAATAGCCCACTCGCTTTGCGCGGAAAGTCGAAAATTTCTTCGAGCCAATCAATGACTTGGGTTTCTACAAACGCCGCGCTGTGATTGCCGCCGCCCACGTTTGGATTCATCGTCGCCGCGAGCATTTCGCTCAACGCGCCGAGCGGTGTGCCGGTGCCTTGTACCCAGCCCCAAAAGCGCGGATGCAAATTTCCGTTCGGGTACGGCAAAATGTTTGTTTTGAAATTTTCGTACACTTGCGCGGCGTCGCCTTCGTCCAGCGGGAGCGCGCCGCCGATTGCTTTGAGAGCGTTTTCGGGATACGGCTGCCATGCCGGTTGTTCGCGCAGCGATTGCATGTGCGCAAACATATCGTCCACCATCTGATGCCCAAGCGCGCGCAGTTCATCCCAGTCGCGCGGGTCGAGCGTTTCTTCGCGGAATGTGTCGTTCATCGTTTGTCATTCGTCCTTTGTCTTTCGTCGTCACGCAAAATTGATCACGAGTTTTCCATCATCCATCTTTGCTTTTTGTACTTCGAGTGAAGCGAGCGCGCGCGGCAAGATCGCGTTGCGCCGAAAATTGCCGACGCTGATCGCGAGTTCGTCGCCTGCGCGCGTGAGATGCACATCGCTTGTCGCCGCAAAGGGCAGTTTCATTTTCAAAACATAGCCGCTGCCATTCTTTTCAATTTCCTGCGGGCTGCCTTCGTAAAAGATGCGCGCCGGGTCTTGGTCTCCATACGCGGACTGCGCCGTGCGGCGGAGCATTTCGAGACCAACGACTTCATGGTCGAAAAAGGGCACTTGAAAAATCGGGACCGGCGCGAATGATTCTTCGATCAGTTTGCCATAGCGCGCCTGCGATTCTTTGAGCGCGGCAAAGTACGGGTCGGTGATGGAATCGGGCAAAATGCGATTCGAGATGACGAGGTCGCAGGCAAAGCCGTACAAATTGATGTAGGTAAAAGTGCGCTGCGCTTCTTTGATTACCATTTTTTCGGGATTCAGCACGACGCGCACCGACGACGTTTTTGTATCGCCCAACAATGCCGCCATCCGATCCAGTTGTTGAATCAATTCCTTGATCGTCGCAAACACCTGATCATCGGGCATGGGAATATCCGTCATTGCGCGCATAAAGGGCGATGCAAAACGCGCTGCCATCCGTTCGACCGGAAAGATGTGCGTGAGATACCACCGCGCGACTTCGGGGAGCGAAAGCAATTTCAATGTTTCGCCCGTTGGCGCGCAATCCACGATGATGACATCGTATCTGCCCGATTCGGCGAGGTGAACAATTTGGAGCAGTGACGCGAGTTCGTCCATGCCCGGCAGCACACTCACTTCATCGGCGATGAGTTCATCCACGCCGCGCCACTGCAAGAGGGAACGAAAATAATCCTGCACTTTGCCCCAGTACTTGTCCATCTGATACAACACATCGATTTCTTGGGCGTGCAGGCGCGGCGCGATTTCGATTGGCTCTCTGCCAATTTTCAAATCGAACGAATCGGCGAGCGAATGCGCGGCGTCGGTGGACAACACAATTGTGCGTTGTCCGAGCTCCGCGCAGCGCAGCGCCGTTGCCGCGGCGACCGATGTTTTGCCTACGCCGCCTTTACCGGTGTACAAGATAATTCGCATACTTTTTTCTCTAATTTTCCTTTTGGCTTAATGTGAACTAAATGGATTTCTGATTATACTACGTTCGCTATTTTCGTTTGCCAAATAGGAGCGGTATGTTTCGCATTTTTTTCGCCGGTTCAATTTTGTTTGCAATTTTGGCGGCGTGCAGCCAACCTACGCCCACGCGCGTTCCGCCAACCCCAACGATCGAGGCGGGCATCCTCGCGCCGCGCCAAACGCCGCAGAATCCGCAAAATGTAATTCCTGTGGTGGCGACGCGTCAAGTGCAAATTGCGAGCGCGTTGCAAGAAGGCGCCGTGTTGCCGTTGGGAGGACTGGATGGTGAGCGCGCAAACGCGCAAGCGCTCGCACTGCGCGACCCGCGCTTTACCGAAAGCATCCACGCGCCGGATGGCAAAACATTGCGCGCCGAGATTTTTGGCGTCGTGCCTCTGCGCGCGAGCGACTTTGTGGGTCCAGCTTCCGCTTGCAGTACGGCAAAATGTTATCGCGTCGAACTCTACAACTATGCGCTGAATTTGTTGACGACGGCGATTGTGGATGTGAATAGTCAGCGCGTCGTGGCGATCAATCATTACGAAAACACACAGCCCGATCCGCCGCAAGCGCTCGTAGATTTGGCGATTGACATTGCGAAAAATTCACCCCAAGTGCAAGAGGCGCTTGGGTTCACTCCCGAAAACGCGCAAGCGATGATGGCAAATTCAAAGACTTCGTTGAAATCTTCGCTTTGCGAGCGTTCGATGCATTTTTGTCTAGCCCCCACGTTCAAAAAGGGCGACCGCGCGTTGTGGGCGATTGTGGATTTGACCGACAATGTTTTGGTGGGAACGCGCTGGACGAATCTCGGCGCGCTCAACGGTCCGCCGATCACGGAACGTTCCCTGCAAAATGATGTCGTCGCCGCGAATTTTTGTGACAAGGAAAATTCGTTGGTGAACGGCGATTGGTCAATGGATTATATTCTCACCAGTTCGGATGGCTTGCGCGTCTCGAATGTTTCTTACAAAAAGAATCCGGTGTTGAACAGCGCGAAACTCGTGGATTGGCATGTGAGTTATTCCATCGGCGATGGCTATGGTTACAGCGACGCGATTGGGTGTCCGGTGTTCAGTCAAGCGGCGGTGGTCGCGTTCGGTGGACCAAAAGTGCAGGATTTGGTAGAGGATGGAAAACGCGTTGGCTTTGAGATCGTTCAAGATTTTTTCAGTGAATATTGGCCCCTGCCGTGCAATTACTATTACCAACAGCGTTTTCAATTTCACGATGACGGAAGTTTTCGCATCATCGCGGCGAATTTAGGCCGCGGCTGCGGCACCGAAGGAACATATCGTCCTGTAACGCGCATCGAATGGGCGCAGCCCTATTCCTTTGCGGAATGGAGCAATGGGAATTGGAAAGTTTGGGATACGGAAGCATGGCGTCTCGCGGCGGATGTTCCGCCGAACGATGCGGGCGCGTCGTTTCGCATCGCGAACGAACAGGGCGAAGGGTATTACATGGAAACGGGACGCGGCCAATTTTCACAATACGAACGCGGTGACAACGCGATGGTGTTTGTCACGCGTAACGATCCCAATCGCGATGAAGGCGCGGCGGATATGCCAACCATTGGTCCGTGCTGCAACACAGATTTTCAACAAGGACCTGAAAAGTTTATCAACGCTGAATCCATCGCCAACACGAATTTTGTCTTGTGGTATGTTGCGCAATTGAAAAATGACAATACGCCGAACAAGGAATATTGCTGGGCAGACGTCACATTACAAAATGGTGTGTACGCCCCCCGCGCGTTTCCATGCTACAGCGGTCCGTATTTTGTGCCAATTGCAAATAGCAAGTAGCAAATCGCATGTCGAAATGCGCCAATCACTCAATCACTGAGTCACCGAATTTCTGAATCTTGCTCACCGATGGCTAAAAAGAAACGATCTGCCAACTCTCCACCATCCTCTACGGCTGTTTCATCTGCCCCCCCCGCGCAGGTTGCTGACGAGACCCGCGCGTCGGACAAGGCGTCAGCGAATCGCTTGGGGTTGTATATTGCGATTGCGGGCATCGTTGCCGTCTTGGCGATTGGCGGCGCGTTGGTGTGGCTGAATAGATCGAGCGGCAACTCAAGCAGTCCGCCAAAACTCGCGAGCGGCTGGGCGCCGGGTCCGGTAAATCTTTGCCGCGGCGCGCCGAAATTTCCAACCAAGTTGGGATTTTCGAACGCGGTTGCGTTCAGTACATCGGAACGACTCAACAAGGGACTTGAACTCATCGAACCCGGCGCGGGTGGCTCGCTCGAATATGCAAAACGATATCAGGATCCCACGTGGACGATGGGAGGGTATCTTGGGGTGTTTGTCGCAGATCGCGATGGGAATGTTTACGTCGCGCCGAGTCCGCGCATCAGCTTGATTGATAATCCTCCGGACAAAGCAAACATCCTGTACAAGGTGGACACCAATAGCGGGGTGATGAGCGAATATTTGAACCTTCCTACGGATACACCTCCATCTTCCGAAAATCCGTACGGCATCCTTGCGCTGACATACGATTGCGACACCAACAGCTTGTACGTGACCAGTGTCATGGGTTCTACGCGTGCCAAACAAGTGGGGCGGATTTATCGCGTTGACCTGAAAACGGGGCAGGTTGCGGATCAGTATGACGGCGTGGACGCGTTCGGAGTGGCTCCCTTTAATCTGCCGACAGGCAAGCGGCTCTATTTTGGCTCGGCGCGCACGCCTGAGGTATATTCGATTGCTTTGGATGGAGAGGGCAATTTTTCAGGCGAGCCGCGCCTTGAAGTGACCTTGAACGGCGCTTTTAACAAGCCGCGCCGCATTGATTTCAACGCGCGCAATCAGATGTTGGTGCGGGGAATAGACTTTAATTTCACGCTCTCGGCGACCAGCGAAGACCGCCGAACCGATTATCTATTCGGGTATGATCCAGCCAATGACAAATGGACGCAGCTTGCGCCTTAATGCTTGACTTAACGTTCGTCGGCTACACTAGCGTTGAAACCATTAGTGGTTTCTCTGGGTAGTTTGGCTGGATGGATTTGGCTGGCTGGGTTGTTTGGATGTTACCTGAATAGTGGATCGCTCTTGGGGAACCTTTATCTAGGGGGGCAAGACGAGGTGCATTTCGAGGATGCACCTCGTTTTTTTTGTTTCAAAATTCGTTTTGATCGCGCCGCGCAACCATCTTTTGACGTAATTACGCCTCATACTTATAATCACACAGTCATTCTATGAAAGTTTACCTGCAAGCCCTTGGCTGCAAACTAAACGAAAGCGAACTCGAAGCGTGGGCGCGTGATTTTGCCGCGCGCGGCGATCAGGTCGTAACAGACCCACGCGACGCCGACACAATTGTGCTGAACACCTGTACGGTTACGGCACAAGCGGCGCGCAAGTCGCGCAATCTGTCGCGTCATCTGTCGCGCGCAAACTCGAATGCGCAGATTGTTCTCACGGGCTGTTATGCCAGCATGTCGTCCGAACAGGCGCAGGGTTTGCCTAACGTCGCGTTCGTCGTCCCGAACGCGGACAAAGACGCGCTCGTAAAAATTACGCGCGAACGCGTGGGCGATTTCCCTTATGCGCCGTATTTCCCTTCACCCTCCGTAAACGAACAGGTGAGTCTCCGTACACGCGCCTTTGTGAAAATTGAGGATGGCTGCAATATGTCGTGCACCTATTGCATCATTCCGTTGGCGCGCGGACGCGCGCGCAGCCGTCCACAAAATGAAATTATTGATGCAATCAAATCGCTCGTTGATGGCGGTTATCAAGAAGTCATTTTGACGGGCGTGCAAATTTCGGACTATCGTTTGCAAGAACGGGAAAGCGGAAATGGACGCCTGCGCGGGCTGTGCGATTTAGTAAGCGAGATATTGCGCGAAACACCCTTGCCGCGTTTGCGCCTCACTTCGATTGCGCCGTGGGACTTGGACGACGAGTTGCTTGACATGTTTTCTGATACACGGCTCTGCCGCCATTTGCATCTCTCGCTCCAGAGTGGCAGCAATACCGTTTTGCGGCGGATGCGTCGTCCGTACACGGTGGAACAATTTGCGGACGCAGTTGAAATGGCGCGCGCCATGATTCCGCACGTCGCTATTACAACAGATGTGATTGTCGGTTTTCCCGGCGAAGCCGATGTGGAATTTCAAGAATCGCTCGAGTTTGTTGAACGCATGAATTTTGCGCGCGTGCATGTCTTTCCTTACTCGGCGCGTGAAGGAACGGTTGCGGCGCAATTGCCGCTGCACCTTTCCGATTTGGTCAAAGACGCGCGAGCGAAAGCGATGCAGCGCGTTGCCGATACCGCCCAAGCTAAATTCGCAAAACAAAACGTCGGGCGTACGTTCGACGTGTTGTACGAAGAACAAACCAACGCGGCGGGAATTTTTTCCGGCTATACAGACAATTACATTCGCGTCGCCACGCGCAGTAACAAAAATTTAAGCAACCGCATTTTATCCACGCGCTTGATGGAAAATGTTCAAGATGGCGCGCGGGGCGAACTCGTTTCTAATGCAAATGACTGATTGTATCTTTTGCAAAATTGTCGCGGGCGAAATTCCCGCCACGATTGTCTATCGGAATGAACACGTCACCGCGTTTCAGGACCTTAATCCAAAAGCGCCGACGCATATTCTCGTCATCCCGAATCAACACCTCGCGTCCGTGAACGAAATCGTTGACGATGCTTCCGCATTAGCGGCTGGTGAATGTTTACGCGCGGCGCGCGAAATCGCGCAGCAAAATAATCTGGGCAGCTATCGCATTGTGACAAACACGGGCGCGGATGCAGGACAATCTGTTTTTCATTTGCACTTTCACCTATTGGCGGGACGCAGAATGGCTTGGCCCCCCGGCTAGAAACGACGAATGACTAAAGACGAATGATGAATACACTCGTTCGTCATTCGTCCTTCGTCCTGATTTATGATTTCCGAAAAACTGATTCGAAATTTCTCCATCGTCGCGCATGTAGATCACGGCAAGTCCACGCTGACTGATCGTTTGCTCGAAATCACCGGCACTGTTTCCAAGCGAGATATGGTCGAGCAGGTGATGGACCAAATGGACTTGGAACGGGAAAAGGGCATCACCATCAAAGCCAAAGCCGTTCGCATGTTGTATACGGCGCGCGATGGCAGCGAATACGAACTGAATCTGATTGATACGCCGGGACACGTAGATTTTACGTACGAAGTTTCGCGCGCGCTCGCGGCATGCGAAGGCGCGGTCCTGGTCGTGGATGCGTCGCAAGGCGTCGAAGCGCAAACGCTCGCGAATTTATATCTTGCCCTCGAAAACAATCTCGTCATCATTCCCGTCATCAACAAAATTGATCTGCCTGCGGCGCGCCCCGATGAAATTGCGCAAGATATAGAAAATTTGTTGGGCATTCCTGCGGAGGAAATTATTCGCGCGTCGGCGAAAGATGGCACGGGCGTCGCCGAAATTTTGGAAGCGGTGGTGAATAAAATTCCGTCACCGCGCGGCGACCCGGATGCGCCCGCACGCGCGTTGGTCTTTGATTCGCACTACGACGCGTACAAAGGCGTTGTGGCGTATGTGCGTGTGGTGGACGGCGAACTGCGTAAAGGCGACAAACTGCAAATGATGTCGAACCAGCGCGAGGTGGACGCGATTGAAGTTGGAATTTTTCGACCCAAGCTGATCGCATCAGATTCGCTCTCTGCGGGCGAAGTGGGATATGTGGCGACGGGTTTGAAAAGTGTGCGCGAAGTTCAGGTTGGGGATACGCTCACAAACGCGCAGCGTCCGGCATCGCATCCGCTTGCAGGTTTTCGCCCCGCCAAGCCGATGGTGTTTGCGGGATTTTATCCCGTCGCGACGAACGATTACCCATTGCTGCGCGACGCACTCGACAAGTTGAAATTGAACGACGCCGCGTTGACGTACGAACCGGAAACATCTGCCGCACTCGGTTTCGGTTTTCGCATCGGCTTTCTTGGTTTGCTGCACATGGAAATTATTCAAGAACGGCTCGAACGCGAATACGATTTGGATTTGATTGCGACAGCGCCGAGCGTCGAATATCACGTGCTGAAAACCGACGGCGAAATTATTACGGTGGACAATCCCGCCGCGCTGCCCGAAGCGGATCGCATCGAAGAAATCGAAGAGCCGTGGATGAAAGTGTCGGTGTACACGCCGGCGACGTACATTGGAACGGTGATGGATTTGGCGCGCACGCGGCGCGGCGAACAAAGCAAACTCGAATATCTCGATCCCGAACGCGTCCGCATGGATTTTCTTTTGCCCCTTTCCGAACTCATCATTGATTTCTATGATCAACTGAAATCGCGCACGCGCGGTTATGCCTCGATGGATTATCAATTCGATTCCTATCGCGCCGCGCCGCTGCAAAAACTGACGCTGCTGTTGAACGAAGAACCGGTGGATGCGCTCGCGATGATTGTGCATAAAGATTACGCGTACTCGCGCGGCGCGGCGTTGGCGAAAAAACTAAAAGAAGTGATTCCCTCCCAAATGTTTCCCGTGCCGATTCAAGCAGCAATCGGTGGGCGCATCGTCGCGCGCGAAACGATTCGCGCGTTACGCAAAGACGTTCTCGCAAAATGTTACGGTGGCGATATTACGCGCAAAAAGAAATTGCTCGAAGCGCAGAAAAAAGGCAAAAAGCGGATGAAGCAATTGGGCACGGTGGAATTGCCGCAAGAGGCATTTATGGCAGTTTTGAAATTGGGCGAAGAATAGTCAATGTCCGAAACTGTTGAAATCAATTGGGTGCGCGATGAAATGTTCGCGGGGCGCGATCGTTACGGCAACTCGATTGTCATCGGTTCTACTCCGCGCAGCGATCCCCAGTTCAAGGGCGTCAAGCCCTCTGATTTATTGTTGTTGTCACTAATCTCGTGTTCCGCGTATGATGTCGTCAAGATTTTGGAAAAGCAGCGGCACAAACTCCATTCGCTGCGCGTGACGGCGATGAGTGTGCAGCAAGACCGTCCGCCGCACGCATTTGAAAAAATTCATGTACATTACCGTTTAGCGGGACACAACCTGCACGCCGATCAGGTGCGCCGCGCGATCGAATTGTCCGAAACAAAATACTGCTCTGTGTACAATACGCTCAAGCACGGTGTCGAACTTTCGTCTGATTTTGAAATCGAGAGCGAATGAATCATTACAAAAATCTGAAACTTGTCCTTGACCAAAATATTTTGACCGTCTCGTTGAATCGCCCGCAGACGCTCAACGCGTTCACGCCCGAGCTGTTCGTTGACCTGTCTGCGTTGTGCGAGGAACTTGCGGCGAATCAAGACGCGCGCGTCGTCATCTTTACCGGAGCAGGGAAGGGATTCAGCTCGGGTTTGGATTTAGACGTTTTGCTTCAAGGCGCGGCGCAGTGGACGCAAGAGGATTTGCGCGCGCGGATTCAAAGATGGCAGGCGACGTTCAATCAAGTCGAAGCGCTGCCGCAAATTACAATTGCAGCCATCAATGGAGTTTGTCTGGGCGCGGGCTTGGAAATGACGTTGACGTGTGATTTTCGCATCTGTTCCTCGCGCGCAACCCTCGCACTGCCCGAAGTGAAATATGGAATCCTTCCCGATTTAGGCGGCATCACGCGGCTCACGCGCATCGTCGGTCCCGCCTGGGCAAAAGAGGTCATTTTGCGCGGACGCAATGTGAGCGCGATGGAAGCATTGCGCATCGGGCTCGTGAATCGCGTTGCAGACCCGGGCGATATGCCCGGCATTGCGCGCAATTGGGCACAGCAATTCTGCAAACTGCCGTTCAAAGCATTGTCGCACTCGAAAAAGTTGATCAATGCAACTTTCGATTCACAAATGGCGCAAGCGTTAAGAGCCGCCGAGGATGCGCAATTGCAGTTACTAACCTCTGAAGATTTTCACGCCGCACTCAAAGCGCTTCAAGAATCGCGCAATGGTGAGCCGCTGGAAACAAGCGCAATCGGAACCTCGCACGTCGCGTAGACTGCGAGGTTTTTTTGTTAGAATGGGTGAGAATGTTTGAAAGCAAGCGTTGGCTGGAACTCTTTTTTCTGGCAATCATTCTTGCCATTGCCGCGTATTTTCGTTGGAACGGTTTGGCGTGGGACAGCGGCTACCTCTTTCATCCTGACGAGCGTCAGATTCTGCTTGTCGCCTCTAATTTGCAATTACCAGCGACGTCCCTCGAAATTTCTTCGCCCGTCAGTTCGCTCAATCCAAAATTTTTCGCATACGGTTCGTTTCCGATTTATCTTTTGCGCGCACTAATGCCGTTTGCTCCGCAAACGAATATTGTGGGACCCTGGGCGGATGACCAACTCGCGCGCACCGTGCTGTTTGGGCGTTGGTTGTCCGGGCTATTCGATTTGGGAACAATAGTTTTGACGTACGCGTTGGGGCGCAGAATTTATCGCGCGAGTGTGGGACTGATTGCGGCGGCATGTGTCGCTGTGACGGTGGTGCATATTCAACTCTCGCATTTTTACGCGGTTGACACGCTGCTCACGTTTTTCACAATGGCGACTTTGTATGGCGCTTTTCGCGTAGCCGAAAAAACCGTCGCCGCAGAAAAACCTCATCCGCCATTGTTTGAAAGGACGGCGTGGTGGATTTTCCTCTGTGGAATTTCATTTGGGCTCGCGCTGGCGACCAAAGCGACGGCATTTTTGCTTGCCGTTCCCATTTTCTACGCGTGTTACCACGCAACCAACGCGCCTGCCTTGAAATTTTCGCGCGCGCGCCTGCGTGAAATCTGGCGCGCCGTGCGTCGCCCCCTTTTACAAATCATTGGAATTGCGCTTGTGATTTTTCTGGTCACGCAACCTTACGCGCTCATTGACTGGTACACGTTCGGGCGCGATGTGGTCCGCGAGACGATTGTGGCGCGCGGCTGGCTGGATTATCCCTACACGCGCCAATATGCAAACACGCTTCCCGTTGTTTATCAAGTTACACAAGGCACGATTTGGGGAATGGGCTTGCCGCTTGGGATTTTTGCGTGGGGCGGGGGGCTGATTTTTTTCGCGCAGTGGTGGAAGACGCGCGCGTGGCGAGACACATTCGTCTTGTCTTTCGCGCTCATTTATTTCATCACGATTGGTTTGCAATACACAAAATACATGCGTTACCTGCTGCCGCTGCTGCCGGTTCTGTACATAATGGCGGCGTGCGCGTGGCTGCGCGTATTTTCGAAACACCGCATTGTTCTGGCGATTTTCGTATTCTCGATTCTTGCCCTCTCGTCGCTCTATGCACTCGCGTTTTCGCAGATGTATACGCGCGAACATCCGTGGCTGACCGCCTCGCGTTGGCTCTATGAAAATGTTCCAATTGGAAAGACATTGCTTGTGGAAGAGTGGGACGACGCGCTGCCGATGTTGATTCGTTTCGAGAGCGGTGAGCGTCGCGCGTCCGATTACACGCAGATTCAGTTTCCGATTTTTGACGACGACAATGACGCAAAACGCGCGGCGCTTGCAAACGCGTTGGCGCGTTCCGACGTGGTCATTCTGGCGAGCCAACGCGCATACGGCAGCATTGGAAAATTGCCCACGCGTTATCCGATGACCAACCGCTATTATGAAAAACTATTTCGCGGGGATTTAGGTTTCGCGCCTGTGATGACGACGCGCAACGATCCACAGTTGGCTGGCGTCGTCATTCGAGACGAACCCTTTGCAGGTTTGCCGTTGGATGCCTCGCGCGTAAACGCGTTGCTGGACACACGCGGCTTGCAAGTTTGGAACTGGGGTTTCGCCGACGAAAGTTTTTCGGTGTACGATCATCCTCAGCCGATTATTTTTATCAAGACCCAGCGCTTGAGCGCGGAGGAGCTTGAACAGCAGTTACCGAAATAACAATAGCATTTAGGATTTCCATTTTTCGACAAAATAAAACCCGAAGGGTTTCTGAAACCCTTCGGGTTTTTGGCGTTCAAAATTGGCTCCACAAATACTGATTGGTCACTTCGTGATGGAACATCACTTCGGCGCGCTTGATGCGTGAACCCAAGGATTTGGGACAGCGTTCGGCGGCGGCGAGTTTCAGTTCGGCAAATTTTTCGCAAACGTCGTCGCCCAACGCACTCTTCAGGAATTTGCTGTCGCTGAATTTTGCGATGGCGTCGTAAATGTTGTCCGAGAGATAGCGTTTTTGATTGCGTAAATCGGACGCATTTTTGGCGAGCGGACCTTCCAGTCCTGTTTTGAACATGATGTAAATTGCTATGTAGGGATTCGCATCGGGAGCGATGGAACGAACTTCGACGCGCGCCGATTTTTCATTGCCAATCGGAATGCGAATCATCGCGCCGCGATCAATCGGCGAGACTTTGATTTGATTCGGCGCTTCGAAATGCGGGTCGAGGCGCCGGTACGAATTAACGCTCGAATTGAGCAGCAGGCAAATTTGTTCGCCGCTTGTCAGGATGCGGTCCACAAAGTTCCACGCGAATTTGCTGATCTGTTCTTCGCCGTTCGCGTCCCAGAAAAGATTCTTGCCTTTGCGCGATACAGAAAGATTGGTGTGCATTCCATTGCCGTTCACACCCGTCACCGGTTTTGGCAGGAACGAGGCGGTCATATCCATGCGCGCGGCAACTTGGCGGCAAATCAATTTGTACAATTGCACTTGGTCGGCGGCGATGGATGCTTCGGTGTGACCATAATTCATTTCAAATTGCGCGGGCGCGACTTCGGGATGATCTTTTTCGTTTTGAAAGCCCATCGCGCGCTGCACTTCGGCGGCGGTGTCAATAAAAGTGCGGAGCGGATCCCCGGGGAGCGAATGATAGTAACCGCCGGTGCTTACAAATTCAAAGTGTCCCGTTTCGTAATGATGCCTTTCCGCGTCGCGTCCTTTGAAAATGAATCCTTCGATCTCGTTTGCCGCATCACATTGGGTGCCGTCCTTTTCCCACAATCCTTGCGCGAAATGTTTCAACATCGCGCGCATGTCGGCAGAATAGGGCGAGCCATCGCGTTCCAGCACATCGCCAAAGACCAAGACTTTGCCCGGACCAAAAATGTCGGCAGGCAGCCAATAGAACGCGTGCCAATCAATGGCGAGCCGTAAATCGGATTCGCGCTGCGCGGAAAAACCGCGCACCGATGAGCCGTCAAATGTGAGATTGTCTGCCGATTTCAACAAGAACTTTTTGTCGTAATCGAGCATGTGCAGCCGCCCTTCGAGGTCGGTGAAACAAACCGTGACGGCTTTAATGCGCTGTTCGTCGGTCAGATATTTCATGCGTTCTTCTTGAACGACATCAAGAGGCACGCGATTGAGGCGCTGCGTTTTGGCGTTGAGATTCATTTCCTCGAGCTGGGCGTACGGAATTTCGAGAAAATCGCGAAGTGGGGAACTACTCATTGGAAAACTCCTGTTTGGGTTCAACGAGTCAGCATTGACACGTAAAGTTTTCACATCGCGGTGGGGCAATCTGATTATACGACAAGGTGGAAAATTTCAGTAATCGCTCAAGCTCGTTTCGACCTCCAACCAGGCGAGCCACGCCAACGCTTCCTCCGCATTGCTTTTGCACATCTCTTGGGTTGGGCGCAAACGCACACACACTTCCGGGCGTTCGGGTTTGCCAAAGAGCGCGCAGCGATTGTCGTCAGTTAATTGCACACAGCGCACGCCCGCAGGTTTTCCATTCGGCATGCCGGGAATCGGCGAAGAAATGGAGGGTGCGATGCAGCACGCGCCGCAGCCGACGCGACATTCTATCGCTTCAAGTTTGGGTCGGTTTGCTCTTTTTTTCATGGCAAGGTTTTTTTAATCCGCGCATCGCTATTATAATAGCGACGTTGCGCGGACGGTGTCAAGGCAGCGCCAAGCGAAAGGAAGTCGCGAAACAATCGCATTATACAGACTATGTTGAAATCAAAACGTTTTTGGATTGGACTGGGTGTCACAATCATCTGTTTGTACTTTGCATTTCAGGGGATCCAACTTGATAAACTTGCGGTATCGTTTCTGAACATGAATTGGCTCTGGATGCCCGTCCTGATACTGGTTTTCATGATCAGTTATTTCGGGCGGGTCTTTCGATGGCAAGTCTTGTTTGATCCGTACAAGCCGGGTTGGATGCACACTTTTCATGCATTGAATGTTGGATATTTTTTGAGCAATATCACCCCCGCGCGGCTCGGCGATTTGGCGCGCGCGTATTTGTTGGGAACGATTGAAAAAATTCCTGTCGCCCGTTCCATCTCGACGCTGGTGGTGGAACGCGCGTTGGATGGCTTGACCGTTGTCTTGTTCATGTTTTTGCTTTTGCCCTTTATTCCCAATTTGCCGTCGGAATGGGTGAAAAGCGGTTTGTTGTTGGGCGCGATTGGGGTAATCGTTTTGGTCGCGTTGGCGATTCTTTCTTTGCAGCGTGAACGCGGCGTCGCGTTTTTGCGAAAACTCGCGTCGCCTTTTAAATTTTTGAATCGCGAGGGCTTGTGGCGCTTTATTGAATTATTGATTGACGGCTTTTCGGTGATTCGTTCGCCGCGTCCTTTAATCAAAGCGATTTTGTGGTCGCTTGAAATTTGGCTGGTGGTCGCGCTCCTGGCATGGCTCACGATGATTTCTTTGGGCATCCATTTGCCGTTCACCGCAGGCATATTGGTCCAGGTGGCTGCCGCGCTTGCCGTGACGGTTGCGCCTTCGCCGGGGCAGTTGGGCGTCTTTCATTTGATTGCGGTGAGCGTTTTGAAACTGTATGGTGTGGACCCCAATCAAGCGTTGGCGTTTGCGTTTGTGCTGCACGGCATGACCTACTTGATGTTGATGGGCTTGGGCGTTGTTTCAATTTGGCGCGAGGGAATTGACCTTGCCAAAATTCAAGACATTAGCGCGCGCAACCGCGAAGCAGACTTGGAGGCGCTTGACGATCAAGCAGTGCCACCGCACGCGTCGTCAAACGGCGACGGCGCGACATCCGACGCGACAGCGCAAGTTCAAGAAGATGATGTGGAAGAAAGCAAACCGCATTCCGGAGAATAGGATTTGAAGCTGCTTGCGACGTTGACCTATTACTATCCCCATTGGACAGGTTTGACCGCCTATGCCAAACGCCTCGCTGAAGGAATGGCACAGCGCGGACATCAAGTAACGGTTCTCACTTCTCAATTTGAACCTCAACTAAAACGTGATGAAATTTTCAACGGCGTTCGCATTGTGCGTTTGCCGACATTGACGCGGCTCAGTCGCGGCGTGATCATGCCGGGCTTTATCGGCGCGGTAAATCGCTTCGCCAAAGAGAATGATGTGCTTCAAGTTCACACGCCGATGCTTGAAACTAATCTCGTTACGCGCATCGGGCTGATGCATGGCAAGCCCACCGTCATTACGCATCACGGCGATTTGGTGATGCCGAACAATCCGCGCGATCAATTCATCGAACGCGTGACCACCGCGCTGATGACGCAAGGCGAACGTGAAGCCGCGCGCATCACCGTGCATAGCTGCGATTACGCGGACAATAGCAAATTCCTTGCGCCGTTCCGCTCCAAACTGGAATGCATTTATCCGCCCGTTGAAATTCCCGAACCAAATTTGCAGCAGGTCGCGCAGTGGCGCGCCGAATTGGGTCTGACGCAAAACAAGTTAGTCGGCTTTGCCGGACGCTTTGTCGAAGAAAAGGGTTTCGACTATTTGTTACAGGCGATTCCGCTCGTGCGCGCGAAAATTCCAAATGTGAAATTCGTGTACGCCGGAGAGATTCACGTGGTGTACGAACATTTTTTTGAAAAATGGAAGCATCTCGTCGAGCAAGAACGTGAAA
Organism: Chloroflexota bacterium; assembly: GCA_004295045.1. Lineage (GTDB taxonomy): Bacteria > Chloroflexota > Anaerolineae > UBA4142 > SHND01 > SHND01. The sequence goes on along the minus strand of SHND01000003.1, from coordinate 50,727 downwards.
GCATTGTCACGCTCGGCTTGATTCGTGACCCACAGCAGCTTGCCAATTTTTACGCGATGTGCGATGTATTTGCCCTGCCGTCGCGCACGGATTGTTTCCCGAGCGTGCAAATCGAAGCGATCTTGTCGGGGACGCCGGTGGTCGCCACAAATATTCCAGGGGCGCGCGAAGTCGTGCGTGTGACAGGAATGGGAAAACTTGTGACGCCGCGCGATTCGGTGGCGTTGGCGCAGGGCTTGGTTGAGGTGTTGGAGAACCGCGCGCAATACCTAAAACCTCGCGCGCAGATTCGTCAAGTCTTTAATACTGAACGCGCGTTGGACGAGTATGAGGCGCTGTTCGAATCGTTGGTGCGAAAATGAGCGTTGACCAAGCGCGGCTGACGCGCCTGTTGCAGAATGAGGCGGACATGGCTTTCAAGCGCCGCGTCCGTTTGATGTTTCAAGCGCTGGACATTCGACCGACTGACCGCGTCTTGGACGCAGGTTGCGGGCGCGGCTTTTTTATGAAATATGTAACGGAACTCGCGCCTTGCAAATTAACCGGCGTGGATTTGGATTTGGAACATCTGGAAATCGCGCTGAATCAAAATCGCGCCAAAGGCGCGAGCGTTGCGCGCAGTTACATTGATCCGCTGCCGTTTGCCGACGCAACCTTCGACAAGATTATTTTTAGCGAGGTGTTGGAGCATTTGCCGGATGATTGGGGCGGGCTGCAAGAAATCAAGCGGGTGTTGAAACCGAACGGGTTGTTATTTCTAACAGTCCCGAATCACAATTATCCGTTTTGGTGGGACCCGATCAACAAAACACTTGAGGGCGTCTTTCACACGCACATTCAAAACGGCACCTTCGCGGGCATTTGGGCGAATCACGAACGGTTGTATTACCCGGAACAAATCAAAGCGCTGGTGACGCGTGCGGGCTTTGAAATCCGCGCCTTTTATCCTATCTTGCATTATTGTTTTCCCTTTGCGCACAATTTGGTGTATGGTTTGGGCAAGCCATTATTTGAAAACGGAATGCTGCCCCAAAATATGCGCGCCGCGGCAGACCGCTTTGGTGGTGAACAAGCTCAAGCGAATGGACTTAATCCTGTGCGCGTCGGTTTGAATCTTTTCAATTGGATTGATAGCTTTAATGAAAATTTGAGCGAGAACAAATCTTTTATGATCAATGCTTTATTGCTCCGCAAGCCGTAGGGCAGATGGCGTGAATCGTCCTTGCCGCAATTTTGTCCTTGACACCGTTTGAATGTCCACATCGGTTCGTTTCCGTGTTCGCCTCACGGATATAAATCGTCGCGCATGGATTTCGATTGCGCTTTTCACCGCCGGACTGATCCTCGCTTTTGTCGCCCAGCATGCCATCTATGAATCCGGACAATCGCTTGGCGCCGCGCTGGTCTATGTTTGCGCGTTTGCTTTGCTCGTCGCCGCGTGGCTGCGCGATGAAAATACATTACGCGTCGAGATTCGCGAACCCCTGCGCGAAATTCCAGAGCGCGCTCATGCTCACCCCGCGCGCAAATTTTTTCTCTTTCCTGCTTTTGTTTTCGCGTTGATCGCCTTTTTCGAATCGCGCGCCAACACATTCACGCTTGTCGGGACACTGGCGTGGTTGACCGCGCTGGCGCTTTTTCTCATCGCGTTTTGGGAGAGTTCGCCGCGCGTTTCGATTGCGCAGACACTTTCCGCCATTGCTCATCAATCGCGTTGGGTGCTGCTGGCGCTGCTTGGCATTATCTTGCTCGGCGCGTTCTTTTATTTTTTTCGGCTTGACGCCATTCCCGCAGAAATGACGAGTGATCACGCCGAAAAGATTCTTGATACGTACGATATTTTGCACGGCAAGTACTCGATCTTTTTTGAGCGCAACACCGGACGCGAACCGCTGCAATTTTATTTGAACGCGTTGGTAATCGCGTTGAGCATTGCGCCGCTCGATATGATCGCGCTGAAAATTGTCGGCGCGTGCGCGGGCGTATTGACAATCCCCGCAGTATTTCTGCTGGCGCGCGAATTGTTCGACGACAATGTTGGTCTGGTGGCAGCATTCTTTTTCGCGGCGAGCCTCTTTCCGTTGGCGCTTGCGCGGATCGGGCTGCGTTATCCGCTTTCGCCATTGTTTGTGGCATGGACATGCTATTTTCTCGTGCGCGCATTGCGGCGTCAGTCGCGCAATGATTTTTTGTTAGCGGGTTTGATGCTCGGCATCGGGCTGAATGGCTACAGTCCGTTTCGCGTGGTCATCTTGCTTGTCGTGGTGTGGCTCGCGTTGTGGCTGCTGCTGAATCTGAATGTGGATTCGGCGCGCCTGCCTGAATTTGTGATCAACAGCGCGTTATTGTTCGGCGCGGCGCTGTTGGTGTTTGTCCCTCTTCTCGGCTACATCAGCGCGCATCCGCAAATGTTTGCGTATCGCATGGCAACGCGTTTGACGTCGTTGGAGGAACCTGTGACGGGCGACCCGCTGATGATCTTTGCAAATAACAATCTGCGCGCGTTTCAAATGTTCAACTTGCGCGGGGACGAAGTGTGGGTGAATGCGCTGCCCAACGTCCCGGTCGTAGATTGGATTCTCGGCGCGTGTTTTTTGATTGGCGTTGCCTACGGCGCGTATCGTTTACTGCGTTATCGCGAGTATCCGTTTGCGCTGATGTTTGCTGCACTATTTATTTTGCTGTTGCCTTCCACTCTTGCGCTCGCGTTTCCGCAAGAAAATCCAAGCGTCGTGCGCGCAGGCGGCGTTGCGCCTTTTGTAATGATTTTTGCGGCGCTTCCCCTCGTGATTTTGCAAAAGCAATTCGCGCGCGTTGGTTCGCGCACGCTGGGTGATCTGGTTGTTGGCGTCGTTCTCTTGCTTGTCGTCGTCGTCAATTACAATTTGTATTTTCAACGCTACGACGAGCAATATCGGCGCGCGGCGTGGAATTCGACAGAGATTGCCGAAACTTTGCGCGAATTTGCGTTGGCGCGCAACGATTGGAAAGATTTGTACATTGTGTCAGCGCCGCATTGGGTGGATTATCGCGCGGTGGGAATTCATCTCGGCAATTTTGATTTTCGCCCGCATCTTGTTGAAAAAGCAGAGATGCTGCGCCAACAAGCACAAGACCCCGCTCCCAAAATTTACGCGCTCAAGAATCAAGATACAGAAAATCTGCGCCTGTTGCAGGCGCTTTATCCAAATGGTGTCACCAAGCACATCAGATCTCGGACGCCCGGACGCGACTATGTCGTCTTTTACGCGCCCGCGCGCGAGTGATGCTATAATCGTCCGCAAATTTGGAAATGAATCGTCGAAATTTTGGCGCGCTCGCGTTGCTCGGTGTTGGGCTGATGATCGGATTGATCGTCAGCCGCTTGTTTATTAGCGAGGAAATGGCTTGGCTCCTCCTGTGCGTTGCATTTTTGGGAGGTTTGAGCGTTGGCGTCTTTTTGGTGGTCGTGGGGTTGAGGCGCGAGCCGGAACAAATTGGGGGACAACGTTCGAACTCTCAAGGGGCGGCTCCGCTCGAGGCAAACGCGCTGGCAGCAAATGTCGCGACAGTGCCCGCGAATGAAAATGGCGCGCAAGTGTTGTGGAGTACAGCACACTTGGCGTTGGCGCGCGAGGCAAATCGCTACAGCGCGCAGGCGCGTGACATTGGCAGATACGAGTCGGTCAAATTTTCCGTTGCGCTCCCGCGCGAATGGTGGCAGCGCGATCCTTCGGATTCTACAGAACATCTTGAACCCCGCGCGGTGTTACGATCTTTTGCGGGAATTGAGACTTTGGCGTGGGTGATGTTTGGCATCTCGCTGCTGGTGTACGCCTTCACACGTTTTTACAAACTCGATGAATTCCCGATCAGTTTTCTCGGCGACGAAGCGGTGGTGGTGACGCTTGCGCGCAATCTGCTGCAAAATGGCTTTCACGACCCCAAGCTCGGTTGGTTTCCCTTGTACTTTGATTTCTTTTTTGTTGTGAATCCTTTGATCTCTGTTTATTTGCAGGCGGCGGCGCTTGAATTTTTTGGAGTTTCAATTACGGTGGCGCGCGCGGCTTCGGCATTACTCACAGTTTTTGGCGCAATTGCCGTCGCGCTTACGCTCAAGAAATTTTTCAATGCGCGCTATTGGTGGAGCGCCATCCTTTTTTTGGCGATTACGCCCACGTGGTTTTTGCATTCGCGCACGGCGTTTGATACGGTCACCGCGACCGCGTTGTACGCAATTTTTATTTTTTGTTATCTACTCTATCGCTACCGTTCACCGCGCTATGTGTTTGCCATCGTGCTGTCAGCGGCGGCGATGTTTTATTCCTATCCTGCCGCGCAGTTGGTGCTGGCGTTGACCGCAGCGCTCTTGGCTATTTCCGATATTCGATTTCATTTGAAAAATTTGCGGTGGTGGTTGTTTGCCGCGCCGCTGATTGCGATTGTTTTGCTGCCCTATGTACGTTTTGTTTTGGCGCACCCGGATGAATCGTGGTATCACTTGCGTTCCGTCAATTCGTATGTCGTCCGAGATATTCCGATTTCAGAAAAAGTCACGGGATTCATCGCGCGCTACGCGCAGGGCATTTCGCCGTTGTATTGGTTCTTGCCGAACGAGGTGGATTTGATGCGGCATCGGATGAAGGATTATGGACTGCTGCCGCTTTGGATATTGCCGCTGCTCGTTGTGGGAATCGGCGTCTGCATTGCGCGCTTTCGTGAATCAAAATATCGCGTGCTTTTGATTGCACTGGTGAGCGCGCCGGTCGCTGCCGCGTTGGTGGATGTTTTGATTCTGCGCTTGTTATCGTTCGTGATTCCTGTTACGCTGCTCGCAGTTTTGGGAATGGAATATTTGTTGGAACGCTTTGCCAAACGGATTCAGCCGCAAGTGATTAGTGTTGTGCTGCTGGCGCTGCTTTCGTTCGGCGGGATTTGGATGACGCGTGATGCGTTGGTGAATGGACCGACGTGGTTTCAGCAATACGATTTATACGGAATGCAGTGGGGCGCCAAACAACTTTTTCAGGTGCTGCAGCAGGTCCGCGAAAATTCGCCCAAAAGTCCAATCATCCTGACCTCCAGTTGGGCGAATGGCACGGAACAGTTTATTGAGTTTTTTATGCCGAATGACAAATTGATTCAGACGCGCACGATTGACGCGTGGATTGAGAATCAAGAGCCGTTGAGCCGCAATACCATCTTTGTCATGACGCCGGAGGAACTGGACACCGCACGCGCAAGCGGCAAATTTCAAGAGCCGCAGTTTGTTTGGCAGCTCGACTATCCAAATGGCGAACGCGGCTTTGAAATCGTACGCATGGCGTACGTACAAAATATTGACGAAATTTTTCAAGCGGAAAAACAAGCGCGCGCAAAACCTGTGACCGAAGTGATCAAGGTGAATGGCGAGAACATCACGCTGACACACTCGCAGTTCGACAGCGGCAGCGCGCAAAATATGTTTGACGGCGATTCGTACACGCTCGCGCGGGGACGCGAAGCAAACCCATTGCTTCTCGACATTGAATTTCCAACCCCGCGTCCGTTATCGCAACTGCGCGCCTCTTTTGGGCAAATGTCCTTTACGATTACGGTTTCGCTCTATGCGCCAAATTCGGACCAGCCCGTCGTTTATTCACAGACGGACCGAACGAACGCGCCGATCCCCGAAGTGACCATAGATTTTGAAAATCCGCCTGCGGAGGTGCAACGTGTGAAAATTGAAATCGAACATCTTGATTCCCCCGGCGAGGCAAAAATTCACGTACGCGAATTGGAAATAAAATAGCCCACCCGTGGGGAGCCGTGCCGAAATGTAGCTCATCGCTAGCTCGAGACACTGCAGCGTAACCAGAGTAGAACGAAATGTCCATGATTTTGTTTCACATGGAGGTGGCTATGGATACGAGTGAGAGCATTCAAACGGCAAAGCGCCCGGACTTGTTGCTTGCCGAGTCTATCGCGCGTGACTATCTTGAACGCGCGCGTGCCGCAGTCCGCGCGCATCGCGTTACGATTATTGAATTGATTGTCCTTTTTGGTTGGGCGTTCTTTTTTACGCTTCCACTTTTGAACATGGATCCGCAGGTGCATCCGGCGGGCGCGGATTACAACATGACGGTGCAATTTCATCATGTGTGGACGAGATTTAGAGAATGCGGCGCGTGCTTTTTGTGGAACGGAAGCTTGAACGGCGGCTCTCCCGCTTTTGCGGATTTGTTTCCGAGCAGTTTGCATCCGTTGGTGATTTTTACAACACTTGGCTTTGGCGTCGTCAATGGCAGTAAAGTTGCTTTGCTCGGAATATTTTTTATGGCGGGGTTTGCTCAATGGTGGTTGGCGCGCGTCATAGGCTTGGGTACCATCGCGCGAATGTGGAGCGCCATGATGGCGGTTGCGGCGGGCAATCTTGCAGGGCGCATGCAAATGGGCTGGTTCGGAGTCGCGCTTGGCACGGCAGCTGCCGCGATGGTATTTCCCCCACTTGTACAAGTGGCATTGACCGGATCGCGTCATGCGGCATTGCTCTTGGGATTGATGTTGGCATTTGCTGCCTTTGCCGGACAGGGTTACATGCAATTTGGGCTGCTCTTGCTTTTACCATGTACTTTGATTCTCTTGCCGTGGGGCAAACTGGACCTCGCGCTGGTTGCAAGACGTTACGGTCTCGCCGTCCTGGTCGCGGCTCTGGTCGGAGCGCCTTTATTTCTTCCTTTCATTCGATTCTACTTTGAGTATTCCAAAGCGGCAGATGTAAATTTGAGTGGGATTCAAGCATTGGCATTTATTCCGTTGAGCTTTGTGGTGCGCGATCCCGACTTTTACAAATCCGAGATTTTGCGGATGCTGCCTTATCCGGCATTGTACGTGAATTATATCGGTTTGACTCCAATGGTCTTGGCGTTGGTCGGAGTGCGCATGGCGCGCGGCGCGAAAGAGATGCGCGTGACGATCTTTTTGCTTCTCGTTGCCTTTCTGGCGATTTTCTTTGCAAGTTTGGAACCGAGATCATTTTTGCTCCAAATGTTTCCCGAATCCGGGTTGGCGTGGATGGTAAAGCAACTTCGCAGCTCACCCGTGATTGCAGGTTTGGCAATCTTGCCGATTCTGGGACTCGCGGCGATTGGCGTGGAGCGACTTGAGAAAAAATTTGCTTCGCAGGTGCGCGTTCAACTCGATGATGATGGAAACGGAGCGCGCCCTTTTTTCTTTCGCTTGAGTTGGTTACTGTTGATTCCTTTGGTGATCAGCTTGGTTGATGTGCAAACTGCCAATCAGGTGTGGCTACGGCCCGAGCGCACGCTTCCCATTGTGGAACGTGTGATTCAAGCGTTAAAAACTCCCGGCGTCGAGTGGGTCAATTTTCCATATGGGGAGGGTATGTATTTGGAATCGGCGGTGGGGAATGATCTCAAGATTACAAAGTATCCTTTTGCATGGGGCTGGAAAGATCGCCCCGAATTTGAACCTATTCTTGCGGTCGAAACGAAATGGGCCCCCGCAGCCATGACGGAGGTTGGGCGTGTCAAAGGCGTGTCCGGAGCAAAGCTCTATCAAGGAGATTCGACGCGCGAGTATGCTCAGGTTAGCTATGATGCAGCCGAGCCGACAACTTGCACTGCGAGAGGGGCGGGCGGCGACCTCGATGTAAAGTGCGTAACCACACAGCCCGGATTGTTGCAGCTCCAAGAAAATAGTTGGGCGGGCTGGAGCGCGTGGATTGATGGCGCGCGCACTCCAATTCATTCCAGCGGCTTGCTGAGCGTTGACTTGCCCGCCGGCAATCATGTCATTCAATTTCGGTACCGCCCTTGGGAAGGAATTCTGGGCTTTATTTTGGCGCTTGGCGGGGTGATACTGGTCATTTACCTTTGGCGCAAGCCGGAGGACCAAGAACGTTTGCTTGACGCCTGAGAGAGTTCGGCTGCGAACGCCGCATATTTGTAATAAACCAAAGGGATTCCGTTTGTTTGTAAAAGGAATCTGCCTTATATTTAATTCTGCTTCTGCTTTTCCAATATGAGTGAATCTATGCAGTCGGTTCCAGATCAAACCTCTTTGTCAAGTCATTCGCCCGCTCCGTTCGCCGGTAGCCCTCGCAGTTTCATTGAACGTTATTGGTGGCTTGTCCTCATCCTGATTTTGATCTTTGCGGCGGTTTTTCGTTTTACGGGGGTGAATTGGGATGCTGATCAGCACCTGCATCCCGACGAACGCTTTTTGACGATGGTGTCGTCGGCGATCCGCTTGCCTGATTCTATCGGTCAATATTTTGACACCGACAATTCGCCGATGAACCCGTACAACAACAATTTTGGTTCGTTCGTGTACGGCACCGCGCCCTTGTTCATCGTCCGCGTCGCCGCGCAAATCCTCGACAAAGCAGATTACTGGGACATTCACATCGTCGGACGCGTATTATCCGCGCTTTATGATTTGTTCACCTGCGCGATGGTGTTTGCGTTGGGGCGACGTTTGTTTGATGTGCGGGTAGGACTTTTTGCCGCGCTCTTGTACGCCGTCGCTGTCTTGCCAATCCAAGAGTCGCACTTTTTTACCGTAGACGCATTTGGGAATGTTCCGATTGTCCTCGCGTTTTGGTTCACCCTCGACATCATGCAGGGGAAACGCGGCTGGCTCGCCTATGCATTAGCGGGCGCGTCACTTGGGCTCGCTGTCGCGTCACGCATCAATTTCATCACCTTTGCCGCAATCATTGTCATCGCCGCGCTGCTGCGGCTGGCGACGCTGCTCGGCTCTGTGAAACGCGTCGCGCTCGCTTCGAATGCGGAGCGTACGTTTTCGATGGACGCGGGTTCGGTGGTTGGCGACAACGCCTCTGTGAATCCATCCGCCAACACACGAACAATTTCGCTCGGTCCCATTATTATTGAAATCGAAACGAAAACGCGCGAAACAACAGACGCCGCTTCTTCCACCGAGACAGCCGCAGATTTTTGGAGCGCAGTATTCCAGGTCGGCGTTGGTTTGGTCATTGCAGCTTTCGCCGCGCTCGTCATTTTCCGCATCGCGCAGCCGTACGCGTTCAAAGGTTTGTTCTCGCTAAATCCGAAATGGCTCGATGATATGAAATTCATCAGCCAGTTGATTAGCGGTGAGATTGATTATCCGCCCAGTCATCAATGGACCGGGCGCGCGGCGTATCTCTTCCCTCTTTACAATTTGTTCAATTACGGGCTTGGCTTTCCCCTCGCTTTTGCGGCATGGGCAGGATTCTTTGTTGGCATTTACGAAATCGTGCGCTACCGCAAATGGAATCATCTACTCATGGTTCTGTGGATCGGCGGATTCTTTTTGTATCTCGGACAGCAGTTTGTCTTGGTCATCCGCTATTATTTGCCGCTCTATCCTTTTTTTGTGATTTACGCCGCGTTCTTTGTTTTTTGGCTTTGGGATCACGCCAAGCAGCTGCGCGTGCCGTGGAATACAATTGCGCGCGTCGCCACAGCTCTTTTTATCGCAATTCTCTTTGCGTACACCGCGTTTTGGGCGACGGCGTTCACAACAATTTACATGCGTCCCGTTTCGCGCATTGCCGCGTCGGATTGGCTCAAAGCAAATGTTCCACCCGGGGCTGCCATTGCAAACGAACATTGGGACGATCCCCTTCCGTTCGGCGGCTATCAAGGCCTCACCACGTCGAGCGATGGCTTGATGCAGAATTATGGTGAGGATGATGAATCGAAACGCGAAAATCTCCAGAAATGGATTGACGAAGCGCAATATATTGTCCTGTCGAGCAATCGGTTGTATCAATCCATCCCGCGCTTGCCGTATCGTTATCCGTTGACCACTAAATATTACGAATGGCTCTTTGACGGCGAACTCGGCTTTGACAAGGTAAAGGAATTTACTTCGTATCCGCAATTGTTCGGCATCGTCATCAATGACGATTCTTCGGATGAAGCGTTCACCGTGTACGATCATCCGAAAGTTTTGATTTTCAAAAAATCGGCGCGTTATTCGTCCGAGAACACCGCGCGTCTGTTGAACAGCGTTGACCTCTCCGAAGTGGAACGACTCAAACCAATTGACGCGGTTGCTTCCAAAGATGGCTTTCGCATGTCGCCCGAAGTGATGGCGGCAAATTACGCGGGCGGCACATGGTCGCAGATTTTCAACCCGAACGATCTCGTCAATCAAATCCCTGTCCTCGCGTGGCTCGTCTCCATTTGGGCGCTCGGCGTTCTCGCGTTTCCGTACACCTTTGTCGCCTTTCGCAAATTTGCAGATCGCGGTTACGCGTTCGCAAAAATGGTTGGCGTGCTCGCGCTGGCGTGGTTGACATGGACGCTGGCGAGTTATCGCGCGCTGCCGTTCGAGCGCACGACGATGCTGTTGGTACTCGGTGCGATGCTCATCGGCGCTCTGTTCATTGTGTGGCGCAAACGCGCGGCGATGCTCGAATATTTGCGCGCGCATTGGAAATTGCTTGTCGTCATTGAAGCGGTGTATCTCGCATTTTTCGCGCTCGACCTCGCGATTCGCTACGGCAATCCCGACCTGTGGCATCCGTTTTTCGGCGGCGAAAAGCCGATGGATTTCGCATACCTGAACGCAGTAATCAAGACGACCTATTTTCCCGCCTACAATCCATGGTTCGAAGGCAGATTCATCAACTATTACTATTTCGGTCAAGTGATCAGCGCGACCTTGGTGAAATTGATTGGCATCGTTCCCGAAGTCGCGTACAACTTGTTGCTCCCGATGTTTTTTGCAATGACTGCGAGCGGCGCGTTTGGTGTCGTGTTCAATCTGGTAAATCGAAAGTCGAACTTTGAACTTGGACATTTGATTCGCCCCATTCTCGCGGGATTGGTTGCGGCTGTCTTTGTCGTGATTCTCGGCAATCTCGGTCAAGTCGGTGTCTTGTACACAGGGCTCGTTGAATTGGGACAGCAAAGCGGCGCGACGAATGGCTTGTCCGCGCTGTTGGGCGGTTTGATGGCGTGGATGGGTGGCAAAGACTTGCCTGTCCCAATCGGAAATTGGTACTGGACGGCGACGCGCGTCATTCCCGGCACGATCAACGAAATGCCGTTCTTTACGTTCGTGTATGCCGACCTGCACGCGCATTTGATGGCGCTTCCGTTTACGCTCGTCGGGCTAGGACTCGCCGCGCACGCATTGTTTTTACACGCCAAGCTGCGTTGGTACGATTTGGGAATCGTCGCGCTGGTGTTGGGCGCACTGCGCGCGATCAATACGTGGGATTATCCGACGTACCTCGCGTTGTTTGGCTGCGCGATGGTGCTTGGCTATTTTGCAGAGCAGCGCGCACAGGACGATTACGAATTTAGTTGGAGTGAATGGATTCGACGCTATTTGCTTTTTATTGTGATTGCCTTGGTTCAAGTTGCCATTCTCATCGTCCCGATCAACGCGGCGGGCGTGAAAATTACGATTGACATGGCGATTTACATTCTCGTCATGTTGTTTGCAATATTTTATGGATCGCTGCGTTTGGGTTTGCAGCTCGACCCGCGCCGTATCGCGCATGATTTGGGATGGCGGGTGATCGGATTGATTGCTTTGGCGGTCTTGTTTTACTGGCCCTACATCATCAACTATGGCACCGCCTACACGAGCGTCGAATTGTGGAAAGATGCGCGCACCACCTTGAGCGATTATTTGGTCGTGCATGGAATCTTTATCTTTTTCGTCGCGACCTATTTGTTAATTCTGATGGCAAGCAAATCAGCGCGCACGTTGAATGCTGCCGCTGACGCAATAATCCCAAGCGCTTTGAAAGAAGGATGGCTGATTTATCTCGTCCCCGCGCTTGTTGTGTTGGAAGTCGGTTTGATTCTGCTTGGGCTCTATGTCTTTGCCATAGTCGTTCCGCTCGTGGCGCTCGCCGTTTGGATTTTACTGGAACGCGATACGGCAAGCGTTCATCGTTTCTTTGCGCTGTTGATCGTCGCCGCGTTGCTGCTGACGCTCATGGTAGAAGTTGTCACGCTCAAAGGCGACATCGGGCGCATGAACACCGTCTTTAAATTTTATCTGCAAGCGTGGGTCTTTTTCGCCATCGCAAGCTCGGGCGGATTGGCGATTGTTTTCGATCACTTGTGGTTTCGTTCCGCGCGGACGGATGCAGCAGCAGAAAAACAAATTGTCGGAGATTCTTCCGTCGCGCAAACGTGGAAAGCGCTCTGGTGGGGACTTGCGGCGCTGCTGCTCTTTGCGGGATTTTTGTATCCCGCGTTCGCCGGTTGGGCAAAAGTAAAGGACCGTTTTGTGCCAAGTATGTCGCCCGGACTCGACGGACTTGCCTATATGACGCGCGCGACGTACACCGAAAAAGATCACGAGATGGACCTGAACCAAGATTATCAGGCGATTCAATGGCTGCGCGAAAACATAATCGGTTCGCCCGTTATCGTCGAAGCCAATACCGATTTGTATCACTGGGGCGATCGCGTTTCAATCAATACGGGGCTGCCCGTTGTCGTGGGTTGGGATTGGCATACCAAGCAGCAATACTCGCTTTTGCCGGGCGACATCGTGGATAATCGCATTCATGACATCAAAACGATTTACGAAACGACTGACGCGAATGCGGCGCTCGATTTACTGCGTCACTATAACGTTTCGTTGATCTATGTCGGTCCGCTGGAACACGCGATGTACGATGCGGGCGGTTTCGCCAAGTTTGACGCGATGGCGGAGAGTGGCATTCTGAAAAAAATCTACGACCACGACGGCGTGCAAATTTACGCCTTGCGCGATAAAGTGGCGCAGGTGCTTGAATGAATCGCGCATTGTTAAGCCGATGTTCAGCCGAATTTAAGAATCAAATGTTACAAAAATAGACTGATGCTTTATTTGCTGGTCTGGTGGGTTCTCCTCCTTTTGCTCGGTTTCGCCGCATTGCCCCTCACAATGCGTTTTTTGCGCTTTCTACCGGATCGAGGGTATGCGTTCGCCAAGCCGCTTGCGCTTCTTGTGTGGGTGTACCCATTTTGGCTGCTCGGCGCGCTGGGCTTTTTGCAAAATAGTTTCGGCGCGCTGGCAGTTATTTTGGTTGTGCTCGCCGTCGCGAGTTGGACGCTGCTGCGCGGCGTTGGCGAAGATTCGGTTTTGGCGTGGCTGCGCGCGCATTGGCGTTACGCGCTTTTCGTCGAAATTGTTTTTGGCGCGGCGTATCTGGCGTTTGCGTATTTTCGCGCGTTCAATCCCGAAATCGCCGCGACCGAAAAGCCGATGGAATTTATGTTCCTCAATTCCATTCTGTCGAGCGCAACGTTTCCGCCGCATGACGCGTGGTTGTCGGGTTATGCCATCAGTTACTATTATCTCGGTTACGTCATCGTCGCGGCGTTGGCAAAATTGGGAAACATTCCGTCAGCGTACGCGTTCAATCTTGGTTTGATCATGACCTTTGCGTTGGCGGCAGTTGGCGCGTTCGGTTTGAGCTTTAATGTTGTCTCGTACGCGCAAACCTCCGACGAAGACCGTCCCAAGCAGCCATCCCGCGCGCCGTACGTCTTTGGAGTGATCGCCGTTTTTCTTTTGCTCGTCATCGGCAATCTGGAAGGTGTTTTGGAAACGACGTATAACGCGAAAATCGGCTCGCGCGCATTTTATGCCGAGTTGAACTTGCATGGTCTTGAGGAGGTGCAGCCGTCGGGAACATTCATTCCGGAGGACAATTGGTGGTGGTGGCGCGCCTCGCGCGTCTTGAATGACAAAGCCCCCGTGGGCGGCGGACACATTGAAGTCATTGATGAATTTCCCGCGTTCAGTTTCCTGCTCGGCGATTTGCATCCGCATGTTCTTGCGCTGCCATTCGGCATCCTTGCGCTCGCGGTGGCGTTTCATCTTTTGCTCAAGCCAACGCGCGCGATTTCAAATGCGCAAGACGCGTTTCAAGAATTTTTCACGCCCCAAACGCTGCTCACAGTGTTGGTTGTCGGCGCGCTCGGCATGTTGAATACGTGGGACATTGTCACGTATGGTGTGGTGATTGCCGCCGCGTTTGCGATTTCACAATATCGCGCGTTGGGAAAATTTTCAGCGTGGCTGCTTGCTTCGTCAATTCTCTTTCTCGTCCTGCTGTTCGTCGGCGGTTACATTTTATTTCTGCCGTTCTATCTTGGCTTTGCATCGCAAGCGCGCGGAATTCTTCCCAACATCTTTAGTCGCACACCGCTGCATCAATATCTCATCATGTGGGGGATGTTCGTCTTTGCGATTGCAACTTTCGTGGGCGTCCTGTTTTGGCAACTGCGCGACAAGCGCCGCGCCGCGCGAGAATGGTTCGAGTTTGCGCTGCCGCTGCTCGCGGTGCCTTTTGTTATCGCGTTGTTGGGCGCAATCGTCTTGTTCTTGATTCCATCCCTCCGTGAACTGTTAGCCAACGCATTACAAACGAACCCCCAGAACGCGACGGCGAGCGTGCTTGGCGCCTTTGGATTTTCATTTGTCGCGAGCCCCGGTACATTTCTCCTGCTGGTCGTGTTGATCGCAGGCATCGCCGCGTTGGGATACATCATGTTGACTCGCAGCGAGGGCGCGGCTACCAATGCACAACGGACGACGATTGTGTTTGCGCTGTTGCTGGCGTTGGTTGGTTTCATTCTAACGTTCGGCGTAGAGTTTTTGTTCATTCGCGACACATTTGAAACGCGGATGAACACCGTGTTCAAATTGTACTATCAAGCGTGGCTCTTGCTCGCGCTGGCTTCGGCATTCGGCGCGTTTTATGTTTGGCAAACGACGCGCGGCGTCGGGCGCACCCTTTGGCTCGCCGCGTTTGCTGTGATGTTTGGCTTGAGTATGATTTATCCGACGCTTGCGTTTCCGAATCGCGCGAATTATTTTCAAGCCACCGAGACGACGCCAACGCTCGACGGCTGGAGTTGGGTGCAGCGTTCGTTTCCCGACGATTATGCCGCGATTGAATGGGCGCGCGCAAATATCCCATCCAACGCGGTAATCCTGGAAAGCGTGGGGGATCAATATTCGTTTGACAACCGCGTTTCGGTTGCCACCGGACTGCCGACCGTTCTCGGCTGGAGCGGACACGAATTGCAGTGGCGCGGGAATTCTACAGAAGCCGACCCGCGCGCACGCGATGTTGAGCAGATTTACAAAACGCGAGATGTTGAGCAGGCGCGTGAACTACTCGAAAAATACAATGTCTCATACGTTTTCGTTGGGGACATTGAACGCGGGAAATACAATTTGAATCAAGCTGCCGTTGACAAATTCGCCAAGCTCGGCGAAATGGTTTTTGAAAAAGGTTCGATGCGCATTTATCGCGTCGGACAAGTGAGCGTATCCATCAACGCGCCGCAAGCGCCTTGAGCGTTATTTGATTTAGCCATGTCCAAGAATCGTCGTCGCAATCGCACCCAAGATCCAAGCCCCGCCATTCTTCCGGATGATGCGGTGATTCAAGTCGCGCCCGCGCACAATAATGGCGATGCCGAAACAGTTCAAGCGGCTGTCGCCGTTCCTGCAAACGATGTGAACATGACGGGTTCCGATTCACTGACCCTGCGTTCGCTCGTCAATGCGTTGACGTTGGAAGTGTTCGTGTACGGCGTGATTGTGATCATCGCCTTCCTATTGCGCGTGGTGAATCTCGACACGCGCCCGCTCGCGCCTGCGGAAGCGCAAACCGCCCTCGCGGCGTGGAATTTTTTGAGCGGCAAGACGGCGGAACCCTTTGCCAGCCCGCTCTTGTTCACGCTCGATTGGATTTCCTTTTTTCTCTTTGGCGCGAGTGATTTAACGGCGCGGTTTATTCCTGCGGCATTGAGCACATTACTCGTGCTGATGCCTCCGCTCACGCGCAATGCGTTAGGCAAAACGGGCGCGCTCGTCGCCGCGCTGTTGATTGCTTTTTCGCCAACGCTCGTATTTTTCGCGCGCAACTTGTCTGCCGTAGATTTGGCGGTGGGGGCTGCGCTCGCGACGCTGTTGTTTTATTGGCGGTTTCGCTATTCCGACAAACCGCGTTCATTGTATCTTGCCGCATTCTTTGCGGCGGTGGCGCTGACTGCGGACAGTCCCGCCTATCCGATTTTGATCACGGGCGCGTTGTTTTTCCTCATCACAGCATTGTTAGAAAAACGCGGCGCGCCTGAACAGACAGAGAATCGCGCCCCCGCATCAACAAATGTTTTAACGCATCCTTATTTGCGCGCGGCAGTTGTCTTTGGCGCGACGTATCTTGTGCTTGCGACGACATTTTTGCTGAATCGCGACGGTTTGGGAGTTGCGTTTAATTTGTTTGGCGCGTGGCTGAATGAGTTTGCCGCATTCGGCAATTTCACAACGCCCTTGACATGGATGCTGCTTTACGAACCGCTGACACTCGTTTTTGGTCTCGCGGGGTTGGTGCTTGCGCTGACACTTTCCAGCTCCGAAGGCGCGTTGGTAAGTTTGATGCGAATGTTGGCGCTCGTGGCGCTCGTGACGTTCCTCGTCTATACATTGGCTGGCGACAAGACGCCTTCGATTGTTATTGCCGTCGCGCTGCCGATGATGTTGTTGGCGGGATGGTTCATTGGTAATTTGCTGGAACGCGGCGTGCATGATATTCGCGCAACCGGCGGGTGGCGTTCGATGCGCGCGGGGGAAATTCTCGTGTTTGTGATGTTGATGGTTCTCTCGGCATTGGTTTATTTGCAGATCGTGACCTTTATTCAACAAACGCATTTTTCGCCCGCGCTGGACGCGGTTATGCAGCTATTCAGTCGCGACGCGGCGAGTGCGTCAATCGTATTCGCCGCGCTGACGCTGGGGGTGATTGTGTTTTTTCTTCTCGGCGTCTTTGTCGGCTTGAGCGTCATGCTCGTTGGCGTCGCGCGCACGACGACGTTGATGGCATTTTTCATTCTCGTCCTGCTTGCCTTAGGCACATTGCGCGGAGTTTGGCAATTGAATTTTTCTAATGTAGAACCGCTGCGCGAAGTGCTTGCCGGAGCGCAAACGCCGCTTCAGATGCGAGACTTGGTGCGTGATTTAGAATGGAATTCGCAGTGGCAAAATGGCGACGAACACGTAATTCGCATCGCGGCGGATTCGAGTTTGGATGCAGCCGCGCGATGGGCGCTGCGCACTTTCCCGAATATCCAATGGACGAATCAAATAGATCGCGTCACGGATGCTCAAGCCGTAATCACCTCCGCGGGTTCGCCCCCGCCCGGCAATTGGCGCGGGCAAAAGTATCACATCGGCGTGGAATGGGAGCCCGTTGCATTTTCGGGACTCGATTTATGGAAATGGTATATTTATCGCGAGGGCGGCGGCGAAGCATGGGAAACCACCACGCTTTGGCTGCCGACGTCTGAGTAATTCACGTTACGCAGTGGTACGACAAATTTGAAATTTGTCGTACGTTTGCATTCTATGTTTATCGAATGGGCGTAACACGAGTGAATAATTTATGATTTGTGATTTTTGATTGATGCCGCCGAAAAGAAACGGATTGCAAATCAGAAATCAGAGATCAACAATCTGAAATCAAAAATGTCTGTACAAGCTCAAGAGAAACGACAATCTATTTGGGATACGCCGCTTGCCGCGCTCGTAAATGTTAATTGGGACGTGGTAATTCTCGTCGGCATTTTGTTGATTGCGGCAGTGACGCGTTTTTATGATTTAGGCAGCGCGGCGTGGAGCCACGACGAAGCTATTCATACCAACTGGTCATACACGCTCTACAAAGGGCAGGGCTTTATTCACAATCCGATTTATCACGGACCCTTGCTCTACCATCTCACCGCGCTCACTTTTTTCCTTCTCGGCGACAATGATTTTTCCGCGCGCGTGATGCCGGTGTTGTTCGGTCTGATATTGATCGCTTCCCCGTTTCTCTTTCGCCAATGGCTTGGCAGACGCGGTTGGATCATTACCAGCGTTCTGTTTTTGATTTCGCCCGTCATCGCGCATTACAGTCGCGTTGACCGCCACGATATTTATGTCGAGGTTTGCGTGGTCTTGGTCGCGCTGGCGATCATGAAATATCTCACGACGCGGCGCGCAAATTGGCTCTACTTTGGCGTCGCGATGCTGGCGTTCGCGTTCACCGCGATGGAGACAACGTTCATTTTTATGGCGTTGTTTGGCTATTTTCTCGCGGCGATTTTCACCTTTGATTTTTTCAATCGGCGCACGCCGCAGGCGAAACTTGCCAATGCGGTGATCGCGGCGGTGTTTGGTCTGGTCTTTGCGCTCGTCGCCGTCGTCATGTTCTTGTACAAAAAATTCACTACGCGCGATCAAGCAGACGACGACGATTCCAAAACAAAGTTCGGTGAATTTGATGTTGCCTCGTTCGATCTCCTTCTCGTCCTCGGCACTTTTATTATGCCGCTGGGGGCGACTCCGCTCTTTATCAAATATGTGTTGCAGCGCGATCCAACCGACTATAACTCGGTCCTTTCGATCTCGAGCAGTTTGGGCGCGTTAATCTTTTTCCTCTTGCTTTCAGCGGCGGTGGGTGTGATGTGGAATTGGCGCAAATGGCTGATCTGCGCGGCGTTTTTCTATCCCATCATGCTCGTCTTTTTCACGACGGTCTTTACCAATATCGCGGGCATCGGCTCTGGATTCATCGGCTCGCTCGGCTATTGGATTTCGCAGCAGCCCGTCCAGCGCGGCAGTCAACCACAATACTATTACTTGATGGTGACAATGCCGTTGTACGAATATCTGCCCTATCTCTTTGGGCTAATCGGAATTTTCTACATTCTCGCGCGGCGCAGCTGGAAGCGCGCGGTGATTTTCGGCACGGTGCTTTTGGGATTACTCGCCGTCGAGGCGTATGTTTGGTTCACGCCCGGCGTGATCGAGTGGATGACGCAAAATCTGCCGCGTTTTCGCGGAATGGATAATTTGCGCGCGGCGAATGAATCGGTGCTGCTCCTGGCGATCTTGGTGCCACTGTTTTTTGGCTTGGCGTACAATCCCGATGACGAATCCACGCGCTTTCCAACTTTGATCGGGGTTTGGGCGCTTGGGGTTCTCGTTCTCTTTTCTTGGGCAGGCGAAAAAATGCCCTGGCTCAATATGCATCTCACGATTCCGCTCGCGTTCGTGACCGGATATTTCATGAATGATGTGCTGGATGCAGATTGGCGCGATCTGATCAAACGCGGCGCGCTAATCATGGCAATTGTCTTGGCGCTCGGATTGGCGGTGCTCGCGTTCCAATACTTTTTTGGTCCTGCGCCACTTACGGGAACGCCGCTCGATGATTTGGCGCGGCGTTCGAGTACGATCGTTTCAATTCTCATCATCGGCGTTTGCGCGGGGATCGTCGTTTATATCGGGATGACGCTTGGGCTCAAAAATGCGCTGCGCGTTGTCGCCGCAACGATCTTTGCAATTCTCGCGTTGTTTACTGTGCGAACGATGGCGAGCGCGGCGTATTACAACAAAGATATGGCGACCGAAACGATCGTGTACGCACAAGGCACTCCGGATGTACCCGCGACGATGCGCGAAATCGAAGAACTCTCGCGCCGCCTCTGCGCGCAAACCGATCCCGATGCCAAAATCAAAATAAACTGCGACAATGGCACGATCAAGGTGGCGTACGATGACGATTCGTCGTGGCCCCTCGTGTGGTATTTGCGAAATTACAAAAACGCGCAGTATTACGGCAAATCACCGAACGCGCCATTCGACGCGGAAGTGGTCATTGTCGGCGATGCAAATGAAGACAAAGTAAAACCATTTTTGGGGAATCGTTACATCAAACGCGAGATGCGGCTCGTCTGGTGGCCCGATGAATCGTACAAAGATTTGAATTGGCTCAAGTTGTTTGGCGGCGAAGATGAAAACGGAAACATCGTGGAAGGCGTTTTGCAGCCGGACAATTTCAAGAAACTCGTTCGCGATCTGTGGTTCTATCATCAATACGAGAACAGTTTGAACAACTGGCCCTTTGTGCATCGTTTTGCATTCTATCTCCGCAAAGATGTGGCAAATCAACTGTGGGAGTACGCTGGTGTCGTGCCGCCCGCCGCCGAAGAAAAAGATCCGTACGAAGGCAAGTACCTGACGAATCTGCAAGCGAAAGCGGTTGTGACAGCGCCCAATGTTCCGTTCAATGCGCCAAAGAATATGGCGGTCGCGCCTGATGGCTCTTTGTTCGTCGCGGATACAAACAATCATCGCATCTTGAAATTTGATGCCGCGCGCAATTTCGTGCAAGAGTGGGGCGAGCAGGGCAACGGACCCGGTCAATTCAACGAACCATGGGGCATTGCGATTGCGCAGGATGGGACTGTCTATGTGGCAGACACGTGGAATCATCGCATTCAAAAATTTGATGCGAATGGAAATTTTCTTGGCTCGTGGGGCACGTTTGGCGATGTGGGTGACGCGTATGACGAGAACCTGGGGGAATTGTACGGACCGCGCGGCATTGCGCTCGATGCAAAGGGAAATGTGTGGGTCACCGATACAGGCAATGAACGCGTGATCGAATTCAGTCCTGACGGTACCGCGCTCAATGCCTTTGGCGGCTCTGGCGCCGAACCGGGGCAGTTCATCGAACCGGTCGGCATCGCCATTGACAAGGACGGAAATTTCTACGTCGCCGATACGTGGAACCGACGCGTCCAAAAGTTCGATCCGAACTTTGAACCGCTCGAGCAGTTTCCGGTGGAAGGTTGGGATTCGCAGTCGGTGGTGAACAAACCGTACATTGCCGTAGACGCGGAAAACAATATTTACATCACCGACCCGGAGGGTTTCCGCGTTATCAAATTTTCAAACGATGGCAAACCGCGCGCCTTGTGGGGCATTGGCGGCAGCAATCTTGCGGATATGCAGTTGCCCACCGGCATCACCATTGATGCAAATGGCAACATCCTTGTCGCGGACGCGGGGAACAATCGTATTTTGATTTTTGGTCCGGTTGAGCAGTAACGCTGCGCGCAAAGAACAAACAATAGAAATTAGATGACCCTACCGAGCATCCGGTAGGGTCATTCTTTTATGGTGTCACTCCGACGAACGAGGTTGCAATTTGCCGCGCCAACGGCAGAAATTTTTCTGCGTCGTTCGCATCCCCCATGATGGTTACCAAATACGCGTCGCCGGAATCAAGAACGTACAAATATTGCACGCCGCGCAAAGTAGTCAACGCCCCTTCCGTATTCACCAGCGAAACATCGTACTGAAACGCGGCGGCATTCGTGCCGTTAATTTGGAGCGGTGCTTGCACCTCGATTACGCGTGAGCCGCGCGCAACATTTGGCAGCGCGTCCGCGTACGATTTCGCAAACGCTTCGAGATCGTTCGTGCCTTGCAGCGCGAGACGCGCAATCGAAACATTCTTCAAAATCGGCGCATTGCTTTTTTCGACCGCATAAAATGCCAAACTTTTATATTGTCCCGATTCCAAGAGCGTGCGCAGCTGTTCGGCGAGCGGCGGATTATTTTCTTGCGCCGACGCAATCGCGTCTTTCAAGTTTTGCTCGCTCAGTTTAACCTCTTGCCATGCATCGGGCAGCGCGATCTGGTACGTCGAACGGCTGTACGGCGTCCACCCCGGAGGTGTTGTGGGAATGATGACGGGGCGGCGCGTAGGCGCGCTCGTTTCACGCAGGATATCGGGTGTCGGGGTTGGCGCATTGCCGCACGCCGCGAGCAAAATGATCGCGCCGCAAGCAAGCGCCGCGAAAAAAAACTTTATGTTTCGTTCCACGACAAACCCATCGGTCCGACATATTCGACATCGGGACGAATCAGACGGTTATCGGCGGCTTGTTCGAGAATGTGCGCCGTCCAGCCCGCCGTGCGACTCGCGGCAAACGTTGGTGTGAATAAATCGCGCGGCAGCCCTACGGCATTCATCACCGTTGCCGAGTAAAATTCCACGTTGGTGTACAAACGTTGGTCCGGTTTCGCTTCATGCAAAATTTGCAGCCCCTTTTCCTCAACCGTTTGCGCGAGGCGGAACAGTTTGGGGTCGCTGTACTTGCGCGCAATCTCGCGCAAAATTTCCGCGCGCGGGTCGGTCGTTTTGTAGACGCGATGTCCAAATCCCATCAAGCGTTCCTTGCGCGCCAACGCGCCGCGAATCCACGCCTCTGCATTGTCGGGTGAACCCACCGCGTCGAGCATATCCATCACTTTACTTGGCGCGCCGCCGTGAAGCGGACCTTTTAGCGCGCCAAGTGCTCCAGTGACCGCAGAATATAGGTCACTCCCCGTCGAAGTAATGACGCGCGCGGTAAAGGTTGAAGCATTCATGCCGTGATCCGCGAGGAGAACGAAATAGGCATTGATCATTGTTTGCTGCGCGGCGGTAGGTTCTTTTCCTGTGATCATGTAGACATAGTTGCTCGCGTGGTCGAGATCGCTGCGCGGGGAAATGATTTCTGCGCCGTGTCGCAAGCGCTGAAAGACGGCGATGATCGAAGCAACTTGCGCGGTCAACGCCAGCGCGTGTTCCAAATCAATGTTTGTGCCGGACGTTCCTGCGCCGAGTGCGGAAACGCCAGTCCGCAGTGCGTCCATCGGTTCCGTAGTGGGCGGCAGCGTGCGTAAAATATTTAGTGTCGTTGGATCGAGCGAACGCTGTGCCGCCATCTTGTCGCGCAGCTTGTGCGCTTCGGCGTCGGAAGGTTTGCGCCCATACCACAATAAATATGCAACTTGTTCAAAGGTGGCGTGCTGCGCCAAATCCTGAATTTCATATCCGCGAAAAACGAGTTCTCCTTTTTCGCCTTCGACTAGACTCAAATTGGTCGTACCGATTACAATGTTTTGTAGTCCCTTTGCTGCCATGTATGCCTCCGTTGATAATTCTATACTACAAAACTTCTTGTGTCACACTAGCAGGTCGAGTATAATTTGGAATGTTGTTGGGGCAAAGCAGCTGCATCTCATCATTACTATATCTGCTTTGCTCTCACTCGAGAACGAAAATTTCGGAGACGAGTAGTGAAATTACACGAGCATCAATCCAAAGAAATTTTTGCGCGCTATGGCATTCCAACGCCAAAAGGCAAAGTCGCCTATGATGCAGAATCCGCGCGCGAGATCGCAAAAGAGCTGGGCAGACCTGTGGTGGTTAAAGCGCAAGTTTTGGTCGGCGGACGCGGCAAAGCGGGCGGCGTAAAACTCGCCGCTTCTCCCGATCAAGCGGAACAATACGCGGAAGAAATTTTGGGCATGAATATCAAAGGGCTGCCCGTTCGCAAAGTGCTGATTGATCCGGCAGTGCCAAACAAAGCCGAAGTTTATCTGGGTATCGTGGTTGATCGCACAAAGGGCGCGCCCGTGATGATGGCATCGTCTGCCGGCGGCATGGAAATCGAAGAGGTCGCCCGCGTTTCGCCGGAAAAAATTATGCGGCAGACGATTGACCCCGTACTCGGTTTGCAGCCGTTCGAGGCGCGCGAACTCGGTTATGGGATTGGTCTGGATAAAAAATTGGTGCCGGAATTTGCAAAGATCGCCCTCGCGCTCTATCGCGTTTTTGCGGACACTGACGCGTCACTTGTGGAAATCAATCCGCTGTTCATTTCGAAAGAAGACAAGTTAATCGCCGCCGATGGCAAATTGGTGCTGGATGACAGCGCGCTTGACCGTCATCACGATTTGGAAATGCTGCGCGACGCGGATGAAGAGAATGAAGCCGAGCGTGAAGCGCGGCGTGCGGGCTTGTCGTTTGTAAAATTAGAAGGCAACATCGGCTGCATGGTGAACGGCGCTGGTCTCGCTATGGCGACGATGGACGTGATCAAATTTTACGGCGGCGAACCCGCCAACTTTCTCGATATCGGTGGCGGCGCCAAAGCGGAAAAGGTTGCCGCCGCGCTGCGCATCATCCTTTCCGACCCAAATGTCAAAGCGGTACTGCTTAACATTTTTGGCGGCATTACGCGCGGCGATGAAGTAGCGCGCGGCATTGTCGAAGCATTGAATCAAGTCAAGACCGATGTGCCAATGGTCGCGCGCATTGTCGGCACGAACGCTGAAGAGGGACGTCGCATTCTTGCCAATGCGAATCTAAGAACCGCGCCCTCGTTAGAGGAAGGCGCGAAAATGGCAGTCGAAATTGCCAAGAGTCGTTAAACGTTAAAGGTTGAATGATATGAATTGGGATCTCGTACGTGACGAAGCGGTTGGTTACTTGGAACAACTGCTCAAACTGAATACGGTTAATCCACCCGGCAATGAAATTATTGCGTGCCGCTATCTTGCCGATGTGCTCGCGCGCGAGGGCATCGAGTCCACAATTTTTGAATCCGAACCAACGCGGGGAAATTTGGTCGCGCGCTTGAAAGGCGACGGTCGCGCCGCGCCACTGCTTTTGATGGTTCATCTCGACGTCGTTCCGGTGGAACCAAAACGCTGGACGCACGATCCTTTTGGCGCGGAAATTGCGGATGGTTTTATTTATGGACGCGGCGCGCTCGACACCAAAGAACTCGCTGCGATGGAACTCGCCGTGCTGTTGTGGCTCAAACGCAATAATGTAACTCTGGCGCGCGACGTGATTTTTATGGCGAATGCGGATGAAGAAACGGGCGGCTTGCTCGGCGCGGGTTGGATGGTGCAGCATCATCCCGACTTGATTCGCGCGGAATATGGAATTAACGAGGGCGGTGGGTTCGGGACAACGATTTTGGGCAAGCACATTTACGGAATCCAAACAGGCGAAAAGGGAACGGCGCGTTTTTCTTTGCGCGCGCACGGCAAACCGGGACACGCGTCCGTGCCGCAGCGCGAGAACGCGGTGCTGAAACTCGCGCGCGGCATTGACAAACTTGGCAGTGCTTCATTCCCGATGCATGTCACACAAACCTCGCGCAACTATATCGAAGGTCTCGCCAAAGCGGTTGGCGGCGCGGCGGGCAGTTCACTGCGCGCGCTGCTGGATCAGAAAAATGGCAAGCGCGCTTTTGAAAACCTTCCGCTCGACGAAGGATTGCGCGGTATGCTGTACGCGATGCTCCACAATACCGCGACGCCGACCAAATTAAGCGCGGGCAGCAAAATCAATGTCATTCCGTCTGTCGCCGAGGCGCAGGTGGACGCGCGCTTGGTGCCGGGGCAAACCGCCGAAACATTTTTACGTGAATTGCGCACCGTGCTGGATGACGCGTACGAGATCGAATTTCATCAGCCCTCGACCACCGGGATCGAAGCCGACCCGCAATCGCCGCTGTATGACACGATGGTGCAAGCGCTCAAGCGGCATGATTCCAAAGCCATTGTCCTGCCCGATCTGGTTGTGGGCGCGACGGACGCGCGGCATGTCACAAAACTTGGGACAAAAGTGTACGGCTTTTGCCCGATGTTCGACAAGGAGAGTGAGATGGAGCGCGTCCACGGGGACGACGAACGCATCGCGCTCAAGAACGTTGGCTTTGGCGCGCGCGTCTTGTACGAAGTGGTGAGTGAGTTTGCGAGCCGCGCGTGAATGAATCCCGATGATGTTGTCCTCGTTGCACTCGTCAACACGCCGCGCGATTTGGACATGGCGGCGCGCGAACATTGGTATCGGATTCCCGCCAAACATGCGCCGAAATTTTTCAGCGGCGCGCAATATCTCGCGTTTTATTTGCCGCGCGCGTTCAGCGAACGCAAATGGCGGATTGACACGTATGCGGCGGTGCGCGGACACGAACTTGTGCGGCGCGTAGATTTGATTCCGGAAGAGCCCAAGCATCCGCGCGCACACGAACTCTATTACAAATTGCAGTTGGGTGAAATCGAAAGGCGCGAGCCGCCGATCCATTCCAAGCGCGGGCGACGCGTTTTATTTCTGTGGACGAATTGGGAAAAATTTGCGACGGCGCGCGAGTGGAATGATTTGTATTTGCGGACACCGGCGCATGAAAAATTGTACGACGCGCTGCGCGCAGACAATCTGGATATCGAGCGCGAAACATTTATTCGCGAAGGACACTCGCGTTATCGCGTAGACTTTATGATTTATGTTCCGCACGGAAAAATCGCAGTTTCCATCGGCGATGCGCCCGGGCGTGAAAATTTGGGCAAGGGCAAAGTTGGATTGACCGTTACGCCGAATGAAATCGAAAACAACCTCGCCCGCGTGCAACGAATGATTCAGCGGACAGCGCGCGAGTTGAAACAAACTTTTACAAAGGAAATTCAGTGAGCATCCTCGTTGACAAAAATACGCGGCTATTGGTGCAAGGAATCACCGGACGCGAAGGGCAATTTCATACTAAAAATTCAATCGAGTACGGCACGAATGTTGTCGCAGGGGTGACGCCCGGGCGCGGCGGCGAAATTGTGTTGGGCGTCCCTGTTTTTGATACCGTCAAGGACGCGGTGCGGGAAACCGGCGCGAACGTTTCGGTGATTTATGTTCCGGCAGGCGGCGCGGCGGACGCGATGTTGGAAGCAAGCGACGCGGGCATTCCGTTGGTCGTTTGCATCACCGAACGCGTGCCGGTGCAAGATATGATGCG
Organism: Chloroflexota bacterium; assembly: GCA_004295045.1. Taxonomy (GTDB): domain Bacteria; phylum Chloroflexota; class Anaerolineae; order UBA4142; family SHND01; genus SHND01. The sequence goes on along the minus strand of SHND01000003.1, from coordinate 24,301 downwards.
CGTCAAGCATGAATTTGATCGGCGTGGCACGCGTCTCATCGGACCAAATTGCCCGGGGCTGATTTCGCCGGGGCAAGCCAAAGTGGGAATTATTCCGGGCGATATTTGTTTGCCGGGGCATGTTGGGCTTGTTTCGCGCAGCGGCACGTTGACGTATGAGGTTGTGGATGCGCTGACGCGGCAGGGCGATGGTCAATCCACGTGTGTTGGAATTGGCGGCGACCCTGTGCGCGGTTTGAATTTTGTTCAAGTGCTCGAGCTATTTCAAAGTGATGCGGAAACGCGCGCGATTGTCTTGATTGGTGAAATTGGCGGCACGGATGAAGAAAAAGCGGCGGAATACATTAGCAAGCATGTGACCAAACCTGTGGTTGCATTCATCGCAGGACAAACCGCGCCGCCCGGCAAACGGATGGGTCATGCGGGCGCGATCATTGAAGGCGGCACAGGAACAGCGCAAGATAAAATAGACGCGTTCAAAGCTGTCGGGGTGCCCGTTGCGCGTTACCCCGTCGAGTGTGCGGAATTGATTCGTCAAGCGCTGTAGCGGGCAAGAGCTTGCGCGTCACATTTGACGGCAAGCTCTTTTTGTTTGGTATGCCGAACGCGCCCTCGCTCGATTTGAAAATTTATGCCGGCAAATGGATCGCGATTGTGCGTGGGCGCGTGGTCGCGTCCGGGAAATCCGCCCACGAGACATTGCTGCATTGCCGCGCGATGCGCTTGAAGGATGAACCGATTCTGCGTTTCATTCCTCAAGCGCATAATGTGCGCAAGAAAAAGAAATGAACCTGCTTGAACCATTGCGCGTCTTTCTCCAAGCCCGTTCCGAACGAGCCTATCTCGTCGGCGGCGCGCTGCGCGATGTGCTGCTCGAGCGCGAGACGCATGATCTCGATGTGTCCGTACAGGGCAGCGCGTCGAACATCGCGCGCGCGTTCGCGGATGATCTTGGGGCGGCATATTTTCTCATGGACGCGGAGCATGATGTCGCGCGCGTTATTTTGGAACGCGCAGACGGCACGCGCGACATTGTGGATTTTGCGCGTTTGCGCGGCGGCTCTGTCCAAGACGATCTCGCGACGCGCGATTTTACAATCAACGCGATGGCAGCGGACGCCGCTTCGTGGGATGGTCAAGCCGACGCGCTCATTGATCCATTCAACGGACGCCAAGACCTTGAAGCGAAACGCGTGCGCGCAGTGAGGGCAGAGGTGTTCCGAAATGATGCAGTGCGTTTGTTACGTGCCGCGCGGATGGAAGCGGAACTGGGGTTTGTGTTGGATGAGGAGACGGCACGTTTGGTGCGGCGCGATGCCGAGCTCTTGGCATTTGCGCCCATGGAACGCGCGCGTGACGAACTGGTAAAAGTGATCGCCGCGCCGAATGCGCTGCGAAATCTGCGGCGTCTCGACGCGTTGCGCTTGCTCGGACACATCTTGCCCGAAGTGAACGCGATGCGCGGCGTTACGCAATCGTCCCCTCACATTTACGATGTCTTTGAACATTCGCTCCATGCGGTCAACGCAGCAGAAGAAACGGAACGCGCAGGTTATTCGAATCTCGCGCAAGGCGCGTTTGGCGAACAACTGCGCGAACATTTTGCTCAGCGCCTCTCCGCAGAACGAACGCGGCGCGAGCTTTTGCGCTTGACGTTGCTGCTGCACGATATTGGAAAACCAGCAACGCGCACGGTGGAAGCGAACGGACGCATCCGATTTTTTGGACACGAAGATGTCGGCGCGGCGATGGTTGAATCGGCGTTTCGCCGCTTGAAATTCAGCAACGACGAGATTGTGCGCGCCAAGACGATTGTCCAGCATCATCTCCGTCCATTGCTGCTGGCGCAGAATGGAATTACCACTCGCGCCGTCTACCGTTTTTTCCGCGATACAGGCGATGTGGGCGTGGATATCGCCGTTCACGCGTGGTGCGACCAAAACGCCACATACGGCGCAGATGACGTATCCGATGAAAAGGTCGCATTGCAGGCGGTGATTGGTCGTCTCCTCGAGCGCTATTATCACGCGCGCGAAGAGGTGATTGCGCCGCCGCCCTTGCTCAATGGCAATGACGTAATCGAGTTCTTGCAAGTGCCGCCGGGACCGCGCGTCGGCGAGATGTTAGACGCCGTCCGCGAGGCGCAGGCGGTGGGCGAAGTGACCACACGTGAAGAAGCGTTCGCGTTCCTGCGCGCTTGGGGCAAGGGCAAAAAATTTGACCCTCCTGCCTGATTCCCCTATAATCTTTCGTCGCTTGCCTGCAAGATTCGCGTTGGGCAAGCGATTTTCCGCTTCGTATCTCTTTGTTGAAAGGTTTCAATGCGTCAACGTACTTTTATTTCGCTTGCGCTGATTATTTTGCTCGCTATTGTGTGCGGCTGGTTGGCGTTGAGCAATCCGACGATCATATTGGGTGGTCTTTCGCGTGAAGTCAAAGTCCATCTCGGCTTGGATTTGCAGGGCGGCTTGCGCGTGCTGCTGCAAGCGGACGTACCCGAAGGGACCCAAATAGACGCAGAGTCATTGAATGTTGCGCGTAACATTATCGAGCGGCGTGTCAACGCGCTCGGTGTGGTGGAGCCGCTGATTCAGACGCAAGGCACGAATCGCATCATTGTCGAGCTGCCGGGAATTCAAAATCCCGATGAAGCAATCAAAGTGTTTGGCGGCACTGGGCTGTTGGAATTTGTGGACGCGGGTTCGACGCCACTGACGGAAGGTCAAGAAATTGCGACGACGGGTCCATCAAGCGCGAATTCTTGTTCGCCAGCTGTCGCGCAATCGAATGCGGCAGCCACGCCGACTGTTTCGCCCACGATTACTTCGACAAATGGAGTTACGAATACAAATCCGATTGCCTCTACCCAAGTATTTACGACGGTGATGACGGGCGATTGTTTGGAAAACGCTACTGTCGTTTTTGATCAAACGACGAATCAACCCCAAATTTCCTTTACGCTCAAACCACAGGGCGCTGAAATTTTTGGCAAGCATACGGCGAACAATGTCGGCAAGTACCTCGCGATTGTGTTGGACAAAACTGTCATTTCTTCGCCCGTGATCAATTCGCCCATTACGGGCGGCAGTGGTGTGATTCAGGGGCGTTTTACCGTACCGGAAGCGAATGCCTTGGCGGTGCAACTGAAATTTGGCTCACTGCCCATCCCGCTGCGCATTGAGACCACCACGAATATCGGTCCCACACTGGGACAAGACTCGATCCACCGCAGTCTCATCGCGGGCGCGATTGGCGTTGCCATTGTCGCGTTGTTTATGATTTTGTATTATCGCCTGCCCGGCGTCTTGGCGGTGATCGCGCTCACCATTTATGGCTTGGTCGTATTCACCATCTACAAAGTCGGCGTTCCCGGTCTGTTTGCATTCGTCACGTTGACCTTGCCGGGTATCGCGGGTTTTGTATTGTCACTTGGTGTTGCGGTGGACGGCAACATTTTGATCTTTGAGCGCATGAAAGAAGAATTGCGCGATGGACGCCCACTGCCCGTTGCAGTGGAGGCGGGTTTTGATCGTGCCTGGCCCTCGATCCGCGACTCTAACATTTCGACGTTTATTACCTCGATCATCCTCTTGGTCTTTGGTTCAACGTACGGCGCGAGCATTGTTGCGGGCTTTGCGATTACGTTGATGATTGGTGTGGTGATCGGTTTGTTCACCTCCGTTTTTGTGACGCGCACGTTCTTGCGAGTGGTGTTGGACCTCTTTCCCAACATCAGTTTGTGGTGGTACGGTGTTGGTTCGCTCCCGCGCCGTGACAAATCTCTGGCGCCCACGGCAGAATGAAAGGTATTCAAATATCCCACGTGCTCGGACAGGCGTGGCATGTTTGAATCGTTTGAACTGTGATTGATTTTGTAGGAAAGCGATATCTCTATTTCATCATATCGCTCATCATTATTGTGCCGGGGTTGATCGCGCTCGTTGTCCACTGGACGCAGTTCGGCGTTCCCTTCGCGTTGGCGATTGATTTTACGGGCGGCACGAACTGGGAAATTGTTGACATCTCGCGCGTGCCCACAACGGATGAAGTTCGTGAAATCTATGCCAAGTACGGAATCCGCGACGCGATTCCACAGCCCGAAACACTGGAAGGCAAGCAAGGCGTATTGATTCGTTCGAGCGAAGTACGCCCGGAGGTCAAAACACAAATTGCGGCGGATCTGCGCCAGCTCCTCGGCAACTTTACCGAAGTGCGTTTCGAATCGGCGGGTGCAGCAATCGGCGCGGAGGTGACGGTCGCCGCGTTCTTTGCCGTCGGCGCAGCCGCGCTCGCGATTTTGATCTTTTTGACCCTCGCTTTTCGCAAGTCGCCGCATCCCTTTCGCTATGGCGTCGCGGCGATCATTGCGATGCTGCATGATGTTTTGGTTGTCGTCGGCATCATGGCGCTCTTTGGTCTCATCTTTGGCTGGCAGTTCGATGCGTTGTCGCTCACCGCGCTGTTGACGGTGATTGGCTTTTCGGTCCATGACACAATTGTGGTGTTTGACCGCATCCGTGAAAATCTGGTGCGCTTGCGCGGGATGGCTTTCGACAATGTGGTCAACCACAGCATCATGCAAACGCTCGATCGTTCCATCAATACGCAGCTCGTCGTCTTGTTCACGCTCACCGCGCTGGCGTTGTTCGGCGGCATCACGATTCGCCAATTTGTATTGACAATGTTGATTGGGATCATCAGCGGCACATATTCGTCCATTTTTAATGCGGCTCAAATCTTGGTCGTGTGGGAGGATGGCGATGTCGGAAACTTTTTCCGCCGCATTTTTGGCAAGCCGCGCGAAGCGACGACGGCTTGAATGTAAATGAAACGGACGAGGAAAATTCTTCGTCCGTTTTAATTTTGTGATATGATTCGCGGCGTGACAGCAGGTTCGATTCAAATTCGGCGAGGCGCCTCCGACGACCTTCCCCAAATTCGAGAATTCACACACAATACCTTTAGTTGGGGCGATTATTTACCGAGAGCGTGGAATGATTGGGCGCGCTCCAAGCGCGGCGCGTTGCTTGTGGCGGAAATCAATCATAAAATTGTCGGCACCATTCACGTGCGTTATTTGGAACACCGCGAGGCGTGGCTTGAAGGCGTGCGCGTGCATCAGGAATATCGCCAGCGCGGGATTGCCAGCACATTGATTCAAGCCGCGCACGCTGACGCCAAAAAAAAGAAATGCCGCGTCATTCGGCTCGAAACGGGCGCGCACAATGTTGCGGCGCAGCACGCGTTCAAAAAGTTGGGCTATCGTCGCCGCGCAGCTTATGTTGTGTTCAAAGGAGCTGCGTGTGCGGAGGAAACGAATCAGGTTCGCTTGGCGCAGGCACGCGACCTACAAGTGTGTTGGGCGTTGTGGCAGCAATCTTGGGTACGACGCGCGAGCAAAACGATTGTACCCGCCGTTTATGGTTGGCGCTGGTGGGAATTGACGCGTACGCGTCTGGCGAATGATATTCGCGGCAAGCGCGTTTGGGTTGCGCCGCGCGGCTTTATGATTTTGCGCGAAATGGACCGCGATTTTGATGTTACGCTGCTCGTCGGAACAAAACGGGATGCTGTGAAATTGCTGCAAGCGGGACGAATGCTCGCGCAGCAGCGCGGACGCGAGGATATCTACTGGCTTGCGCCCGCCGTTGCCCATTCAAAGGAATGGGCGGACGCGGCGGAATACACACTCGACGATGATGGGTTATTAGTTTATGCGCGCGAGTTGTAAAGTCGTCACAATTTTGGCGATGGTTCTCGGTGCGTACTTGCTGCCTTTTGTTCGCGCAAGCGCGCAAGAGGATGTGACGCAGCAAGTTTTGGAACGCATCAACGTCGAGCGTGCTTCGGCAAACCTGCCGCCGCTCGCGCGCAACGCGCAGCTCGATGCCGCCGCGCAAGACCACGCGAACGATTTATTGAAGAATGGCGCGCAGCTGGGACATCGCGGCTCCGATGGCTCGACCATTCGACAGCGAATTGTGCGCGCGGGTTATGCGGGCGGCAATGTTGGCGAAAATTGGGCGGGGTATCGTTCGTTGGACAAAATATTTGACTTTTGGCTGAACGATGCGCCGCACCGCCAAAACATATTGAACGCGCGCTATAGCGAAATTGGCATCGGCGTTGCTGCGCGCGCGAATGGGGGCTATATCGTCGTGACCGATTTTGGTTCGCCTGAAATACGCGCGGAATCCAATTTCGTGCCGCCCACTGTCAAGCCAAAAAAGCCGCGCCGCAAGGCAGTCGCCACGGCGGCGCCAACTAAACCACGTCCGACACGCACACCAATTTCACCGACGCGTCAACCAACGCGTAAACCGACGCGCCGCCCAACGCAGATTCCTCCGCAATTACCAACTGCCGCCCCGATTCAAGTCGCAATCGCGCCTGTGCTGCCGAAAAAGATGGAACGATTGCGCGTTCGCGCCAAATTTCAGAAGCTACCAATTAACGCCGTCGCACGCGCCTCTGTTGGCGCGCTTGCCGTGCGTAAAGATAATACTCACCAACTTTTTGGCAGCGCGCTCATGCTGAGCGGCGTCGCGTTGCTCGGCGTTGCGCTCATTGGACAACGTCGCCGCCGCACGCGCTGGTAAATCCAAAATGCAAGCCACCTCCTTACTCGTCACACGTTACATTCAAGAAGCGGCGCCGCTGTTGGCGGACTATGCGGGTGTGCTGCGCGGATGGAGCTCTAACCTCGCCGCCGTGCGCGGAGAATTTGTCGCGCAGTGGCAAGCGCTGGTGGAACGCGATGGAATTGCGCAGAATCTGCGCGGCTCAGACCAACTGCTTGAGCAAGCCACCCGCGTTTTGGTGGACGCGTTGGCGACAGAACAAGATGCTGCCAAGTATTTGCGCGATGCTGCGGCATGGGGCGCCGAGTTGCGCACACGCGGCGCGGACTATGTTGACTTGACGCGGCTGTTTCATAGCTTGCGGCGCGCAGTGATTGCGACGGGACTGCGAAATTATCCAGCGGGTCCTGACCTGGAACTGTTGTTTCAGGCGATGGATGTACACGAACGCGTTGTGTTGGGCGTCCTTGCGGTATCTGACATTGAAGCGACGCAGGCTCAATTGTTAGAAGGCGCGCATCAGCGTTCGCTCGGACAAATGACCGGCGGAATCATTCATTCGCTGAACAACACGATGACGATGCTGGTTGGACGCGCTCAGATTCTTGAGGAACAAGCCACAGAGGAATCACAACGCCAAGAGTTGCAGACGATCCAAAAAATCGCGCGCAGCGGTGCCGAGTCCCTCAAACGCTTGCAGCAATTTGCGGCAGAGCGCGATGGACGCGAGCCGACGCGAATCGAGGTGAATGCGCTCCTCAACGATGTTGTACAGCTCACGCGGTTCCGTTGGCGCGATGATGCAGAGGCGAGCGGCATTTCGATCGAGGTGATCAAAGACCTTGCGCCGGCGTCGCCCGTCATTGGGCAAATGTCTGCGTTACGCGATGCGCTTGTAGAGTTGATTCTGAACAGTGTAGAGGCGATGCCGCACGGTGGCATCATTACAATTCGTACCGAGCAGCGTGAGGACCAAGTCCAAATTACGATTGCTGATCAAGGCGAAGGAATGGACGGTGCGACACAAGGGCGCGCGGTTGAAGCACTCTTTACGACAAAAGGGGCGAGTCATCTAGGTTTGGGCTTGACGACTGTTTCGAACGCGGTGCGCGGGATGGGCGGAAAATTTACATTGGAGAGCGAGCCGGGACAGGGGACGCGGGCAATTCTCTTATTGCCGCGCGCGAGCGAAATCCAAATGGCGCCCGATTTGCGTTCGACGCGGCTGACGCGTTGGGCAAACATTTTGGTTGTGGACGATGAACCACTTGTGCGCGATATCACCTTGCGTACATTTCAGCGGCGCGGTTTTCGGACCGTTACCGCCGAATCGGGAACCGCTGCAATCCGTGTTTTTACGGAAGAGGGACCCTTTCAAGTCGTGCTTGTAGATTTGGGGATGCCCGGCATGAATGGTTTTGAAACTGCCCACGCGCTGAAACAACTAAACCCGCGCACAATCATCATCTTGATGAGTGGTTGGGGGGCAGAGTTCGATCCTGCCAAGCTGCGCGAAGCGGGCATTGATCGTACCATCGCGAAACCGTACGATGTGGATCAGGTGATTCAATTGATTGGTGAGGCGCTGGCGATTCAAGAAAGAATCTGAGCTTTAATACCACCGTCTCTGACCGAGCGCGCGTCGGGCGAACGATATACTTGCCATTCCCGCTCCCAGCGCGACCAGAAACAGCATTACCGAAATCATGATATACGTGTCGCCCATCGCAGTTTGTTGGGGAACGACGCGGCGTGGGCTGTAAGATGGAAAATTTTTCATTCAAGCTACTCTCAATGTTAGGATTGTTGACGCGTCCCTGCGGAACGCTCATACGCACAATTTTAACATGACGCGATTTGAAACGCGAAACGCTTGGATGTCGCTCGAACCAATCGCAAACGCGCAGGATCAAAGCTTTCACGTGCTGTGTCTCGGCAATGCCATGCGGTTCGCGCGGGTAGATTATCATTTCGGTTGTGATGCCGCGCGCTGTGAGCGCGCGAAAAAGTTCGTACCCCTGATTCGTAGGAACGTCCTCACCTTTTTTGCCGTGTGGAATTAATGTTGGTGTCACCACGCGTTCGATGAAATTCATCCGCGATGCCGCGTTCGATCAGCGCATCATGGATAAAATTATGGACCCGAATCAAATCATTGGCTATATTGGAATTTTTCTCGCCGCGTTGGCTGCGGGCGCGATCAATGCGATTGCCGGCGGAGGTAGTTTGGTGTCATTCCCCGCGCTCGTTGCGTTTGGCGTTCCCGCCAAGTTGGCGAACACGACAAACAACGCGGCGCTTTGGCCCGGCTCGATTTCAGGAATGATTGGCTTTTGGGAAGAGGTCAAGCGCGCGAAAAAATTGGTGGCGTTCCTGGCGATTCCGAGCTTGATTGGCGGATTGCTGGGCGCGTATATTTTGGTGCAGACGCCGCCCGACCTGTTTCGTCAACTGACGCCCTTTTTGATTTTATTCGCCACGCTCTTGTTTGCGGGGCGCGATTTTTTTTCGAAAATGACGCGGCGCGGCGCGGCGGAAAGCGATCACATTACCGGCGCAGGCGGCGCGGTTGGTTTTATTTTGCAATTGATCATCGCCACGTATGGCGGCTTCTTTGGCGCGGGGCAGAGCATTATGATGATGGCGGCGTTCAGCATTATGGGCGTGCGCGATATTCACGAAATCAATGGTCTCAAGACCGCGTCCGCCGTAATTGTGAATGGCGTGGCGTTGATTGTTTTCATTTCGCAGGGGCTGATCCTTTGGAATCTCGCGCTTTGGATGGGCGTTGGCGCGATCATCGGCGGCTATCTCGCCGCGCGAATTTCCAAGCGGATCAATCAAAATGTTCTGCGATGGGTCGTGATTGCAATTGGATTGATCGTTTCGTTGGTGTTGTTTTTACGCGGATAAGCAAACAAAAAACTCGCTGTCTCGCAGCGAGTTTTTTGTTTGCTATTGAATTCCGCGTCCCGCGCCGCAGGTTAGCGGATTGCCTGTGCGATCCACGATACAACCCTGCACACTCACGGCATTTTGATAGCCGCTAGGAACGCTGATCGTGACAGTTGTGAATTGCTGCGAGAATGGAATTGCGCCGACAGTCGCGTTGCCGACAACTTGGCTGAATTGATTGTACGCGGTCAGTTGAATCTGCCCCGGCGCGTTTTGATTGTTATAGAAATATTGAACAGGAACATTCACTGCGCCAAACCCGGCTTGCTGTGCGGGAAAGAGCATGATGGAATTTTGTTGCTGTGGCGGCGGCGTTGGGGTGGGTGTTGGCGCATTCACCACATTTACGGTTGCCGCCGCGTCCACGCGCTGTCCCTGACAGAACGCGGTGAGAATGTACGACGTAGTCGTTTGCGGCACCACTGATTGTTGATTTGGTGCGGTGACGGAACTGCTGCCCAGCGGAGTTTGCAGCCGTACTTGGTCCGCGTTATTGACGGGACCCCACACCAGCGTCGTTGCTTGTCCGCTAAAGACAGTTTGAGGACTCGCATAAAAACTTGTAATTTGTGGTCTGCCGCTGCAGCCCGCTTGCGGCACGTTAATTTGGACAACCAGCTGCGGTCCGAATAATGCGCCGTTGGGCGCGCGCAATTGCCAGACGCTGCGGTACGCGCCGGGTGATTGCGGCGCGGTCATATTCAACGTGATGGTAACAGTTTGATTCGGCTGTGTGTATGGAATTGGCGAAGGCGAAGGCGCGCCGAGTGCGCCGCCGCTGAGATTCAAAACACTGTACGTGTTGATCCAAATGCACGAACCTGTGTTTTGCACCTGCCACGTTTTTTGAAAACTCGTACCGGGCTGAATCTGCGTGCCGGGAGTTGGGTTGCCGTCAGAGACCAAACGCGCGCCGACCACACATGGGTTCGGCGTATTGGTGGGACCGGAGGGTCCGCCGCCAACGTTGATGAAAATGGACGCTTGCCCCGACACGCCTTGCGAACTTGTCGCGCGGACGAGGATCGTGTGATAGCCGGGCGTAGTTGTCCAATACTGAATCACAAAAAATGGCGAGACCGGTGCGCCATTCGGCGGCGAGCTTGTGGTGATCGCGACATTGTCTACGAACAATTGGACGAACGCGATCCCTCCGGCGGCGGATGACGTGGACGCGATGCCAATCGTCTGTCCGGTTTGGAACGTCATGCCGTTGATTGGGTTGTTGATGACAACCTGCGTCCCTCCGACCTGTTGCGGCGGCGAAGCGTGAATGGGTGTCGGCGCGAGCGCCAAGACCAGCGCGGCAAAGGCGAGAATGACGAGGGCGAGCGATTTGTTCACAAGGATATCCTATGGGATGAATTGACAAGCGGATTATCTAACAAACGCGCGGATAGTGCAATGGGGGCGGGGTAAAAATTTAATTCGCGTAGCCAAAACACTATGGCAGCCAATCAGTAGGAATATCATTTGAAAAAGTGCGCGTAACCTGCTCTAAATCGCTTCCACCGGCATCCACCAAAAATACATTCCAGTTCCCCGTCCAACCTGCCGCAAGAATTCGATTGTCACGCCATTCGATTGCTTGAATGCCGTTGTTGGCATCCCCGCCCGGCGGCGCCAGAAAAATTCGCTGGTCTGCGCCGCTCGCATTCATGATCCATGCGCGCCAATTTTGGCGATTGAGAAAATCTCTCGCGCTCCACGCGATTTGCGAACCATCGGGCGACCAAATCGGATTGATATTGATGAGATCGTTGTCTGTAAGTTGACGTTCGTCCGAGCCGTCTGCATTCACGACAAAGATGCTCGGATACAATGGCGCGCCGGCGGTTTTGACGCGCGGCACAGCGGCAAACGCAACGCGTCCGCCATCGGGCGACCAATGGGGCGCGGGTGAAAATTCGTTTGCCACACCCGATGCGGCAGAAAGTTTGAGCAGCATTTTCGCGTTGCCACCACTCGCGTTCATCGTCCACAGTTCGGGCGCGCCCGCGCGCGGTGTACGCACAAAGACGATGCGTTTGCCGTCAGGCGACCAGTCGGGCGCGCTGTCGCTGAATCCTCCTCCACTGCGCGCGGAAAGGTCTGTTACGCTGTTCCCGTCAAAATCCATTACAAAGATATGATTCACGTTGTTCGGCGACGTGCTAACGGTGCGATAAAAAACAATTCGCTCGCCGTCCGGTGAATAGCGCGCGCCCAAGGCATTTCCGGTGTGTGTGAGCTGACGTCGTTCGACGCCATTTTCGCCGATTGAAAAAATATCGTATGCGCCGTTGCGATTTGATGAAATCAAAATACTGCCGCCGCTCGCGATATTGGGCGCGCGCGTAGGACGCGGGACAGGTGTGGGACCCGGTGTTGGAGTCGGCGGCGCTTGGGCAACTTGCATCGCGGCATTCGATCCTTCGAGCGTCAGAAATTCACCACTGATCCAGCCAACTGTCCCCGATGCGGGAGGAAAGATTGTTTGATACCAAGTGCTGTCCGCCAATTTGGCAATGAGCAAGACGCGCGATTTGTCCGGGATGCGCGCCAGAATTTCATAATTGGTGCCGGGACCCGCGCGCATTCGCAACACGCCGCCATCTCCGCTCACTGTCGCAAAGATTGCTCCTTCCGGCGGTTTCGGCGCGATGAATCCAACGGGTAGTTTTGAGATGTCGCCGTCGGGCGTTACCACTTGTCCAAAGATCCAGCCCAGCTGTCCCGATGAAGACGGATACTCGATAGAGAACCATTGATTGTCATCCGAACGCGACAAGAGTTGAACCACCGCATCTTTTTGTAAACGTCCGAGAATGCGCGCAGAGGTGGAAGGTTGTTCGCGTACGCGCAATGTATCGGTGACCACCGCGTTAATCGGCGATGGAATGGCAGTGCGCGTGGCGCGCGGAGTAAGCGTTGGAAAAGGCGTGCGCGTCGCGCGGCGCGTACGTGTTGGCAATACTTCGGGCGTTGGAGTAGGCGGCGGGGCGCACGCGCTGACGAGCGCGATAAGTACGAGTACAAAAAAAATGAAACCCATACCATCCAGTACGGGTTTCGTTTTTTGCTTTGCCCTCATTGCGACTAACAAATCAGCGAGGGATATTCGCAGCGAATGCAAATATCCCTCATGTCATCCTATCCCGAAAAGTTAGGGCGCGATCGCCAATTTCTCGAACGTCCAATAATCGGCGTTCACGTTTGAATCCACGATCTTGCGCGCGTCGGAACCATTGGCGCGGATGGCATAGATTGCCCAGCCCGTGCCGCCTTGATCGGTGCGATAAAAGAGCCATGCGCCATCGCTCGACCAAATCGGCATCCCATGTGTGCCGGTATCTTTTGTCACCTGCGTGCGATTTGAACCGTCCGCGTTGGCGACAAAGATTTGTGTGTTGCCGTTGTCATCCGGCGCCTGGAATGCAACCTGCGCGGCATTGGGAGACCACGCGCCCGCAATGCCAAAGGTGAGCAGATTTGGATTGTTGGGATCGCCTTCGAACGCGTTGATGGTCAAGAGGGAACCGCAATCGGTAGCGCCTTTACAGCCGTCGAACAATACATTCTGACTGCCGCTGGGCTGCCACGCGGGACGTACTCCAATCGCCACATCAATCGGGGTGTTGTTCGGTCCGACGCCAACGCGCTGGATGCGCCCCGAAAGTTTGCCGCTGGGCAAAATGTTGTAGGCGAGGTTGTTGCCATCCCCGGACCACGTAGGATAACCTGCGGCCGATTCTTCGCTGACGATGCTGACAAACGAGCCCGTCGCAGTCGCAAGTCCGATGCCCAAGCCGCCCGTGTCGCGTCTCATGCGATAGGCGATGCGGCTGCCGTCGGGGGAAAGCGAAGGTTCACTGCCGTCAGAAATCAGCTGTTCTAAACCCGTGCCGTCCGCGCGAACGCGATAGATGTTAAAGTTCCCGTTTTCAAAGGAATCAAAGAGAATGCTGCCCGGCGGCGTACCACCTGTTACGGGCGGTTGTGTCGTCGCGCCTGCTTCGGTTGTAGCAACCGGTGTTGTGGTAACTTCGCCTGTTACAACCGCAGTTGCGCTTGGCGTTTCAGCCACGGCGGTTGCCCCCGGCGTTTCGACCGCACCGGTGATCGTTGCGCTTGGAGTTATAGCGGTGGTCGTGGCGGTGATCGTGCCGGTCACGGGGGGTTGTACTGCTACTTGCGTCGCGCCTGCTGTTGGTGATGCGGCGGCGACAGAGGTCAATGCGTCTAAATCCGCTGTCGTGTTGATCCGTTCGGCGATGACCCACGCGGTCGTCTGTTCGCCAAGCGGATAATTAATTTGAAGCCATGCAAGGTCTTCGGTGCGTCCGATGAGTGTGACCACGTCATCTTTTTTCAGCACGCCCAAAAGTTTTGCGCGCGTGGTCGGCTGTTCGCGCACATTGAGGGTTGATTTGACAACACCGGTAATCGGCGTCGGAGTTGCGGTGGGTTCGGGCGTATCGGTGGGTGCAACAGTGGGCATCTCCGTCGCGGTGGGTTCGGCTGTGTCCGTTGGCGCCACAGTGGGAATTTCGGTCGGCGCTTCGGTCGGGACAGGTGTCGCCGTCGGTTCTGCCGCGCACCCAAAGAGTATCACGCTCATCAAGAGCAAGAGTGCAAAGATGCGATACATAGAATTCCTCCCTTTCGATGGTAAAACACGCAGTGTGCTTTACATCAAGCGGCGAGTATAGGGTCTTTCAAAACGCATGTCAACTTGTAAATTCAAGCGCGCGCGGGCGATAGCGTCTTTCAGTCCCATTGCCGCGCGGATTGTTCACGACTATAATCATTCTGTTTGATAATTTTATTATGGAAGTATTGATTCACGCGGAAAACCTGACAAAACAATTTATTGCAAACGGAACGCAGCCACATACTGCCGTTTCCAATTTGAATCTCGATGTGCCGCAAGGTGAAGTGTTGGCGTTCCTCGGACCCAATGGCGCGGGCAAGACGACGACGGTGCGAATGCTCACCTCTATTCTCAAGCCAACCGGTGGACGCGCCACCATCGCGGGTCACGATGTCGTTACAGAGGCGCGACGCGTGCGCGCATTGGTCGGGCATCTCACGGAATTTCCGGGCTTGTACTTGCGCATGCAGGCGCGCGAGTATTTGGATTTTTATGGCGAATTGTATGGCATGTCGCGCGCGGCGCGGCATGCGCGCATAGATGAATTGACACAGCAGTTTGGCATCGCCGACGCGGCAAATCGGCGGCTCTCTGAATTTTCCAAAGGGATGCGTCAAAAGGTCGCGCTGATCCGCTCCATGCTGCATTCCCCGCGCATCCTCTTTTTGGACGAGCCGACTTCGGCAATGGATCCGCACAGCGCGAAACAAGTGCGCGACGCGGTGGCGCAACTGCGCGGGCAGGGGCACACCGTTTTCCTTTGCACGCACAATCTCTACGAAGCCGAGTCATTGGCTGATCGGCTGGCAATGATTCGCAAAGGCAACCTCATCGCGTTGGGAACAGCACAAGAGTTGAAAACGAAATTCTTGGGCGCGCCGCGCATTGAAATTCAGTTGGCGAAACCATTGGGACAACCTTGGTCGGCTTTTACGCAAAATGGCTTACGTGAAAAAATTCGCGTAGAAGAATTTTCGGAAACGCTCTTGCGCTATCGCACCGCCGAACCGAATGTGACAAATCCGCATTTGCTCAAGAAATTAAACGAGGCGGGCGCGGAGATTGTGACGGTTTCGGAAACGCCGCAAAGTTTGGAGCAGGTGTATTTGAAATTGGTGGAAGAGCTATGAGTGAATACGCTTTCGCGGCGCCCACTGCCGCAGAATCGCGCACGCCGCTGCTCGCCGCGCTCCGCGAAACGGTGCGCGAGGCGCTTGTCATTACCCGCCGCGAAACGCGCGACTCGCTGCGCGATTGGCGCATCCTCGTGCCAATTTTGATTCTGACGCTGGTCTTTCCGTGGATCATGAATTTCACCACGCGCGTGGCGATTGATTTTGTGGAGCAATACAGCGCGACCATTATCCCCATTCGGCTCATTCCCTTTGGCTTGATGATTGTCGGATTTTTCCCCATCACCTTTTCGCTTGTGATTGCGCTCGAAACGTTCGTCGGCGAAAAAGAACGCAACAGTTTAGAACCGCTGCTCGGAACACCACTCTCTGACGCGTCGTTGTACTTGGGCAAGTTGGTGGCAGCGACGGCGCTCCCGCTCTTGGCAAGTTATCTTGGCATCGGCGCGTATTTGACGTGGCTGTACGTGACACTTCAATATGTTCCCGATTGGATCGTCCTGCTGCAAATCTTGCTCTTGACTACGATGGAAGCATTGGTCATGGTGACGGGCGCGGTTGTCGTTTCGACACATACGACGAGCGTACGCGCCGCCAACTTGCTCGCTTCGTTCATCATCATTCCGATGGCGTTTCTGCTCCAGATCGAAAGCGTGCTGTTGTTTTGGGGCAATTACAATGTCTTGTGGTTCATCATCGGCGCGTTGATCGTGGTGGATTTGATTTTTATTCGCATGGGGATTCAGACCTTTAATCGCGAAGAAATTCTCGCGCGTGAAGTGGATGAAATCAATCCCAAGCGGCTCGGCGCGAAATTTGTGAATGAGTTTCGCGTGAACGGAAAATTTTCTCTGCGCGCGCTTTATTTTTCTGACCTGCCGCGCATTCTCTCGACGAATCGTCTGCCGATTCTGCTCACCGCTGCGGTGCTGTGCGTTGCTTTTGTTGCGGGTTGGCTCTACGCCGCGCAATTTCCGATGCCGCCGTCGCTGCTACAGCCATTGCGCGTGCAGCAAGATTTCGCGTCAAATGCCGCCGCGGGAAACATGACCTTTCTGCCGCAAATCAATACGCCCGCGATCTTTATGCACAACGTCCGCACCTTGATTCTTTCGGCAATTCTTGGTATTGTATCATTCGGTGTGCTTGCGTTGCTGCTGCTTATGGTTCCCGTCGGCATCGTCGGATTTCTCGCGGCAGAGTTGGCGAGTGCGGGAACGAATCCGTTATTGTTTTTGACCGCGTTCATTTTGCCGCACGGTATTTTTGAATTGCCTGCGGCGACGTTGGCGACGGCGTTTGCGCTGCGCGCCGGAACATCTATCATTTCGGGAACGCGACGCGGCGAACGCGGCGGATTTATCAATGCGTTGGCGGATTGGGCAAAAGTTTTTCTGTTTATCGTACTGCCTTTGCTGCTCATCGCCGCTTTTGTCGAAGCAAACATCACACCGCGCATCGCCGCATTTTTCTTTGGTGGTTAACTCTATGGCTCAAATTATTCTCCTCGGTACCGGCTCGGCGTGGAGCGGACCGGATCGTGAAAATACATTCATGCTCGTGCGCGGTGAATCCACGAACGTGCTGATTGACTGCGGCGGCAGTCCCACGCAGCGGCTCGCGCAGGTGGGCGTGAAACCTTCCGAAATTGATCACATCATTCTCACGCACAATCATCCCGATCACATTTACGGCTTTCCCCTTTTGTTAATGAATGCGTGGATGGCAGGACGCAAGACGCCGCTCCATGTCTATGGCTTGAAAGCTACGATTCGCTCCGCGCGCAGGATGCTGAGCGCGCTCGATTTTCGTTTGCTGCCAAACTTTATGAAAATCAAATATCACGTCGTCGTGCCAAACAGCGTGACGACGCTGCCGCCCATCGGCGAGTTTGACATTGCCGTCGCGCCCACGACGCACTTTGTTCCAACCCTCGCGCTGCGTTTCACCGAACGCGCGACGGGTAAAGTGTTCGCGTATTCGTCGGATACCGCGCCGAGCCGCAACGTGGTGGACATTGCGCGCGGGGCGAATATTTTCCTTCACGAAGCGACGATGCTCGATACGTCGAGCGAAGGACATTCGAGCGCGGTCGAGGCGGGGCAAGAAGCGGCTGCCGCGCAAGTGGGCGAACTGGTCTTGGTTCACGTTCCGCCTGATGTGCGTCCAACCAAGTGGCGGGCGGCGGCGAAAGAAAATTTTCACGGCAAAGTCGTCGTCGCCAAAGATTTTGATGTGATCGAATTTTGATGCTGAAATAAATGACCCCCGTTCCAAATTTGGAACGGGGGTCGTGTTTGACTTGATCGGGTGAAGGACAATCGCCCTGAATATAACTGACGTTGATGTCTTGTTTCATTGCCACGCGCTGTCCGCCGAAATAATAAAACTTGCTGACGCTGCTGCCGCCTGCTTATGTCGTGTATTCGTAAAGACTGCCAACATAGTACGTGGTCACGCCATTCGCGTCAGTCACATCAAAGTTGAATTGCGGAGGGAACGCCATACACATAGGATAATTGGGTGATAATGCATGATGTTTCGGATTTCCTTTAATACTTGGCGATCGAGACATCAATTAGGGTCCCAAAGGACCCGAACAAATGCTCACATTAACTAGTATTCCGGGCACTACACTTACCCTGTCGCTGTAAATAAACTGGGCATTAATTCCCACCGGCCCAGTTTTCCCCTCGTCAACCACCCAATCCATCTCGATGCTCTTCGATGCGCCTGGTGTGAGTTCAAGCCGCGTCAAGTCAGGCGTTAGCGGTTTGCCATCCGACCAGCGGCGCATCCCTATACGTGTTGACTTGTTAAAGTCAATCACAAGGTCCAAGACTGGTTTGTCGTGCAATTCGATGACTTGTGTTTTGGAACTCGTATTGGTCACCGTCGCGCGGAGTTTGACCGTGTCTCCAGGGCGGACGCAATCTTCGCTCGCCCACATCTCAACGACAAGACTCCCATCGCCAATGCCCACACCCCTTGTAGTACTCATCGGATGTGATGGGCGCGAGCAACTAGGTAGGAAAGTGAGTAGCAATACACATAGGATAATTGGGTGATAATGCATGATGTTTCGGATTCCTTTTAATACTTGGCGATCGAGACATCTGTGGTGGGCGCAATGGGTAAATCCCACCAAGTGTAACCTCCGTCAAACATCCAGCGCACGCCCCCGCTATAGGGCGCATACAACACATCCTCCTCGGACCAATGTCCTTCCAAATCATTCGGACCAAAGCTATAGTGGAGGACTTGCCACATCTCATCTGACCTCATATGTGCCAAACCCATGCCAATCTTGCGCGAAGAGGTGATCAGGGTTGCCCCAATATGCAGCTTGCACGATCTTTTTGGCATTTTGAACTATTTCGCTAAAGGAACCAGCCGACAAATAGAGCAATGCATTCACCGGTATGTTGGGCTCAATCAACTGTCTTACGGCTTGAGTTCTGGATGGAGATTTAGATTGAACGATAACACCGCGCGAGGGATAGTAAATAGTGATCACATTTGTACTATTTGTAAACTCTGCAAATCCATGTTCGACAACAACCTTTTCAGGTGGACCCATCTTGGAAACGACTTGCCCCAAGTTCAAATTGCTATCAGGTGTCAAGTAAATTGCCTGAATTGTTCCATTACGGGGATAAAGGCGATTTTGTCCTCCTCCCAGTTTGTTAAGCCAAGAAATATCTTCTATCCCTTTTCGATCTGCAAACCATTGCAGAGTTCGTTGATTCACACTGGGATGTTCGCGCAAAATTTGCCATGCAGTCTGGTCACTCGTTTTGCCAGGGACGATGTTGAACCAGCATGGGGGAGAACATGGTTTGCTCTCTAAAAAGGAATTGTCGGGAACAACGAACAACCCAATTTCTTGATTCAGCAAGAAGAGGAGAGCGCTGAGAACCACGAGCCCGTTGATCGTTAAAACAATTCGTCTCACATTTATTTTCTGTGGCATAGAACAGCAGCTTTGCTGGTTGGGTGAGTTCACTCATAGTCAAGGGGTCTTGAAAAATCCCCCTCTTTTGTTAGAATGACCGCCGCCGAATCAAGCGATTGGAGAAATCAACATGAGCGATGAACGCGTGGCGATTGTCACGGGCAGCGGTAAAGGCATTGGACGCGCAATTGCGGAACGCTTGGCGCGCGACGGGTATCGTGTGGTCATCAATTATAAACGCGACGCGGCTTCCGCGCACGAGGCGTTGACAGCTGTGCAAGCGTCCGCACCGGAATCCATCGTACTGCAAGCGGATGTGGCGACGCCGCAGGGCGCGCGTGAATTGATTGAGCAAACACATTCGCATTTTGGACGGTTGGATGTGTTGGTGAACAATGCCGGACCGTTCCTCGTGAAACCGGTGTTTGATACGACGATTGAAGAATGGCAAGAAATCATTGACGGCAATCTTTCGTCCGCATTCTATTGCATCAAAGCCGCGCTGCCGATCATGCGCGCGCAAAAGCACGGACATATCATCAACATCGGTTCGCTGAATGCCGAAAACGCGCGCGGCGCGCCGACGACGGTCGCGTACAATGTTGCGAAAACGGGACTCGTCGTCCTGAGCAAATCGGTTGCGCGCAGTGAAGCGCGTCACGGCATTCGCTGCAACATTATCAATCCGGGCTTTATCGAAACGTATGCCACCACCGATTCGGACAAACGCGAACTGCCCAGCATCATTCCGCTCGGCGCGCTCGGCAAAGTGGAAGATATTTCCAATCTCGTCGCGTATTTGCTTTCCGAGCAGGCGAACTATCTGACAGGTTCCGTGATCAATGTACACGGCGGCTTGTGGGTGTGAAAAAATGAAATGTGCGATAAAGGATGAGAAATGAGTGAAACGCGTTTGGAACGTTTGCGAAACTTGATGGCGCAGCGCGGCATTGACGCCGTTGCCCTTGTGCCGTCTGCGAATTTGTTTTACCTGACAGGAGTGCAGATGCACTTGTCGGAGCGCGTGACGCTGGCGATTATCACGCCTGATGCCGCGCATTTGATCGTGCCGGTTCTCGAAGTGCCGCGCGTGGAATCGCGTACGAAAATTCCGCTGACGCTTCATGCGTGGAGCGACGCCGCTTGGGTTGGCGCGGGCTGGGATTCATTGAAACGCGCAGTGTCGCTCGATGGAAAACGCGTCGCGCTCGATTATTACAACGTGCGCGTGTTGGAGCAGGCACAGTTGCAAGAATTCGCGCCGACGCTGATTCAGAGCGACGCGGGTCCCCTCATGGCAGAACTGCGGATGAATAAAGATGCAGCAGAAGTTGATGCGATGCGCCGCGCGGCACGCGTGCTGGAAGATTCGTTGGAAGAATTGTACAAAGAGATCGCGCCCGGAAAAACGGAAAATGAAATGGCGGCGCGCTGGCAGTGGCTCATGTTCGAACACGGCGCGGATACAATTCCTGATCCACCCATCGTGGCGGCGGGCGAAAATTCCGCGCAGCCGCATACGACAGCGACGACGCGCCAAATCCAAAAGGGCGATCTGGTGATCCTCGACGGCTGGTGTACGGTGGATGGCTATTACGGCGACATTACGCGCACAGTTGCAATTGGAAACGTTGCGGATGAATTGAAACGCATCTATGAAATTGTGCGCGCGGCGAATAAAGCGGGCAGGGCAGCGGTCAAGCCCGGCGCGCAATGTCAAGATGTAGATCGCGCGGCGCGCCAAGTGATTCGTGATGCAGGATACGGCGAATACTTTGTGCATCGCACCGGACATGGACTGGGGTTAGAGGTGCATGAAGCGCCGAACATGGTGGAAGGCGATACGCGCGTCATGACGCCCGGCTTGACCTTTACCGTCGAGCCCGGCATCTATCTCGCGGGCAATGGCGGCGTGCGAATTGAGGACGACATCGTAGTTACACAAGAAGGGGGCGAGAGTATGATGCGTTCCTCCCACGCCTTGCGCGTGTTATAATGCGACGCGAATGAACGTTCCGTACGAATCAATTCCCGCATGAACGATCAAGCAAGTTACAATTTACGTCGCATCCTCGTCGCCGTTTTCTTTGCGCTCGTCGCGCTCTGTGTAATTGTTCCGCTCATTTATGATTTCGCGGGAGTGCGAACAAATTTAGAGGAGCGCGTCGCGCCGACCCGCCTCGCACAGCGGACGCGTAAAACGCGCGTGCCGCGCGTCGCGACACCGACCTCAGAGGTTTCCGTTCCCCTTCCCGTTGCGGCAACAGAGATTCCACATACGCCGCTGCCCACCGTTCCCGCCCTCAACGGCGTTGCGATTCAACAGCTCGTCTCGATTTCCGATTCGACGCGCGAACATTTGCGTGACATTTATGCGTTGGGACAATCGCAAGGGCGCGACCCGCGCGTGTTCGTCAAAGTCGGCGACAGCACGATGGTGTATCCGCCGTTTCTCGCTGCGTTTGACCGCAAAAACTACGTACTCGGAAAATTCGCATACCTGCAAGAGACGATTGAATTTCATACCGGCTCTTTTGGACGTGAGAGCGTTGCCGTCAAAAAAGGGATGCACACATGGTCGCAATTTGATCCTTCGTGGAATATTCCCGAATTGTGCGCGTCGGATGAAGGTCCTCTCGACTGCGAAGTGCGTTTGCAAAATCCAAGCATTGCGATCATTCGGCTTGGCGCGAACGATACGGAATTCCCGACGATGTTCGAACGGAATCTTGGACGCATCGTCAAATATTGTCTCGCACACGGCATCATCCCCGTACTTGGCACCAAGCCCGATCGGTATGAGGGACAATCGAATTTGATCAATAACTTGATTCGAAAAACCGCGTCGGCGTATAACGTGCCGCTGTGGGATTATGATTTGATTGCGGGGACCGTGCCGGGGCGCGGCTTGGAGGCGGATGGACTGCATATGCTGGGTGGAGGCACGCGCAACTTTAGTTCACTCGCAGCGATGCAGGCGGGCGATGCGCTGGAGGACTTGAGCGCGCTCATGGTTCTCGATGAGATTCGGCGCGAACTTGGAAACGAACCATAAAAAAACTCGGATTTTCAAACGAAAATCCGAGTTTTTATTGCACTTGAGTTTGCGAGATAGTTTCCGCGATGAGGTTGGCGTACACTTGTGCCCCATCGGGGCGGAGATGAATGCCGTCTTTCCAGAACCATTCCGGGTGCGCGCTGCTCACACTGTTCCAATCCACCAGCACTGCGTTGGGATAGCGTTTCACGCCCTCTACGAGCGCGTTGTTGTTCGGTTCTTGCCATTTGCGCGGGACTTTGGTCGTGAGAAAGATTACGTGCGGTACATCCTTTAAAACAGTCATCATTTCGTCAAACTGTTTCTCACTGAATCTTCCGTTATTTCCCAAATGAATCACGATGACAGGCGCCAATAAATGCGCGTCTTGGCGTTCGCGCAATAATTGCAGAGCTGTGGAGACTTGACGTCCGATTTTGGCATCCACATCAACTGCAGTGATTGTCTTGCGCAAATAATTCGAGGCGCCCAACATGACCGAATCGCCAATCGCAAGAACTTGCGCGTCCACGAGAGGCGCAGGCGGACCCGCCGCAACATTAGTCGTCGGCGATGAGGATTTACCGGCGGTTGCCGCGTCCGCGAATTCGGCTCGCACCTGACATTTTTCATCGCAATCCACAGTGGCGCGCGGGCTTGCCAATGTTTGCGCCGTATTCGCTAGCGCCGATGTCGGCGCTGTGATGCGTTCTACGCGATAGTTGTAAATCCACGCGCCGATTGCGGGAGATGCTAAAGTTATATCTTTCGCGTTTGCGGCTGGCTCTTGTTCCAAAATGAGAAATGACACGGGCGAAAGATCCGAAGAGGTGGCAGATTCCGTTTCGGCTGTTTCCGGCGTTGTCTCGCTTTGTTGCGCGGCAGTTTGCTCCTCGTACGAAACCGTTTCATCCGCGCTTGTCGTCAACACATAATTCGGTTCTTGCGTGGGCTGCGCGCGCAAAAGGGCACTGCCCAACAGGACGGCTCCGACGATCAACGCGCTGCTCAATCCAATCCCCACAAAACTCAAACCCCACTGCCGCGCCCCTTGTGCGGAATACCACGCGTTCCATGCTTTACCCAACGCGCCTTTGCGAATCGGCGTTTCGATGATGCGAAAGGAAATTTCCGCGAGCGCAAAGGTCAGCGCCAAGCGCAAGCCCAGCAGTGGTAATCCTTCGAGCGTTGTATCGAGTTGCGGGCGCGTCACCATAAAGACAGGCCAATGCCACAAGTACAAACTGTAGGAACGCAAACCGATCCAACGCAATATCCCCACGCCCATGAGCGAGGCGAGAATCGGCGAATTGGGAGTTGTCACTGCGGCGATGACGAGCGCGGTTGCTGCGGCGACAAGCAACATTCCGCCTTGATACAAAAACGGATCGAACTCGCTCAGGAACAAGCAAGCGACGATGAGTGCCCCGAGTGCGGCGACACCAACGCCATCCAAGAGCCAGCGACGCGCGATGGATGGTTTTTCGTCTTGTGCACGCGGCGTCCACACAAACGCCAACGCCGCGCCGATCAACAAGCCCGCGGCGCGTGTGTCAGTTCCATAATAAATACGCGATGGGTCGGTATCGGGTTGAAACAAAAATCCCATCCACAGCGCCGATGCAGTTGCGCCGAACATGAGCAAGAGCATTGCCCCGCGCGTTTTCAGGCGTGTCAAGACAAAAGCAAAGATGAGGGGCCACAAAAGATAGAATTGTTCTTCGACCGCGAGGGACCAAAGGTGCTGAAGCAATGAAGGACGCCCCACCGCTTCAAAGTAACTCTTCTGCGCGACGATCAAATACCAATTCGTAATGTACGTAAAAGCCGCCAGCGCATCTGCGCGCAGTGACGCGACTTCATCAGGCAAAAGAATCACTGCGTAGATCAAAACCGCTGTGATCATTGCAAAGAGCGCGGGAAGCAAACGCCGCGCGCGGCGCTGCCAGAACTGCTTCAGGTTGATCGTGTTGCGTGCGCGATATTCGGCAAGCAAGAGAGAAGTGA
>SHND01000017.1 GCA_004295045.1 Chloroflexota bacterium | reverse complement strand
CAAAATTCAAAACACTCGCAAGTTTCGCTAACGTTTGCGCGACGGGCGAATTGCCCAAGAGAATCAACTGCGGTTTCGGCAAAACGGGTTCGATATACACGTCCATCGTTCCACCGCTGTGACACGTTATCGGAAATTCCAAAACGCCTTCGCTCTTTTCCGCGACTGCGCCCATGCCGACGAGACGCAACAAACGCGGCTGTGCTTCGCGCATCGCTTTCTTTGCTTCGCGCACCACCATGTCCTGCGCGCATCCCCCACCGACCCAACCGTCGAGCGTGCCGTCAGTTTTGATAATTGCTTTGTCGCCCGATTTTGCCGAGATCGGTTTTTCGACGCGCACGACGGTTGCGATGGCGAATGATTCGCCCGCGCGATTCAGTTCATACACCTGCCTAAAGAAATTTCCATCGGACACACTTTGCCTCACGTTTCTACAGTTCCAAGAACCGCAACTGCTTCGCGTAGCATTTTCTCTAGCGCGGTGCGCGAATACAACGCACTACGCTGCGCGCGATAAAAATCGGTGATGGTTTGCCTCAATTCATAAACGTTCCATTGCTCAAACTTTTTTTCCAACTTTGATCGAATGAAATACTCATCCAAAACCCATGCGATGGCAGCTGCCAACAAATAAAACTCGAACGGCTGGAACAGATTCAACAACTGGTCTACGAGAAGCACCAAACCGAGAAAAACCAACACTCGAACCCCGTGAAAGCCAATGCGCCGGCGCCGTTTGCGTCTGGTGTAATCATTCAACACATCGTCCAAAGAGTGCAATAAAAGGTCAATATCGGTGCCGCGTCCAGCGACTTGGTGAATGGTATCATATACTGAATCGTCGAATTCAGGCAGGCGGGGTACGGAGATTGGCTTAATATCTGTACTGTCGCTTAAAGCGCGCCTAACTTGCAAATTGCGTTTCTCTAAAGTGTCCGCATATGCGCTCGCAATGGCGGCCAGCGTATCTAATCGTTTATCAAATTGGAATAACAGCGCGTCTAGCCCGCGAAATTTCAAATCTATATTCGCGGTCCTATAGGCAATTCTAGCTTGCCTCAGTTCGCTTTGAGCGAGCGACTCTCTTTGGCGGAGTGTCTGTTCGATGTATTGAATTTTTTCGTTCGCGCACGATGAATCGCGCAACGTCGCCAGCTCATTTTGCAATTCCGCTTCTTCTTGTAGCAACTCCCTTTGCGAAATCAAGACGACGCGGCGGATCTCTCGAATCCTATTGCGCCACAAAGCCTCGATACGGTGTTGTGGTTCAGAGATGCCCATCAATCCCTATATTCCTCTTATTTCACGTCCATAAACGATATAAACGAAAGAAAAAATTTTCGACGGGCAAAATTTCGACGCGGCGAAATCCCGCTTGACGCGCATATTCGCGCAACGTATCCGCGCGCATTACCGTTCCCGTTTCCGCAGACGGCTGCTCCACCATTCCCACGGGCAGACAATGCAAAACGCTCCAGCCGTACATCATTCCCTCGACATTGTTGCCCTGCGCGGTGAAGGTGTCTCCAACTCGTTCATCCACGATCAACACCGCGCCGCGTTCGCCCGCGAGACGCTTCATCGTTTTCAACGCGCCGACAGGATTCGACATGTCATGTACACACTCGAACGCGGTCACCAAATCATAACGTCCCATCAAATCCGCGTCGCTGACGTCGTGTACGTAAAAACGCGCGCGATCATGCACAGCATTTTCTTGAGCAATCTGTTTTGCGCGTTGAATCGAAGGCGCGTCGAGGTCAAAACCGTCCACCTGGACATTCGGATATGCGCGCGCCATCCCCACACACGACCAGCCAAAGCCGCAGCCCAAATCCACAATGCGCGCGTCCTTTGCCTGCAAACGTTCATGCACATCGGACATCGCGGGAATCCAATGGTTTGGCAGATCATAGAGAAACACGGGGCGATTGATCGCCGCCTGCCCTTCGCGCAAATTCGCGCCGTACGCGCCGTACGGAACGCCGCCGCCATTCCGATATGCGTTCAACAATTCATCCATTGGACGCGTGACGCCAACAAGCAGCTGCGCGAGCGGCGCGAGATAATTCGGGCTGTCGCGCTCCAAGAGCGGCTCGACATGTCCGCGCGGCAAAACATAGCGGCGTTCGCGCGCGAGCAGCGTTTCATCTTGCACGCGCAAAATTCCTGAAACCGTCTGTTGTTCGAGCCATTCGCGCGTGTAGCGTTCGTTGGTGTTGGTTTGCGCGGCGAGTTCAACACTCGTTATTGCGGCACCGTTCGCAAACGCGCGATAATAGCCAAGTTGGTCGCCGAGATACATCGAAAAAATGTCGAATACGCCCGCGGCGGACTTGAGCAAGCGTTCGACGAATTGGTCGCGTTGTTGGGTTATGGCTTTGGATGACATTCTTGTTCCTACTGTTTTTACGATGCAATGCCTTCCCGTCTCATTTCAAAATCGAATCGAGATAATGCAGAAATGGTTTCATCGCTCGAAATGCGCGCGCCGTATTTGCGACAACATTCGGCGACGCGATCTCTTTGTCATTCAAGCGATGTCCCACCACGACCTCTTTCAGTTTGAGCAATTCGATATCGGGATGATCCTTCGGATAGCCCTTGGGCGCGGTTGTCAGTTTCTCGCCGTTCAGCGCACCCAAATATTTTACGAATTCTTTTGACCGAATGATCTTTTTGAACGGCGCGGCATCGCGGTCAATTGCTTTGCGAAATTTCGCCAGCTGTTCCGGGGTGGGCATGTGCAGTCCGCCCGCGAGGAACGATTGATTGTGCGGTTGAATATGAAAATAGTAACCTTGCCGTGTGCCTTTTTTGCCGCCCGCAGTGATGTATGCGCCCATGTTTGTCTTGTATGGCGACTTGTCTTTGGAAAAGCGCACATCGCGATTGATTCGAAAAATACATTCCTTTGCGGAGAGAATGCCGAGAGCGTCGAACTTGTCAATTTCTGCGATCAAGAGTTGAACGAATTCTTCAAATTGCGCTTTTGCTTCTTCATAGCGCGGGCGATGCGCGTCGAACCACGCTTTGTTATTGTTCGTGGCGAGATCGTCCAAGAAGACGAGGGCGGGTTTTAGATTAACGGATGCTTTCATGTTATTGATATTCAGGATGCGCCGCGATAAATTTTTCCAAATTCGCGGCGGCAGTTTTGCGTACCTGATTATGCACCATCGGCGTCCATCCCAACAATGTGCCCGTTGGACCTAGCGCCATTCGCGCCCAACGATAAAAATCGAAATGGTCGCGGTGCCAAATAATTTCTCCATCTCGGAAATGAAATTCCGCGTCGAGGATATTATGCACCGGGCGCCCTGTTCGGGAAAAGGTATAACGCGCCTCCCAGTGCGCGCCGCCGTTTGCGTCATCGGCTTGGACGTTACTGTGCGTGATTTGTAAATCGGTGCCTGCTTCACAAAGCATGTGCCACATCGCGCCGACGCGTTTGCCGTGCAAGGTGAAAACCTCGTCCGCGAAATTAATGTCGGGCGCGTAGCACGCAATCATGCCCGCATAATCGCGCCGCGCGAACGCGGTGTAAAAATTTTCAATGAGTTGAGAATTGGAGGGCATTTGGGTTCTTTGATGCGGCGCGCGTAGTTATCCTTACGCGCGCCGCAATTTTTACATCACATCACTGTCCTGTTATCGAAATCGTATCTACGCCACATTCCACCAGGCTCGCGGGACTGGTGTCTGAACACTCCACTTGCAGGCGAATGGTTTGTCCCGCAAAGGATGTGAGGTTCGCGGTGTAGTTTGTCCACGCGCCGTTTCGATTGCTCGCCGCGCCGAGAACTTGAATCGGCGTCGTTGTCGTGTTGCCAATTATCTTTACGCGGAAATAGTCGGCATTCGATGAGTTGCTACCGTGTGCGAGGTAACCGTAAAGCGACAATGTAAGGGTCGAGAACGTGTTCGGCAATGTGATGGTGGTCGAGCGCGCGCTCGTTACTCCGCCATCTACATCATGCGTTCCGGCGCCGGAACCCGCGAGCCGTCCTGTGACCAAATCAATTGTTCCCGAGTGTGTTGTGCCAAGTTGTTTGACGCCGCCCGAACTTGTTTGCGCGGGATCGCCGATTTCAAATTTACCTGCCGTTGCCGTATCGGTGGCGTCCGCATTGATTGTCCAACCGGTTGCCGCGCCGTCAAAGTTGTCTGACCAGATGGTCGTTGGTGGAGTGCCGCCGCAATACTGCGCCTCTTTGCCAATCACACGCCACAAACAATCCGCGTTCGTGAGCAAATACAGAATCGCCTGCCGATTGCGTGACGTTTGCGCGGGAATCACTTCATCGGGTGGATAGAAACCGCCGCCCGCCGAACTTGTCGGATACATTTCAAAGGTGTAGCTGAAAATTTTGTGGACGCCGAACGTCCAGTCCCCGATCGTGCCATCAGTAATGTAGAGGTCGGATGCTTGTTCGGGCGTGTAGCCATTGGTCGCTGCCATTGCTTGTCCCGCCGCAACATGCGCGTCGTGTTCATCTTGCGTCATGTCAGAGGGAACGTCGGTAGTGGTGTAGCCATAGGGCCACAGAATCAATTCGCTGTAGGTGTGAAAGTCAATCGTCGCTTTAATTTGCTGAACGCCGCCAACGACGCGCGAGTTGACGAAATCGCGCACGCGCTGTGTTTCGGGCGCAGAGAACGCGGATGCGCCGCGGTACGTTTCCGAACCAGTCGAGCCGCTGCTTCCACCACAGCAACCCCAACGATACCCCCAGTTGCGATTCAAATCGGTGCCCACATTTGATGAACCGGAATTGGGCTGGCGATTTTTACGCCACGAACGATAGCTGCCCGTCGCAATGTCGTACTCGCCTCCGTCGGGGTTCATATCAAAGACGATCCAAATTTCGCGCGTGTTGACGAGATTGGTAATGGTGGAATCCACGCCATATTCGTCTGTCAACGTTTTCAAGGTGTACAATGCCATCTCGACCGTGAGATGTTCGCGTGCGTGTTGATGGTGCGTGAACAGCACTTCGGGTTCGTTCTCGTCCGTGCCAACATTGTCGGAAATTTTTCCCGCCCAAATTTCACGTCCTTGGTACGACGTGCCGAGCGAGAACAAATCAAAAATCGCGCCGTGGTCGGCTTCGGCTTGCTGAATTTCCGCGACCATTTCATTGTAATCGTGATACGCGGAATCTGCGCTTGGAAATGCCTGCGGTCCAAAAAAGTCGCGCGGTGGAGTACGGAGTTTGAAACCTGCTTTCCGCAGCGCGCGTCGTTCCGCACGCGTCGCTTCGACCAAAACGTAATCGTGTCCAACTTCAAGGATGAGCGCGCCCGTTTTGGCGATTTGATTGCGCTGTTGCAAACGCGTCACTTTTTCAATGTAATAAACGCGCGTGCGGTCTGGGGCGCCTTCGGGGTCTTGCGCGGACGCGGTGGAGAGACCGAGTGTAGCAAAGAGCGCGAGACCGAGAACAATGAGGAGCAAAAGTTTGCGGAGCTGCATGTTTCCCCCTTGGGATGAGTTTGATTTTTTCCCGCCGGTATGGAAAGAAAGAATTGAGGATTTGGGTCTGGTGTGCCTCCTTTCGTCGCGTGTGGTGAGTGAGATACAACCCTCTCGCGCACCGCGCTTACTTGGATAATGATGGGTTCGCCCGCGATGGTTTTCTGTCCTTTATAGATATCTTCGCACGCGCTTGCAATATGCGGCGTACTCGGCGCCGTATTGCTTTTGCAAAAATTCCTCTTCGCGCCGCACTTGGCGATGGATCAGCCACACTCCGCCAAGCAGATACGCCAAGAGAATCCAATTCGGAAACACCAAAAACTGTCCGAGCAGAATAAAACCGAACGCGACGTAAATGGGATTGCGCGAAAAAGCAAAAATGCCCGTCGTCACAAGTTTGTCGGAATGTTCGACGTCAATGCCGACGCGAAAACTTGCTCCGAATGAAATCAAACTCGCTGCCAAGAACCCGACGCCGACGTAGCAGAGCGCAACTCCAAGCCACGCAACGATTTCAGAATCGAAAAATGTTTGAGCGCTGACGAGGGGCAACCCGAACGCGGCAGCAAAGACAGTGTAAAAATAAAACAGCGCGAACGGCGGAATCAAAAAATCCTTTTTGTCCATGCTGCCAAAGTGCATGGCGTTGGTGCCCGCGCGCCGCATCATCATCACGCGCGTCAAGACTGTCCCGAACGCAAGCACAAGCGCGAGCGCCGCCAAGTAATTTTGCATTCGAAATCGTTGTTACGCCTGGAGCTTGAATGCCTCATCGAGAAACGTGACTTCTGGCGGTTCGGTAACGCCAGCGCGTTTCGTGGCATCGCGAAATTCTTGGGATTGGAACAACTGTTGTGCGCGCGCCAAATCCTCATATTCGGCGAGAATCACAACTTGATTCGGTTTGTCGGGGCTGCGAAAGACGGTGACACCCTGAGAGCCATATTCTTTCCGCAGTGAACTTCCTGCGGTAAAACCGGCTTTCCATTTTCCGAATTCTTCAAACGAAACCTTGACCAGTACGTGTACCATATTGGCAAATCTCCTTTGGGTGATTTTGTTTATTCTTGCTCATCGCCTAACAATTTTACATCGGGTAACTCGGCTTCATCATAAGGCGGTTCCAAATCGCGTTTCATCGCGTCCAATTTTTTCTGAATCTGTTCGTTTGCGATTTCAAACAACGTCGCCAACGGTTTATCGAACGTCAAGAACTCTTGCACGCCGAGAAAACTACCTTCCGCGTCGGTACCAAATGTGGTGATGCCAAGTATCCGCGCATCTTCGCGTGTGAATCCAACGCGCTGCAAACGACGCGACCATCTACGCCAATAATGGGTTGGCACAATGATTTCAACACGGTCTCGAAAATCGCGGACATCAGGGTATTTTTTCTCAAATGGTTTAATCACATTGTCCGTCGCCGCAACAATAAAAATTCGTTTGCCTTTTAGCGTTTCACCGTTTAGCAGTTCGAACGCGGTTCGTTCGCCTTTTGCGAGTGGTATAGCGAGCACGCGTTTCGCGAGCGCCGAGAGAAAGTTGCGCGCCACGTTTTTGTCGAGGAGAACGCGATTGGAGTTTGACATCTACGCCGTCTCCATATTCCTTTTCAAGTTTCTTCCATTCTTTTTCTTCCAATTTCGTCCACACCTGCTCTTGCTCTGCATCGCTCATAGCTAACCATTCTCCAACGGTGAATCCCCCAATAAACGGCTCATTCAACGAGGGAGAAGGAGCCCCTTTCAACTCAACGACGATTCCGCGCGATGGTTTATCATTTGCTTTGTTCGACTTGACTCGTCGTCTAGGAGTTTCAACTACAAGTTCTTCCAGCGCGCGAATCACCGTTGTAACTACAGTCTCGAAAATTTTCCCTTGGGGGATTTTTCTCGCGTCGAGTTGCTGCACAAGGTGCGCAGGCACCACAATTCTCAAATCACTCATTCCAATCTCTCCATTCCATCATGGGGCAACCATCAACGCGTTGCCCCATTCATTTTGCGTGACCTCTTTTTTTCCCGCGTTCATACGGCACACGTACTTTGGTATCTTTCATCGGATAATGGCGCACATTTCTTGTAATCAATTCTGCATCATACACTTTCGCCGTCGCCGCAATCAACGCATCCCCCAAATCCAACGCAAATGACTTGCCAAATTGATTCAAGTAATTGCCTGCGACACGCGCCACCATTTCATCCGCAGGCACAATTGTAAAGAACGCGAACAACGCTTCGGTATCTCCTTCTTCTCCCGCGCGCATCCCTGCAAGAATTTCAGCAACCGAAATCGTCGAAATCAACACTTGACCGTCTTCTATCAATGCTCGCGCAATAAATTCTGTCGCCGCCTTCACATTGTGAAAATGGTCAATCAAGATGTCGGTATCAACGAGGCGCACGACGCGTTACTCCCAAGCGACGCAGACGGCGACCTTTCCGCAAACGATTCACATACGCGACACCATCGTTCGGAATGTCTTTGCGCCCGCTCCACATTCCCGCCGTTCGTTGTAATATTTCGCGCATCCGTTTTTCGGATACCAAAATAATGCGTCCTGCATGGTCAACAGTGACGCGCAGTTCATCCCCAACTTTCAACCCATTCCGCATCTTCTTGGGAACCGTTACACGGAAACCACTTTCAATTGAAACTTGTTCCATTCAACCCTCCTCGAAATTTGAGGCAGGAATCTTTCTCCTACCCCAAACATTTTACGCGACCTCTTGCGCTTCGACAACGCCACGTACAGCATCGCGGTCAACGGATACAGAACGGATAAACGAATAGAACGCGTGTATCCGCTTATCCGCTTACCCTATCCGTTGGCAACTCCCCTTACAACGCGACCCCTTTCTCTTTCAAAATCGCCCACACTTTTGGCGGCGTAATCGGAATATCAATATTCGTCACCCCGAGATGGGCGAGCGCATCCACTACGGCATTCGCAATCGCGGGCGGCGCGCCGACGGTGGCGCTTTCGCCGACGCCTTTTGCGCCGAATGGATGATGCGGCGAGGGCGTCACCGTTTTGTCCATTTCCCATTTCGGCGTTTCGACGGACGTGGGCAAGAGATAATCCGAGAACGAACCCGTGAGATTCACGCCGTTCTCGTCATACACAATCTCTTCCAACAGCGCGGGCGCCATACCCATCGTCAGACCACCGGCGATTTGTCCGTCAACAATTTGCGGATTGATAATCGTGCCGCAATCGTCCACTGCAACAAAGCGGCGAATCTTTACTTGACCCGTCCCGCGGTCAATATCCACAACGCAGATGTACGCGCCGAACGGGAATGTCAGATTCGGCGGGTCGTAGTAATCCACCGCTTCGAGTCCCGCTTCCATCCCTTGCGGATGATTCGTGTACGCGGCGAACGCGATTTCTTGAATCGTTTTCGCGCGGTCGGGCGCGCCCTTGACGAAAAATTTTCCCTTCTCCCATTCCAAATCATCTTCGCGCGCCTCGAGCAAGTACGCGGCGATTTTGCGCGCCTTGTCTTTGATTTTGCGACACGCCACTGCGGTCGCTGCGCCCGATGTCGGCGTCGAACGCGATGCGTAGGTACCGAGTCCGTAGGGCGCGGTGTCCGTGTCGCCTTCTTCCACCGCGACGTCATCTTCCGGAATCCCCAACTCTTCGGCAATAATTTGCGCGTACGTCGTTTCGTGTCCTTGTCCTTGCGACTTTGTTCCCAAGCGCGCAATCACTTTGCCCGTCGGGTGAATCCGAATTTCCGCGCTGTCGAACATCTTGATTCCCAAAATGTCGAACGTGTGCGAAGGACCCGCGCCGACGATTTCGGTGAACGTCGAAATGCCAATGCCCATCAATTCGCCCTTGGCGCGTTTTTCTTTTTGTTCCTGACGCAGCGCGTCATAACCGATGATGCTTTTCGCTTTCTCCAACGCGGCGGGATAATTGCCGCTGTCATATTCCCAACCTGTCGCGGACTTGTACGGAAATTGTTCGGGCTGGATAAAATTCTTTTCGCGCAAATCGGCTGGGTCCATCTCCAATTTTTGCGCGAGCACATCCACCATGCGTTCAATCGCGTGAACGGCTTCTGTGACGCGGAACGAGCAGCGATAGGCGATGCCGCCCGGCGGTTTGTTGGTGTACACGCCATCCACTTCGGCGAACGCTTTTTGGAAATCGTACGAACCGGTTGCAATCGAAAAAAGCCCCGCCGGGAATTTTGACGGATTCGCAGCGGAATCGAACGCGCCGTGGTCGGCGACGACGCCCATTTTCATCGCCGTAATTTTTCCCTCTTTCGTCGCCGCGAGTTCGCCGTGAATGTGATAATCGCGCGCGAACGAATCCGCTTGCAAATTTTCCGTGCGGTCTTCAATCCATTTCACCGGCGCGCCCGTCAAAACACTCGCGGCAGTGGCGAGAACATAACCGGGATACACGGGAACTTTGCCGCCGAACCCGCCGCCAATGTCGGGCGAGATGACACGGATTTTGTGTTCCATCAAACCGAGATGCCCCGTCACAAGCGCGACGACGGTGCGGATTGCGTGCGGCGCTTGCGTCGTCATGTAAAGCGTGAGATGTCCTTCAACCGAGTCCCATTTGGCGACACAGCCGCACGTTTCCATTGACGCGACGTGAATGCGCGGAATGTAAATATCTTCCGCCACAACCACATCCGCGTTCGCGAGTTCATCGTCCACCGCCGCGCGGTTGCCCACTTCCCAATGCCAGATGCGATTCGATTGTTTGTCCGCGCGAATCACCGGCGTGTCGGGTTCGAGTGCTTTGTGCGGATTCAACACCGGCGTCAGCGGCTCGTAATCCACGTCAACCGCCGCAACGCCATCGGCTGCCGCGTAACGCGAAGTTGCAATCACCGCCGCGACTTCTTGCGCGTAATACATTACTGTATCAACGGGCAAGACCATTTGTTGGTCGCTCATCAGCGTCGGCATCCACGCGAGTTTGTACGGCACCAAGTCCGCGCCCGTAATCACTGCTGCGACGCCGGGCGTTGCCAACGCTTTTTCTTTGTTGATGCTTTTGATTTTCGCATGCGCGAACGGCGAGCGCACAATGTCAAGCCACAACATGCCGGGAAATTTAATATCCTCGATGTAATTGCCGCGCCCGCGCAAAAAGCGCGCGTCCTCTTTGCGTTTTACAGAATGTCCGAATCCTAATGCTTCAGCCATTTTGTGCCTCCGCCATTTTTTCCGCCGCGTATTGCACCGCTTCGACGATATTCACATAGCCCGTGCAGCGACACAAGTTTCCCGAAATCGCCCAGCGAATTTCCTCTTCGCTCGGATGCGGATTCTTTTTCAAAAATGCAACGCTCGTGAGCATCATGCCCGGCGTGCAGAATCCGCACTGCAAACCATGTTTCTCGTGGAACCCTTCTTGAATCGGCGCCAGTTTTCCATTTTGTGCAAGTCCCTCGACAGTTGTGATAGATTTGCCATTTGCTTGCACCGCAAACATTGTGCAAGATTTCATCGGCACGCCATCTACCAGAACTGTGCACGCGCCGCACGAAGTTGTATCACAACCGACATGCGTTCCCGTGAGATTCGCGTTTTCGCGAATGAAATGCACGAGCAATAAACGCGGTTCCACATCGTCGCTGTATTCTTTGCCGTTGATGTTGATGGTTACATTCATACGTGTTAAAAGTCACGTGTGACGTGTGACGAGGCAACCCCGTCACCCGACACCCGTCACCCGTTCCCCCTCGCTCTCGCAACTGCTTTCTCAATCGCGCGCATCGTCAACACGCGCACGAGGTTGCGTTTGTATTCGACACCGCCGCGCAAGTCCGCGTTCGGTTCACAGTCCTCTTGCGCGAACATTGCCGCGCGTTCAATCCATTTCGCGTCGGGCATCTCGCCGCGCAGCGCGTCTTCCGAGCGTTTCGCGCGCAACGCTTGCAAACCAACATTCGTTAGCCCGATGCCGATTTGTTCGATTTTGCCGGACGCGTCGAGATTCAGTTGCACCGCGACGCCCGCCGTTGCAAAGTCGCCTACTTTGCGTTCCATTTTGAAATACGCGCCGCCGCTGCGTGCGACAGGCGCGGGAATTTGCACTTCGCTCAAAATTTCGTCAGACGCCAGCGCGGTGGCAAACAGTCCTTGAAAGAAATCGTCAATCGCAATCGTGCGATTTCCCGATGTGCCAGTGGCGACAACTTGGGCGCGGTACGCCAGCATCGTCGCGGGATGGTCGTTCGCGGGGTCGGCGTGCGCGAGATTGCCCGCGAGCGTCGCGCGATTTCGCACGATGGGGTCGGCAACCGATAGGGTTGTATCGTACAAGAGCGGATATTTTTCACGCACGAGCGCGGAATCTTCGAGTTCAGATTCGCGCGCGAGTGCGCCGATTTTCAACCATCCGCCTTGTTCGCGGATGTAATCCAAGCCGCCGATATTGTTGAGGTCAACAATCATTGCGGGCTGGGCGAGGCGAAATTTCATCAACGGAATCAGCGATTGTCCGCCGGATAAAATTTTCGCGTCGGGATTGGATTTGAGCAGCGCAATCGCGTCGGGAATGGACGCGGGCGCGGCGTATTGAAACTGTGCGGGGATCATGCCAATTCACCCCCTTGGTGAATGAATGAGCGCGCGCGGCGAATAGAATCAAGCGCCGATTCAAACGCACGCAGACGCGCGAGTTGCATGACGCGCCCCGGCGTTGGGGCGTACGCGCAAATTATTTGAAATGTCGCAAAAGGAATTCAAGGCAAGGGGAAGGATGCTGCGCGCATTATACAACTCGGAGAAATAGAATGTCAACGAAGGATCAAAAAAAATGATCGCAAACCATTTTGCGATCATTCTGTGGAATCCGGCAGCGGAAGTGACGGGGCTCGAACCCGCGCTCTCGGCCTTGACAGGGCCGCGTGTTAACCGACTACACCACACCTCCAAGCGCAAAAACGACTATAGCATACGCGCACAGTCGTGTCAAATTTTTTCGCCGTTGCGCTCTCCAGTCTCTTGTACAAATTCATGTATGAGGGAATTGAACTGCGCGGGATATTCCAGCTGCGGTGTATGTCCGCAACGTTCAAACAAATGCAAGCGCGCATTGGGAATGCGTTTGCGCGCGGCGAACGCATGTTGAACCGGCACAACGCGGTCTTGTTTGCCCCAAACGATCAGCGTCGGCACAGTCACTTGATGCGCCGCATCGCGAATTTCCCGCAGCATATCGGGCTTGAGCCCGCGCCAATCTACGCCGATTTTCAACACGCGGCGCGCCGAACGAATGGCTTGATCGTCTTGCTCGATGCCAATTAACTTGGTCAACAGCTCATCCGATAAATGCGCGGGATCATCAAAAATCGCGCGCAAGCCCACACGCGTCAACCATGGCGGAGGTGTGCCGCGCGGTCGCACATCAACCAGCGTCCGCAAACGCAGCCACCACGCGAGTTCGGGACCAAAACCGGCGGAATCAACCAATACCAATCCGGCGACGCGGTCGGGATAGAGAATCGCTATTTTGGTTGCAATCGCCCCGCCCATCGAATTTCCGACCAGCACCGCGCGTTCCAACCCAAAGGTATCCATAAACTGGATTGTGAACTCGACAAAGTCCATGTATTGCGGCGCGCGTTTTGGCTTTGCGCTTTTGCCAAAATAGACAATGTCCGGCGCAAAGGCGCGATACCGTTCGCCCAACGCATCTACGTTGGGATACCACGATTCCAGCGACGCGCCGAGCCCATGCAAAAGTATGATTGCAGTTCCTTGGTCGCCCGCGCGCGCATAGCGCGTCCGCCAACCA
Source organism: Chloroflexota bacterium (assembly GCA_004295045.1). Lineage (GTDB taxonomy): Bacteria > Chloroflexota > Anaerolineae > UBA4142 > SHND01 > SHND01. The sequence continues at coordinate 148,396 of SHND01000017.1, read as the reverse complement.
TTGACGTCAATATATTGTTCTTTCATATATTCTTGTTACGTTTCCGGCGCACTGTTTGATTCTTGTTCAGCGCGTCCAGCAAACTCTTGTAAAACACGTTCATGCACATTCAACGTCTCTGCGTCAAATAATACCATTCGCACCAATTTCGGCGCAGCGTGTGTTTTTAGAAACTCGACGATTGTCCGCAAGGCAATGTGCGCCGCCTCTGTGCGCGGATAGCCATAAATCCCGGTTGAGATCGCGGGAAAGGCGATGCTCGCTAAATTATTTTCGCGCGCAAGTTCGAGCGAACGCCGATACGCGGATGCCAGCAGCTGCGGTTCGTTGTGCTTGCCGTCGCGATAGATCGGACCGACGGTGTGAATCACATGCCGCGCTTTCAGGCGATACCCGCGCGTGATTTTTGCATCGCCGGTCGCGCAGCCGCCGAGCGTGCGACATTCCGCGAGCAGTTCCGGACCCGCCGCGCGGTGAATCGCGCCATCCACGCCTCCGCCGCCAAGCAGCGATTCGTTCGCCGCGTTCACAATCGCGTCGGTTTCTTGTTGTGTAATGTCACCGCGCACGAGTTCGATTTGCGATTCGTTAATTTGGATTTGCATTTTTGGTCCCGATGAAAACATGCACCGCGCTGTACTTGGATTCGACGCGTTCGACGCGCCAATGCCACATGCGCCACAGCGCGCCGTCGTGCGAATTTTGCAGCAAGCGCGCGATTTCGTCAGTTTCAGGATTCGCACAGCCGCCCGTCGTTTGAAACAGCCAACTCAAGAAGCGACTTGGTGTGTCGCGCGGATAGAACTGCGGCGCGTCCACCCATAACAAAACGCCGCGCGCTTGCAAGACGCGCCACAACTCTTGCATCGCACCCGAATCATACACAAAGCCCGGCGGAAAGGTCATCACGAGTGTAGAAAATGACGCGTCAGAAAAAGGCAGAGCTTGGACGTGCGCCCGCGCCAAGCGCGGCATTGTTCTCTTTTGCGCGCGGAATTTTGCTTGCGTGACGGCGTGCATGTTGGGCGAGAGATCAATGCCAATCGGCGTAAATCCCGCATCATACAAATCAAGATGCAAATTACCGGTGCCGAACGCGATCTCCAAAACGCGCGCGCCTTGCACAAACGGAATCGCCGCCCGTGTCCACGTACGCCATTCGCCGCGCGAAACCAACACACTCACCGCATCGTACGCAAACGCAAATTTCGTGTAGAGTTCGTTCAAGCCCCAACGCACGACACGCCGCATCAAGGGCGCGTTTTCATTTTGCATATTTGCGTTCGATGTCACTCACCTGCTCGACAGCTGCTATATCGCTCGGGTCGGTGCCGGGCGGCGTACTGAACCACGCATCCAAAATTTCGCGCGCGACCGCTTCGGACGTGGTACGCAAACTCAGACACAGCACATTCGCGCGATTCCACAAGCGCGCGCCTCTGGCGGTTTCGGCATCGTGGCACAATGCCGCGCGGATGCCCGGCACTTTGTTCGCCGCGAGCGAAACGCCGGTGCCTGTCCAGCAAAAAAGAATTCCCTCTTCCGCCTCCCCCTGCGCAACGGATTCCGCGACAGCTTGCGCGACCTGCGTCCAATTCAACGCCTCGTCCCGCAGCGGACCATACGCCGTGATCAAGTGTCCGCGTTTTGCCAAGTCAGCGCTCACCGCGTCGGTCAAAAGCGTTTTTTCATCCGAACCTACTGCCAATCTCATTCGTCACCTCACCGCCAATTATAACTCTTATCAAAGTTCGCGCATTTTGCGTTTTTTTCGTCGCGTGCTACACTCGCCGCGTTGATCAAGCTTGCCTTGGTGAACTGTTGACGTAGATTTCGTCCAAAAAATGCACTCTTGCACCATAGCTTGATATAGGAACGTGGTACAGTTGACTAAAGCACTAGTCCTACGTATAGTCAAAATCAAATGCACTTTGACAGAAAACATATGAAACGAATTTCACTTTTCGGAATTCTGATCGCGCTCGGGATCGCCTTTCTAGGATGGACGTATGTCGTAGATGCGAGCCCCTCTAGCGCGAAACGCACACCAACGCCAACAACAACCCCCAAAAAACAAAAACGCGCCAAAACTCGCCTCCCCAAGGCAACGGTAGAACCAACGGCGACACCAGCACCAACATCCCCTCTAATTGATGATACAGAATCTGCCGACGCCGTAGATGTCGTACCCCAAGCGCCGGGTCCCATGACTTCACAGATTCTTTTGTTCAATCCCGATGGCACCGGCAATGCGACGGTGCAAGTCGACATTTACAACACGAGCGGCGCGGTAGCTTATAGCACTAACGTCAACGTTGCCAAGAACGGCGCGCAATTGGTGGCACTGCCTTCATCGCTCGGCGCGAATTTCCAGGGCGGGGCGCAAATTTCATCCGATAAAAACATTCAAGCCGTCGTCATCGGCGCGAACGCGAACAATTCCGCGCGCGATTCATACGAAGGCAGCAACGCGCCCGCGCTCGATGTGACACTGCCCTTTGTGCGCCATCTCGCGCCGAATACGCGAAACTCGATCATTGCGATTCAGAATACGACCGGCTCACAAGCCAATGTTGCGCTCACGCTTTACAATCCGGATGGTTCAGTCGCGCATCAAGAGAATCCGGTGATCGGCGCAAATCAGATTGCCTATCTCAACACCAACACCATGGTGCCGAGCGGCACGTTTCTGGGCAGCGCGCGCGTGACCTCAAATCAAAATGTCGCGGTGGCAATGCAATCGCTCTATTACAGAGACACGAGCGCATTTCTCGGCATGACCGCGAGCGAAACGGACCCCACCGTTTATTTGAATCAAGTCCAGCGCAAAGCGAACGGCAAGGGCGTCGCGGCAAATTGGTCTGAAATTTTTGCGCGCAACAATGGAAACGCCGCTACAGATATCACGATCACATTTTATTCCACCACCGGCGCGCAGGTCACATCGCAAACCGCGTCCAACGTGGCGCCGAACGGCATGGCGCAATTTTTGTTGAACGATGCAGCATTCAGCGCGTTGGGAAACGCTTACGTCGGTTGGGCAAAGGTTACGTCCAACGGTCAACCACTGGCAGTTTCAACGCTCCAAGTGCTAGGCAAAGGCAAGCGCCTGTATGGCGAAAATGGTATTGCCAACACGCAAACAGGCACCAGGTACGTCTGCGGAGATATGTCACGAAGCACGGCGCAAAATTCAACTCTCACCATTCTCAATACGGATGCTGCCGCGACCGCTCGCGTCCAAATGCGCTTGTTCAAAAAAGACACGGGCGGCAAAGTTGTGAAATATAAAGTCAACATCGCGCCAAACTCTTCCATAGACATCCTCTTGTCCGATGCAGCGTTCGCTGCGGCTGGCACGAGTTATCAAGGTATGGCTCAAGTGCTCTCCAAAGGCGGCGCCGCGGCTAAACTCGTGGTCTCGGTCAGCAACCCTTATGGCAGTCCCAGACAAGTTGGAACGACGGGATACCAATGCAGTAAATATTGATGACCGAATCCTGTTCAATCTCAAAAACTCCGCCAAGCGCTTGGCGGAGTTTTGTTTTTCAAGACTTATTTTCTTTTGAAAAATTCTCTTACTTTATGCTAGAATAGCGCGCAATGCGTTTCGAGATTTTCACGCTCTTTCCCAATATGTTCAGCGGAGTCTTTGACGACAGCATTTTGCAGCGCGCACGCGAATCGGGACGCATCGAAATTTTTTTGCACGACATTCGCGCCTATGCGCGCGACAGACATCACGTCACCGACGAAACGGCGTACGGCGGCGGCGGCGGGATGGTGATGAAACCCGAACCGATCTTTGAAGCGGTCGAAACGATTTTGGGTAACGAACCCGCCCGGCGTCCCCCGTTGATCTTGCTGACGCCGCAAGGACGCGTATTCAACACTGACCTTGCGCGCGAATTCGCGCAGCAGCCGCATCTCGCATTATTGTGCGGTCGCTACGAAGGCGTGGACGAACGCGTACGCGCGTTGGTCACCGATGAAATCTCTATCGGTGATTACGTTTTAACCGGCGGCGAGATTCCGGCGATGGTCGTGGTGGATGCGGTCTCGCGTTTTATTCCGGGCGTGATCGGCGACCCGAGCGCACCGCATCAAGACTCACATGCAGCGGGCTTGCTCGAACATCCCCACTATACGCGTCCTCTCGAATTTCGCGGGATGCGTGTGCCGGATATTTTGGTATCGGGGCATCACGCACAGATTGAACGCTGGCGGCGCAATGAATCGCTCAAGCGCACGTGGGAGCGTCGTCCTGATTTATTGCCGCGTGCAGCGTTGAGCGAAGACGACAAGCAATTTTTGCGCGCGTTGGGTTGGCGCGACGAGCAGTAATTTTCCATATTTCAAAGGAGGAAAGATGGCAAAGGACAAGAACAAGAAAAGCACAAAGAACGCCAAAGCCAGCAGCAAAAAAATGCAAGCGGCAGAAAAGGCATACGCGGGCGCCGCGCAAATGTCTGTAGCGGAAGACACGCTGATGGCAGCGAGTGAATTGAATCAAGAGAGCCGCCGCGCCGCAGAAGCTGGCACCGCGAACCTCGTGGATGGATTGAACGATCTCGAACGCTCCGAAAATATGTCGGTCTTGAGCGACATCGCCGCGCACAATGCCGCACGCGATATGGAACAAGGCGAAGGCATGTTACAGGTATCGCAGGACATGACCACGCTGAGCGCAATGGTGCGCGCCATGAGCGTTGGCGAGGTAGCGCGCGGGATGGAAATGGCAAGCATGTCCGGACAAATCGGCGTAGTCGGCGAAGTCGTTCACGCAATGGGAATGTATGCGCTCGGCACATTTCTCGGCGACATGAGCTTGCGCATGAAAGCTTTTGCCGTTGGCGATTTGTCGCGCGCGCGTGGAACGCGCGCATTGGCGCGCGAGCTTGGCGCCTCCGGTCAAAAGATTGCAGACTATGGAGTCGGCGAAGTGGAAGATGGGATGCAGGCGCTCGCCGCGGCGGAATTGGCTTCGATGGCAAGCGACGCCACAGCTCAAGCCGGTCAAGAAAAAATCGCGGAAGGTCTCGCCGACATTGCTGCGGCGGAAGGGATGCACGATGCGAGCCGCATGATGGCGCTCGATGGCTTGGGTGATCTCGCTGAAGGCGCGAATACGTTAGGCGCGGCAGAATAGCGGTTCACGCTTTATCCATGAAAAAAGCGGGCGGAGAAAATTCCGCCCGCTTTGCTTTATTTTTTCCACAACTCCATTCCTTTTGGCACGCGATAAAAACCCAACTCTTGCAAAAACTTTTCGCCCTCGCTTTTCAAAACCGTTTTGCCATTCCATTCTGTAACCAACACATGGCGCGGCGCGTTCGCGCGCGTAAAAAATTCGCGCAATGCGGCGCGGATCAATTCCTCCGAAACATTTGGCGCAACCGTCAAGCGTTCGCCGTTCTCTTGCGCGAGCAAAATGGGTTGCCCGTTCGCCAAAACAATGTGCGTGGATGGAACGCGCGCGAATTTCAAATCCGACGCGTCACCGCCAAAAATGTTCGCGGGGTCCGTGCCATTCAATACGTACGGAACGCTCGCCACAGCGTTCCCCGCGCGCAATTTTTCCACCGCGTCGGGCAGCGCGTATTGAATCCCCGCCATCCCCGCGACAAAAATGCCGCGCCGCGCTTGCCCGCGCCACTCCATTCTCTGCCATTCCGCGTACACCATTTCCAAATTTGGAATTTCTTCGCGCTCCAATATTTCGCGCGTTACGATACCGTAGCGTTCCAACAACAACCGCGCCCATTTTGCCGCGCGTTCGGCGTCCGAAAGAGGCGCGCCCAAAATGCCCGCGCGCTGCGTCAACGTCCAGCGTCCGCGCCACGGCGACGCTTGTTGTGAAATCGAGCGCGCTACTTTTTCCATCGTGCGTTTTCTCATTTCACGATACTGCGTCATTTTCAATGGGCGCGGACCCAACCGCGCGCTCAATTCTTGTTCCAACGCGGAAACGGGTTTGCGCGCCGCGCTCGTTTGAACACGCGCCGAACGAAACACCGCGCCATGTTCGACGAGATTGCGTAACGTGACGATTTCGTCATTCGTGGTAAGTCCGCGCAGCGCGAGTTCGGCTAGCGCGCCCGCCAATTCGTCCGCTTTCAGCCCCGTTCCATTTTGAATGTCCGTTCCGAACGACGCGCCTTCGCTTTTCAAAAATTCATACGCCGTTTGCGCGTGCGCGCTCAAGTCTGTAAGTGATGGCGCGGACAAGAATAAACCGCCCTCGCCGCGCGCAAAAAATTTCACGCGCATTCGTTTGGCGTCGTTTCCTTCCGCCGCCCAAACCCACGCGCCATTCTCGGTGAGCGCGTCCAAATCACTTTCCGAATAATTTTCGATGCGCGCGCTCAAGAGCTCGCGTTCCCACACCGCGCCCGCGAGGGAGACGCCGCGCAGTTGTTTTAGAATTTTTTCCGTCGCCTCGTCGTCACGCAAACGCGTTTCGGGATGCGCGTGCTGCCAGCGCGCGAGAAAATCCGCATACGCGAAAATGGAAACGGGCTGCACCTCACCGCGCAGCAAATTCAACGTGCGCCGATGAATTTGTTCGAGCAAATACGCGTCCAAAAATTCATCTCGTTCGCTCGACGTAAAATGTCCGCGCGCGAGTTCGCCGGTGCGGACAAACCGCGCAAGGGTTTCATCGAACCATTCGGGCGCGAACGCGTAACGTTCCAAAATCTCTTCGCGCGTACTCGGCGCGGCGATGACGAGAAAACGTTTCAACACATCCGTTGCGCGCTCGACGTTTTTGTACTCGTCCGCAAGTTCGACATTGATAAAGCGTTTTTCATTTCCGCGCGCGTTCGGAATTTCGATTTCGACAATTCGTTTTTCACTTACGAGTTCGTCAATCCAAACATTTCCATTTTCAACACAACGCGCCAACAATTCCGCGCGTGTTAAATCGCCCACCTCGCGCAAATAAATCGCCAATTCTTCTTTGCTGCGCGCTTGATAATTTGGCGCGGTGTGCTGCAAACGCGCAACAACATCCTCGATTGCTTGGGGCTTGAGCAGTTCGTTCCACTCGACGCCTTGCATCACCTCTTGCAACGCTTGGCGCGGCACGGACAATAATTGCAAACTGCGTTCCGCTTTCGGCGCGTCCCATTCGTACAAATACGTGCTGACGAAATTAAACATCAGCGCGGACGCAACGGGTGAAGGCACAACGGATTCGTGCGTGATGACGCGAATTTCCCCCGACGCGATGCGATTCAACACGAGTTCGAGATGCGGCAAATCAAACACATCGCTCAACACATCGCGATACGTTTCAATCAAAATCGGAAAATCGGAAAAATGTTTGACATACGCAAGCAAATCTTTTGCTTTCAAGCGTTGCAGCCAAAGCGGCGTGCGTTTGCCCGCGCGCGGTTTGGTGAGCAATAACGCGCGTCCCGCGTTCATCCGAAATCGCGCGCCGAACGCGGCGGAATCGGGCAATTCGCGCAAAATGCGTTCGCGCGCTTCGGCGGCAGTCATTTGCGTAATCGTCGCAAGCGGCGCGTCGCGTTCGGCTTGCTGAAAGCGAAAAATAATTCCATCGTCGTTCGTCATCACTTCGGGCGTCGTCTGAAATTGTTCGCGGAACGCGCTCGTCAACGCCACCGCCCACGCCGCGTTGACGCGTCCGCCGAACGGCGAATGAATGACGAGATGCGGGTCGCCCACCGCGTTCTGAAATGTTTCGACAATGATTGTCGTGTCTGACGAAATCGCGCCAAGTGATTTCACTTGCGACTGCACATAGTCGAGCAAATTGTTTGCCGACTTTTTATCCAGCGCATAATCGCGTTCCAGCCATTCACCCAATCTCAACTCTCGACTCTCGACTCTCGACTCTCGACTCTCGATTCTCTTTTCCACCTCGCGCCGAAATTTTCCAATTCTCTCGCCCAATTCAAACGGACGCCAGGGCATTTCGCCATTCCAAAACGGCATACGCGGCGTTGCGCCTGCCGCGTCCGCCACAATCACGCGGTCCTCTTTAATTTCCAACGCGCGCCACACTTGCGAGCCGAGCAGAAAATTGTCGCCGACGCGCGTTTCCAAAACAAATTCTTCGTCCAGTTCGCCGATGCGCGTTTTGTTATCGGACAAATACACTTTGTATTGTCCCGTATCGGGAATCGTGCCGACATTGGAAATTGCCAAGAGGCGCGAACCGGGCAGCGCGCTCAAACGATTGTGTACCTTGTCCCACGCGATTTTTGGACGCAGCGCGGAGACGGCGCGCGCGCCGGGTTCCTCCAGAAAATATTTGCCCGTGAGCATTTCGAGGACGGACAAGTACGCGTTGTGCGAAAGATCGTGGTACGGATACGCGCCGCGCACGAGTTCATACAATTCATCCGCGTCCCAATTTTCCATCGCCACGCACGCGACGATTTGCTGCGCGAGAACATCGAGCGCGTTTTGCGGTGTGTGCGTTTCTTCCACATCGCCGTCCAACATGCCGCGCACAATCGCGGCGGCTTCGGCTAAATCTTCGCGAAAGGTCGCGTAAATTTTTCCGCGACTCGTTTGCCCGACGAGATGCCCCGAACGTCCGACGCGCTGCAATCCTTGCGCCACGCTTTTCGGCGATTGCAACTGCACCACCAAATCAATCGAGCCGATGTCAATGCCAAGTTCGAGCGACGACGTGCCGACGAGCGCGGGCAGTTTTCCGGCTTTGAGTTGTTCCTCCATTTCATGGCGCGCTTCGCGCGACATGCTGCCGTGATGCGCGCGAATGGGACCTTGCGCGCCGATGGCAAAAATTCCTCTGTCGCGCATTTGTCCGCCGGGCGCGAGCGCGAGCGGACTGCCCGGTTCGATTTCTTCGGATTGTTCCGCTTCGAGCTGCGCGTTCAATCTATCCGCCGTCCGTTCCGCGAGTCGCCGCGAATTTGCAAAGACAAGCGTGGTATCGTGCGTGCGAATGTCGTTCAACACTTGCGGCACCACATAGGGCCAAATCGAATCCGTTCCGCCGAGCTGTCGAAAATCATCCACGACGGTGACGATTTGCAGGTCGAGAGGTTTTTTGTAGCGCGCGTCGACGATGGTGAGGAGACGGGGGATAGGGGACGGGGAATGGGGTTTGGTAGATGAGGCGAGATTCTTCCCCGACCCCTGACCCCCAACTCCCGCTTCTTGTCCTCCCAAAAATCTTGCCACCTCTTCCAACGGTTTAATCGTCGCGGAGAGTCCGATGCGTTGGATGGGTTGCTGCGCGACGTGCTGCAAACGTTCGAGTGTGAGCGCGAGATGGACACCGCGTTTGTTGCCCGCGAGCGTGTGAATTTCGTCAACGATGACGGTGCGCGTCGTGCGAAATAATTCGCGCGCGCGCGGACTCGTCAACATCAAGTACAACGATTCGGGCGTCGTTATCAAAATGTGCGGCGGATGCTTGAGCATGTCCGCGCGCGTTTTCGCGGGCGTGTCGCCGGTGCGGACGGCAACGCGAAGGTGCGGGAGATGGATTTTCTGCTGCGCGGCGAATTCGCGGATGCCTTCAAGCGGCACGCGCAAATTGCGTTCGACATCGTTGTTGAGCGCTTTGAGGGGAGAGACGTAGAGTAAGTGAATTCCATCCGACGGATGACGGTTGACGAATGACGAACGTGATTTCTTTTTCGGCGTTGGGCTTTCGTCCTCCGTCGTTCGTCGTTCGTCGAGTTTTTGAAACAGCTCATCAACCCCCCACAAAAACGCCGCTAACGTTTTGCCTGAACCGGTGGGCGCGAGGATGAGCGTGTGTTCTCCGCGTTGAATCGGGAGCCAACCTTGCGCTTGCGGCGGTGTCGGTTCGCCAAAGGTCGCGCGGAACCAATTGCGTGTAACTTGCGAAAAATTTTCGAGCGGATTTTTTTCGGGCAAAGAACTATCGAATGATTTGTTCATGGCGATTTGGAGATAGCTTAATGGCGCGTGCGCGCAATGTCAAACGCGAGTACGTGGTGTTCTGTTTTCCGCCAAACACGAGAACCGAATTGCAACCCAATTTTGACCTGACTATGTTTTGATGATGCCACATTCACTTTCGAGGAGGTAGAAATGATTTCCGTCAAAACATTACAAGCGTATCCGTTTTTCGCGCGCTTGAGTCAGACACAAATCGAAGCGTTGATCCCGTTCGTGATGGAAGAACATATTCCTTACGGCGGAACGTTTTTTGAGGAAGGACAGTCCGCGCAATATCTTTTTCTCTTGACGCGCGGCAGTGTGGACCTGTATTTCAAGATGCCCGATGACCCGCGCCATCGTGTCCTCGCGGGCGAGATCAACGCCATTGAACCCTTTGGGATCTCGGCATTGATCGAACCACATTTGTACGCCATGACAGCGCGCGCGGCAACTGATTGTCACATCTTGCGAATTGATGGACAGTCTCTGCGCGCGTTGATGGAGCGCGACCCCCAACTCGGCTATACGCTCATGGGGGAAATTGCCAAAGCGAGCATGGAACGAATGCATCTCGCGCAGCAGCGATTGGCAGAAGAAGAACAGCCCGAATTGGTCATTTGAACACGCGTCAAAACAAAAACGCGGTGACGAAATTGTCACCGCGTTTTTGTTTTTTAGAGCAGAGTCGGATCTGGTCTAGGGAATGAGAGACCTTTTGAGTTTCGCTGAATCGCTTTGTGGTTCCACAAACCACGAAAAGTCTGTTCTCCAAACCAAATCGGAATTTGCCCTAATCATCGCTCATCTCGGTATGATATTTGAACGAAACTTGTACGCGCGCGCGATAGGCAACAATTTTGCCCTCTTCGATCTGTAAATCCAATTTTGATACTTCGGCGACGCGAATGTCTTTGATGCTCTTCATCGCCGTTTCGACCGCATTGCGCGCCGCTTTTTCCCACGACTCGCTGCTCGTCCCCACCAAATCAATCACTTTGTACACACTGTCTGCCATAACGCTCCTTTCCTCGGTGAAAATTTCGCGGCGACAATGCCGCGTGAGACGATTGTCGCGCAGTCGTGCGTTGGATGCAAGTGACGGAAAAATATGCTACACTCTTGCCACTATTTTCCCGACGAGGAGTCCTCCCATGATCATTCCCAGTATGTTGTTGAAAAAATTGTACACACTTGGCAGTTTGCGTAATGCCGACGGCGGCGTGCAATTCGCGGTCAAGAATCGGTTGAGCGATGTGGATCTAGTTGGCATCCGCAAAGTCGCGGTGGATGGCAAAGAAGCGCCTCTCGATTCAGTGGCGCTCACGCTCAACGATGGACGCGTCCTGTCACCGGAAAAAATCTCTGCGGCGAATCCGCTGCCCTTTCCGCTCCGCTCATCCATCATTGTGCAGACAAAGCTGCCCGCGCTGCCCAAGGGCAAACACGAAATCGAAATTGGCTTTGAGGCAAAGGGTTTTGGCAAACTGCAATTCAAAGTAGATGATGCGATTACGGATGTCGAGAAAAAAGGGATTCGCATTCCGCGCGATGAGAATGACGATTACAACCCCGAAATTATCAAACAGCGTCAGGCGTTAGTCGAACAATTCAGCGGTGCGAAACTCGAACACATTCCAAAATATTCGTTCGACCCGCACATTGGCAAAGGCAACATCGAACATTTCATCGGCGTCGCGCAAATTCCGATTGGCGTGGCGGGTCCGCTGAAAATCAACGGCGAACAGGCGCAGGGTGAATTTCTCATCCCGCTGGCAACCGCAGAAGGCACGCTCGTCGCCTCGTACAATCGCGGAATGAAAATTTTAAATTTGTCGGGCGGCGTGACGACGACGGTGGTGGGAGATGCGATGCAGCGCGCGCCCGTTTTCGTATTTAGCAATGCGCGGGAAGCGCGCGATTTTGTGAAATGGGTCGAAGACAATTTCACGACGATCAAAGAACAAGCCGAAGCCACTTCGTCGGTTGCCAAGTTGCAAGACATTGACTCGTATCTCGCCAACAAATTCGCGTTTCTGCGATTCAATTACAAAACGGGCGACGCGGCGGGACAAAACATGGTGGGGCGCGCAACGTTCGCGGCGAGCAGTTGGATCATTGACAATTACGCGGGCATCACGAATTTTTATTTGGAATCGAATTTTGCGACGGACAAAAAAGCGTCGTGGATCAATATCGCACGCACGCGCGGCAAACGCGTCGTCGCCGAAGCGGTGGTCAAACGCGATGTATTGATTGAAAATATGCGCGTCGAGCCGGAAAAACTTTTTTATCATTACAACGTCGCGAACGTCGGCGGTTTCATGTCGGGCGTCAACAATAACGGCGCGCATTCCGCGAACGGCATCACCGCGATGTTTATTGCAACGGGGCAAGATGTGGCGAATGTTTCGGAATCGTCGGCGGGAATTATTTATTGCGAAATGACCAAGGAAGGGGACTTGTATATTTCGATGACAATTCCGTCGCTCATTGTCGCAACGTACGGCGGCGGCGTGAAACTCGCGACGCAAAACGAATGTTTGCAGATTCTCGGCTGTGTGGGCAAAGGCAAAGTGAACAAGCTCGCGGAAATCGTCGCGGGCGTCGTATTGGCTGGAGAAATTTCACTCGCCGCCGCGATCTCTTCGAGCGATTGGGTTTCCTCGCACGAGAAATATGGGCGAAATCGCTAAGAGGAAACACAGAACCGCGTCGAAGCGTGAGCTGTCGCTCAAACACGGCGGAAATCGGTAAAATAAAAAACTCTTCGAGAGCAATGTTCTTTATCGCAACTCGAAGGGTTTTTGTTTTCAACTCGGCATCATGCGCGCACATAACGCCGCTTGCAATTGTGGCGATTGCGTGGTGATGCGGGAGATGGCACGCCGACGGAGTTAGCTGACGGGTTCGGGTCCCACTGCATGACCCTAAAGCATTTTGCGTCTAGCCATCAATACGTGGAATTTATTTTGTCCCGACGTATTGGATGGTCCGCTTATTCACCCCACAGGATGGTTCCCCCGTGGTTCGTTCCTCCTCCAGAACGGACCTTTGGCGTTCGTTGTGTCACACGGACGACAACGTTCTTCCCGGACAATCGAGCTCAGCAATGCTCTTTTGTCACGCGCGATTATATACCCGTTAAGCTAATTGCTGTAAATTCCGCCAAGTCGCGAAAGAGCGGTTCGCTCTGCGTTTCCATCTCGTTTTGAGATAACGCGAGCAGCGAATCCACGCGCGCGGCGATGTCTTCCAACGCGTGCGGGTCGGCGCGCGGCGCAACTTCGTGAAATAACAATTCGTGCGCGCCTTTGCGTTTCATCACTTCCAAGGCGTCGAGAATTTGACGATGCGGCGCGCCCTCCCAAATTGCCAGAATCATGCTCTCGCGCAGCAAGCGTTCAATCGGAAATTCGTCCAACACGCCCGCGCTGCCGTGCACTTCCATCGCCCATTTTGACGTTTGCGCGGCGAATTCGGCGGTGTGATATTTTGCCAGATGCGCGACGAGGCGAAACAAATGATAGCGGTCGGAATACGGCGGCGTTTGCAAATACACCTCGTCCAACAATCGCGCGGCGTACCACGCCAACGCGAACGCGTTTTGCAATTCACGCGCGCGCTGTTCAAATTGTGCGCGCATCAACGGCTGCTCGAACAGCGGTTTCCCAAACGCGACGCGGTTTTGCGCGAAATAGTACGCTTCGGAAATGGCGCGTTGCGCAACGGCGACACTGCCGATGCTGTTAGCGATGCGCGAAAGATTCAGCACTTCGAGAATCAAATAAATGCCCGCGTCGGTCGTGCCGAGCAGATACGCTTCACTGTCGCGCAATTCCACTTCGCCGGTCGGAACCGAGCGCGTCGCAATTTTGGATTTCAAGCGCCGCACGAAAAAATTGCGCGAACCATCCGCGCGCAATTTTGGCACGAGAAACAACGCGAGTCCGCGCACACCGTTCGGAGCATTTTCGGGACGCGCCGCGACGACTGCGAGTTCCGCGCCGACATTGCTGCAAAAAAACTTGTCGCCCGTCAGTTTCCAATTGTCGCCATCGCGCCGCGCAATCGTATCCACGTTCGCGCCCAAGTCGCTGCCGCCGCGCGCTTCGGTCATCCACGTCGCGCCCTGCCAAACCGAATCGTCGCGTTTCAACATTGGCGGCAAAAATTTTTCACGCACCTCGGGCGCGCCATATTTGGCAAGTGGCACTGCCGTTGACATCGAAACGGTGTACGGACAATACACGCCCGAATCGTAAAACGACGCGACGTAACCGATTTGGTACGACGGCAGCAATGATTTTTCGGCAAAGATTTTTTCAATCACGCCCGCGCGATAGCCGCGATAAAGCATCGTATAGTATTCGGGCGCGAACGCGATTTCGTCAATGCGCGCGCCAAAGCGGTCAAACATTTTCAAAAGTGGCGTTCCCGCGCGGTCAACCACTTCGGAAATTTTTTTGCCCGATGTTTCCCACCACGTTTCGTACGCGCGCAGTTCGTCGTCCGGCTCGGAAACGACGCCCCACGCGCGTAACAACGCGCCCGGCGAATGGATTTCGTTCGGCAGCACGATTTTAAAAACTCCAGCCGCCTACGCGCGCCACGCCAAGCGCGATGAGAATGAGCACTGCCAGCACATCGAAAAAGTTGTTGCGCAGCACCGTATTGTCATCGCGTTTGCGCCAAATCGCGGTGAGATGCGCGATGACGGCGGCGACGATCATGACGACAGAATGTTCAATGCCGACGCGCAGCAGCACGCCGTTGATTGCTTGTAACGCGAGGAGGAGGATTCCCAACAACACCTGGATATCAATCGCAATCGTGAAAAATGAGGTGAGCCGTCTGTCCAGATCATCGGGCTTGTTGTGGCGCAGCCACCCGATACCAAATTTGACCAAGGCGATGAGCGCCACAATCACGACGACCCATCGCCACAGCGAATGAATCATTAATACAATATTCATAACATCTCCGGAATAAAGTTATCGTTTCGCTTTGATTGTCCGAGTTTGTGCTGCATTGTCAAGCCGCGCGTAGACGCGTCAAAACAAAGATCGCGTCCAAACCACGCTTGACGCCGCGCCGAGAGAGTTTATACTTGCTCTTGAGAGGACGCGCTGTATCTTGCAAACAGATTGCGGTGCGCCATATTTGAAAAAAAAGGAACGAACGATATGTGCCGAAGCATTAAACAACTGCGTCATGCCGACGCTGCCCCAACCGATCAAGAATTGCACGATGCCGCCTTGCAATTCGTCCGCAAAGTGAGCGGCTATCGCGTGCCGTCGAAACGAAATCAAATGGCGTTCGAGCAAGCAGTGAACGAAATCGCCGAAACGACGCGCAAACTGCTGCAAGAGGTTTCTGTGCCGGTAGCCAACAAAACATAGCTGCGAAAATGGAATTGATTGGAATGATTGCTCTTGATCTTTGATTAGCAGCCCCCATAAATGAAGAAAACGGCGAAAGGTTTTCGACCCCTCGCCGTTCTTTTATTCGCCCTCCGCCATTACTTCCAACAAAAACACGCGCACGCGTCGCCGTTCGTCATCAATCTCGTACGAAATGCGGTACGGTCCAACGCGCACACGATAAATATTCTCGTCAAGCATTTGTGCGTCGGGCGGACGCGGGTTTAGCTGCAACGCAGAAAGTCGCAAATACACTTGCTTGAATCGTTTAGGGTGCAAGTCAAAAACTTGGCCGCGAAACTCAGCGCCTTCTTCGATAGCGTACATTTAATCTGTCTCGGCTTCGATGTCGTCAAGATTCACGCCCCACTTTTTTTCATACTCGCGGCGCACTTCCTCAAGAGTATAATATTTTTTCGTCCGTTTTTTAATTTCTTTGATACGCGCGATGGCCTGTTGTTTTTCCAATTCCTCCAATTGTTCCAAATCCTTGGTGCTAATCAACGCGCCCACGGGCTTGCCGTGCTTTGAGACAATAATGCGTTCGCGCCGATAAATGACGCGATTGAGCAGATCGGAAAAATTGTTTTTGGCTTCTGCCACACTAACAGATTTGCTCATTGTTCCTCCTTGCCAAAATTTGGCTATAAAGACCGGATTGGCTATATTGTCCAGAATCTTTCACGCTTGTCAACTTGGGCGCGAAAGGAGAATTAGCAAATTTTCTCGTTCAAATTGTAGAATCTGGGTTTGACATTCCGCGCCACCTATTGTATAAACGCCGCAACGTTGATGATGAATATCGCAATCGAGGTTTTACGCTTCCGTTCACCGCGTCGCCCGCGTCTTGCGGGCTGGCGAAACGAACGCGCTTGCGTTTGAGAATCGGTTGCAGAACATCAACGGTGATTGTTCGGCACATCGCCAGCCCTTTTGCGTAAATGCAGAGGGCTGGTTTTTTTTTACAACGCGGCATCGTCCGCAAAATATTTCAACACGCACCGCGTCAATATCACCCGCGTTTAGCCAAATCGGCACTGATTCGTTTCGAGTCAAGCCATGCAGCGACGCAGCTCTAAACGCTTGGATGGGCGGGGAAGCAAGGAACAGGAAAACAAGGAAACAGGGAAACAGGGAAAATACCTGTCTACCTATTTACCTGTCTACTTTTCTACCATCTCCCTGCTACATCCCCCGGTGTTGACGCGATGCACACAACCCTGAGGAGGGTTCAAATCATGTTCGCTCAAACCATCAGCACGTCCCAAGCCACTGCCGAATGTCCCGAATGTGCGGGCAATGTTTCATTCAACGGCAAAACGATGAAAGGTGAAATCGTCACCTGCCCCGATTGCGGCGCCGAACTCGAAGTCACCGAAATCAACCCCATCACGCTCGAACTCGCGCCGAAAGAAGAAGAGGATTGGGGGGAATAGCCGATAGCCGATAGCAAATAGCGAATAGCCGATGGCAAACGACCAAGCGTGTTGATACCATCGGCTATTGCGCTGTAATCAGCGCCGCTATCAGCCATTTGCTATCAGCCATTTGCTATCTGCCATGAAAATCGGTCTCATCTATTCGCGCGTGCGGTTTGAGGAAAAACTGCTCATCGAGGCGTTGAACAAGCGCGGCATTGAACACGAACTCATTGACGACAGAGAAATCGTTTTTAATTTGACGCCGAATGGACATGTCTCGGAAGGGAATATCGTCGAGCCCGCACATTTCAAATCGTTCGATGTAATTCTCGACCGCGCAATGGAATTTACGCGCGGACTGTACGCGCTGCAAATTCTCAATTCGTGGGGCGTGAAAACGGTGAATCGCGCGAGCGTCGTCGCAACGTGCGGTGATAAATTGTTGACCACCGCCGCGTTATCCCAACACAATGTTCCCTCGCCGCGCACGGAAATCGCGTTCACGCCCGAAGCCGCGCTCGAAGCGATTGAAACGATGGGCTATCCCGTCGTCTTGAAACCCGTCATCGGTTCGTGGGGCAGACTCGTATCCAAAGTGAATGACCGCGAAGCCGCCGAAGCGCTGCTCGAACACAAATCGGTGCTGGGGCATTTTCTCCACGAAATTTTTTATCTGCAAGAGTACATCAAAAAACCGGGGCGCGACATTCGCATCATCATGCTCGGCGATGAAATTATTTCTGCGATCTATCGCTCCTCCGAACATTGGGTCACGAACACCGCGCGCGGCGCAAGTTCGACGCCGTGTCCCGTTGACGACGCGTTGGAAAAAATCGCGCGCGCCGCGTCGAACGCGGTGGGCGGCGGTTTTCTCGCGATTGACGTGATTGAAGATGAAACGCGCGGCTATCTCATCAACGAAATCAATCCCACGCCCGAATTTCGCGGCAGTGAAACGGCGACGGGCGCGGATATTCCGAATAAAATTATTGATTATCTAATCCAAGTTTCAGGTAGTAGGTAGAAGGTAGTAGGGAACCCTACTACTTGCTACTTGCTACTTGCTACTTGCTACCCCAACCATGAATCCGAACATCTCCAAAGTCGTCCTCGCCTATTCCGGCGGACTCGACACCTCTGTCATCGTCCCGTGGCTCGTCGAAAATTACGGCTGCGAAGTGATTTGTTACACCGCCGACATCGGGCAGGGCGACGATATGGATGCGGTAGCAAAAAAAGCGGTGGCGAGCGGCGCGTCCAAATGCATCGTCCAAGATTTGAAACACGAATTCGTCACTGAATATATTTTTCCCACGCTGCGCGCGGGCGCGCAATACGAAGAAAAATATCTGCTCGGCACATCGTTCGCGCGTCCCGTCATCGCGAAACATCAAATCCAAGTCGCACTCGCCGAAGGCGCGGACGCGGTGGCGCACGGCGCGACGGGCAAGGGCAACGACCAAGTGCGTTTTGAATTGACGTACAAAGCGTTCGCGCCGCAAATGAAAATTATCGCGCCGTGGCGCGAATGGGACATCAAAGGACGCGACGACGCGCTCGCGTACGCCGCCGCGCACAATGTCTCTGTTTCGCAAACGTCCAAGAAAATTTAT
This sequence comes from Chloroflexota bacterium, assembly GCA_004295045.1. Lineage (GTDB taxonomy): Bacteria > Chloroflexota > Anaerolineae > UBA4142 > SHND01 > SHND01. The sequence continues at coordinate 130,024 of SHND01000017.1, read as the reverse complement.
TCGCGCGACGGCAACCTCTGGCATCTTTCGCACGAAGGCGGCGAACTCGAAGACCCATGGAACGAACCCGTCGAGGACATGTTCCAACTTTCCGTCTCGCCCGAAAACGCGCCCGACCAGCCGACGTATGTTGAAATCGAATTTCGGCAAGGCACGCCGATTGCGGTGGACGGCGAAGGATTAGAGCCGGTGCAAATCGTCGAAAAATTAAACGCGCTGGGCGCGGCGAACGGCATCGGGCGCGTGGATTTGGTCGAGAATCGTCTCGTCGGCATGAAATCGCGCGGCGTGTACGAAACGCCCGGCGGCGCGCTGTTGTATTGGGCGCACCGCGAACTCGAAGCGTTGACGCTCGACCGCGAAACGATGCACTATAAAGATTTGGTCGCGCAAAAATACGGCGAGCTCGTCTATTACGGTTTGTGGTTCACGCCATTACGCGAAGCGCTCGACGCGTTCGTGACCAAAACGCAAGAACGCACAACGGGGACAGTGAAATTGAAATTGTACAAAGGCAACATCATCACCGCCGGACGCAAATCGCCGTACTCGCTCTATCAAGAATCTGTCGTCACGTTCATGCGCGATGAAATTTTCAACCAGCAGCACGCCGACGGTTTCATCAATCTCTTTGGTCTGCCGATAACGGTGCGGAGTATGGTGAATCAGGGGATTCTTGGAAAACTCGAATTTGGTGATTAGGTGATTGGGTGAACGAAGTTGTTCACTCATCCCTCATCCCTCATTACTCATCCCTTATGTTGTGGGGCTCCCGTTTCGACAAAGAACCGGACGAATTATTCGCGCGGTTCAACAATTCTTTTCATTTCGATTGGCGGTTATACGACGCGGACATTCGCGGCAGCATCGCGTATGCGAAAGCGTTGGCGCGCGCGGAAATTATTTCCGAATTCGAGGCGAATGAAATTGAGCGCGGACTGAATCTTGTACGCAAAGAATTTTCGCGCGGCGAATTCATCTCGACGCCACACGACGAGGATATTCACACCGCCGTCGAACGCCGCTTGTTTGAACTGATTGGCGAACCCGCGCACAAACTCCACACGGGACGCTCGCGCAACGACCAAGTCGCAACGGATACGCGACTCTACGTGATGGATGCGATTGCGCGCACTGATTCTGCTATCCGCCATCTGCTATCTGCCATCTGCCAACAAGCCGAACAACATCTCGACACTCTTCTCCCCGGTTACACGCACGTTCGCCGCGCGCAGCCGATTTCGTTCGCGCATTATCTCTTGTCGTTTTTCTGGATGCTCCAACGCGACCGCGAACGTTTTGCCGACGCGCAAAAACGCGCCAGTGTTTTGCCATTGGGTTCGGGCGCGCTGGCGGGAAATCCATTTTCGATTGACCGTGAGTTTCTCGCGCGTGAATTGGGTTTTGAACGCGTCAGCGAAAATTCGCTCGACGCAGTGAGTGATCGTGATTTCATCACAGAATTTCTTTTCGCCGCGTCGTTCGTACAAATTCATCTGGCGCGTCTCGCCGAAGATTTCATTTACTATTCCGCGCCCGAATTTGGTTTTATCGAAATGAACGACGCGTACACAACGGGTTCGTCGCTGATGCCGCAGAAAAAAAATCCCGACGCGTTGGAACTCGTGCGCGGCAAAACGGGGCGCGTGATTGGCGACCTAAACACGCTGCTTGTTGTGGTGAAAGGTGCGCCCTCCACTTACAACAAAGATTTTCAAGAAGACAAAGAGCCATTGTTCGACGCAGCGGATACGCTCGAAATGACGCTGCCCATTGTGACGGGCGTGATACAAACGATGCGCGTCAACGCGGACAAAATGCGCGCGGCGTTGGACGAAAGTATGTTGGCGACAGACCTCGCGGAATATCTCGTGCGGCGCGGCGTGCCGTTTCGCCAAGCGCATCACATCGTCGGCGGCTTGGTGAAATTGGTAGAAACGCGGGATGCGAAATTGTCGGCGCTTCCATTGGAAGATTTTCGCGCGGCGTCGGATAAATTCGATGCTGACGTGTATGCCGTTTTCGATTTCGACGCGTCGGTGAAAGCGCGCAATGTTTTTGGCGGCACGGGCGCGGTACGCGAACAGTTAGAATTGGCAAAAGTTTCGTTGAGTAGAGTCGAGTAAAATTTTTGAAAGCAAATGTAACGCGAATCTACGCGAATCTTTACGAAACGAAACAATAATTCGTTCCGATTCGCGTAGATTCGCGTTTTCAATCCCATGACATCACGACAAGAATTTTTTGCAGGCATCCGCGCGGAATTGCCGTTGATGGTTGGCGTCGCGCCGTTCGGTTTCATTTATGGCGCGCTCGCGGCACAACTTGGGCTACCCATCTCTATCGCCCAAGCCATGTCGGCGGTGATTTTCGGCGGTTCGTCACAATTTATCGCCGCGCCCCTCATCGTCGCAGGCACACCCGCGCTCGTTTTGATTTTGACCGTGTTTGCGGTGAATTTGCGGCACGCCTTGTACAGCGCCTCGCTCGCGCCGTATCTCGAAAAATTATCCGTCGGGTGGAAAATGCTGCTCGCGTATTTGCTGACCGATGAAGCGTATGCAATGGCGATTGCTCATTTTCAAGCGGCGGGCGAACCAAAAGAACGACACTGGTTCTTGTTTGGCGCGGGGCTAACGTTGTGGAGTTTTTGGCAAGCGAGTACGGCAGTGGGAATTTTTGTCGGCGCCCAAGTGCCCTCCGAATGGTCACTCGATTTTGCTTTACCGTTGACCTTTATCGCGATTGTAGTACCGATGTTGAAAACACGCGCGTACATGATTTGCGCGTTCGTCGCTGCGATTGGCGGCGTCATCGCGTTTGGGCTGCCGTACAAGTTGGGCTACATCGTCGCGGCGATTGTGGCGATTGCGATTGGGTTCGCACTCGAAACGCGCGCAGAGGTTGGACGCGGATGAACGCGGACAAACGCGGAAATAATTAACTCATGTTACGCACATATCCTAAAATATAGTGCGCCAACGTACGGCAAATTTCAAATTTGCCCTACCTCTGCGTAACATCAGTAATTAACTCATGTTACGCACATATCCTAAAATATAGTGCGCCAACGTACGGCAAATTTGAAATTTGCCCAACCTCTGCGTAACATCAGTAATTAAATCTAGTCTCACATCTCGCGCCCCATCAAGAAAAATTTTGCTGTAATGTCTCAGGTCTCTCTACATGGAATTATCCCTCTACTTGTGGCTTACGATTATCGCGTGCGGCATTGTGACGTTTCTCATTCGTTTTTCGTTCATCGCAATTCACGGACGCGTCACAATGCCCGAATGGTTCACGCGCGCGTTGATGTTTGTGCCGATTGCGGTGTTGTCGGCAATTACGCTGCCGGAAATTTTGATTCAAGATGGCGGAGTAAATTTATCGCCGTTCAACGCGCGGCTGCTCGCGGGAATCATCGCGGTCATTGTCGCGTGGCGCACGAAAAATGTGCTGGTGACAATCGTGGTGGGGATGCTGATATTGTGGGGGCTGCAATTTGTGATGAGATAATCGCGTATCGCCAATCGCGTCTTGCAAATCGTCACGCTTGCACGATTGCACTATCGCACTCTACTGACACACCACCTTGCTTTCCTCAATCGTCGGGGCATTGAACAAATCATCCACCGCCGCGCGCACTTTATTTTTATCAAACACCAACACCGATTTCCCGTCGGGCGTCGTCCAAAAATTCCACATCGTCTCGTCAACCACGCGCCCGCGAATATTGCCCGGTTTCACATTCGTTCCGATTTGGATCAAGCCCGGCAAATCCAAAGGTCCGAAATCGGTTTGAACCGTGTCTTGCAGCTGCTGATACAGCGCGGGAATTTTCGGCACGATGTTCGGCGACATGATTTTTTCGCGCAAGGCGTACAACACGCGCTGCTGTCGCTGCGCGCGCGAAACATCGCCCGTATTATGACGCTGACGCACAAACATCAACGCGGTGTCGCCATCCATGTGCTGCATTCCCGCGTCCACTTGAAAATGGCGAAAGCCTGTCGGCGAACTCGCATCAATGAAATCATCTTCGATTTCGCACGGCACGTTCACGTCAATTCCGCCGAGCGTGTCAATAATTCGCTTAAAGCCGTCGAAATCCACTCGCGCATATTTGTCAATCCGAATTTCAAAATTATCGGCGACTACCTTTTTCATCAAACCGGGTCCGCCGCCCGGATACTTTGTATATTCGCCCCAAAAATCGGCAATGTTCAAACGGTCCCACCCGCGCGTCGGAATGTTCACGTACAGGTCGCGCGGCAAGCTCAAAACCGCCGCGCGTCCATTCGCCGCATCAATGAACGCGATCATCATTACATCGGTGCGCCACACCGGGTCGTTCGGGCGGCGATCGCTGCCGAGCAGCAAAACATTCAACGTCTTGTCCAATTTACCGGAAGCAGGCAGCAACGGAGTTGCTGCTTGCAAAGGAATCGTCGGTTGATTTAGAATGTTCGAGTCCTCTGCCTCTTCGGGAGGAACGAATGCACCGCGCGGCGTGGGCGGAACGGCTGTCGTAAGGTCCAACATCGCTTGCGAGCCAAAAACAGATTGCGTCAACTCGGTCGTTTGCGCGCTAAAATAAAATCCGAGTGCGCCGAGAACTAACGACGCAAATACCAAACCGATCACGATGCGTGACAAACGATTTGGTGAATTTTGTGGTTGCGCCGCCGCGCGGCGTTGTCGTCGTCGAGCCACAATGGCAATGATACAATAACTCGCGCGCGCCGCATAGCTTGACGACTTGCGATTGCAAGTCGCCGCCTGAAGAAAAGGGATAGCGCATCGCAATGCCAACAAAAACGAGTCATATCCAGATTGAAGCGGAACCCTCGCCTCTTTCGCGTGATATTCATCTGCTGGGTGATCTGCTCGGCGAAACACTGCGCGCCCAAGAGGGCGACGCGCTCTTTAAAGCCGAAGAAACAGTACGCGCTCTCGCCAAAGCGCGCCGCAGCGATCAAGCGAACGCGGCAGACCTCCTTATCGCACAGATCGCGCGCTACGATGCGCCCACCTTGAATCGCATCGCGCTCGCGTTCACCGCGTATTTCGACCTCATCAATCTCGCTGAAGAACAGCACCGCGTTCGCGTCTTGCGCGACCGCGAACGCGCGACCGATCCACAAGCCGGTGAGGAATCCATCGCCAAAGCGTTTGAAGAATTTCGCGCGCAAAATATTTCGCGTGAACGCGTCGCCGCGCTGCTCGAACGCTTGCGCGTGGAACTCGTCTTTACCGCGCATCCCACCGAAGCGCGCCGCCGGTCGCTCTTGTCCAAACTCGCGCGTATGGCGCAGGTGTTGTACGAATTGGACCGCCCCGATTTATTACCGCGCGAGCGTGACGAGTGGCTGCAACATTTACGCGCGGAAATTCATTCGCACTGGCTCACCGAACGGGCGCGCACCACGCGTCCCGAAGTGACAGACGAAGTCCGCACGGGTCTGTTTTTTCTCGACACGATTTTGTGGGAGGTGGTGCCGCGTCTGTACAACGATTTGCGCCGCGCGCTGCAAACACATTATTCCGAACTCGATCCGCCGAAACAATTTATTCGATTTGGTTCGTGGATTGGCGGCGACCGCGACGGCAATCCTTTTGTGACGGCAGAGGTGACCGCCGAATCACTGCGGCTCAATCGCGGACTCGCCGTCGAAAAATATCGCGACGCCATTAAAAAGTTGGAACGCGAACTTTCGATTTCGGAATATCACGCGCCCATTTCGAATGAACTGCGCGTGTCGTTGAAGAACGATTTTGTTTCGGCGAGCAAACATCTGGACTATTTGCAAAAACGCTATCCCGGCGAACCGTACCGGTTGAAATTGGCGGCGTTGGCAGAACAACTGGACGAGACGACGCAAGACCCCGTCAAAGCGCGGCTGCTCGGACAAACGAATGCGCCGCTGCCCAAATTAAAAAACGCGCGACAGCTCTCGGACGCGCTCGATGTGATGGCAGCAAGCTTGCGCGCCGATCGCGGCGGCTTGATCGCGGACGATGATTTGCGCGCGCTCCAAGAACAAGTGGCAGTCTTTGGTCTGCACTCTGCGCGTTTGGACATTCGCCAAGAATCGTCGCGCTTGATTTCCGATGTGGACGCTATCTTGTACGCTCATCACATCAATCCGCACTTTGCCAAAATGTCGCGTCCCGACCAAGCCGATCATTTGACGTACTTGCTTGAACAGCCGCCGCGCGCATTGCGCGAAGGAGGAGCGTACAGCGTCGAGACAAACGAAACCATCGCGCTTTTCCAAGTGTTGAAACGCGCGTATGAAAATTACGGCGCGGAGCCGCTCGGCGTCTTTGTCATTTCGATGGCGCAATCGGCGAGCGATGTGTTGGCGGTTTTGCTGCTCGCGCATTGGGCAGGCATCGCCGACAAACTGGATATCGTGCCGCTATTTGAACAGATGGACGCGCTCGAGCAAAGCGCCGCGATTTTGGATACTTTGTTCACCAACCCCGCGTACAAAAAACACCTCACCGCGCGCGGAATGCAGCAGCAAGTGATGGTGGGTTATTCGGACAGCAACAAAGAGAGCGGACTTGTCGCGGCGAATTGGGCATTGTATCAGGCAAAGACATCACTCGCGGAATTGTGCCGCGCGCGGGGCGTCACATTGACGTTGTTTCACGGACGCGGCGGCAGTGTCGCGCGCGGCGGCGGTCCGCCCTCGCGCGCAATTCTTGCCGAGCCGCCCGGTACTGTGGACGGGCGTTTTCGCATCACCGAACAGGGCGAAGTGCTTGCCGCGCGTTACGGCAATCCGCATCTCGCGCATCGCCATCTCGAACAAATTGTGTATGCGGTGCTGCGCGCGAGTTTGCTGCCGGATGAGAGCCCGATGCAAGAGGAATCTCTGCGTGATGCTTGGCGCGCGCTGATGGAGGAATTGTCAGAGGCGGGGCTGCGCGCGTATCGTTCGTTGGTTTATGAAACGCCGCGCTTTGTCGAATTTTGGGAACAGGCGACACCGATTCACGAAATCGAACAGCTGCGCATCGGCTCGCGTCCCGCGCGGCGCAAGGACACGCCCTCCGTGCAAACGCTGCGCGCGATTCCGTGGGTGTTCAGTTGGATGCAGTCGCGTTTCAATTTGCCGGGGTGGTACGGTTTAGGAAGCGCGTTGGATTTGGTTGCAACCGACGAAGCGAAAGTTGCAATGCTCCGCGCCATGACGCGCGAATGGCAATTTTTCAATACGATGCTGCAAAATGTGCAAAACGCGCTCGGCAAGGCAGACATGGGCATCGCCGCGCAATACGCGCTATTGGTCGAGGATGAAAATTTGCGCGCGGAAATTTTTGGAAACATCCGCGCCGAGTTTGAACGCACGCGTGATTGGATTCTGCGCTTGACGGAGCAAAACGAAATTCTCGATAACGAGCCCGTGTTACAGCGCGCGATTCGTTTGCGGAATCCATACGTGGACCCATTGAACTTTATTCAAATCGAGGTGCTGAAACGTTTACGCGGGTTGCCCGAAGACGCGACGGAGGCGCGCCAAGAATTGATGGACGCAATGGTGGTGACGATCAATGGGATTGCGGCGGGTCTGCGGAATACAGGGTGACAAATGATTTGTTCATTTACTCGGCGGGCTGGCGCGGCGCAAACGAATTTTCAATTTCGTAGCGAGAGGTAATCGTCGCGCATTTGCCCAACATCGCGCCGACGCCGCAGTATTTTGATTCCGAGAGTTCGATGGCGTGTTCCAGCGCTTTCGGATTCACATTGCCGTGTACGTGATACATCACGTGAATTTCGGTATAAACTCTTGGATATTCGGTCGCGCGCAGCGCGTCAATCGTCACTTGCAGTCCTTGCACCGGCTCGCGTTTTTTCTCCAAAATCGAAAGCACATCCATCGCGGTGCAGCCCGCCAGCGCGGTGAGCAAAAGTTCCATCGGGCGCACTCCGCGATCATCCCCTTCGGGCGGCGCCGAATCTAACACAAGCGAGTGTCCGCTGTTGGTCGTCGCGTCGAACGTCATGCGTTCGCGCCATGTCACTTGGGTTGTTGCTGGATTTCCGGTCATGTTCGCTCCTCGAAAATTTTTATGTCTCGGCGTACTGTTCCGCGTCGCGCAATTCCAACACGCTCAAGACCGCGATCATTGTAATCAAAATCGCGGAAAGCACACACCACGGACAAATTTCGTGGAGTACAAATACTTCGATGTAGGTGAGATACGCGGAAAACGCGACGCCAATCGCCGCGCCAAAAAATAACAAACGCCGCGCCCATTCGACAGCGATGCCGCGCTGCAGCGCAACGCTCAGGGCAAATATTCCCGCATACGCAAGGATGCCCCACAGCGCGACAGGCAAGCCCAAAAATTCCGAAAAGCGACTCGTGTTGACAGCTTCACAGTCGCCAACGCCAAGACATACCGCGCTCCACATTCCCCAATGCACGGTAAGGAGATACGCGGAAACGGCAATGCCAATGAGCGCGAGAATTGAAATAATGAGGGGACGCGAGAAATTCATAACGAGCAAGGGCGAGAGACGTCTGACGAACGACTCTGTTTCGTCATTCGTCTCTCGTTTTTTTCCGTCTACGGTTGCGGCTGCAGTGAATCAATCAACGCGGTGAATTGCGCAGTGGGCAGCAAGCCCTCGATAAAGCGCCCGTTGACGTAGAATGACGGCGTAGAGCGAATATTGCGCGTTCGCGCATCCGTTTTTTCCTGCTGAATCAACGACGCGTGTTTGCCGCTGTCGAGACACGCATTGAATGCCGCCGTATCCAGTTTCAAATCGGCTGCGAATTGTTTCAAATTAGCTTGCGAGAACGCGCCGACATTTTCAGCCGTTTGATGGTCGAACAAATAGTTGGCGTATTCCCAAAATTTTCCTTGATCGTTCGCGCACTCTGCGGCTTGCGCCGCCCACTCCGATTCGGGACCGATGAACGCGAAATTGTGATAAACCACTTTTGCCTTGCCCGTATCAATATACGCGGGCGCAATTTGGCGGATCATTTGGTCCGCGCGGCGGCAAAAAGGACATTGGAAATCAGAATACAAATCAATCGTGACGGGCGCGTCGGCGCTGCCCAAGACGCGTCCCACGCTCACTGCCGCAGGGGGCGTCGGTGGCGGCGTGGGCGTGTTCAAATTGAGCAGCACCAAAATCAGCACAATAATTGCGGCTGCTGCGACACCGCCGATGATCCAAAGTGAGCTGTTGTTTTTTTTCTGCGCGCGAGCTTTGCGCGAGATGGGCTTGGTCATGAGATACCTCGTAAAAGAATTGCGCGCATGCATAGGGCGCGCGTATAGAGCGCGCAGAAAACGGCGCGCAAAAATGACACTTGCAAGTATAGCGGCAAGGCGGATTGGAACAACGGGCAGATGTCCGCGAGGCGGTGGGACATTTGCCATGCGCGAAATACGCTAAAAAACCGAACCATGCGCTGAGCGCCGCGCAGATTGGCGGAATTTCTACGCGCCTTTATAATATTCGTGTGCTATCCGACGAAAACGTTTTTGTGATTGTGCCTTCGTACAACGAAGCGCCGATGCTGGCGACGACCTTGCGCGCGCTCCTCCCATTGCCGTATCGCATCGTCGTCGTGGACGATTGTTCGCACGACGAAACGTGGTCGCTGCTCGCGCAGTTTCCCGTGTACGCGCTGCGGCACAGCATCAATCAGGGACAAGGCGCGGCGCTGCAAACGGGGATGACGTTTGCGTTGCGACAGGGCGCGGCGTATCTGGTTCATTTCGACGCGGATGGACAGCATCGCGCCGAAGATATTGAAACGCTGCTCGCGCCTTTGCGGCGCGGTGAGGCGGATGTGGCGCTCGGGTCGCGTTTTCTGCGCGCGCAGGACATTGCCCAAGTGCCGCCTTCCCGACGCGTTTTATTGCGCGGCGCGATTTGGATAAATTGGCTTTTAACGGGGATGAAATTGACCGACGCGCACAACGGGCTGCGCGCCTTGACGCGCGGCGCGGCGCAAAAAATTCAACTGCGCGAAAATCGCTATGCGCACGCGACGGAAATCCTCACGCAAATTCATTCACATCACTTGCGTTACGTGGAATGTCCAACGACGATTTTATACAGCGCGTATTCGCAGCAAAAAGGACAATCGGTGTGGAACGCGCTGAATATCGTTATTGACGTTTTGCTCCAGAGGGCATTTCGATGAAACCAATCCAATTGATTCTGATTGCACTGCTCGCGGGACTCGCGCTCGCGGTGTGGCTGAATCGCGGCAATGCAAAATTATTGAACCGCCTCATCGTGGGCGCGCTCGCGCTGCTCGGAATTTTTATGGTGCTTGCGCCGGACACGACGACGCGCCTCGCGGAATTCGTCGGCGTGGGACGCGGCGCGGATCTGCTGTTGTATCTCGCCGTCATCGGCTTTGCGTTCGTGAGCGTTTTGCTTTATGCGCGCTTGCGCCAACTCGAAGTCGCACTGACGCAAGTGGTCCGCGCGCAAGCAATTGAAAACGCGCGCGCACCTGATGAAAAGCTCCCCGCTGAAGCGTGAGTTCGCCTACCGCCTAGAGTTCAAACTGCGCGCCCTCTTTCCCCGGCGTCACAGGAAACGCGAGCTGCATTTCCTCCAACAGCTGCGCGTACAATTCGTCCAACTCTTGATCGCTGTGCGAGGGATCGTGGTGAAACGGAACGAGATGTTTCACCTGCGCGAGCTGCGCAAACGCGAGCGCGTCTTTTATCGCAGAATGTCCCCACCCCACGCGACTCACATACTCGGCATCGGTGTATTGTGCGTCGTGAATTAACAAATCCGCATCGCGCGCCAAAGCGTAGCCCGAAGTCCACTCGGGCGCGATTGGAAATTTGCGTGTGCCGAGCGCGGGTTCATGATCGGGCAGAAATGTCACGACGGCGTCGTTTTCCTGAATGCGAAAGCCGACGGTTGGATCGGGATGGCACACGAGCGCCGCCGTGATTTGAAACGCGCCGATTTCAATCGGTCCGCGCGGCACCTCGTGCAACGTCAGTTGAGCTTCCACATCGCGTAAAAAAATGGGAAAGAGGGGCGGAGAAAAATAGCGCGAGAGACGCGCGTGGAGATGGAGCGTCGTACTCGCGGGACCCCAGATATGCACGCGCACATTCGGTTTGCGGAGCGGCAGAAAAAAGCCGAGTCCTTGCAAATGGTCCATGTGCAAATGCGTGAGCAAAATATCCACACGTTCGAGTTCACGCGGGAGCGCGAGACCGAGCCGCCGAATCCCCGTCCCGGCATCGAGAACCAACACACTGCCATCCGCGCCAGTCACCTGGACGCACGACGTGTTGCCACCGTAATAAACACATTCGGGTCCGGGCGTAGCAAGCGAGCCGCGCGTGCCCCACAGGGTAATGTTCATGGCTGCTCCTTTTCCCAAAACATGGCGACTGCACCCAAATAACGCTCCGCTTGACCAATGAGCGGATAAGCGTTGACCACAATGTATCGCATCACGTTGTCCAATCCACGAATCCAGAAACTGCCGTGCGCGGGGCGCTGCGTTAAAAGAGTTACAACGAGCGGCAATTTATCGGACGACAGCGGCGTGCCATCTTGATCCATCGGTTGAAAAATGGTACCCCATTCGGCGAGCGGCATTTCGCCCGTTTCCTCAAAGCGGCGTCCGAGAATCTTTTCGGCGGACTCGTTAAAGTACAACAGGTTCCCGTCCGGGTCCACGATAAAAATGGGCGTGGAAAGGTAACTGCCCAAATGCCGCGCCAGAATGATTTCGATTTCCTTTTGCGCCATACGTGTCACCTCGCTATGTGTTATCTTCCGCTTGAGACGTATTGTAGCAACAACGCGGGCGCGCGTCTATGATGATTTTTGAACCTCTTCGGTAAATCACGTACCCCATTGCATAACGATTTTCACTGCGTATAATCAAGCCAACCCTTGTCAGTTGAAAAATTCGTATGCCACCTTCACCTACTCGTTCGCTTTTCTCGCAACATTTTTTGGAAAAACGCCTGCCTGCTGAAACCGATTGGCAAGTTGACGTTGACGCTGTTTTTGCGAATCTTAAAGAATTATATCAAGAGCGAAAAGATTTTCTCGCCACACTGAACGAAGCGCAAACGGAACAAGAGTTTATTCGCCCCGTTCTCGACGCGCTCGGATTTGCATACATTCCCCAAACGTCATTCAAAAAAGCGGGACAGGTGCAGCGTCCCGATTACGCGTTGTTCACAAAGGAAGGCAAGAAACGCGCGCGCAACGTTTTGAAAGACGAACGCGCGTTTTATGGCGACGCGCTCGCGATTCTCGACGCGAAATACTGGGCGCGCCCGTTGAGCGAACAGCACAAGAACGACCCGCGCGATGAGTTCAAAAACGCCAATCCGACGTTCCAAATGGTCAATTATTTGATTGGCACGGGTGTAGATTGGGGCATCCTCACGAACGGCGAGACGTGGCGTTTGTATTATCGCCTCGCGTCATCCACCGCGACAGAATTTTATCAAGTCAATCTCGTTCAACTCCTCGAACAAAACGATGCTGAGCAATTCAAATATTTTTACTTGTTCTTTCGCCACGAAGCGTTTGAACGCGACGCGCAAGGTAAATCGTTTCTCGAACGCGTGCGCGAAAGTTCGTTGACATACGCGCGCATCATCGGCGACCAACTCAAAGATTTGGTGTACGAACAAGTTTTTCCATTGCTTGCGGGCGGATTTATCGCACAACGTCACGGCAAAGGCATCACCGAGAACGAGGAGACGAAACGCGAGATTTATCAAGCGACCATGTCGCTGTTGTATAAATTGCTGTTTCTGTTTTACGCCGAAGCGCGTTCGCTGCTGCCTGTGAATCACGCGGGCTATCGCGATAACAGCCTCACGACGATGGCGCGAAGTGTTGCTGAACGAATTGACCGCAATACACCACTTGGCGAAACATCTACGCGCTTGTACGGCGAATTGCTGAATCTGTTTGAGGTGATTGACCGGGGCGACCGTCAATATCAACTGCCGCGTTACAATGGCGGTTTGTTCAGTCCCAAATCAAGCGAGAATCAATTCCTCGCCGCGAATAAATTGAATGATGAAATGTTGGGACGCGCGCTCGATGGGTTGTGGCGCACCGACGGCGAACCGATTGATTATGGTTTTATTGATGTGCGAACGTTGGGCTCGATTTATGAAGGATTGCTCGAATACAAATTGCACATCAAGAATGCGAGTAGAGGCAGCGTCGAACTCAAGACCGACAAAAAGGAACGCAAAGAGACGGGCAGTTACTATACACCCGATTACGTGGTGAAATATATTGTGCATGAAACGCTCGCGCCAATTCTCGCCGCGCGTGAAAAGCAATTCGCGGACGCGGTGGAGAAATATCACGCGTTGCTTGCGAAAAAACGCGCGACGAAGAGTATTGATGTGCTGCGCGTGTTGAATCAGCAAATTGAAGACGCGGAACGCGTGGCGAATGATGTTATGTTGGACATCAAAGTTTGTGACCCTGCAATGGGCAGCGGGCATTTTCTTGTCGAGACGGTTGACTATTTGACCGATGGCATCATTCGGATTCTCAATCAATTTCCGCAAGACAATCCGCTGTTGAAAATGCTGGAACAGATTCGCAAGACGATTGTGTATGAGATGGCGCAGCAAGGAATAGAAGTGGATGCAGCGCGCCTCGACGACACATCGCTCTTGCAGCGCGTCGTGATGAAACGCTGCATTTATGGCGTGGATTACAACAAAATGGCAGTGGAACTCGCCAAAGTTTCGTTGTGGCTGCACACCTTTACCGTCGGCGCGCCGCTTTCGTTTCTCGACCATCATTTGCGTTTTGGCAATTCGCTGTTGGGCGCGTTCGCGCGGCGCGTGCAAAATGAATTCAAGGCGGACGCGCCGTTGTTGGGCAGTCCGTTCGAGGGCATTCTCAACGCCGCTAAAACGATGCAAGAGATTTCGTTGTCGTCCGACGCGACGATTGCGGATGTGGAACACAGCGCGAATTTGTTTGATGTATTTGAAAAGGCAGTCGTGCCGTACAAACGTTTGCTCGATATTTCATTATTGCCGTACTATGGCAGCAAACGCGCGGATGAATTTTTGCGGACGTACCTATCTGATGCGCTTACGGCAACACCCGAAAATGTTTCGCCGCCGTACCGCAAGGTCTTTGAAGAACGCGAAATGATGTACACGGACAAACGCTTTTTTCATTGGGACTTGGAATTTCCCGAAGTGTTTATTGATTTGAGTCGAACAGTCTGGAAAGAGAATTTTGGCTTTGACGCGGTGGTGGGCAATCCGCCGTACGTGGATGTCAAGACGGATGATTATTACGATGAATTTTACAAAGCGGCATCCGCGCGCAATTTGTACGCGTACATGTTGGAACGCGCGGGAATGATTGGCGCAGCGTCAAGTCGTCTCGGCATGATTGTGCCAATGTCGCTGGTTTGTTCCGAACGCATGAAGCCGCTGCGCGATTCGTTCGCGGCGAATTATGCGACTGTGCGCGTGGCAAACTTTGGGATTCGTCCCGCGAAAATTTTTCCGAACGTTGACCAACGCACGACGATTGTGATTGGAGAGGAGAAACCTTCGAGGTCGGCGTTGATTACAACGCAGGAGACCTCGAAGGTTTTGAAACTCAAAGCAACGCGCCTTCACCGCTGGCATGAGGGACAGGAGCAAGAGATGATTGCCAATCTTTCGTTCGCGGATATTTCCGATTTGCCTGCGGAATACGGCTGGGCGAAATTGGGTGACGAGACGGGCAGAGGCATCGCGCTAAAATTGTTCAAGCAAGAGAAAACGACTGGCGATTATTTAACAGGCGATTGGAAATTTTGGTTTCACGGCATTGGGCGGTATTGGCTCAAAGCATACGCGTTCGAGCCGACCTTTCTCGGCGCAGATGGCAAACCGCGTCACTCGACCACGCTTGGCGAACTCACCGCGCTGAATGAGGAAATTGGAAAGGTCATTATCGCCATTGTCAATTCGTCCTTGTTCTTTTGGTATTGGATTTTGTACGGCGATGAATTTCATTTGATGGAACAAGAAATTTCAAGATTTCCGTTCACCTATCACAAAGGTTCGAGCGCGATTTACAAAAAGTTGGGCAAGCTCGTTGACGAATTGATGGACGATTACAACAAACATTCTATCCTTCAACGTACCAAATACGCGACCGGCGAAATCACGCAGCAAATTTTCTTTCCGCGCCACAGCAAACCGATTCTCGACCGCATTGACGATTTGTTGGGGAGTATTTACGGCTTGACGCGCGAAGAAGTCGAGTACGTGAAAGCGTATGATGCCAAGTTTCGGATGGATGAGGATTAAAGATTTATGGCGAATCCTGAACATCTCTCCATGATTCAATCTGCACTTGCTAAAAAAGATGTTTCTATATGGAATGACTGGTTGCGATCCAAACGCAAAGCGAACAAGAAGTTTCGTGCTGATCTTAGTGGAATAGACTTCGACAAAGCGAACCTCGATAGGATCGAGATGAGCAACACAGACTTGAGTGGGGGAGGTTTCCTCATGGCGAATTTAAAGGAGGCAAACTTCCAGGGTGCAAACTTAAGCGGTTCAAATCTAAGCGTGGCAGACTTTAGTCAGGCTAATCTCCAAGATACCGATTTAAGCCGGGCTCAACTCGTTCATGTAAATCTTGGCGGATCGGATTGTCGCGGGGCAAACTTCATGGGCGCAGATCTTTCGCACGCCTTCCTTAGCGAGGCAAATTTGAGCGGATCGAATCTTATTGGAGCCAATCTTAGCGACGCTCTTTTGGGGGGAACGAGCGTCTTTATTATTGGACAGGTTCGTGGAAGTTGGTTGGGGACTACACTCGTCAATGTTGATTTGTCCAATGTTGTCGGCCTCGAAACGATACATCATTTAGGACGATCTGAGATAAGTATATCGACTCTATATTTATCTGGTGGCAATATCCCCGAAGTCTTCTTGCGCGGCTGCGGTGTGCCAGAAGAAATGATTACGTTTGCCAAATCGCTCGTCGGCAAACCCATCCAATATTATTCCGCGTTCATTTCCTATTCCTCGCAAGACGAACATTTTGCGCGGCGCTTGCACAACGATTTGCAAATGAACGGCGTGCGCGTGTGGTTCGCGCCCGAAGATTTGAAAATCGGTGAGACGATTGAAGATTCGATTGACCAAGCGATTCGGGTGTACGACAAACTCATTATTGTCCTCTCCCAAAATTCCATCGAGCGCGCGTGGGTGCGCAAAGAATTCTCCAAAGCCATCGAAAAAGAAAAACAACACGGCAAGACTGTGCTATTTCCGATTCGTTTGGATGATTCCGTTTTTGAAACGAGCGAGCAGTGGGCGTATGACATTCGCCAACGTCACATCGGCGATTTTCGGAATTGGACGAATCCGCTGCTTTATCAAAACGCCATCAATCGGTTGTTGAAGGATTTGAACGCGGGGTGAGACCCAAGAGGTTTGACGCCTACCTCTATCCGTCTTAGAATCTTACGCGAAAAACACCGATGCCCACCATCAGCCGCTTTTATGGGATTAGTATCCGCATGTTTTTTAACGAAAAACATGCTCCGCATTTTCACGCGGTGCATGGCGAACACAAGGCATTGATTGAGGTTGCTACCGGTGCAGTCAGCGCGGGACGCTTGCCAGAAAGAGAATTACGCTTTGTTCGCAAATGGGCAAAATTGCATCAGCGCGAATTGCTCTTGAATTGGGAGCGGGCGCGGCGCACAGAATCACTGCTCAAGATTGATCCGCTCAAGTAAAGGAACCATCAGATGAAAATGACCAAGACCAAGAATGCTTCTGCCCATAACAAGCGGCGTCCCTATTTCGAGTTGATTGATGTACGCGAGGTAAAACCACTCGATGGGTTTAATGCACATTTTGTTTTTTCGGATGGAACGGAACGCGATATTGATCTTGACCAATACGTTCGTGGTGGGGTGTTTGAGCCAATTCGCAATGACCCGGACCTTTTTCGCAACATGTTCGTTGAGAACGGAACAATCACCTGGCCCGGCGAGGTAGATATTGCACCGGAAACACTTTATTACGGCGATGAGGACCCGCCTTGGGTCAAATATGACAAGGAACAAGAACGGAAAGCAAAGCAGCGCAAACGCGCGCGGCGCTCACAACATGCGCGTAAATCTGTAAATGGAAGTGGCAACGGGATAAAGTCTCAGACGGCGAAAATGAAAATCGCAAAATCGCGTTCGCGCAAAACAGCTCAGCCAAAAAAGAAATGACCCTTGCTTCCGCTAACCGCCAAAAATCAACCCACCACCTCGCGTCCCAAAGAGCGCCGCGCCGTTCCCTCGCGCGATTCGTCCGCGTCTTGCAAGAACATTTGCCCGAAATCACCAAACAGTATCATGTCAAGTCATTAGGTGTGTTCGGTTCGTATGTGCGGCACGAAGAAAAACGGCGCAGCGACTTTGATGTCCTTGTCGAGTTTACTCCCGAACATCGGTTGGATATCAAATCTGCGCTCAAAGAAACCCTCTCGCAATTGTTGGGCGTGAATGTAGATGTTGTCGAAAGAGCAGGGTTACCTCACTTTATAGGCAAACGCGTGCTGCGTGAAGTGATTTGGTTACAAACAGACGGCGTCGCACTGCCTGTGAAATTGCCGCGCCGCAAATCCGCGTACACGAACGGCAAGCCCAATGGAGCAAACATGGAACCCAAACGCGAATATCTCGATTATATGCAAGACATGTTGGATAACATGGCGCGCGTTCAGCGTTTTGTCGCAGGAATCACCAAAGATCAGATGATGTCTGATGAGAAAACGGATTTCGCCGTACGATATGCGCTACAAGTAATTGGCGAAGCGGCGAATCGAATTCCGCGCGACATTCAGCAAATGTATCCACAGATTCCGTGGCGCAAAATTATTGATTTGCGAAATGCAATGGCGCACGGATACGATTTCATGTCGTACGAAAAAGTATGGGATGCGATTACCATATCCATCCCGCGCGATCAGCCGCTGGTCGCTGCAATGCTAAAAGTGGAAAAGAAGCGCCGCAACATTGATGACGAAACTAAAAATCAAGAACCCACCGAGTAATGGTGGGTTCTCTTGTTCGGATGAGGAAAGCAATGTCTCAAACCCAATTCGAAGTCCACGATCCCGAAATCCTCGCGCACGCGCGCGAAATTATTGACGCGGCGCGGAATGGTCGAGAAATGCAGGATGCTGTCATCGCGGCGGTGAAACGCAACGAAGAATGGCGCGGGCAGCAGTGCATCAATTTGCTCGCGCCCGAAGCGCCGACGAGTCCGACAGTACGTGCACTCCTCGCGTCCGAAGTGGGCACGCGCGCGGCGGAAGGACACATCGGCAAAGTCAATCGTTGGTTTGCCGGAACGAAATATATTGACGAGATCGAGGCGTTGTGCGTCGAACTATTGAAAAAATGTTTTCGGGCAAATTACGCCGATCATCGTCTCGTCGCCAGCATGATCGGAAACCTCACCGTGTACACCGCGCTCACGCAGCCCGGCGACATTGTGATGACGATTGCGCAGCCGTACGGTGGACATTCGAGCAATCGGCTTGATGGTCCGGCGGGCGTGCGTGGTTTGAAAATTGTGGACGTGCCGATGGACCCGATTGAATTGGAAATTGATGTGGATTTGTTTCGCAAGATGGCGCCATTGGTGAAACCGAAAGTCGTCGCGCTGGGCGCAAGCATGACGCTGTTTCCGTTTCCGTTGCAAGAAATGAGTGGGATTGTTGCCGAGTGGGGCGGAAAAATATTTTTTGACGGTGCGCATCAACTCGGACTCGTCGCGGGCGGACAATTTCAAGACCCGTTACGCGAAGGCGCGGCGGTGCTGACGGGCTCGGCGGGCAAAACGTTCAGTGGTCCGCAAAGCGGTATCATCGTCTGGAACGATCCCGCGTTGACCGAACCATTCACCACCGCGATTTTTCCCGTACTCGTTGCCACGCATCAAGTGAATCGTGTTGCCGCGCTCGCGGTTTCGGCGGCAGAGATGATTGAATTTGGCAAAATGTACATGGCGCAAATTGTAAAAAACGCGCAAGCGTTGGGCGCGGCGTTAGAGCAGCGCGGCATTCGCGTTCTCGGCGCGCACAAAGGATATACGCGCACACAGCAAGTGATCGCCGATGTGAAACCGTTTGGCGGAGGACTGGAAACCGCGTGGTTGTTGGCGCGCGCAAACTTGGTGGCGAACAAAAATTTGATTCCCGGCGACACGCCTGCCGATTGGGACACGCCGAGCGGTTTGCGGATGGGAACGATCGAAGTGACGCGTTTGGGAATGCGCGAAAAAGAGATGGAGCAGGTCGCGGAATTTATTTCACAAATACTCGTGAAAAAACGCGCACCCGAAGATGTGGTCGAGGATGTGATCGAATTTCGCAGCGCGTATCAAACGTTGTATTACAATTTCGATCACGGAATTCCGCCGCGCTAAATAATAATCGAAATAAAAATTGCGCTCTAATCGAGCGCAATTTTTATTTCAGGTGAAAAGTTTTCCACATATTGATTGCCAACAACAGCACTGCGAACCAGCCCACAATTCCTGACAAGCCCAACAATCCCGCCGTCCAATCCGTCTGTCCAAAAAACGTTGGGAGTACGCGGAATAGCACCGCCAAATTTCCCAAAACAAACATCCACAGCACCAAACGCGGAAACGCAACCGCGCGTTTGCCGCTAAAGCCCGGCAGCATTCGTACCGCCATTCCAAAAATCAGCAGCGTGATGCCGCCGAGCATCAATGCATGACGCACCGCGTCTTGGGGGACGAAAATTCGTTCATTGAGAATGGGCAGCACGCGCAGTAAATCCAACAACGCGGCAACAATCAGCCACACGAACGCGGAATAAATTAACAACTCAAAGCGTCCGTACTCGCCGCGGTCGGCGTAATTTGCGCGCGCGCCGTGGGATGCTTCCGCCAGCTGGCGTCTCTGAAAAAAATTCAAACGCGCAATAAAAAAAAGAATACAAGTGTTGAGGATAATCGTGCCGACGACGGCGAGCGCATCAAAGAGGAGCAGAATAATAAAATTCGCGCGCACGGCACGTTCGGTGAGCATGAGCGCGTCATCCACAATCGCCAACAGAAATGGCAAAATGCGCAGCACGAGTCCGAGAAAATAAATCAGCGCAAAGGTGCGCCAGATGTTACGTGTGGGAACAGGCAGGCGCAAAAAGAGGGGCAGCGTGCGCAAAGAAAATACAAAAATCATCGGCAGCGCGGCGCCGTACAAAAAGAGCGTAACGATGGGTTGGTCGTAACGCGGTGCGACAACACTTTTCGCCTGCGAGACCAAATTCCAAACTCCGAGCAGATTGAGCAGAAAGGCAAGTGCGATGGATACGAATGCGATTTGAGCGAAGCGTTCGATCGAGTACACGGGCGTATCAGGCAGGATCGGTTTCGCTGTGCGCGTCGTCTGCCACAGCATTGAAAAAATGACGAGGATCGCCGCCGTTTCCAACAGCGCGGAAAGCATAAAAAGCGCGCTTGAAATTTCACTCGCTCCAAAAAATCCGGCTAACGGCTGCACAATACAGCGCAACACAATTCCTGCGACAAGCAAACTCCACGCGAGCGGTGCGCGCGAAATTCCTTGCAGAGTCGTCCCGCGCAGTCGCGGCAAAAAATACAAACCGACGCCCAAGACAAATAGTCCAACCCAGCCGAACAGCTGCGCGTGACCGTGCGCTTGCACCAACGCGCTGTACCAACCGCCTATGGGCAAGCCCAAAGCACGTGCAATTCCAAGCAGTGCGCCAAAGGTAAAGCCCGCGCCCAACGCGATCAGCAGCGCGGCATAGACGAACGGTTCGTGCAAGCGACGTGACCAATCTATGTTTATTCGAGTGGACATAGGGTGAAATTCAATCTCCGATTTGGCTTTTCGGCAAGGTGACAATTGCCCCAAAAGTTTAGGGTATTCTGCCCTCGACTTGGTGTATTATATGCCCATAATAAAACCCACCTTTGCACTGGTAGGAGGAGAGAATGAACAAAAAAATAGCAATTATTTCTGTAATACTTTGTGCGCTTGCGCTTGGCGCCTGCGGTCCCGCACCACTCGCCCAGCCCGCGACGCGCGCGACGCCAATCGCGACGAGCGCCGCTCCCGCGAATGGCGCGGCGCCGGCTGTAAATTTGGGCGAGGGGGCTGCGGTTGCCGTAAAGCGGATTGGGATTGAACCGTTGAAACCCGCGCTGCCCGTAGATCAACCGAATGTGGCACGCGATCCTTCGATTGTGCCGCCGCCCATTACGCGCACCGAGCCAACCACCGTCGAAATTAACCTGACGGTCAAAGAGGTCGTTTCTGAATTGGCGGATGGCGCGACGTATGGTTTTTGGACATTCGATGGAACCGTGCCGGGTCCGATGCTGCGCGTCATGGAAGGCGACACGGTAAAACTCACTCTGAGTAATCCGGCAGAGAGCAGCATCACGCATAACATTGACCTGCACGCCGTCAATGGTCCCGGTGGCGGCGCCAACGTAACGAACGTTGCGCCCGGTGAAACCAAAACCTTTACCTTTCAGGCGCTGAATACCGGCGCATTTGTTTATCATTGCGCCTTTGCGCCGCCCTATTATCACATCGCGCAGGGAATGTACGGCGGAATCGTGGTCGAACCAAAAGGCGGCTTGCCCAAAGTAGACCGCGAGTTTTACGTGATGCAAGGCGAATGGTACACGCTGGGTCAAATTGGCGACAAGGGCAATCAAGAATACAGCAACGACAAGGCGCTGGCGGAACAGCCCGAATACTTTACCTTTAACGGACGCACCGACGCGCTGACGAAATTGTTCCCGCTCAAAGCCAATGTTGGCGAATCGGTACGCCTCTTTTTCGGTGTGGGTGGACCAAACGTTGGTTCGAATTTCCACATCATCGGCGAAATTTTTGACAAGGTGTATAGCGGCGCGGCAGAGACTTTTGTCAAGAATGAAGAAACATGGTACGTGCCGCCGGGTTCGGTCTCGACCTTTGAATTCAAACTCGACGAGCCGGGACAATATCTCTTGGTGGATCATGCGCTGTATCGAGTGGCAAAAGGCGCGGCAGGAATTCTGATGGCAGAGGGCGCGTGGGATGACAAAATCTATTCACCGCCTGCCGGAGACGAAGGTCATTGAAAAAGAGCTGATGGATGCAAATGCATCCATCAGTTTTTTTTTGGTAGGACACATGTCCCGCGCAATCGAGTACACGCCGATTCAGGATTGGGACAAATGTCAGATGCGCGCGGCGAGTTGCAGCTGGATAATGCGGGCGTCAATCAATTATACGAATTAATTCGTAAGGAGTGATACATCATCACACCCAATCAACGTCGAGCCGTGTAATGTGTGATGAAGTGTCAGACACAACAATGAACGCCATCAAAGATTTTTTCCGCCCGCGCAATATCGAAATCCAAGACCCGCCGTTCGCAAAATTTATTTTTAGCAACACGGCATTTGCATGGGTCTGGTTGATTGTGCGTGTCTGGATTGGCTGGCAGTGGGCAAACGCCGGTTTGCACAAAATCTTTTTGAGCGACAAAGCTACTGGCGATGTCCTCTGGGGACAACTCAATCCCGGATGGATGGTGACAGGCGACGCGCTCAAAGGGTTTTGGATGGGCGCGCTCCAGACGGACCCGAAACCCGTAATCTATTTCGATTGGTATCGCGGTTTCATTCAATACCTGCTGGATATCCAAGCGTACACCTGGTTCGCGCAGTTGATTGCGATTGGGGAATTACTCGTCGGCATCGCGCTGATTTTGGGAATCTTTACCGGCATCGCTGCCTTTTTCGGCGCATTCATGAACTGGAACTTTTTAATGGCAGGCACGGCGAGCTCGAATCCCATGTTGTTCATCCTTGCAATTCTCCTTGTTCTCGCATGGAAGAACGCCGGATTCATCGGTGTAGACCGCTGGCTGCTCCCGTTGCTTGGCACACCGTGGAAAGTGGGAACGATAGTTCCTCAAAATCCGGGCACGCCGCAGCCAATGAAAGCATAACCACCCAAGCGCGCCAAACAATTCCTATCGTCAACGACGCCGCCACATGCAACGGTTTCGGTAGATAGGTTCAAACAAGCACAGCCGCCCACAATCGAATAAAAAAGCAAAAATGTTGCCACAAACATGGCAACATTTTTTTGGTTGCGTTTCACTGCAAAATTGATGTATCATTCACGCATCCACATTCTCAACCGGAGGCAACTGCCATGAAAGCTCTCAGTCCCGACCCCAAAACAACTGTCAAGTTTGCGGACCCGCCGTTTGCGATGTTTCTCTTTGACGATACGCGCTCGGCGTGGATTTGGCTGATTGTTCGATTGTATCTCGCGTATGTGTGGCTTTCATCGGGATGGGGGAAATTAAATAATCCCGCGTGGTCACAAACCGGTGAAGCGCTCAAAGGGTTTTGGGAAAAAGCGCTTGCGAGCGGAATCTATTTCGACGTGTACGAAAGTTTCCTTCAATACCTTTTGAACATTCAAGCGTGGCCCTGGTTTGCGAAACTCGTCATCGCCGGTGAATTATTCGTCGGCTTGACGATGCTGCTCGGCGCGTTCGTCGGGATTGGCGCGTTCACGGGCGCGATTTTGAATTTCAATTTTTTGCTCGCAGGGACAGTGAGCTCGAATCCATTGCTGTTGATTTTGGAGATCTTGCTCGTCCTCGCGTGGAAAGTTGCGGGCTGGTACGGTTTGGACCGCTACCTCTTGCCAAAATTGGGGACGCCGTGGGCGCCGGGACAGTTGCCGCAAGACCTGCTTCAAAATCAATCCAAAACCTAAAAATAAAAATGGACGGTGAACACCGTCCATTTTCAATCCGTGGGTAAATGGTCTTGGACTCGATGCGCCACCGCGTACGCGGCGGCTTCGGAACGCGTGGACAAATTCAATTTGCTCAAGATCGAACTCACGTAGTTACGGACTGTCTTTTCGCTCAGGAATACCACATCCGCAATTTCTTTGTTCGTTTTGCCTTTGGCAACGAGCGCGAGAATTTTTAATTCTTGGTCGGACAAGTCGGCGAACGCTTCGTCCTCCGCTTTGCGCGACGCTTCGCGCACGCGCGCAAAAACTTTTTGCATCAGCGCCGGATCAACCAACGATTCGCCGCGTCCGATTTTTTCCAGCGCGGTCACCAGCTCGTTGCTGCCGATTTGTTTCAACACATATCCCGATGCGCCCGCCGCAATCGCGTCGAACAACAAATCATCTTCGGCGTACGAGGTAAGCATAATGATTTTCGTTTCGGGGTATTGCGAGAGAATTTCGCGCGTCGCTTCGATGCCATTTTTGCCCGGCAGGCGAATGTCCATTACGATCACGTCGGGACGATAGCGCCCCACCCGATCCAATGCCTCTGTGGCATTGCCCGCTTCGGCAACGACTTGGAATTGCGCGTTGCGCGAGAGAACTGTTTTCAATCCAACCCGCACAACTTCGTGGTCATCCACGAGCAGAATTTTCATTGTCTTGGACATATCATCCTCGTGCTATAATTTTTGAGCAAAATTCAGTTGGGAAATTATAACATGACATCACGTTTCAATATCTCGCCGCGCGCTTTGCGCTGGATGGCAATTATCTTGCCCGTCCTCTTTTGGTTGGGCGTACTCGCCGTCCGTTCTCTTTTATTCCCCAATTCTCTCACCTGGCAAGCCGCACTCTTTGAGTTAGCCGCGATGGCGTTGGGCGCGACAATCTTTTCGTATTTCGTTTTTCATATTGTCCAAGAACGCGAGGACGAGGTGCAGCTGCGCTCCAAGCAGCTGGCAGCGCTGCATGATGCGGCGGTGGCATTGACCACCGAATTGGAGCTCGGTACTGTCCTACAAAAAGTGGTGGACTTGGCGCACGAATTGGTAAAGGCGCGCTATGGCGCGTTAGGGGTGTTGGAAGAAGATGGCAAATACATCGAACAATTCGTCACCGTAGGCATCACGCCCGAGCAGCGCGCCTTGATGGGTCCCTTTCCGCGCGGACACGGTTTGCTTGGCGCGCTGATTCACGATGGCAAAGCGATTCGGATTCCAAATATCGCAGGCGATCCGCGTTCGATTGGTTTTCCGCCGCATCATCCGCACATGACCTCTTTGCTCGGTGTGCCCATTCGTTTCAAGGGACGCGTCATTGGCGATTTGTACATGACGGACAAAATCGCCGCCGATGGCACAGCGAACACCTTTACCGCTCAAGACCAAGAGGTGTTGGAAATGTTTGCGACGCAGGCGGCGATTGCGATCGAGAACGCGCAGCTCTATCGGCAAAAACAACAGCTCGCCATTTTGCAAGAACGCGAACGCTTTGGCATGGATTTGCACGACGGCATTATTCAATCTATCTACGCCGTGGGTCTGCAATTGGAGGACGCGCAATCGCGCATCGAAGCAGAGCCGCAGAGCGCACAAGCGCGCGTGCATCAAGCGATCTTGGATTTGAACGACGTCATCCGCGATATTCGCAATTACATTCTGGATCTCCGCCCGCAACGCTTTCAAGGACGCGATCTAAAACGCGGACTGGAAGAGCTCGCGCGTGATTTGCGCGCCAACACATTTTTGGATGTGAATCTCACCGCCGACAACCTCGAACCGAATCTGCTTTCGCCGGAACAAACGGTGGAAATCTTGCACGTCGCGCAAGAGGCATTGACCAATGTGCGCAAACACGCGCGCGCCAGTCAGGTGGAATTGGACCTCGTGCGCGACGCCGATGCGGTCGTTTTGCTAATTCAGGACAATGGCATTGGCATCACGGATGCTGCGAGCGCGGATGGGGGCAATGGACTGCCCAACATGCGCGAGCGCGCCCGCGCTGCCGGCGGCGATTTGTGCATCGAACGCGGCAAAGAAAAAGGCACCAGTGTAATTTTGAAAATTCCTGTGTGCAATCCATAAGCTTGTGGGCATCGCATTCAGACTTGCTGCGCTAACCCTGTCCCTTTTATCACGTGACATCTGCCCCTTAATTCAATTTTGCCCATCTTTTATACTCTGCGATAATGGAACGCATTCCCATTTTGCTCGCCGACGAACACGAACAAGTACGCACACAAGTGTTGGCGCGGTTGGACCGCGAACAGGACTTGGAAATTGTCGGACTCGCGGACAACAGCGCGTCAGCGCTCCGTCTCGCCAACGAAACACACCCGCGCCTCATCTTGATGGACCCAATGATGAGCGACGGCTTGGGGTTAGATGCAATTCGCCGTTTGCGCGCGGACCTGCCCGATACCGAGATTGTCGTACTCACCGCTTTCAGCGACACCGCACAAACCATCGAACTTGGCAAACTGGGAGTGCGTTTCATCTTGAATAAAGGAATTGAATCGCACAAACTGATTGAAGTCTTGCACCTCGCCGCCGCACACACCAACGAAAAACATTCCCAAAATCTTTGAGAGGAAATCAGAATGTCTGACGAAAATATGAACCGCCGCAAATTTTTGACGATTGCGGGGGCGACCAGTTTGGGCTTGGGCATCGCCGCGTGCGCCACGCCTCCTCTTCCTGCCGTTCAACAACAATCCACGACGACGGGAGCTCAAGCGACAGCAGCTGCTACGGCGACGCCGGACGCGGCGCAAGCTGCCGCCGAAATGGACGTACTGCATGAGCAAGGCGTCAATGATTTTGTGAAAAATCTCGAACAGAATAACAAAACATTTTGGTCGCAATTGATGCCTTATACGATGGATGGCGACACCAAAGTATTTGAAATCACAATGACGCCGGTCAAGTGGGAAGTTCAGCCGGGGACAACGGTGGACGGCTTTGCTTACAATGGGATTATTCCCGGACCCGAGATTCGCGTCACCGAAGGCGACAAACTGCGCTTTAATGTGAAAAATGATTTACCGCAAAGTTCTTCCATTCACTGGCACGGCATCCATCTGCCAAATAAAATGGACGGTGTGCCGTACGTCACCCAGCCGCCGATCAGACCCGGCGAATCCTTTACGTACGAATTTCCGGCAAAAAATCCCGGCAGTCACATGTACCATTCGCATCATAACGCGGCGGATCAAGTGACGCGCGGACTGCTCGGCGCCTTTATCATCGAGCCGAAAGACAAAAGCGCCGAACCCGCGCACGACAGCGATTACGCGATGATCTTGAATGACTATAACGTTGGACTTACGATCAACGGCAAAAGTTTTCCCGCCACCGGCGCGATCATGGCGAAAAAGGGCGAGAAGGTGCGCGTGCGTTTCATGAACGAAGGATTGCAAATTCACCCGATGCATTTGCACGGCTACTACATGGACGTGACACACAAGGATGGATATCCGCTCCCTGCCCCGTACAAAGCCGATGTGCTGAACATCGCGCCCGGCGAACGTTACGACGTGATCATTCAAGCGAACGAACCCGGCGTGTGGGCATTTCATTGCCACATTCTCACTCACGCCGAATCGCCGCACGGCATGTTTGGTATGGTGACGGCGCTCATTGTGAATGAGACGTAACGATAACTTGATTGAACAACAAGCACTTTTTTTTCTTTACGTTTCTGACTTTCTGCATAAAATTCTGTCGGCTTGCAAGCGGGCAGAATTTTTTTGTGCGAGAAAACAGATCAAGCGCGCCGCGACCAATCTGACTGTTGAACACTCACGCGAGCGATCAAATCCGAGATGAGTTTCGACCAACTCTTTCAAATCACATACAACATCTCGCTTGCCGCCGTTCTCTGGGCGACTTCACTGCGGATGGGGCTCGTACTCTCGCCCAAAGAACTGGGCGACTCATTCCTGCGCGGGCGCATGATGTTCAAGGCGCTCTTTGTAAATCTCGTCATTATCCCGTTGGGAGTTTGGTTCCTCACGCGCAATCTCGGCATCGAACCGGGAGTTGCCATCGGGATTTTGTTGGTGGCGTCAGCGGCGGGCGGACCTTACGGGCTGGCCGCCTCACAGCTCGCGCAGGGGGACATGGCATACGCGGTGGCGCTGGTGACAGTTTTGCAGCTGACGCGGCTGGTAACGATTCCGTTCTGGTTGGGGATTTTTTTGCCGTTTGGACCCGCGGAAATTTTTCAAATCATTGCCGCGCTCGTTCTGTATATTCTCCTGCCATTGGCGTTGGGCTTGGTCCTCAGGCAATTCTTGAAAGCGCAGCGTGGGAAATGGGCGCGCCGCGCGATGCGCGCAACCGTCCTCTTTTTGGCGATCTTGGTTGTCTCTGGCATTCTGCTTTATCGCGAAGCGCTTGCCGCGCTGGTGCTTTCGTGGACGATGCTTTTGATCTTGGGCATCCAGCTCATAAGTTTGGGACTGGGCTATCTCTTTGGCGGACCAAAAACCGCAAGTCGGCGGACGGTGGCAGTGACGGCAATCGTGCGCTCCAGCGCCGCCGCGCTTTTGATCGCTAACGAAATGTACCGCGCCCTGCCCTTTGTCACGGCGACAGTCGTCACGTATGGGCTGGCGGCGATCATCGTTTCAACCATCGCGGCATTGGTCATGGCACGCGCAGGGCAAGCGCAGAGTGAGGCGCAAAGTATTAATGGCAAGGTAGAGTGAAAAATTTCTAAACGGCGCACATTTGAATTCAAGAAATGATTGATATAATAAAGTTGCACCGTTAGCGGTGTCACCTTGCCATGGATCCCGTTACCCTAATCGCCCGCGCCAAACTGGTTCCTCCACGTTTACCTCAAGAGTTAATCAGTCGTCCACGTCTCTTCGATATCCTAAACGCAGCTCTCACTGCTCCAATTGTTCTTGTTTCGGCGCCCGCAGGTTATGGCAAGTCCACGTTATTGGAAGAGTGGCTTGCCCGCGTTCCTCTCCCCGCGTGCTGGGTTTCGCTCGAAGAGGATGACAATGACCTGAACCGATTCGCCTCCTCGCTCCTGGCAGCGATCCGCACATTGTTCCCCGGCGCGTTGAACGCGTTTCACGCTTTGCTGAACGGTCCGCAGTCGAGCGACCCTCGACGATTGGGAACATTGCTCTGTGATCAGATTTCCGAACTCCCCGGCGAATTCATCCTCACTCTCGACGATTATCACTTGATCAAAAATCCCGCTGTGCAGCAGTTCATGGAGCAGCTCTTTCACAACATGCCGACGCTCCTGCATCTCGTGGTCGCAACGCGCATAGATTTACCCATGCCGCTTGCGCGCCTCCGCGGGCAGGGACAGTTGTATCAGGTGCGCTCGCGGGATTTGCGCTTTACCCCGGACGAGGCGTGTGCCTTTTTGAGATGCGCGGTCGGCGGCGATCTTTCGGAAGAAATCATGCAGCAGCTGGCAGCGCGCACAGAGGGTTGGGTCACCGCCTTGCGCTTTGCCGCGCTGGCAATTCGCGCCGGGACCAAACCGCAAGATGTCATCAAAGAAATCAGCATCTCGGGCAATCGCTACTTGATGGATTATTTCCTGGACGAGATTTGGGCGCAGCAGTCACCTGCCCTGCAAGAATTTTTGCTCAAGAGCTCTGTCCTCGACCGATTCACCATCGAACTCGCGGACGCGGTGCTGGAATGGCAGCACGGCGAGGACACGCGCGCGCTCGTGCAGCAGCTCTTACGGAATGAGCTGGTCAATGCGATTTCAGGCGAGCAAGAATGGTATCGTTATCATCATCTGCTGCGCGATTTCTTGCGCGGCCGCGCGCGCGCAGAGTGCGGCAAAGCGACCATCCTTCAGCTGCATCGGCGCGCAAGCTTCTGGTACGCACAGCAAGGTTTCGTGACCGAGGCGATTCAACACGCACTGCGCGCGCGCGATTATGACGGCGGCGCGCAGTTGGTTGAAGCAAATCTCTATGATGCCATTGACCGCGAGATGGCGCGTCCGCTTCTCGAATCGTGGCTCCCTTTATTTCCGCCTCAAGTGCTGGAAGAACGCATCGAACTCGTCATGGCGCGTATCTGGCTCTTGTCGTTCCAGTTCAAGGTGCGCGCGGCGGCAGCTCTAATGAGCGAGGCAGGACGGCGTCTCGCCGACATGCCAGACCTCAGTCCGGCGCGCCGCCGCCGCTACGCCGGCGACCTCGCATATTTTCAGTCCGCGCTGGCGTACTTTACTTGCCAGCCCGAACAGGCAATCGAATACGCCGAGCGTGTATTTGAAAATGTTCCTCTCGATTTTGGGAATGCCCGCGGGAATGCCGTCTTCTACCGAGCCCATGCCTACGAAATGTTGGGTAAGGAGGAGATTGCCAACCGATTGTTTAGCGATGCGCTCAAACAAGATTTTGGTGTGTCACCCTCATTCAGCTCGCGCGTGATGGTTGGATTGTGCGCAAGATATCTGAGTCGCGCTGACTTGGGCAATGTAATAACCACAGCCAAAGATTTGCTGCGACTCAACAAGGACAACCTGCCCTTGAGCACCCCGTGGGCGCATTATTTCTTGGGACTGGCGCATTACGAGTTGAATAACCTGGAGCGCGCCGCGCAGGTTTTCTCCATCGCCGCAGAACTGCGTTACACCGGGCATGTTCGCGCTTGTTATGAAGGACTCGCCTGGCTGGCGTTAACGCAGCAAGCGCAAGGCTTGACCGAGCGCGCACGAGCCACCTTTGAACTGCTTGAAACTTTTGCAGATGAGATTGGGGGCGGAGTGTACCTGTTGCTGACGGGCGCCTACCGCGCGCGTCTTGCACTGATGCAAGGAGACAGCGAACGCGCTTTGCGTTGGGCAACCGGCGTCACGTTTGATCCCAAGCCGTACCCGCTCTTTGAAATCGAGCCGCATCTTACGCAGATTCGCGCGCTGTTGACAAGTCACAATTCAGCACACCTGCGCGCCGCCCTCGACGAAACGAATGCGCTGCTCGAACATGTCCAAACCATCCACAATCCATGGCGTCAAATCGCGCTCTACGCGCTCAAGGCATTGGCGCTGGATGCTGCCAGACAAACCGCCGCCGCGCTTGATACGTTACAGCAGTCCCTTACCCTCGCCGCGCCGCACAAATTCATCCGAACATACGTTGACCTCGGTCCCGCGATGGCGCGCTTGCTCGATTTGCTTTTGACGCGCCGTTTCATGCCCCCATACGTTCAACAGATTCTCGCGGCGTTTCCATCACACGCGCGCCCACGCATCCATGCGAAACCAAGCATGTCGAAAATGGAACTTGACGGCGAGATACGAAATATCGAACCGCTCACTATACGGGAACTGCAAGTATTGGAAGGACTGACGCGGCGCATGTCGCGCAACGAAATCGCCGCGCAACTCATGGTCTCACCTTCGACCATCAAAACGCACACCCACCGACTTTACAGCAAGTTGGGCGTCAACAGCCGCGACGAAGCCGTCCGCGTCGCGCTCGCATTTGGCATCCTCGAAAAATCAGCCACATTTCCAGCGGCTCCCGGCGTGTAACCTTCAACGGTTGCTCTCTACAAGATTCCCCCAAGTTGGGGGAATTTTTTTTCTCCATCACCTGCTATATTCATACCGCGCGTCGAATGCTCGCCGTGTCCGGCTCCAGCCATGTTTCGGTGCGCCGTATCAGATGAATCAATCTGCAGAGTCACTCCATCTCGCAGGCAGCTGCCGGGCGACGTATCTCGTGCGCGTTCTCGAAAACGTGAGCGCCCGCTATTTGAATTATTTCGACGAGATTTCGATTATCGTTGATATTCGCCCCAACTTGGCTCCTATCACAACCCTCTGTCTGCACGATACAGATCAGGCAACACTCTTTGGTTTGTTGAGCCATTTGTATGATTTTGGACACACGCTATTGTACGTCGAGCAGCTCGCTCTCGATGAGAACAAGTAGGATAAAGGGAGAATCTTGACAACGAGTTTAATTCAAATCGAGCCTGTCCCCGCGATAGGCGGCAAATAAGGCGCGTCGCGAAAACGAGTTCAGTCGGTTACTGAACAAAAGCACACTACTCTATTTGGAGGTCAAGTATGGCACAAAAGAACAAACAGCTAGTCCTTGCCTTGTTCGACAACGAGCAAGCCGCCAAGCAAGCGGCGGACGCGCTCAAACAATGGGACAAGGCGAACAAGGAGGTCAAGGCGGGTGCGGTGGGCGTACTCGTCAAAGACGACAAAGGCAAGGTCAAACAGGAACTGCTCGGTCCACGCGCTTGGGGCAAAGGCGCGGGCATCGGCGCGATTCTTGGCATCGTCGCCGCAATCCCGACCGGCGGCTTGAGTCTGTTGCCCGGGGTGCTTGGCGGCGCGGTCGGCGGCGGGATCGTTGGCGGATTTTTCCACAAACACCTCGGCATGTCGAAAGATGACCTTGACCGCATCGGCAAGGAAATTGATGGCGGCAAGGCGGCAGTCGGCGTGCTCGTGGAGGACAATGAAGCCGCAGCGTTCACCGCGAAATTGCAGGAACTCGGCGGCAAGTCCGAGACGCATGAGGTCACCGAACAAGGCGCGGAGAAAACTGCCGTCGCAGCCACCCTCGCAGAAGCGGGCGCGGCGCCGCCGCCCGCTGCGCCTCCCGGACTCGACCGCACCAAACTGCCTATTCCCGACCCGGTGTTCAAAGGCAAACTTGGCAAGACGATTGACAAATGCCAGCCGGATTGGGGACTCATCTCGGATGTCAAGCCGCCCGAAGGCGCACCCAATGTGCTGCTCGTGCTGGTTGACGACGCCGGCTTTGGCAACCCAAGCACGTTCGGCGGACCGGTAAATACGCCGAACTATACCAAGCTGGCAGAGGAGGGATTGCGCTACAACCGCCATCATGTGGTGGCGTTGTGCTCGCCAACCCGCGCTGCGCTGCTGAGCAGTCGCAACCATCACGCGGTTGGCTTTGGCTCGATCGGCGAGTTGGCAGGGCCCTATCCGGGTTACAGCGCCGTGCGTCCTTTGGACTGCGCGCCGTTCCCACAGGTCTTGCAGATGAACGGCTATTCCACCGCCGCTTTTGGCAAGATGCACATCACCCCCGACCACGTTCAGGGTCCGGCGGGTCCGTTTGAGCGCTGGCCCAACGGCTGGGGCTTTGAATACTTTTGGGGCTTTGTCGGCGGCGAGGCGGGTCAGTATGACACCAACATTGACTCGAACAACCTGACGCTCGGCGCGCACGGCGGACCCGAAGACCGTGAGTTTTATTTCCCCAATGCGATGGCGGACAATGCCATCAAGTGGATTCACGGCGTCAACGCGCACAACCCCGACAAGCCGTGGTTCATCTACTATTCCACCGGCTGCAGCCACGCGCCGCACCACGTGCCCGCCGAGTGGAGCGACAAGTACAAGGGCAAGTTCGACATGGGCTGGGACAAGTACCGCGAGGAAACGTTCGAGCGGCAAAAAAAACTGGGCGTCGTGCCCCAGGATGCGGTCTTGACCCCGCGACCGGAGGAACTCCCCGCGTGGGACTCGCTGAGTGACGACGACAAAAAGTTTTATGCGCGCCAGATGGAAGTGTATGCCGGGTATCAAGAGAACTGCGATTGGAATATCGGGCGCGTGATTGGCGAGTTGGAGCGCATGGGCATCCGCGACAATACGCTCATTATTTGGATTTGGGGCGATAACGGCGCGAGCATGGAAGGGACTATCACCGGCTCGTTCAACGAATTCACCATGCAGAACGGCATTGGGCTGACGACCGAACAGCAGCGCGGGCTTTTGCAAATGTATGGCGGTCTGGAAGCGTGGGGTGGACCCGCCCTGGCGCCGCACTATTCGGCAGCGTGGGCGTGGGCAGGCAACTGTCCGTTCCAAT
The DNA here is from genome assembly GCA_004295045.1 of Chloroflexota bacterium. Lineage (GTDB taxonomy): Bacteria > Chloroflexota > Anaerolineae > UBA4142 > SHND01 > SHND01. The sequence continues at coordinate 96,296 of SHND01000017.1, read as the reverse complement.
GGGGCAAGCAAATCGCCTCGCACCTCGGCGGCACGCGCGACCCGATGGTCGTCTCTTGGCCCAACGGCATCAAGGAACGCGGCGGACTGCGCAGCCAGTTCACCCATGTCATTGACGTCGGCCCGACCATCCTCGACATTGTGGGGCTGCCGCAACCAACTCATGTCAACGGGATTCAGCAGGAGCCGATGCACGGCGTCAGTTTCAAGGAATCGCTGAACGACGCCACGTCGCCCGAAAAGCACACACAGCAGTACTTTGAAATCTTTGGCAATCGCGCCATGTACAAGGACGGCTGGTGGGCAGCGAGCCGCCTGCCGCGTATTCCGTGGGATGCCACCCCGCCGACAATGAAAAAGTTCGCGCCGGGCGTTCTTGACCCTGACACGTTGGAATGGGAACTCTACAACCTGAACGAGGACTTTACCCAAGCCAACAATCTCGCAGCCCAGAATCCGGACAAGGTCAAGGAACTGAACGACCTGTGGTGGGCAGAGGCGGACAAGTACAACGTTCTGCCATTGCTTGGTGGCATGGCGGCGTTCTTTGGTGTCGTACCGCCCCTGGGCACGCGTCACACCTATACCTTCTGGGGCAGCGACGTTCAAAACTTGCACCAGGGCGCCGCGCCGCAGTACAAGAACCGCTCCTACTCTATCACGGCAGACCTTGAGGTTCCCGCAGGCGGCGCGGAAGGCGTCATCGCGGCAAACGTGGATGCCTTGGGTGGTTGGAGTCTGTTCGTCCAGGATGGCAAACTCCGCCACACATATAGCTTTATGGGCGTGCAGGTCTACAAACAAGTATCCACCGAAGATGTGCCGACCGGCAAAGTTCAGGTCAAGATGGACTTTGAAGCGGACAAGCCGGTCATGGCGCCCGGCGGCACTGTCCGCCTCTACATCAACGACAAAGAGGTTGGCGAGGGCAAGATGGAACACACGGTACCACTCGTCTTTACCGCCCATTCCGGCTTGGATATTGGTTGCGACAACGGCGAGGTGGTGGATCGCGGTTACGAAGCCAAAGCGCCGTTCGCCTTTACGGGCAAGATTGATAAAGTTGTGTTCGACGTGCGTCCACCCGGCACCGCCCAAGATCTCAAAGAGACGCACCACGCTGAAGTGGCAGCTCAATCGCTCAAGAGCGCAGATACGTAGAATCGGCATATTGAACAAGATTTCCTGCGAAGGCAATGCCTTCGCAGGAAACAACGAGTGGAGAAATTCAACAATGTTCAGTCTTGACCTGCTGGTGAATCTCATTCTCGTTCCGATTGGATTCCTGCTGCTCGTCTATATCCGCGAACGGTTACATCGTATCTTTCTCCCAAGGGATACACCCCGCGCGCGTACGCGCGGGGTGAACCGTCGCGCGGAAGCAGCTTTGCAAAGCAAAAAGAATTAGAGGTGATGCTACACAACTGTGGTTTGACGCCGCGTCCACAAGAAATTCCCGCGTGGAACGGAACAGGCGTCGCCTTTAGAAAACCCGAAGAACGCGTTGCGCGTTTTTCATTAATTCATGCCGTCTATGAGCAGTCTCATACTGCTCGGTGCGGCGGGGAGGTTAAAATGTTTCGGAGAGAAGAACGTCGCCATGAAGAAGAGATGATGATGGTGCACCGCCCTCGTCGCCGTCGCCGCTTGATGGTGGGCGGAATGGTCGTCATCGGCAGCACCGAAGCGATGATGAAAATGTCAGAGGCGGATGCCCAAAAGATTCAAGAAACGACAGGAAAAGCGCCTGAAGACATGTCACATGATGAACTGACGCAGGCGGCAGCACAAGCGGGCGTTCAACCGCAGGAAGCGACGCCCGAAGATCAGCAAGCGATGGCGAATGCCGAAGCGGCGGATCCCGACCAAAGTTAAACCAGACAATCGAATGGAATTCGACATTACCACAGAGCATTGTCCGTAACGAATTCCATTCGATGCAACCGGGAGGAGATTGAACATGACAGCCGAACAATTCTTTGATGCCATCGCGAAATTGTCGGGCTTGTTGTTTGTCGTCACCAGCATGTTGGGGATGGGCATGAGCTTGACAATCCCGATGATTATGCAGCCGCTCAAGAACGTGCGGCTTGTGATTCTCGCGCTCGTGGCGAATTTTGTACTCGTCCCGCTGCTCGCGTACGTCATCCTGCTTGTGATTCCGCTGGAGCAATCGCTCAAGACCGGATTGATTGTGCTGGCGACCGCGGCGGGCGCGCCGTTCTTGCCTAAATTGGTCCAAGCCGCCAAGGGCAACATCGCGTTCGCGGTGGGACTTATGGTGCTGCTGATGGTCGTGACGATCATCTACATGCCCATCGTCCTGCCTTTCCTCTTGCAAGGTGTTACGGTAAATCCGTGGGACATTGCCAAGTCGCTCATCGTGATGATGTTGGTGCCGCTGGCGCTCGGCTTGCTGCTCAAGTCGCATTCGTCAGACACAGCAGACCACTATGCGCCGGTGATGAACAAGTTGTCCACGCTCTTTATCTTGATCCTGATGGTGGTCGGATTGGGATTGAACATCTCGAACATCCTTGACCTAATTGGGACGGGCGGGATTCTCGCGCTGCTGTTATTCATCATCGGGTCATTCATCATTGGCTTGGTGTTGGGCGGACGCGACGCGGGCATTCACAATGTGACGGGGCTTGGCACGGCACAGCGCAATGTGTCCGCCGCGATTGTTGTAACTGCTCAAAATTTTTCAGGATCGAACACGCTCGCCTTTGTTCTGGTCGCAGCGATTCTGATGCTCCTCATTTTGATGCCAACGGCAAAGCGTTTGGGCGCGCGTGCGCAAGCGTCTCAAGTGGAGCCGCCGGCAGCGCAGCCCGCGGCAACCGGGACAGGGAGTAGTGGATAGTATCCCATAATTTGGGATGGTGATGGCGCTGATTGTGAGCGAGACCTAAAAAAAACGGACGGGGCATTCCCGTCCGTTTTTTCATTTATTCTTTTTTATCACTCGTAGTTGTCGGAGCGGATGGTGCGGCGGGGTCCACGCGTTCGACCACGATGCTCACTTTGGCGACCAACGCCGCGATCGCGCCAATTGCCGCAAGCACCGGCGCGACAATGACCGTGACGCCCGCGATGCCCACGCCGACGGTCAGCGGCACTTCGATCAACGTTTTGCCATCATCGTTCTTGAGAATAATGCGCCGCACGTTGCCTTCGTTGAGGATTTCTTTGATTTTGCCAATCACTTTATCACCATCCACGCGAAACTCTTCGGTTCGAGTTTTATCTGCCATCTTTGTTCTCCTTGAAATTTCTCACCCGTACATACGTGAAACGCAAGAAAACGTTTACAAATAATCTCCCTCGAAAAACCACGTCGAATACGGCAGTTCGACCCTTCCGCCCCCCACTTCGCGGGCATTGCTCAAAGCGATTTGTTTGACCTGGACCAGCATCGTCAAATCATTGATCGCATCCACAATCACTTTGCCTTCCGAGTACACTTTCGGCATCACGCGCACTTCGGTTCGCGTGGTCGCGCTTTCAAAGACCAGCTCGATGCCCTGTTTTGTCAGATGCGCGAGTTTCAAATTCGCGCCTTGCGCCAGTCCCATCAATTGTCCAAATTGCAATGCGAGTTGACTGTAATCTGCCTTCACTGTTTCGCTCCTCGACACAAATTTATTCGGTACGCGGCAGCGCGTTCTCGCGCTGTACGATCCACAACGTGATAACAAACAAACTTACGGCAAGCATGATGCCTGCGAACGCAATGCCGATGTATCCAATCGTCGCAAACACAAAGCCGCTCATCAAACTTCCCGCTGCCGCCACCAAACCGACCAACAGATCATTCGTGCCTTGAATGCGCGCGCGTTCGTTCGGGCGCAGCGAGTCGGTGAGCAGCGATGAACCCGCGACAAAACAAAAATTCCATCCCGCGCCGAGAACAAACATCGCCGCTGCGAGCCGCCAAGTATCATTCGCAAACGGCACAAGCACACAGGCGAGAATCAGCAAAAACGCGCCAATCAAAATGGTGCGCGCATGTCCCACCCGATCTGCAACGCGACCTGTGATCAGCGAAGTCGCGTACATGCCCGTCACGTGCGCGGCGATCACCAGCGATACATCTTCAAGCGTGTGATGCAGATGCTCTGTAATTTGCAGAGGTGTCATAACCATCACCGATGTCATCACAACTTGCCCCAACATCATCGCCGCGACCGCTGTTTGCACATTGTACGAACGGAATGCTTCCCAAAATGTTCGCGGACGGGTGGAATCTACCGGAAGCGTCACATCCACGCGAGCGAGCTGGCGCGCAACGTCGCGCGGGTCGGGACGCAACAAAGCAAACATCATCGCACTGCCAAACAAAAATAAAATCGCGCCGGCGAGATATGGACCTGCCAACGGATTCAATCCAAGCTGCGCGGCAAACCGACCGGCGGGCGCAATGAACAAGGGTCCGCCAATTCCGCCAACGACACCGCCCAACACAACCCAACTGATCGCGCGTGCGCGATGTTCCTGCGTCACCAGATCGCCTGCCGCATAGCGCCCTTGATCCAACGCGCCGCGCGAGAGTCCCATGATCAAATGTCCGGCAAACAATAACAACGGAATCAAGCCCATCAGTGCAAAAGCGCCAAAGGACGCGCCCAGGACACCGACGAGAAAACCGAGCGCCAAGCCGGCGCGGCGCCCACGCAGATTCATAAAGCGTCCCGCAGGATACGCGCCCAACGCTGTTCCCAATACATACATTGTTGTCGGCACACCACCCAATGCCGTTGTGCCAAACAGTTCGGCTGCCGCAATCGAGCCAACAGTGATTGCGGCTGTCATACCGAGCGACGCAATACTCTGCCCTGCGAACAAGGTCGCGGTCAGACGGCGAACAATCGGTTCTGTAACATCAAAGACTGCAATACGCATTTTTGCCCTCAGCCCATACTTTTGTGTGCGGGTGATTCTAGCCGCGCGCGCCCCATGCGTCAATCCGTCTTGACAATGCCCTGAAAGCAAGGCATAGTACGCGCGCGCGTCTCTGTATCTTTATGTCTGTCTCCAAAGCTCTGCTCCGGCGGTTTCGTTTTTTCGATCCGCTTTCCCCGAAAGATTTCAATCGCATTGCGCGCGCTGCCAAGCAACGCGTGCTGCGCCCCGGCGCGCTGATTGTCCGCGAAGATACGGGCGGCAAAGATTTTTACATGATCGTTTCGGGGCAGGTCGAAATTTTTACACAGAGCGATCAGGGCGAAACAACGCTCAACACCCTGCACAAAAATGAATGGTTCGGCGAGCTCGCGCTGCTCGATAATTTACCGCGTTCCGCCTCTGCGCGCGCCGTCACACATACCACATTACTCACGCTCTCCAAATCTGATTTTAATTGGTTGGTGCGAACCTATCCTCTGGCGCTGCACCTTCTCGTCGAAGCCACGCACAAGACATTGCGCGAGCGTGATCGCGCCTTTCGGCTCGAAGCGGAACTGCGCGCGGCACAGCTCGAAAAGTTATACGCGATCGCGCTGGACATTACGCGGCATTTGGACCGGGACAAGGCATTGGATGCCATTTGCGAACGCGCGGTCGAGTTATTGAACAGCGCGGGCGGCGAACTCTATTTGTACGATGCGCATACTCAAATGCTCGTCCCACACGGCGTAATGCCGAACACTTTGCCGCGTCGCGTGGGCGAAGGGCGCGTGGGACGCGCCTTTGCCACAGGACAGGCACAACCTGCTAACTGGTCAGGTCGCACCTATTTCGAGCTTGCGGCGCCAATTCGTATTGTCGCGCCCAGAGAAGGGGAACGCGTGTTGGGCGTGCTGCACGTCTATCGCGCCGATGACGGAACGCCCTATAGCGCGCGTGATCGGACACTGTTGGAACTCTTTGCCAGTCAAGCCGCGATCGTGATTGAAAACGCGGACTTGTACGAAACTCATCTCGCCAAGCGCGCGTTGGATGTAGAGCTGGACGCCGCGCGTGGCGTTCAGCAGCGTTTAATTCCGGAGCATCCGCCGCGCATTCGCGATTATCAAGTCGCGGGTTTTTGGCACCCGGCAAAGCAAGTGAGCGGCGACTATTACGATTTCATCGCGCTGCCCGATGGGCGCTGGGGTTTTGTAATTGGCGACGTAGCAGGGAAAGGCTTGAACGCGGCGCTGTTCATGGCAAACACGCGCAGTATCTTGCGCGCGAGCGCCAGCGCGGGTGGAAATCCTGCTGAAATTGTAGAGCGCGCGAACCGCGCGTTGCAAGCGGATTCGTTCAATGCGATGTTTGTAACGCTTTTCTTTGGCATTCTCGAGCCGCGCACGCATCGTTTTACGTTTGTGAACGCGGGACACAATCGTCCTTTGCTTTTTCACACCGCAAATGAAACGCTGCACGAACTACCGGGGCGCAATCTCGCGCTCGGCATTGTTGCGCCACTCGAATTTCAAGCGTATGAAATTGAATTTGCGCGCGGTGATCTATTGGTAATGTACACCGACGGCGTGACCGAAGCAACCAATGCCCAAAGCGCTCTGTTTGAAGAATCGCGCTTGCGCGCCGCAATCAAAGAATCCGGCACGACTTCGGCGCGCCAAGTCATTCGACAAATTGATTCACGCCTGCGCGCGTTCACGGGCGCGTATCCGCAGAGCGACGACATCACCCTCGTCACATTACGACGCATCTGATTTATGTTTTTCCAAGTACCACAGTTCGCAGTCTTGTTGTTAGTGCCTGCACTATTTCTGGGAATCTATGTTGTGCGCCAGCGCCGCCGCAGAAAATTTGCGCTGCGCTATGCAAGTGTTGAACTCGTCCGCGAGGCGCAGCGCGGGCGCGGCTGGCGGCGGCACATTCCGGCTGCCTTCTTTTTACTGAGCACTACCGCGCTGGTCCTCGCCTTGATGCAGCCCGCCGTTCTTGTACGCGAACCATCGGACGAAGCGATCATTATTCTTGCGCTCGATGTGTCGGCAAGCATGTGGGCGAATGATCTGTATCCCAATCGGATGGAGGCAGCGAAAAACGCGGCACAGCAGTTTGTGAAAGAGCTGCCGCCGAAAATGCGCGTCGGCGTCGTCTCGTTTAGCGAAACTTCGTATCTCAATCAAGTGCCGACCACGAACCGCGACGATATTCAAAAAGCGATTGCGAAATTACAGCCGCGCTCGGGCACCGCGATTGGGAACGGACTGCTCACTTCACTCGACGCGCTGTACGGCGGAATGGGCGGCGAAGTGCCGCTTACCCCACAGGGCGAATACGCGCCCGCCGTCATTGTTCTCTTGACTGACGGTGAAAATACCGACGGTCCCTCTCCTCTCGAAATCGTTCCGCAAGCCGCAGAGCACGGCATTCGCGTCTACACGATTGGCGTCGGCACACCGCATGCAACAACCGTCCAGGTTGGTTCCTCGATGCTGCACGCGCGGCTTGACGAAGAAACACTCCAAGAGATCGCGCGCGTCACCGATGCAAAATATTACAGCGCTTCGAATGAAAAGGATTTGCGCGCGGTCTACGAAAATCTCACGACGCAGCTCGTGACGCGGTTTCAACCGCAAGGCATTTCATTCCTCTTTATCACCGCCGCATTTTTTCTCGGCGTTCTGGCAATGATGTTTTCAATTGTGTGGTCAACCCGACTGCCGTGAAAAAAGGGCAGGTTTGATACCTGCCCTTACTTTACTGTCACAACACCTCAACGTCGTGCGGCATACTTTCTTTTAACCCCGCGCCCGTCATTTTTACAAAAATCGCTTTTTCGTGAAATTCCTTGAGCGAGTGCGCGCCGCTGTAACTCATCCCCGATTGAATGCCACCGACAAGCTGCGTCAACACTTCGCGCGCTTTGCCGCGATATGGCACCGCCGCTTCGACGCCTTCCGCAACATATTCGTCCAAATCTTCTTGCGCCACGCGCTCGCCGTCGCGCGTTTTGCGGTCCCGATTCGCGGCAGTGGATGCCATTCCGCGCGAGACTTTGTACTTGTGTCCCTTGCGCGTCATCGAGAGCCCGGGACTTTCGTCCGTTCCCGCGAGAAGTGAACCAATCATCACCGTATCCGCGCCCGCCGCCAACGCTTTTGCCGCATCGCCCGGATGGCGAATTCCCCCATCGGCAATGATTGGAATATTGTGCTGCCGCGCAACGTCAACGCACGCGATCACCGCCGTCAATTGCGGCACGCCCGAACCCGCGACGAGACGCGTCACACAAATCGAACCCGGTCCGACGCCCACTTTGACCGCATCCGCGCCCGCGTCAATCAATCGGCGCGTCCCATCCGCCGACGCCACGTTGCCGCCGATGATCTGCGCGTCCGGAAATTGTTTGCGGATATTTTGAATCATCAAAATTTCTTGTTCCGAATTGCCGTGCGCAATATCTACGACAATGCAGTCCGCGCCCGCTTTCAACACACATTCGACGCGTTCCAAATCGCGTTCTTTGACGCCCACTGCCGCGCCCACCGCCAAACGTCCGCGCGCATCTTTGGTCGCTTTCGGATATTGCTCCAACTTCATAATATCTTTGAGCGTGATCAGCCCCGCGACGCGTCCTTGTTCATCCACCAAGGGCAATTTTTCGATGCGATGTGCGTGTAGAATTTTTTCGGCTTGGCGCAATGTTGTGTCGGCAGGCGCGGTGATCACTTCGCGCTTCATCACTTGCGTAATCGGTTTGCCGTCATCGTGTTCGAACAACAAATCGCGCGTCGTCACAATGCCCGCGAGCTGCGTACCGCCATTCAAAATTAAAATGCCGCCCGTGCCCGTCTCCTCCACAAGCCGCCGCGCTTCCCCGACAGTGTTATTGACCGTCAACGTGATCGGGTCACTGACGACGAACGATTCCGACTTTTTCACGCGCGCGATTTCGTTCGCCTGCTGTTCAATCGTCATGAAACGATGAATGATGCCGATGCCGCCTTCGCGCGCCATCGCAATCGCCATCGCGCTCTCGGTGACGGTATCCATGTTCGACGACACGATTGGAATCTGCAATTCGATTTTGTTCGTCAACCGCGCTTGGGTGGTCAATGTTTTGCGCGATGCAACATCCGAATATTGCGGGACGAGGAGTACGTCATCGTACGTTAATGCGGTTTCAGGAAGAATGGTCATACCAAACCCTCAAACATCGGACACAGATGCCACAGATTTCGCAGATACTACTCTGTGGCATCTGTGAAATCTGTGTCCCGAAAAGTTTTTTCACTCCGCGAATACAATTTTATCACCATCAAACCTTTCGATCACTGCCAGCGATTCGACTTGGGTATTCAAATCGCGCAGCGCGCCGCGTCCGCCTTCGAACGCTTTTTCGATCACCGCGCCAATTCCCACCAAGGTCGCACCGCTCTGCCTGACAATTTCCGCGAGTGCGCGGATGGTCAACGCCGACGCGAGAAAATCATCAATAATCAGCGCGCGGTCATTGGGCGATAAAAATTCGTGCGCCACCATCAACGTAACGACTCCGCCTTTGGTGTGTGAGGGCGCAGACGCCTGATAAGGTTCATCTTTGAGCGTCAACGGTTTTGTTTTGCGCGCAAAAACGACAGGCACTTGAAGCATCATCCCCGCCGCGAGCGCGGGCGCGATCCCGCTCGTTTCTGCGGTGAGAATTTTTGTCGGATGCTGTCCGCGAAAGCGCCGCGCAAATTCATAACCGATGCCTTGCATGAGCAATGGGTCAACTTGATGATTCATGAACGCGTCCACTTTCAAGATGCCGTTGCCAAGATAAACTCCTTCGTTCAAAATTCGTTCGCGCAGCCAATGCATATATGTGCTATCGTTGCTCATTGTGTCTCCGAGTGTTTTTCTAACAGTGGTCAGCAGCCATTCCCCAGTAACGCACCGATTATCGCATAGGATTGGGGGGAGGGGAAAATCTGTTGACGAGAGACGCTAGTGTAGTTAAAATGAAAACAAGTGAGGCAAAGATATGATTACTGCTACAGAAACATCGGTTGCGGGAATGCCCATTTTTGAGAGCGCGCCAACAGTTGAGCCAAGCGCGAGATTATTAGAATTCGCGCGCGGTTATTTGGAAATCGTTGACAGCGGCGATGAAACGCGGCAAGGCGAGGAACGCACCCAAGCGCATGAAGCATTGATGGATGCAATGGAGGCGGAGCGAATTCCATTTAATGCACGTTGGGAAGCGCGCTGGATTGCGCGTTGGTTGCTTTCGGGAACGCGTGTTAGCAACGGCAAACACACAACTATCATGTTTGCAAAAATTCCTGCGCGTTATGATACGAGAGAATATGATCCTGTGCGTGATGGTGTCTTGGAATTGACGAGTTTTCCTTTTCGCGATGAAGATGACGAACGCAAGCACACCGAACGTTTTGTGCCAGTGCTTGTAACCGTTGAACCCTTACACGAATATGAAGGCGCGTCGTATGAGCGAAACAAATAAACCAAAGCGATTAACGCCAAACACTGATGAATACAATTTGGTGTACACGCATTTGGAACGCGTGTTGGAACAACCCATCGGCGCAGCAAAAGGAAATCACGCGGCGTTAATGATGGTCATGCGACAATTGGGTTATGGCAGTTTGAACAAAGTGGATGCAATCAATCTTGCCAAGTATCTGGTAGATTTTCCAGAGGATGAGCAGGATTGGAGTTGATGCTACACATGAAATGTAACTACAAGAATGGAAACTGTGCGCGTCATGTATGAAAATGTTTTCCTTGGAAACCACGAAAATCTTTGCGGGAGAGACGGACAATGAAAGCTGCTTTTCACTTTAACTCAGACCACCCGGCTTTGGAAGGTGACTATGGGTGGGAAGCTGAAAAATTGATCTTCAGTTCGCTCCTGAGGTATCCAAATTTGAGCGTCCATTCAAAAATTTTTGCAGGGGATTTGTTCGTTTGGGCCCTCGTTGACAATGAGATATTTGGACCTGACGAAGGAGAGACAGATTCGCGGCTTGGACGTCTTTCCAAGCTTGTAGAATATTGGCTGCATACAGGAAATGCTATTCGGACTAACATAAGCACCAAGAGACTGTTTGAAGAGTCGGCAAAGCACATAATTTACGCCGTGTGTTTCGAATCCATAGAGCTATCACTTGTGGGGTATTTACACAAGGAGCTGTCAGAATTGACTGATGCATATATAGGCGTGATCGAAGTTGATGATATGTCAAAATTGCATTGGTCTCTATATTCAGCAAAATTGAGCCCAAGTTATCGCATCACAAACAAGAACTTGGCAATTTTTTGGGATAATGTGTCCGGCGATGACAAGCCAAATTGGTTGCTTGAGGAATGTCAACACCTTGGCTTCAAGACTAGTTTCGAGGGACTAAACATGCGGTATACATCGCTTGACAAAAACTTTAATTTCGAAAACGCGAGGCGAGCAGCGGAATGGAAACGCAGATGTGGGCATATGCTTGCATTTGTTGCAGATAACGTCGTTCATCGCTTGGAAGATACTGCACCCAAACTCAGCGAAATGCTTTGGGCTACCATCATAGCACTTGAAGATGCTGAAATAGATGAACAATATTCGCAAGTTGCAGTCTCGTGCCGTCGAATTGTAGAATACGTTGTTGACCAAATAGCACCTCCCACTAGAGGACAAATCGAATCAAAGAGAAAGGAATTTCGAGAGCGTCTCAAAGCCTATGCAGACAAGCAGCGACGAGATGAAGAAGATATTGAGCTCATTTGTGTGAGTAATGAGATGCTTGAAGAACAGTACAAGAAATTGTCTTCGCTTGTGAATAGAGGAGTTCATAGAGAAATCTACCGGGATGCGGCACGACGATGTTTGTTGAGAACAATTATTTTGTTGGACGATATTGTGTCGCTCAAAGCTAGCGCATTCGAAATAAGACCAGATTTGGATATAGACTTGGATGAAATTCTCAATTGGATTTAGCTGTTCAAGGTTAAGCTTGACGCCATACATCACGAATCAACGAGGCAAGAATGATTGAATTCAATATCAAGACCCTCTTTCCCACTCCACAACACTTTTTTGAATTTACGCAAACATTCTCCAACCGAATCTATGATCGCGACGGGATTCGTCGGTTTCGTGTTCTCTATAAACACAAAAACACGTCTCACGATTCAAGATTCGATTCAAATACACCACCAATAGATTTTTATTTTGGGGCGCATACCAATCAAAAAGTCTTTGCATGGTGGACAAACAATGATAATGTCGGGGCTGCAAAGTTGGTAGCACAAAAGGGCCCGAATGCTACGACGATTTTATTTGTAAGAGCAGAAGATAAAGTCTGGCAGAAAGTCGAACCGTTTTGGCAATTACTACACGCTGAAATGAGAGAACAGGGTTGGATACAAACACCGATTGAAATAGGCGATAACAAAAACTCTCAAATAACAAATATTAATATAGGTGCTGGCGCGCAAGTTGGACAAGTCGCAGCAGGCACAAATATCATACAAACATCTACCAATCACAGACAGCAGGACGCAACAGGTGGCGAAAAAGGTAGTATCGTATTGCCCCCGCCCGAAACGGATTGGGCACCACTCAAGCCAAGAGAGATAGCACCAATCGTGCTGGATGAGGAGGGTCGACTTACGATCAAGTTAGTGGAACCCTATCTTGGTCAAAAACCATGTGATTTGATTCGAGCATGTTACGATTTTTTCGATGAATGGGTAATACATTCGGAATGGCGTTGGTTTCGCGTAATTCCCAATAGTGGAGAACTTGCCGAAAGTTACGAATCTAGCGTGCGGCTTGTGGGAAAGTGCGTTGAGTGTGTTAAGCGAGAATCAAATAGCCAAAATGTGGCATTCACAAGCAAGGAGATATTTGCGGAAGCGTGGATTGCAGCACGAAATGATAAGTTGGTAGTCAAATTAAATCCTCGATACTGGGCTTGTTTAGCTGAGGCATGGAAAATCTTCCGCGTTTTTTTGGCTAATGAAGGGTTAGTCGGAAACGAACAGTCATTGCCAAAGAACCGTCCAACGCAAGAAAGGAACAACGCGCAACAAACAAAAAGATGGGACGACACCGAAGAGAAATTAAACCGGTTACGAAAGTATCGGATAGAGTGGATGAACGAACATGATGGGGAACCCCCGAAGTGGATTGGTGCTTGTCAGAGCATCGGCATCGATCCTAAAACGGCAAGGCGACACGATCCTGAATTGAGAAAGCGTTGGGAAGATAAGGAATTTCGGGAACTTTAGGAACCTCCCCGCTACGATCGAGCAAAACTGATATATTGCCAAGCAGAGTCGCAAATGCGCGTCTCCTCAAATTTTTTCCTTTCGCTTACGGAGGTGAAACCATGAGCTTCGATCCACTCGCGTTGGTCTTGCTCGGGATCAACATCGGGCAATGGCTGATGCTTGTCACAATCATCCGCTTAACCAAAGCAACACGCCGCTCCGCCCGATGACAAAAACACAGCCTACGTTTTCAGAAATTCGGAACGCGGGCTGTGTTTTTCCAATTCCCTCAGCTCCCGTTTCGATGGTACTCCTGTAAACCCCTCACCGCGGCTTTTCAATTTCCCCCAACAAACCATATAATTACCCCCGTTCACTTTCATCTCTCGCCTCCTTTTCATTTGCATGTTCAACGATCCTCTCTTTGCCATTTCGCCCCTCGACGGACGTTACGCGCGCGCGGTGGACCCGCTCCGCGAATACATGTCCGAATATGCTTTCTTTCGAGATCGCATCGGCGTGGAAATTGCGTACTTGCGCGCCCTCTCGCAAGACACGTCGGTGGTGCGCCGTTTCACCGAGAGCGAAGACCAATTTCTCTTGACCATTCTCGAACTCTTTGCGACGAATGATGCCAAGCGCGTGCAGGAATGGGAAAATGAAACGCGGCACGACGTTAAAGCCATCGAGTATTTTTTGCGCGAAAAATTGCAGGGCAGTTCGTTGGAAGATGTGATCCCATTTTTGCATTTCGGTTTGACGAGTGAAGATGTGAATCAAACCGCGATTGCCTTCTCGCTGCTCGAATCACGCGATCAAGTGCTGCTGCCAAAGTTGGATGAAGTGTTGGAGCGCATCAAAAATTTTGCGAAACAATATGCCGCAACGCCGATGCTGGCGAAAACGCACGGGCAGCCCGCCGTCCCCACCACGCTCGGTAAAGAATTTGTAAATTTCTATGTGCGCTTGCTGGAACAACGCGCGCGCATGGCACAGCACCATTTCACCGCGAAACTCACCGGCGCAGTGGGCAATTTCAACGCGCTTGCGGCGGCGAACGCGAACGTGGATTGGATTCAATTCAGCACGCGCTTTTTGCAATCGCTCGGGCTCGAACCCGCGCTCTACAACACGCAGCTCATGCCGTATGACAATTGGCTTGAATATTTTGACGCGCTGCGTTTGACCAATTCGATTCTGCTCGATTTCGCGCAAGATGTGTGGCGTTACATCAGCGATGATGTCTTGAAACAAAAAGCAAGCGCGTCCGAAGTCGGCTCTTCGACGATGCCGCAAAAAGTGAATCCGATTGATTTTGAAAACGCCGAAGGGAATATCGGCATCGCCAACGCGCTGTTGGAATTTTACGCGCGCAAATTGCCCGTCTCGCGTTTACAGCGCGACTTGTCCGATTCCACCGTGCGCCGCACGTTTGGCGTCGCGTTCGGACACACCCTCGTTGCGTGGCAAAATCTTGTGCGCGGACTCGGTAAAATCGAACCGAACGTTGAACACATCGAACAAGAACTCGAGGAACATTGGGAGATTGTTGCCGAAGGCGCGCAGACCATTTTGCGCGCGGCGGGCGTGAGCGACGCGTACGAGCAATTGAAAACTCTTACGCGCGGCAAACCCCTCACGCGCGATGAATATGAACAATGGGTGTACAGTTTGAGCGGCGACACGCAGTTAAAAGTGAAACTGCTCGAACTCTCACCACAAAAATATATCGGACTCGCGCAAAAACTAACCGAACAAGCGTTGGGTGAATGAACAATGCCCAATCACCCAATCACCCAATCACCCAATCACCCAATCACCCAATCTCTAATCTCTCATCTCTCACAGGAGCATCCATGTCAGTCACAGTCATCGTCGGTTCGCAATGGGGCGACGAAGGAAAAGGCAAAGCGATAGATTATTTCGCGCGTAACGCCGATTTTGTCGCGCGCTACAACGGCGGCAACAACGCGGGACACACCGTCATCAATGAACACGGCACATTCAAAATTCATCTCGTCCCATCGGGGATTTTTTATCCGCACACCAAATGTTTGATGGGCAACGGGATGGTGCTTGATCCGCAAGTGCTGTTGGACGAAATGAATGAGATTCGCCGCGCGGGCATAAATTTTGAAAAACGCTTGTTCATTGCCCAGCGAGCGCATCTCATCATGCCGTATCACAAAATGCTGGATGGTTTGTACGAAGAAGCAAAAGGCGCGGGCGCGACCGGCACGACGCGGCGCGGCATTGGTCCCGCGTTCGCCGACAAAATTTCATACAACGGTTTGCGCTGGGCGGATTTTATCGGCGGTACGTTTGACGAACGCTTGCAGGTGCAGCTCGGTTTGAAAAATAAAATCATTGCCGCTTTGGGTGGTGGTGTTTTAGATTACGAGGACGTGCGCGAAACGTACTGGAATTATTTTGAACAACTGAAACCGTACATCACCGAACTCGCGCCGATGGTCCACAAAGGGTTGGAATGGAACAAAAAATTTTTGCTCGAACAAGCAATGGGTTCGCTCCTCGACACCGATTGGGGCGTGTATCCGTTCGTGACCGCATCAACCACACTCGCTTCCGCCGCGACGACAGGACTTGGCATTCCCCCGCGCAAAATTTCGCGCATCATCGGCGTGACCAAAACGTACAGTACGCGTGTCGGCGCGGGACCAATGCCCACCGAATTGCCTGACGACCATCCCGCGCGCGAACAGTTGGGCGAAACCGCCGCGACGACGGGGCGCAAACGCCGCGCGGGTTGGCTCGACCTCGTGCCTGTGAAATTCACCGCGCAACTCAATGGCATGGACGCGCTGTTTGTGACGAAACTGGATACGTTGAGCGGCATTGACGAATTGAAAATTTGCGTCGGTTACAAACTCGACGGCAAGCCCGTTGAATTTTCGACGTTGGAAAGCACGCGCATGGCGCGCGTTGAACCCGTCTATTGTTCTTTGCGCGGCTGGAAAGAAGATGTGCGCGGCGTTCGCAAATTTTCAGAATTGCCAAAGAACGCGCAGAAATACATCGAGGCGATTGAAAAAAGCGTGAGCGTGCCTGTGCGCTTTGTTGGAACAGGTCCCGAACGTAAAGCGGTGATAAAAAGATAGACAAAAAAAACCTTCAAGGAGTTACCCTTGAAGGTTTTTTTCTTTAACGCCATCAATAGCGGCTGCCGCCGCGATCTCCGCGGCTGCCGCCGCGACCGCCGCGACCGCCGCGGCCACCGCCGCGGCCACCGCCGTAGCCACCGCCACCACCACCGCGATAGCCACCGCCGCCGCCACCACCGCTGCGCTCTTCGCGCGGTCGCGCAATGTTGACTGTAAGGCGTCTTCCCTGCATTTCTTGATCGTGGAACATTTCAATCGCTTTGCGCGCATCCGCTTCGGTAACGAATTCGACAAAGCCGAATCCTTTGGAGCGGCGCGTATCGCGGTCCACAATCAGCATGACGTCTTGAATTTCCCCCGCCTGACTAAACAGGTCGCGCAGGTCTTGTTCCGTCATACTATACGACAAATTGCCGACGTACAATTTTTTATCTGCCACGTACTGAATCCTCCTAACGGAACCTGCCGCGCGAAAACTGGAGCGCTGGCGCAACAACGCACGCAATGCGCAATTGGGCTTGCGTGTTATTGCATCCCCGAGGCGCCGTAGACTATATTGGCGCAGGACACGGAAACCGACGCCTGATGCATCGTGCATTTCCGCATCAACTGAACTTGACGCGCTCACTTTACTTGAATTTTTGGTCTAGGTCAAGCATCTTGCGCATTTTTGCCAAATCTGTATCGGTTGTCGCAATTCTGCTTCACCCCTCTTCTTGGAGCCGAGTCCCCGCGCCGATCAGCCCCAAATAGACCCAGTTGAATCCCAACCAAAAGACGGTGACCGCCTGATACGATACGAACAACGCCACATACGCAATGGACAGCGCGAGCAGCATCGTGCGCGCCGCGCCGCGCGCACTTTTCAAGGCGCGTCCGGTTTCATACGCGAGCCAGCCGAGCCACCCAAGTACAAGGGCGAGTCCGATAATTCCCGTGTCGTGCAAGGTCATCAAAAAGAAATTACTGATCCAATCGCGCGCGCCGGCAGGCGAAGTGTATTTTTGCGCAAAGACATTGACGCCGTTGCCTATCAGCGGATGAGTTAGAAAATCATTCCACGCGCGCGCGTACGCATCAAGACGAAAAAAAATCGAGCGGCTGGTGAGGACGCGGGCGACGGAAAATTCCGCGAGGGCGCTTTGTCCTCCTGCCAACGCGCTGTTGACGACCAGCGCAGCGATGATGAGAACAACCGCCGCGCCCACAATCGCAAGCGCCCAACGACGGCGCGGGCTGAACAACAACACGAGGCACAAGCCAACAATCAAGCCAATCCACGCCGTACGCGTCAAACTCAACGCGACGGCGAGCAGCGAAATAACGATGCCTATGCCGAGCCACACGCGCCATCTGGCAAACTGTGCATCAAGCAGCAGCGTCACTTGCAGCAATGTCGCCGCCATCGCGTACATTCCGAGCGTATTGGAATCGAACAGCGTGCCGTAAGGCGAATATGTGACAAAATTTTCCAACGAGTAAATTTGCACGCCAAGATTCAGCCCCAACGGATATACCAACCACGCCGCGATGCCAAACAACGACGCGCCAATCCCGACAACCACCATCGTCCACACACCGCGCCGAAATTCGCGCGGCGTGCCGGCGATTGCGCGCACGAGCCAATACAAGACAACTCCGAACACCATGAGTCCAAAAAATTTTAAACTCTCGCCCAACAGCGGCGCAAAGAAAAGCGAAGAGCCGAGCGCGAGCCCGAGGTATGCCGCGAGCAACAAATCGGCGCGCGAAAAATGCAATTGCTGAAAAGTGGGGCGCGTTTTGATGCCCCACGCGAGCGCGACGCCGATCACTACAAAATGTTCGATTCGCAAACCCGCGCCCGCGAAATCAAAACGATAGCGGTCGAGCGCCGTTGCGAAAATGATCAATGCAAGCGCGGTTTCGCTGCGCAAGAAGGTGATGACGAACGCGCCGAGACCCAATAACGCGGGGACGTACCATGGGGCGCTCATATTCTGGTCCATTTGGAAAAGGGGCGCGCGCGTCACCAACTGCGTGAGGACTTGTACTCTCATGCACGCGGCGGGGTTACAATCGCGCCAAGCGTTTTGACGAGGATCAACGCGTCAAGTGAAAGCGATTGATGTTTGATGTAATACAAATCGAATTGCAGTTTCGCCAGCGCGTCATTGACCGAACGTCCGTACGGAAATCGCACCGCTGCCCAGCCCGTGAGACCGGGGCGAACAACATGGCGCAGACGATAAAAAGGGATGGCGCGCTGTAAATTTTCAACAATCTCGGGACGTTCCGGACGTGGACCGACCAACGACATTTCGCCGCGCAGCACATTCCAGAACTGCGGCACTTCATCCAATTTGAAACGGCGCAAAAATTTTCCCAAGCGCGTCACACGCGGGTCTTCTTCTTCCGCCCACAACGCGACCCCGGGCGGTTCTGCATTGGGAATCATCGTTCGAAATTTGTATAACGTGAACATGCGTCCATTTTTTCCCACGCGCGTTTGGCGCAATAAAATTCCGCCACGCGCATCGAACCAAATCAACAACGCGAGGAAAGGCAAGAACGGCGCGGCGATGAGCAGCGCGAGCAGTGACAATCCAAAATCCAACGCGCGCTTGACAACGCCATTGAGTCCGCGCGTCGCGTCTTGTTCCAATGGCAGCAGCACGCTCCAATTTTTTCCAACATGCTCGACCGGCACACGCCCCGTCAATTCTTCGTACACCGCCGCCATGTTTGCAATTTGTACTCCCTGCTCGCGCCACGCCACGAGCGCGGCGATCCATTCCGGGCTCAAATCTTGCTCCGCGCTGACAATCACTTCATCCAACGCTGCCCGAGTCATCCCTTCCGCGACCCGCGCGTCCGTGTCAAACACAGCGCTGATATTGTAATAACCCGCCGCGTGCTCGTGCAGCGCGCGCACCAAATCATTCGTGCTTGCCCCCCCGCCCACAACAATCACACGCCGCGCGAGCGGTCCGCGCCCGAGAGCCAGCGCAAAGCACGCGCGCCATGCCGACAGCAGAATCGCGGCAAGAATGGCAAAAAACATAATCAGATGACGCGGCAGCGTTTGCGGCGCAGCGAAAAAATAGGCAACGAGATATACGGCAAGTGTTCCCAACACGACGCCGAGCGTTGCGCGCACGGCGCGGCGCGGCGCCCCCGCCACGCGCAGGTCGTACATGTCAAACACTTGGGCGCAAACAAACCAGATGATCGAGAGGAACAAAAACCACGCTGTAAAACTATCCCACGCGCCGACGGCAAGCCACCACGTCGAACGCTGAATGCCCAGCCACAGTGCGCCAACCGCCGCTACATTTACCAAGAGCAAATCGCCAAGAATCAAAAGCCAACGCACTTGCGAACGCTGCAGCGACCAATGTGCCGCGCGTGAGTTGTGTACGTTGCTGTGCGATTCCGTCAGTGGTTTCGGCGCTTGCATGTCAGTTCCAAGTATTCGTTTTTTTGATGACGCGGCGAATGCGCGCCGCCCGCGACGGCGGCATCTCAGACAAACGCCGCTCCAACACACGCACAAATTCATTCCGATTTTTTGTATTTACGGCGACGACAATGTGTTCGGCGTACTGCGGAATTTCCTTCGGGCGGCACGTTTCCAACTGTTTGACCAAGTACGGAAAAATTTTCTTGCGATACGTTTCGCTTTGCGCGGCGACAATCGCGAGTGTCTTGATTCCATTATCGCGCGTAATCACAGAGCCGCGTTCGATAACGCTCGTGATTTCGTCGACGCGCTTGAAAATCGCAGTTGCTTGTAAAGCTGCAATTGTCGAGAGCGCAATCATACTGCCCCACACAAGCCGATTGTTCTTCTGCGTCAAAAGTTTCAGAAAATCATTCACATACGGCGCGATGAGCGCCGGCTCAAGATATCCAATTTCGTACAAAACTTTCAAGCAATCATTTGAAACGTGCGCGTTTTCATTCCACAAATTTTTGGCGATTTCGCGCACACCATTTTTATCGCGCGCGGCGGCGAGTTCGCGCGCGAGTTGTTGATTCGGCGCTTCGTCGCGCCGATTTTGATAATAGGCAATGCGCTGCAAAACAGACATGTCTGTCTCCGAAGCATGGACGCGGGCAATCACGGCGTCAGCGCAGGGCGTTTGAAGACGTAACGATATTTCAAGAAATAACGCGCGAGATTTTCGGCGTGAATCACCGACAATTTTGAAAACGCTCGCCGCCGCGTCAAACGCTGTTCGTTGTGAATGACCACCGCGTCCGGCACATACATTACGCGCCAGCCGCCGCGCCACATGCGAATACAATAATCCACATCTTCGGGTCCGTAAAAAAATTGTTCGTCCAGCAGACCTACTTGCTGCATCGCTTCGCGGCGAATGATTTGGCACGCGCCGATGACATAGTCCACCGCGCGCGGCGTACGATGATCGTACCCTGTCAGCAATTCATCCGCGAGCGCGTCTTGCGCCCAACGCGTCGGGATACGCCGCAGCATTTTGCTCCACACCGTCGGCAATTTGCGGCAAGTAAATTGCAGATTGCCCTGCATATCTTGCAAACGCGGCGCCGCCAAGCCCACCTTTTGATTTGCGTCCATGAATTGCACAAGCGCCGTGAGTGCGCCTTGTGTAACCTGTGTGTCGGCATCCAACAGCATCACATAGCGCCCTTGCGCCACCTTCAAACCTTGATTGCGCGCGGCGGCAACGCCGCGATTTCTTTCGTTGTGCAGAATCCGAATCGAAACGGAATCATACAGCGCATATTCCGCTTTTTGCAATGTAATCCCGTTTTCGACCAAAACGATCTCGACGCGCAAATCTTGCCGCGCTGCTGCAAGCGAATCCAAACACGCGCGCAAAAAGGCGCGATCTTGCCAGACCAAAATGACAATGGATAAATCGCACATTACAGCAGCGCGTTGAACGCATCCAAAACAACTTGCGCGCTGGCTTGCCATGAAAATTCGCGCGCGCGTTCGAGTCCCAACCTTTGCAATTTGTCACGCAGCGCGCGATCGCTCAACACCCGCGCCATCGCAGCCGCCCACGCGTCTTGATCGCGCGGCGACGCCATCAATCCTGCCATTTGTCCCGTCCACGCCGCGCCCAGAACTTCGGGCAATGCTGAAACATTGGAAACAATCACCGGCGTCCCACACGCCATCGCCTCCAAAGGTGGAACACCGAATCCCTCATACAGCGACGGATACACGAACAGGTCAGCCAGCGAATACAACGCAGCGAGATCATCCTCCTCGACAAAACCAATGATGTGAAACCCTGACGCGTCGCACCGCGCGATTTCGTTTTCGATTGCGGATACGCCCCACCCGGGCGCGCCCGCGAGGACGAGATGCTGTTCCAATTCGGGATGCGCGTGTTTCATTCTTGCATAGGCGCGGACGAGAAATGGTAAATTTTTCCCCGGCTCGAGCGTGCCAAGATACAAAATAAAGTGTTCGGGCAGGTGATACGCGTCGCGGACGCGCGCGCGCGCGGTTTCATCTTGGAGGGGCGTGAAATTTGGAGCGGCGGCGTTCGGCGCGAGCAAAATTTTTTCCAACGGCACGCGCGCATAGGCGGAAATGTCGCGGCGTGAATTTTCCGAAACGGTGAGGATGACGTCCGAATGGCGCGCGGCATAACGCGACATCCAGCGCACGTATGCATTCCGCAGCGGCGGATATTTTTCGAGCGCGCGCTGTTCCGCCATCATATCATGAATCACCGTCACCTTTTTGCCGCGCCACGCCAGCGGGATTGCGACAGAAGGCGTAAACAAAATATCGAATTGTTGATGCAGCGGCAGCACCCATTGCTCGTACGCGAGACGCGCCGGAAGCAGGTTCGGCAGATTCACGATTTTGTGTTGAACATTCGGCGCGTCGAATGCAAAATGCGCTGCCGCGCGCGCGGCGACGAAAAAAGTGTATGCGTTATTGGCATCGAGCGCGACGAGCTCGCGCAAAATATTTTGCGCATAGCGTCCCGCGCCGGCAAGCTGCGCGCGAAAGGGAAGCAGATTAACGGCGATGCGCATAATGCAAATGCGAAAATAGACCGCGCCGATTAACGATTTGGCATGTCAGGACGACCAGCACGGCATAGATCAAGAGCCAATAGACGCGTCCCTGATAGCGCGTAAAGGCGCCGCTGAAGGTTGCCATGATCGCCGCGTTGAGGATGAGGAAATACAATACACCGCCCAGAAATAAACATTCACGCCAGGCGCGCCGCAAGCCCGCATTGAGCGCCAAGCCGATTCCAAGAATCAAAAAAATAATTTGCATCCACGTTTCATCCAACGGGACGAGGCGCGTGGGTGTGAATTGACCCGCTTGCTGACGCGCGGCGCGAAAGGAATTCAATTCGTGTGGGAAATTTTTGCGGACGGCGAGGACTGCATTCATCGTTTCGCTCAACGGCGCGAGATAGGGTTGGATAGATAACAGCCAAAACTGCCGCCACGTCTCGCTGACACTGCTTGCAATAATTTTCGCGGCACAGCACTGCAGCGCGCGCATCACGATTTCATTCTGTTCGCGCGTTTCTTTTTCCCAGCCGACTTGATTGACAGGACTGTTTTGCCCGAATAGAAACCAATTCACTTCACCTTGGTGTGCGCGCAGTTCTGGCAGTGACGCACAGAGCTTCCACGTCTGCGTCGCGCAATTCGCCTCCAGCGTCGCTTGCAGAACGCCATTTCCCGCAAACCGATTCAGCCAAATCGTATCTCCTCCGCGTGTGAGCTGCGTCCCCGCGCGCAAATAAATATTCACGGCAAACATCGCGGTCAAGGCAATTACCACGACAGCAAACCAAAGCAACGCGCGCCGCAATAGTTCGGGACGCGAACGGCGGAGCAGCAAGCAGCTCGCCATGACGGGCAACGCCAAGCCCAGCGCGAGCAGGACGTGGCTGTTGTGCGACCAGGCGCCGGTGAAAATTGCGAGCGCAGCAAGGACACGGTCAAAGTTTCGTGTCGAGAGAAACCAGAGTGTCGTACCCAAAAAAATCCAACTCGCCAAAATATCGGCGAGGATGAATCCGACAAAAGTCGAAATCGTTGTAAAAAGAATCGTCAGCGTCGCAATCGTCAACGCCAGCCACGCGCGCGTCGAATTATTCAATCCCCCGGAAATTAACATTCGTTCCGCCACGCGCCACAACAGATACGCGGTGCCAAGCGCCTGAACAATCACAACCATCCACAAGGAGGGGAAGAGCTGCGTCGCGCGCAGAAACAAACTATAACCAATCGGACGGTCTTGCGGCACAAGAAAAATCACCGAAGACCAAATGTATGTCCCCGAATCGGCATGTAAAAAAGGATAGCCATTCCAGAGCGGCGTCCACAACAACAGGAATGCCAGCGCGCAAATCATCAGTACGTT
This sequence comes from Chloroflexota bacterium, assembly GCA_004295045.1. Classification (GTDB taxonomy): domain Bacteria; phylum Chloroflexota; class Anaerolineae; order UBA4142; family SHND01; genus SHND01. The sequence goes on along the minus strand of SHND01000017.1, from coordinate 72,627 downwards.
TCGGACAAAGATTTTCATAGCGGCGCCGAGTCAATTGCCTCAAACATGGAACGCGCCTGTTGCTCCAATCGGAAATAATTTTCCACGCGCGCTCGTCCTGCTTTGCCAAACGCGCATCGCCGCGTCCGGTCGCGCAGTAATTCCAATACCGCGCGCACGATTTGATCCGCTTCGCGCGGCGCGACGCGCAGCCCCGTTTCATTTTGCACAACGACCTCGCGGAGACCGCCCACATCCGACGCGACGACGGGCAGTTCGCACGCCATCGCTTCCAACGCGGCGAGGGGCAACCCTTCCGCGAGCGAAGGTATGACAAAAACGTCCATTGCATTCAACCAGGCCGCGACCTTTTCTTGCGCGTCCACAAAACGAATGGCATTCGATTGCGCGCGCTGTTCTAATTCTTGACGCAAGGGACCGTCGCCAACAATTAGAAAGCGCACATCGGGGCTGTGTCGCAAAATCTCGTGTGCGGCGTCCACAAAATATTCAATCCCCTTTTCCGGCGACAGGCGGCTCACCGTTCCTACAACACACACTCCATCATCCCAGCCGAGTTCGCGCCGCTTGACAAGCCGCGCGTCACGCATCGGGAAAAATTTTTGCGTATCTATGCCATTATGAATCACGGAAATTTTTTTTCGCGCGTGCGGGACAAGTTCAACAAACTGCTGTTCAATTGCCGCGCTGACGACGACAATCCGGTCCGCCGCCGTAATCATTCGCTTTAGCCACGCGTCATTCGGCAGAGTTGTGTTGTGCTCCCACCAAAGGATCGGGATACGCGCCAGCTTTGCCGCAAACATGCTCGCCAAAAACGAATAGGCGCCGTTTGCCACAAGCGCGTACGGGCGCGTGCGTTGGATGGTTTGGAGCAGGCGCGCAGTGGGCGCAACGCGCTGTGTGAGATTCCATGCGCCGCCGCGCGTTTTCTCAATCGCACCCAACTCGATTGCTTCGCACGCAATATTTAACGCGCGCACGCGCGGCACGAGTTTTGCTTGCGGAGAACAAATCACGCGCGGCTCAATCGGCATGCGGGAATTTTGCCACTGCGTCAACAGATTGAGCAGCGCAACCTGCCCTCCGCCAAAAATCGTTTTGTGTTCGACGAACAAAACTCGCATATTCATTCCTTGCGCGTTTCCAGCGTCATCGCTTCACAGTAGAGTTTTTCGTACTCGCGCGCGGTATTTGTCCAGGTGTGCTGCAGCGCCCACGCGCGCGCATTTTTCTCGAAACGAACGCGTTCCGTCGAATCGCCAAGCAAATTCACGCACACGCGCGCAAATTCGCCGGCATCGCGCGCCGCGACAAAATCTTCGCCAGCCCGCGCGTCAATCCCATCTGCGGCTTCGGGCGACGCCACAACCGCTTTGCCCATTGCCATCGCTTCGAGCATTTTGCTCTTGATTCCGCCCGCGTCCAACATCGGCACGACCATCACACTTGACGCGGCGAGATGCGGGCGCACATCCGCGACCGTTCCGGTCACTCGAATTCTCGAGTCGCGCCCCAGTGCACGGACAGCGCGTGATGGGTCTCGCCCAATAATTGTGAATGTCGCTTGTGGAAGTTTGTCCCACACAAGCGGCATCACTTGGCGCGCAAAATAAAGCGCGGCGGCTTGATTCGGGACATAATTCATGACGCCATGAAATCCAATCTGAAATTCCTTTTCCAATTCGGGACGCGGCGCAAAATAATCCGTGTCCACGCCGTTCGCAATCACACGCGCGCAGAGTGTGGGGTCAAGTTCTTGGACAAGTTGTTTTTCGCGTTCACTCACAACAACTATGCGCGTCGCGCGCGCATACGCGCTCGCTTCGTAACGCCGCATCTTGGGCGCTTGCAGACGCGCGGCAGTTCGTTCAAGCGCGGACGGCGCGCGCGCGCGCGCTTGAAGCAGCGCGTGCGTCAAACAATCGTGCGGCGCAAGCAGGGTTGGCAGCGGGGTCACGCACTTGATGTACGGCGCCATCAAACCGGTATCGAGATGCACGAGATCTATTTTCTCACGTGCAACCAGCTCACGGATTGCCGCGCGCAATGCATCGGAATCACACGCGCGCACAGCTAACGGCAGTTCGTCGAACAGACTCGCCGCCCACTTGCGCCATTTCGGCACGACGGTACGCGGAACCAAACATCGCTTGGCGAAATAACGCGCGAGTTCCGCATCGTTCGCTTCACTTGCGGCAAAAGTCGCCAGATACAACGAATGGCGCTTGGAAAGTTCGCGCGCCAACTGCGCCACAACCAAACGCGCGCCATCCGTTGTGGGAAAAGGGACCGCGGGCGTGACAAACAAAATATTCATTTCAAAATCATTTGGTATAGCGATTCCAAAGTGCGTACGCTGTCACGCAGCGCAAATTGTTTTTCGACGCGCGTCCGCGCATTCTTTCCAAAGCGTTGGCGCAATTCGGGCTGCGCGAGCAATTCAATTACGCGCGCGGCGAGCGTCTCGGGATCATGCGGCGGGATCAAGAAACCGGTTTCGCCGTCCGCCATCGTTTCGGAAGGTCCGCCGACGTTCGTGCTGACAACCGGCACAGCGCACGCCATCGCCTCGACAATTGCCATGCCATACGTTTCAAACCAAGACGGCGACACCAGCAGATCGGTTGCATTCAAAATGCGCGGAATATCGCGGCGGAATCCTGCAAACACAATCGCATTGCGTAAGCGTTCCTCTTGCATGACACGCGCATAAATTTCGGCGCGCGTTTCGGTTGCATCGCGCGTTTCAAATTCCGCGTCACCGACGAATAAGACGCGCGTCTGCGGAAATGCGTCCAAAATTTTTGGCAGCGCCTCTAAAAAGTTAGCATGCCCTTTTACCGATTGAAACCGCGCGAGAATGGTAAGCAGGGGCGCGTCTTGGCTGAGCTTGAATTCCGCGCGCACGGATGGATCGAGGGGGCGCGGCGCAAATTCGCGTGTATCCACGCCAAAGGGAAGGAGTGTAATTTTCGCGGCGAGGCGCGGCAGCATTTGAACGAGTGAATTTCGAATCGCGCAGGTGGGCGTCACAATACGCGCAACCATTTTGTCAACCATGTGCGCTTTCCATTTTTGATCAACAAGCCACCATCCGAGACAGGTCAACACGACCGGCAAATGAAACGCTTTCGCTAACGGCGCAGCATAATAAACACTTTCGAGATCGTTGCAGTGAATCAACGCGATCTTTTCACGGCGCAAGTATGCCGCAAGACGCGGCAACGTATCGAGTGAAACGATTGGCACAATGCCGCGCTTGAAATAGGGAGGAGTAAAAGGAATCACCGTCGCGGGGACGTTGTGCGCGCGCAGTTCGTCCACCAGCGCGCCATTCGCGCCGCAAATCACGTGCGGGGCAAAGCGAGTACGCTCGAGCGCAAGCAAATGCGTGAGCAGAATTGTTTCGCCGCCGCCCAAACCGCCGAGCCGCGAAAGATACAAAAGTGGGATGGACATTCAACTGCTCTTTTTCATGCGCAATCGCGGAGACATTACACGCTGCTGTACGAATTGCAGAAACGCGCGCGTTTCGCCCAGATCGAGCGCAATGGCAAGCAACAGAAAAATCGCGGCGCCGAACGCCGCGCCAAGCAGCAGCTGGGCGAGCGGCGAATATGTTTCCAAGAGGCGCTGTGCGAAAAATGCACCCCCCCCTGCAAGGAGCGCGGCGCCGCAAATTTTTGCCAGCGTAATGCGTGTCGAATCCGTCAGCGTCTTGAGCCACCGCCAAAAAACTATCGTGCCGACGGCGGCGAACATTGCATCGCCAATCGAGGCAGCCAGCGCAATTCCAAAAAGTCCGAACGCGCCGATGAACGCGAAATCGAGGACGAGATTTGTGAGCGTCGAAAGCGCTGAGAGAACGATGGGCAGTGCGCGCGTTTTGAACGCGGGCATTCCGCGCACCACCAAGCCCGCCACTCCCCGCAGCGGCAAACCGACCGCGAGTCCCATTAACACCAACGCGCTCGCCTGCGTTGAATTGGCATCGAACGAGCCGCGCTGAAACAATACCGTGATCAACGGCACTGCCAGCGGAATCAGCAACGCGGCGATGGGCGCTAACGTGAGAGAGGTGCGCACGACCGCGCGATTCCAACTTGTGCTCGCCGCGTCTCTCTCGTTCGTCGCAATCTGCGCAGAGAAATCGGGGAGAAAGGTTGCGCCAAACGCGGCGCCCAAAATTGCCAGCGGAATATCGGCGAGGCGCTGTCCATAGCCCCACGCAGCAACGCTGCCCGTACCCAACGTCGAAACAAACGCGCGATTGATGATCAGCGCGAGTTGTCCGCTGAACGCGCCGAAAATGTATGGCGGCATAAATTTCAACACCACGCGAAATTCGGGATGAAACAAATGCACGCGCCATTTGACGCCGCGCGCGTGACGCAGCGCGCCCCACAACAAAAAAATCTCGACGCCCGCCAAAGCGCACAAGCGTCCGACCATCAGCCCGCGCACTCCGCCGCCCAGCCATTGAACGAAAATAAAAAACGCGGCGAGATTCAATGCCGCGAGCAGAAAAGTGTTGAGGGCGGCGATGCGAAAATCGTGATGCGCGTAGCAGATGCCGAGCAAAATTCCAGCGGTCGCATAATAAATGAGCCCGGGCAAAATGAGATCGCTCAATTCAACCGCAAGCGCGCGGGTCGCGGGCGGAAAGCCCGGCGCGAGCAAAGATATTAGTTGCGGCATGAGCCACACCAGAATGGGCAGGAGTAAAATGACTCCGGCGGTCACGCACAACAAAAGTGACAACGCCATGCTCCACGCTTCCGCGTCGCCGCGCCGCGCGCGCAGGTCAATCCACAGCGGCGTAAAGAGAACGCTCAACGTGGCAAGGAGCAGCAAATATTGGAACGATTCGGGAATCGAAACTGCCAACGCGTACGCGTCCATTTGCGCGCTGGTGCCAAACGCGCGCGCAATGAGAATCGTCGTAAAAAATTGCAAGCCCAGAGCCGCTCCATTCGCCAACGCAATCAAGCCCGTCGCGCGCCACAGCTGTGCCGAATTCATCGCGCCACCTCACGCGGGCGAAAGACAGGAGCACGGTGTTGAACATTTCGTACAACGCGGCGCGTATAAAAAATGGCGCGCAGCAGCGCGGCAAAGAGGCGACCAAAATATTTTTCGGCATAGCGCGTTACGCTCTTTTCGTACAATGCGTTTCGCTGTGCGCGGGAGAGTTGGAGCGCGCTTGCCTGTTCAAAATGCGTCACACGCGCCGCCGGCACATAGCCGACGCGCCAGCCGGACGCGCGCATCCGTCTACACCAATCCACTTCTTCATAGTACATTACAAAACGTTCATCAAGCAAACCGATTTGTTCCAACACGACACGCCGCACCAACAAACACGCCCCTGACAAGGCATCCACCTCGCGCGGTGTGGCGCGGTCCCATTCTGCATAAATGTTCTTCCGCCGCACCCGTTGATTTGGGAAACGCGCGTTCAGTCCCAACGCTTCGTACAACAAAAAGATGCGCGTGGGAAAACGATTTCCGGTTCGCTGAAGCGTTCCGTCCAAATTTTCCAAGCGCGCGCCCGCCGCGCCCCAACCTGAATTTTTTTCGAGCGCGTCGCGCAATTCTGACAACGCGTTGTGTTGCAAAACCGCGTCCGGATTGAGCAAAAGGAGAAAATCGCCGCGTGCGCGTGCGAGGCATTGATTCAGCGCGCGCGTGTAGCCGATATTTTCGGGATTGAGAATTGTTACGACTTGAGGGAATTGTTCCGCCAACAGCGCGGGTGTGCCGTCGCGCGAGGCATTGTCTGCAACGATGATTTCGTGTGGCTGTACATTTGCACAGGCGCGCAAACATTGTGCGAGCAGCGCGCGCGTATTGTAACTGACAATGCAAATGGAAATCATTGCCGCGCCGCGCGTTTGTTCAATTTACCGATGCGGCGGCGAAGGAAATTAGAGTCAAGGGATGTCACATTATTCACTTGCATGATTGGCTTTATTGGCGTGCGTCAAAACGAGACACGCGTTTTGCATCCGCATTCATGAGGCGGTCACTTGAATATAGACGGGGCTAGGTCCAACCCCAACGCCAATTCGCCCAACCGCCGCGTCGTTATCTTGTGGCGAGCCATCGCTGATGATGGTTTCAGTGCCATACAAATCGCGCACGTGAAGCACAGTCGCCGCGAACGGAATCACCACCGGCGCTTCCGAAGAAGACCACACCACCGCTTTGCCCGCGCCATCTTGAGTAAATAAATATGCCTCGCCGCCTTGCAGCGGCAGGGTTTGAACAAACTGTGCGTCGGTCAATTCACGTGTGATGGTTTGGAACGCCATGTACGATGGCTTGGGCTTGGCTTGCTCATCAATCAAACCATACTTCCAAGTGTTTGCAGGGGGGGGGGCAGAATCAGGATAATCTTGGAACGTCCACCAGACGGTGGCAAGGATGCCGCTCGCCAAACCGCGCACGTACGTCTTGACCAGAAAATTACTCTGCTCATTCACGCCGACGCGCGTCGAATCTTCACCCGTTTCGCTCACCAGTAATGGCGCATTGATAGAATGGGCGCGCAGCAGCGCATTGAGCGCATTCGCTTTCGCGCTCACCCCCACACCACCCGCTTGGCTTGCCCAATAGTCGCCGTAAATGTAATAGAAATTGAACGACAGCACATCGAAATATTTTTCACCATTGGGCAGGGGATGCGCGTCCATGTACGCCAAGAGCTGCGGCAAAAAATGATAACCAAAGATACCACCTTGCCCGCGCCCCGGATAGCCCGCGGGCGCAGTCGCTTGGTCAAAATTATCGTACGCCAGCGCGCCGCTCAGCAAGCGCGCGTCAGGATTTGATTCATGGATCGCGCGCCACGCAATCCGCAGCTGCTCGGCATAATCCTCGACATCGCGTTTCCCGTTGCCGTCAATATCATCGCCGCCAAAACAGCCGCCGCGCGGGGCTTCCGGATACGCCGCGTTATCGGGTTCGTTATACAACGCCCAGTATTTGACTTGGGGATAGCGCGTTGCGAGCGCGCGCAAAAAGCGATCATACGCGACGAGATCCTTTACCGGTCCGCACGTCGAGTTCGCCGCCCACGCGGGATTGTTCATGATCAGAATGAGCGGTTCGAAATGATTTTCAGTGAGCGCATTGATTACTTGATCCGCGCTCTCCCACGAATATTCACCCGCCGTTTTTTCAAGCGCGCTCCACTCCACGATGAATCGCATCATTTGCGCGCCGCTCGCTGCCGCAAGCGGGCGGAGCATCTCGTGATTCACAACCTCGCCTTCCGTATTGATGCCAAAATAATTTTGCGGCGGAGGGTTCGCCGGACTCGCGGCAAGAGGGGGAGAAGCAATGGGGCTTGGCGTGAGTGAGGTGGGCGCCGACGCGCACGCGACGACCAAACACAAGAGTCCTGCACTCGACAAAACGCAGAGCCAAGAATGGCGTGAACGCATCATTTCGATACAAAAGTTGAGCCAGCCAACAAAAAGAATATGCGGCTGGCTCGGAAGCAACAAGGAACGCGCGACATGATAACGAACGTGCTCAAGCGCTATGGGTTGATTTGGACAAACTTGGGACTGGTGGAGATATTGATCCCGATCTTGCCGACTGTCTTGTCCTTGTCCGCTTTCGCGTTATCTTTGATCGTTTTAGCCGCGCCGGAAGCATAATCTACGACGCGGATTGTCTTGGCTTTGAATACCGCCAAGTTTTTGGTGCGAGGTCTGCCGCATTCCGATATTTCGGATGGACCACCTTTGATGCTCGACGACCACACCACATATTTGCGCGCGGCGCCGTTCGAAAATCGGTATGCCTCGACGTTTTTGAACGCTGCTTTGTTGCTGTACGTTTTGTTGTACGTGTAACCGTTCAATTCACTCGTCAGCGTTTTCATTGCGGCGTAGGAAAGCTTTGGCGTCAAATTCTGATCCACCAATCCATACTTCCACGTATTTTGCGGCGCAGGCGCACTGTCGGGATAATCCTTGAACGTCCACCAAATGATACCTTTCAACTTGGTTGCGGCGCCGCGCACCATCGTAATGGTGAGACAGCGCGCCTGCCCATCCAGTTTGACCCAATCGGCTGTCGAAGGTTCGCCCGTCTCGGCGACGAACAAATCAACCACCGGAATTCCGGCGTCGCGCATTTTCGCGCGCAGCACATTCGCCTTTGCTTGCACTCCTTTGCCTTTGGTTTGGGCTTCCCAATACCAACCATAAACGTCATAATAATTAAATAGCACCTCGTCCATGTATTTGTCGCCGCCGGTTAACGGATTTTCAGCCATGTAGGAAAAAAGTTTCGACGGGAACCTATAGTTGAATCTGCCGCCGTCGCAGCTATAACCGGGCGGACACGACGATGGATTGAAATTATCGAACGCCAATGCGCCTGTTACCAGCTCCGCGCCCGTATTCGCATCATGCACAGCTTTCCACGCGGTCTTGAGCATGATTGCATATTCGGCATAGTCCGGTATGTTATTGTTATTGACCCCACCATCGCTGGGAGAACCAAAACATCCGGAGGAGGTTGCCGTCGGATCCCCATTCGGGTCATCCTCTTCGTTGTACAACGCCCAAATTTTTACGTCAGGATAATGCGCTGCCAGGGCATTCATAAAATTTCCGAACGCGGTCAAGATCGCGGAATCATTTGTATCAATCGGACCGCAAGGCAAATTGGCTGCCCAGGGTGGATTGTGGGCAATGTAAATGATTGGCGTCAAACCCGATGCTAAAATAGTATTGATTGTCTCATCGGTCGCGGTGAAATCGTAGACGCCTTGCGTATTTTCAATTGCATTCCAACTCACCATCATTCGGGCGGAATGTACGCCGGACGATACAGCGAGCGCGCGCGCATTGGCATCGTTCCTCAATACGCCGCCTTCGTCCAAACCAAACAACGATGTCACGTCGGTTACCGCGTGCGGCGCAAGTGCGACGCGCGCAGTTTCGTGCGAATTTGTGTTTTCCCCCCGCGCGCGCGCCGGCGCGGCGTACGCCATTGTCAAACCCACAAGGCATATCACGCCGCATAGCGCAAGCCACCGTCCTACAACCAAAAATTTTTTCATGCCTCCCCCTCTCACGCCCGATAAAACGGGACGATAAAAAATCCCAGAACGATTAGATTGTACAAAACCATCGCGCCAACCAAGCCACCGAACCAAAGCATGTAACGCGCGCGCGGAATGAATGCGCGCGTGCCGATCAAAAACAAGGTTGCAAGCGGAATCAGTACGGGGAAAAGATAACGACCTTGCGGATCACCGCCCCAGCCCAAATCCCAATAACGCACCTGAACTGCAATGATCAAAAAGAGAGACGCCAGTACGCTAAAAGCAAAAACCACGAGCGTCGCGCGTTGTGTCATGACAAGTTTTGGAAAATCGCGCACGGCAAACCAAGCGAGTCCGATGAACGCCGCGACCGAGAGGAGCGCAAAACCATAATACGCCCACACTCCGAGCGTGACGTTCATCCAACCAAAATGTCCCCACGTGCTGATGAACATGTACTTGAGATAACTCAGATACAAAGGCATCGCGCCGGGTTCAATGACGCGCGCGTCCAGTTGAAAGGGAAATTCTTGGGAGGGCAAAAACAAAAAAACACGCAAAACATAATCCACGAATTGCGGCTGACTCGACACCAGCCAATTCCATGTCCACAGCGCGCCGATTGCGCCGAGCGACAACACAATCACCGTTCCCGCGAGCCATATACTTTTTTGCGCGGGCGCTGCGCGTCTTTCTCCCCAACGCACAAGTACGCATACCAAAAATGCAAACCCGAGAATCGCAACGCCGTACAACGCCGTGCGTTTGCTTGCAACGCCGAGGGCGACCAACGCCAGCATGGTCAGCAGGCGCGGGATCGAAAATCCCAGACGAAGCGTGCGCGTCAGGATTGCAATCATCCACGCGAGCGCAGCTTCGGCGAGATGGTCGTTCATCACGATGCTGTGCAAAAAGAGATGCTGCGGCAGCAACATCACAAACACAGGAATCGCAAGCGCCATCGTCGGATCGGTCACATCCTTGCCTTGACGAAAAAGTTCGCGTCCGGCGACGTACGCGGCAAGCACCACGACAATGTTCAGGAGAATCGAAACCAAGCGCATCGCGTAGAGCTGTGTGCGGATTCCGCCATCGGCGAATAATTTATACGGCAGGAGATATAACAGATACGCGAGCGGCGGTTGGTGCAGTTGATGTGCGCCGCCGCCATAGATGGCGGCAAAATCTGCGGGGAGTTCGCCGGGCGTGGTGCGTTTCCACTGCGATACGCCCCACTTCCAATAATTCACCGCATCCATCGAGCGAATGATCTCGTTCATCACCGCAGGGTTCACATCGTCATAGTCCACGAACCAACCCTTCAAGCTCAACAACGCGACATATTCAAAATGACGCGGCTCGTCAGGTCCAGCCCACGGAGGGATAACTGCCAGATAAACCAGTCCGAGCGCCAGCGTAATGAGTGCAAGCAGTAATGGCAGCGCGCGGATATTCGTCAGCGCATTCTCTCGCGCGGTGCGCTGTGGCAGTGTATGAGTTACAATCGTCGCCTGATCCATCCCGAAAATCGTCGGTCAGTATAAGCGCGTACAAATCCAAATCCCAAATTAGCGCGCACATGGCGCGTCACGCAAAGGTTAATATGCGCCGCGTCCGCTCAAAACTGCCGGTACCGTTTTAAGCAAAATTACAACATCGCGCCAGATCGAGTAATTTTCAATATATTCAAGTTCCAAACGCATTCGTTCTTCAAAGCCAAGATCGCCGCGCCCACTAATCTGCATCGCGCCGGTGAGACCCGGTTTCACCAAGAGCCGCTGGCGTTGTGTCGGAGAATAGCGCGTTGCAAGGCGCATAAATTCGGGACGCGGACCCACCAGCGACATGTCACCCATCAAGACATTGAACAGCTGCGGCAATTCGTCGAGCGACGTATGTCGCAGCCAAGCGCCGAAACGAGTCACGCGCGGGTCCTTGCGCAATTTGAAATGCGGCTCGGGCATTGTCTCGACATCTACCAAATCGTCGAGCAATTCTTCTGCATTCGGCACCATCGTGCGAAATTTGTAAATGCGAAACGGTTTGCCATATTGCCCCGCGCGTTCTTGAATAAAAAAAATAGAACCTTTCGAATCCAAACGAATGAGCAAGGCGATGCACAACATCAATGGTCCGCACACGATCAATCCGAGCGTCGCGCCGGCAAGATCGAGCATCCGTTTCAAAACGCTGTTGATGCCCGTAATCGCCGGTTCGCGCAATGTTACCACCGGCAAGCCGCGCAAACTTTCAATGCCCGTGCGGACTGTGATCAACTCTAACAAGTCGGGCAGCAAACGCACGCGCACATGACTCTCGCGCAATGCGAGAATCAATTCTGCGAGTTCACCGCGCCCGCGCGTCGTCTGCGACAGAAATACATCGTCCACCTGAAAATGAATTACCACGTGCAGCGTATCGCGGAGCGTTCCCACCACCGCCGCATCATTGCCTTCATTCGTGTCCGCAATGAATCCCACCAGCGCATAATCATCCAAAGTACGGAGCTGCGCGGCAAGTTCCTGCGCGGCGGCATCCGTGCCGATGATCAGGGCGCGCCGCGTTTCACGCGGCGGAACGCGGCGCAAGCGCACGACGCGCATTCCCGCGCGCCACGCCAAGGTGAAACCAAGATCAAGCAGATAAAAATAAGCAAACAGAACGCGCGAGAAATCTTCAATTTTGAAATAGTACAACGCGGCGGCAAGCGTAAAAAGCGAAAAAGTCGCCGCCAAAAAGATTGTGCGCGCTTCCACACGCCATTCATCACGATTGCGTCGTTCGTATGCGCCCAAAAAATAAAATACGCTTGCCCAAATAAACGCGACCAGCAGCAGCACCTGCCACGTCACATAATAGCGGTCAGCGGGTGCGCCGAAGGGAAGCACGCGCCGAATCACATCGGCGAGCGCCATCGCGGCGAGCGCACAGCCCACATCGCCGAGCCACAAGAGGAACTGCCAGCCGCGTGCACGCGGCGCATCCCGCGCAATAAAATTCATGGCTTGTTTAGCGTATCAAGGAATCAATCTCTTGCAGCAAATGCGTTTTGAAATTCGCTGCCGAAAATCGTAGAGCGTTTGCGCGCAAATGATTTGCGTCAAATTTGAAATTTTCTGCGCGCTGCATCGCGTCACTCAAACTCTCGGCTGTTTGCGCGTGAAACAAAATCCCTGTTTCGCCGTCGCACACCGTATCGAGGACACCGCCCGCGCCGTACGCGATCACGGGACAGCCCATTGCTTGCGCTTCCACGACCACGATTCCGAAATCCTCCAACGCCGGAAACAGCAACGCGCGTGCGCCTGCCAATTGTTCACGAATCACCGCGTGCGGCTGCGCGCCGAGAAACTGAATAGGCGCGTCGGATATTTTTTCCAGCGCGGCGCGTTCAGGTCCATCGCCGATGATCCGCAGCGGGTATCCTAATTTTTTACACGCTTCAATCGCCACATCAAAGCGTTTGTATTTCACCAGTCGTCCAACTGCCAAATAGTATTCCCCGCGCGACACGGCGAGAGGGGTGAACGTTTCCGTGTCCACGGGCGGCGGAATCACGCTCGCGTCGCGCCGATACAATTGCTTCAAGCGATGCGCGACAAAATTGGAATTGGCGATGAATTGATCGACGCGCTGCGCGGCGCCTACGTCCCACTGTCGTAGGCGGCGCATGTACGCGCGGGCGAAAATTTTCAGCGGATGTGGAATCGCGTTCACATATTCGGATTCCAAGTCCCATGCGACGCGCTGGCGCGTATGCGTGTAGGAAAGGTGAAACACATTCGGCGGCGGGATGATTCCTTTGGCGATAAAACTCGACGACGACAAAACCAAATCGTACCCCGAAAAGTCAAACTGCTCGATGGCGTACGGCATCAACGGCAAGAAAATTTGGTGCGTGCGTCCGGCGAACGGTAACCGTTGAATAAAGGATGTTCGCAGCTCCATCCCGCGCAGCCAATCGTGGCGGCGATTGCGCTCGTACACCTGCAACGTATAGACCGGCGCATCGGGAAAAATTTCATGGAGAACACGCGCCACCGTGTCGGCGCCGCCGAGATTGCAAAAATATTCGTGAACCAGTGCAACGCGCATAGAGAGCAAAACGCTAGCTGCGCGTGAGCAGCGGCTCAAGCACGGCATTGATTTCGGCGAAACGCGCGTCCCACGTATTTTCGCGGGCGCGCGCGCGGCGTTTTTCCATCATCGTCAGATTTTCGCCTTCGCGCAGCGCGTCCACAATCCCTTGTTCGTACATTTCCCTGCTGTCTGCCACGCACAACACATCGCGATATTCGTCCAAAACCGGCATCGGTGTGGCAATGATCGGTTTGCCAACGGCGAGACATTCGTGCAATTTTACGGGATTTGCGTGTTCGATCCACCGATTTCGTACGTACGACAATAAAAAAATATCGCAGTGATGTAAATACGCGGGCAAGTCCTCATGCGCGATTTGTCCAAGAAAATGGACGTTGCGAAATTTTTTCAACGCAGAAATGTCGGTACGCGCGACGCCCATCAAAACAATCTGCCACTCGGCATGGCGCGCCGCGAGCCATTCTAACAAATTCAAATCCACGCGTTCGTCTAGCGAACCGAAAAAGAGCAGACGCGGATGTGGAATCGGCGCAAGCGCTGCGGGTTCCGTTAAATCATCATTCGCAAATTTTTCGTACTCGACGCCATGCCGCACAAAGTAGGTGCGCGGATTCAGAGGCAATTGGCGTTCCAACAATTTCGGCGAAGTGACAAACACGACATCTGCCTCACGCGAGAGCATTTTTTCCGACTCGGCGTACGCGGCAAATACGCCCTTTGGGTTTTCGGTCAGCGCATCCACACAATCATACACCAAGAGACGATGCGGGATCTTTGCAATTACATTACGCGCGAGCGGCGTTGCCACATAGGTCCAAATGTGGGGCGTGCCGCCGCCAATTTGGTCAATCGCATTTTCTAATTGCCGCGTCACCGCGCGCACATTGCTTTGATGGATGAATGTGACTTGTTGAAATGGGTTGACCAGCGGGTCTACCGCCCAGACATTTTCCATCACCTGCCGCACCCCGCGTTTCCCCGCGCGCTGACGATTCCGCAAGCGCGCCGCGATACGTTTGCGATCTTCCCATTTCGGTAGGCGCACACCAAGGGGCTCGACGAACAATACGCGATTGTTGGCGTGCGCAAAACGCGCCATGAGCTCTTGATGCCGCTGCCACAAAAAATCCCAGCTCACCGTTGCCAAACAAATGATCAGTTGATCGTGCAGCATTATTCTGTCGTGGGCTGGGTTCGATTCGTCAGCAACGCAAAGAGACGCGCGCTGATGGGCAGCGCGCACAACGCGCCAATCAACGCGGGCAATACAAAAACGACCAAGTGCAGGAGAATCGCATAAGCGAGGGCAGTATTTTCATTTACGCTATATACACTCAACGCAAGAATGACCACATAATGAAAAACTCCGAGGTTGGCGGGAAGCGCGGGTACGCGCGTGCCAATTTGCAAAACGACCATCACAAACCACGTCGCGCTCCATGGCACAGAAATATCCAGCGCGGCAAACAAGAGCTGATTCACCAAGCCCCCCGCCAAGATCGCACACACCGTCCAAAATAAAACGCTCGCCAGTTCGCGGCGCCGGGTGAGGTTCATCAAACTTTCGATCACACCGCGCACCAGCAAAGCAAGGCGCGTGGATTGCGCGCCAAACAGGCGCGTTTCAAAACGCGTCACTGCATTCAAAAGCGCGCTGCGAAAACGCGCGACACTCACCAGCAGCAGCAAGAGCAAAAGAACGAGCAGGACACTCGCCGTCACTGTTTCGCGCAGCCATTCCGGCATTGGAACGAACGGCGCGATCACCGCCAACAAAAGCAACATGACCAGCGAATCCAACACTTTTTCAATCGCGATGGAGCCAAAGACAAAACCGACATTCAAGTTTTCCATCTCTGCCGCGAGCAGGATGCGCGCGAGCGTCCCCATTTTTGCGGGGAGGATCGTGTTGAGTAGATGTGCGCTAAAATAAATTTGCGTCAGCTCGTTGTATCGCGTCGGATAGGGACGCAAGAGAATTTGCCAGCGGCGAATCACAAACAGCATTGCCGCGAGCTGTACGCCCAAAGCGGCAAGCACGAGCCAAAGATTTGCCGAACGGATGGCTAGCAGCGTCAATTCAAAATTAACACTGCGAACGATGAGATAGAGCGCGACAAGAGTGACCAGCGCGCCAATTCCAAGCGAAAGCCATGTCGCGCTGCGCGAGCGCGGTGGGGATGAATCCGCGCGGGACAACGTGATCGGGGTGTCATTCATAAGCACGCCGAAATGCCATGATCATAGCAGCATCCATTCATACTACGCCACTTTTGACAGTAACAAAACCGCGTCTGCGTGACACAGTACATCACAATTTCACTTATTGGACGCGGATTTTCGCGGATGCACGCGGATTCAAAACTGTTTTTTCATTTTCCGCGTTCATCCGCGTTTATCCTGACATGCCATCACGCATAGTGCGACTCGCTGGGCTGTGTGCGTGATGGTATGTCACCGCGTCCCAATCTGTGATGTACTGTGACAGGATGAATTCCCCACGCGTAGGTTGAATATGTGTTGCGCGCGCTGCACACAGCAAGTCGTTGTTGATTCAGGCGCGTGTCAATTGAGAAGAAGTTATTTGAGGAGATACACGCGATTCGGCTTGCAGCGCGGCGACTTCGTTCAACCAAAGCGCGGCGCTGGCATCGCTTGGCATCCGCCAATCACCGCGCGGCGAGAGAGCGACCGAACCGACTTTGGGACCGTCAGGCATCGCCGAGCGTTTGAACTGCTGCGAAAAAAAGCGGCGGTAAAAAACGCCCAACCAACGCAGAATCGTCGCGGCGTCGTACATTTCAGCAAACGCGTATTGGGCGAGCCAAAAAATTTTGCGCGGCGGGAATTGATGCCGCACCATGTAATACAAAAAGAAATCGTGCAAAATGTACGGACCAATTGTCGCTTCGGTCTCTTGCTGCAGCGCGCCGTTGTCGCTCAAGGGCAAAAGTTCGGGCGTGATCGGCGTCGCAGCAATGTCGCGCAATACGCGCGCTTCTTCGGGACGCGCTTGACTGCCCGCATACCATTCCACCAAATATTGCACAAGCGTTTTCGGCACACCCGCGTTGACATGATACATGGACATGTGATCGCCATTGTACGTCGCCCAACCCAACGCGAGTTCAGAGAGGTCGCCCGTGCCGACGACGAGTCCGCCAATTTGATTCGCCACATCCATCAAAATTTGCGTGCGCTCGCGCGCCTGCGCATTTTCGTACACTACATCGTGAACATTTTCATCGTGACCAATATCGTCAAAGTGTTGGCGCACCGCGTCGCGAACCGAAATTGTGCGAAAGGTGATGCCCGCGTACGCGGCGAGCTGCTCCGCGTTCGATTGCGTGCGCTCCGTCGTGCCAAAGCCCGGCATGGAAAGCGCGACAATGTCCCGACGATTCAAATCTAAAATCTCAAATGCTTTGAGCGTCACCAACAGTGCGAGGGTGGAATCCAAGCCGCCCGAAAGTCCGAGCGTAACTTTTTTGATTCCCGTATGTTTGAGCCGCTTCGCCAAGCCCGTCGCTTGCAGCGTAAAAATTTCGCGGCAGTGTTCGGCGCGCAAACGAGGATCGTCCGGCACGAACGGCGTGCGCGACAGCGGACGCTCAAGCACATACGGTTTCGTCGCGCGCGGTTCAGGCAAAGTGAATTCGACGGTGCGATAGCTTTGTCGTGCAACCTGCTGCGCAAAACTCGTATTTTTAGTGCGTTCGTTAGTCAACCGTTCGACATCCACATCCGCCGTGACGAGCTGGGTGTCGAAATGAAAGCGTTCCGTTTCCGCAAGCAGCGCGCCATTTTCGGCAATCAAACTGTGTCCCGCGAAGACGAGATCGGTGGTGGATTCATTGGGGCTCGCACCCGCATACAAGTACGCGGCAAGACAGCGCGCAGCTTGATGCGCTACGAGCGCGGTGCGATATTCCGATTTTCCAAGTGTGTCATTGCTTGCGGATGGATTCAATAAAATCGTCGCGCCGCCCAGCGCCTTGTCGCTCGACGGCGGAGTGATCGCCCACAAATCTTCGCAGATCTCGATCCCAATCACACACTGCGGCAAATTCGCCGCGCGAAAAAGCAAATCTGTGCCGAATGGCACGTGCTGCGCGCCAATTTCTACCGCGTCAAAGCGCGCGGTGCGCGACGAAGCGAACCAGCGCGCTTCATAATATTCCTGCGTATTCGGCAAGTACGTTTTCGGAACAATACCAACAACCGCGCCATCGCACAAGAACGCCGCGCAGTTGAAAATTTTCCCATCTTGCAGCAACGGCAGCCCAACGACGACGGCGATGCGCGATTCCGCTGTTGCGTGCGCGAGCGTGATGAGCGCGGCGCGAGCGCGTTCGAGTAGCAGCGATTGATAAAAAAGGTCGCCGCAAGTGTACGCGGTCACGCTCAGTTCGGGAAAGAGGACAAGCGACGCGCCCGCGTCCGCCGCGCGTTCCATTGCCGCGCGGATCGCGGCGACATTCAAATCTACATCGGCGACGCGCTGCGCGGGACTCGCCACCGCGACGCGCACCAAGCCGAGTTCAAAGGGAGTCATCATATAGAAAAAATTTTATGTGCTGAGCGGTTTCGCATTCCAGTGCGTGATACCACTCGATGGTTTGACGCAGTCCTTGCTCAAAGGATGTACGCGGAAAATTATAGCACAGGGTGAAAGCGCGCTCAAAGCATCTCCCTTGCACACGAATTCCGCGCGGGCTGGATAATCAAGCGCCGACGCTGGGTGAACTCAAACGAACGCAGGTGGCGGCGGATGGGATGAATTACTTTGACAACGCGACGTTTGGCTATGACAATTACGGGAATGCGACGAGCGTAGTGAAAGGCAGAATCACAACCTCGTTCGGGTATAATGGTGATGGCACGCTCTATAGCGATGACACAGGCGGGAACATCGTTCTACTCGCGACAAACGTATTTCTCCTATGGCGCGCAGCGAACGACGGAGGGCAGCGCGCTGCCGACAGACAATACTTTCACAGGTCAGAAATCCGATGATTCAACGGGCTTGATGTTCTACAATGCAAGATATTACGACACTTCGCTCGGACGTTTCACGCAGCCCGATACGATCGTGCCGAATCCGCTCAATCCGCAGTCGCTCAACCGCTTCGCCTACGTCCTCAACAATCCATTGAAATACACCGACCCGACGGGACATTATGAGTGTTGGGATGAGGGATGTTCGCCGGGGGACCCGGAAGGAGATGGGCAGGAGGACGAAACATCTGCCGCGCCGCCCGCTGAGAATCCCTGCAACTCAGATCCAACTGCCGAAGGATGTCCCGGTGCGCAAGAAGCTGTGCCGCCTGCGGAGACGGGAGAGAATCAAGGTCAGGCGGACAGCGATGATAGTTGCCACAGTGCCGCAAGAAAGTGCGATGGAGATTATGACCCCGAAACGGACGAACAATCCCCTGGTATCAGTCCGGCAGCCATTTATATCAACGACTATGACCTCGATGGACACCGCATCTTCCGCGCGTTCGCCTGGTTTGATTCCCATCCAGGGTATGTGCCACTGAATGATCCCTATTTTGAGAGGATTCAAGGCGATCTAAGCCAAGACTATTGGAAGTGGGATATGGAAAAGTTAGCTGCCGCGAACCCAAATCCGGCAGATCTATTTCTAGCGTTCGGGATGGGAATGGCGGCAATCGGTGGAAAACCCAGTTCTGTCACGTTACCAGGGAATGTCACAATTGATGGTATGGTGAATAGAGGCGCCAAAACTTTGACAGTGCAAGGCAGTGCAACTGATCTATTCTCAAAGATGACAGCAAATGGGACGCCTAGGAATTTGCCTAGCACTTATACAAATGGCTTGTCGGTTGTTGATGTCGAAGGAGGGAGCATAGGACTTCGTATGTCAGAAAAGCATGGACTGACAATAGATTTGATGAATTATGAAGGATACGAATTCACCAGAATACATTTCAAGTAGGTGAAGAATGAAAATCACTCCAGTGCACGAGTCAATTCTGTTAGTCGGACTTTCAGATTATATTCACATGGGTGACTTTCCGTTTCGAGTTCTTGGGCGGGGATATAAATCTGACAAGCCTCTACCCGAAGGAGTTCGCGAGCAATCTATTCACGTTATCAGAGATCTACTGGAAGCGGGGCTTATTGAAGCTGGTATGCCTGCATACCGTGATATCGATTTTGCAAAATGGAATTTCCCAGTTGAAGAGATTGTTAATCGTATCGAAACGGAGTGGGATCAACTTGGTCATGAGCCTCTCGTTGGTGATATCGTGTGGTTCCGGTTAACTCCACTTGGAGAAAAGGTTGCTCGGGAGATAGAATTGCGGGAACAGGGGTCGGATACGGAAGAATAATATCGTACTTTCACGACTGAGGATCTGTCTGTCAGCAGGTATGGACCTCACTCACAGGTGATGCATCATCACACACTCCGCGACTCGATAGCAACTCTATGTGATGACGTGTCAGAACAACATCCTGTCCATCCAAGACAACGCGCGCGGCGAGACGACGAATTACGCGTATGATGATTTGGATCGCTTGCTCAGCGCCAGCGTGACGACGGGCGGCAACCAATACAATCGCTCGTGGACCTACGATGCGCTCGGCAACATGCAAACGCGCGTGGAGAACGGCGCGCCGACGAATTACAGTTACGATCCAAATCACAAACACGCCGTCGCAAGCGCGGGTGGCGCGGCGTATCAGTATGATGCGAACGGGAATATGACGAATCGCAATGTGATACACTCAAAAGTCACGTGGACGAGGTACCTCCAAACCGCGCGTCGCATCATTTTACCCAAATGGGGTCCGTGTCATTCGAGGTGCTTTGACTGATGTTGTGGGGATTTGAGCCGTCGGCGTTCACGATCCAAATTTGGAAATTCGGCGTGCCGTCGTTCGCCTTGAACGCAATCTCGCTCCCATCGGGCGACCACGTGGGGCGCTGCCTAAAAATAAATGCATTCCCGCCATGCGTGATCTGCGTTGAAGTCTGACTTGTCAAATCGTACACATACAACTCGTCATTTCCCGTTTCGCGGCTCACGTACGCAATGCGTCCGCCATCGGGAGACCATACGGGATCATACGCAATGCCGCGCGAGAGATGCGTCACGAGCGTACGCGCACCGGTCAGAGCATCCTCGATCCAAATTTGGAGAATATCGCTCGCGTCGGGTGCGACGAGGGCGCGCCGACGGCGGTCAGGCGAATACGCCTCGCGCGCGAACGCCAGCCGATAAAATTCATCGCCTGTAAGTCCCTGAACAATCGTGCCGTCGGGACGCATGACCGCAATGTCTGTTCCGCCAAAGCGATCGGTGACGATGAGCAAATTATTTTTCAAAAAGTCGGGAACGGGCGTCTGCAGTACTTCTCCCGCCGAAGGTGTGCGCGTCGGCTGCAGCGTCGGTGTGAGCCGCGCATAGAGCGTACTCACCGGCACAACTTCGGGTGTTTGCGTTGGGGCGGGCGTAAAGGTGGCAGTGATGACGACCCAATTCAGCGGCGTCGGGGTATAGGTCCCCGTCGTTACTGCCACCGCTGTTGCTATCTGAGCAATGGCGACGCGCGTTTCAACATTTTCGGCAGTTGGTTCACGCGTCACGAGAAAGATCGGCGTCGCGGTGGCGTGCGTGCGCGGGAACGGCGTCGGCGTGCCAACGCGTTGGGCAAAATCCGTTTCTTTGAGCGCCAAGACTGCCGCCGTCACAACGCTTTCGGCAGTCGGCGTATTGGTCACGATGACGAATTGTCCGGGACGCGCGACGATCCGCAATGTAGGATGCGCGCCCGTTTTCAAATCGAGTCCGCCGCCATCCCACGTAAAGAGCGAATTGCTCCCGCTCGCAGGACCTTCGAGCCGCACGATAATATACGTGTGTTCACCAATCGCATTCGTCAGCGCCGGCAATTGATCGGCTGTAAAACGAAATTGATTGGTCTGCCCGATATCCAAATCGGTGGGATTCAATTCTGTGCCGATGCTGCTGGTCGCGGTGGCAGTTTGAAAATCTTGCGGCGTCAGCTCTTCCCATTCTTGAAATGACTTTACGCGCAAAATAGTTGCGCGCCACGCGCCTTGCGCGCCAAGATTGTCGCGGCTCAAGCCCGTGATCAAAATTTCGGCGTCAAGAATCTCTGACGTTGGCGCGAGTTCGGAAACATCAAAAAAGAGAATGCTGGAAAAGGTATCGCCGCCAAAAATGCCGGCGTGCAAATTGCGGTCACCCCAATGCGGTTTGTCCTCACCTGTTTTCAAATAGCCGCTGCGCGTGGGGTCGCTAATGAACGTAAACTCTTGTGCGCCCGCAGGCGCAGTCGCCAACGGTTCCGGGGTGTTTTTGTTTGCAGGCGGCGCGAGAGGCACGGGCGTCCCTGTGCTCGGAATCGTTGCGGTCGCGGGCGCGGTTGGCAGAACAATCGCAACGCCGGTCGGAGTCGCGGTCGGCTGTGGGGGATTCAACAAATTGGGGGCGATGAACAAAAAGGCGCCGAATGCGACCAAACTAGCAAGAATCCAGAGAATTGTCGTAAGACTGGGTAAACGCGAAGACAAATTCATTTTCGAAACAATCGGAGCGGATGATTTTGCGAATGGATATTACCACAATTCCGCGCATAGACAGAGAACCGATAGATTACACTTGGCTGGACAGAGTACGCAGATTTGTAACGTCACAAACATATGCGTACAAAAAAGTTCGCGCTTGAGCGCTCAAGCGCGAACAAAAAATTCGTTAAAACTGAAATTCTACATTTTGGATTTTTCGGAGGGTGTTTCCGTTTTGCCCGCGCCATTCCCGTTAGTGTGACCATTGCCATTGGCATGTCCATTGCCTTTGACAGACAGCGCAGGCGTGCCTTTTGCTTTGCCGTTCGACTTGGGGGAGGCGTAATAATAGTAATTGTTATAATACCCGCCGCGCCGTCCACTGACGCGATTCAAGACGATGCCAAGAATTTTGACTTTACTGCGCGTCAACGTCTCTACCACCTTGCGCGCCGCGTCCGTGCGCGTGCGTCCACTGTCCATCACAATGATCGCGCCCGAACAACGCGACGCAAGAATATTTGCATCCGCGACGACGAGCAGCGGCGGAGAATCTACAACCACCATATCAGCTTGGCTCCGCAGCTCGACCAAAATTTCCGTCATCCGTTTGGAATCCAAAATCTCGGCAGGATTCGGCGGCGGTTCGCCCGCTGCGATAACACGCAAGCCCGGAACGTCTGTCGTTTGCATCACCTCTTCGACGCGCGGCGTTTCCTCCCAAAAGAGAGTCATGAGACCCATTTGATTCGAAAGCCCAAACAAAGGATGAATCCCCGGACGCCGCAGGTCTGCGTCCAGCAAGATGACGCGCTTGCCCGACTGCGCCATTGCCACCGCGAGGTTGGCGGCGGTGGTTGTTTTGCCTTCGCTCGGATTGGCGCTCGTGACCAACAACGCGCCGCCCGGATTTTCGATACCCGAATAACGCAGATTCGTCCGCAAGCTGCGATACTCTTCAGCAATCGGGGAACGCGGGTGCAGCAGCGTAATCAAGTTGTCGCCCGGTTTGCGAATCGGCGAAATGCGCGCGACGGACGCAAGGGTGGTCTGTTGCAAAACGCGCTCGACATCTTCCGATGACTTGATCGTGTCATCGAGATATTCCAACAAGAGCACAACGCCAACAGCCAAAACGAGACCCACTGCGGCGGCGAGCAAAACATTTTGCAAAATATTGGGGCTGACGGGAGCGGCCGGCAGAGGCGCAGGCGCAATTACGGTGAGATATTTGCCCGTTGATTGATTCAGCAGCGTGCCCATAGACAAATATGTACGC
This sequence comes from Chloroflexota bacterium, assembly GCA_004295045.1. GTDB lineage: Bacteria > Chloroflexota > Anaerolineae > UBA4142 > SHND01 > SHND01. Next base: position 49,614 of record SHND01000017.1, on the reverse strand, counting down.
TGCCAATTTTCGATTTTTGTTTGCAGCGCGGAAATCCGCGTATTCAAGTTGTCGAGTTTAGCTTGGTCGGTTTCGAGCGCGGCTTGTTGGCTCAGCTCGGTCAGCTGCTTTTGCCCGACAACGATCTGCGATTGCATCAGCGCTTGCTGTTCCGTGATGAACGCGCGTTGGTCGTCGGATGCTTTTTGTTGTTGACTGATCGGGCTTTGCAGAATGACCTGGCGCGCGATTTCATTCGCAATCTCTTGGGCGCGCTGAGGTGTCCCCGCTGTTGCCGAGACGTTAAAGGTTTGTCCGCCTTGCGGGGCATTGGCAGTCACCACAAAGTAAAGTGATTCCCACGAACCTTCCCAGTTCAGCTCTTTGGCAGCGGCTTGCAAAACAGAAGGTTGGTTCACCAGCAAGGCGTACGCTTGCGCGAGGTTGTTGGAAACGTAAATTTCAGAGGGGGTGGGGTTTGCGCTCTGCTGTTCTTGCCCAACCAGCAGGACGGCAGTCGTACGATAGGTGGGCGGTATAGTTCGGCTATAAAAATAGCTGCCCGCAGCGGCAAGCCCGGTGATCAGCAAGATCAACCAGCCCCATTTTTTCAAAAGTGAAAGATAACGTCGCAGTTCCAAATTGACCTCTTAGCCCTAACTATGCTTCCGAGCGGTCCTGTAACATAGATTGCGATTTTACATCGTACCTATTCATTTGTCGAATAGGAAAACGCTGCCAAAAATTATCGCACACAATTTGTTACGCGTCGTTACTTTCCGATAACAATTTTTTGGCGTGCGCCACGACGTTTTCAACGGTGAAACCGAATTTTTCGAACAACACGTGATATGGCGCGGATGCCCCGTAATGCTCGATGCTCAGCACCGCGCCCTGGTCGCCCACATATTTGCTCCACCCCTGCGCAATGCCCGCCTCTACCGCCAACCGCGCGCGGACATTCGGCGGCAAAACGCTGTCACGATATTCTTTGGACTGTGCATCAAACAAATCCCAACTCGGCATCGAGACCAGACGCGCATGGATATTTTCTTTTGCCAATTCCTTTTGTGCGCCGACAATGAGCTGCACTTCGGAACCGGTGGCAATCAAAATAATGTTCGGTTTGGCATTCGGCGCGTCGGATAAAATGTACGCCCCGCGCACCAGATTTTCGGCGGAAGCGTATTCACTGCGGTCCAGTGTCGGCACGTTCTGGCGCGTAAAAACCAACGCGGTGGGATTGTGCGCGTTTTCGACTGCAACGCGCCACGCGACTGCCGTTTCATTCGCGTCTGCGGGGCGAATCAACGAAAGGTTTGGAATCGCGCGCATCGCCGCGAGATGTTCAACCGGTTGATGCGTCGGACCATCTTCGCCCAAAGCAATGCTATCATGCGTGAAAACATAAATGACATGCACACCCATCAACGCGGCGAGACGAATCGCGGGACGCATGTAATCGCTAAAGGTAAAAAAGGTTGCCGTAAAGGGCAGGATACCGCCGTGTAACGCCATCCCGCTCGCGGCAGCGCCCATCGCATGTTCGCGCACGCCAAAATGAATATTGCGCCCCGCGAAGCTCCAGCCGCCGCCGACGGAACCTTGTTCGTCTCCGGGCGCGCTAGCCGCCGGCTCAAAATCGCCCATCCCCTTGAGCGCGGTCATTGTCGAAGGATCGAGATCGGCGGAACCGCCGATGATGTTAGGAACATTTTTTGCGATTGCATTCAAAACTTGACCGCCCGCCACGCGCGTGGAAATGCCTTTTGCATCCGCGTTAAAAGTGGGAATATCCGCATCCCAATTTTCCGGTTTCTCGCCGCGCATGATCATTTGAAATTCGCGCGCCGGTTCGGGATACGCCGCCGCGTACGCTTGAAATTTCGCGTCCCATTCTTTTTCCCACGCGCTTCCTTTTTCTAACGCTTCGCGGAAATGTTCCAACGCTTCGCCGGGAATATAAAACGCGGGTTCTTCGGGATAGCCCAACTTCTTTTTTGTGAGTTTCACCTCCTCCACGCCGAGCGGTGAACCGTGCGCTTCGAACGTATCTTGCTTGTGCGGCGAACCGTACCCGATGTGTGTGCGGACGATGATGAGCGAAGGTCGTTCGGTTTCATCGCGCGCAGTTTCGAGCGCGGCTTGAATCGCGTTCAAATCGTTGCCATCATTCACACGCAGCACCTGCCAATCGTACGCTTCAAAACGCGTCGCCACGTCTTCGGTAAAGGCGAGATGGGTCGCGCCCGAGAGAGTTATTTTGTTGTCGTCGTACAGATAAATCAGTTTGCCGAGTTTGAGATGTCCGCCGAGTGATGCCGCCTCCGACGAGACGCCTTCCATCAAATCACCATCGGTGACAAGTCCGTACGTGAAATGATTGACGATTTCGTGGTCGGGGCGATTGTAACGCGCGGCGAGATACGCTTCGGCGATTGCAAAGCCAACGCCATTTGCAAAACCTTGCCCCAGCGGACCGGTTGTCACTTCGACACCCGGCGTGAGTCCGTGTTCGGGATGTCCGGGCGTGATGGAACCCCACTGGCGAAAATTTTTGATTTCGTCGAACGATAAATCATAACCGGTGAGATACAGTAACGAATACAACAACATCGAGCCGTGTCCGCCCGAAAGGATAAAGCGGTCGCGGTCGTACCATTTTGGATTCGCGGGATTGTGTTTTAGAAAACGCGTCCACAACGTGTACGCCATCGGCGCGGCGCCGAGCGGCAATCCGGGATGACCGCTGTTGGCTTTTTGCACCGCGTCAATCGAAAGCGCGCGAATAGTGTTGATCGAAAGTTGGTCGAGTTGAGAATTGGTTGACATATCGAGTCCTTTGTAGATGAAAGATTAAAGCGTATGAAAAATCAAAGCGGGTGGTGCTTGATTTCAAGTTACGTGAACGAACGCGAATTTTGTTGCTTGACGGTACGCAGCTGCCAATCGAGGAACACAATGCCGATGAATGGCGCAATCGCACCCAAGAAAATTCCAACGATGCCAATCTGCGTGACAAACATCGGTTTAGTTCCCAAATCTGCTTCCAGCGGACGGATCCATTCCCATATTGATTCTGTGACAGATGGGAACACCAATGCACTGGCAGCGCCCTGAATGCCGAATCCGACGAGCCAGCCCGCGGCGATGATGCCCAACATTTTGAATGGCAACTGACGATTGCTTGACCACAACGCCAGAGCAATGCTTCCGCCCACGAGCAAGCCGACAGCGCCAAAAACAAGCAAGTTACCGAGCTGCCAAATTAGCGATACGATTCCCACCAGTGATGCCGCGAGCGCGCCCAGAATCATTATCTCATATGATGTGCGATTCAATGGAGTTCGGCGCGAAACAGCGAGTCCAAGCACCCAAGCGCCTAATACATCAAGCAAGAGCGCACCGATTGCTGCGATAACCCCGACAAATTGCAGACGAAAGTCCTCGGACGCAAAATATAACGAAAGGGCGCTCATGTCCACAAAGCACGATGCCACCGTCCAGCTGATTCCACAGAGCACGTACAAGTTTGCAGTAGGCAGCGCCTTGATACGTTCGACGATCCCGCGCGCAGGAGTTTCTTGAGCGGCAGCATCGGTGCGCGCGGATGGCGCTGTATGCGCCATATCTGATACGACGTTAGTGGCATTTTGCATTTGCCAAGCAATGACTGCCAAGCCGGTTACGCCGCCGATCACTGCAAAGATTCCCGACCGAAATACTGTCATTATAAAAGTCGCGCTCGCATCCGGAAAAATGCTGGTGAGGGCAGGGCTGAAAGATTCATACACTCCATTCCCGAGCGGTTGGACGATAATGAAAATTGCCAAGCATTGGACGAAAAAACCTACGCCCATGCCAATGAGCAAAATTCGATTTGCAGTTGGAGACAGAGTTTTGCGTCCCCACCAAAACACGATACCCGTCAGCAATATTGCAAGAATCACCCCGCTCACTACGTTCGTGGTCAAGTCGTGTGCGGTTGCCAAGAATCCCATACCAAGCGTCCAAACAATTTCGGCAAGTAACAGCGGACGCCATAATTGGTTTCGTACAGCCAGAGATTGACGGGTCGAAGCGATGGGCTCTGAGGCGGGCGCGTCTGAAGCTGCGAGGGCGGCAGGCGCCGCGCGTTCTGGCACTAGATTCTGCAAAGGAACATTTGCGCCCTGCACTTGTTCCGCGGATTGAGCTGCTTGCTGTTCACGCGCCACGCGTTCCTGTTCCAGCCTTGCATTTTCGACGCGTTCTTTTTCTAGCAGCGCGACTGCCGCGAGTTCAGCAGCTGCCTTTTCTCGCGCCGCGCGTTCCTGTTCCAGTCGCTCGTTTTCGAGTCGTTCCTTTTCTGCAGCCGCAGCTTGTTCTGCGGCAACACGTTCCGCTTCCAATTTTTCGCGCGCCAAACGTTCCTGTTCCGCTTGTTCCGCCGCGACTCGTTTCGCGTCCTCTGCCGCGCGGTTCGTGTCCACTTGAAAAATCACACCATCCGCCGCGCGCAAATACAGCACCGGCGTACTCCATTCCACATCATTATCATTTGTGAAAATGGCTTGGCGTCCCTGACTCACCGCCGCGTCCACCGGGCGATTCGCCGCCAGCGCGGAATAAAACCCCGACGCAAATTGAATTGCCGCGATGTCGCTGATTTCAAACTGCATCGCAATGACGGCAGGTAGATTGCCCGTTCGCACCAAAGTTAATGCTGTCCCCGCAAACGGGTCTTGCTCTGACGTTCGCGCGCCTTCACACGCGTTCAGAATTGCCAGGCGCAAGGTGCGATGATTTCCCAAAACGACGGCGAGCCGTTCACCGCTGACGCGATTCGCGTATTGATTCGCATTCTCGAAAATCAAGACGCCGTCCTGCTCTCTATCATCAAAGCCGCCGTGTCCGATGAAATGAAAAATGTGATAGGTGCGCTTGAGCAGTTGTTCGCGCAAAGCATCGAGAGTTGCCAGGGCGAGCCAATCAATTTCGAGCAACGCCGCTTGGAGCAATGGAGCAACGGCTTGCGCGAGATTGCGGCGTTCGCGCGCAAGGTCGAGCGGTTCATAATCTTTCGGGCTGGACGCCATCGCCAGAATCCGCAGGGGCGGCGTGACGGTCAGCGGCAAAATGGGGCGCGCCAGCTCGACATAGCGGAGGATGGGCGTATCTTCAAAAAGCGAGAGGAATTGGCTGGTGGATGGATCGTACAGAAATTCCCAGGGATAATTTACGAGCTCGGGCGCATCGAGAGTGAGTTTGACGCGCAGCCCTTTACTTTGCCGTACCGCGTCATTGTGGCTGGCGAGATACGCGGCGCGAATTTCATTCGTAAAGAGGGAACGGAAAAGGGTTTGTCCGAAATCTTGTGCCGCGCGCCATTGGGGCGAGCCAATCCGGCGGACGCCGCGCCGCGCCAGCCCAACTTTGAGAACGAACAGTTCCAGCTGCTCGTCCGTCAAGGGACGCGCAAAAACACCACCGGCTTCGCCGATCGCGGAGGAACGCGCCGCGACCGCATATTCATTCTCGGCGACGCGCGGACCGATTTTCAGAGAAAAATCTAAATATTCCATCCGTCGCACAGCAGTCTAGCATTCGCGTATAGGGCATGTCAAGCGCGAAAAAATGCCGAGCGAAATTTCGCTCAGCATCCTCCTATCTAAAGCCACTGCTGTTCAAGCCAGGCGGCGGTTTCTGAAATATCCCATCCTTCGGCAAACTCGACCATCGCTTGAATTTCTTCGGGCTTGACCGAATCAAGCTTGAACTCTTGTCCCGGCGGAAATTGCGGTTGGAGGCGATGATACTTGTCACGCAAAAGTTGTCGGCATTGATAATCGGAAATCCCGGCGACGCCGTCCATCAAAATACTCAAGAGCGGTTTGACCCACTGCGCATAACCCCAATCCAAATTATCGCCGCTGATATATTTGAGCAGCTCACCGGTTCCCATAGACAACAACGCGATTTGGTCCAACGGGGGATGATCGCGCGGGTCGGCATTGCGCGGGTCTTGCGTTTGCACCAACGCGCACATGCTTGGATTGTTGGCAAAGACGCCGCCATCCACGAACCCATCAACGGTTGGAAAGTACGTCGGCGCGGCGCTGGTGTATAAACCGACTTTGTACGCCGGCGCGCGCGCGTCGGTATCTGTGCCGACAAAGTTGTGAAAGAGCTTGGGCTTCCACTTGCGCGCTTGCGGCGTGCCGCTGTATTTGACTGAAGCGTCGTCCGCGTTATCGAGGTCGAAGGTCGTAACCAGCACACGCTTTTCAAGTCCGCCGATTGTTGTATTGCCGAACCACTTTTTCAGTTCGCTTTCGAGGAACTCGTTACTGTAATCGGCGCCGGTGACATTGAACAAATCGAGGACATCGTCAATCCACGAATCATCAAAGACGCGCGCACATTTTTCTTCATACAACTTGCGCATCGTGTTGAGCGGAATGCCGTGTGACATGCCGAGCGCGATCAAACCGCCCGTCGAAGTGCCTGCATACAAGTCGGCGCGTTTGTACCAATCCTTCAAACCGGGTTCGCGCGCCAATCGCTGCATCAGAATTACGGTGATCAAGCCGCGTACGCCGCCGCCATCAAACGTGAGAATCCGATATTTTTCCATCAGAACCTCCCATCGCAAGAATTCATTGCAACACGCTGATTATAGCGCGGTTTGTGCGCGCTGCGCGCGTCCGACAAAAATTTATATCGCTTTCAGCCACGTCCAAAATTCGGGCGCGTCCAGTTTCGTTGTCGCACGCGCCCACCGTTCGCTTGCCCAGCCCCAAAAATCATAATCAATCGTGGAAATTTTTGCTTGAAGCGCCGCCCACAACGTCCACCCCACATCGGACATGACCATGTTCAATTTCATGCGCGCGAGTTTTTCATCGGACGCGTATCCAAAATACGCCGCGCACAATTCGCGCTGCCGCGCCTCGTCGAACTGCTGCTCTTGCGCGGTGTTGCCCAATTCAAACGTTGGGTCGTTGTTGCCGCTGTATTCAAAATCAATCAGCCACAATTTCTCGCCGTCGTCAATATAATTTTCCGCGAGCAAATCATTGTGACAGGGAACCGTTGGCAATGGATTGCGCGCGAACGCGTTTTCAATTTTGCGCACGCGCGGCATGTATTCTGGATAACCGTCGGGAATTTTCACAGCTTGTTCGCTCGCAACTTGTAAATAATAATCGGTGAGGCGAAACATATCAAAGTCATGCAAAAAGCGCGGACCCGCGTGTAACTGTTTTAACGCGTGCGCCATGCGCGTCGCCATCCCTTTTTCATTCAAACGCGCGCTGCTCATTGTCTCGCCGCGCACAAATTCCAACACCATCACATTCACATCATCCAGATATTCCACCACGCGCGGCGCGATACCCGCCGCGTGCGCCGCCCGCGCGTTGTACACTTCATTCGCGCGGTCCACCGCCAGCAATTCCGTTTGCGCGCCGGGCAGGCGAACGACATACGGGACGCCATCCGCTTCTACGCGAAAATTTGTGTTGGTGAGTCCGCCGCTCAATGGCGTGACGATGAGCGTTTTGTTTTGAAACGTGGCGAGGCGGGAGAGGAGAGATTCGATGGAGGACATCTTATCCTTTCACGTTACGCATCGGTACGGCAAATTTCAAATTTGCCGTACGTTTGCACGCTACTTTTTAGTGAATGTGTGTAACATAAGTTATCCTTTCACATAGGCAAGTTTTTCGGCAATCAAATCATTTTCGATGCGGTACACATCCACCCCGCGCACATATCCTTGGGCGCCCTGCTTGTCCGTCCATTCATATTTCCAAAGCATCACACACCGATTGTTGGCGGCGAACATTTCTTGGGTTTCAAAACGCGCGCTCGGCGCGGAATGAAAAAAATCTTGCCAAAACGCGCGCACATCCGCTTGTCCGACATAACGCGTGCCATCCGGCGCGGGATACGTGTTTTCAAAAATACAGTCGTGCGTCATGCAGCGCATCATGCCATCCACATCACGCGCATTGAGCGCATCGCTGAACGCGCGCACGAGCGCCATCGCTTCATGTTCCATCGAAATCATCCTTTAGAATATCAGATTCGCCTATGCGCGAATCCTTTCCCCCCGCGCATCATACAACACCTCCGCGTCTATACGCGCGGGAAAGCGTTCGCCAAAAATTTCGATTTCTAAAAGCGTTCCCCCTTTTGCAATCTCTGTCGGCAAATACACAAAGCCGATGGATTTTCCAACCGTGTATCCGTAACCGCCGCTGCGTAAGCGTCCGAGCAGCGCGCCATTGTGATAAACAGGTTCCCCGCCATACAAACCCATGTTTTTTTCGAGCGTAAGCGTCGCGAGTTTGCGTGAGATGCCATTCTCTTTTATCCGCGCCATCGCCTCTCTTCCAATAAATCTTGCCTTGTGTAACTTGACACAAAATCCCAAACCCGCCTCGTACGGATTTTCATTCGGCGTAATGTCACTACTCCAATAACGATACCCTTTTTCTAACCGCAGCGATTCCAACGCCTTGTATCCCGCCGGACGAATTTCAAACTCGCTGCCCGCGCGCATCAACGTCTCCCATACACGCGGCGCGTCCGCGTCCGTCATATAAAATTCCCAACCCAATTCGCCAATGTATGTTACGCGCTGCGCCCACACGCGCGCATCGTCAATCAAAATATATTTCCCCGTCATGTACGGAAAATTTTCATTCGACACATCATCCCGCGTCACGCGTTCCAACACCTTGCGCGCAAATGGGCCCCACATTCCAATCACCGCAAACTCTTCCGTCACGTCAACGAATTGAACTCGTCTCCCTGCTACCTGTTTCCCTGTTACCTGTAACTCCATCCACCCCAAATCACTCGCCACAAAATTACTTCCGCAAATCACGCGAAAATGTTCCTCGCCTATGCGCGCAATCGTCACATCACTTTCAATGCCGCCGCGCGGATTCAAAAATTGCGTGTACGTGATTGCGCCGACAGGTTTATTCAGATCATTGTCCGCGAGATAATTCAAAAAATTCAACGCGTCCGCGCCGCGCACATCAATTTTTCCGAACGAAGTCATATCCCACAACGCGACGCGTTCACGCGCCGCGCGATGTTCCGCGCCGACCTGCTCAAAGAATGGCGTATTGAACCAACCCGTCGCGCGTTGGTCCGCGCCCATGCGAAAACCAGTGGACGACGGACGACGGACGACGGACGACGCGTCTTGAGCTGTGGTCTGTAGTCTGTCGTCTGCGGTCTGAAAGTAGTTGACGCGTTCCCACCCATTCTTTTCCCCAAACACCGCGCCCATTTCCAACAATATCGCGTCGAGCGGCGATTTTCTTTTTTCGCGCGCGCGTTCGTTTTCATCGTGCGGAAAACGCAGCCAGTAATAATATTTGTACGCTTCTTTCGCCCGTTCACTCGCGTAATTTTTATCGCGATAAATTTCACCGAATCTTCGCACATTCAATTCCGTCACATCATACGGCGGCTCGCCGTTCACAATCCATTCGGAAAGAATCTCTCCAATCGCCGCGCCCGCGCCGAAACCGGTATGCGATAGACCGCACGCTGCCCAAAAGCCGGGAACGCCGGGAACGGGGCCCAACAACGGCTTGCTGTCGGGCGTAATCGCTTCGGGACCATGCACCAAATCTACCGCGTCCGCTTGTTCCAACATCGGCACGCGGCAAATCGCGCCTTCCAAAATCGGCGCAAACAATTCCCAATCGGGCGGCAAAAGTTTTTGCGTAAAATCCCAGGGCACGCCGTCCATCGCCCATTCGCGCGGTTCGAGCTCAAACCCACCAATCAACATCCCGCCCACTTCTTCGCGCATGTACACCAAATTTTCGGGATCACGCAGACACGGTGTATTTTTTGGAAAGGTAAAATTCGGAACGCGCGCGAGCAAATGTTGATGACCCAGCGGCGTCATCGGCAAATTCACATCAACCATCGCGCCAACTTGCCTGCCCCACATGCCGCCCGCGTTCACTACACAATCCGTTTGAATCGAACCTGCGTCCGTCGTTACGCCAGAAATTTTTCCAGTCGCGTCGCGCGCAATTTCCATCACGCGCGTATTTGTAAAAACTTGCGCGCCATTTTGTTTCGCGCGCCGCGCGATTTCGAGCGTCGCGCCGCTCGGGTCAATCCATCCGTCCGTCGGCAAATACATTCCGCCGTGTAAGGGCGAAGCATTTTCATTGGCAGAATTGACACGCGTCCCTGTCGCGCCTGAAAATGCTTCGCCCCTACGCATCCACGGATAAATTTCCACACATTCGCGCGGCGAAATAATTTCGACGTTCAAGCCAATCGCCTTGGCTAGACCCACCTGTCGTTTCAAAAATAAAAATTGGTCCGCGCTCGACGCGACGCGCAAACTGCCAACCTCGTGCCAATTCCCTGTTCCGTCATCCAGCGCGCGATATAAATCAATCGAATATTTTCGCATTCGCATCAACGTCGGCGACGTATGAAAATGCGTGACCATCCCCGCCGCGTGCCACGTCGAACCGCTTGTGAGTTCGCCCTTGTCTAACAACACAACATCGCGCACACCCATTTGGGTCAGGTGATACGCGATGCTCGTGCCAGTAATGCCGCCGCCGATAATGACGATGCGCGCGTGGGAAGGAAGAACGTTGGATAGTCGGATAGTCGGATAGTCGGTGAGTGGGTGAGTGGGTGATTGGGTCATTGGAGATACTCGATACTTGATTTTTCGGTGTTCTGCGTTCTGTCGTCATTTGATAACTCATGTTACGCATAACCGAGAAAAACAATGATCGAGTCAGAGGATAGAAACGCGAATCTACGCGAATCGCAACGAATTCTTGTTACGCTCTGCGTAACACCGAATTTTCTAGAAATTTCGCGCAGATTCGTCAAGATTCGCGCGAATTCGCGATGAAAAACGATGGTTTTCAAGTGATATGGCGTAACGTCAGTGGATAAAAAGGATAGATGGCGCAGATTATAAATCGGTTTTTGACATTCAATACCTTCGCCAAACGAGCGCAATTTCCAAAATTGCGCTACGAAATCCACCTATTATTTTCGATTGGCGAAGGTATTGTGACATTGCAACAGGGTAGGCAGATTGCTATAATCGCATTCACTTGTTTTGTGGCAAGGACGCCAGATGCCTACAGACCTCTCTCCCATTCTCCAACGCGTTACCGCGTTTCACAACCGCGCTGACATCAAAACGACATTTCTCTCCGGCGGCATCACCAATCAAAATTATCGCGTGGACGCGGGCGATGAGAGCTTTGTGCTGCGCATCGGTGGCGCCAAAACGGAACTGCTCGGGATTGACCGCGCGAACGAATACGCGGCGACGCAAGCGGCGGCGGAAATTGGGATTGCGCCGGAGGTTGTGGATTTTGTTTTGCCCGAAGGGTACTTGATTGCGCGTTTTATTCACGGGCGCGAGATTCCGCCGTGCGAGATGCGAGAAACGAAATCGCTACACGATGTTGCACAGGCATTGAAAAGAATTCACGCGCTTGCGCCAATTCGCGCGACGTTCTCACCCTTTCAGGTTGTGCGCGATTATGACAGACTCGCGCGCGAACATGATGTAAAAACGTTTCCCGAAAATTACGCGTGGCTGCGCGAACAGATGGCGGTGATTGAAACGACATTCAATCACTACAATAGCGTTCCCGTCCTTTGCCACAACGATTTGCTCAACGGCAATTTCTTGCGCGATGAGCAAAATAATATTCGCATTCTCGATTGGGAGTACGCGGGCATGGGCGATTTATTTTTCGACCTCGCCAATTTTTCCGCCCATCACGAATTGAACGACGAACAAATTTTGGAATTGCTCGACGCCTATTTTGATAATCCCCTGCCCAAACATTTCGCGCGTTTGAAATTGATGCAAGGTATGTCCGATTTCCGCGAAGCGATGTGGGGCGTGTTACAGCAAGGCATCAGCGAACTCGACTTTGATTTTCGCGGTTACGCGAATCAGTTTTTTGAAAAATTGTCGGCGCGATTGAATGACGCGCGCTATGCGGAATGGATTGAGTTGGTGCGATAGTGCGATAGTGTGATGGTGAATGACAATTCGAGAATCGAAAATCGAAATATGAAATTCGAAATTTGAAATTTGAAATTCTAATTTCAAGAATCCTGAATCCTCAATCCTCAATCTCCAATCACCCAATCACCCAATCACCCAATCACCCAATCACCCAATCACCCAATCACCCAATCACCCAATCTCCAATCTCCAATCTCCCTATGACTAAATTACCTTCACACGCCCGCGTCGTCATTATCGGCGGCGGTGTCGGCGGCGCAAGCATCGCGTATCATCTGACCAAAATGGACTGGCGCGACGTTGTGGTGTTGGAACGCAGCGAACTCACCAGCGGCTCGACCTTTCATTCCGCAGGACTTGTTGGCCAGTTGCGAACGTCGTCCAACTTGACCAAGATGATTCGCTACAGCACGGATTTGTATCGCAAATTAAAAGACGAAACGGAAATTGACCCCGGCTGGCGCGAGGTTGGTAGTTTGCGGCTCGCGTCGTCGCCCGCGCGTTTGGAGGAATTGAAACATCTCGTCGCCGTGTCGCGTTCGTTCGGTTTGCCGCTCGAACTCATCAGCGCGGACGACGCGCAAAAATTATTTCCGTTAATGACGACGGACGGCGTCGAGGGCGCGGTCTATTTGCCGACGGACGGCTACATTGACCCGACGGGTTTGACGATGGCGCTTGTCGCGGGCGCAAAAGCGCGCGGCGCAAAATTTTTCACACACACACGCGTTCAATCCATCACCTTAAAGAATTCGCGCGTTCATTCCGTCGTCACTGACAAGGGCGAAATCGAAACGGAAATCATCGTGAACGCGGCGGGGCAATGGGCAGGCGAAATTGGGAAAATGGTTGGTTTGAGTTTTCCAATCATTTCGATGGCGCATCTGTATCTCATCACCAAGCCGATGGGGATTACACAAACGCTGCCGACAATGCGCGACCCCGATTTGCTCGTGTACTTTCGTGAAGAGGTTGGCGGACTCATCATGGGCGGTTACGAACGCGAACCTGCCGCGTGGGCGCTCGATGGCATCCCCCAAGATTTCAACGGAAAACTTTTGCCGCCCGATTGGGAACGCTTTGCGCCGTTAATGGAAAATGCAATTCGCCGCGTTCCCGCCATCGAAGACGCGCAAGTGAATTTATTGCTCAATGGTCCCGAAGGATTCACGCCCGACGCGGAATATTTGCTCGGTCCGACGACAGTGCAAGGGTTTTGGATTGCCGCCGCGTTTTGCGCGCACGGTCTCGCGGGCGCGGGCGGCATCGGCAAGGCGATGGCGGAATGGATCATCGAGGGGCATCCCGAATGGGATTTGTGGCGGCTTGACCATCGGCGGTTCGGCGCGAACTATGCCAGTCAAAAATACATTCTCGCGCGCACGATTGAAACGTACGGAAAATATTACGACATTCATTATCCGAATGAAGAACGCGCGTCCGCGCGCCCATTACGCATCTCGCCCGCCTACGCGCGTTTGCAAGAACTCGGCGCGGTGTTTGGCGAAAAGACAGGATGGGAAAGACCGAATTGGTTTGAGCGCGCGGGGGATGGGGGTCAGAGAACGGGGCTTGGCAACATAAGTTCCGACCCCCGCCCCCTGTTTCCCACTCCTCGCACTTGGTCTCGCCATCACTGGTCTCCCAACATCGGCGTCGAACACATTGGCACGCGCGAACGCGCGGGATTGTTTGACGAAACATCGTTCAGTAAAATTTTTGTGCGCGGCCCGCGCGCGTTGGAAACGCTGCAATATCTGTGCGCGAACGAGATGGACAAGTCGCTTGGAAGCGTGACGTACACGCAAATGCTGAATCCGCGCGGCGGCATCGAATGTGATTTCACCGTCACGCGGCTCGCGCCCGACCATTTTCAAATTGTCACGGGCACTGCGTTCGGCGCGCACGATTTGTCGTGCATCCTTTCGCACGCACATATTAAAACTCACGCGCCGAGCGATGGGGTTTTGATTGACGATGTCACTTCGCAATTCGCGTGTTTTGGATTGTGGGGTCCGCGCGCGCGCGATATTTTGGCGCGTGTGACGAAAGCGAATGTGTCGAACAACGCGTTTCCGTACATGACGGCACAGAGACTAGAGATTGGAGATTGTCCCGTACTCGCGCTGCGCGTCACGTATGTGGGCGAATTGGGTTGGGAATTTTATACGCCGATGGAGTACGGGCGCGCGTTGTGGGATACGCTGTGGGACGCGGGACAGGAATTTGGAATCGTCGCGGGTGGCTATCGCGCGATTGATTCTTTGCGCGTCGAAAAGGGCTATCGCTATTGGAGCGGCGACATCGGTCCCGATTACACGCCCTACGAAGCGGGCTTGGGATTCGCGGTAAAATTGAACAAAGGCGATTTTATCGGCCGCGATGCGTTGGTGAAACAAAAAGCGAACGGCATCACGAAAAAATTGTGCTGCATCACGCTCGACGATGCCACCGCGATTGCGATTGGGAATGAACCGGTGCGTCACAATGACCGCGTGGTGGGATGGATTACAACCGCGAGTTATGGATACTCGGTTGAAAAAAGTATCGCGTACACGTATTTGCCGATTGATTTGGCGAAACTCGGCACGCGGCTCGATGTCGAAATGTTGGGCGAACGCATCGGCGCGGTGGTGGCGCAAGACCCACAGTGGGACCCGAAAGGGGAACGGATTCGAGCGTAAATAAAGCCGCACCAAAAAAGCGAACACGCGCTTGTGTTCGCTTTTTTGGTAAATGCTTGATACCTCATGGCAGTGGAATCATCATGGTGAACGTACTGCCATAGCCAACTTTACTTTGCACTTGAATAGAGCCCCCATGCTTCTCGGCAATGGCGCGCACAAGGTGCAGACCAATGCCCAAACCGTTGTAGCGGCGCGACCGTGTCATTTCGACTTGGAAAAAGGGTTCAAAGATTTGCGATTGTTTTTCGGTGGCGATTCCAATGCCATGATCGCTCACACGCACGCAGCATAAAGTCTCGGCACAATCCACCCGAACTTCGACAATCCCACGCGGCAGAGAGAACTTGCACGCATTGGCAATCAAATGATCCAGCGCGCGCGTCAAGAGCTCTCGATCACCCCACACAATCGCCGAACACTCTACCTGCATATCCAGTGTGAGTTTCTTTTCTTCGATGTGGCATCGCTGTGTTTCGATGGCGCGCCCGATCGTTTCCTGAATCGAGAGCGGCGCACAATGCAGCTCGTACAAACCCGCTTCAAGTTGATCGAGCAGCAAGACTTGGTCCAGTCGTTCTTTAAGAGCTAACGCCTGTTCAACCACAACGTCCAACTCACACCGTTCGGACATTGGCGCACTCTCCTGCCGCAGGCGCAGATACGCCAAGATGTGTGTTAGCGGCGTACGCAGCTCATGCGCCGTCAACATTACGAGTCTTTCATTGATTTCGCGCAGACGCTCAACTTCGGCAGTCGTCTCCTGCGGCTCTGGCAGCAGTGAAGATTTAGGGTAGCCCAATGCTTTATCCGCTCCGATAAGGATGGGGGTGGGTCATACGCGTCAAATGCCGTCGCACGGATGGCAGCGGCGCAGGTTCGTCTATGTCGGCAAGAAAGTGTTTGTGAATTTCACTTGCAAATTGATCTAGCGAATCAGCCCGAATCTCCATCAAAATTTCGATCTCTTGAGTCGTCAACGGAAAGGTCTGTAGAATGCGGCGCCGCGAGCCATTCAACAACGCGCGGCAAAAATCAGCATCCGTCAGAGCGTTACCGATGAGCAGTTGTAAGGCATGAGTTTTCACTCGTAATTCTCCTCATGTCGTTGGCGCGCTGTGAGTGGCTTGCTTGCGAGTGGGTGCGCCAAGCGCCGCGGGAAGGAATCGAAGCAAGCCCAAAGCAATCAGCGCGTCGCCTACGCTAAAGATGCTTGGAATAGGAAAGGGTGGTGGTATTACAAAAATATCGGAAAGAAACCATAAACGCGTTTCTTCCCGCGCCAACAAAATGTCTTTGGTTCCAAAGACAACCGCACCCGGACTGGCACTGGCTACCAAATGGCTCTTCCCCACCGCAAGGAGCGCGTCGTATGTGACCGGCATGTATCCACCATTGGCGAGGATGACGATCCAGTTTGCAAGCAAACCGATACCGAGGAGCCAAATCCCCGGCATACGACGATTCCACCAGACGAATCCCGCGAGCAGGGCATATGAGAACGCGAGAAGCACGGAGCGCTGCCACGATTCCAGATCCACGGGTACGGGGAAGTAAATTAACGCAGCTTGTATACCAAAGGCAGCGAGTGCCAGTCCTGAACCGCGCAACGGGAGGGAGGCAAGGTTTGACAAGCGTGCACCTCGCGCCACCGCCCATCCAAGCGCGAGCAGCAGTACAAAAAGCAATATCATATTCCTAAATCCCGAACCGGGCACGTGGTATTAGCACCGAAAACAGATCGGCGCGCCCGCTGCCACTACAAATGCCGCAAGAATCGCCAGCAGGAGGAGCAAGCGGACAACGGCGCCATTCAGCGGTAATGTGGGTTTATTATTCTGTTCCATTTAGAGCCTTCCTTTCGGAGAATCGGAGAGCAGACGGTCTGCACTCACTCAAGATTGCTATTCTTATATCATACTAGTACTGACAAAACACTGACAGAATTATTAGAAAATGCAACAAAAAAGCGAGCAGGGAGCACCCTACTCGCTTAAATTGCCAATTTATAGTTAATTTATGCCTCACGAAGCAATCGCTTGTAAAGTGCCACCGTTTCCGGCATGGGCGGCAAACCCAACTCGGCGTCCAACACTTTAACGCACTGTTGATATGTTTGTATGGCGCCCGCGCGGTTGCCTGCTGCCCAATGCAATTCGATAAGGTCGCGAAAGGTTTCCTCACGCGTCGGTTCGTGCTGCAAAATCTGCTGATACAGTTCCATCGCGCGCTTGGAATCCTCCAGCTGAAACCAGGCGCGTCCCAAATCTGCTAATGAGTTGAGAAAAGTATCGCGCAATGTGCCGCGACGCGCCTGACACCAATCCGAATAGAATTCTTCCAAGAAATCACCATGGTAGAGCGCCGTCGCCCGTTCCAGATGCTCAATGCGTTCACGCGGGGCAGTGGTGCGGGACGCGGCGGCAATCTCTTCCTCAAACTCGCGCACATCCAGCCAACGCACCGCCTCGGGGTTCAATTGATAGAGTCCATGACGAAAGAGAATGCATTCGGCAAAGAGCGCGCGGCGGATCCGATACATGCTCGCATGAAACAGATCGTTCGCCTGCGCGCGGGAAGCGCTGTTCCAAAGGGCTTCAAAAATCTGCTCTTTGCGCCACCCCTGCGGATTCGTCGCAAAAAAGAAAAAGAGTTCTTTGGTCGTTGTCGTCTGCCAAACCCCACGCGGAACTGCCGTCCCATCCATCAGCACCTGCGCCTCGCCAAACGTGCGCAGCTCCAATTGCGGCAGTGAATCTTGGAGGGCGAACAAAAGCGCGCTCGCGGGCTTGGCTTGTTCCAATTTTTTCGCGAGCCGTTTGAAAAAGGGCACGCCCACACGACGGGTCAACGCAAATTCGACAACATGTCGCGCGTTGGCAGCTTGACTCACCAAAAATTGATCTTCGTCCAATTCTTTGCCCAGCGCGGCAAGGGAACGGAGATAGCGCAGCGCTTCCGCTTCACGCTTGCGCAATAACGCGGCTTGGGCAAAATAATAAAAAGCATGTCCAATATCGCGTTTCGCATCAGTGCGTTCCAACAATGGCAAAGCATGTTCAAGGTGACGAATCGCCGCTTCGGGTTCATTTTGCGCCAAGCGAAGCGCGGCAAACTCGACCTGCACCAGCGCTACTTCGTAATCGGAACGATGCGCCGCCGCTGTTTGCAGCGCGGTTTGCAGCACCTGCTCCGCCGCGTGCATATCCCCCGCCAAGCGCCAAACATCGCCTACAGCGGCACGCGCATACGTGATTAGAAAATGCTCGCGAATTTTTTCCGCAATCGAAGAGGCGTCCGTATAGAGCTGGAGCGCTTTTGCCAATTTTCCCTGGTCGCGATCAATATCACCCAAGCTGGCGAGAATATACGCTTCGATTCGCAAATTGCCTGACTGCCGCGCGTGCATCAATGCATCCTGCAATAACTCGCGCGCAAGATTCAATTCGCCTTGTTGATAGCGCGTTACGGCAATGCTGTTCAATGTGTTGGCGAGTTTGACAGAATTGCGGACGCGCTGCCAATACGCGCGCGCATTTTCGAAATGAAGCATCGCGCGTTCGCGGTCGCCAATGAGGGAGAAGGCTCCGCCCAGGTGAATTTCTACATTCGAATATTCGTACCGTAGATTTGCAATCGCGTACAGTTCAGATGCTTGTTCCAGCAACCGTATTGCCCCAACCAGATCATTGTGCTGCGCCTTTTGCATACCAATCGTTTGATAGGCAGAGGCGCGGACCGAATATTCGTGCGCGGGCAGCTGTTCGAGCGCGCGTTCACACCGCGCGACCGCCGTTTCAAGATTGGGTTCAAAGCGCGCCGATTCAATCAGCGCCCGTGCAAGATTCAGCGTCTCGGACTGTCGTTCAAATTCCGCGATGGCATTGGCGAACAGCAGCTGCGCCGCTTCCATCTCGCCCATTTCGGCGTCAAGAATCGCGCGCCAGAGCCACAATAGCGGCGCATTTTGCAAAACCGGATCGGGCAATCGCTCCAGCCAACGTTTCAGCGTCGCCCAACGTCCGAGCTTGTAATATTCCTCTGCAACAATTTCTATCAGACGCGCAGCATTCGCGGGTTCGTCCGCCGCGAACCATTGCTCAATCGCCTGATCCATTTTGCCGCGTCGTTCCAGCAAGGCGGCGGTTTGGCGCAGGACATCGTTGTAGCGCGCGGGCTGCGTTTGGCGCAAACGCGATTGCAAAAATTCGCGAAAAAGATGGTGATAGCGAAAGCCCTGTGTATCCAGGCGCGTTAAAAAGAGATTGCGCTTTTCGGCAAGCTGCAAGAACAACTGCGCGTCCGTGCGTCCCAAAAGCTCATCGCATGACGCGGCATCCAACTCTGGCAGCAGCGCCGTCTCGAGCAGGAACTGCTGCAGCAACGGGGATTGTTGTGCCATGACTTCGGTGGCGAGATAATCGAACAGTTGGCTGCCGGGACCGTATCCCTTGACCCACTGATGAAACAGCCCGCGCCACATTGTCGGCGTCGTCAAAACAATGCCCGTGATCCACCCTTCCGATTGCGCGGCAACCTCATCCGCCATCGTCGGCGTAATTTCCATCCCGTAATTTTTTTGAATCAACGTACGAATTTCTTCGGGCGTAAAGCGCAAGTCGCCAACCCCCAACCCCGCGACTTGGAGCTGCGCCGTCAAGCGCGTCAAAGTTAACTGTGAGGGAATCGTACGACTGGCAAGTACGAGATGCGCGTTTTCAGGCAAATAGTACAACAGTCGATCGAGGAGTTGATTGACAGGCGCGCTGGTTTCGACAAGATGATAGTCATCAATCACCAGAACAAAAAAACTGTCAATCTGTTCGTGGATTTCGGTAACGAGCGCGCCAATGCAAGCATCCAAAGAGCGCGTGTCATCCACCCCTTGCAGCAAGGCGATTGTGCGTCCGCCGAAATGGGGAAACTGTCGCTGAATCGCGGCGACAAGATATTCCAAAAATATTTGTGGATCGCGATCGCCCTCATCCAGACTGTACCAACAAACCTTCAAGTCGGTATCATGCGCGAAATCTACGAGCAGACTCGTCTTGCCATAGCCGGCTGATGCGGAAAGGAGCAGGAGTTTGCGCTCGATGTATTCGTGTATGAAATCGAGCAGGCGCGGGCGCGACAATACATCAGTGCGCCGTGTGGGGACGATAATTTTTGTGATGAGGAGATTGGAACGCATAGAGTCGATTCAGCGACTATAAAGTCGTGAATGCGCCGGGTCAAGCAAACGAATAAAGGATAACATAGATTGTCAATAGCTTTCGCACAAGCAAAATTTCAAAACGATGACAATGTGAGAGGTATTTACCACGCGAGGACCAAATAGGGATATTTGCCAAAAATGCTCGTCAAAACAACACATCATTCTTGTTCCGCGATGTCCGGCAGAACACAGGCGATGCCAAAGAGAAACCAAAGCACCCACCCCGTCTTGAGTCCCCAGAATATACCATCAGCAAAGCTATGGAGCAATATCACGCTGAATGCGGTGAGGATTCCGATGGGCAATGGCATGGCGCGCTGGCGCGTATACGCGCGCCACGTAGAGAGAATCGCCATCACAAAAACGCCGACGAATCCCGCCAACCCGATGATGCCAGTATCGAGCGCAACCTGCAAAAAAACATTGTGCGCGTGCGCGGCAAGCAAGCCCGGCGCGCTTGGCGAATTGGGCGGCGCATACGGCGCCACAAAGGGATACGCTCCCATCCCAATTCCCGTAAGAGGATGCGCCCGAATTAATTCGACGGCTTGAGTCCAAAGGGCGACGCGCTCTTGAAGCGTGCCACTGGTGGGCTTGCCAATTTTTCCAAAGATGGTATCCGAAAGCGCCTCCACTCCGCCCAACTGTTGATTCAAAAACAAAAGCCCCAACAGCAACAAAGGAATGATTGGCAAGAACCAGCGTCGATACAACGTTGCCCCAATCGCTAATCCACCAAGTAATGCAAACCACGCCGCGCGCGCTTGCAGGACAAGCAACGCAATCAAAAATGGTCCCAATGCGATGGCGCCAACAATCCGTTCGCTGCGGCGCGGCGCAACCAGCAGCACAAGTCCGAGCGGCAGAATCGCCGCGAGCATTCCGCCGACGATATTCGGATTCGTCCCCTGCCCCGGCGGACGGAGCGTCCAGTCCAAAAACGCGGGCAGCGCAAAAACTTTGTCGGCGCTCCAACCCACACTAAACGGCAAGAGCAGCACAACAGCGAGTCCCGCCAATACTAACGCGCTGGCAGCGCGCCACACATCCGCACGTGTCTGCAGCACATCTAGCAAAACATAAAACGTCGTAAGACTCGCAAGCAATTTTGCGGCGCTCTCAACGCCGCTCAAACGCGCGGGCGAAACCCAAAGCCCAATCACGACGCCGACCAGCAACAAAAGAATGGGAAAATTTACTTTGGTCTGCGGCAGAGGCGAGCCGAGCGTCCGCGCGCGGAACAGAAAATATGCAGGACTGAGCAAGAAACCGAACAGCAACCACGGCGGCGGCAAAAAGAGCGTTAAAGACAGGGGAATAAAAATCAACAAGATGCGCCGCGCGCCGTATTTCTCTTCCGCGCGCGTATACGCCTGCTGAAAAGATTTGAGCACCGGCAGCGCGGGATGATGAGACTGTTCCAAACCTTAATCCTTTATCACAAGAGCGAGGTAATGCGAACGCAAAAAGGGAATTCGATTCAACCATTCGCACATTTTTAGCGAACGCGGCGCAAGCCACCGCGCGAGCGGCGGCGCCAAGGTCACACGCCATACATGATACGAACACTTGGGAAATAACGCGCGCAATTCGCGTTTGCCGATGCCGCGTGTTTGCGCGTTGGTTGGATTGAAAAAATAGTCGTACCACAGCACCGCGCCGCGCGGTTTCAGCACGCGCAGCATTTCACTCGCAATGCGCCGACGCAGAGCATCGTCCAAGATTGAACTGAACATGGTGAATTGCATCGCCAAATCAAACGCGCCATCGCGAAACGGCAGATGTGACGCGTCGCCCCAAAACAGATTGAGCAAAGGATATTGTTCCTTGCCGCGGCAGACGCGCTCCCACAACAAATCAACGCCAAATAAATTCCGCGCATCCAGACGCTGTTGTAACTTGGCAAGCTCGCCTCCTGCGCCGCACCCTACATCCAGCACACGGGCGGTGGGAGCAAGCAACTGCGGAAATTCGTCAAACGCCCTTTTGAGCGCCGTGTCGCGGTCCGCTTCGATAAAACGATTTGCCGCGTTCGTGCGCGCATACCATTCGGCATAACGCGGGTCTTGGGCGCGGCGCGCATATTCCGCGCGCAGCCGATCTTGGTCTTTCATGACGGCTTGATCATCGCGGCGCGGGTTCGTACGCGCAAATTCCAATGAATCAATCCAACAAGGAATCCCGCGCCATAACTGACGTGCAAAACAAAAAAGACAATTGGCAGAAACGGCACGATGCGCCAGTCCGAACGCAGCCCGCTCCATACGGACGCGCCGAGCGCAGCGAGCGCGTAAGGGATGAAAATCAAAAGAAACCAAAGGGGATTTTGCGTGACAAGCGACAAGAGCAGAGTCGCGCCCAGTGCGCCGACAAACAGAACGGGAACCAAATGACGCAGCGCGGCGGGACGTCCATGTTTTTGAATGACGCGCACTTTCCAAAAACCATATTCGTAATATTGTTTCCACAAGCGGCGGAGCGTGCCGCGTGAATAATAGATGGATTTGATTTGCGGGTCGAGCCAAATTTTGCCGCCCGCGCGCGTCAACCGAAAATTGAATTCGTCATCTTGATTCCGCACCAATTCTTCGTCAAACAATCCGATGCGCTCAAACACCTCGCGCCGATACGCGCCGAACGCCACTGTATCCACATATTCCGCGCGCGTTGAATAGCGAAAGCGCGCGCCGCCCACACCGAACGGCGAACTCTGCGCCAACGCAATCGCCCGCGCCATATCGGTCTCGCCGACGGTTTCAATTACGCCGCCGACACAATCCGCGTTGGATTGCCCGAACGCCTCAATACACAAGCGCACATAGTTGGGAGTAATTTTTGTATGTCCGCCAACGATAATCACAACCTCGCTCTGCGAAAGACTCACGCCAAGATTCAGCGCGGTAGATGTGATCTGTTTCGGATTGTCCAACAATCGTATGCGCGCATCCCGTGAGGCAAAATCCGAGAGCATGGAGCGCGTCTCATCACTCGATAAACCATCCACAGCAAGAACATTAATTTTGTCTGCGGGATAATCTTGAGCCGTTACCGCTTCGAGACAGCGAGCAATATATCGGGCTTCGTTGCGGATAGGAAGGACGATGGCAACTAAAGGATAATTCATCAACCAACTTGTTTTCAGCAATCCACGCGTCACGTTTGGGTGCGCAAAGAAACCTTAAAGTCAGTTTCTTTACAAAACGCGGCGATTGCATCTACGACCGCGCGCTGCTGTGCGTCGCTCAATTCCGGATAAATTGGTAACGCGAGCGTTTCTTTTGCCGCGCGTTCACTCTCTGGAAAATCACCCACGCGATAGCCCAGCTCGGCGAAACATTCTTGCAAGTGCAAGGGCACCGGATAATAAATCTCCGTGCCGATATTGTTTTGCTTCAAGTACGCCGCAAGCGCGTCTCGTTCAGGGATACGAATAACGAATTGATTGTAAATATGGCGACGGTCCGGTTCTTCAATCGGTAAACCGATCATTTCTAATTGCGCTTTCGCGAATAACTGCCGGTACCTTGCCGCATTCTTTTGCCGCGCCGCGCTCCATTGATCGAGATAGTTGAGTTTGACCCGCAAAACGGCGGCTTGGATCGCATCGAGTCGGAAATTACCACCGATCAGTTTGTGATAATACTTGGGATGCGCGCCGTGATTTCTCAAGAGCCGCACTCGTTCAGCAAGCGCGCGGTCATTCGTTGTAATCATCCCGCCGTCGCCAATCCCGCCGAGATTCTTTGACGGAAAAAAACTAAAGCAGCCGAGTTGTCCCATCGCGCCTGCGCGTTGTCCTCTATAATCCGAGCCAATCGCCTGCGCCGCGTCCTCAATAATCGCAAGATTGTGTTTGCGCGCGAGCTCGACGATTGGCTCCATTTCAGCGCATTGTCCAAAGAGATGCACCGGCATCAGCGCGCGTGTGCGCGGCGTGATTGCCGCTTTAATTTTTGCCGGGTCGAGGTTAAAGGTCTGCGGATCAACATCTACAAAAACCGGTTGCGCGCCCAAGCGCGCGACACATCCCGCCGTCGCGAAAAATGTGTACGCGGGAATAATCACTTGATCGCCGGGTCGAATATCCAGTGCCATCAGCGCGACCAAAATCGCATCGGTGCCCGAGGACATTCCAATTCCAAATTCGCATTGTGAATACGCTGCAATCTCTCGTTCCAGCGCTTCCACTTCCGCGCCGAGGATAAATTGTTGCGATTCCAGCACACGCTCAATCGCGTCTTGAACTTGATCGCGAATCGTCGTGTACTGCGCTTTGAGGTCTAGCAAAGGAACAGGCGAATGTAAAGTTGTCATGTTTTCTCGCTTGGCAGCGGAGTGTCTTCATCCCAGTCAAGACAACGCAGAACACCTGGCTGGGTTTCACGATAACGCCATCCGCTTTCACTACAAGTCATTACTCCATTTCCATCCGGCGCGGTTAGGCGTTGCCCGTGCCGACTCATCCAACCTTTCTGGCTTGCCGGGACGCCGAGCATCAAAGCATAATCCGGCACATCTTTTGTAACCACCGCACCCGCCCCGATAAACGCGTAACGCCCAATCGTGATTCCGCAGACAATCGTTACGTTCGCGCCAATCGTCGCGCCGCGCCGGACAAGCGTCCGTTCATAAAGATGATGGCGCACGATTTGCGAACGCGGATTGCTCACATTGGTAAAAACACATGACGGACCACAAAACACATCGTCTTCGAGAATCACGCCGGTATAGACGGATACATTATTTTGAATTTTGACATTGTTGCCGATGACAACATCGCTGGCAATCATGACATTCTGTCCCAGCACACAGCGCTCGCCAATCCGCGCGTTAGACATCACGTGACAAAAATGCCATATCTTGGTACCCGCGCCAATTTCGCACGGTTCATCTATCCAAGCGCTGGGATGAGCAAAATATAAAGCGGACATCAAAGATTGTACTGTTTCCTTATCCACGATTCAAAAAAGGATGGCTCATCTCATCTTGCCGTGAGAGCGGCGTGGTCCGAATTTGGTAAACCAAATTGATTGAAGGGC
Organism: Chloroflexota bacterium; assembly: GCA_004295045.1. Lineage (GTDB taxonomy): Bacteria > Chloroflexota > Anaerolineae > UBA4142 > SHND01 > SHND01. The sequence continues at coordinate 24,654 of SHND01000017.1, read as the reverse complement.
GAACGTCCTCGATCCCAAAACCCTGACCCGCTAATGCTTTTTCATAAACGCGCGTATGCAGATCGGTAAAACCTTCCGTAAATTCCAATTCGACGCCATCAATCGTAATCGAGCGATAGGTGCTCCGCGCGCCCGGTTCAATTTTGAAAGGTAAATCCGCTGCATCCACCGACAAATACCATTTGACGCGCGCTCGTTCCAGTTCGAGAAAGCCACTCATCCGCTGTGGGTCGGAATGATACACGCGACATTCCTTGACATTGCCAAAGAGCCACAAGAGCAAATCGAACAAATGCACTCCGATATTGGTTGCAATGCCTCCCGACTTGGCGACATCTCCCTTCCAAGAATTCATGTACCATCCGCCCCGCGCAGTCACATACGTCAGCGATACGTCATGTTGACGGTGATTCCAAGAATAGAGTAACTTTTCTCTCAACTCGAGCAATTTCGGATGCACTCGCAATTGCAAGACGGTGTTGATGCGCCTGCCCGTTTCGCGTTCAAGCTCTTCAAGTTGGTCCAAATTCCACGGATTGATTACCAACGGCTTTTCGCAAATGACATCCGCGCCGATTCGCAGCGCGAGCCGACAATGCGCGTCGTGGAGATAATTCGGCGAGCATACGCTCACATAGTGGACGCGTTCGTCATGAGCGCCGCGGCGCAACTTTTCGAGATGCCGGTCAAACCGTTCGATCTCTGTAAAAAAGCGCGTGTCAAAAGAATAGTGATCAAGAATACCTACAGAATCATGTGGGTCAACTGCCGCGACCAATCGGTTTCCGGTGTCTCGAATTGCTCTCAAGTGTCTGGGGGCGATATAGCCAGCAACACCGATGAGCGCAAAATTTCTGATCACGCCTCTCCTCTCAATGCCATTTCAATTTTTCATCCATGGGATTCGTGCAGCTAACCGACGGACAGTCATCAGTCGTCATACATCGGCAAGCAACCGGTCAATCAAGCAGAATAATTTTTCGCGCCGCGCGTCCATTGGAAATTCTTGAATGATTCGTTCACGCGCGCGTTCGCCCCAACTTGCATCGAGCGTGAGCGCGTGTTGAATCGCGCGCGCCAAGCCTTGCGGTTTATTCGATTCCGCGTAAATTCCCGCATCGCCGACGACTTCGGGCAGCGACCCCGCGCGCGTCACGACGGGAATGCATTCGTAGAGCATCGCTTCGGCGACGGCGCTTCCAAATCCCTCGTGCAAGGATGCTTGCACATAGACTTGAGCGCGTGTCAGCAACGAATCCAAAACGTTCTCGTCCACAAAACCGGTAAAGGTGACATTAGGAGATGCGATGGATTTCAATTCTGCAATGGCGTCATCACTCCACCTGCCTACAACCCAAAATGGGATATCGGACAATTCCGACGCAGCACGGACGAAAGGCGCGATACCCTTGCGGAGCAAATTTTCGCGCAACACATTTCCAATCGTCAAAACCATTTTCTCTTTTAGGATTGACGTTGTCGGTTTCGGCGGAAATCCCAAATAAATGACCTCTATTTTCTCAGCAGGAATTCCAACACTCTGAATCACTTCGCGCCTGGTGAATTCGGAATGTGTGATGAGCTGTGTCGCGCGCCGCATCGTCGTCTGCGCGATCCGGCGTTTGAATCCACCGCGCATACTGCCATAAGCGATTTCAGGCAAATTCGCGGAATCATAGCCGCCAACGACGAGGATGGCTGGCTTGCACATCCGCGAAGCGAGCAGAATCGGGAAAAAGGTATGCCAACTCGCAAACCAGCCAAAGACCAAATCACTTGACGCCACCGCGCGCTGCAACGCGACGAGATTCACCGCGCGCCCGCGTTGAAACCATTCGCGCACGCGATATTTTTCCGCCAATAATTCGCGGTCGGTGCGGACGAATGTGGCGAGATGATTGTGAACGAAAAGAATTTTCGACTTTCGATTTTCGATTTCTGATTTTGAATTCCGAAATTCCAATTTCCAATTTCCAATTTCTAATTTCTAATTCTCTAACGCGCGTTCAAAAACGCTTTCACATTTGCGCGTGAATTGTTCCACACTCAATTCACGCTCGGCGAACTCGCGCGCATTTTGCCCGAGACGCGCGCGCAAAGCGGAATCGCCCAGCACGAGGCGCAATTGATTTACCAGCGCGTTCGCATCGCCGGGCGGAAACAATAAACCATTCACGCCCTCCTCGAACAATTCAGCCGTGCCATCCACGGCAGAACACACAATCGCTTTGCCGGACGCCATCGCCGAAACGACGGCGAGCGGCGTGGAATCTTTTTCCAACGCGGTGTGCGCCACGACATCTAGCGCGGCAAGCGCCTCAGGCATATCGGAGCGAAACCCCGCGAATACGACGCGTTCTCCGAGTCCCAAACGCGTCGTTTCGGTTTTCAGGGATTGCGCGTATTCATCGGTATCGAACAATGCGCTCCCAACCAGAATTACGCGCGCGTTTGGAAATTCATTGCCAAGCTGCACCATTGCTTTTAGCAGAACGTGCTGTCCCTTCCACGCCACCAATCGCGCGATGACGCCAATCAATAGCGCATCCGGCGCGTGCGTCCATTCCGCGCGCACGCGTGTGCCGTCCATCTCTGGCGAAAATTCGCGCGTATCCACGCCATTCCAAACGACATTGACTCGGTCGCGCGGCATCGCAATGTCCAACTGCCGCGCAATACTGTTTGCATCCGCAATGACGCGCCGCGCCAACACGCGCGCGCCGATGGAGAGAAGCGTGGGGAACAACGCTCCGGCGCGTTCCGACACGCGATCTTGCACATGCCACACGCACGGGATGCGCGCCCAACGCGCCGCGAGTCCGCCGTAATAGTGCGCCAAGAGTCCTTTGGTGACGACGAGCCGAATTTGTTCGCGTTCAAGGATTGGGGCGAGACGACGCGCGGTAATCGCAAAACTGAGCGCGTTCCACGCAAGCGCAAATGGATTCGGAATACGGCGCCCGCGCAGGCGGACACTCGTTGCAACCAGTCGCGTCAACGGCACGATGAGAACATCAATCTCGTTTTGGCGGCAGAGCTGCGGCAATTCGCCTTCGCCGGGACAGATGACGAGCGGACTCCAATGCGTGCGCTCTAGATTTTGAGCCAGATAGAGCGTACTGAATTCCACGCCGCTCATTTCGGATGATACATCCACCAGGGCGAGCCGCGCGCTCATTTCGGACTCGCGGTTAGTCCCAAGGTCTCGAGCTCCCAAAGCTTGGCATAAGACCAAAAATCGAACGTCGTGTTGATGGCAGCAATCCAAACGCCGCGATAACCGGCGGTAAAACCTTTTTTAACAACATAAAAATATACAAAAATTCCGAACGGGCGGATTAGCAATTGATGCCAATGAAATTTTTTGCCGCGTTTGCGCAGCTCGTCCGCTTGATAGCGCGAATAGCGGTCGAGATTACGCAGTTGATTGCTGAGCGATTTCATTCCATGATGCAAAATGTGATGCTGTAACGTCTCGACGCGTCCCGGCACCTTTACGTGCGAGTGAACCTCTTTGTCCTCAAAGCGTCCTTTGTCACGCCGAAAGAGGCGCAAATGATATTCGGGATAGAGATTGCAGACTCTGACCCACTCGCCAAGGATGTGATGTTTGAAGGGAATACGAAAGCCGTCAATCTCCGCCGACGCCGATTCAAGCGACGCGCGAATCTCTGCCGACAACCCGACTTCCAACACTTCGTCGGAATCTATTTGCAAAACCCATTCGTGCGCGCACTGCGGAATCGCCCAATTTTTTTGTTTCGCCGATTGCACATATTCGTGCTGAAGGATGCGCGCGCCATATTCACGGCAAAGGTCTAATGTCGCATCCGTACTGTACGAATCAACGACGAGAATTTCATCCGCCCACTTGATGGATTCCAGCGTGGGGCGGAGGATGTCAGCGCAATTAAATGTGGGGAGGAGAATCGAGATTTTAGGATACGCCACGTTGTCAAGCTCCCATAGTTGGGATCAATGAATAATTCTATTCAAATCTAAAAGTACAACAGCCCATTGAGATTCAATTCAACATCCAATCCTTCATTTGCTTTCGAGACGTTCCAACTCGATCAGGCGCATTGCCATCATCAAGACGAACCAAATCGGCATCATCACCTGAATAAAGACAATCATTCCTTCCCCTGCTAACGGGACAAGCATTGCTCCAATGGCTGCGAACATCGCGGCGCCGTATTCGGCAAACCAGCCGCGTCCGTGCGCCAATCGCCACAAGCCCAAGAGAATCGAAGCGAACCCTGCGAGCAAAACCAGCAAGGCAGGAATGCCCAAATTCGCCCCAATCTGCAAGAAATCGCTGTGGACATATCCGCTGCTGCCCAAGCCGTGTCCAAATAGCGGAGATTCCTGAATCAACTTTAGTGCATCGCTGGCACGCGCTAGGCGCTTGACTTGGCTGGTATCTGCATACTGTTCATCAACCAGCGAGAGGACGCGATAGTCAAATTCGACGGGCAAGAAAGGTAACATCGCCAGTCCACCGAGGACGAGCAGCCAGCCGCGCCGTTGGACAATGGCAAATAAAATAAACAAAACCGCTACCGCGATATACAAACCGCGATAGCCGGTGATATAGATCCCGAACAGCTGAATTAGAAATGCGGCGAAGACAAGGACACGCCAGCGGCGCTCGAGACGTGGTCGAAACAACTGCCGCAGCGTAAAGCCGAGCAGCACAAGAATAACTGCACCTGCCAAAGGCGTCCCATAGAGAACGAACATGATGCGTTCAAAACCTTGGACAGAACCTATTTGGATACTCGCGCCACCCTCTCCTGCCAAACTTTGCGCCACCTCTGGCGCAAAGAAATCCAGCATACCCAAGAATGCTAGATAAACTCCAATTCCAATTCCGATGTTGGCAATCCTTTCCCAACGCTGCGGCGAAGTGACAAACCACTTGACAACATAATAGGTGGGAATGAGTGCCAAGAAAATTTTGAATTCAGAAATGATCACATCAGGACGTACTGCGTTGGTCACCGCCACTAGCGCGCCCAACAGCGCGAAACACAGCAAGGCGGGAATCCAAAAGGGAATTTTCCAAGGGAGCGTTTCACGATATAGCACCGCGCGCGTCAGCATCAATCCAAAGAGCAGCCATGCCAATACTTCGGAGGGATGAACCACCAATTCGCTGGAAAAAGCAATCGTTCGCCATCCCAGCGCGAGCGTCAAGACCAACAAGCCGAACGCAAGCGTAAGCATGCGTTCCGACGGAATCAAAATAACGAGGACGGTCCCAACGGCGAGCAAAAAAATGACGAATTCGCGAAAACCAAAGTCCCCGCTTGCAACAATGGCGCCAAGGGCAATGGCAGCGAACAAAGAAATAATTATGACCAAGAATCGAATTCGTCTGGCATCGAAAAGCCGTTCGCCCAATCCTGTTGAAAACTTTATCATAGTTTTATGACCCAGTATTTCTGTTCGCTATAATACTTATTCCATTGATGCAACGATGTTGTCTCGATGCAACATTAACTCAAACAAATGCCTTTCGCCAAGCCCAATTCTCGCGCCACCTGTTTCAACTCATATTCTCGCCCATTCCATTCCACAGTATGAATCACGAGCGCATCACGCTTGCACGCGACAGCGACTCCATCTGGATTTACATCCAACACTTGCGCGGGTGTTCCCTGCTGCATTGTGACCACCTTCACGCGGCGCACTGAAATCCGGTATCCTGCCACTGTCGTCCACGCGCCGGGCGCGGGCAGCGCGGCGCGAACAAGATCTTTGATCTCGGCGGCGCTGCAATTCCAATCTATACGATAATCCGCATCACGGGGCGAAGGAAAAAATTGATACTGCGTCAAGTCTTGCGGACGCGCGACTAACGCGTCGGATTTTGAATCCTGCAATATTTGAGACAACAAACGCGCGCTGCGAACGCTTGATTCATTATAGAGCGCTTGATGATTCATTTCCTTTGAAACCGCGAACGCTTGCTGTGCTACGATGTCACCCGCATCAGCTGTTGCGACCATACAATGAATTGTTACGCCTGATACTTGCTCACCATTTCGCAAAATCCAGAACCACGGATTGGAACCGGCGTAATGCGGCAACAGCGAGGGATGGCAATTGAACGCGCCCAAACGCGGCATCTGCAAAACCACTTTGGGCAAGAGAAAGCGGTATCCCGCCGAAACGATAATATCCGGCGCTGCGCGCGCGATGACGTCCGGCAAATCCAGATCCTTGCGGCGCGAAAGGTAGACAGGGATGTTGGATGGAATGAGCCAACGCGCTGGTTTGCCGAACGCGCGCAGGATTTGGGACTCGAATCTCCCGCGTATCACCATACGCTCCCACCAATCGCGTCGCGATAAAAACGGCTGGCGCAGATGTTTTTCGTTTTTTTCCGCGCTCGCCACCCACAGCAATATCTCAGCGTGCCGCGCTAACTGCGCCAGATGCAGGCGGCTAAAGGTCGAATCTCGTTCCCCAAAAAATATCGCGCGCATCCTCAATGCTATTACGGCAGCAGTTTTTGCCGTATCATCCCGCCGCGCCAGCTCAGTTGATTCGCCAACAAAAGCGGATAAGCGAGCAGTTTATCGGCTAGCCCATTCATTCGCGCCGCATAAATGAACGGCTCATAAAATGCCGCCGCTACAAAATTCACACCTTTAAAAAAATCTTTGGGTCGCGCCAGCGCGTGCGGATATACACAATACATTTCGGGATGTTTGCGCCGCACCAAATAATACGCGCGTCCGTACATGTAATGTTGATTCAAAAACCTGGACAGCGTCGGGCGATGGTGATGGAGAACGCGCACCGAGGGATCATAATAGATTTCGTAACCCAATTTTTTGATGCGCCAATTATAATCCACGTCTTCGCCGCGAAAGAGCGTTTCATCTTGTGGTCCAATGTGTTCAATTATATCGCGCTTGTACGAAACATTGACTCCCGGCACCGTCCGCACATACCGCGCGGTCGGATACGCGCTAAACGTTACCTGATCCGACAAACGACTGATAAAAGAATCGGCTTGCGCGCCAACAATCGCGCCGCCCACCGCGCCCGCTTCGGGATGTTCCGCGTGAAGTTGTTTCATTCGCGCGACCCAATCGGGAAACACCTCCGCGTCATCGTCGGTCATCGCAACAATATCGCCTGTGCAGTGCGGCAAACCGACATTGCGCGAGGCGGCAAGATTTTTGTTGGCGGTCTTGAGCAATTTGATTTGGATACTGTTTTCCGCCTTCTGCCTTCGTCCTTCCACAATCCGGTCCGTCCGTTCATCGCCGCCGTTCACAATCACAACCTCGTCGGGTTTTTCCGCCGTGCGGCAAAGCAGCGCGTCGAGGCATCGCGCGAGCATGTCGGGGCGGTTGTAGGTGCAAATCAACACCGAAAGCGTCTCAACCATTTGTTCCCAATAACACGCGCTCTACATTCTCACGCGTCAACAATTCAGCATCGCCGCTCGATTCGAGAAAGGGGCGCACATCATTCGCCACATTTTGCCAGTCCAACCCGCGCAAAGAACGCCACACAATATTGCGCCAATTTTTTTCGTCCACGCGCTCGCCCTGCCAACCGCTTTGCGCGAGGGCGTGATTGAGCAGCGTCAGATTCGGCGGGGACCACGTTCGGTCGCCGAGATACCATACCAAATCAAAGACATCGCGCCCTTTGAGAAAAGGACGCTGCAAGAGCGCGTGCAATTTTCCCGCCAACAGCGACGCGCGGTCATGATGCTGCAATTGCAAAATCACGTGGCGGCGCACGACTGTCGTCGTTAGGTTAGCACCCTCCGGCGGACGGGTGTCAACTTCCAATTTGACGGCGAGCATTGCGCCGCGCTGCGGCGCCAATCCAAGTTCGTACAGCAAGCCCGGAAAGCGCACGAATGCGCTGTGCACCGTCTTGCGGTCATTCACCTTGAGTTCAACCGCATAGCCCTCACGCGCAAACTCGGCGCGCAGCGCTTCCAAATAGGCGCGGAAAGTATAACGCGCCGGTTCACGCTCCAGCGCAAAATCCAAATCTTCCGAATAACGCGGCGCATTGAATAAAAAGCGCAGCGCGGTTCCGCCGTGAAAAGCAAGCGGAATCATCGCGCCCGCGCGTTGGAGCGAACCCAGAATACGCGCTTGCAAATATTCGCGGGCAATATTGCGCGCGTGGGCGGGCGTCGGCGCGGCACGTGTCAATTCGACGAGATAATCTTTCACATTGTCTCGAACGCGTCTTGTGCTTGGACTGCCAGCGCAGAGAGACGTTTGGCGGCGCGGCGCAGTTTTGGAGTTAGCGCCAGACGTTCCAATGCTTGCCAGTCTATTTGCTCCAAATTTTGCAGCCGCAGCTCCTCCAGATAGGCGCGCGTGTCGCCGTCGGGATTCAAGTAAATGAGGTCGAGTAGCGCTTTTTCGGGCGAGGCGATAAATGCTTTGTGTCCAGAACTCACCTCGACTTGCCGAAAACCGCGCCACAAAGCGTTTTGCAGATGGCGGTATTCGAAAATGCCCAGAGGAGTTTTCCAGCGTCCGGGGCGCGCAGTCGTCACACTGGTAACGACCGGCACATATTCCGGAATCATGCCATAGTAGGCGAGCGCCGCTTGCGCGGTGACGTAAGAGGGACGCACCAACTGATTGGCGACAAGAAACGGGTGGGGTTTGGTCTTGGTATAGGGCGGCGCAAGCGCATAGACGCCGCGGCGCAGTTGATAGAGCCGCCCTGCCTTGGTCCAACGCGTCAACTGCCGTCGTACGTCCTGCGGCTTGACCTCGCCCGCCAGCAGCAGCCCTGTTTCAAAAACCGGTTCCGCGCCGACGATTTCCAACAATCTGCCAAATTCCATGCGAATAGATTACCATAAATGGCAATTTATTGCAATGAAATACTATCACATTGAAAGCATAAGCGTCACATCAATCTACTTGTCTATCTTGCCCAGATGCCGTCTACCATTTTCGCAAAAAAGTCAGGTTTGATGGATGCGCCAACAAATCATAACCATGCCGTGTCGCCTCATAAACTGCGCGGCGCGTACCCGCAAAACAGCGATTGTCCGTATCATGCGCGGCGATGATTCCTCGGGGCGACAATAAGCTGCCCCACGCCTCGATATCAAATCGCGTATTTGAATAATCATGCACAGCGTCAATGAATACCATTGCCACTGGTCCATATCGCCATGCGCGAAACGCGTCGCCCGAAGTCAAATGTAAATGACAAATGTTTTCCAAATCTTGGATGTTGCGACAAAAGAATTCGTAATTGCGCTCGTCGCCGACGTACCCGCGATAAGGATCAACCGCGAACATAGGACGCGGGTTTATGGTCTGCGCCAAGAAACGCGTAGTCACGCCGCGAAAACATCCCACCTCTATACATGCGCCCGGAATCTTTTCAGATTCGCAGATTTGCCAAGCCCACCAAAGATATTGCATGTCTGGCCGCCGTAGGGCGGTATTCGCCCAATCTGGCTCATAGTTTAGCACTGGCAGAGCATCAACAGACTTTATGGGAAGTGCATAGGATGCAAAGCGATAGAAAGAAACGCGATTCTCCAAGCGTCCCCGCAAAGTAGGCAACAAACGTTTGGGATTCCATTTTGCATATCGTTTGATGTAAAAAGGATCTCGCCTCATCGCGTCTTCATCCTCCGTGCGCGCGCCCACAAATAATGACCTTCGTAATACCCATTCACGCGTTTCTTGAACCAAGCCAACGAATCGGACGCGAGCATCGGTTCGCGTTTCAATAAAAAACGATCCGTTTCACGTCCGTTGCCCCAACGTCCGCCGACGATGACGGCGCAATCATACCTCGCGCGTTCCACTGCGTCACGTTCGCGCCGCGTAAAACTTCCGCCCGGATACGCGAATGGGACAAACATTTCGCCGAGCGCACACACCGCGTCACGCGAACGCTTCAATTCATCGGCAAGCTGCGAGTCGCTTTGCGCGGTCAAATCGGGATGCGTGACGGTGTGACTGCCGAGTTGAAATCCTTGCGCGCGCAATTCTAACAGCTGTTCTTTATCGAGCAAGCGCTGACGCTTGTCCACCGAACTCCAATGCGCGTGCGAACCGATTGCCCCCGTGACAATGAAAAGGGTCGCGGAAAATTTCAACTGTCGCAAAATCGGCGCAGCGTTGGTCAAGAAATCTAAATAACCATCGTCAAAGGTCAGCGCAATCTGCTTTTTCAAATCCGCGTTTGCTGCAAGGCGCTCGCGCGCTTCTTGTAGCGAGATGACGTGAAAGCCATTCGCCGCGAGATATTCCATTTCTTGCTGAAACAGCTTGGGAGAAATCGTCAGCCGATCTGGCGAATCATCCGCAATCCTGTGATACATCAAGATGCGCAGACGATTGCATATGACATAGTTATAAATATTGAAAAAGGGGGGCAACATTTTTATTCATCTTGTGCAAATAAAAAAGTAATCACCCGATGCATCATATTTGCCCAAATAATCGAATGTTTCGACCTGAAAACCCGTTCCCTTGAGAGCTTGAACAAGGTCATCGCCAAAGCGACGCAGCGGGTCGCCGGAAAACACTTCATCGGTCGAAAAGTCTATCGTCTTGGGCTGACCCCAAAGATAGGACTCGGAAAGAATGAGAATCCCGTCATTGCATAAGGTTCGATGATATTCGGCGAGCGCTTGTTTCCAATCGGGGACCATCTCCAAGACATGAAAACAAATGATCAGATCAAACACATCCTGATCGAACGCAAGCGCTTGAACATCCATTTTTGCCATCGCCGGCAGGGCGCCCAAGTCTATGGAAAAATATCGCGTTTCCATACTCTGCATCCACTTTCCAAAGTGCTTGCCCGGTGCAACTTCAAGGCACATTTTGCCATCACCGATCATCCTTCGTTGTGTCAACAATTGAGCAAGGGCGCGATACCGCGGCGAAGAACCACATTGAGGGCAACGCGCATGTGGAGCGTAACGCTGCATTGTGGCGTATGATTCAAAGTCAAGCCCCTCATAACCACAGATTAAACAATGCACTCGCGGTTGTTTGGCAAAGAGGTTAGCAAGAACTAGGCCGCGATTATCCAGCCAGGCGCGTATCGGGTAAGCAAACTTGCCTTGCCTAAACCACACAAACACTTTATTGCGGTATTGAGCATCTTTAGCAAATCTGTGAATGTATCTGCCTAGCCGTGAGATCATTGCAACATTTCCTGGTAACCTGAAGGATCAAATTATTCAGTGGACTTGAGTAAAAAGCCACCAGGATTGAATGACATCAGAAATTTTTCTCGTGATTTATCGATTTGGAATTGCGAATGTTCCGCTCGAAAGCCCTGAACAGCTTCCCAAGGTCCCGGTCCAAAGCGCTTGTGTACCGGATGCCCATTGATATTTGTATCCTCGACAATCAAATATTGGTTGGGGGTGACAACTTGTGAATAAACCGTCAATTCATCAAGCACATGTCTCATAGTATGTTCAGAATCGAGAATCACCATCACGCTCTTGTTCTCGCAACGCCCTTTAACCAAGTCAACTATAGCTTGATCTGTCGAAGAACCGTTGATGTAGGTTATTCGAGGATGAACGGGAACCGGATTCGCAACTACGTCTATCGTAACAATCTCACCATGATTTAGAATATCCATTAGATGTGCCAAGTACAGTGCCGACCCGCCAAATGCTGTTCCAGTCTCGATGACGAGATCGGGACGTTTCTCAAACAGAATCTCCTGATAAACCCACATATCAAACGGCGATTTATAAATGCGCGTACCCATCCATGTGGTATTCATCCATGTTCCCTTGTAATCACCATACGCATAGAACACACGATGAAAAAGCCACGTGGCAAAATCACTCACTCGCGTGAACAGAAACCGGCGAAGGCGATACATCTACTTGGGTCTCCTTGCAAACGGAATTCGTAGTGCATTTCCAAATGAATGCCAAGCATTTGGATTGGGCGGACAGCTCATCAACGCAAGTGTTCCCAAGCCGAATCCTTTGAGTCCGCGATAATATCGCGCTTCAAGCACAAACTCGTTTGACCAGGCATGGAGTAGATAAGCTGCACTCCTCAGGGTTCTTGTATTCAATTTAGTATGCTTGACAAGTAAGCGTCGATTATCCTTGAATACATTCATTCGCTGTGTGGTCGCAGAGATATGATCTTTGTACCGCCGCATGTACACAAGTGGATCACAGAGACGCATAATTGAATATTTTTTTATCAATCGCAAATGAAGATCCCAGTCTTGGCCGCTGCGGCGGAACTGCTCGTCAAATATCAAATCCTCTGGATGGATACTCTCCCGATCCAGCAATGTTGTTGCATTTGCGATGCGCGTTTGGTGAATCAGCAATTCGAAATATCGCTCTTTACTTGGAACCCAAATCTCGTTCTCGTTCAGGTCCGGGGGCCAATAGTAATAAATCTGTTCTTGCTCATTCATCCACCCAACTCGCGATGAGATTAGCGCTGCCCCAGATTCTTTGATGTAATGCATCTCCCAGCTAATGCGATGAGGCACAGAAAGATCATCCTGCTCATGAAAGGCAATAAATCGCCCCCGACACGCGGAAATACCTGTGTTATAAGCAGCTGCGATTCCGCGATTTTGAGCGTGTTCAAGATACCGGATTCGGCTGTCTTGTTCTTGGTGGTCGCGCAAAAACTTGGCAGATGCATCAGACGAGCCGTCATTTACGACAATGAGCTCAATCTCGGTGTACGTTTGATTAAGAATTGATTCAACCGCCTCTGCCAAGAACCGCATTCCGTTATAGACGGGTAGAACAACTGAGACGAGCGGCAGTGGTGTTTCCATTGAAATTCGATCTCAAAGAGCCAAGTCAAATCTTGAGCAAGGCACGCGTTCGACGAAATGCGCCGTGCGGAATTCGATTCAGCAACGCCCAAGTTCTATTCTGATGATAGCGGAATTGAAAACTGTAAAAGTCAAGCCAAGTTATTTGGGGGACGCGCTGCTGCTTGACCATGGAATACAGCCCATAATTGGATAGGTCTCGTTCACGAAACGAATGGGGCTTGGTCGCTTTGACAAATACTCCGGGAGAAAGTGGATCAGCAACGACCCTTTCGATTAGAAAATCGCTCCAGATGACCTCCATGTCGTTAATCTCATAGCGCCAAAAGTCATATGGAAACCCATGATATTCGAAGCCTAACGACCGAGTTGTGAGGACGAGAGCGCCACCGGGGCGCAAGATTTGTTTGAGATTATTTGTAACGACCTGCCAATCGCGGATATGTTCCATCATCTCTGTGCTAATGACAACATCAAAACGCGATTCGCCAAAACGTTCACACAAGCGGGAAGCGTCGCAAATTTCGTCTACACCGGGGCCCGAGGTGATGTCAACGCCAACATAGCTATAGGGCTTTAGCGATTGCACATATGGGCGGACTGTGCCGTTCACATCAAGACTTCCTACTTCGATTACGTCCTTCCCAGAGACTTGACTGAGGTCAAGCGATTCTCTTACAAAGTTGATACATGCGGGATTACACATTGAGGTCTCCGTGTTCAGTCTCAATATGAGAAATAGGTTTTCTCGTACTGAATCAACATCCGGTCGGTCGAGAAACGCGCGGCGCGCGTGCGATTCCGCGTCCCATAGTTTGGATCGAGTTCGATGCGCTCAAGCGCCATTTCAATCGCGTCCGCCAATGCCGCTGCATCGTCCGGCGGAACGAACTCTGCGTCCGCGCCATCAAGCACGTCAATCAGTCCGCCGACGCGTGAGGCGACGAGCGGCTTGCCCAACGCCATCGCTTCGAGCGCGACCAACCCAAATGGTTCTTGGCGCGACGGCACAACGACCAACTTGGACGCGCGCATCGCATCATAAACCGCGTCGCGCGTCTGTGCGCCGCGAAACTCGACGGAACTTGCAAGCGCCAATTTCTCCGCGCATATTTCAAGCGCTTGTCGTTCCGGTCCATCTCCAATCAAGACCAGTCGAACGGCTTTCCCCCTTTCCTTTAGGCGCTTGAGCGCGTTCAGCAAAACATCAAATCCCTTTTTAGGCATCAAGCGCCCAACGCCAAGCAAAGCATCTTGCACTTGAATCGTCTTGGCTTGGGGCAGAGTGATCCCGTTGACTATGACTTGACTCTTTCCTGCAAACGTATCATCCACCTTCAGCGCTTGATTCAACAAATCTTGCGAACACGCGGTCACCGCATTCGCGCGCCGCAGTGTTTGACGAAACACCCAACGATCAAACGCTGTTCCGCGTGACAATCCTTGCACATCATCGCCGTGCAGCGAGACAACATACTTGAATGGTTTCAGCGCGTGCGCGGCGAGCAGGAACGATGCCGGCGCGCCCACGAAATGCAGATTCACCACGTCGGGACGTTCGCGGCGCAGTAGCGAAATCAGGCGAAACAAGGTGACAGGAAAATAAAACAATCCAGCAAGAAATAAATCAAAACGTCGCTGCGCCAATTGGCTCCAGCGCGGCACGAGAAACAACAGTCGCCGCACAGGCACACCGTTTATCGTTTCGCTGGAATCCAAGTCGCGCGGGTAACGCTGTGCCAGCACGCTCACGTCATGCCCTTGCTCTGCCAACGCTTGCGCTAGAGCGCTCGTCACACTTTGCAGTCCGCCGAGGTTGGGCAGGTAGCTGGAAACGACCAAAAGGATTTTCATGGCGCGGCGCTCTTGAACCTCGCGCGCGCGGTCTCGTACACCTGCAGATTGCGCCCGGCGACGCGGCGCGGGTCGAACTCGCACGCCACTTTGGCGCGTCCTGCGCGTCCCATTTCTGCGCGCCGCTCCGGATCGCGTGCGAGAACCACCAGTGCGTTTGCCAATTCCGTCGCATTTCCCGGTTCGACCAACAGACCGTTTTGCCCATCATCAACCGTTTCGGAAATTCCTCCAATTCGGGTTGCGATAATTGGCTTACCCGCCGCCATCGCCTGCGCGCAGGTATAGGAAAAGCTTTCATAGTTCAGCGTCGGAACAACGCAAATATCTGCGCGCTTGTACCATTCGAGGAGTGTATGTTGTTCCACTTTGCCTGTAAATTCCACCCGGTCGCTAACGCCTTTCGCGGCAAAATATTCTTCCAATTCCCCTCGCTGGTAAACGCCGCGTGCGGTTCGAAAATCCGCCCCAACAAAAACAAATCGAATTTCCGGAATCTGCGCCAGTATCTGCGGGATAGCTTGTGCAAGGATTACAACTCCTTTCACCCGTTCCAAACGCCCAACATGCAGAACAACCAATTCTTTTGCGGAGCGTTCCCGGACATCGGTCTGAAATTCCTTCCACTCGAGCGCATTGGGAATAACGGTAATACGCTGGCTCGGAAATCCACATGCTTGACCAATCACATTTGCCATATCTTGAGAGGGTGCAGTAAGGGCATGGGCATGTCGAATCAAGTATTTCTCAGAGTGCGCGGTCAAGCGCGTGTCAAAAGGCATTTCGGCGGAGGCATAATGCTTTTGCAATACAAAAGTTGGCGTATGACATCGCACAACCAAAGGTGTCAACGGCTGGCGCGCATAAAAATATCCTTCTGCATTCACCTCCGCAAACTCCACCACATCAAACGGATGTGCGCGATATAACACGCGCAGCGCCTGCGCCACACGACGCGCGTATTCAAGTTGAAAGAGTTCGCGCGCATAATAACCAACTCCGGGCAATCTTTGCCAGCGATACACTTGGCGCGTCGGCAAACGCCGAATCGAAATCCCATGGCGGTCCTCGCAGCGCGGGCTTGATGGATTCGACTGCGCGGTGAGAACGGTAACAGTATGCCCCAGCGCAACCAATGCGCGCGCGAGCGCATAATTCCACATTGCCACGCCGCCCCAGCCACTTTCGGGCGGAAACCATTGATTGGCGAGAACGATGTGCATTGGCTCACTGTGCGACTAGATGCTGATAAACCGCCATGGTCTGGTCAAGAATGGTCTCGACCTTGTAACACGCTATCGCTTTTTCGTTGCCGCGTCTTCCCATTTCCGCGCACCTGGCACGATTGCTTAGCAGGTCAAGGATTGCTTCCGTCGTGGCTGGAACATCACGCGGCGGCACAAGCAAACCCGTCGCGCCATTTTCCACAAGTTCGGGGATACCTCCAACACGCGACGCGACAACCGGCACGCCGCACGCCATCGCTTCATAAATCACATTTGGCGAATTATCCCACAACGACGGCACGACAACGACTGTCGCGCGCTGATACAACGCGGGCAATTCGCCATGCGGCACAACGCCGAGAAATTTCACCTGCGGTGGCGCGGCATCCACCAAATTTCGCAGTTCCTCATTCACGTGTCCCGCGAAAATAAATTCCGCGTCGGGATGCTGTGCCAATACGCGCGGTACCGCGCGCAATAACACATCCGCGCCTTTGCGCGCTTCGACGCGTCCAACGAACAAAACGCGTTTTGTATTAGCGCGTTGCGCGACAGGACAAAAGCGGTTGGTGTCCACGGGGTAGGGAATGATTTCGATGGGCAAACTTTCCATGCCGCACTCTGTACGCACAAAATCTGCCAACATGCGGCTTGGCGCAGAAACCGCGTTCGCTTTTTGCAACGTTGCGCGCTCCATTCGTATCTCGAGCGCATCCGCACGCGGCTGTTTTTCGCCGAGCAGCTGACGCCATGTCCATGCCGCCGAGTGCAAACGAACAAGATACGGAACGGGAAGTTTCACGAATGGCAGAGTCACTTCAGGAATTTCGATCAAATCCAGCGGCTTTCGAGCATGAATTGCTGTGACAGCACGCGCCAATGCGCGTGCCATTTCAATCGTGCGTACAACTAAAGGGAAACTCGTCAAGCCGAACGTCGCGCGATGAAAATAATAATGCCACCCTCCTCTCGGCGCGCGATATTCGATAATCTCATCCGCGCCCAGTTGTACGAGTTCTTGAACGCCGTCGTCTAAATACAAAATCGAAACCGCATGACCCGCCGCGCGCAGCGCCGGAGCCAGTACGCGCACATTCGTTTCGAGTCCACCGCCCGGAGATGAAAGGTAGAGAATGTGCAGTGGCATCACTCAAGCTTTCCAGACCGGACACGCCCGAATCAAGAACTGACGACTGAGCAATTCGGGAAAAAGTTCAAGCAAACGTAAACGCATATCTTCAGAGCGAGGTAAGAATCTTAACGGTTCAAACAGCGGATGCCAATTCGGAAATGAGGCGGCAATCCAATCCACTTGATACCCGCTTTGTTCAAATAAACCCTTCAACGTAGAAAGAGTGAAAAAACGCAAATGCGACTGGTCCATTATTCCTGTGCCCAGGTCTGTATATTCAAAGCGACCGCGCATCAGCTCAAAACGAACCTGCCAATTTGCGACATTGGGAATACTGGCAAGGGCAAAGCCACTCCCTTTGAGATTACGTTCGAGTTGGTTGATCAAGCTGCCCGGTTCAGCGAGGTGTTCCAGCACGTCCATATAGAGGGCAACATCATACGCTCCAAGCGGAATGTGGTTGTGAAAATCTCCATCACTCAGGTCGCCCGCAAAGACCTGACGATAGCTCTGCGCGGCGATGGCAGCCGCATCGGGATCAATCTCTATGCCGTCCACGGTGCAATGTCGAGAGTCAACCAACATCCGTCCAAGATGCCCTGTTGAGCAGCCGACATCTAGAACGACCGCATTTTCAGGCACCGCCGCTGCCATTTGCCGCCAAACATTTCCTTCGGGCAAATCCTCGAAACGCAAGTTGTCAACGCCGTAAATTCTGCTGTCGTAGCGCCGCGAGTTTGTTATGATCTTTGTATTTTTTGTCTGGCGCGTGAAACGTCCTACGAGTGATAGCACAAGGCGGTTTCCAAAATAAATAAGAAAGAGCGCTCCCAGCATAATTCCATAAAGTGTGTACTCTAACCGCTTCACTTGTTTCTGCGGATATGCTGTCAAGATTCTAGCCACGCAACATGATTCCTTTTGAACGAATTGTGCGCTTTAGTTTTCGTGCCTGATTGAATAACTGTGAGTGTGTCGAGAAAATCCAAAAGCGTACCTCCCACAATTCCGGAGTGGGAGTTTCGGTCCAGCGTGGCGCGCGTCCATAATGCCCCCGCAGATAATCAAACACTCCCTGTAACTGCGCGACAAAACAGGTCAGACTTGGGGGACGGAGCGAGAAAATAATCCCTAGTCCGTTTCCTATCTGTTGCAAAATGAACTCCCAAGTGCGTTTGGTGAATTTTGACTCGAGAAATTTGTGCTTGGTCAGAAACAACAAACGATTGCGCGAGATATAGTAACTAACCAGCGGATGAAATCGCGAGCGTTCTTGATTGTGATAGCCGATGGCATCACGCACAACATAGTGGTTGAAACCTAAAATCTTGGCGCGATGGGCCCAATCCAAATCTTCATAATAAGCAAAGTAACGCTCATCGAAAAGTCCGACCTGTTCGAGTACATGCCTCGAAACGAGCGCGGCGGTTGTCACGACGAAATCAACGGGCATCACAGCGCGCGTGGGAGCATGGTGATAATGGACTTCATCGAATGTGCGTGCGTCAATTGTCCCGCCCGCCGAGTGTATCTTGGCGGGATTCTCGCGCACCAGAATGAGAGTGCTGAGAAGCGCTGCGTCGGGCAGCATACCCTCTGCTTCAACTAACTTGGTTATAGCGTTCGGCTCAATGGTTGCATCACGATCAAGGAAAAAAAAATAATCTGCTTTTGCAGCAGTCTCTGTGCGCAGAGCAAGATTCCTTCCTCCCGCTGCTCCGCAATTTCGGGCATTGCGAACAAAGGAAACAAAAGGGAACGCTTGGGCTAACCAATCCAGCTCTGAATCAGCCAACCCATTCTGCACCACAACAATCTCAATCTTTCCTTCTGCCGCTTGCAAAGATTGAATGGCTTGTGCAACGTCAGTGCGCGAGCCATATGCCAGAACAATAGCGCAGATCTTGAACATCCTCGATTTGTCAGGCAATCTCATATAACACTCCAAGATATTCTTGTGCCGCGTCGCGCCAGGTACGCTGCTTGACGCGTTGTGCCATTTCTTTGCATTCGGTGCGGCTGATCGGCTGTTCCAGGATGCGCGCGATTTCGGTCGCTAGAGCGTCTGCATTTGTCGGAACAAAAAATCTCGGCGTGAGTTGAAAATATGAAGCGATATCGCGGAATACCGAAATGTCCGAACATGCAACTGGACACTGGTGGGCGACCGCTTCTAACATCGGCAAGCTCCCACCTTCATAGGTCGAGGGTGCGACAAAACATGTCGCTGCTTCATAAAGCGTCGCCAATTCTATATCGCTTGTGCTGCCCAGCCCTATGACATCCTTACCCGATTCCAATCCCAAATTGTTTGCCAATTCGCGTAGTGTTTTCGCCAAACCCCATCGCGTCGCAGCCGGTTGAGAACTAAATGCCTCATCCGTGTACTGACCGGTGCAGACGAGTTGGATTGCAGTATGTTCTTGTTTCAGACGCGCAATCGCTTGCAACAAAGTTAGATGGTTCTTGTGCGCCCACAATCCGCCAACGACGAGGACGAATGGCGAACGAACGTGCTGTAAAGACAACCATTTGTCGCGTGCGGGTGATGACAAGCCGCGCGGCAATTCGGGCAATGGAGAGTAGATAACGCGAGTTTTTTGCGCCGAGCCTGGAAACGCCTCGTCAACCTCCCGTCGCATCGAAGGCGTCAAGGTAATTACGGCGCTGCTTCGTTGCAAGAGCGAAGCAGCGTTTTGGTTCAGTCGCGTTACTTGTGCTTGCGTAACAAGATCATTATGCCGCCAGATTAGATCGTGGACGGTCAGTGCAAACGGTTTTTGGATCGGAAACGTTACATGAAAATCAGGCCAGGCAAAAAAAAGAATGTCTGCGTCTTGGACTGCGCGAGCAATTTGTGAGCCCAGAGCATATCGAGTTTTCAACAAAAATTGCTGTACGCCCATTTTGGCGCGCCACGTTCCCGGTATGCCGTGAATGCGTCCATTTGGAATTTGTGCGCGCAGCGTCTCGCTCGTTGTCAGTCCCACCTGTTCCGAAACAAATCCATCCAGATTTCCGAACGATTGATCATTTAGGGCTTTTTTGCTCGAGACAAACTTTATCTCTATCTCGGGGTTGCAGTATTTGAGCCCTTTGACAAGCGATGCAGTATATCTTCGCCCCCCGCCCACGTTTGCAAAATAGTCAATGACCGCAATTTTCATAAGGTAAAATTATGGCAAATTCATACCTCTCACGCTTGCTGCCACCGGAGGTGAGGTTGTGATACAGCGCGATGTTCATTAGTGTTTGCGCGAGTTACAGCTTTGCAATTCTAGGACAGATGCTGTTGCCAACAAGACATCAAGGTCTACACCTCGGTTCTTGCCACTTGTTGATATATCTTTTCCATCTTTTCAAAACAAACTTTTTGTTCATACCGTTCTGCAATTAATCGATGGTTCTTTTCCAATTGCGTTTGAAGATTTGGCAGCTGTCCTTTCAACACTTGGCGCAGTGTTTTGCCCAGCGCGCTGGTATCTCCCGGCGCAACAGCAAGAAACGCACTAGCCGCTAAAAATTCCCGATAGACTGGCAGAGCGCACGTGATGGTGGGACGTTTGCACGCTGCTGCCTCCAGCAAACTCACTGGCAGTCCATCCAAATCGGGGAAGTTAACCACCACATCCGCCATGTTGTACAGCGCGGGCATTTGCGCATTTGCAACCCCATCGAACCATCGCACTCTATGACCAATGCCCAGTTGCTGCGCCAATTCAAGCAAACTCTGTTCGTATCTCGGCGGAGTGATGAAGGAATGATGCCTTAGAAAAACGAGGCTCGCGTCGAAATCCAACCCTTCCACTGCGTGGGCAAACGCGGTCAAGATATTCTCTTGTCCGAGTGTAGGTTCCAAGCGGCGTATACTCAAGACGATTTTCGTCTCGGACTTGAAACCGAGCTGTGCGCGCAGCGCAGCCCCGGCTTGGGCATCAGGTTTGAATTTCGCAAGGTCAATGCCATAAAAGAACAATCCGGTCTCAAGGATTTCTCCTGCCAATCGTTGACAGTAATCCAATTCCACCTGTACATCTGCCGTTATGTAATTGGCGCGCCGCAAGGTCTCGATATACGCCATACGTAGGTCTTTGTCTGTACTGTCTACTAGCGCGCGGCTGATTTCCACACCCATCAGCGTCAAGACCAACGGATGTAAACCTGCCTTGGCACAATCAAACGCGCGATAGTCCACGTACTGCACATGCACTACATCGGGACATACCTTCTTCCAGATCATTTTTAAACGCCTGCGCGTCCAGCGCAACGTCAAGCGATTCATATGGCGAAAGCGGGACAGCGGTCCCACGTTGGGACGCGATGGATACGGCACAAAGGCATATCCGATTGCCCCCCCCGGTTTTGGGTCATGTTGATCAACCAGAGTAACTTGGTGCCCCGCCTCAAGTGCAAGCTGCAGGAAACGCTGAACATGAATTATATCGCCGCGTCCGACAAGTAAAATATGCATCACATTTTGCGCGAAATATCAAGTGCATCGAGAAAGTTCTGCCAACGTTCGCGTGTTTCTGGGCTGGTCTCCAGATCAGGTACAAACCCAAGTTTGAGATACGCCTGAATTGCATGAGTTCGAAAATCGTCTGTATGTAGGATGATGCCTGGAAAACCTGCTTGCTGGCAGCGAAAAAGAGTCTGGGAAATCAGAAACGTACCAACACCTTTATTCCGATAGCTTGTCTGGACAATGGGATATGCAAGAACAGCATACGGTTCATACAATGCCAAGCGAAATGCGGTACATGCTCCGAAAAGTTTCTCTCCATCAAGAACCAGGATTTCAGAATCGGGAACCATATTAGCCAATAGTTCGTTTGTGAACCGGTCATTATCCCAGTAGCCCAAGTCATTATTCGAATTCAAGAGATCTATCCACTTTTGTCTGTATTCAGCGGAATAGCCAATCACCCGATAAGAACGATTCAACGATGCCAGAGTTATCGGCTCAGATTCAAATAATCTAATCATTCGCAATTGGGGAGGCGCAGTTACGCGATGCGGCGGCTCCATTCGCAACAGCTGCTTGAAACGACGAAAATGATATGGCAAGTCGAACATAGTTTTCTAGGATTCGTTTTTTGTTGCAACGACCAAGATCAGATCACCCAAGTTCCGTTCCGATAGCAATGTTTTGAGTTCGGGTAACCTCCCAAACGCTTCTCTCAAGCGATGTAGGACGGGATCGACACCTTCAATCCAAACAGAATTGCATTCCCAAAAATCTTGCTTCCAACCCAATTCGCCGAGCCAATGCGCAAGCGACTTGTCAGATACCTGTTCAATACCGTAATGTGAGTAATCAGTAAAGCCTTCCCAATCATCTCCAAAAAGCCGATGTGTCAAAGAATTGGCATTGGCAGTACGAATAATAAGGCGCGCATCAGGTGATGCGGCGCGGGTCACTTTTTGCAAGAGTCTGTACGGATCGCGAGAATGCTCCAGCACATCCCACATCCAAATAACGTTAAATGTCCCATGAAACGGGATCTCGGATTCATCCAAATCACATAGCGCAACGCGCTCTGACCCAATCCGCTTTTCTGCTTCTTGAATGGCAAACTCGGAAATATCTAAACCATATGCATCAAAACCCATATTCAAGAATGCAGAGGTGTAGATACCTAACGCGCACCCAATTTCTAACAACCGCCCTTGTAAGGAAAATTGATTTACAAGCTTCAGCGCACCGTTAATGTCTGTTTGCTTGGGATAATCTGAATAATCATCACCGAAATAATAATCGCGCGCGATCGGTTTGTCGGCATACTGGAGATAATGCGTACAAGAGCGAGAAAAGAATTTTTCGCCTTGCTGTAACCTGATTTGTGCATTAAACTTTCGACCCGGCGAACGGTAATGAGCCTTGCTTGTAATCAACTTGGAATTGAGCCATGCCATAGAATCTGTAATATTGATTCGCAGAGTATCGCCGCGTTCGACGCTGGGATAGCTAAACGAGAGGCACAGTAATCCATTCACTCCCCGAAACTTGTCGGTGAATTCCAACTCAAAGAGCTCATATTCCAGATCTTTGCCATCCTCCAAAAATTCATAGGTAATTGTTCCCTCCGACGAAGCCCGATAAGAATAGCAAAGCGGCAAAAGATACAACGTATCTGGTTCAGCAGAAAATACAATGGGTCTATTTTCCGTTGGAAAGAAATAGATCTCGCGGCCCAACATCTTACTCGCAATGCTTTTCGATATGCTTCTAAAACGAGCGGTCATCTCAAATAAAGTCACAGATTCACAACTCCGGGCGCGGGGTTTGTCGAGCCGATCTCAACCCTTGTGGTAAATGCCACTTTGCAGGAGTGCGTACATATCCACGCATAATCGGCCAATAGCGATAATTATCAACCCCCTCGCGCGCGTGATTCATTACTTCGAATTCTGCCGCGTGCTCAACCCAATCAATTTGTTGTCCTTGCAAATGATACACAATCAACTCGATCAGATATTTTCGCGGCAGCAAAAACAAATTTGAATCCAAGGTAATTTCATGTGTTCCAACGGGCAGCGCAATGGCAAGGTTCTCTCCATCCAAAGTACGTGCAGAAGCAATCTCCATTCCATCCGTATCAACGATATTTACTTCAATCACAGCTTCCGGAATCTCTTGCTTCACTTGAAGACAAAAATTGATTCGAAAAGGATCACCCAGATAAAGACTCGTAGTTGTTGCTCCCAAATGGTTTGCCACGCTAACCAGCTGAAACCTAGCCTCGCCTGTGCTGTAACGGCGAAAAGCTTTCGATAAATCGCCATCGCGCTTTGAAGGTTCACCCAATGACGCCAAATAATTTCCGACAACATTATGAGCGTCAGCGTCCTGAAGAATCTGACCTTCGTTGAACCAGAGTGCACGCGTGCATAGCAATTTCATCGCTACGGTATTATGACTCACAAACAACACCGTCCGCCCCTCGCGCGCCACATCGCCCATCTTACCCAAACATTTCTTTTGAAACGCCGCGTCGCCCACCGCCAGCACTTCGTCCACCAAAAGAATTTCCGGTTCCAGATGCGCCGCCACCGCGAACGCGAGCCGCACATACATCCCGCTCGAATAGCGTTTCACCGGCGTATCAATAAATTTCTCCACTTCGGCGAACGCCACAATCTCGTCGAATTTCTTTTCGATTTCCGTTTTCCGCATCCCAAGGATCGCGCCGTTCAAAAAAATATTTTCGCGTCCCGTCAGTTCGGGATGAAACCCCGTCCCCACTTCGAGCAGCGATGCCACGCGCCCGTACAAATCCACCGCGCCCGTTGTCGGTTCCGTGATGCGCGACAAGATTTTCAACAGCGTGCTTTTGCCCGCGCCGTTGCGTCCGATGATGCCCACCACTTCGCCGCGTTTGACCTCGAACGAGACGTCGCGCAAAGCCCAGATGGAATCGTCGTTCGCGCGTTGAACGTTGGAACGTTGGAACGTTGGAACGTTGAACGTTGAACGTTTGAACGTTCCCACGATGGCATCCCGCAGCGTATCGTGCCGCTTTTGCAAACGACCAATCTTGTATTGCTTGCCGAGATTTTCGACGCGGATGGCGATGTCAGACATAGAGTTTGCGAGCATACTACCGCGCCTCGTCGGCGCGGCTCAGT
>SHND01000071.1 GCA_004295045.1 Chloroflexota bacterium | reverse complement strand
CTTTTTCTTCCGCCGACAGGTGTGCGGCCAAGCGGCTCAGCGCAAACGCACGCGCAGACTCGCCCTGTATCGCCCGCGCCGCCGTCAACGCTTCGTTCAGTTGTTCCGCCGGCAGGTGTGCCGCCAACCCGCTCAGCGCTTCCGCACGCGCAGGCTCGTCCTGAATCGCCCGCGCCGCCGTCAACGCGTCGTTCACCACTTGCACTTTTTCTTCCGCCGACAGGTGTGCGGCCAAGCCGCTCAGCGCATTCGCACGCCAAGACTCGTCCTGAATCGCCCGCGCCGCCGTCAACGCTTCGTTCACCACTTGCACTTTTTCTTCCGCCGACAGGTGTGCTGCCAAGTCGCGCAGCGCAAACGCACGCCAAGACTCGTCCTGAATCGCCCGCGCCGCCGTCAACGCTTCGTTCACCACTTGCACTTTTTCTTCCGCCGACAGGTGTGCTGCCAAGCCGCTCAGCGCATTCGCACGGTAAGACTCGTCCTGAATCGCCCGCGCCGCCGTCAACGCGTCGCCCAAGAGCTCGCGCGGTAGCAGCGGTGCAAGTTTTCCAAGCGCTTCTGCCTTTTTAGAATCCTCGGGCATCTGCGGAATGTGTGCGAGCGCCCGTGCGGGACTCCAGAGATTGGTTTCGACGAGCTGCACCAAAAATTCAGGAGAGATATTTGCTGCCAAAGAATGAATGGTGCTTTCGATGAGCGCGCAGCGAATCTGCCAGCCGATATTTTCCTTTTGTTCCGCAAACGCCCACACGCGTTCGAGGTCGGTCAGGTAGCCGCTCCAACTCTCTTCCTTGTCATAGCGCGCCTTTGCCCACGCGTCGCTCCATGCCACAAGTTCGCGCAGAATGTCATATTGTTCCGCGCCATCCAAGTGCAGTGTCAAGTAACGCCGCGCATACTCGTCGGGAATCAGGTCTGTCCATTCCCCGCGACAGCGTTCCGCAAAATTTTTGACGATGCGTTGATGCGCCGCGCGCGTGCCTTCGCGCAGTTCGTCAATGAAATTGCCGTCGGCGGTCGCGAGCGCGTCCATCTTGACCTTGCCCGTGAGAAAATCGCGCAGACTGGCATGATAAAGAATGTAACGCAGTGGAGTATCCTTTTCCTCACGCTCCGTGATAAAGGCGCGCCACTGTTCGCGCAAAAGGTTTCGCACTCGATATTGCGATTCATTCACGCCCGCCCAAGCGATGAGCGTATCGAGCGGAATCGGTTCCTGCGCGGCGGCGAGCGTGGTGAGCAGGGGCAGATAGAGCGCATACCATTCGCTCTCGCCTTTGCCGCGCTGATTGCGCCCTGCGCGCCAATCGCCCCAATAGGCGAGATAGTAACCGACGAGCCCGTTCGGCAGGTTTTCCAATTCCAGCGGATGCCGCCAGCCGCGTTGGATTTCGTCCAGCACGTACTGCAAATACATCCACACGCCGCCGCTTTTTTCCGAAAGCACCGACACGAATTCGGCTTCCGAATAGTTGCGCGCCTTTAACTGCTGCGCGACGGCGGGACGCCGCGCCATCCCGCGCAAATAGTCGTGCATGTCTTGGAGATTTTCAGCGGCATCGGGTTTGAGGCGTTCCTGATGAATGTCGCATTTGATTTCGAGTCGCACCGACACGGGACGCTGCGAGAGAACGAAAAAGACATTCTCGGGCAGTGTCGTCGGCAGACCAAAGACATTGCCGTTCGTCCCGTTCCCCGCCTCGTCCAGCGCATCGCACACGACGACGATTTTTTCGCCGTCGGTCAAGCGCTGTGAGGCGAGGTTGAGCAGTTTGTAGAGAAAATCGGTGCCGCCCGCGATCGCGGGCAGTGTGTTGCGGTCGGCGTACGGATCGAGACGATAGCGCGAGACGATTTGCGCGCCGAGCGAGAGGAGCGCGCGCTCCACGTTATTGTCGCCGGGGACTTGCTCGGCAAAGAGATGGAGATAGCCGCGTTCGCGCACAAGATGCGCGAGAAACGAGGTCTTGCCCACGCCCGCTTCGCCTTCGAGGCGAAACACGCCCGAAGGGCGCGACGCGCCGTCGAGGAATTGGTCGAGTTTGCCCGTCAACCATTCGCGCCCCACGAATTCAGCCACCTTGACGCGTTCAAAGACCGAATCGGGCGCGATGTAATAATCGTCGAGCGTGGTAAAGCCGCCCGAAAAATACGCGTGATAATTTTCAATGACGTACTTGTCGCCGCTGAAAATATCTTGCGCGTGAACGTGCGCGCCGCCCGCGATGTTGACGCCCCCGCTCTGCGTGGTGTGTTCCACAACGAGTTGATACGCTTGCGCGCGCTGCATCGCCTCGTCGCGTTGGGTCATCAAGACGCGCACGAGGTCGTCGAATTTTGCTTCGAGCGCATCGAGCGCGCGCGAATCAAAGAGCGGTTGAAAAACTTGTTCGCGTTTGAGCTCGTTCTCAAGCCACTGCAAAAAGTTCGCGCACGCGTGCACGACGCGCGCATCGGTCGCATACGCGGCGCGTTTCTCTGCGAGCGCGTCGGAAAAAAGCGACGCCGCCCACAAGCGCGCAAGTTCGGCGCTGTTGGCGTGTTGATGCCGCGTCAATTGTTTGGCAAGTTCGGGGACGGCTGCGCCTGCGAGGAAGGTTTCGTCGAAAAAAGATTTGGCGAGCGCGGGGTCGCTGCGGGCAAAAGCGGCGTACGCGCGGAGGAGCGCGCGTTGGTAGGCGAGGGACGCGGGATCGCGTTTCAACCATCCGCGCACGTGGTCAACCAAATCGGTTTTATCAACCAAATACTGAATGACGGCGGCGGCGGTTAGTTCAACAAGTTTCAACAAGATAGGTTCCATTACAAGCGATTGTAATAGAGCGAACTAGATTTCGCAATGGGCGCGCGGGAATTATTTTCGACAAAAAAATTCAAAGAAATCCCGCGACGCGCAGCAGGAGCAGAATTCCCGCAACTGCCGCGACGGCAAGCAAGCACAGTGCAACTGTTTGCATCATCGTCGCGCGCTGCACGCGCTGTCCGTGTTCGCGATGGCGTTCGGCGCCCGCCTCCATGACCGCGTGGTTTGCATTTTCGACGCCCTGCACGCGTCCCAGCCACCACGCGCGGTGACAATGCACGTATTCACCCACCTCACTCGCGCGGATTACATCATCATTGTTGTAACGTTCGGGCATGGCTGCACCTCTTTCTATTTACAGATTGTGTGCGATGCATCTGCGATGCTATGGGGCGAGAACTTGGTAGAGGAGATATTTCCCCGCGCGAGCGACCTCACGGATTTTGGCGGGTTCTTGCTTCGCCCACTGTTCGAGCCAAGTATCCGCGTCGCTCCCGCTGATGAACTTGACATGGTACGCATCCAGCAAACGCACTCGTTCTGCACGCTCCGTTGACGGGTCTGTGATTTTTTTCCAGTCCTGTTCGCGCTGCGCCGCTTCCTCGTCGCTGATAAAAGCGATCCCTTGTGTGATGCTCGCACTTTTGAAAATGATCACGTTCGCCTTGTCCGACAAGGCGGGCAGATACCAGTTGCTTTCTTGGTCCGTCCCCACAACGACAGCTTGGTCCGCAATCCGTTTGTCGAGTTGTCTGCCCATCTCGACTCGCTGCGAAATTTCCGCTTCGCGACGCGGCGAGATGCGCGCGGTCTGCATTCGTTTTGGCTGACCGGTCGCGTAAACAATCGAAAAGAGCATTACGCCGATGGAGACGATTGAAACGAGGAGATGCATGTAACCGGGTCGTTCCCTCATCCTGTCCGGCAAAAAGCGCTGCACCTTTCGCCCAACCCAATACAAAAGAAAAGCAATGGCGATGCCGAACGGCAGAAACCACGTGGCGCGCGGCAATTGCACAAACGTAAAGCCCAGCCCCAAAATCCATCCGGTCAATGGGAGGACCGCAAAAACTACAAAGACCGTCGCGGCGACCACCCAGCGGGCGGCGCGACTCGTGCGCAGCTCGCTCAGCGCAACGACGGCGGCGACAAGCGCAAGCAGCGTAGGCACGCCCCACAGCAGCGCGGGATTAATCCCATACAAATAATCGTTGAGTCTCCAAAGTCGAACGGCGTGGGCTTCGTCGAGCTCGATATTCTCAAGCATGAACGGGAGCGTACTCGCATAGCGGTTTTGCAAAAAGCGCAGCGCAAAAGGCACCGCCAAAACCACACCAAACACGATCATCAGCCCGGCAAAGGGCTTGAACTCGCGCTTGGTGACGGCTTCCAGCGCCGCGTACAATCCCAACACACAAACCGCCATTCCCGCAATCGCCGGATGCGTGAACATCAATCCAAGGGTGATCAACGCCACCAACAGCAAGCGCAGGCGGCTCGGCGCGGCGAGGTACGCGATTCCGCTCACCCAAAGCGCGGGAGCAACCACAAAACCCGCAACCAATTTGTCGAGCACGAGACGATTGAGAAACCAGGTGCCGGGCTGATGACGCTCGAGCAGCAAGAGCATACTGGCGATCTCGAGCGCAACGGCGAGCGCTGCCATACGCGGCGAAAAATTCAAGCTGCGTCCCAACGCGTAAAATCCCAACACGACCACGACGCCGAGCAGCGGTGGCAGATAGATCGCCGTTAACTCGACTGCATGCAGATTGGCGAGCCGCGTGATTACCGCTTCTGCCAGCATCCAGTACGCCAGCCAAAAACGAGTCGGCAGCTGTAAATCTATTCCAAGAAAAAAGTCTTTAAAGTCGAGATGCGGTGCATTGGCATAATGCGTGATTACGGCGTCATACCAAAAGTCGTCGCTAAAGACGCGATAATTTGCGAAAAAGCGCATGGCAAAAACCATCGCCAAACCGAGCGTTAGCAGCGCGCCCCAATCAATTTTTCGTCCGCTCCGCGTTTGCGAACCCGCAAGCGGGAATGCAATATTGCGCGTCCAATCCACCAACCCAACCGCGCCCACCACAAAGAGTCCCGTCAACACAAAGTAAATCGAAAGCTGTGCCGTGTTCGCAATCAAGCCCAAGATGCCGGTGAGCGCGATGGACACTGCAAGCCCCATCACCAGAATGCCGGCGAGCCCCGCTTCACGCGACGGCTGAAGACGCCGCACGAGCAATGCGCCCGGCGTCACGAACATCGCGACGGCGATCAGGATGCGCAGCCGCGCCAAACTTTCAAGTCCCGACTGCCAGGGCAAGAACCACAATGCGCCCCAAATCAACAGCGCCGCCGCAGTCAACGCCCACCGCGAAAATTGCGCGCGATCCGAGCTCAGCGTCAAATTCATAAAAATCCTATTCCTGTTCCGACAAGTCGCGCGCGTCATTCTCTGCGCGCCGCGCTGCGCCAATCAATAATCCGGCGATGCCCGCCATCAAAATATCCGCGCCGACGAGCCAAAGCCGCGAGAGAAGCGCGACCACGACAGCAGCGCTCGGCGAGAGAACCGGCACGAGGAGAACGGTTAGCACGCCTTCGCGCATGCCCAAACCCGCCGGAGAAAATGGCGTAACAAATCCGACGATCCATGCAAACGCAAAGGCGGCGCCAAAGAAAAAGAGGTCTTGCGAGTTGAGCGGAAACAAGCTCGCGCAAAAGAGAAAGAAACCAATCCCAAAGCACGCCCACATCCCCAGTCCTGCAAACATAGCCCCGATCAAGCCGCGCGGTGGAAATTCTGCCGCCGCGACTTCGGCGCGTCCCATGCGGCGCAGCAGCGCGTTTATCAATCCCCAAGCGCGTTCAGAATGAAACGCCAGCAGACCAACGATGACCAGCGCCAAGAGGATCACGTACGCCGCCAACCATTGTTGATTGGCGGTGATCAAATTGAGCAGCGGCAGACTTGCAGCCAGACCGGTGCCAATCATCACCATGACCCAAAGCGAAATGGAGCTCAACGCCATGCTGCGCGGCACACCTCGCTTTTCAATCGAGTAGGCGAGCGTCGCGTACGACCAGATCACTCCGGGAATATATTTGACCAAGTTCGATACGCCATACGCCGAAAGCAGAACACGAAATGGCAACCGATGGGGAGTAAAACAGAGGAGCATGTACCAAATTACTGCGCCGACGGCGATGCCAACAAGCCCAAACACGACCGAGAGCGCAAGCAGTCCCGGCACGAATTGAAATTGCAGCTGCTGAATCGCGTTCCATTGGCGATAAACAAAGACAACGAGAAAGACAAGCGCCAACAGCAGGAATCCATATTTTACGTACGGACTGCCCCGCGCATAAATCGTGCGCCACGTTGGACCGCGCTGGTCGCTAATTCCTGCTTTCATCCGAACCTTTCGGTTTTACTGCGATGACACAGATGACGTGTCCCAGCTTGGACAAACGCGGACGCAGCCATCGCTCAAGCGGCATGAATGTGTTCAAGAGCGGTAACGCCAGTGAATCCGGCAAGCGCATGCGCCCTTTGCCAAATGGTGGAAAAAACCAAAAGCCCAGCCAGCGCTGCGGCTCAAACCCGGCGCGGTCTAACTGACCTTGCAAATGACGCGGCGTCGTCCAATCGTCGTGCAGTTGGTCTGCCGATGTGAAATCACGGCGCAAAAAGAGCCTGCCCAACGCGCGCGCAAACCCGTAAAACGAAATCCAATTCGGCGTAGTAAGCACAAGACGTCCGTTTCGTTTCAACACGCGCTCAAAGTTCGCGAGCGCCCGCTCCGGTTCGCGCAGATGTTCAATGACCTCGCTGCACAACAGAGTATCAAAGTGTGCGGATGAAAAAGGCAGCTGCATCGCATCGGCTACGACATACAAATGCTGCGGACTCTGTGCGCGCGTCTGTTGAACGGCAACAAGCGAAATGTCAATGCCCACCGTGCGCGCGCCAATTGGCACACTCGCCATTTCACCCGCGCTGCCGCATCCAATCACCAGCAACGGTCCGTCCATCGTCGCCAGAATTTCTTGCAGCAAAAGTTGACGCTCCTGCAGCGCCAGTTGATCCTGTTTGAGCAGGTCGCGGCGATGCCAGCGTTCATAAAACTGAATGTCGGTTGACAAACTCACCGGTGGCTTGTTCCTTTTTACGCGTCTTGGCAGTCAAGACACTCTCGACGCGATAACTTGGTCGTACACCATCTGCGTTCGCGCGGCAATGGCGTCCCACGAAAAATGGGTCTCGACGCGGCGCTGTGCGGCAATCCCCAACGCATTTCGTAATTCCGGCGAACGGCACAGTCGGGTGAGCGCGTCCGCCAATTGCGCGGGATTGCGCTGTTCTACCAACAAACCTGTTTCGCCGTCAATGACAATGTCCGCAATGCCGCCTACCTTTGTCGCAACAGTTGGCACCCGGTTCGCCATTGCTTCGAGCAAAACGAGACCCAGCGCTTCGGTATCTCCACTTGCATCCACAATCGCGGGCAGGACAAAAATGTCACTGCCTGCATAAAAAGCGGGCAGTTCAGAGCCGGGCAGTGTCCCGAGAAACGTTACGCGCTGTTCCACGCCGAGCGCGCGCGCGAGGATTTCCCATTCGCCGCGCTGTGGTCCGCTGCCGCCTATCGCCAAATGAACTTTCTCACCGCGTTCAATTAGCAACGCGACAGCGCGAATCAAGTCATCCACACCTTTGCGCGCCACCAACCTGCCCAAGAAAGAGATTATACATACATCCGATTTGATTCCCAACCTTTGGCAAAGTGCGTTTCGATCTGTCCGCGTTGACGCGCTGTCGCGTGCCGCGCCATTGTCACGGTTTGTTTCCGCGCGCAGAATGTCGGGATTAATCCCGTATGGAATAATGCTCAGGTTACGCGGCGCAGCCAACTGCTTGACCCGCTCTGCGGTGTACGAGCTGATGCAAATGACGTGTCCGGCGCGTTGGATGATTGGCGCAGAGAGAGAACCCGCGCGACGCGGATAAAGCTCGGCGCCGTACACTGAGAGGACGACAGGTTTGTGATAACGACGCCCCAGCCATTCTGCCGCCATCCCCGCAAACGTCCAGTGCGCGTGGATAAGGTCGCATTCGCGCGCTTGTGCTGCGCCCGCCTTAATAAACGCGCCAATGAGCAGCGGCAGTTGAATCAAGCGGAGGGGTTGCTGTCGAATATTCGCGGGAATCCCTGCGCCATAACATAAATTTTGCCAGCGCGAGGGCAAGAAATATTGAAAACGCTTGATTTGCACGCCGTCCAGAATCTCTGACGCGCTGGCGTTTCGGTCTTGCGGCGCCAATACGACAACTTGGAGTGAGGCATTTCGCTGTGCGCGCGCCAAGCCAAAAACAAAGCTGCCAAAGAGGTCGCCCTGCCAGCGCGGGAATGAAGTTGTCAGTACCAAAACTCGCATTGTGGCGCAGTCCACTCGTTTAGCTGCTCTCTTGCATATCAAAAAGCATCGCAAAAAGCAGGAACTGGAGTCCGGTAATGATCAACAGCGCACACAAGATGGCTTTGGGTCCCGATACGCCAACACCGCTGAACTGTAACCACACCAACCACAAGCCGACGAGCAGCCCCACCGGAAACAGAATCATGCCGAGCGCGTAAAAAAATACGAGCGGGTGAAAATCCCACAACACGTACTTTACCCAGAGCCGCCAAAAAAAACCGCGCAGCAGCATGGGCGAAACGCGCAGCGCATAGCCCAAACCTTTGATTTGCGATTGGCGTTCGCCCGGCAAATAAATCGCGCGGCGTGGAACATCCTTGACGCGCATACCGTGCGCGTTGAGTCGGATCATAAAGTCCATCGGATAGCCATAACCCTGCCACGCGCGATCCCAATTCACCTGCTCCAATGCCTCGCGCGAAATTGCAGTAAAGCCCTCCACCACGTCCGCAATTTTATAATAGCCCGACGCAATTTTAGTCAAAATCGTAATGAGCATGTTGCCGAACAAACGCGTACGCGGCATATTCGGGGGCACGCTTTCCCATGCGCCGCCGCGCGTCATAAAGCGGTTGCCTTTCACATAATCGGCTTCCCCGCGCACCAACGGGTCAAGCAAGTTTGTCACCTGCTCGAGCGGCATTTGGAAATCGCCACCGCAAACAACCACAATATCGCCGCCCTCTTCCAGCACGCGCTTGTAACCGGTGATGATTCCACCGCCCGGTCCGCGATTCTCGGCGTGGCGGATGAGTTCGACGCGCGAGTCCTTTGCCATGTGTGCGCGCACAACTGCCGCCATATTGTCAGTGCTGGCGTCATCCACCACGATGATTCGGTCAATGAGTGGCGGCACGTGTTCGAGGGTCGCGCCGATGAGGCGTTCCTCGTTATAGGCAGGAATCACCAGCGCGATTTTTTTTTCGCAGTACATGCTTGGCTCCGAGACTTGCCATTCTTAAAATATTTCATTATCGATAAGAGAAATTGAATCTCAGGATATTGACACGAGTTTCCCCGTTGACTAGAATGAACACGGAGGAAAGTAAATGAACTACACAGTTGTTCTTGAAGAAGCAGAAGAGGGCGGGTACACAGTTATCGTGCCTGCGCTGCCTGGTTGTATTTCGGAAGGCGACAGTTATGATGAAGCCTTGGAAAATATCAAAGATGCAATCCAACTGTATTTGCGCGCGGTCGCCAAAGAAGTACAGGAACTCAAAAAAAACAAAAACTTGCGCCTTGCACAGGTCACAGTCTGAATGCCGCCACTTCCGCGAGTTTCAGGAAAACAGGTTGTCCGAGCGCTCAAACACGTTGGTTTTGAAGAATTCGACCATTCGGGCAGCCACGTCTATTTGCACAAATGGGTGGGTGACCGTTGGTCGGAGCGTGTCACAGTTCCCGTACACGGAAACAAAATTCTGAAACTCAAAACGCTGAAAAGCATCCTCAAGCAAGCAAATCTTTCAGTTGATGATCTCATCGCGCTGTTGTGAGATTCTTTTGGTTCCGCTGCTTTTTCCCTCTTTGCGCTTTATATTTTTTCTACTCTTTCCTCAAACTCTTTCAAACGCTCTGCCAACTTTTCTTGGCGCCATGCCACGGTCAGATCGCCGCGCGTTTTTTCCAAGACGCCGCGCACAATATCGGTTTGACGGCGCAGTCCGCCTGTGAGCGCGTCGGGAAAATCCATTGTCACAAGCATCGAATAAATATCGTCCATCGCTTGCAGCATCGCTTCGCTGTGTTCGAGTTGTTCGTGTCGAATAATGTCGAGGATATAACGACGCATTTCGGTCGCCGCCTCGCCGAGTCCATTCAAGTACGCGGCGTAATCAATGCCCAACGCGTCGGGGTCGGGAATCGGCTGCTCTGTCAGCAGCGCATGAACAATGTGCGCCTCCGCAACTTCTTTCAACGCGTCCTGCACGTAACCGGTGTAATGCAAATCGGGATACGCCGCGACGTCGGCTTTCATTGCATCGGCAACGCTGCGCGCCGTTTCCAAAATTTTCGCGGCGTCCGCGTATTCCGCGCGATGCAGCGCGCGAATCGAAAGCGAACAATGCCGTATCACTTCGCGCGATTTGGCTAACGCTGCATCGCGCGCCGCGTTCTTTGCCACAAAGTTTTGCCGAATCTTTTCTTCAATCTGTTCGAGACCTTGCATATTTTTCTCCACATTCCGCTTTCCGCATTCCGACTCCCACTTTCCGCGTTTCATTTCGGAATGTATCTGATGTTGCCCCAATCGCCCACCTTGACGTACACAATGCCTTTATTGAAAACTTGCGCGATGTATTGCGCGCCGTTGTGAGTGAACGGAATTTCGTCCGTCTGCTGATCTTGCAGCCCATTCGCTTGCGCGAATTTCCACAGCGCGGCGGTGTTATTTACCGGCATCCATGGTTTCGCCGCGTTCGCGCGATCCAAAACCGCTTGCTCCAGCCCCGTCAATAATTTCACTGCCGGAGCGGGATCAACGAATCCTTTGAAACCATTGTTGATGTTGAGCGGATTGCCGCTTGCATCGGTCTGGCGCAAACCGAGATGCAGATGCGCACCGCTGGTATTGCCCGTACTGCCCATTATTCCAATCGGCTGCCCGCGCAAAACTCTGTCTCCCTTTTTCACAAAATTTTCCGCAAGATGCGCGTACGTCCACAAGCGGCGATTTGTCGGCACAAAGATCACGACGTTGTTGCCGTACGATTTGCCCTGAACGGGATCATCAAAATCTTCTTGTACGATTCCGCTCTCGACCGCATACACTTTTTTGTCCGCATCCTTGGGAATGAAATCCAAACCTTCGTGTCCGTTCAAACCAAATTGCTGATAATTTTGCGGATTCTCGCCGAACCCTTGCGTCAGCGTCGCACCGGCGGAAAAAGGGATTTGCATGAGTGCCTCAGGGTTTGAGATTGGGAGTTGGAATTTGAAGCTTGCGCTTTCGTTTTGCCCACATCGCTTTGCGCCCGCGCCACGCATCGAACCGCCCCTGCCACGCGGCGCGTAAATGTCCGCGCGCCGCCGCTTGCAGCAAAGCTCCCGCGTCAAGCAGAAAAAGCAGCGGCAGCACAAAATAAAATTGCGGCGTGGGAAAATTTTTAAGCGTCGTCCACCACCGATTGCGCGCGAGCAAATACGTTTTGCGCGGGCTTATTTTACCAAAACTTGCGCCGTGTTGGTGATACACGCGTGCGTCGGGGACAAACGCGGTTTGCCATCCCGCGCGGTGGGCGCGCCACGCCAAATCCGCGTCTTCGTAAAAGCCAAAATAGTCGTCGTCGAATGAACCAATTTCATCCAACAGCGCGCGCCGATACAACGCCGCGCCCGCGCACGCGCCATACACTTGTCCCGCAACGGCAAAATTCCGCGCGGCTTGTCCCGCGCCAATGTTCCACGCATAACCAAACGCGTCCACGCGAATTCCCGCCGCGTCAACAATATCCGGATGCTCCATCTCCAACATCAACGGCGCACACGTGCCCACTCTATCGTCCGCCATCGGCGCGCACAATTTTTCCAAATAGTCATTTTCAACACAGGTGTCTGTATTCAAGGTTGCAATCAAATTCCCACGCGCCGCGCGAATCCCCAAATTATTGCCTGCCGCAAACCCTACATTCGTTGAACTTTGTACGAGTTTCACTTGCGGAAAATTTTTTTCCACAAGCGCACACGAATCGTCCGTCGAAGCGTTGTCCACGATAACAATTTCAAACGCGCGGTGCGTTTGCGCGGCGAGGGATGCCAAGCAGCGTTCTAAAAATTGCGCGCCGTTGTAATTCACAATCACGACAGACACAAAAAAAGGCGACGGATGAATCATCGCCTCTCGCTCCTTGTCCACCATTTACAAACCATAAATCACAAATCGAAAATCAAAAATCCTCTACTGCCGCGCGCGCCGCACCACCAAATCCGCCAGCAGCGCCATCATCACAATATTTAATCCTACCACCACCAGCAGCACATTCGAACTGTGTACGACAAGATTGCCTGTGACAAACCACCAAACTTGGCGCAGAATGCCCGCGAGCAAAATTACCGCGCCGATGGGGAACAAAATCTTCATCGGATTGAAATACATGACCGTCCGCAAAACCAGCATCAAATAATTGTACGTGTCTTGCACCGGACGAAATTTCGATTTGCCTTTGCGTTCATAATACTCGATCGGAATCCATTTTACTTCGAGGTCGTCCGACAGATGCGCAAGCGTGATCGTCGAAACCCATGACTGCCCTTGCGGCAAAATATGAACGTACTTGAGCGCGTTTTGCTTTTTGAACGCGCGCAGACCGCTGTTCAAATCGGGAATTTTGGTGTCGGTGAGAAACGAGGCGAGCGAACGGATGAACCATTTCGCTGGCGTCCGCAACACTTTCATCGTTCCCGCCTCGCGCACGCGCGCGCCGATCACCATGTCGTATTCGTCCATCGCTTCCAACAAACGCGGAATGTCTTGGACCGGATACGTCCCGTCGCCATCCGTCATGACGCAAATTTCGCCGCGCGCATGTTTCACTCCCGTGTTGGTGGACGCGCCGCTGCCGCGATTGCGCGTGTGATTGACCAACGTTGCGCGCGGAAATTTTTTCACTTCGTCGGCAGTGTGATCGCTGGAGCCGTCGTTGACCACGATTACTTCGTAATCGTATTTTGCCGCGTCCATCGTCTCAAAAATTTTTTCGAGCGTTTCGCCAATTCCTTCCTGCTCGTTGTACGCCGGAATGAGGATGCTGATGAATTGGTCTTGGACGCGCAGCGGTGATTCTGCTGAGAGGGTCATCGTTTGAGACTGAGTAAGCACAAGAGGATTATAGAGTAAAAGGTAAAAAGTAAAAATTCAACGCGTTTACTCTTTACGGGTTGCCTGCAACGATTCCAGTTCTGCACCCAATACGCGCCCATCCTGAAGCGTCGTTTGGCTGATAAAATCCACGCGATAGCCATTCGCGTTCGCTTTCAAGTTCTTTACCGGCGCTTGGAACGTGTATTCGGCAAAATTTGGCGAGAGCCGCGCGTTGCCCAAAATATTTTCGCCGCTTTTGATTTGCAAACGCACATTCTCACGCGGCGCACGCGCGCGCACGGTCAATTCCAAAATCGCAGCGTCGTCAATCGGAGGCAGCTGCACGGAACCGCCAATCCATTTCAATTCCCGCGTTTTGGGACTATCGGCGATCGCGCCAATCCAACGCGACCGCGCTTCGGGTGAGCGTTCCAGAAAACCATTCACGAGATACGGAAAATCTTGCCCGCCAAAATTCAACACAAAGGGATAGGTGTCGGGCATTGTGCGCGGCACGGCGCGATACAACGCGTAATTCAAATTAATTTGCCACGCGCTGCGCGGCATAAAATCGTATGCGAACGCCCACTGCGGTGCGTCAAACGAAAATTCGCCCACAGGTTCCAACGCGTAATTAGGAATTTGCAGCTTGCCGCCATTCGTTCCGTACGCCAAAATCACGTCGCGTCCCTGCGCGCGCCACGCATCAATCAGCGCCGCGATTTTGTTTCCCGGCGGGTTGTTAAATACGGTCACAAACGCGTCGCGCCCAAAAATATATTTCAACGGCGTTGCGATGGCAGAGGGTTCGTCGCGCCCCGCCGAAAAAATGATTACCGCGTTCGGGTCGAGCTGCTGCGCCAATCCGCTGACTTGAGCGTATGTGCCACCCAGCTCGTTCATCCCAACAATCGATTTTTCAAACGGTTCGACGCGCATCATCCCAAATGGAACCGTTTCCGAGACAAATGGAACGCGCAGCGCCAGCCCTTGTGTGCGACTCGCGTCCACAATGCCCATCGCGTAAACGTTATACAACATCCACAGCGCGAACGCACTCGCGGCGGCAATGCGCGCCGCGCGCTGCCGCGAGCGATTCGATGCAAACAAATCATTCCACAGCCACTGCAGCGCGCGCGCAGCCAAGATAACAAAC
Source organism: Chloroflexota bacterium (assembly GCA_004295045.1). Lineage (GTDB taxonomy): Bacteria > Chloroflexota > Anaerolineae > UBA4142 > SHND01 > SHND01. The sequence goes on along the minus strand of SHND01000071.1, from coordinate 203,717 downwards.
AGCGGAATGACCAAGGGAATGTAATGGCGCGTGGTGTAAATATAGTGCGGGTTGGAATAAAGTTCATCCAAATACAACAGCGCGAACAATGTCGCCGTGCCAAAAAAGAATGCATTCCGCGCGTTCAAATCGCGCAGCGCCACAAGCATGCCCCCCAGCGCCGCCAAGCCAATGCCAATCGGCGAAAGATACCAGCCGAGCTTTATCAAATTCGCTTCACTGCGCGCGGACGTCAATCCCCCAACATACGCGTACCACGATTCGGGGCGCGGCAAAATAAAATAGAACGCAACAAAAAGTACGCCAATCAAGATCGCGCCGCCGATGCGCAGATATTTTTCCGAACGTGTAAAGCGCGCAGCCGCACCTTTTCCCCAACGCGCGCGCATCCTCTGGATCACGCGATCTATAAAAAATAACGCGACGATCCCCAACCCTGCCGCGCCGACAAAAAACAACAAATATTCGCCGCGCGAAAACAACGTTTCTGCCGCAGGCAGTTGAATTCGCAGCAACTTGTCAATGTTCTGCATGCGCAGCGCGTGCGAGTATTGGAAATACAAATAGTTCGGCGCGAAAACAAACATGTGCACCACGGCTTGCGTCAGGACAATCCCAAACGCGCCAAAGAGCGCCCAATGCTCGCGCCGCCATGCCCGCGCGAAAATCAAAATCAGTGCATAGAGAAAGAGCGGAACGAGCAGCAGCACCGCATCCGCGCGCGTGAAAAATACTTGCCCGAACGCGACGCCTGCCAACACGCCCAAGCCCACGCCATTTTTATTCGCAGCGCTTGCATCCTCGCGGCGTGTCAAGGTAAGCAGCGCCCACATCCCCGTCAGCATCAAAAACTGCGTCATTGCTTCGGCGACGGGATAGCGCGCAAACCAAAATTGCGGAACGGTGATGACGAGAAGAAACAGAGCGAGGCGCGCGAAATTTTTTCCAAACAAGTTTCGCGCAAGAAAATAAAACGCGACGCTTCCCAACAACGCGATAAAGGGCGTCGCATACAAACCCCATTGCACGCCGACCATCGAATTCCACAGGGCAAGCCACGCGGGATACAAATGCAGGAATTGCGGCAGTACCAGCCCTTGCGCGGGATCGGCAATAAAAAACCCCGGCAGCCGCACGAACTTGTATAGCATAAAGGGATTGATGAGCTGCCAATAAAACGTTTTCGCCGAATCGAGCGGCAGTTGTGCGACTTGCGCGTCGTGGATCGCAATCCCGCCCGTCCGCGCAATGTTCGCTCCGATGTTGATGTACGTTCCCGCGTCCGTGCCGCCCGTGACATATTCCGCCGGATGCGCAAACAAAAATAAAGCGAGTACGACAATGGCTAAAAAGAGCCAATCCGGTTTGAAATCAAGGAGCGTCCACGCGGCGAATTTTTTACGCGCAAAGAGCGTGACTAGCGCGCACAAAACAAGGACGAGGGCGGAAACATTCAAGAGCGAAAACACCCCGAATTCCGCGAGTGTCAACGCCAGCCATGTTGTAACGCACACACTGATTGCGATAGGCAAAAACCAGCGCTCCCCCGGCGAAAACGCGTTGGGGTTGCGAAACAACGTACGGCTGATCAAATAACCGGGAAGAAAAAAGAGGAGTGGAACGAATAGCAGAACGAGCAGAAAATTCATCCGGCGTAATTACACCACCGCAGCATCAACATGCGTCTCGACATATTGCGGCTCGACAACCTTTGCACGCAGCACCGCTTGATACAGCGCGAGCGTTTGGTGAATCACCACGCGCCAATCAAAGCGTTCTCGTACAATTTGGTACGAGGCGGCGCCCATCGCGCGCAATCTGTTTTGATCGCGCAGCGCCAGCAACATCTTGTCCGCGAGCGCTTGGACATCACCGGGCGGGATGAGATACCCGTTTTGACCGCGCAAAATTTTATCGGGGATGCCGCCGACCGCTGTGCCGACCAGTGGGCGCGAATGACACATCGCTTCGAGCGTCACGAGCGAAGAACCTTCGAATAACGTCGGGTGCACAAAGAGCGTTGCCAGTTCGTACAAATTGTGCAGCGTAATATCATCCACACTGCCGAGCAAGCGCACATGATCGCGGAATTGATACGCGCGAATTTTTGCCTGCAATGCTTCGCGTTGGGGTCCGTCGCCTATCAACAGCCACTGCCATTTGGACGGCAGGTTTGCGCGAATTTGTTTCAGCGCGTCGAGCATCAAATCAAACCCTTTATTGTCTTCCAATCTTCCAACGCTCAACAGGAGCGGCTGCCGCTGCGCCAATTGCAAACGCTGTAACAGCACGCGCTGCACATCAATACTCACCCAATTGCGCGCAGCGTCCACATCAATCCCATTTGGAATCATGACGATGCGCTCGGGCGGCACGTTCAAGAATTTGGGAATGTCATTGACCGATAACGTATCGGCAGCGATCAACGCATTTGCAAAGCGCGCCGCGCGGCGTTCCATGTATTGCAGCGGCAGATAGGCGGTGCGTTTTGAGAATGACGTTTTAAATTCTTCCATGCCCTGCGGATTGATGACCAGCGGCGCGTGCGCGACACCCTTTGCCAACAACTGGGCGTAACCGATTCCCGCCGCGCCTTGCGCGTGAACCAAATCCACAGGCAGCGCCGCCAACACGCGCGCGGCGACGTGCGACCAACGCGGATAATTGATGACGCGATCAGGAATGCCGTGCAGCGGCAAACGCGGCGCGTCCACAATTTTGAGTTCAATTCCGGGTTCGTGCCACTGCGCGTCGCGCGTCGGAGGCATCGTAACGATGGTGACGCGTACGCCCGCGCGGGTGAGGTGTCGCGCGAGTTCCAAAACATGACGTTCCATGCCGCCATAGCCATGGAGACCAAAAACTGCGCGCGATAAAAGTGCGATGTGCATTATTGCGAATTGCGAATGACTGAATCGTAGCTGGCTTCGAGTTGCTGTGTTACAACCTGTGCGTCAAACTTGGCTGCGGCGACGCGCTTTGCGTTTTCGCTCAAACGCGTGCGCAATTCTGATGACTGCACAACTCGCCGAACCTGTTCTGCAAATTCATCCACACTCTCGGCGAGCAAGCCGTTAAAATTGTCTTGTATAATATCACGAGTTCCGCCAGTTTTCAAAGCAACCGTCGGCACGCCCAGCGCCTGTGCTTCCAAAAGGGTGCGCGCCAACGGCTCCGCCCAGCGCGAGGGAAAGAGCAATGCTTCTGCGCGCGCGAGCAATGCCAATATTTCTTTGTTGGAAATCCATCCGCGCATCTCGATTCCCTTACAACGCGCCAACGCGTCTCTCAACTCTCCATCGCCCGCCACAATCAGCGGAATGTCCACGGCGCTCTTTGCCAAAATCTCCGGCAAGACATCCGCCCCTTTCAGCGCATTTAATTTTCCAATGAACATCAAGTAGGGCTTGCCCAATGCCCATTGCTGACCGCGTTCTGCCGCTGCAATGGCTCCTTCCACATCAATCAGATTCGGGACGACGCGCACTTTATCATTCGCCACAATTCCGCGCAGCGTGTCCGCGACAAACTCACTCACGGCGATTACGACATCAGAATCTTGCAAAGTGCGTTGGCGGCGCATCAACTCGCGTTCGACAAAGGGAATGGCGGGCTGCATGAATTTTGCGCGCGCGCCATATTTTTGAGCGAGGCAGCGCGTAATTTCACTGCCGTAACAAATCGGACAAATCGCGTTCTCGCGCCACAACGTTCCGTACAAACATACTGCCCAGTAATCTCGCACAGTGCTGACAACCGGAATGTGCGAAACTTTTTTCGCCTTTACCGCCGCGCCAATGGACAAGAGATGCTGCGCGTGAATGACATCAAATTCGCGGGCACATTCGACAAGATACGCGCTCAATGTTTTTTCCAACGCGCGTGTGCGCTGCCACGCGCGCAAGCCGGGCATGTCGCTCGCGTCATAGCCCACTTCCACGACGCGCAATCCTTCATAATCGCGCGCTTGCGTTCCGCGCAAACCCGCGCGCGGCTGTACGACTTGAATGCGATGCCCGCGCTGCTGCAAGGCGCGCGCGAGATGAAAGCTGCTCCACCCACTGCCTCCACTCTTGGGCGGAAAGACATCGGTGGCAATGAGAATGTTCACTGCGAGGAATCAGGAGACGGCGGCGCGTCTTCACGCACCCCGCGAATCATCTTGCACCATGCGTGATGACGCGTCGGGGTGACCGGTCGTCGGCGCCGCCGCACGCACCAAATCATTTGGCTGTCGTCTGTCGTCTGCTGTCTGTTTTCGCTTGCTAAACCACACGAAACCGCCGGGCAAACTGGTTACGACCACGATCACGTGAAAGAGCAGAGACATCGCGAGCGCGCGCGCGTCGGGAACGCCGACGAGTCCAAAAAAGAAAACAACAATCGCTTCTTTGGCGCCAAGACCATTAAAAGAAATGGGGATGAGAAGTAGAAAGGCAATGATCGGATTAAAAAGGAGAAAGGTAAAGAAACTGACATCGGTAATGCCCACCGCGCGTCCGACGAGATACCAAACGAACGCGGTGAGAACCACAATGGTCATCGAAATCAAAACATTCAGCGCCAGCGCGGTGTAACGAAAGCGATACACTTGCAAGGCGCGGTACACATTTTGCGCAATTGGTTTAAAGCGCCGCAGAGGTCCGAAATCGAAAAGAAAGGCAAAACGGCGCGCGAGCCGACGGCTGAATAACGCGGCGCACAATGCCATGAACGCGCTCGCGGCGATCACCGTTGCGACTTCGATTCGCTCCATCGCCTGCGCTTGCGCCAACATAAAAGTTGCCAACGCCGCCGTCACAACCGCAGCGGAAAAGAACGCGAACAAACCCATCAAGCGGTCTACCAAAACAGAAATCGCGGCGGCTTCTGCCCGTCCGCGCGTCACGCGCGCGAGATCGTACGCGCGAATCACGTCGCCGCCGATGTTGGAGGGCAGCACATTTCCAAAAAACAATCCCATCAGCGAATACGATAACAATGCGCCAAGCGACGCGTCAATGTCTTGCGCGCGCACCAGAATGCGCCATTTCACAGCGCCCAAAACTATTGCGCCAAAATAGATCGCCGTCGCCAAAAGCAACAGCGGCACGTTCGCTTCGGCAATGATGCTCCATACAAGCTGTAAGGGAATACGGGTGAGGAGAAACGCAAACAGCGCGAGGGTAACGAGAATTTTTAGAACGGTGACGAGATTTTGTTTCATGCGGCTTAATGGCTCGATGGTTGGTCTTGGCTCTTTATTTTGGGTTCGGCTTGACGGTCAACGCTTTTCGTCGTCCACGCAATGTTCCAGATTTCATGCTTGCGCCCCCGCACAAAATAATCGTACGAGCCCAGCGCCCGCGCGATGCCTTCCACGAGACCGAGTGTGATAAGCGTATAGATCAAGCGAAACGCTTTCCACATTTCTTCCGACGCGATGCGTGAGACGCGCAAGGTGTCCATCGAAGAGACTTTATAGCCGTACTTGCGAACCAGATGCAAATGTCCCGCGTAATTGCGGCGGCGCTGCATGATAAACTCGCGCATGTTTTCGGGACCCGTGTTGTACACCACCGCAGCGGGCGCGTATTTCACTTCCAAGCCGCGTCGAATGACGAGCGCTTCGACGAACGCTTCATCCATCGCCACATCAGGCGGCAAATAGGCAAACACTTTGCGAAAGGCAATCAATTCGCCGAGGCGCGGAATTTCCAAACATAATTCATGTTCCATCTGCAAACGCAAATGGGACATGTAACCGACGATGTGATCATCTACGTTCGTCGGAATTTTTTGCGCGCCGGTCATGCCCACTTTCGGATCGGCAAAGAGCTTGACCAGATTTTCAATCGTCGTGATTCCGGGAATTGTGTCGCCGCTTTCGATCACGCAAATTTCTTCGCGCGCATTCTGCAAAAATAAATTGATCGCCGAAGTCTTGCCCTCGCGTTTGGCTTGCTCGAACAGTTTCACGCGCGGATCGCGCGCCTCGTACTCGCGCACCACGTCGCAGGTTCGGTCGGTGCAACCGCTCGCGACGACAATGATTTCGCTGATGGCAACCTGCGCCAGCTCTTGCGCGAGCAGCGCCTCTAAAAGCTTGCCGATATTTTTTTCTTCGTTATGCGCCGTGATGCCGACGCTGCAATAGATGGGAAACATTTTCCGTTGCTGCGCGCGCTTTACACTCTCAACATCTTGAGCGCAAATTCAAGCGCAGCGGTTGATTCTTTTGTCAATGTAAAGGTCAAAAAATAGAGCGGCGCTAATAATACCACGAGTGCGTACGCGGCGCGGGGAATGCGCTCCCCGCGCGCGATGCTTTGCGTGAACCATTGCGTCAAAAAGATCGCGCCGCCGACCAGCGCAAGAAACACCCCAAACAAGGCGAACGTTTGAAGTTCGTATCCACTCGGCAGTAACGGGGCGCGGATGGGACTCGTTGCGCTTGCGATGAATGGCTGCAGCAATGCCGCCAGCACGCCCGTGAAAAAAAGCGCGAGTGAGAAAAACGCGAGGACGCGCGCATTTTGAGCGGACTGAACCGCAAGCGGATGATTGCGCCAGAGCCACACAAAAATGCCCAGCCACAATGCGCTGTTCAAAATTCCCAACGCGCCGTAGAGCCAGCCATGTTCCTGATTTGCCCACGAAGCAAAATAGGGCGAAAGCGAAATAAAAGCAATGGCGACGACAATTAACGAGAGCAAACGGAAATGTTTCGTAGGAATGAGTGTTACAAGCGCGAACGGCAGGATCATCACGTAATAATAGCCAACGACTTTTTTAGAGAGCAGAAAGAACGAGAGCGCAATCAACATCGCCGTCAGCCACACATTCATGCCGCGCCGCGCCGCAAAAATCGAAATCACCACGGCAGCCAGAATGGTGAGCGGGGATGACGCGCGCAAAAACAAATTGTCTGCGCCGAATGCGTTGGCGAGCGCGACCAGCCACGACTGCGTTTGCAGCGGCACATCGGCTACATATTGGACGTTCATGTACCAATAATCGTTCGAGAACAAGAGAAACGGCAATGACACAATTAGAATGGGCAGGATAAAGACAATAATTGAACCGAGAAACAAAAGCGCGCGGCGTGATACACTCTGTTCAGGATTGAAAATCAAAAGCGCCCACAGCGGCATTGCAAACAAGATCGCGTTTTGCTTGAACAAAAACGCGACGGCAAGGCAGAGCGTCGGCACAATCCAACTGCGTTTTGTTTCAAAAAGAAAATACGCCAGCGCGATAAAAAATAACCATTCTGCTTCAAAATGTCCCTGCACCGCCGTGTCGTACCAGGTGACAGGATTTAACAACCACACCAACATTCCAAGCCGCGCCAGATTTTTATTTTCCGTCCTGCGCGCGAGGATTTCATACAACAAAATGCCCAACGCAATATCGAACAACAACGGCGGTATGCGAACCAATAACCAGTCGGGGACAAGACCCGCGAGCGCTACGAACGGCGCGACAACGAAAGCATGAAGCGGCGGATACGCATAGGGCCAGTAGCGGTCCGCGCGCGACTGGGCGTACAACGCGTTCCATTCCGGCGACAGCGCGCTTTTGCCTGCATTGACAAAGGTGACGACATCCCACGTTTGCGAAAAGTATGGATGCAATGTGAACACGGTTGCGATGACGAGCAGCGCGTAAACAAGTCCGATGCCTGCCAGCCATCTCGCATCGCGCGTGAATAAAAGCGCCTGCGACCCGGAATTCGCCGCAGGCGTGAACTGTGTCACTGTAATGGGAGAAGAAACCAACGGCGTCAGATCGCGTTCCTCCGACGCACTTGAGGGAACCATCGCCAAAGATTATACGCGCGGAGAGGATTTTCAAGAAATGGCAGCAGCGCGCCGAATGATCGAATGGACATCGGAATTATACAAGCGCGTCAAGCAATTGCTCAGCCAACGCGCGCGCTTCGCCGCGCGCGCTTTTTAGAACGATTGCTTGTTTTGATACGCGTGTCAAGACCTCCAACGCCATGGGTCGTTTCGAAGGCGCAGCTACCGTATGCGCCAAGAGTTCCAAGACGCCGAGACCGGGCGTTAAAACGCGCGGGCGCCATTTTGCGCGTTCGCGATACTTTGTCACAAGCACCGTTCCCACCGCCAAAGGTCGCTGTCCGATTGCGCCGCCTAATTCCGCCAAGGAAATTTTTTGATTCAGATTGTTTTCATCGCGCAGGGCAGGTTGTCGCGCAAAAGGATGCAAACGACCCTGCTGATCCAACACCGCAAATTCATCGGAATAGTACGTCGCGCCCGCGCGCACCAATTCGCGCACGAGCGAACTCTTGCCCGCATACGATTTTCCGGGAATGATAATGCCGCGACCGCGCCAGCCCACCGCGCCCGCGTGCACAAATATTTTACCGCGCGCGTTTTGCGCGATCGCCAGCTGCACATCTTGGTCGAACGCAATAAAGATTTGTTCCAAATCTTTGCTGCGCATGCGTTGTTCCTCATTGCTCCAGAGCCGATGAATGGGCTTGCGTCCCGAACGCGTGGGCGGCGCAATGTAGAGTGAGAATTGCCAATCCACGTTGCGCGTTGTGATGAGACGCCAGTGTGGAGGAAAAACAGTTTGCAGTTCCTTCAACGCGCGCGCGTCATTCGAGCGCACGCCAATGCGCGCGCCGTAGACAGAAAAGTTAACGTTGTGTGTCCAGACGTGGGAATTCATCTGCGGGTGGCAGGGAGTATAGAAAGGTCATACCGAATTGTCAATCACAACGCCGCGTCAAGAAGCATCTTTATCTTGCTCGGGCGCGCGCTGTGTAAAATATTCGCGCAGCGCGCGCGCATCGTCGAGTTCCATTTTCGTCAGCACGCTGCTCAAGTGCACGCGCGCCGTTTGAAAATTCAAGCCGAGCGCGTCCGCGATTTCCTGGATCGAAAATCCAACGGCGGCGAGATACGCAATTTCACGTTCGCGCGGCGTGAGATAGTAATCGGCGATTTCTTGTTGCGTGGGCTGATACGTTTTTTTTTGCCCGCCAAAAAATCCATTGACCAGCGTACGGAGTGTTTTTGAAAATGAGGAGGCAGGAGCAGCGTGATCGTACAGCGGCAGGGCGGAGATGCGTAATTCTTTTTTCTTGCGCGACATTCGTTCCTTACATCAGCGAATTTACCGCGAGGGGCAAGCGGTTAGGGAAACAGTGTAGCGCAATTCGCGGAGGACGCGCGTTACAAACGAATGACGAATCGGCTCAAAGGTGCAAGGCGGTGATGAATTTACCATCGCTCTTGAAGGGTCCCACAACGGCGAGGTTGAGCCATTCATTCCGAAAAATGTCGCGCGCGACGCGCTGCACATCGTCGGCGGTCACTGCGTCAATCCGCGCTGTTACCTGATCTGCTGTAAGAATCGGCAGACGCAGCGCTTCTTGCCGCCCGTACCAACCCGCAATCGAATGTGTGTCCTCCATCGAGAGCAAGATGCCGCCTTTGATCAATTCCTTGGCTTTGTTCAATTCGTGTTCCGGCACATTGTGTGAAGCAAGCTGACCCCATTCCGCCAACATTGCCGCGAGGGTCGCCGCCGCGTTTTTCGGTTCCACTGCGGCGTAACTTCCAAAATAACCGCAGTCGTCCAGCGAACTGCCGAACGAGGAAACCGAATACGCTAACCCGCGCTTTTCGCGGATTTCTTGAAACAAGCGCGAACTCATCCCGTCGCCTAAAATCGTATTCAACACACTAACTGCATAGCGATCAGGATGATTGCGGTCATACGCCCATGTCGAAACCGCGACATGCGCTTGCTCGGTCTTTTTGAAACGCACTTTAACGCGCGCATTGCTTTGCGCCAAGCCAAACCGCGCAAAGTTCTCTCGCGGCGCGGGAAGGACGGGCGAAAATTTTTCGGCGATCTGCGACACGATGTCTTGCGCCTGGACAAAACCCGCGACGCTGACCACCAAATTGTCCGCATGATAATGCTGCGCGAGATATTGCAGCATATCATCGCGCGAGATGCCGGCGACCGATTCGGGCGAACCGGCAACATCGCGTCCCAGCGGATGCGGCAGCCACATCAACGCATCGAGATCGAAAAAGACGAGTTCTTCCGGTGTATCAAAAGTCTCGCGCAATTCTTGAATGATTACGCGGCGTTCTTTTTCAATTTCGGTCGGGTCGAATAACGGCGCGCGCAGCATGTCGCTCAAAACGTCCAGTCCGGTCTCGAAATGTTGATATGCGACTTTGACCCAATAGTTTGTGATTTCTTGACCGGTTGACGCGTTGAAAAAACCGCCGATGCCTTCAATCGCGACGGCGATTTCCTGCGCGGTCGGACGCTTTGTCGTTCCTTTGAACAACATGTGTTCAATGAAATGAGAAATGCCGCTGACGCGTTCCGCTTCATACCGCGCGCCCGTCGCCACATAGATGCTCGTTGTCACCGAGCGCGTATGCGGCAATTCGTTGATGATGAGACGCAGGTTGTTGTCGAGAGTTAGTTTTTGATACATTGCTTGAGAATTAGAGCCCGGAGCTTGGGTTTAATGATTTGCTGGATTGTGCGTGAATCGCCTCCGTCATGCGCGCGACCCGCGTCATCGCTTTCACATCATGCACCCGAAGGATATTCGCGCCGCGCAGGATGCCGATAGAAATCGCGGCGGCAGTCCCTTCCTCGCGTTCGTCCACCGCAACGCCAAGCGTTTTGCTGATGAATCCTTTGCGCGACGGACCGATCAGGATTGGCAAGCCCAGTACGCGCAATTCGCCGAGCCGATTCAAAATTTCCAAATTTTCGCTCGCCGTTTTTCCAAAGCCGATGCCGGGATCAACGAGAATTTTGCTTGGCGAAATTCCTGCATCAAGCGCAGTCTCGGTTTGTGCCCACAACTCGCGGAGGATTACGCTTAGCACATCATTAACATTCGCCGGGCGTTCATATTTTTTCCAGTTGTGCATGATGACAATGGGCGCGTGATGCGCCGCAACCACGCGTTTCATCTCAGGATCGCCGCGCAAGCCGGTCACGTCGTTCACCAGCGCGGCGCCCGCGTTCAACGCCGCCTCTGCCACACGCGATTTTGACGTGTCAATCGAAAATGGCACGCTGATTTCGTTTTTCAACGCGCGCAGCACAGGAATCACGCGCTGTAATTCCGTTTCGGCATCCACCGGGACAGCGTTCGGGCGCGTAGATTCGCCGCCGAGGTCGAGCAGGTCCGCGCCGTGCGCGACCAGCTCGTGCGCGCGTTTCAAAACACGCGCGACCGTTGTTCGCTCGTCAGCGTTCGGCTGGAGCAGCGCATCGCCGCTAAAGGAATCGGGTGTCACATTGAGAATGCCCATGACGTACGTACGCGTCCAATCAAAACGCGTCGTGCCAAGTTCGAGCGCAGGGGGGGGTGAAACAAAATGAACGAGCGCGCGTTCAATTGTGTCGGCGAGCGTTTGCAATTCCGGACTGGGTTGCATGCGCAAGCGAACGATCAAATGATTGAATTGATAACGCGTGGCGCACAACAGCACATCCGTTTCGTCCGTACCCACATGCTCGAGCTGTAAAGCAGTGACCACTTGCCCGCCTTCCATCGCCAATTCTTGATACAAAAAGCGCGCGAGGGAAAGCGAGACGCGCTCTAGTTTTACCAAATAGAATTCAGCGCGCGCGATTTTATCTTGGATAGATGAATCCGCGCCGACCCGTTCGAGTTCGGCGCGGATGGCGGCAGGTGTTGATACCTGCAAAACGCGTGGAAATAATTCTTGCATCAAACAATCTATTCTCTTTGCTTCATCTCGAGCAAAACAATTTGCGTCTCTTTGGGCAGTGAATCCTTTTTTACGCTCAACGTCTCGAGCGGCGCGGGCGCCTTCATTCCCATTTCTTTGATAAATTTTTCGACGGGATCGAGTTTGAAAGAGAGTTCCGAAACGCGATAGTGCATCGGAATCACAATCATCGGCTCAAACAGCGAAACTACTTCGGCGGCGTCACTCGCATTGAGCGCGTTCCCCCCCCCCACCGGCAAAAGCAGGATGTCAATTTCGCCCAGCGCGTCCGCCTGCGCCTGCGTTGGTACATGCCCAATGTCGCCCAGATGCGCCACATTCACGCCTTCGATGTTGATCGCATACGCGGTATTCTTGCCGCGATCTTTGCCATTGCGCTTGTCGTGGAACGTTTGAACACCGGTGATAAATACGTTGCTGATTTCGTATTCGCCCGGACCGTTGACCACCTTTGGGTCACCTGCGACGCCGTCGGCATTGTCATGTCCTTTGTGATTGTGGCTGATGGTGACAATGTTGGCGCGCGGACGCGGCAATTTCAGACCAATACTTTTTTCGTACGGGTCTGCGACGACGGTCGCCTCGCGTGAGCGTAAGCGAAAACAAGACAATCCGAACCAATCAATTTCCATGTTGCCTCACTTTATTTATCTCGCGTGCGAGCGATTATACTTGACAATGTTCAAGACCCCAACAAAAAACGCCGCATCAGAACATGCGGCGTTTTTTGAATCCATCGAATTGAACTAGGCGACAATGGCAGGCAAAGTTTTGCTGTCCAATGCCGCAAGGCGCACGGTTACCTCACGTATGTTTGCGCGGCGACTCAAGCGGTATGTCGTCTCTTCCGGCGTATAGTGACGAACCAAGAGCTGCAGATAGGTGAGATCATCCAATTCTTTGGTTGTCGCCAAAAGAGAGCGGCGCAATTCCGAAGCAACTTGCTGCGCGGTCAATGCCGTGTCAGGTTTTCTGCCAAACAGCAGAATCAAATCGAGACGAAAATTAGTTGTGGCATAGCGCTCGACAAAGGTAAAGAGTTCAAGATCAACTTCAGCACCGCGCGGTATTGCCGGCTGTGCTGTGGTGGGTGTCAATGACATGAGCATACTCGATTCTCCCAGCTTTGCCCCCAATGAAAAATTTTTTAATCAACTTGCCCCCAAATTGCGTCTGCCGGGAATTACTTTCCTATCACTCTATCATTGCCCGTCGCGGGGGTCAATAGTACTAAAACCATGTATTCAAGTTTTCTCGGTCAGAATCAAAAAAGCGGTTTGACCGCTTGTGTCAAACCGCTTACAAATTCGCCGCACACGATTCGTCATTGACCACCCACAAAATCAATGAAATTCTGTTGAATCGCGCCTTCCGCGTTGCAATCCGCAGTCAAGGTAAAAGGCACTTTGGGTGAGCGCAAACTTCCATCGGGATTCACAATGGCTACCTCGCCGGTGGTTGCCGTGCCTTGCCCAAAGATCCATTCCCAATAACCGGGGCGCCCACTGTGTGTTCCGGTTGTATCGGTGCCTTGCTCGATCCCGCTTGCCCAGATGCGAACCAGCAATCCATTCACCCGACTTGTTCCCGCCTGATCGCTGTACACTGTGCCGGACACGTACCACGTACCACAATTTGGGGCGGACTCTACCGGGCGTCCCAAACGAAATTCAAACAGCTGGGGTGACGGCAGCGGCGCGGGGGGCGGCGGCGCGGCGGTGGCGGGAATGCGCGTCGGTAAACGCGTCGGCGCCTGTCCGGTAACGACGACATAAAAAATCGTCGGCGTTGGTGTTTCGGTTGGGACAAGTGTTTCTGTCGGAGTCAAAGTAAATGGCGGTGTTGGCGTAAAAGTTGAGGTTGCCGTTGGCGTATTCGTGGGCGTCGCCGTATTCGTTGGCGTCCAAGTCGGAGGCAAATTCGCAACATCCAGATTCGGCGTTGGCGTTTCAGGGCGAAACGCGGCGATAGGATTGACGCGCGGGTTCAAAAAGAGGAGCGCGTAACAGACGCACACCAACACGGTCAATCCGACCATAATGAATGTAGCGTATTGAAAAAAACGGTCGCGATCTGGTTCAAAGCCCACGCTTGTCCTCGGTGCAAATGTTTTCTCGTACGCTTAAAACGTCACAAGCTCAAAGCAACCCGCCATGCCTATCCGGTAACTGGAAATAACACAGTGTACGCAGCGCGTAAATAGGATAATTGGTAGTTGGATGATGCAAGCGCGAGCGCGTTCGAACCATCCAACTATTTGCAATTAGCGCGGTAGGGCGCGCTCACCCATGCCGTACAATTCGTCCGGGACGAGTAGATAAACCACTTGGTTCCCGCGCGTAAACGTGTCAAGCCGCAGAGTCGCCACTTGTTCATCACGCAGTCCTTGCGAAACCTCATCGAGCCGCGCGCGCAAATCCGTTTCATCGTACTGCGGATACAAACCCCAGCGTCCCGCCACGAGCGCCGCGCGCAATACATCTTCTCGACTGCGATTCGCTTCATCGGTCTTGTCCAAGCTGCTCGCCTGTTGTTCGGTGATGGCTAAATAATCAGAGTACGTATCATTCAGCTCTTGCGCAATTTCATCCACCGAATCTTCCCATTCGGGCAGCAAGGAAATCCCATAGCCGCCGCGCGCAATCCGATATTTGATGGCGAGCCAGCGCAATTTGTCGCGCAAGATGCCAAGTTGAGCAGATGCATCCGTAGCTTGATCGTACTGCGACGCGTAGAAATCGGAACGCAGTCCATCTTCTTCGTACAATTTATCGCCCAAAGCGCGGATCAATGAATCCGGCATTTCGTCCGGGCTTTTGGGCGGATTCAAATTCAAAGCGTCAAGCAATTCGCGCGCGGCGACGACCCGTTCTTTTAGTTTCGTCACGAGCTCCGGATATTCGGGCGGATCTGTCGGTTGAATTTTGAACGGACGTCGCGAAACGTTGACCGCATCTTCTGTTTGCGCTGTTGCCGTGTCCGCGCCCATCTGCCGCGCTTCATTCGCTTGTTTGGTCGCGCCCATTGCTTGATACGAGCGCGCAATCTGTTCAAGCAGACCCGCGCGCGTATCTCGCGGCAGCGCGAAACTGTATTGCGCGATCAAGTACGCTTGATCCAAGGCACTGCGCGCTTCCGCGTTCATATTCAACGCTTTGAGTCCCTGCGATGCTTCGAGCAAGGTCTGCGCACGCGTCAAATCAGATGGGTTCGGACTGACGGTTGCGAGAAACACAGCATATTGGTACATCCACGCCGCTTTTGCAATCTGTTTCCCTGCGGCATAACGATTGCCCAAGAGCAAAAGCGTACCGGCGCGGTTCGCATCGGAAAAATCTGTGCTGTATGCGATTTGCGCAAATGCGCCTTCGAAATCACCGGCGGCAAGCGAATCATCCACCGAACCGGTATCAGTCGTGCCTGCGAGGATCCCCAACGCGACTGCGGGATTTATTTTTTTATTGTCCACCTGATCGCGCGGCGCGATCCATTTGCTTGTATCCACTGTCTCGCTGCGCGCGCCGAGAAAATTCAAAGCGAGCGCGCCGATGCCAAAACAAAACAGCAGCGCGGCTGCGCCGAGTAACAAAAAGGGTAATACTTTTTTCACGAACGGACTTACTCCTGTACTAGCGTTTCAATTTTTGATTTTTTCCGCAGTTGGTCCAGCCAAGTTGTGAACGCGGCTTGGCGTTGATTTTGGATCAATTCGGGCGACAAGGCACGGGCGGGATCGCGTTCCAACAATTTGATGATGTGCAAGCCCAACTGCGTAGTGACCACTCCGCTGAATTTGCCCGGCTGCAAGGCGAACGCCGCCTGTTCAAATTCAGGCGGCATGACATCGCGCGGAAACCAACCCAGGTCGCCGCCGTTATCGCGCGTTGCCTCATCCTGAGACACTTGTTTCGCCAGCGTTGCAAAATCGGTGCCGCCGCTGTTTAGCTTTTGCAGGGCTGCCTCGGCATCTTCGCGTTTGGCGAACAGAATGTGCGCGACGTGCACCTGTTCCACTTTGGTTGGCAAATTTCCTGCCACGCTCGCCATCATCACTTCGCCAAAAAGATTGGAGCGAATCTGCTGGCACAAATCCTCAATCGTCAGCTGATTGTTGGTGAGATACTGATCGAATTTTTCCTTGCTGCCGGCGTCGTTGATGATCTGCTGAACCCGATCATTGATCTCGTTGGGGCTGACGCTGATATTTTGTTTTTTCGCTTCTTGCTCAACCAACACATCGTCAATCAACTGCGACAGCACCTGCGCCCGCAAGCCCTTGAGCGCCTCTTTGCCCTGATCGCTATTCGGGTCAACGCCTTGCTGCACCAGCGCCGCTTCTGCCTGCGCGCCTTGCCGTTGGTAAAGCGACAAGGGAATCGGCTGCCCATTCACGCGCGCGGCAAGCGGTTCATTCGCCTGAACCACGACGGCTCCGCCATTTTTGCAATAGCCCGCTTGTGCGGGCGGCGCCGTGCCAACCGCTTGCGCGGGTGCGATGGTTGGCGCCCCTGTTGTCGCAATAGGTTGATTTTCACTGCAAGCCGCGAGCAAAACAAAAACCGAAACGCAAAAAATTGTGGCAAAAAGAGAACGAAATCGGGGCATGAAGAGTTCCTGGTGCATTATTACTACTTGCAGATGGGACGGGCGGAGGCAGATGGATTATAAGGCAAGCGCGGAGAATCGCAAGTTCAGATGCAAGTGTGAAACAGTTATCAAAATGTAATCGCTTTGGACGGGCGCGTTTGTTATAATGCGCGCACGCCTTTACCGTTTCTCCTTTGTTTCTTTCTCCTCTTTCTGCGGCGCGGCGCCTCTCCGTCGTTCGCGACAATTTCCTACTTCAATGGACTGTCATCACTTTGTCTTGATCGCGCGTCAAGATTCTTTTGCGCGTTCGTTTTTGCCCAACGTGCTTGCGCGTGAGGACGCGCTAAGCATTGCCGACAATGTATTTGATGTCCTGCAATCGGTTTGTGAGGACAAATTCGATGCAGTTCTCATCGCCATTGAGGAAGGTGACAACGACGCGGCAGTTCAATGTCGGACGATTCGCCGCTATACTAATTTACCCATCGTGATGTTGGTGAATCCCGCCACGCGCGATCAAGTGACACGCGGGTATCGGCTCGGCGCGGACGCACATATCGAAATTCCTTGCGACGCGCGCATCTTGCGCGCGCGCTTGAATGCACTGCTGCGAAGTCAATCCTTACCTACAGCCACAGACATAAAACCCATTGTTGCGTAGCGCAGCAATGGGTTTTTGTTTTCAGACTCGCCTGCGCGCTTGACGGTATTTGCGAACAGCGATGATTCCTACAACGCCTGAGGCGCCAAGCAGCAAGAACGATGCGGTCGTGAGCAAATCAGAAGCCAAGATCGCATTGGCAGCAAGCTCTTGATTCGTTATTGATTTTTCGCGCGCTGCGCGTTTGGACACTCGCGCAACTTTGGCATCCGCGCGCGCTTGTACGTGTCGCGTCCATTTCAATTCTTCACCCACGCGTCCGCGCACGCGCAGCGTGTTCAAGAACGACGCGTCGTTCGCGCCCGCGATGGGCAGCAACACCACACCGAACTGCACATCACTTTGAAAGCGCGGCAGAATTTCTGGCTCGCCGCGAAAACGCGTCAGTACGCCGACGACGCGCGCGGGATCACCGCGCTTGAGACGGGGCCAGCGAATGCGTGTATTCGCATCAATGTACACCAGCACTTCGCCCGAGCCGTCGTCAATATAAATTTCGCGTCCCTGCGCACTCGACACGAATCCTTGAATCGCCACCAACTTGCCCTCGTACAAGAAATCGGCCTGCCCCGTTTGAATGGCTTGCGGCGAAACCGGATTGCCCGCGCCGTACACGCCAATCGCATCGGGCAGTTCCACGCGAATTTCGCGCGCGCCAAAGGACGACACCACGCGTCCGCGCACGCTCACATTATCGTACGCGTTCAGCTTGGGCGGGTCGCCCGCGGAGGACGCGACCGAAATGTGAGCCCCTCCTTCGGCATCTTGAATCCAAAAATCACGTTCCCCAATCACACCGGGCGGCACTGTGACAACCCCACCGATAGTGACATAATTTTGCGTGCGCGTATCCAGCGCCTGTGAAATCGAAACCGCGCCCAGATCAACGCCGCCACGATTTCTTGTTTCGCCGGGCGCAACCGGCGCGTTCGGCAATTTTTCCCCGAGTTCCAAAACGATCAAGTCATCGGGCGCGCGCACGCGAATGAAATATCCTTCGTTCGGAAGTTTGCGCCTGTTGTTTTGATAACCAATGCCGACGATGCGAACGATAGAGCCGCGTGTGATTCCTTCAAACGAAGTGTGACTGTCACCATCGGCGTACACCTCGACCATGCCGCTGCCGTCGTTCACCCAAATCGTGTCGCCGTTCTTGCCGTTCGACACTTGTCCTTGAATGCTGATGAGCATAGACTCGACTGCTTCATTCACATCGCCCGTATGTACGCGCAGCGGCGCAATCGCGCGGGGCGGGCGATAATGGCGCGTTACATCGTCATTCGAGTTTGGATAAATCGTGCGCAGACCGAAGTGATCGCGAATGACACCAGTAATCACAAGCTGTTCGTCGCGCGGGATGAGACATGAAAGTTGATGCGGAAAATCCAAATAAACATCAATGCCCGCCGCGCCATCCGAGATGGACATTTCGTGACCGTAGGTGTCGAGTTCGCACGGATGCGCGATCACACTGCCGAGAACCGAGACGCGCGATTCATCCGGGAGCGCGCGTGCTTCCGCAATCGTCGTGAGATTGAAAACGCGCGTTGGCGTCGGCTTGGGCTGGCTGGAACAATTCGGCGCGCCCGGCGTTGGCAAACAATGCGTCACCCAGTCATCCGCGCCATCGGGATAACGTCCGTAAGCTTTGTTCGTTTCAATTGGTTCGTATTTTTGTTTGTCTGCAACCGAATTATCAGGATGCAGCAGCCGCAGCACGTCGCCCTGATTATTCAACCCAATGGTTGTGTCGCTTGCGTAAAATACGAGAAAACCGCGCGGCGCAATGCTGACGCCCGTAGGAATTTTGTAAGGTGACGAACCGTTTTTGCCATCATCCAATTTCCAGCCGCTCAAATCAACCGCATGATTTGCGCCGTTATACAGTTCGATCCACTCGTCGCCCGCGTCGAGAATACCATCTTTGTTCCAATCTTGGTACGGCACGGGCAAAAATTCATTGATGGTGATTTTTGGGGCGAACGGCGTCGGCGTCATCGTCGGCGTCGGCGCAATACTGCAATTCGGCGCGTTCGGCGTTGGCGGACAATAGAGCGAAAAATAACTCGCGCCGTCAGGAACCCGCGACCATGACGCGTTGGGTACTGACGATTTGTACGAGATCGCGTCGGCTGTGGACGAATCGGGTGCTAACAAGCGCACATCGTCATTTGAATTGTTGAGCGCGATGTTTGTGTCCGCGCGATAGAAAATCAAAAATCCATTCGGATTAATCGTCGTGCCGCTCGGCAGCACAAAGGGCGCGCTCCCCCCCCCCTGCACATCGTCGAGGAACCAGCCGCTCAAATTCACACTGAACGCGTTCGAGTTATAGATTTCGATCCATTCATCATCATCATTTGCAACGCTGTCGCCGTTCCAATCTTGTTCGGGGTCGGGCATGAATTCATTCACAAATAATCCGTCGGGCGCGGGCGTTGCGGTGAACGTGGGAGTGGGCGTCGGCGCGAGCGTCGAGTTTAGATTTTTCGGCGTGCCGCAAATCGGATTGTTCGCGGCGTCCAGTCCGTTGCGGTGTACGTTATCGTTCGTCGCCCAATTCGCATCTGCGTCCACACTCAACGGATCATTGCGTTCCATCGAACACGGCGGCGAAGATGTTCCCGCGGGCCACGCGCCGCCATTGCCGTTGGCTGAATCAATTTCGTTCGACGCGGGATCGCGCAAACGCAGCTGTTCGCCACCGTTCCCCAACGCGCCAGTGTAAATTTGATCCGCCGCAATATCGCTCACAACGGAATCCGTCGTACGTTCTAACAAATAATAGCCAAGCGCGGGAATCGTGCCGCTTAGACTAATGTTCGGCGCGCCATCAGCTGCTTGCAGCGTCCATCCTGCCAGATCAATCGCCGCGTTTGTATTGTTGTACAACTCGATCCATTCCCCATTCGCGCTCGCCGTTGTGCCAGACCACGCGACTTCGTTTACCACCACATCCAGCGCGTTGAAACTTGGGAGCGGTGTGAACGTTGGAGTTGGTGTACTGGTTGGCGTATTTGTCGGTGTATCGGTCGGCGTAAACGTTAATGTATTCGTCGGTGTGTCAGTGAGCGTATTGGTTGGCAAGTCCGTCGGAGTATCCGTTGGGGTATCAGTCAGAGTCGGTGTGTTGGTGGGCGTATCGGTTGGTGTGTTGGTCGCCGATGAAATACATGTACTCGCTAGATTTTGCGGATCACTTGGCGAGACTAACTGAAAATCGGAGCTATTGTCGTCTATATCTGTGCCACTTCCCGATGTGCCGCCAGGTTTGCGTTCGTAACCGCGATTCAAATTGGAGTTGCCCAAACTTGTGAGAGGTGTGCCTTCTTTATACGCTGAACCAGTGTTCATCCCAACTTGATCAACTATTGTATTATCAGGCAACAGGATCGCAATGCCACCATCATCTGTAATGCCTGTTCCATAAGTTTGATTTCCTACTACGCTACCACTATAAGGACCCCCGGATGCACTAGAGTTCGTTACAAGATAATGACATCCGGCGTTGAGAGTTGTGCCTGCGGTAATAGTAACTCGCGTCGAAGTTGTCCCGACATTATTCGACCCATTTATTTTCCAGCCGCCAATATTTACGGGAGAGAACGAAAGATTGTAGATTTCAACGAATTCATCATTGGCGCCATTCGGACCACGCACGCGGAATTCACTAATCACAATCGTTGTGGAAATTTCGGGCTGCTGTTTGGATGTCGGCGCGGCGGCGAGCGGGAGGGACAACAAGATACAAACGCCGAAAAAAATCGTCAGCGCGAGAACGAGGCGGGAAAGAGGAAAAGCAGAACGCACAGGTTGATTTCGTTATGAAATGCAGTGCTTGACGAAACGGACGCAAGTGTACGCGGATGAATCAAATCGTCAAGCGCGTACCGCCCCTTCTTGAGATATCATCTTGCAAAATCCGTAGTGAGTTGGGTTGGAAGCAGGAAGGTCGGCTTAGCGCATCATCGGCACCTTTACTCCCTCCCTTTTCGCAAACTCTATCGCTTCTTCATATCCCGCGTCCACGTGACGAATGACGCCCATTCCCGGATCGCTCGTCAAGACGCGTTCTATTCTGCGCGCGGCTTCGGGCGTACCGTCGGCAACAATTACCTGTCCGGCGTGTTGCGAAAAACCGATGCCGACACCGCCGCCGTGATGAACGGAAACCCACGTCGCGCCATTCACCGCGTTGATCAACGCGTTGAGAAAAACCCAATCCGAAATCGCGTCGCTGCCGTCTTTCATCGCTTCCGTTTCGCGGCGCGGCGACGCCACACTCCCCGCGTCGAGATGATCGCGTCCAATCACAATCGGCGCGGACACGCTGCCTTGCGCGACGAGTTCGTTGAAACGCAAACCCGCACGCGCGCGTTCGCCATAGCCGAGCCAACAAATGCGCGCGGGCAATCCTTGAAACGCGACGCGTTCTCGCGCCATGCGAATCCAACGCGCGAGATGTTGATTTTCGGGAAAGAGTTCGAGAATCGCTTCATCCGTTTTGTAAATGTCTTCTGGATTGCCTGATAAGGCAACCCACCGAAACGGACCTTTGCCCTCGCAAAACAATGGGCGAATGTACGCGGGAACGAAACCGGGATAATCGAACGCATTCGTCACGCCCGCGTCATACGCGCGCTGCCGCAAATTGTTGCCGTAATCAAAAACAATCGCGCCGCGTTTTTGAAATTCCAGCATCGCTTGCACATGCCGCGCCATCGCCTCCATCGAACGCGTTTGATATTCCGCCGCGTCGCTGATGCGCAAACTGTTCGCTTCTTCGAGCGGCATTTCCGGAACGTACGACAGCGGATCATGCGCGGGCGTTTGGTCTGTGACAACATCGGGAATCACGCCGCGCACAACCAATTCAGGAAAAACATCCGCCGCGTTTCCGATCAACCCAACGCTCTTTGCTTCGCGTTTCTCGCAACTCTCTTGCACCCACGTCATCGCCTCTTCCAAATTATCCGTCAACACATCCACGTAACGCGTCTGCAAACGTTTTTCCGCGCGCGCGCGGTCCACTTCCACAATCAAGCCAACGCCCTCGTTCATCGTCACCGCCAACGGCTGCGCGCCGCCCATGCCGCCGAGTCCCGCCGTCAACACAAATTTTCCTTTCAACGATGGCGAACCGAAATGCTTTTGCGCGAGCGCGGCGAATGTTTCGTATGTCCCTTGCAAAATTCCCTGCGTGCCAATGTAAATCCAACTGCCCGCCGTCATCTGTCCGTACATAATGAGACCTTCGCGCTCCCAACGGTCAAAATTTTCTTGCGTCGCCCAATGCGGCACGATGTTGGAATTGGCAATGAGAACGCGCGGCGCGTCGGGATGCGATTTGAAAACGCCAACCGGTTTGCCTGATTGAACCAACAACGTCTCATCATTTTCAAGTTCGCGCAACGATTTCACAATCGCGTCAAAGGATTCCCAATTGCGCGCGGCGCGGCCGCGTCCGCCGTACACAATCAAATCTTGCGGGCGTTCGGCGACTTCCGGATCGAGATTGTTCATCAACATTCGCAAAGCGGCTTCTTGCAGCCAACCTTTGCAGGAAATTTCGGTGCCGCGCGGGGCGCGGACAAGGCGAGAAAGAGACATAGAAATTAAGAATTCAAAATTAGAAATGGGAATCCATTGGATTTTGGATTTCTAATTTTGAATTTCGAATGGGTTACGCGTTGATCAAGCGTTCCACTTGCATTCGCAACTGTCCTTCGGGCAGCGCGCCGACGATGCGGTCAACGACTTTGCCATTTTTGACGAGCAGCATTGTGGGAATGCCCTGCACCTGATATTGCGCTTGCGTGCGCGGATTTTCATCCACATTCAATTTGGCGATGCGCACGCGCCCCGCGTATTCGCGCGCGAGTTTTTCCAACGACGGCGCAATCATGCGGCACGGTCCGCACCACTCTGCCCAAAAATCCACCATCACCGGCAGCGGCGCGCTCAAGACATCGCGCGAAAAAGTTGCGTCCGTCACTTTGAGCGGACGCGCGTTATCACTCGCGGATGTACTATCGGGTTGTGGTTCGCGGTCTGCGGTCTGCGGTCTCGATGGTTTCGCACCGCGTCCGAGAACGTACGCAGCGTGCGCGCGGATTTGTTCTGCGTCCGGCAATTCCGCGCGGCTGAATTCGTTTCCATCTTTATAGGTCACCAGCGTCGGCGCGCGAATCGCAAAACGTTTGACGAGCTCGGGATTTTCTTCGGCGCGAATTTTTGCAACGATCAAATTTCCTGACTCTGCTTTCGCTGCCTGCTTTAACGCGTCGTCGAGCGCGGCATCCGGCGCGCCCGCGCTAAACATTGCAACAACGGGGACGCCCGCGCGCAGCACGCGGTCGAACGATTGATCATTACTATGGATCGGTGTATCAAAACCCATAATCCACCTCCGCCTTGATTATATCTCCGCTTTTTAACTTTGTGCAGGATATTTCGCATGAACCTGTTGTGCGAAGCATTTGCTCGTATTTCGTTCCATAGTATAATTTTGCGCCAATCCCTCCTTCAGACGCAGGGTGGATTGGCTAACAACGCGCTGCGTGCAGTATTCTTGCTCCGTAAAGTAAACTGTGGCGCGTTGACGTGGAGGATTTTGCATGACCCTGGCGCAAATGCAAGCGCGCTTTTTTGAACTCAAGGGCAAACTTGCCGTCGGACAGATTTCGGAACAGGATTTCAAGCACGAGTTAGAAAAGCTTCGGTTTCAAGACTCGCATGGACGCTGGTGGATGATCGGCGCTCAAAGCGGGCGCTGGTATTATTACGATGGAGCGCGTTGGCTGCTCGGTGACCCACCCGATCCCGGCGCACCCGGTTTGCAAGCCGGTGCAGCGATTTCCGATCAGGCGGCGAGCTCGCAAGCGACACCCGCGTACTCTTCAGCACAACCAACCTTAAGCAACCCAACACCATATAACTCGCAAACCATTTCGGCGCCATATTCGTACGTCCCCGCGCAGCAATCACCACAGCAACCTGCGCCACCCACGCCGAAAAATGGCGCGCCTGCAAATTACATAGCTCCAGCGGCACAACCGGTGCGACCGACTGCGCCCCCTCCGCCGCCCACCGCGCCGCGTCCGCCTCTTCCGCCTGCCGCCGCGCAAGCGGCAAACCAAGCCCAAAACAAACAGACTTTTAGCAACACACTGCGTCAAGACTTGAACAAAGTACATTTGCCGCATGTGGAGATGCCGAATCTGCATATTCCGCCGCAGCTGCTGCCGCACGCCCCAACGCAGATTCGCAAATATCAACCGCCGTTCATTCTTCTCGGCGCGGTGGTCGTTGGTTTGCTTCTCGTCGCGCTCTTGTGGTTGGCGGTGGACAATCTCGTGCCGGGTAAACCAATCACCAGTTTTTTTGGCGGACAAACTGCGACGCGCCCGACCGTCGTTCGCCAAACGCCTTCCGTGCAAGGTGGACAGAATGTCGAAAACCTTTTGCGTGTGGGTGACGAACTCGCCGCCAAGAGTCAATTTGAACCTGCGATTGCGCAATATCAAGCCGCGGCGAAATATGCGCCGAATGAAGCAGACGTGTACACGCATTGGGCGCGCGCCCTCGCGCTGACCGGACGCATCGGTGAAGCCATCACGACCGCGCAAAAAGCGACGCGTCTCGATCCTACCTCTTCAAGCGCGATGACCGAATTGACGCGCGCGCTGGCATGGGCGGGACAAACGGAACCCGCGATCAGTGCGGGTCAAAAAGCAGTTTCGCTGGACAAGGAAAACGCCACCGCGCACGCCTTTCTCGCCGAAGCCTATTTACGCGCGGGACGTCCCGCAGATGCACAGCAAGAAGTGGATACGGCGTTGGAACTCGACGACACGAATCCTGAAACGCATCGCGCGGCGGGCTGGGTCGCGATCCTTTCCAAACGCAATGATGATGGCGTCGGCGAATGGAATCGCACAATCGAACTCGCGCCGGATTCGTTCTTGTATCACTATGAACTCGGCTTGGTCTATGCAAATTATTTGAACGATCCGGAAATGGCGATACCGGCATTCCAGCGCGCGATTCAACTGTATCCGCCGTACATTCCGTCCTACACCGCATTGGGGCGCGCCTATCTTGCGGCGAATCAACCGGGTCCGGCAATTCTGCAATTTCAAAAAGCCCTCACGCTCGACCCCAATTCGAGTGACGCGTTCCTTGGGCTGGGACAAGCGTTTCAACTTCAACAAAAATGTCCGCAAGCGATTCCTTATTTTCAAAAAGCGCTCGAGTTGAATCAACAACTGGCGGCAGCGAGCAAAGGACTTGAAGACTGCGGCGCAATCGCAAAAGGTTCGGCACAACCGCAGCCCGCTCCGACCGAAGTGAACATTGCGCCAATTGCCACCGCAATTCCCAAAGGCACAGTTGCGCCGATCGCCGGCAATACAAATTCTACTTCTCCGACCACAACGCCCGCTACCGTCGCAGTTGGAACAACCGGACCGGGGCGCATCTACTTTCCGGTATACGATGGACAGTATCGGATTTATTCCGCGAATCCGGATGGCAGTGATCGTCAGCTTGTCACAGAACTCGCGTCAAGTCCTTCCGTGAACAATGACGGTTCACAAATGCTCTTTTACTCGTGGGACGGCAATGGACGCGGCGTGCATCGAATTGAAACGAATGGCGCGGACGATACGCACATTTCATTGCGCGCCGAAGATACGCTGCCTTCGTGGTCGCCCGATGGGGCAAAATATGTTTACGCGACACGCGCGGGTCAAGGCGGCGATATTAACAAACGCGCCTTTACGGTACGCGTTGCGAGTACGGGAGGAAGGCCGCGTCAAGACCCCGCGCCGTTGGTGGAACAAGCGCAATATCCGTCGTGGGGTCCGACCAACCGGATCGTCTTTCGCGATTGCGGTTTCCCCAGCGACACCTGCGGTCTCGCGATTGTGAGTGCCGACGGCGGCGGCAAAAAGACGTTGGTGAATCTGAATGCCACCGCGCCCGCATGGTCGCCCGATGGAACGCGTATCGTGTTCATGAGCAACGCGCGCGGCAATTGGGATTTGTACGCCGTGAGCGCGGACGGCGGATCGCCCGAACTTTTGACGGACGATTTGGGGAATGACGGCTTGCCCACCTTTTCACCGGACGGCAGCAAAATCGCATTCGTCAGCAATCGCAACGGCGTGTGGAGCGTTTATCAAATTGATCCGGACGGCGAAAACGAAGTCAAGTTGTTTGATCTTGAAGGCGACATTGCAGGGACCATTCCGGGAAATTCTCCCGCCCAACCGGGGCAAACATGGTTGGAACAACGAATCTCATGGAGATAGAAAAAATTCTGACGCAATGCGATTGATGCAAGCGTCAGATTTTTTTTCGCAACACAAATGCCGTATTTAATCTTTGACAACGCGCAAATTTATTATGAAGTTGCAGGGCAAGGCACGCCGTTCGTGATGCTGCACGCGGGAATTGCACACCGCGCGATGTGGGACCCACAATTCAGGTATTTTCAAAAAAACTATCGCGTCGTTCGTTTCGACCAACGCGGGTTCGGCAAAACGATTACGACGACCAAAGAATTCAATCGCCGCGCCGATTTGTTTGCGCTGCTCGATGAGTTAAAAATCGAACGCGCGATTTTGATGGGCTGCTCAATGGGCGGCTCGCTCGCGCTCGATTTCACGCTCGAACATCCCGAACGCGTCTCCGCGTTGATTTTGATTGCGGCAGGATTTAGCGGCTTTGAAGCGCCCGCCGACATTGTGAAACAATGGGACGAACAAGATGCCGCGTTCGCAGCAGGCGATTTGGAACGCGTGGTTGATTTGGAATTGAAAATGTGGGTGGACGGTCCGAATCGCGCGCCCTCTCAAGTTCCCGCGCATGTCCGCGAAAAAGTTCGCGCGATGGAAATGGACAATTTGAAAATTGACACCGACGGTTACAATCCCGTTCAACTCGAACCGCCTGCCATCGGACGCTTGGGAGAAATCCAAGTTCCAACCCTCGTTATCTATGGCACAGGCGACCAACCACACGTCATCGAGAACGGACAAACCCTCGCGCGCGAAATTCCAAATGCGCAAGTGTTGATTTTGGAAAACGTCGGACATGTGCCGAGCATGGAGGAGCCGGATGAGGTGGATCGGGGGATTGAGAGATTTCTCGAGTCAATATAAAAAACGCGGAGAAAAATCTCCGCGTTTTTTGTTTCGAGCAGTTTCCGTTACAACCAAATAATTTTGATTTGCCCTTCCACTTGTTTAAATTCTGAATCGCCCGTCACCAAATCCGCGCTCAATTCTTTTGCCAGTGCGGCGGCAAAACAATCGCCTAACGAAATTTTTCCTTTCGTCTTGAATCGCGCCGCCGCTTTCGCCAAGTCCCAATTTGCATCTTGAAATTGAATGCCCAACTGCTGCAAATCATTTACACTGGAATCCGCTTCCGCTTCAGAGATTTCACGCGCGAGGGTATACCATACCTCGCAGACGTTGACCACGCTCATATACAGCGGAATTTCCTGCTCGTGCGCGTCCGCAATCAATTCAACAATTTTTTCTGCCGCCGGTTCGTCTTGCAGGTACGCAATGATGGTCCACGTATCGAGGACGTATACTTTGGGCTTGCGCGACATTACAAATCACGCTCCCGCTTCTTTTCCGCCATAAGCGCTTTCATTAACGGCTTGCCTTTGTACTTGCCGCGTAAACTATTCACGTACTCGCGGGTGATGGGTGTCAAAATAATGCGCTGATTCGGTTCGTCCACTTGAATCTGAATACGCGTTCCCTCCTTGATGCCAAATTTTCGGCGCACCGCCGAGGGAATGACGATTTGCCCTTTCACCGTTGCAATTGTCTCCATTGCTCCTCCATTTCCGATTTCCGTTCACAGTATAACAAATTTTCATTTGTAAGTCAATAATGTTATTGACTTACATTTTACATAATTCTCACGTTCTTACATTCGTACCCTTGACATGTCCTTTTGAATCTGCTATATTATCGCCAACAATTCGATAGAATTGAAAAAGACGCTGACGCAGACGAGTACGCGTTTTACGAATTTCAGAGAGTTTCGTGAATGGTGAGAGCGAAACAATTACGAAAACGCCGAATGGACTGCCGAGTTTTGGAATCGAACACAAAGCGTTCTGTGCTTTGTAAGTAAATCTCCAACGGAAATCGCCCCCGTTATCGCGGCTGAAGGGATGCGAAGAATCCAAAGGATTCCACAAGTCCCTGCTAGAGTGAGACTGGCTCAACCCATTCCGTCGCACCGCGACGGATTTTTTTATTTAGCGCGGGGTGAGCAATTCTCAATTAGGGTGGTACCACGGGCATCGTATTTTGTGCAGCGCTCGTCCCTTTCGGGATGAGCGCTTTTTTATTTTCCCTTGCTCCCCTCTCCTTTTAGGAGAGGGGTTGGGGGTGAGGTGAGGTGATATGTTTCAACCATCACGCGACGAATTTCTCGAATATGCCAAGCGCGGCAATCTCGTTCCCGTTTTCCGCGAATTGCCCGCCGATTTAGAGACACCTGTTTCCGTGTATCTCAAATTGCGCGGACAAGGCAGTTCGTTTTTGTTGGAATCGGTAGAGGGCGGCGAACAGATCGCGCGCTATTCCTTTATCGGCGTCAATCCCTCGCGCGTCATTTCCCTCTCTTCTCACTCCCCTCTCCCGTTGGGAGAGGGGTCGGGGGTGAGGGATGATTCACTCGACGCGGTGCGCGACGCGTTAAAAAATTATCGCGCGGTTTCTGTTCCCGGGCTCCCGCGTTTCACCGGCGGCGCAGTCGGTTTTCTCACCTACGACATTGTGAATCAATTCGAGCGGATTCGAACGCATCGCAACGGAAACTTTCAGGAATATCCGCTGCGCGATTTGCCCGAAGCGATGTTCATGCTCGCGGATACGCTCATCGCGTTCGATCATGTGAAACATCGCATGTTGGTGATTGCAAACGCGCACGTCAACGGTGATGCGCTGAAAGCGTATGACGAAGCCACCGCGCGCATCAATCAACTCATCGCGCGCCTACGTCAACCGCTTTATCCGCCAACGCGCGCAAGTGTCGCAAACGGCTTTCAACTGAAATCAAACATGCCGCCCGAACGCTATTGCGACATGGTGCGCGCGGCGCAGGAACACATCGCGGCGGGCGATATTTTCCAAGTGGTGTTATCACAGCGTTTTGAACGCGAGACGCACGCCGAAGCATTTGAAATTTATCGCGCGCTGCGAAGATTGAATCCTTCGCCGTACATGTTCTTTTTGGATTCCGGCGCAATCCAATTCGTCGGCGCGTCGCCTGAAATGTTAGTGCGTTTGGAAGATGGCGTCGCGCAGTTGAATCCCATCGCGGGCACGCGGCGACGCGGCGCGACGGAACAAGACGACGTGGAGTTGGAAAACGAATTGCGCTCGGATCCAAAAGAACGCGCGGAGCATGTAATGCTCGTGGATTTGGGGCGCAATGATTTGGGGCGTGTGTGCGAGTTCGGTTCGGTCAACGTGCAAGATTACGCGGTGGTGGAGCGTTATTCGCACGTGATGCATCTCGTCTCGCGCGTTGTCGGCAAATTGCGCGCCGAATACGACGCGTTCGATTTAGTGCGCGCGACGTTTCCCGCCGGCACGCTTTCGGGCGCGCCGAAAGTGCGCGCGATGGAAATTATTGACGCGTTAGAAAACACGCAGCGCGGTCCCT
This sequence comes from Chloroflexota bacterium, assembly GCA_004295045.1. Classification (GTDB taxonomy): domain Bacteria; phylum Chloroflexota; class Anaerolineae; order UBA4142; family SHND01; genus SHND01. The sequence goes on along the minus strand of SHND01000071.1, from coordinate 174,005 downwards.
ACGCGGGTGCGGTGGGCTATTTCGGCTTTCCCACCAAACACGCGCAAGGCAACATGGATTTGTGCATCACGATTCGCACTATCGTCATGCGCGGCAGTCACGCCTACATTCAAGCGGGCGCGGGCATTGTCGCCGATTCCGTTCCCGAACAAGAACATCAAGAATGTGTGAACAAAGCGCAAGCGTTAGCGGAAGCGATACGAATGGCGGAGGAGGAAATGTAGGGAAACAGATAGAAAAGGAAACAGGTAGAAAGGGAAACAGGTACACAGGTAGAAATTACTTGTTTCCCTGTTTACTTGTTTCCCTGTTTCCCCGATTTCCTGTTTTCCTGTCTACCTATCAACTTGGAGTTCTCATGATTCTCGTCATAGACAATTACGATTCATTCACTTACAACCTCGTGCAATATCTCGGCGAACTCGGCACGGAGCTGCGCGTGTTTCGCAATGACCAAATTACGCTCGACGAAATTCGCGCGCTGAATCCGTCGCATATTGTCATTTCGCCCGGCCCCGGCGAACCGACTGAAGCGGGAATATCGAACGCGGTGATTCGTGAATTGCATCAAACGATTCCGATTCTTGGTGTGTGTCTTGGGCATCAATGTATGGGGTATGTATTCGGCGGAACGGTCACACGCGCGCCGCGTTTGATGCACGGCAAAACATCGCGCGTCTTTCATCGCGGGCGCGGTTTGTTTGAGGGGATGCCAAATCCGTTTGAAGCGGGGCGCTATCACTCGCTGATTGTCCAAGAGCCGCTGCCCGAACCGCTCGTCGTCACCGCGTTCACTGACCAAGGTGAAGTGATGGGCTTGCAGCACAAAACCGCGCCAATGTTCGGCGTGCAATTTCATCCCGAATCAATTCTCACACCGCACGGCAAACAATTGTTGAAAAATTTTCTTGAAGTCATAAGTATCAAGTTGAACGTTCCAAGTTCTCGTGCTGCGTCAATTCCGACGACACAAACTTTCAATCTTCAACCTTCAACAGGAGAAAAACTCATGATCCGCGAAGCCATCGCCAAACTGATGGAAGGAAAAAATCTGTCGCAGCTCGAAGCAGAAAGCGTGATGCAAGAAATCATGGACGGCGCTGCAACGCCCGCGCAAATGTCCGCGTTTCTTGTCGCGCTGCGTTTGAAAGGGGAAACGATGGAGGAAATCGCGGGCTGTGCGCGCGTGATGCGCGACAAAGCTGTGCGCGTTTCGCCGCAGCGCACTGATTTGGTGGACACCGCCGGAACTGGCGGCGACAAATCGGGAACGTTCAATATCTCCACCACCGCCGCGTTCGTCATCGCGGGCGCGGGGCTTGGTGTGGCGAAACACGGCAACCGCGCGATTTCGGGACAATCGGGCAGCGCGGATGTTTTGGAAGCGCTCGGCGTAAATTTTGATTTGACGCCCGAACAAAGCGCGCGCTGCATTGACGAGGTGGGCATCGGCTTTTTGTTTGCGCCGAAATTGCACCCTGCAATGAAAAATGTCGCGCCCGTCCGCAAAGAACTCGGCGTGCGAACGGTGTTTAACATTTTGGGACCATTGACGAATCCCGCGTACGCGCCCGCGCAAATCATCGGCGTGTTCGATGGCGCGTACGCCGGAACAATGGCGCATGTGCTAAAATCGCTCGGCAGCCGCGCGGCATTTGTGTTTCACAGCGCGGATGGTCTCGACGAACTCACCACCACTTCGGAAAATCACATCACCTTTTTCACGAACGGCATCGTGCATACCGAAACGCTCGACGCGCGCGAACTCGGTTTGGAACGCGCGGCGCGCGAGGAATTGCGCGGCGGCAATCCTCAAGAAAACGCGAACATTGCGCGTCAAATTTTGCGCGGCGAAGAACGCGGCGCGAAACGCGATGTGGTCATTTTGAACGCCGCCGCCGCGCTTGTCGCAGGCGGCAAAGCAAACGATTTGCGCGAAGGTTTGGAACTCGCGAACGATGCGCTTGATTCGGGACGCGCGTATGCCGCGATGGAAAATTTGGTGGCGTTGAGTAATTCGTATCGTCAAACGTGAACCGTCACCTGTCACAGTACATCACAATTTCAATCTTTGGGACACAGATTTCGCGGATTGACACAGAAAAAAAACACCATCTGTGCCATCTGTGTTATCCGTGTCCAAAATGGGATATACCGGGTCTCAACATGTCTCAAGTCTGCGTAAAAAGAGGTTCGCAAGTGAACCCCGCTTGATAGCGCTGAGTGGTTACGCCATTTTCGAGACGCCGCGCTAGAGAGCGCTCTCCTACGCGTGAAAATTGAAATGTACTGTGCCACCTCAACATGATTCTCGATGACATTGTGCGCGTGAAACGCGCGGAAATTGAAAAACGGCGCGCGCGGATTTCGCAAAATGAATTTCGCGCGCGCGCAGAAAATTCGCCGCCGGTAAAAAATTTCGCGGACGCGTTACGCGGAGGAGAATGTGTGGCGCTCATCGCCGAAATCAAACCCGCATCCCCTTCGCGCGGCGATTTGAACGCGAATGCGGATCCGGTAAAAATCGCGCGTGTGTACGACGAAAATGGCGCGTCCGCAATTTCGGTTCTCACGGATCGCCAATTTTTCAAAGGCGATTTGAATAATCTCAAAGCAGCGCGCGTTGGCGCGGACGTTCCGTTATTACGCAAAGATTTCATCATTGACGAATATCAAGTGTATGAATCGCGCGCGCTCCAAGCCGACGCGATTTTGTTGATTGTGCGAATTTTGGATGATGCACAGCTGCGCGCGTATCGTGAATTGGCGCAAGCGTTCGAAATGGCTGCGCTGGTGGAAATTCACGACGAACGCGAACTCGAACGCGCGTTGAAATCCGACGCCCACATCATCGGCATCAACAATCGCAATCTTGCGGATTTCACGGTGGATTTGGTCGTTACAGAAAATCTCGCGCCAAAAATTCCGCGCGAAAAAATTGCCGTGAGCGAAAGCGGCATTTTTACGCGCGCCGATGTCGAACGCGCGCGCAACGCGGGCGCGGGTGCGGTGTTGGTAGGCGAAGCGTTGATGCGCGCGGCGGATGTGGGAGAAAAGGTGAGAGAGTTGATGAGTGTGAAAAGAGACGAATGACGAATAACTAACAACCAATGACGATTGTAAAAATCTGCGGCATTACCAACATTGACGACGCGCGCGCGGCGATTGACGCGGGCGCGGATATGCTCGGCTTTATTTTTTATCCGCCGAGTCCGCGTTACGTGACGCCGGAACAAGCGCGCAATCTCGTATTCGAAATTCGAAATTCGAAATTCGAAATTAAAGTCGTGGGCGTTTTCGTGAACGAATCGCTGGAACATTTGCGCGCAGTGATGGAAACGGCGGCGCTCGATTTGGCGCAACTGCACGGCAGAGAATCGCCAGAGATGGTGCGCGAGCTGGGGACGCGCGCGTACAAATCCATTCAAGCGACAGACCTTGACACGGCGCGTACAGTGATGGCAAACTATCGCGCGTCCGTGAATGGCAACTTGCCCGCGTTCATCGCCGACGCGCCGCCCGCGAAATTGCCGGGGGGAAACGGCACAGTCGCGGATTGGAGTGTTGCGCGCGAAATTGCCAAAGCGTTTCCGATTTTGCTTGCAGGAGGATTGAACCCCGAAAATGTGCGCGCGGCGATTGAGCTGGTGCAGCCGTTCGGCGTGGATGTTTCGAGCGGCGTCGAACGCGCGCCGGGGTTGAAAGACCATGTGAAAGTAAGAGAGTTTATAAATCAAGTGAAGAGGTGAAGAGGTGAAGAGATGCGCGCGATGTCACCCTTCACCCCTTCACCCCCTCACTTCCTCAACAATGTCAAAAGGTCGTTTTGGAAAATTCGGCGGACAATACGTTCCCGAAACGTTGATGCCCGCGCTCGCGGAATTGGAACAAGCGTACGCGGACGCGCGCGCTGACACAGAATTTCACCGCGAGTTTCAAGAATTACTAAAAAAATTTGTGGGGCGTCCGACGCCGTTGTATTTTGCGAAACGGCTGACGGAAGTGTGCGGCGGCGCGAAAATTTATTTCAAGCGCGAAGATTTGGCGCACACGGGCGCGCACAAAATCAATAACGCGTTGGGGCAAGGTTTGCTCGCCAAGCGGATGAATAAAACGCGCATCGTCGCCGAAACGGGCGCCGGACAGCACGGCGTCGCGACGGCGGCAACGTGCGCGATGTTGGGACTCGGATGTGTGGTGTACATGGGAACCGACGACATTGCGCGCCAACAGCCGAATGTTTTTAGGATGAAATTGCTCGGCGCGGAGGTGCGCGAGGTGAACGCGGGCAGCCGCACGTTAAAAGATGCGATTAACGAAGCGCTGCGCGATTGGGTGACGAATGTTCGCACGACGCATTATCTTCTTGGTTCCGCGCTCGGTCCGCATCCCTATCCGACGATGGTACGCGAATTTCAAAGTGTGATTGGGCGCGAAGCGAAACAACAAATTTTGGACGCGGAAGGAAAAATGCCGACGACGTTGATTGCGTGCGTGGGCGGGGGCAGCAATTCGATCGGCTTGTTCGACGCCTTTCGTGACGATGAAGTGGAATTCATTGGCGTCGAAGCAGGCGGACACGGAATCGAATCGGGAAAACATGCGGCGCGTTTTGCCGAACGCGGTGTCGGCGTGTTGCACGGCACATACACGTATCTTTTACAATCGGAGGATGGACAGGTGCGCGAAACTCATTCCATCAGCGCCGGACTTGATTACCCTGCCGTTGGACCCGAACATGCGGAATTTTTTGAAACGGAACGCGCGGGCTACACCTACGCGACGGATGAAGAGGCGCTTGACGCGTTCCAAAAAATTTCGCATTATGAAGGCATCATTCCCGCGTTGGAATCCGCGCACGCGGTCGCCGAAGTATTGAAACGCGCGCCGGAAATGAAACGCGATGAAATTGTGATTGTGAATTTGTCGGGGCGCGGGGACAAAGATTTGCAGACGGTGATGAAAGAAATTTCTGATTTATGATTTCGGATTTATGATTTTGGCGCGCGTAGTATGGCTGAAAATCACAAGTCACAAATCAAAAATCATGAATCCACATGAATCGCATTGACGAAACGTTCAGAGAATTAAAAAATAAACGCGCGGCATTGATGCCGTACTTGCCGTTGGGGTATCCGAGTATCAACATTTCGCGCGAGTTGATTCGCGTGGCGCAAGAGGCGGGCGCGGATGTTTTAGAGTTGGGGATTCCGTTCAGCGACCCGCTCGCGGATGGGCCCGTGGTTCAACACGCGACGCAGGTGGCGTTACAGAATGGCATGACGCTCAAAAAATGTTTAGAGATGGTGCAAGATGCGCGCGCGAATGGTGTTACAATTCCGCTTGTGCTGATGGGCTATTACAATCCGCTTTTGCAATACGATTTGAAAAAATTTGCGCGCGATGCGTTTGAAGCGGGCGCGGACGGCGTGATTGTTCCCGATTTGCCGATGGAAGAGGCGGAAGAATTGCAGAACGCCGCACACTCTCAAGATTTGCATGTCGTTTTTCTCGCCGCACCGACGAGCAGCGAGGAACGCTTGAAGAAAATTACCAAAGCGACGCGCGGCTTTTTGTATCTCGTTTCGCTCACGGGGGTTACGGGTGCGCGAAATGGATTGGCGGAAGGGTTAGAAGATTTTGTTACGCGCACGCGCGCAGTAACGGACAAACCCTTGTGTGTTGGGTTTGGCATCTCGAGCGCGGAACACGCGCGGCGCGTGGCGCAATTCGCGGATGGCGTCATCGTGGGCAGCGCGCTCGTGGCAAAATTTGGGGAGGCGTCGAACGCGGCGAAAAACGCGCGCGCGTTCATTCAAGAGTTGGCAGCGGCAGTCCGATAACTTTGAATCAGTCCATTGCTTTGCTTTTTTTAATTCAATTCGTTCCGCATGGAGATTTTTTATGACAACAAGAAAAATTGTCTTTTCAGGGATTCAACCTACCGGCGATTTTCACATCGGCAATTATATCGGCGCGGTGAAACGCTGGGTCGCCGAACAAGATTTGTACGACAATATTTTTTGTATCGTTGATTTGCACGCGATTACGCTGTATCAAGACCCGAACGTGCTGCGCGGAAAAATTCGACAAGCGGCGGCTGTGTTGTTGGCGTGCGGGATTGACCCGCAAAAAAGTTTGTTGTTTGTGCAATCGCATGTGCCAGCCCACGCGGAACTCGCGTGGATTTTGAATTGTGTCACGCCGATTGGTTGGCTCGAGCGCATGACGCAGTACAAAGACAAGTCCGCGAAATTGGAAAGTGTCAGTACAGGATTGTTGGATTATCCCGTGTTGATGGCAGCCGATATTCTGTTGTATCAAGCCGATTGCGTGCCGGTGGGCGAAGACCAAAAGCAGCATATCGAATTGACGCGCGATGTCGCGCAGCGCTTTAATACACTGTACGGCGAAACGTTTGTGTTGCCCGAAGGCACGATTCCAAAAGTTGGCGCGCGCATCATGGGCTTTGACGACCCGACGGTGAAAATGTCCAAGAGCATCGCGAGCGACCAAAAACATCACGCGGTCGGTCTGCTCGATTCGCCCGACCAAGTGTGGGCGGTGTTGAAACGCGCAACGACGGATTCGGGCAAAGAGATTGTTTTCAGTAATGAGCCGGGCAAGGCAGGCGTGAATAATTTGCTCACAGTTTATCAAGTATTGACCGGACAAACACAAACGGAAATTGAAAAACATTTTCAAGGGAAATTGTACGGACAATTGAAACGCGAGGTCGCGGATGTGATTATTGAAACGCTCAAGCCGATTCAAGAACGCTACAACGCGTTGATGCAAGATCCGAACGCGCTCGATGGAATTCTACAACGCGCTGCCGAACAAGCAGCCACGCGCGCCGCGCCGACGCTGCGAAAAGCCAAGTTGAATGTGGGATTTGTTGTATAGTGCGAAAGTGCGGTAGTTCGGTAGTTTGATGGTTCGGTAATGTGTCAGGCGATTTTCGATTTGTGATTTGCGATACGCGATACGCGATGCGCGAACATCCCAGAGGAGGGAATCATGTCCGACCAAACAAAATATCTTTTGCAAGAAAGCGAAATGCCCAAGCAGTGGTACAACATTCAAAATGATTTTGCGACGCCTCTGCCGCCCGTCATCAACCCGGGGACAGGCAAGCCGGTGGGTCCCGAAGATTTCGCGCCGATCTTTCCGATGGAATTGATTATGCAAGAGGTCGGCGTCGGTCCGTACGCGACGGATTACGTGGACATTCCCGAAGATGTGTACGAAAAATACAAATTGTGGCGTCCAACGCCGTTGATTCGCGCGCGACGTTTGGAGAAAGCGTTGGACACGCCCGCGCACATTTATTTCAAATACGAAGGCGTTTCGCCATCGGGTTCGCACAAACCGAATACCGCCGTGCCGCAAGCGTATTACAACAAACAAGCAGGCACGAAACGCATCACCACCGAAACGGGCGCGGGACAATGGGGCAGCGCGCTTTCGTTCGCGTGCAAACTGTACGACATCGAATGTAAAGTGTACATGGTCGCGATTTCGTATCGTCAAAAACCGTACCGCCGCATTTTGATGGAAACGTACGACGCGCAAGTTGTTTCTTCGCCTTCGATGGACACGCCCATCGGACAAAAATTTCTCGCCCAAGACCCCGAACACACCGGCTCGCTCGGACTCGCGATCAGCGAAGCAGTTGCGGATGCCGCGCCGCGCGACGACACAAAATATTCGCTCGGCTCGGTGTTGAATCATGTCTTGATGCACCAAACCATCATCGGGCAAGAAGCGCTCAGACAAATGGAAATGGCGGACGAGTATCCCGACATCGTCGTCGGCTGCGCGGGCGGCGGCTCGAACTTTGCGGGTATCGCACTGCCATTCGTGCGCGAGAAAATGAAAAGCGGCAAGAATACGCGCATCATCGCCGCTGAACCCACCGCTGCGCCTTCGTTGACGAAAGGGGTGTACACATACGATTTCGGCGACACGGGGCAAATTATTCCTCTCGTGAAAATGTACACGCTCGGTTCGTCGTTCATCCCCGCGCCGATTCACGCGGGCGGTTTGCGTTATCACGGCATGGCGCCCATCGTTTGCAAATTGTACGACGAGGGATTGATTGAAGCCGTCGCCGTTCCGCAAAACGCGGTCTTTGAATCGAACGTGCTGTTTGCGCGCGAAGAAGGGATTCTCCCCGCGCCCGAACCGGGGCACGCGATTCGCGTGGTGATTCAAGAGGCGTTAAAGGCAAAAGAGCAAGGCGAAAAGAAAACGATTCTGTTCAATCTGTGCGGTCACGGGCATTTCGACCTCGCGGGGTACGAAGCGTACATGCGCGGACAGTTGCAAGATTTCGAATATCCGAAAGAAGAAGTGGAAAAGGCGATCTCGATGCTGCCGAAGGTGGAGATGGCGAGCTAGCGGATAGCGAATGGCAAATAGCAGATAGCCAAAATTGCAACTATCTGCCATCTGCCATCAGCCATTGGCGGTGACCAACCCTCTCTTTGAAAAAATCTACGCCCTCGCACGCGCAATTCCGCACGGCAAGGTGACGACGTACGGGCAACTCGGCGCGATGGTGGGATTGAGCGACATGCGTAGTGTCGGCGATGCGATGAACGCGTGTCCCGACGATGTGCCATGGCAGCGCGTCATCAATTCGCGCGGGACCATTTCGCTTGGCGGCGCGACCGGTTCAAAACAGCGCGCGTTATTGGAAGAAGAGGGCGTTGTCTTTGACGAAAACGGGCGCGTTGATTTTGCAGACGTGGGTTGGACTCCCGATGCGAAATGGTTGGAAGCGAACGGCTATAAACAACCGCCGCCTTTGGCAAAAGAGAAAAAAGAAAAAAGGGATGACGGCGAGCAGTTGAGTTTGTTTTGAGTGCGGGTGGACAGGTAGACAGGTAGTCAGGGAAACAGGTAGGCAGGTAGATAGAGGAAACTTGTCTACCTGTTTTCTTGTTTCCTTGTTTCCTTGCTTACCCGATTTCTTATTTCCCTGTTTTCTTGTTTTCTTGTTTCCCCTTATACTGAATTTCATGGAAGCATCCGAACTCGTCCTCGAAATTGTTGCCTTACAAAACGTTTTATTGCACGAAGAAATCGAATACAAGCGCGTGGATAAATTGACCCAGCGTTTGCGCGACGAACGCGTCTTGAAAAATCCGCCGATGGTGGCGCAGGTGAATGACAATGGCGCGCCGCGTTACATTGTGCTCGATGGCGCGTCGCGCACGAGCGCGTTACGCGCGTTGAACATTCCCGACATTCTTGTTCAGATCGTAGATTATCATTCGCCGCAAGTGAAATTGGATTCATGGCATCACCTTTTGCTGGACATTACGCCGAGCGGATTGCGCCGCGAACTCGATGAGGTGAGTTGTGTTTCGATGGTTGAGATGGATGAGGCGCAAGCCCAGCGCGAATTGGAGGAGCGCAAGATTCTCGCGTACCTCAAATTCACCGATGGACGTTCCGTCGGCTTGCGCTGCAGCGACAATCTTGCCGAACAAGCGAAAGCGCTGAATGAGGTGGTGCGTTCGTACGAAGCCAAAGTGGAATTGTATCGCGTCTCCTCGACGAATCTCGAACAACTCGTCGCCGACCCGAAACGGCTCGCAGCGGTGATGGTCTTTCCCAAGTACAAGCCCGACGAAATTATTCAACTCGCATTGAGCGGCGCGCGCGTGCCGATGGGCATCACGCGTCATATCATCCCCGGACGCGCGCTGCGCGTGAATTTGCCGCTGGATATTTTGGAACAACAGAAATCGTTAGCGGAAAAAAATACGTGGCTCGACGCGTGGCTCCAAGAAAAAATCAAAAATCGCAACGTGCGCTATTATCAAGAACCGGTGTTTTTGTTTGATGAGTAAAAAGAGACTGGAGATTCGAGATTGGACATTCGAGACTACAACCGCGACGCGTGGGACAAGCAAGTGCAAGGCGGGAACGTCTGGACGCAGCCCGTTTCGCCGGAGGTGATTGCCAACGCGCGGCGCGGCGAGTGGGGCGTTTTGCTCACCGAACAGAAAATTGTGCCGCGTGAATGGTTTGTAGTGCGCGAACAATCTGACATTCGCGGATTGGATATTTTGTGTCTCGCATCGGGCGGCGGACAGCAAGCGCCAACCTTTGCGGCGGCAGGCGCGCGCGTTACTGTATTGGACAATTCGCCGCGCCAACTCGCGCAAGACCGCCTTGTCGCGGAACGCGAAGGTTTAGAAATCATCACTATCGAGGGCGATGCGCGCGATTTGTCCATGCTCGCCGATGAATCGTTCGACCTCGTATTTCATCCCGTTTCCAATTTGTTCATTCCGCAAGTGCGCCCCATTTATCAAGAAGCGTTTCGCGTGCTGCGTCACGGCGGAATTTTGCTCGCCGGTTTTATGAATCCCGCGATGTACTTGTTTTCGTACGACGCGTTGGACGGCAAAGAACCGCTGACGGTGAAATACAAATTGCCGTACTCGGATGTTGAACATTTGCCAAAAGAGGAATTGGAAAAATTGATTGCCGAAGGCGTTCCGCTCGAATACAGTCATTCGCTCACCGACCAACTTGGCGGGCAAATGGACGCGGGTTTTCACATCGTCGCGCTGTACGAAGATTTTCATCGCGACGTCGCGTTGAGCGAATACATGCCAACGTATTTGGCGACCCGCGCGCTCAAACCGTAATTCTAAACTTGTTTTAACGTGCGCGCCTTTTGAGTGTGCTACACTCCTTGCGCTTTACTCAAATGATTTTCCCAAATTGACGGATGTTTGCTCAACGTTTCGCTTTTGTTCTATTCCTCTTGCTCGCCGCGTTTCTCTCGACCACTTCTCCTTCCGCCGCGCAAGCAACTCGATACAAGATTTTCACCACGCGTGACGGACTCGCGGGCGATTACATCACCGCCATCGCGTTCGAGCCGAACGGCAGCGCGTGGGTTGGCACGACGGAAGGCGCGACGCACATTTCCGACGCGAGTTGGGTCAGTTATACGCGCGCGCACGGTTTGGGCGACAGTTGGATTACCGCCATCGCCATCGCGCCCGATGGAAAAATCTGGTTCGGCACACAAAGCGGCGGCGTTTCGGTTCTCGACCCCGTTTCAAAAACGCTCACGACATACGATATCGAGAATTCCGAAATTCCAAGTAACTTTATTACCGCGCTGGCAATTGATCCCGAAAATCGCGTTTGGGTCGGCACACTCGACAACGGGATTGCGCGTTATGATGTCGCGCAAAACGAATGGACGCAATTCGAATTTCCCGAACGCGAGGTTACAACCATCGCGTTGGATTTTGACAGCGCGCCGTGGGTAGGCACAGCGAACGGCGTTTTTCGTTTCGATGGCGCAAATTGGATTCAAGACAAAAACGTCGGTGATGGCAACGTGCAGCGCATTGACGCGTTCGATGGCGAATGGTATTTAACGACCACTCACGGCGAACGCTTTGTTTTGCAAAACGATGATTGGGTTGCGAATGATAGCGCGGACGAAATTTCAAACGCATCGAACGCGGCAAATTTACAAGAGGGACAAATCACCGCGTTCGGCAAAGATTACCAAGCACGTTATTGGCTCAGTACACCGCGCGGAATTTTTATGGTTCATCAAGGCAACGCGCCGAATCCGCCAACCCCGATTCCAGTTGTGCTAGTTCACGGCTGGACCGTCGCGGGCGATGACACGCTCGCAACGAGCGAATTTCGTTTTCTAAAAAGTTACGCCGACCGCGATGGCATTCCGATGTATTACGCGCGCGGCGTCTCGCCCAAAAATACATTGTTTCAAAACGCGGCGATAATTCGAGATGAGATTGCGCGCGTGAAAAAAGAGACGGGCGCGGACAAGGTGAATCTCATCGGTTTTTCGATGGGCGGGATGAATACGCGCGCGTATTTGGAATCGTCGCTCTACGCGAATGATGTGAACCGCGCGATTATTTTGGGGACGCCGCAAGCGGGCGTCGAAATTTGGAAACCGATTTTGTTTCAACAGATCTTGCAAAAACCCGATGAACCCTCCGCGCTCGAACTCTCGCCTGAATACGCGCAGCAGATTGTGAATCAAACGCGCGCGCCGAATCCGAACGTGATGTATGATTTATTGATTGGCGATGCGCGCCAGCAAGCGGGTTTAGATTTTCTCGACGACATGCCCGCGAGTGATGCGCTCATTTCCGTTGACAGCGCGCTCTCTTTGAATGCGCGGAATGTTCACAAACACGTCAACGCGGATTTGCACGATTGGGGTCCCGAAGCCGTGCCGTTCGATCTCACAAGTTATTTGTATCCACGCGAAACGTGGGAACGCTATTTACGAAACGCGTTACGCAATAACGACAACGCGCCCATTGGTTCAGAAATTCTCCCCTCGCCCGATGGGAGAGGGGCAGGGGGTGAGGGTGAACCGCCCACCTCGAATCATACGCCTGTCGTCACAGAAAAAATTCGTGCGGGCGAGACGGTGACGCGCACGGTGTTGCTTGACGAAAACAAATCCGCGCGATTCATCGCGTATTATCCGAATGGTAAAATTGATTTTTCACTCATTGCGCCCGACGGAAAAAAATACGAACCGAATGATTTGCCGCGCGATGAGGATGGCGTGTTGTCGTTGTCAACCGACATTGCGAGTTTCAGCGGTTACGTTGTAAAAAACGCGCCCGTCGGTGAATGGAAAATGATTTTGAACCGAACGGACGCGGGAACGAAACCGATTGACGTTTCGACGTACGTCGAATTGGATGCGCCGCTGCATGTGGAGGCATTCCCCTATCCCTATTATAAAGAACCGGGCAAACCATATCCCATTTTTGCCCGCGTGAATATGGCAAGCCCTCCAAACGTAGAGGCACTGCGCGATGTTAAAATGACGGCGCATATCGCGCAGCCCGCCGCGAATTTCGGTGAGGCATTCACCATATCAGAAATCGAACTATTCGATGATGGCAAGCACAATGACGGCGCGGCGAACGATGGACTGTATGGAAATGATTTCATTCCGCCGCGCGCGGGCTGGTATCTTGTCTTTGTTCAAGCAGAAGGACAAAACTTTGTGCGCGGACAAGAAGCTGCCATTGCCGTCAATGCGGTTGATGCGAAATTGGAGCGGAATGCAACCGTCAAAATAAATGCGGACGGCGAACAAATCATGATTGATGCGGGGACGCAGACAAAACGCGCGGGAAAATATGCGGTGAGCGCGGAAATTTTTTCTGCCAGCACCAACAATGTGGTTGCGCGCTCGTTTGTGCCAGTGGATTTGGATGTAGGCGTTCACCACGTGCCAATTCCTGTGGACGCGCGCCAAATTCCACGCGGAGAATATACGGTCGGTTTGCGTTTGTACAGTCTGGATTGGGCTGCGTTTGAATTGGATAATGCCGCGCTCGCTGCAACCTTTACACGCTGACTATGAAAAATTCTCGCCTCTCTTTTCTCCGTCGTCCGTTATTTTGGATTGGACTCGTTATCGTCCTCGCACTCTTCGCGGGCGGCGCGTATTTTTATTTCAATCAACCGAACGCGCGCGCGCAGCAAACCGCCATCGTCGCGCGCGGCGACGGATTCGAACGCGAAACCGAATTTTTGTATTTTGTACCTGCCAATACGATTGCGTTTCAAGATGGTCTGCCGCTCACAATCGAACAGGAAGCAAGCGCGCCCAATCAAACGGCAGCATCAAGCATCGGCGTCGAGGTGAAACGCGCGGGCAATTTCGCGCTCGCGGCGGAAATTCGCGATGCGAATGACAAGGTCGTCGGAACTTCGTTTACGCCTATCACGCTTGAGGCTGGACAGCAACGCATACCATTTTCTCTGCGCGTCCCCGACCCCGCCGCATCGTACAATTTGCAATTGACGTTGTACGATGCCGCCTGGGCTGCACTGCCGAGCGTGTCGCTGCAAGCCAATGTAAAATTCACACAACAAAAATGATTCGACAACTTTTTCGCCGCCCTCTCTTGTGGATTGGGCTCATAGTTCTTGTTGCACTCGTCGCCATCGGCGCGTATTTTTATTTCAATCAGCCGAACGCGCGCGCGCAGCAAACCGCCGTCGTCTCGCGCGGCGACATCAAAGCGACGGTGAACGCGAACGCGCGCGTACGCGCGAAAAATAGTGTGCAACTCGCATTTCCCTTTTCGGGCTTGGTAAAACTTGTCAATGTAAAAGAAGGCGACGACGTAAAAGCGGGCGACGTACTCGCGGAATTGGATCGCACCGAAGCGGAACGACGCGTCCAGCAAGCGCAAATGAATCTCGACGCGCGTCAAGATGAACTCGCGCAAGCGCAGCAGCCGCCGCCCGCTGCCGAATTGGAAATCGCGCAGCAGAGCTTGAAAAAAGCGGCGCTTGCGCTCGCGGCGGCGGAGGATCGTTACAAAAAAGAAGCGAGCGACGACAATCGCATCGGCAAAGAACTCGCGCAAAGCGATTATGAGATCGCGCGCGCGAATTTTGAACGGCAAACGCGCGGCACCTCTCAAACCGATTTAGACCGGCTGCAGCGCGCGATAGAAAATGCAAAATTGGATTTACAGAATGCGCGCGAGGCGTTGGAGGAAACGCAGATCAAAGCGCCGTTCGATGGCACCGTGATTGAAGTAAAAACAAGACCGGGCGAACTGATGGGCGGCTTTAATCCTATCGTCACACTGGCAGACGTTGGAAATTTGGAACTGTTGGCGGACATTGACGAAATTGACATTGCCGAAGTGAGGGAAGGGCAGACGGTGGAGCTGCGTTTCGACGCGTTTCCGGGCGAGACGGCACAAGGACAAGTTACGCGGCTCTTTCCCGCCGCGTCGAATGATCGCGGCGCGACGGTGTATCACGCGATCATCACGCTGGAACCCACTGAACTCGAACTCCGCCCCGGCATGGGCGCGACGCTGAACATTGCAACCATTGAAAAGAAAAATGTGCTGCGCGTGCCCGCGCGCGCGATTAAAAATGCGGGGACGCAGAAAATCGTGGTGGTGAAAGAGGGGAATAATACGCGCAACGTGGTTGTGCAAACGGGCGTCTCGGACGGAAACGAAACAGAAATTCAAAGCGGCGTGAGCGAAGGCGCGATCATTGTGATTGAGTAGGTTACGACAAATTTCAAATTTGTCGCACGCTATGCAATCACGATTTCGGCAAAGACCGGCAGATGGTCAGACCCGTTCACGTCCAGCGTCCAGACGCGCGACCGAAAGGGATGACTGCTCGCGACAAAAATTTCGTCCAACTTTTGACGAAAGCGCAGAGAGCGCACCGCTTGCGTCCATGCAATTTCATCCGAGATCGCGCGCAGTCCCAATTCGGCGGCTTCGCGTTTGAGTCCATTCCAATTCGGTCTGCCGCCAATGCGAAAGGTGTTGAAATCGCCCGCGAGAATCATCAACTCTACGGCGGGACGACGGCGCAATTCTTCCAAGACGGCGTGAAACTGTTGGCGTTTGAAGCGCAAGCCCAACACATCGAGATGCGCCGAACAAACACGCAGTGACAATCCATCAAACGCGCCCTCCGCGACAACATTCATTCGGTTTTGACGATTGAGCGGACGGAGCGCGGCGCGTTCGAGCCGCGAGATTTTCGTTTGCTGCACGCGCGGCAAAAGATGCTGTTCGACCGCGTGCATCTGGATGCGCCGCGTATTCCACACCAAGCCATTGCCCTGCGGACGCGCGCCGTGATGATGATAGACATTTTGGTACGAAGTAAAGGTCGCGCCTAAAATCTCGGCAATGCTGGCAGCATCGGGGCGCGTGCCCAGCGCCGAAGTTTCTTGAAGCGCGACCAAATCGAGCTTTTGAAAATCGGCGTAGGCGCGCACAATTTCCATGAGCTGCGCGCGTTTCATGCCGACCTGGATATTCCAAGAACAAAAACGTAACGTGTATGACATACCGGACAAACAATACACCACTTGTCACACGAACTCAAATTGATACAATGCGATACCGTTAATGATGCGATCCCTTTTGTGCTTGATCCTTTGCTCAATTTTTCTTGCGGCGTGCGCGAATCAACCGGCGCCCACCGCGCTGCCCGGCGCGCGTCCGACGGCGACGCCGCGTCCCCTCCTGTCTTTGCCCTTTGGCGATCCTGCAACGCCGACAGCGACACCCGAACCAACCGAGACGCTCGCGCCCTCCCCAACGCCCGGACCGGTTTTTACCGAATACAAAGTTCGCAACGGCGACACGCTCGGCGCGATCAGCGCGCGCTATAACATTTCGTTGGAAGAATTGATGAAGGCAAACAATTTGACGAATCCGAATTCGCTTCAGGTCGGGCAAACGCTAAAGATTCCGACCTTTGTTGAGCGCGTCGGACCGTCTGAAAAAATCGTTCCCGACAGTGAAGTGGTGTACGGACCTGCGTACAAAAATTTTGACATCAAAGCGTTCGTCGAAAAATATCCAAACAGCTATCTTGCGTCGTACGTGGAAACGGTGGACCGCGAACAGCGTTCGGGCGCGGACATTCTGCAACTCGTTGCCGAACGGTTCAGCGTGGGACCGCGCGTACTCCTCGCGTTGTTGGAAATGGAAGGCGGCTGGGTGACCTCATCCGCGTTGAGCGGCACACAAATCGCGTTTCCCTTTGGTTTGCAAGATGGCGCGCGCGAAAATTTATATCGGCAAGCGGCGTGGGCGGCGAATCAACTCAACGCGGGATATTACGGAAAATTGTCGGGCAAGCAGGGGCTTGTAGAATTTGCAGATGGCGAGCGCGCGCGGCTGGCGTGGGAAATAAATCCCGGCACGGCGGCGATCCAAAATGTTCTGGCAAAAAGCACGACGTGGGATGAATGGCAAAAACGCGTCGCGTCCGATGGCTTTCGCGCGACGTACGAAAAATTATTTGGCGACCCGTTCCAGTATCAAGTGAAACCACTGCTGCCAAAAGATTTAAAGCAGCCGACTTTGCGTTTGCCGCTCGAAGATGGAAAATTGTGGTACTTTACCGGCGGACCGCATGCGGGTTGGGTGGATGGCAGTCCGTGGGCGGCAGTGGACTTGGCGCCGGCGGATCAGGCGGGTTCGTGTTGGCCCTCACAGTATTGGGTGGTCGCGGCGACATCGGGCGTCATCACCTCGGCGGAAAATGGGCGCGTCGTTCAAGATTTGGACGGCGATGGTTTTCAAGGCACGGGCTGGGCATTGTTGTATATGCACATTTACGACGAGGAACGCGTGAACGTGGGGCAAAAGGTAAAGACAAACGATCACATTGGTCATCCTTCCTGTCAGGGCGGTGCAGCCGAGACGAGTCATGTGCATTTTGCGCGTTTGTATAATGGGCAATGGATCGCGGCGGACGACCCAAAAATACCAATGCAGCTCTCCGACTGGACGTTCAGCGGCGATTCGCAAGAATACAATGGTGCGATGGCGCGCAAAAGCGCGACGCGCACGGCGGAAAATCAACGCCTCGAAAATGTGAACGGCATCATCGCCGATGGAGGGGGGGGCGAATAGCGCCGTGTCACGCGCCGCGCCCACCTCAACTTGGATTCCCCACGCCAGCGCGCCGTTACGGCGCGTTTGGCATTTTTTTCCGCTGACTCTTTTCGTACTCACCGCGACGCTGCTTGCCATTCAACCGCGCGTATTCGAATCCACACTCGCGCTCGCGCTCGGACTCGTTTCTATTTTCCTCTTACCCGGATTCTTCGCCGCCAAAATTCTTTTCACCTCACCGCAACCTCTTTCGCTCGCGCGGATTCCAATATTTTTTGTTTTCAGTCTCGCGCTGTGGGCGCTTCCCGCGACGGCGCTCCAACTCGTCGGCGCGAATTGGTTCGCGTTTCGCGTCGTCTTTGTCATCGTGCTGTGGGCATTGCTGTTTGGCGCGTTCATACGCGAATGGCGCCGCGCGCCGCAGCGCATTCCCATTTCACGCGCAGAAATTTTTTTCGAACTCGCGCTTGCTGCATTGTGCCTCATCGTCGCGTATGTCGTCGCGCACAGCGGGCGCAACGGCGATGATTGGATGTATCTGCAAATCACACAGCAGTTCATCGGCAGCGAACGCTTTCAACTGATCGCCGCGTCGGAAGCGCGCTATAGCATTCGGTACGCGTTCCACGTCTGGATTTTTTTGCAGGCATTTCTGGGCGAATGGTTGAACGCGGATGTGGTGATGGTTTTGCGCGAGATTCTGCCCGTGCTGCTTGCGCCGCTCGGCTTGCTCAGCTTGTACGCGTGGGGCAGAACTTTTTTTGGAACAGCGCGCGCCGCGCTGCTCGCAGTTTGCGTTCAAATGCTGATCTTTGTCACCTTTGCGAGTGGCGAAGGTTGGGGCAACGGTTTTTTCACGCGCAGCGCGCAAGATAAATTTTTGGTGTGGCTGATCGTGCTGCCGATTGCGCTGATGTTCGCGTGGAAATTTCTGAATGAGGGAACATTTGCAAATTGGTTTACATACGGCGCGGCGATGATCGCGGGACTGTGGGTGCATCCCGTGAGTTTATTTTTGGTCGTGCTGTCGCTCGGCGGATTCGCGCTGTTCAATCTCATTTCGCGCGCGTCTTTTCCGCGCCGCCGTTGGCTCTGGCTTGTCTTGGCAAGTTTGCCCGCGCTGCTCGTGCCGTTCGTGATGCGCGCGACGACGCTGCCCGCCGTTTTTACGGTGGATTCGCCCGAAGTGGAAGCGGCGCTGCGTTTGAGCGCGGGGCGCCTCTTGCTGTTTCCGCCACTTTATCTCGCCGATCCCAAGTTGGTCGCGCAGCCGTTGATCTTGCTTGCGTTCGCGCTGCTCGTTTTTTTCGCCGCGCGTGTGCGCTCGGATGTGCGCGTTCAATTTTTATGGGGCGCGACGCTGCTGCCGCTCGCCTTGTTGTTCAATCCAATCGGCGCGCGCCTTTTGGGCGAACTGCTGACGCCGTGGCAGTTGTGGCGCATGACGTGGGGCTTGCCCGTCGCGTTCATCCTCACCGCAACGCTTTTGGAATGGCGCAGCTGGCGCGCCGCAAAATGGACTCCCGCGAAAATTTCGCTCGCGCTGATCTTGCTGATTCTCATTCCCTTGACGTTGTCCTCTTTGAATTGGCGGCGCGCTGCGGTGACGTTTCAACCCGATGTGCTGCCGCCCACCGTGCAGGATATGATGAACGAACTGCGCCTGACGCTTCACAAGCCCTCAACGATTCTGCTGCCGCGCGACATTACGCGCTATGCTTCGGCGTACACGTATAACGCGCGCTTGCTCACGAACGACGCGCAAAAAGACGAGGACGCGCGCGGCAAACAAATTGACCGCTTTTATGATCCGCATGCGGACCCGAAATTTCTCGACGCGTTCTTGGATTTCTGGGAAATTGATTATGTGGTCGCGCCGCGCAATTCACCTCAAGAACAATTCGTAAAAACACGCGCGGGGTCGGCGCTGGTGTACGAGAATGGAGAGTTGAGTTTGTATCGTGTGCGGTGAAGGATTCTGGTGAACACCTCAGGTGGGTCACAAGAGCTATATCCGCAATGCTTTTCATGTAGTAGGATCCAGCATAGTAAAATAAACGCCACAATTTGGAGGGATCACCAAAGGATGGATGATATGAATCGCAACGCAATCCCCTTCAGAATAGAAATAAAAGTAGTGGGGTTCGATCCTTTGGAGAAATCTCAAGCAGCGTTGGATATTGGAGCGGAGCTGGAGATGCGACCGCAGCTGGAGACTCCAATGGTTATTGATGATCTAGAGCGAAACCGCGTCCTCATACAAACGACCATTCGAGACATTACTCCACAAGGCGCAGCTGCTCAGGTCATGGATCAACTCTATGAAATCATAAATGTTACCGTTGAACAAATTGATGGTTTGGAAATAAAGATCGTGGGGATCACATCGAAAGGTCTTTCGTGAACGCATCAGGACGAGCCTCGATTAATTGAGCGCGACGAGTGATGCAACGAATAGCGCGTTGAGGGGATTTATTAGCCTGGATACGATTGTGCCAAATACCGATGCGCAGATTTGGCGAATCAATAGCTGTGTCGGCGAGCTAACAATGAATGGTCAACCACTTCAAACATCGTGTAAATAGGGTGATGAAACGTAGAATCCTTGTTTTTTTCGGGTTGGCGTTGCTCTCGGGCTGCGCGTTCGCGTCTGTCTCTCATGACGACCAAATAGTAACGCCAACTCTACCTCCTTGTACGGTCAGCACAGATCTCAGTGCGCCGTCAAATCAGGAAGAAATGAGGATTAAAAAGAATGGTAACCGAGTAGGAGCAGTTTCACTTCAGAGCGAATCATTATTTGTATTGTTCATTCCTGAACCACCTTCAAATCCACAAGTTGTTGAGTTCAATTTACGCGATGGGAGTGAGGATGACGCTAGAACACTACCGTCACAAAACGTAAAGTTAGCACGCTTTGACATCCGCACAAATACATTGGTAACTGCATCGCCTACTGTCAGCTGTCCTCCCCTCATCCAAAGCCAGACTTGTTGGCAAATCGAAAATTGGAACCTAAAGGCGGACAAGCTGGAGGCGACCGCGCATCGTTTCACCGGTCCTTTGCACGATCTTGCTGTCTCTACTGATGGTGGATGGGCCCTTGAAGCTGGTAATATTCTAGAACTCGTCAACCTTGATGAACCCTCCGAGCGCAAAGGATATGTATTTGCAGGATTGCGTGAGCAAGAGGCGGTCAGCGCGGTGTTTGACCTCCAAGATAAATTTATCGCATATGGTTTGAAGGTTTTTGACAATCAAAATGGAATCACGAGTGGCGAGGTACAGGTTGAAGGTTGGAATGGAACCCTTGAAACGAGCGCCCCATTTTCTGCAAAAATTGATCTGGGTCTGATCAAGCTAGGAAGGGCAAGTTGGTTCGATCTCGACCAGATTCCAATTGCGCTTGCTCTCGATTCATCTCGTGGTTGGCTTGCCGTTCAAACCATGAACTCCTTTGAACTACGCAACTTGAGTGCGCTGTATGACATTTCAAAAGGTCCCGTAGTTATGCCAAAAAGTGAGAATGGTGTCATTCGTTTTAACCCGATCCAGCCAAGTATTGCAATAGCGCATTCAGAAGGTTTGAGTGTATTAAGTCTTCCCCATCTTGACTCTTTATTCACAAAAAAAGGGCCCGCAGTGACGTCGTTGTCGTACAGTAATGACGGCTGTCTCCTCGCATGGGGTGATGTCGAAGGCACAGTGCATATCATCAACGCGCCCAAGCCGTAAATACATTCCTGTTCGTGTACTATCCCATTAATACGCACTGCGGTCCCGAAAAAATTTCAGCGCAGTCAAAATCAAAATTTTGAAATCAAACCACAGCGACCAATTCTCGATGTAATACAAATCGTATTTGGTGCGTTCGCTGATGGAGGTGTCGCCGCGCAAACCGTTGATTTGCGCCCAACCGGTGATGCCCGCTTTTTCGCGGTGCCGTTCCATATAACGCGGCACGAGTTCGCGGAATTGTTCTACGAACGCGGGCTGTTCGGGACGCGGACCGACGAGCGACATGTGTCCGAGAAAAACATTGATGAATTGTGGAAATTCGTCGAGCGAGAGGCGGCGCATAAAATGCCCGACGCGCGTCACACGCGGATCATGTTCCGTTGTCCAACCGGGACCGTCTTTTTCAGCATCCACCCGCATCGAACGAAATTTAAAGATCGGAAACGGTTTCGCGTCCAGTCCCATCCGAACTTGCGTGAACAGCGCGGGTCCGCGCGAATCAATTTTCACCAAGAACGCGAGCAAGAGGAGAAAAGGCGAGGCGAAAACTAGAAAAGCGCCGCTGATGACGAGGTCTACAAAGCGTTTGAGCGTGAGCCGCCAGCCGCGCAGCGCGACATCGCGCATCGCCAGCAGCGGCAAACCGGAGAGATCACCGATGTTGATTTCCGCCGCCATGATTTGAAAGACATCGGGAAACACTTTGATGCTGACCCTGCCATCTTCGCATTTGCTCACAATGGACAACAGTTCCTGATGCGACGCGTCGGGCAGCGCGACAATGACCTCATCAATTTTCAACGTCCGCACCACATCGCCCAAATCGTCGGGATGCGCGACCACCGGCAGCCCCAACACCTTGCGCCCAACATGCTCGTCATCCAAAAAGGCGATGGGGCGATAACCGAGGCGCGGCGATTGGCGAATTTTTTCCAGAATCAAATTGCCCGCTTCGCCCGCGCCGACGATCAACACGCGCAATTCGCCCCACCCGCGCGCATACGCCAGCGACCGCAGCGCACCATGTATCAAGCGTCCGACACCCACGAACAACAGCGTAAAGACCCAGACGTACACCAAGAGCAAACGCGGATATTCCAGATCGCGGTACAACACCGTCGTCAGCGCGGTGGCGACGATCACGCCAATCGAAGTTGCGGGCACCAGTTTGTAAATTTCGTCAATGCGCGATTCGCCGCGCCGTTGATGATAGAGGCGATAGAAAAAATAGACTCCGGTCAACGAAACGATGAGCGAAAAAATCATCGGCGCGAAACTGATGAAATCGGGCGTCGGTCCCGTGCTCCCGCTGGTCTGAAAGGTGACGAGGTACGCGGCGTAAAACGCAAGCGAGATCAACGCCACGTCGAGCAGCAGCAAGGTTGCTGTGAAAACAAATTCTGCGCGCCGACGCATCAGCTGCTCGCCCCCTTTAACTCGCGCGCGCGGAAAATTTCAGGTGCCAGCGCGAGTCCGCCTTTCAACGCGATGCCGCCCCGGACAACCCAATCCAAATAAAAGGGCGTCGTCGCGCGATAATGCTTTTCGTAGAAAATGTACATTGCACGATAGAATTCGATCTGCGCTTTTTTCGACTGCTTGGACGATTCGCGTTTATAGTGCCTGATCTGCGCGCGCGGATAGTAATAGGCGTTCCAACCACTTTGTTTAATCCGCAGCGCGAGGTCTAAATCTTCGCCGTACATAAAAAAACTTTCGTCCAACAAGCCCGCTTGCTGCAAGGCGCGCGTCCGCATCATCATCGCCGCGCCGACCACCGAGTCCACTTGCGTCGTTTCGTTTTCGTCGAGATACGTGAGGTTGTAGCGCCCAAAGCGTTTCGATTTTGGAAACAATTTCGACAAACCCAACATGCGATAAAAGGAAACTTGAGGCGTCGGAAAACTGCGGCGGCACGCGAGGTCGAGCGAACCATCGCGTAAAGTCAGTTTCGGACCGACGATGCCCGCGTCGGGATGCGCGTCTAGAAATTCGAGCAGCAGTTTCAACGCGTCGGGCGGCACCACCGTATCGGTGTTGAGCAGCATCAGCGCGCGCGGCGGATTCGGACGCGCGAGAAATTCGCGCAGCGCGAGATTGTTGCCGTACGCGTAACCGCCGTTCGTTTCACTCGCAATGACGCGAATGTTTGGAAACTCTGAACGCACCATCGCCACGCTGTCGTCGTGCGACGCATTATCTACGACGATGATTTCAGTCTCAACGCCGCGCGTCGCTTCGAGCGAACGCAAACAATCGCGCAGCAAATCGCGCGTGTTGTAATTCAGAATGACAATGCCCAAATCCATAGTGCGATGGTGCTATAGTGCTATAGTGCGATAGTGCGGCAGAAACAATCTCACGATTGCACTTGCTTACTATCGAACTATTCTTCCACCTTCATCTCTACCACACGGTCCAACCGAAAGCTGCGTTCCGCTTCGCGCAGATGACAAAAGGCGCGGACGTAAATGTATTCCTTTTGCGCCCGCGCGTCTTTTTGAGCGCGAACATCCATCACGCTGATCCAGCGTTCCGTCTTGCCGCCAAATTCGTCCACGTAACGCACAAACAATTTACGGTGACTGCGCAACGCTTCCTCCAACGCGGGCGGCAGTGGCAGCTCCTCACGTACCGACGTATTCGCCCACGTAATCGTTCCCCCCTGCATGTCCAGCAATTCGCCGAGCGTTTGCGGGCGCAATTCTTGAACAATAAATTCAAACACAGCACGCGTGGTCAACACATCCGCCAGCGCGCGGTGCGACGTATCGCGTTCGATGCCCAATGCGTCGGCGACTCTTTGCAGCGCGTTCGAGCGAAACGAAAAATAACGCCGCAGCAAAAGCACCGTATCGAGCGCAAGGTTTGCGGGCGAGTTGGCGCGCGCCAGCCGAAATTCGTTCGAGAGGAATCCGAGATCGAATGGCGCGTTATGGGCAACGACGACCGCGCCTTCCATTTCTGCGCGCACATCTTTTGCCACATCCCGAAAGCGCGGCGCGTACGCGACATCGCGATCGGTGATGCCGTGAATGCGCGCGGCGCCGGGCGAAATGGAGCGCTCGGGATTCAACAGCGTGGTGTAATAGTTCTCCATCGCCTCGCCGCGAAAACGCGCCAACGCAATTTCCACCATGCGGTCGCCGAAACGCGGCGAGAGTCCGGTGGTTTCCGTATCCAGAAAAACGAGTGAAATTTCAGACAGCGGTAAATCGAGCATGAGCCAGTTTAAGGAAACGAGCGAATGTTTCTCGCCCGTTTCGCCAAATTACAACGAACGAGGATAGTATAATACGATTCGTGTGCGTGCGAGAAATTGAATCACGCGTGGCGCGTGCGCCCAATTCTCTATTTTTGCACCCACTCTTCTTCATTTCCGTTTTATATTTTTGCATCCCCCCTTCTTCTGACGGCGATTTCCAATCGCCGAACTCCTTGGGATATGGTAAAATTCCAGACCCCTATGAACATTTCAAGCGCTGCCGCTGCCCTGCGCGCCAATGTTGGACGTGTCATCGTCGGCAAGGAAGAAATGATTGACCTCGCTTTTGTCGCGCTGTTGTGCGAAGGACATCTCTTGCTCGAAGATGTGCCGGGCATCGGCAAGACAACGCTCGCGAAAGCGCTCTCCAAATCGCTCGCGTGCGAATTTCGCCGCATTCAATTCACGCCCGATTTGCTGCCGAGCGATTTGACGGGGCTTGCGATTTACAATCAAAAGACCCAAGACTTTGAATTTCGTCCCGGTCCCCTGCTCACGCAAATTTTGCTCGCCGACGAAATCAATCGCGCGACGCCGCGCACGCAATCGGCATTGTTGGAAGCGATGCAGGAACGCCAAATCACGGTGGATGGAAATACGATGCGCCTGCCGCGCCCATTCTTTGTGATGGCGACACAAAATCCGGTCGAACTCGAAGGGACGTTTCCATTGCCCGAAGCGCAAGTAGACCGTTTCTTTATGCGCGTCGAACTCGGCTATCCGAGCGCGGAACAAGAAGGCGAAATTTTGAAACGCTTCGAACAGACTGCCCCGCTCGATGACTTGCAGCCGGTGATCGAAAATGCCGCCTTGCTCGAAATGCAGCGCGCCGTGCAAACGATTCGCGTCGAGGACAGCATCCGCGATTACATTGTCGCCATCGCGCGCGCCACGCGTTCGCACAACGCGATTGAGTTGGGCGTCAGCCCGCGCGGCAGTCTCTATTTGTATCGCGCCGCGCAAGCGTACGCGGCAACACGCGGCAGAGACTATGTCCTGCCCGACGACGTAAAATATCTCGCGCCCTACGTTCTAACCCATCGCCTCATCCTCGGCGCGCAAACGCGCCTGCGCGGACGCACCACACGCGACATTGTGAATGAAATTGTCGGAGCCGTCCCCGCGCCGGTGGAACAACCTTGAACAAATGCAGAATGCCGAATGCACAATGCACAATGTTAGACATGTTTTGGAGTATGCATTGTGAATTATGCCTTTGGCATTGAACATTGATTTTTGTTCACATCCGCTTGGCTCGAACTTGCTATCCTCATGGTCGTGCTTGCCGCGTTGTTTGGGCAAGAGACCTTGCTTACCCTCGCGTCCTTGCTCGTCATAACGATTCCCTTTAGTTGGCTGTGGCAGCGCGTCGCGTTTTATCGCGTGTCGTATCAACGCGAAATGGACGAAACGCGCGTTTTTGAAGGCGAACGCGTTACGCTGACTTTGCGCGTCACAAATCAAAAATGGCTTCCGTTGGCGTGGCTGCGCGTCAGCGATCAAATGCCGCTTGCGATTGCGCCCGAAGAAAAAGCGCTCGCCCCCGCGCATATTCCGCTGACCGGTTTTCTCGAAACGCGTGCGTCGTTATTGTGGAATGAACGCGCGCGCTGGGAGTATCATATTCCCTGCAATCATCGCGGCTACTATGCGCTCGGACCGGCAAGAATTTCGACGGGCGATCTCTTTGGTCTCTTTGAACGCACGCTCGAATATCCGCACGTGAATCGTTTGATCGTCTACCCGCGCATTGATCCGATCGAAGATTGGGGTTTGCCGCCCAAAGAACCCTTTGGTGATGCGCGCTCGCGCGTGCCCGTCTTTCAAGACCCGACGCGCATTCACGGTTTGCGCGATTATCGTCCTGAGGACGCGCCAAAGCATATTCATTGGCGCGCCACTGCGCGGCACAACGCGCTCAAGGTGAAACAATACGATCCGACGATCAATTACAATTGGGTCTTTTTCCTAAATCTGCAAACTTACGAAAAAGCATGGCAAGGCGTGGACAGTGAACGCGCCGAACGCGCGATCCGGCTCGCCGCGTCGCTCGCAAATTTCGCGTCCCGGAAAAAATATGCTTTTGGTCTTGTTGCGAACGGCACGTATCCCGATTCCGATCAACGTTTGCGAATTTTACCGGGGCGCGATCCGGGGCAGCTGCGCAATGTATTGGAAGCGCTCGCCGCCGTTTCGTACTTTGTCGCGTCGCCGCTCGAAACCTTGCTGCGACGCGAGAGCGCGAATTTGCCGTGGGGTTCAACGCTGATTGTGATCACGCCGCTCGTGACGCAAGAGCTGCTGGCAGAGGTACTCCGCTTGCGCGATGTCGGGCGCCGGCTCGCCTTCATATCGCTGGACGAAGCGTGGACGCGCGAAACGCTGCCGGGCATTCCGGTGTACCACGCGCACGCACCGGGGCAAAAACCGGAACAGAGCGCTGCGCAAGGGGACGCGGCAGAATCGGACACCGCTCAAATGGAGTCAAAAATTCTTTCTCAATCGGAATTTGCGTAGGGATTTATTTCGTAAGATGAGTGCAGCCATTCCCTTTCGTTCGATCAATCTGCGCGCGGAACTGCGTCTTGCGCTGCTCGCCGCCGCCGAGTCGTGCTGGCTCTATGCGATTGTTCTCACCATCGGCGTCATCGCAGGTTTTCCGCGCGTGATTTCCCCACTCGGAATTTTTGTGGTCTACTGGCTCGGCTTGGTGGTTGGACGCTTGCTGCCGCGTCTGCCCCACGCCTGGCGCACCCTGCAAATCGCGAGTGTGATTTGCGCGGTATTGATCATTCTCCTGGCGATGCGCGTGGGGTTTTATGGCGAATTTGCATTGACCAGCCCACTGTGGCTCTCGAGCTATTTTGAAAATGGCTTGGCATTTTTTCAGCGCTTTACGGGCGAACAAATTTCCACGCTGGTGCTGATTCTCGCGTACATGCGCGCGCTCGGTTTCGCGCAGCGTCCGTTGACTTTGTGGGTCATCGGCTTCCAATTTCGTTTAGGGATCGTGATCTTTTTTGCGCTTGCGATCATCGCCGCGTTCGCCGGGCGCGTAGATTTTATTTTTTGGATTTTCATGTTCTTTGCTTTTTCGCTTCTCGGCATTGCGCTTGCGCGCATCGAGGAAGCAGGGCAAACAAGTCCTCTCGACGCGCGGTGGACAGTTGTGATGTTCACAATGCTGGCGGCGACGCTCTTGGTCGGTTTCGCGCTGACGCGTTTTTTGACGCTGGACGCTTTGAACGCGTTCATCGCTTTTCTCTCGCCCGTCTTTCTTGTCCTTCAAATCATTTTCTTTATCCTCGCGCTGCCATTTTTTATTCTCACAGAATTTCTAATTCGCTTGCTGATTCCGCTGTTCAATCTATTGGCGAACGCATTTTCGAAAATGATTCCAACGATCCCTCAAACCAATATCGAGACCGTACCCATTTTGGAATCGGTGACGCGCTCGTTTGAAACGCTGATGCCATATCTGCGTTTGGCGGGCGTGGTTTTGGTTCTCGTCGTGATCGGTTGGGTTATCGCACGCGCGCTGAACCGACGCATGAACCGCGAAGAAGAGGAAATGTTCACCCGCGAAGGTGTGGATGAAAAACAATCCATTCAACGCGAACGCCGCCCGCGCGCCGCGCGTCCACAACGGCGCGAGGTTCATGCCGAAAATGTGCGGCGCATTTATGCCGCGCTGCAAGCACAGGCAGAAGCGTTGGGTTTGCCGCGACGCGCGGCAGAAACGCCGCTGGAATTTCTCCCGCGTCTCACGGCGCGCTTTCCCGGCTCTGCCGCCAATTTAGAAAAAATTACGAATGAATACGTCGCCGTGCATTACGCGCAGCAGCAAGCGAGCGACGCTCAGGTGCGTGAACTGCGCGACGTTTGGAAAAAAACCAAAGAAGAAATGAAACAAGCCGGCGCGTAGCAGAACCACCACGCTTGCTGCGTGCTGTCCGAGAGATGCCATGAAACTTGTTACCGCCCAAGAGATGCGAACATTGGAACAACGCGCCGATGCGTCAGGCAATGCGTACGCGGAAATGATGGAACGCGCTGGTACGCTCACCGCGCAGGCGATCATCGAACGCTGGAATGTGCGCGATCAACGCGCGCTCGTTCTCATCGGTCCCGGCAATAACGGCGGCGATGGGCTGGTGTGTGCGCGCGTTTTGCACGACGCGGGCGCGTCGGTGCGTTTGTACATTTGGAAACGCGCGCTCGCCGCTGACGACGCGAATTGGAAATCGTGCCAAGAACGCGGCATTCCATTTGTCCGCGCGGAAGAGGATGTCGAGTTTGCGCAGCTCTGCGATAAAGTCACGCACGCACAGTTCATCGTTGACGCGCTGCTCGGCACAGGCGTCACGCGTCCGATTGAAGGATTGTTAAAAGATGTGCTGGACACCGTGCGCGCGTCATTGCCGGAAAATTCCGCTTCAACCAATCGTCCCAGAATCATCGCGGTTGATCTGCCGAGCGGGTTGAATCCCGACACGGGCGCGCTCGATCCCGCAGCCCTCACAGCCGATCTCACGGTTACCTTTGCGTTTCCAAAAATTGGGCAATACACCTTTCCCGGCGCGCACGCGGTTGGCGAACTCGTCGTGGCAGATATCGGCATCCGCGAGGATCCCGAAAACGCGATCATGCAGGAGGTTGCCGCGGCGCAAGAAATTCGCGCCTTGCTGCCAAATCGTCCGCGTGATGCAAACAAAGGCACCTTTGGCAAAGCGATGCTCGCCTGCGGTTCGTTGAATTTTACCGGCGCGCCAATCCTCGCGGCACGCGCGGCGGGACGCGTTGGAGCAGGATTGGTAACGCTTGCGGTGCCGCAAACAATTCATCCCATTGTCGCCGCCAAAATTGACGAAGCGACGTTTTTGCCACTCCCCGACCGCTTGGGCGATTGGCGTCCGCGCGGCGCGAATGAATTGCTCGCCGTCTTGTGGGATTCGAATTATGATGCGCTGATGCTGGGCTGCGGGTTGGGCGGCGCAGTGAGTACGCGCGAATTCTTGGCAAGATTATTGGAAAATCTGCCGACGCTTGAGAATCCGCCGCTCATCGTGTTGGATGCGGACGCGCTAAATCATCTGGCGGAAATTCCCGAATGGTGGACGCGCTTTGTCTTTGCGACACCGCCGATTCTGACGCCGCATCCGGGCGAAATGGCGCGCCTTTTGGGAATCACCGTGCAAGAGGTCCAAGCAAATCGTCTTGGCATCGCGCGCGACGCGGCGCAGCAATGGAACGCGATTGTGGCGCTAAAAGGCGCATTCACGATCATCGCCGCGCCCGACGGATTTGCCACGCTGATTCCGTTCGCCAATTCCGCGCTCGCCACCGCCGGCACAGGCGATGTGTTGGCAGGCACCATCGCCGGGCTGTTGGCGCAATATCACGCGCGCGCGAAACACGCGGACGATTCCAATTTGTTTCAAGCCGCCGCAGACGCCGCGCGAGTCGGCGCGTACCTGCACGCCTTGGCAGGCGAAATCACCGCACAAGAAATTGGCAGCGTAGGCGTCATTGCAGGCGATTTAATTCCGCGCTTGCCAACCGCAATTCAAAAACTATCGAGTAATTCGTAATGCGTAAACAGATTCCTGCGCCTTTGCGCCTCCCTTTTTTGCTTTTTATCTTTTGCTTTTTACTTTTTGGATGCGTTCCCTCACCCACTGCCACGCCGCCGCGCCAAACACCCTTTCCGACTCTGCCGTTTGTGGAGGGCACAGCGACCCCCGAACTCGGCGCGACCAATGCGCCCGGCACACCCCTCGCGCCCGCGCAAACACGCGCGCCCATTCAAGTCGCGACGGCGGTCTCGATTCCGACAAACTCCGCGCTCATTGTTGACTCGCTTGCGCCGTTGGTGCAGGTGACCATTCAAGACCCGGAGCTCCCTGTTTCATTGGGGCAAACGGTTCCGTTGAACGTTCTCGCGGCGGATGACAACAGCATTGCGCGGCTCGAATTGTACGACAACGACGTACTCTCCGCGCAAGTCGGGGCGATCACTCCCTCGCCCGTCTACTCGAATCAATTTCTGTGGAAGGCGAACTCACTGGGCAAACACAATCTGCGCGCGGTGGCGTACGATGTCAGCGGAAATGCCAGCGCCGCCGCGCAAATTGATTTGAATGTGATCAACAACAATCGCGCGCCGACGATCATGATTACTTTTCCTTCGGGGAACAAAGACGCGGAACTCGGCGCGCCGATTATGATTCAAGGCGTCGCGACGGACGACGTTGCTGTGACGCGCATGGAGCTGCGCGTGGATAACCAACTCGTCACGTTCGTCACGCCCGAGCAGGCAGAAGGCGTAACCCCGTTTTCGGTTGCGATTCCGTGGACGCCCAAAACAACCGGTCCACACTCGCTTGTCCTGCGCGCGTATGACAACCAAAATCAAAGCGACGATTCTTTGCCCTACACGATTCGCGTCTTTGACAATCAGGCGCCCGTCGTCACCGCGCAGAGCGAGTACACTACGATTGCGCTCGGCGAGATATTGGTCGTGAACGCGCTGGCGCTTGCCAACAACGGCGTGGCGCGCCTGGAATTGTTTGTGGATGAACATCTGGTGGACGCGAAAAACAGCAGTGCGCCTTTACAGCAAACATCCTTTCAAGCCACGCTCACTGCACCCGATCTGACGAGTGGCGCTCACACCTTTTTCGTTCGCGCGCATGACGTGAAAGGGCAGACGACCGACACTGCGCGCGCGACGATCAACGTCCAAGAAGGCGCGCCGCGCATCCTTCATGAAACACGCGCAGAGGAAACGACACGGACGCCGCTGCCGCCGACGGCTACCGCAACGCCGCAAATCAATTTGCCGGGTCCGCCAACGATTGAATTGACGCTCCTGAACGCGCCCGTCATTTTGCCCAACACTGCAAAAATTCAACTTGTCGCGCGCGGCTCTTCGGAATTGGATCGCGTTGAACTGTGGGCACGCGCGCCGGGCGAACCGAGCGCGCGACTGGTTGCCGAAGAAAATGTTCAGGGCGCAACGGACAAGACGTTGACGTACGATTGGAGCGCGCCGCGCGCAGGCGTGATAGAAATGTCGGCGCGCGTGATGGACAATCTGAATCAAGCGAGCGACTCGGCGCCGCTGATTTTCAGCGTCCAGGCGCCACCCGCGCCAACGCCCGAACCCGCGATCTTTAATTTTGTGCAAACGTGGTATGCCGAATCGCCCGCCGCGCGGTACGAAGCAACGTTCGCGCAATTTGGACGCGCGCTGCGCGGCACATTTTTAGAACGGCGCGCCGATGGAAAAATTTTCAACGGCAGCATCGTGAGCGGCGCCGTGAATGAAAAAAATGTTCTGTTCGCCGTAGATTTTTCGGGTGACGCGGGCGCATCACAGCACCAGTTGCTTTTTGAATGTGGCTTTAACGCGCGTCCGCCGGTGTTGACGTGCAATTATGCAAATGAAAACAATGAACGCGGCAGCGCAGTCTTTCAGCCGCTCGCGCCTTGAGGAGTAGCAATGACCCAAACGATTGAGCAAAACAATTTCACATCGCAGTTTTTTGAAATTCTCGATGAAGTGTTTGTCACCCATCACGGCATTCTGCTCGACAAAAACAATTCGCTGTTTGAAACGCTGGCAACCATTGACGCCGCCACCGCTTCGCTTCCCGTCGGCGGAAAATGCGCGTCGCTCGCCGCGCAGGTCAAGCACGTAAATTTTTATATCGAGGTGTTGGAAAAATATATTTTTGGTCCGCCGCCCACGAATGTGGACTGGGGCGAAATTTGGCGGATGGTGGAAAAAGTCTCAGAAGCAGAATGGGACGCGTATCGCGCTGAATTGAAAACAACGTACGAGCGCGTCTCAAATCGTTTGCGAACAATGCCCTCGTGGGACAATCAAGACATCATCGGCGGCGCGATGGCGATCATGGTTCACACCGCGTATCATCTCGGCGAAATTCGTCAGGCGCTTTGCACGCTCCGATAAACAGATCATGAATTGGTCACAACGCGATTTTGTGCGCGACGGCGTGAAACTGCACTATTGGCAAAAAGGGGCGGACGCGCCGATTGTGTTGCTGCACGGCATCACCGACAGCGGCGCGTGTTGGGGACGCACCGCCGACGCGCTCGCCGAAAATTTTACCGTCTTGGCGTTAGACCAACGCGGGCATGGCAAATCCGACGCGCCGCTCGAAGGATATTCCTTTGACGAATATGTTGCCGATGCGCTCGCGCTCTTGCGCGTGAACGGATTTTCCAAAGCGATTGTGATGGGACATTCGTTTGGCGCCGTCGTCGCGTTGAACTTGGCGGCGCAGCATCCGCAAGCGGTCACGCAGTTAATTCTGGAGGACCCGCCTCTGTTTGATTTCGCGCTTGCGGAAGCGGATTCCATCCTCGACCAACGCCGCTTTGAATCGTTCGAATGGCTGCGCGCGCTCAAGCCGCTGTCGGAAAGCGAACTCGTCGCGCATTGCCGCGCGCAATCGCCGCGCTGGAGCGAGGAGGAATGTATCGCGTGGGCGCAGAGCAAATTGCAAGCCAGCCCGCGCTTGTGGGAAAAAGGCGGAATGCCCATCGTTAGCGCGTGGCGCGCTTGGCTCGCGACTGTCGCGTGTTCGACGCTTTTGGTGTACGGTGACGCCGCGTTGGGCAGTTTGATAAACCAAGCGCGAGCAGACGAGGTTGTGGCTATGCTGCATCAAGGGCAGGCGGTGAAAATTCCAAACGCGGGACACAGCATCCACCGCGACGAGTACGCCGCGTTCATGCAAGCGTTGAATCAATTCTTATTCACTCACGTTACGCACCCGCGCTAAAAAATAGTGTGCCAACGTACGGCAAATTTCAAATTTGCCCTACCACTACGTAACATCAGTTATTCGCATGACGAACGCCGCAATGATAAAGCAGCGCCGCGTCCATCAACATCTCGTCGGCGAAAAATGCGACTTTAATTTACCTAGTCCCTCACGCAAAATTCTCCCGTCCACTTTCAGGACGGGAGGATTTTTATTTGAATCCGCTTGCGCCAAAAACCAAATCCAAGATTTCCTGCGCCTGTTCCGGAGTTGCCCAACGCGGCTGCACATAATCGTACAACAGCGTCGGCAATAATTCGGTCTGAATCAGTTTGCCGTTGTGAATCGTGTGGCGCACGACGAGTCCCTGCCGCACATTGTCGCTTTGCATCTGGTCAAAAAATAAATTCCCCAAACCGTACAAAATTATTTTTTTGCCGTCAGGCGAAAATTCCAACGCTTGCGGTTGATGCGCTTGCACTCCCGTCACCACGTCCGCACCGTTCGCAATCCCATCGCGGAATTTTTCCACATTTCCCGCATAAGGTTCGTATTGGTACGTTTCTTCGGACTGCATGTCGAGAAAAACAACGTCCGCCTCGGCACGCGCCTCCTCTAGTTCCTCGTGCAAGATCGCGGGATCGTATTGTTGCGCGCCCGGACGGTCAGCCGTTGCCCAAACGCTTTTTGGACCAAAACTATTCATGCCGAGAAACGCGAGTTTGTTGCCGTGGTCCTCGACGACGAGGACGCGTTTCGCTTCGTCAATGTTGCGTCCGCCGCCAAAGACCTTGAATCCTTCCTTGTCAAACAAGTCCAACGTCTCCATAAACGCCTTGATGCCGTAATCGTTCATGTGATTGCCGGTGGAAGAAATCAAATCAATGCCCGCGAGTTTCAACGCTTCGATGTATTGCGGCTTGCTGCACAACTGCAACGTGCCGAGAACGGGCTTGCACGATTCGGTGAATGGCACTTCATTGCTCACGTGCGTAATGTCGGCAGCAGCCAACACATCCGCGACGGCACGCGCGGGCAGCGCGTTATCGCCTGCCGCGTCAATCTTGAACGCGCTGGTGCGCGAAATCGCGGTGACGCCCGTCATGATCAATTGCGTCATACGATTCGGGTCGCGATTCGTTTGCGCGTTCTTTTTGTAAAACGCAGAAGTGAAACCTTTGAGAAAAACCGCGTCGCCCGAAGCAAACAACCGCGTGACGAGCGGATACGAGTCCATCTTGGCAGCGCGGTCAAGAATATTCAAATCATCCACATGCAGCGCTTTGACTTTTGGCACAAGTTGATCGAACGGCATGATAGCAAGCGCGGTCTTGTTGTTCCAAATTGCTTCGACCAGTTGTTCCGCCGGAATGGTTTTTACATTCGACGCGGGCGCGCCCCACAGTTCGGTGAACGCGGCAAGCGTTTCGGGCGCAACCAACAATGTATCAACGCCTTGTGGGCTTGGTTGTCCCTGCCACAGATTCAACAATTCTTCGGAACCGATGTTGGTGAGTTTGGTGGGAAACCAGTCCACAACCGCATAGACGCGCTCGGTGAGAACGGAAGAATCGGGCGCGCGTTGGCTGGAGATGACCAAGTCAGCGCTTGCCTTGTTCGCCGCGTTCGTCAGCCCGATTTGTTTGGCGGCAGCGAGCATATCGGCGCGCAGCGTCCCTGTGATTTCTTTGGGAATAAAAATTGTAGCCGGACGCGGCACGGTGGGACTCGCCGTGGGTTGCGGGCGTGTCGCCGGCGCGGTCGGAATTGGATTGGTGGTCAAACCGGGAAGGGGCGCTTGAGCATTCGCGCATCCTACAAATAGAATCAGCCCAACGACAAAGAGGAAAATATAGTGTTTGTGCATACGGTTTCCAGAGCGGACGAAAAAAATTTGTACCATCGCAAAAGGTTTGTGTCAAGAATTGGCAGATGGCAGACAGCCGATGGCAGCTCGGAGACGGCTAATCGCGTATCGCCTAGCACAAATCAAAAATCACAAATCAAAATTCGAAATCCCCCATCTCCAGTCGCCAGTCTTCACTCTCTCCTATGTTATAATTCTCGCCATGAACGAATCCGGTTCGACGCGTTATGCGTTTCTCGTTTCGCGCCTGACTTGGCTGTTTTGCGCGAGTTTTATCGGGTTGTGGCTGCACATTGTGGATGATGCCGTCATTACGAATGAACCGCAATGGTATGGCATTTCGACGCTCGAATTTTTATTGTATTGCGCGTTAGTGTATGCGATTATTCCGCCATTGGGTTTGTGGTTGGCACGGCGCGGTTCGGTGTGGGGCATTTTGATTGTGCTGGTGTATGCGTTCCAAGCGTTGTATGGCGCGGGCATCAATCATGTGCGCCATCTCTTTGGCGATTTTCGCGGTTCGCAACTTTTGCCCACGTTGTTAAACGCGGTCGGAATTCAAATCACAGACATTCGAGGCCATGGTTTTGGCACTGTACTGATGGGCATGGCGGGGCTGGGCAGCACGCCACCGCACACCCACATCATGTTGTCGAATGTGCTTGTCTTTATCAACATTGCGCTCAATCTGGCGCTCGTCGGTTTTTGTATTGCCGCGCTGGTGGTGTGGTGGCAAACGCGCGCGACACAGCGCGCGGCGCAGCGCGAAAACGCGGCAGCCGGTTAGCTGATTGCGCGCATTTCCACGATGCAACGGCGATTCCGATGCAGAACCGGATTGGAATCTAACCAACGACGGAGCGGACGACCTTGACCAAGACTCAACTTTATCTCTTGGACATCACCAGCGATATGTCGAACCTCGCGCGCGTTGCCGATTTTGTTACAGATGCCGCGCAAAAAGCGAAACTCACCCAAAAGCAAAGCGACGATGTCATCATGGCGGTGGACGAAGCTGTGACGAATGTGATGGAACACGCGTACGCGGGACAATCCGATGGGCACATCTCGATCAAGCTGCGCGTGGATGAAAAAGAATTCTTTGTCGAAATTCGCGATCAGGGTAAGCCATTCAATCCAAAAGAGGTAAAAAAGCCAAATACGAAAAGTTCGTTGTCGGAACGTTCCGTCGGCGGGCTGGGCATCTTTTTTATGAAAAAGTTGATGGACAAGGTCGAGTTCACGCACGATCAGGGGGGCAACATCACGCGCATGATCAAGAAATTAAAATGAGCGAAATCAAGATCGTTCAACCGCAGGGGCGGCTCGATGCGTTGGGCGCGCGCAGTTTGTGGATGGAATTGGAATCGTTGACGCGCGGACCGAATGCACGCATCCTCGTAGACATGACCGAAACGCGCTATGTCAGTTCCGATGGTTTGCGCGTGTTGATGCGCGCGAGCAAAGCCGCAAAAACCAATGGCGGCAAATTAGTATTATGCTGTTTGAATGCGCGACTTGCAGAAATCATCGCCATGGCAGGGCTCGACCATGTGTTGGAGATTCAG
Source organism: Chloroflexota bacterium (assembly GCA_004295045.1). Lineage (GTDB taxonomy): Bacteria > Chloroflexota > Anaerolineae > UBA4142 > SHND01 > SHND01. Next base: position 137,322 of record SHND01000071.1, on the reverse strand, counting down.
CCAACAGCAAACGCCGCGCAGCGCGCGCTGGATGCGCATCCGTCCTCCGACGCTTGACTTTTAATTGCGCGTCACACACCTCTCTCTTTCCTTTCAGTTTTTTTTCAAGACTCATGCGTCCAACACTCCCCCGCTTGATCTTTTCGTTTGGGGTCGGCTTGCTCGGGCTGGGCGTGCTGGTCTATCTCACGGATTGGGCTGTCCTCTGGCAGCAGATTCTGCCCATCCTCTTTTTCATCCTCTTGTCGTTCATCGTAAAACGCGCGGGAGTGTACTCTCATCCCGATACCCTGCATTCCCTTGTCGGCATCGTTGACCTCGCCGCGATCTTTATTTTCGGTCCGATTCCGGGCGCGTGGGTGCCCGCCGCGAGTTCGCTGTTTTACATTTTGATCAACAATTTGGAATATGGACCGCGCCACTCCCTCTTGCTGTTCGAGTCGCCAATCTTTAACGCGGGGCTCAAAGCCATCATGGGGCTCCTCTGCGGCAACCTCTTTCTCACTTTGGGCGGCACACTTCCCCCCCCCGATTTTGGAATCGTCAATTTGATTCCGGCGGGCGCGACGATGCTGCTGTGGTACGTCCTCGATAATCTCGGTTGGGCAATTTGGGAAATTCTTCGCATCGGCGGGCGCAGTTTTTACAAGCTCTTTCGCGAAACGCTCGGCGCCTCTCTCCTCGTCGAACTCGTGCCACTGCCCTTTTCAATGGTCATCGCCGTCGTCTATACCGAATTTGGCGGACTCACGCGTCCGGTTTTCTTGCTGCTCGCTGCCGGCTTGATCGAAGTCGCATTCGTGATTCAACGCTACGCCATCAGCGAAGAACGCCTGAATCGCCGTACGCGCGAACTCGCGGTGCTGAACGAATTCAATCAAGCTGTTTCGCAGGCGGGCTTTAACACGGACCGCGTCATCGAACTCTCGCTGCAATATGCCCAACGCGTCCTGCGCGCAGAAATCATTCGCGTGGAATTGTACGGTCCCGACCGCGAGACGGTGGCACTGCGCGCGGAAACGCGCAGCGGAAACATTACGTGGACGCGCAGTACCGCAGATTTGACGCCCGCGCTGGTCTTTATGCGCGATCATTCCGCTTCGCTGGCGGCGGATGATTTGCGTACGCGCAAACTGCCATTTCCATTCGAGACGCGCCAGGATGGTTTGACCGCGCGCTCGGTGATTTTCGTACCGATGCTCGCGGGCGATGACGTCATCGGCATGGTCACAGCGATCAGTTCACAAGCGCGCGCGTTAACGATGATCAATGCGCGCACGCTTAACGTGTTGGCGGGGCAAGCGGCGGTCGCGTTAGAGAACGCGCGCTTGTATTCGGTCGAACGCCGCCGCGCCACGCAGCTCGCCATTGTAAGCGACGTCGGCGCCAAAGTTGCACAAATTTCCGAACTGGATGAGTTGCTGCCCAAAGTGGTGGATGAGATTCAAGAGCGCTTTGGCTACAGCCATGTTCATGTTCTCGTCGAACAAGAGAATGGCGATCTGGTATTTTTCGCGACGACGCATCCTTTGGGCGAACAATGGCGGCGGCGCGGCGAACGCATGAGATATCGCGAGGGCATCACCGGTTGGGTTGCCGCGCACGCCGAACCGCTTGTCGTGGATGACGTGCTTCAAGATCCGCGCTATTCAGCGGGACCCGACGCGCAAACAATCAATACGCGTTCCGAGCTCGCCGTCCCGTTAGTGATTGGACAGCGCGTCGTCGGTGTCCTCGATGTGCAAAGTGAACGCATCGGCGCGTTTGGCGAAGAAGATTTGTTTGTCCTCAAGACACTCGGCGCCCAGATCGCCATCGCAATCGAAAACGCGCGTTTGTATGAAGCGCAGCAAATTGAAGCATACTATCTGAACGCGCTGCTGAACGTTGCGGAAAACTTGGCGGACCAAGAATCGCTGGATGATGCGCTCGACACCGTCGTCACGTTAACAACCATTCTCGTCGGCGTGAAACGAGCCTCCGTCTTTTTGTACGATCCCATCGCGCACGAATTTCGCGCGGCAAAAGCATACGGCTTGACGCCTGCGATGGATCGCGCCTTTGAACGCTTGCGCCTTCCAATCAACCAAACGCCGCGCACCGTCTTTGCGGAATTGTGGGAAAAGCGCGAACCCATCCAAATCGCTAACGCGCAAAGCTCCGAGCTCCTTCAGCCAAATCTGGCAACCATCTTTGAGCTGGAATCGGTCGTCCTCATTCCCCTCATCGCGCGCGGCGAGATGGTCGGCGCACTCGGTGTAGACCAAGGCGAAAAAGATCACCGCTTTAGTTCAGAAGAAATCCGCGTCTTGTACGGCATTGCCAATCAAGCGGCTGTCGCCATCGAACGGGCGCGACTGGATGAACAAGCCGAACGTTCAAAACGCATCGAATACGAACTCGGCCTCGCGCGACAAATTCAAACTTCATTTTTGCCGGCGCGCCCGCCGCGCATTCCCGGGTATGACATTGCCGTCGCCTGGCACGCGGCGCGTCTCGTCGGCGGCGACTTTTACGACATGATTCCGCTGCAGCATCAACGACTTGGCTTGGTGATCGCGGATGTTTCGGACAAAGGACTCGCCGCCGCGTTGTTCATGGCGCTCACACGCACAATCATTCGCACCATGGCAATCGGCAAACCATCCCCGCGTGAAGCAATGGAGCGCGCGAACGATGTCATCATCGCGGACGCGCAATCCGATATGTTCGTCACGGCATTTTACGGAGTCCTTGACGCGACGGATGGCAGTCTCACCTATGTGAACGCGGGGCACAATCCGCCGCTTTTGTATCATCATTCCGATCAAACTGTCACGCCTCTCAAAGAACACGGCATCGCGCTCGGCATTTTGCCAAACGTGGAAGAACCGCAAATGCATTTGCAATTAGAATGCGGCGATGTGGTGGTCATGTACACCGATGGTGTGACGGACGCGCTGGACAAGAGCGGCGAGGAAGAATTCGGCGCGAGTCGTTTGATCGAAGTGATTCAAGAGTACGCCGAGAAAACGGCGCAAGAACTCACCGACGAAATTTTGCGCGCGGTCCAAGAATTCACAGAAGGCGCGCAACAATTTGACGATCTAACGTTGGTGGTGGTGAAAAGGAATTTGTGAAGAAAATTCGGAAATGCGAGTTGCGAATTGCGAATTGCGAATTGCAAAGTGAACCATGACAAACGAATTTGAAAATCATCTAACATCTTCCAGCGAATCACTCTCGCCTGAAGAAGCGGAGCGCATCGCCCCATACTTTTCCAATTCGGGTCGTTCGGTCGTCGCGCTGATGAATTTGCCCGAAGTGGTCAAAGGCGCGTTGTTCTCGCGTTACAGCCGTTCATCCAAAGGCGTGCGGCGATTGTTTTTGGACGAATTTTTTGGACGCGTGCAAACTTCCGAGATTTTGGCAATCTCGGAAGTTTCGACGGCGGAAGCGCGCGCGAAAGCAGAAGCATTCTACACGCGCATTCTCTCTGATTACGGCGACGATTCGGTCGGCGAACTGGGCGGCGCGCACATCGCGTTTCAAGAAGTCTCGCAAATTGCCGCTAAAACTATCGAAGATCATCGCATCGGTTTGGCATTTCTCGAAAAATCATCGCGTTATGTGCCGTTCGACGACAAAGTGAATGGACAATATCGCTATTATCGTGACAGCAATTTGTGTGAATCGCGTTACGGCGAGCAGGTGATTCAACATCTCGATGGTTTGTTCGATTCGTATGCGGCGATGCTGCCGCGCATGATTCTTTATCTCGAACAAACGCATCCGATTGATGAGATTGAATTTGAAAACGCGCTGACGGGCGATGTCGAAAAATTTGCGCGCATTACGGATGAAGAATTTCGCAAGAGCGCGGCGTTCGCCTACAAATCGGCTGTCCGCGCGCAGGCGTGTGATCTACTGCGCTGCTTTTTGCCGATGGCGACATTGACCAACGTCGGCGTATGGGGCAACGGACGCGCGCTCGAGTACATGCTTTTGAATTTGCTCGCCGACCCATTCGCGGAAAATCGCTGGCTCGGACGCGCGGGCGCGCACGAATTGGACGCGGTGATCGGTCCGTTCATCAAACGCGCGGACGATGAAAAGGGAAAACGCTTGCAAGAGTATTTGCAGGGCAGGCGCGCGGTGCAGAGAGAATTGGAGAAAAAATACTTGACGACGGACGGTGAACGACGGGCGACGGAAGACGGACGACGAATGACGAACGATGTAGAGACAAAAGTGACGCTCACGCGATATGACGCGGACGCATTAGATGCTGTCGTCGCCGCGATTTTGTTTGGCGCGGGGGAGTGGGAAAAATGCGCGGTGATGACCCGCGTAAAAGAATTATCCGAAATTGAAAAGGCGGAAATTGTGCGCGCGTATGTTGGCACACGCGGCAATCGGCGGCACAAACCGGGACGCGCGTTTGAACATGCGCGCTACGAATTTGATTTGCTGATAAATATCGGCGAATTCCGCGATTTGCAAAGACATCGCGTGGTGACGCCCGACCGCCAAGCGTACACCACCGTACACGGTTTTGAAACGAACGAACAAATTAACGCGGTGCCTGAAATCCGCGACGCGTACAATGTCAACATGGAGCGCGCAGATAAATTATTCCGCGCCATCGCGGACGAGTATCCGAACGAGGCACAATACCTGATTCCGTACGGCTACCGCGTCCGTTACAACATTGAATTAAATCTGCGCGAGCTGTATCATTGGTGCGAACTGCGGACGACGGAACAGGGGCATCCCGACTATCGGCTCACGAGCCAGCAAATGTATTATGCCGTGCGCGAGGTGCATCCATTGTTGGTCGAGGGAATGACCTTTGTAAATTTGAAACCGAATCCACCGATGAGCCGCCTGCGCGCCGAGATGCGCAGCGCGAAAAAGAGAATGGGTAATCCCTAAATATGCCCGCCATCCCACCCACTCCTGACCAATTTCCGCAAACCATCTACGGCATTCACGATGTCGAAGGGTTGAGTTTTTTGCAGCAAAACAATTGCAGCGGTTGGCTCGTCCGTTCGGTTGACGTGTGGAACGATCCGCCCGCTGATTACTCTACAGTGGTCAATGCAAAATGCCGCGTCATTGTGCGTTTGAACAATGGCTATGGCAGCGCGGGGACGATTCCCCTGCCCTCCGGTTATCAGGCGTTCGCGCAGCAGTGTGCGAATTGGGCAGCGGGCAGTAAAGGCATCAAAGTATTTATTATCGGCAACGAGATGAACATAGCGGCGGAACGTCCGCAAGGGCAGCCAATTCTCCCCGCCGATTACGTGGATTGTTTTTTGAAATGCCGCGCGGCGATTCAAGGAAAACCCGGTCTCGCAAACGCGAACGTGGTGCCCGGCGCGGTCGGTCCGTTCAACATCGAAACAAATTATCCGGCGAATCCGACGGGCGATTGGATTAAATATTTTCGGGACATTATGACGCCGCTGCAAGGACAATGTGATGGGGTTGCGGTTCACACCTATTCGCGCGGGCAAAATCCAGGCGATATTGTGAATCAAGAAAAATTTCCGCCGCCATACCAAAATAATTATCGCGGCTTTTTGGCGTACCAAAATTTTGTGAACGCGATTCCTGCGTCCATGAAAAAATTGCCGGTGTACCTCACCGAAACGCAGCCGCTCATCAACGACGTGCCGAATTGGTTGAATCAAAATACCGGCTGGGTCACTGCCGCGTTTGCCGAAATCAATCGCTGGAATTCGATTTCAAATAATCAGCCGATTCAAGCGCTCACGCTGTTTCGTTGGCTCAACACGGACCCGGGTTGGTGCTTTAGTACGAGACCTCTGGTGCTGGATGATTTTCGCAACGCAATCGCGCAAAATTTTTTGGTGCGGTTACCGACAGGAGTCGCGCCGGGACAAACTTTGGAGCAAGCCGTCATGGCGGCGGTGAATCAAGTGCCTTGGATGCCGGTGAACAATACGGCGGCGCTGTGGAAATTTGCCAAAGCGAACGGTTTGCAGGATCAGCAAACCGACGAATTGCCAATGACGTATCTGATAGACGATTACATCGTTCAGGTGTTTAACCTCGGCATCGTCTATGTCAAGGTTGGAGATTGGGGCAATATCAAAGTCATTCCAAAATGATTGGGTAGGAACGAAACCGGGTTCCGTTCCTACCCAAATTTTATCTCCACTCTACAAGCCATTCCATCAGCACGCCGCAGAGCAGCAACCCAACTGTTACAATTCCAAACAACAGCGCAAGACTGCAGCCGCGCGCCTGATCAATGCGCCGCCACGTCGCGGACGGCGTCAACGCGTGTGATACGCGTGTCGCGCGGACAAGCATAATCCCTTCGAACAGAGCGCACAGCAGCGCGCTGACAAGAATGATGCGCGCAAACCAAAGCCACGAAAACGAGTTACTGAAAACTAATGCGCCTACAACGAACAACACGAACAAAATACCAATGGCGCCCGCGAGTAAAAACATCTCGCGCAGCAGGGTAGAACGAGAAGACACGTCGCCTCCTCAGCAAAAGAACACAACGCCGAACCGCGCACTGCAGTTCGGCGTTGACTTGGCGCTCTCAAATGATTCGCGATTACTTGTCCTCAAGCACACGAAATTCGCCTTCAATTACCTCTTCTGAAGGTTCCTGCGGTTCTGCGCCGGGCATTGGCGTCTGCGAAACGTTCCGCGCGGCAAGCAGCGCAAGCACGCCCATAGCAATTCGCCGCCACCACGGGGAAATGATGACCAATGCCATCATCGTCAGACAGCACATTCCAAGCGCGAGAAACAAAAAGCGAATCATAATTTTCGATTGTATCTACGCTGTCCGCGTAACTTTGTAACAAAAGGTTAGCCGCGCACGCTTTCGTCTTGAAGCGCCAACGCGTGCATCGCATTCAGCGCGACTTCAATCGTTTGCATTTCGCCACGTTTGAACGCTTCTTCGCCCCACGTGGGTTTGACCTCAGTCGGTGTGCCGTCCACTGCAAATACGGCGCCTGTTCGCCAGCCGCGAAATTGTCCGACGATGTAAAGCGTGTCGCTCTCCATTTCGAGGGACATGACACCCGCTTTTGCCATCTCCGCCCGCCCCTCTTTTGGCGCATAAAAAGCATCGCCTGCCGCGCCAATTCCAAGATGCACCGGAACCTGCATTTCATCCGCCGCGTCCACCAATGCGCGAACGACTTGAAAGGTTGGCACGGCAGGATAGTGGAGCGGCAAGTAGGAATTTGCCGTGCCGCCTAAACGCACCGCGCCGGTCGAAATGACGACATCGCCCGGTCTTTGATTCGGCTGAACCGCGCCGCACGACCCGACGCGCAAGAATGTATCTGCGCCCATGTGCGCCAATTCCTCCAGCGCAATCGCCACCGTCGGTCCGCCCATGTTCGTCGCGCACACCGTCATAAACACACCGCGATATTTGCCTGAATAGACGAGATAGCCGCGACTATCTGTCACGAATTTCGCGTCATCAAAATAATCGGCAATTCTTTTGGCGCGCGCAGGATCGCCCGGCGTGAAACAGTATCTCGAAATATCTGACGGATCGCATTTGATATGAAATTCCATTTCGCGTTTCCTTTACAAATTCGCTTTTGACAGTAATAGGGCGTCATGCGACAATCGCGCCATTATGGCGACTACGTCTCGCTCTCAACTCGGAACGAAATCCGAAACTACATCCGTACGCGGCTATTTCATCGTCCTGCTTGCCACCGCGCTGTTGTCACTCACCGGCATTTTGATCAAATATTTGCTCGTTGACTATAACATGCCGCCCTTGAACCTGGCATTTCTGCGCGTCACCATTGTAACCGGCGCGCTTGGTTTGGCATTGCTGCTCTTTAAACGCACGTACCTTAAAATTCAAGCGCGTCACTTGATCTATCTCATCGTCATGGGCGTCGTCGGCGTGGGCATCCATCAACTCGCCTGGATCACTTCGGTGCAGTTGAACGGCGCGGCGGTAGCCACCGTACTCGTCTATATCAATCCGACGATCGTGGCGCTGGTGAGCGTGCGCGTCTTTGGCGAAAGATTGGATCGCACAAAGATCACCGCATTGATTTTGACACTAGTGGGAATGATTCTCGTCGCACAAATTTATATGCCGGAAAATTTGAAATTGAATGGTTGGGGCATTCTCATCGGCTTGCTCACCGGCGCGACGTGGGCAACGTACGCGATTCTTGGACAAATCATCTCGCGCCGCTATTCGCCCTGGGCGTCGTTATTTTATGCCTTTTTGTTCGGCGCGTTGTTCTTGTTGCCGCTCCAGCTTTGGGCGGGAAATATTTTGAGTCTCGGCACCCAATGGAGCGGCTGGGCAATTTTATTTTTTCTCGCGCTGGGTCCCACGCTCATTGGCTTTGGGCTGTACAATGTCGGACTCTCAAAAATTCCCGCGAGTGTTGTTGCATTGATTGCGACCCTCGAACCCGTGTTCAGCATCATCCTCGCCTACTTTTTGTTCGGCGAAGTCCTCGCCCTGCCCCAACTGGTGGGCGCGGGACTGATTCTCTTTGCTGTCATTCTCCTGCGCCCAAAAATGCAGCAAGTTGAAGTCAACTAGCGCAACTTGATCATCATCCAAACGCGAGTACGTGATATCTCCACGCGTCAAGATCAACAAAAAGTCCCGACGCGCTCAATCGTTCGCCATCGCGGAGAAAAACATCGCCGTTGAGCGAATCGGACAAGCGCCAGATGTTTCCATGCAGGTCGTCCCACGGCAACTGAACCATTCCTTGTGAACGCCGCGCGGAATAATTGATGACAATGAGGGCGCGCTCGTTCTCTTTGCGCCACGTCCACGCCAGCAGGTTTTGAAAACTCGCGTTATCACTCCATCCGGTACATTCGCACATGTGCCATTCGCCGTCATGAAACAGGTCGGCGTGAACGTGTTTCAACAAGGCGTGATAAAACGAATCCAATTCATAATCTTTGGCTTCCGGCGCGCGACGTCTCAAAAAGACGGGCAATTTGATTTTGCGTCCGCTGAGCTGTCCGTCATAAATCAATTTTGCGCCCGGCACTGTCGTGATTACCACCGCTGCCGCGCGCTGCTGTTCCGGCGCAAAGGTGGCAGCCGCGCGCGGCTCGTCATGATTTTCGATAAAGCGCACAAGCTTGTCTTGATAATCCAGCCCCGCCAACAAATGTCCGCGCACACTTGCGGCGTCCTCCTGTTTGAGCCGATCGTACAAGCGTTTGTCGTAACAATAATCAAAACCGTTCTGCATCAAATCGTATTCGAGGTCCCAATACGCTTCTGCCATAAAAATCACGTCGGGAAATTTTTGCTTGACGGCAGGAATCAATTCGCGCCAATATTCCGTTTCGGGTTTTGCGCCCGCGCGCTCGCCCCACGTTTTCGCGAAAATGTCATTGAGGAGCAGCATCGCCATATCACAGCGCATCCCATCGCATTGCGATGCAATGGATGTCGCCGTTTCAATCGCCGCCGCGCGCAGTCCCGGATCGAACGCGTTCAATTGCACCACGTCGCGCCACGGCGGAAAGTATGGGTCACGCCCATTTGCAATCACATTTTCTCCCGCCGCGATAAATTCCTGCGGGGCGCGTTCCAAATCTTGGCTTGTGCCGCGAATGAAATATTCGGGATGCGTTTTCACCCACGCGTGATCGGGCGCGACATGATTGGGAACAAAATCGAGCAAAAGGCGCAAACCGCGCCGCGCGAGTTCTTGCCGCGCCCGCGCTAAACCTTCGGGACCGCCGAGCTCTGACGCCACGACATAATCGCGGATGCAGTACGCCGAGCCGACATTGTCGGCGAGCGTATAGTCAGGCAATGCGCGGTGAAATTCTGCTTGCAGCTCTGCGTTGTCATTCGCCACCGCAACGCCTGCGGGACTGCGCTGCCATACGCCCATGAACCACACCGCATCCACATTCAATGCTGCGAGCTCGTCCCATTCCGCTTTCGGCACATCGCCAAGCGTTAGCGACCGGTGATAGCGCGCGCGCAATTCGGCAAGCCAAACCCACGTGTTAATTTCATAAATGATTGGTCTCTTGTGCCAAGGCATGTTGGTTCTCCTAGCATTTTTATTCGACGAACCTATCCGCTCGTGGATAGAACCTATCGTATCACAAATAAAGCATTAAGTGCGAATGTAAAATTATAAACGCACATGAAATAAATGATTATTTAAATTCGATGAGATACTCTTTATGCACTTGCAACAATTCGTCCAACATTTTTTCCGCGACAGAATAACCTGAAATTAACGGGTCGAGCAGCAGCGCTTGCAGCGCGGCGTGACGATTGCCATGCACGGCTGCTTTAACGACGCAATCTTGAATTGCCACTTGTTGATTCAACAGCGCGGTGATCGCGTCCGGTAACGACGGCACGCGTAACGGCATGACACCCGCACCGCTCACCACCGCCGGAACTTCGACAATTGCCCAATCGGGCAGACCGGGCAGCGCGCCGTTGTTGACCACATTCACATTCAATTCGTATTGATTCAAATCGTTCAACAACGCGGCGGCGACATCAATGCCGCGTTCGCCTGATTCGTTTCGCAAAAATTCATCGCGCAGCGCGTCGTCCGTCAACGCGCGTTCCACGCGTTCATCCAATGCGGCGCTTTCGCGCGCGCGTTCTTCAAAGTCAAAGCCGCGCAGGTCGCTCGTCTCGTGCGCGTACGCAAAATATTCGCCCACATGCCCGTCGCCCGTCGCGGGAAACAAGCCGAACGCGTCGTACAAGCGCCGCGAAAGTGGTTCCCATGATGCGGGCATTTTTTGCAAACGCGCGCGAAATTCGGGATACAAATCGCGTCCGCTATTTTTTTCGCGGAGGTCTTGAATCCATGTGACATGATTCAGTCCCGCTTGTTTGAGATCAATTTTGGTTTTGAGTTCGCGCACAATTCCCGCGTCAGGAAAATGCGCGTGCGTCGTCGGCGTCAAGCCCAACACCTGCCCGACCAATGAAAATCCCTTGTTGATTTGATGACACATCCCAATCGTTTTGATTCTTGTGTAACGCGTCACACCCAAACAAACGCGCGTCAACGGATTCACGTAATTGATGAGATACGCGTCGGGCGCGGATTTTTCCATTTCGCGCGCAATCCCCAACACAAGCGGAATCGTGCGCAGCGCATGTGCAAGTCCACCGGGTCCGCCATTTTCGCCAAGCACGTGTTTGATTCCGTAACGGAACGGAATCTCCCAATCCAATTTCCAGCGTTCCAGCCGATTCACTTCAACGGAAACAAAAACGAATTCCGCGCCCTGCAACGCGCGGCGATAATCCGTTACGCTTTCAATTTGAAATGGTTTCCCCGTCGCCTCATTCAGCCGTTCCGCCAAACGTTTCACGCGGTTCAATTTCGCCTCATTCACATCGCACAACACAAGCGTACTGTCCAAAAATTTTTCGCGCTGTTGAAAAAAATCGGCGACGGTGCTGACACCGAAACTGGTGCTGCCCGCGCCGACGAGTACGATTTTTGTTTTGCCCATACTGCTGCATCATAAACCAAGTTATACGCGTGTCAATGTAGCGACAGGTTCTGACCACATTCCTTTCATCGTCCACGCCCCTACACAATTCGCCCGCGTAATGTTACAATTTCATCATGCTTACCACCCGCCGCGTCCTCGAAACCTTTAAACAGCTAAACATCTCGCATGTTGTCGGCTTGCCCGATAATTCCACCGCCGCGCTTTTTCACGAACTCGCGGACGACCCCGACATTTATCTCATCACCGTCACGCGCGAAGGCGAAGCCTTTGCGACGGCGGCGGGGTTGTGGATCGGCGGGCAGAATCCGCTGGTGCTCATTCAAAACACGGGCTTGCTGGAATCGGGCGACGCGCTGCGCGGCACCTTGACGCGGATGCGCATTCCCGTTGTCGTTCTCGTCAGTTATCGCGGCTATAAATCTCTACCCACTCCCGCGCCCGAGATGCTTGCGCCGGACGATCTCTCGCGTCGTGAAGTAGATTCCGTCGCAACATTGCTCGAGCCAACGCTCCACGCGTGGAATCTGCCGTACGAACTCGTCAGCGACAACAGCGAATTGGAAAAAATTCAAGCGGCGTATGAACGCGCCCAAAGCGAAATGCGTCCGACAGCAGTTGTGATCGCGGAAACCATTCGGTAGAAAGACCGTTGAAACGTTGAAGGCTGAATGTTTGATCACCTTTCGTCTTTAACCTTTAACTTTGAACCCATGTTGACCCAACACGAATTCCTCTCGCCCCTCGCCGCCCGCCGCACCGACCAAGTGATCGTCAGCACCATGTCACTCGTGCGCGCGTGGGGGCGCCTGTCCAAACACGAACTCGATTTTGCGTTCGCCGACAGCGCGATGGGACACGCGCAATCGCTCGCGCTCGGCATCGCGCTCGCGCAGCCGCAGCGCGGTGTCATCTGTTTGAATGGCGACGGCAGTATGCTCATGTCGCTCGGCTCACTCGTCACCATCGCACAGTGCCGCGCGCGTAATTTGATTTTGTTCGTCGCGCAAAATAACACGTACGAAGTGACGGGCAACCAAAATATTCCCGGCGCGGGCGCGGTGGATTTTCACGAGATCGCGCTGGCGTGCGGGTTTCCCCACGCGTTTCATTTCAACGACGCGCGCGAGTACGAAAATAGCTTGGACAAAATCATGCAGCTGCAAGGACCCGTTTTCGTTTCCGTTCGTTTGGAACCGGGCGCAGAACCTCCACCCAATCGCAAACAAACCGAAGACACGCCTTATTTGCGCGGCTCGCTCGCGGATAGTGTACATCGTTTGAAAGAAGCGCTGAGGAATGAGGCATGAGGGATGAGGGACGAGTGAAAGGAACAGACATGGCAAGTGTTAAACGTTTTGAAGACTTGATTGCATGGCAAAAAGCGCGTGTATTGACGAAAGACATTTATCGGGTGACACGGAAAGGCACATTCGCCAAAGATTATGGCTTGACAGGGCAGATGCAACGCGCTGCTGTCTCGATTATGTCCAACCTTGCAGAGGGCTTTGAACGAAATCGACGCGGCGAATTCTTTCAGTTCCTCACGATTGCGAAATCCTCTTGCGCAGAGCTCCGCTCACAGTTATATATCGCACTTGATTGCAAATACATTGACGAGATGGAATTCAAAAATCTTATGGCGCAGGCGGAGGAGGTCGCACGCATTATTGGTGGGTTACGTTCTTCGGTTGCAGAATTACGCGACAATCCAAAGAAATAACTCTGCCCTCATCCCTCATACCTTACAACTCATCCCTCATGCCTCTCCTTGACCTCGACCTCTACCGCACGGAAATCTCTGTTTCCATTTCGCCGCGCGTTCGGCTCAGCGTGGTGGATGCAGGACCGCGCGATGCGGAACATACGATTTTATTCCTTCACGGTTTCGGCGGACATGCTTTGCAATGGGAAAAGCAGCTCGCCGCGTACGCGGAAAAATATCGCGTCGTCGCGCCCGATTTGCGCGGGCATGGCTTGAGCGACCATCCCGATTCCGCGTACACGATGCAAGAGCATGTGAGCGATTTGGAGCGCATCGTCGAGCAACTCAATTTTCCAAAACAATTCGTCGTCATCGGACATTCGTTTGGCGGAGCGATTGCCGCTTCGTTCACAGTCAAAAATCCGACGCGCGTCGAAAAATTGATCTTGATTGGAACAGCGTCCAGTTTCAAACTCGGCATCGCGCAAGAGATCATTTCGCGTTTGCCGACGGAATGGGCGGAACCCTTGCGCAAAAAATTGCCCGTCATTTATAACGCGCCCTTTTTTGTAATGAAGCGCATGTATCTCGACAATGTTGCGATGTGGAACGGCAAACAAGTTTTGCCGCAAATTCGCGTGCCGACATTGGTGATTTTGGGAGTGCGCGATTTAGTCTTTGAACAATCGCGGTATGAAGAAGTTGCGGATCTGATTCCCAATGCGCAGCTCGCAAAAATTTCCGTGTCCGCGCACATGGTGCAGCTCGAACGCGCCGACGCGGTGAACCGCGCCATCCAACGCTTTATCGGCAGCGAATCGGTGTCGTGGCGCGAAGGACGCCGCGCGGAAAGAATCAAACTCTTGCAAACGCGTCCGTGGCTGCTGCATTACGAAGATGACGTGCCGTATTCACTGCATTATCCCACCCAGCCGTTGTTTCGTTTTCTCGACATTGCTGACCGCCGTTTTCCGAACGCGACGGCGACGATCTATTACGACAGCACGTTGTCGTACCGCGCGCTGCGTCGGCAGGCGAACCGTTTTGCCAACGCCCTCACCGCGTTGGGGATTAAAAAAGGGGAGCGTGTGGCATTATTCTTGCCGAATTGTCCGCAGTTTGTGATTGCGTACTATGGCGCGCTAAAAGCGGGCGCGGTCGTGGTGAATCTGAATCCCTCTTCGGAAGCGCGCGAGCTGCAGCATCATCTCACCGATTCTGACGCGCGTGTGATTGTGGCGCTAAATGCAAGTTACCCGATGCTCGTTTCGATTCAAGCGGAAACGAAAATTGAACACACTATCTTGACCGGCTTGGACGAATACGTTTCGCGTGTGCGGCGCGCGACCCTGCAGGCAGAAAATCGCATTCCAAAAAATCCGCTCTTTGACAAAACTCCGCCGCCCGGCGTTTTTTTCTTTCAGCAGTGGCTCGACAAATCGAGCAAAGAAACGCCGCTCGTGGATGTTGCGCCCGATGATCTCGCCCTAATCCAATACTCTACCGGCACAACCGAGTTACCCAAAGGCGTCATGCTCACCCACGCGAATCTGGTCGCAAACACAATGCAGCTCCGTCACTGGATGCCCGATGTCATCGAAACGCAAGAACGCATCTTGTGCGCGCTGCCCCTCGCCCACTCGTACGCGATGACAACGTGCATGAATTTTGCGATTTCGATTGCGGGAGCAATGATCCTCCTGCCCACGCCGCAAACGGGCGTGATGCTGGAAGCGATCCAACGCAATCGTCCTTCGATTTTTCCCGGCGTGCCAAATATTTTTCTCGCCATCAATCAATTTCCGAATGCGCGCAGCTTTGGCGTGAAAAGCATCCGCGCCTGTTTATCGGGCGCCGCGCCGCTGCCGCTTGAAGTGCAAGAAGCATTTGAAAAAATCACGCGCGGGCGTTTGGTGGAAGGATACGGTCTCACCGAAGCGAGTCCGGTCACACACGCGAATCCGATCTTTGGCGACGCCATCGCGGGAACGATTGGCGTACCGCTGCCCGACACGGACGCGAAAATTGTGGACATGGAAACGGGCTGGGATTTGCCGATTGGTGAAATCGGCGAGCTTGTGATACGCGGTCCGCAAGTGATGAAGAGTTATTGGAACAATTCGGACGCGACGCAGCGCGCGTTACGCGACGGCTGGCTCTACACGGGCGACATTGCGCGCATGGACGAAGAGGGCTATTTCACTTTTATTGACCGCAAGAGCGATGTGATTCAAAAAAACGGACGCGTAATTTTTCCGCGCGATATTGAAGAAGTGCTGTTTGAGTATCCTCAAGTGAGCGAAGCGGCGGTCGTAGGCATCCCCATCAACGGCGATTTCCAAAATGAATTGATCAAAGCGTACATCGTTCCGACGCGCAACGCGAAACCGACGCGCGAAGAAATTCTTGCGTTCACGCGTTCGCGTCTGCCCGAAACGAATGTACCGGAAGAAATCGAATTCCGCGACGCGCTTCCCAAAACCTTTGTCGGCAAAGTGTTCAAGCGAAAATTGTTGGAGCAAGAAAATAAATCGTGAATGACCGCGCTCGCTGGAACGAAAAATATCACGCCGAAATTCACGCGGCGCGCGTGAACACGAATCTCATACGTTACGCGCACTTGCTAAAGCGCGGACGCGTCCTCGACCTCGCGGGTGGCTTGGGACAAAATGGCGCGTGGCTTGGGTCGCACTCGAATGAATTTCGTATTGTCAACGCGGATATTTCGGAGGAAGGATTGTCGCGCGCCCCAAAAGAAATTGCGCGCGTCGTCGTCGAGGCGAGCCATCTACCCTTCACACAACAGAGCTTTGACACGATTCTCAACATTCGCTTTTACGATCGGCGCGTAAATTTTTTCGAACTGCTTGCGCTTGACGGCACCGTTTTTTTTGAAACGTACACCATCGCCGATCAAAAATATCGCCCGGATTTCAATCCCTGCTATTTGTTCGACCTCGCAAATCTTTCGGAAATGTTTCGCGGACTTGAAATTTTACAGCAGCAAGAAACTGACGACGGAAAACGCGTATACGCAACTGTAATCGCGCGCCGAATCACCTAATCACCCCATCACCCAACGCCCACTGGCAAATACAACTCTACGCGCGTCTTGTCTTGCGCACGCTCCATCCGCCACGCACCCCCGATCACCGCCATCATCGTGCTGTGCAATTGCAATCCTTGCCCTTCTCCTCTAACGTTTGCAATGCCGACGCCATCATCCTGAATTTCTAACGTCAAGCCCTCGCGCCAATACGCGGCGATACACAAATGTAACGCGCGCGTTTGCTCGCCGCCTCTGCCATGTTTTGCCGCGTTGCGAATCGCTTCGCGCGCCGCCGCATACACCACTTCCGCGTTCAACGCGGCGAGAGTTTGGGCGCGCGCTTCGACATCGGGTTCAATGTCCCACGTCACGCGGTCGAACGCGTTGACAAATTCTTCATCCACCGCGCGGCGCAATGCGCTAATCAAACCATAGCGTTCCACTTGCGGTGACGCGCCCGCAGGCATTTCGCGCAACAAATCCGATAACGCGCGATGCATCTCTGTCATTTGCGCTTGCGCGTTTTGTGTTTCACCTGCGCTCAAACTCAACATCGCCGTATGCAATTGCGGCAAAATGTCGTCGTGCAAAATTCTGCGCGCGCGGCGATCCACTACTTGCGTCGCCGCCAACCGCCCGCGCTGCAATTCGATCAAACGCCGCGTCCATTCCGCGTTCACCTGCGCTTGCAAAATTCGCTCGCCCGCCGCCTGCGCGCTTTCAATCTCTTCCTGCGTGTACAAACTGTCGTCGTTTCGTTCACTCAAGAGCAGCGCGCCCATCAAGCCGCGTTCGCTTTGCAGCGGGATTGCCCACACCGCATTCGCAAATCGAGTCGGTGAAATTGGCACGAACATTTCGTTGGATTTGGAAAGTTGCGCCAGCAGCGCCGCAAGATCGAGTTTCGGCGCGATTTGCGTTGGATGCGTGAGCATGGTCGCAAACGGCACGCCGGGTACCAAGTACGCAACGCGTACATTTAAAACATTTTCGCACAACCAACCAAAGGTTTGGGAAGCATCAAACGCCGCGCGCGGTGAACCATTCGCGGACGCATCGGGCAGCGCACTCAAGAAGGGGCGCAATTCGCGCACAACGCGTTCGCGTTCGCCAAACATGCGGACGGAGAGTAACGCGTAAAAAATAACGAGCAGCACCGTGGCGAGCAGCAGCGCGTAAATGAGGGACAAGGAAAACGTAATCGCCGCCGCAACCACAACGCTGTAACCCGCCGCGAGAATGACGGCGCGACGCCACTGCCGAAAAAAACCGCGACGCGGCAGTGTCTTGCCCGTGAAAATTTCGTACGAAACCGTTGCTTTGCCAATCAACATTACCGCAATGGCGATGAGCGCGCCGATAATCAAATCGAACAACGTGAGCAGCTCTCGAATTTGTTCCACCCGCCCGGGCAGCGAGGAGCTGGCAAAATACAAAATGACGACGAACGCCGAGACAAGCAAACTCACGCTCAAGAGAACGACCGTAGCCGCAACGAACCAAGGACGCGCGCGTTTGCGTGCCAGCTCGCCCATCCATCGCGCTGAGGGTCCGGGATAACGCAGCGCGTAAATCGCCAAGCCCAAGCAAGTGATGTTGTAAAACGCATACACGACTACAAGCAACGGTGTGCCGGGCGTTGCGATGTATTCGGTTCGACCGAGCGTGACGACTTGATTGAACGCGGGGAGGGAACCGACAAAGAGGATGAGAAATGCCAGAAACAACGCGCCGAATGAAACCAACAGCAGTCCAACACGATGCAGGCGTTGATTCCGGCTCACGCGTTCGCCCAAATAGCCGGCGTACCACAGCATTACCACATACCATGCCAGCGGTGCGACAATGATCGGCAGCCATCCAAAATGCCACAACCAATCCAAGTCAATGGTTGCTTCGCGCAAGCCGCGCGCGAGAATCGCGGTGTGAACGAGAAAGAAAATTCCACCGCACAACAATCCGCCGCTCGCCAACCAAATGCCCCAACTGCGCCGATCCGCGTTGGAAACGACGACGATGCCGAGCCAGAGAAGCAGCATCGTATTGAACAGCGAGACCGCGAGCGCTGTCGTGTCGAGAATTGGATTACCGCTCATAAATCAAGGATGAAATGTCCTTCCGAGCAAAGCCACAAATCGCATCCATCCACTCTCAACCTTCCCACGCGATCCATTCGCCGCGCTCATTTTGCGCGTACGTCACGCCGTTTTCATCCCAGCGCAACAAACGTTGGGCACGCACGATTAATGCCGCGCGCGTACGCGCGATTTTTTCATCCGTCGCGTTGTCGTTCAAGCCCCACGCCGCGTAAATTTGCCCATTCGTTCGCGCGATGGTGCGCCGATCTTTAAAGCCCATGCGCGCGGCGATCTGTTCGTTGCTCAAGCCCTGCGCCAAAAGTTTTGCGACCTGTTGTTCGTTGGGTTCGAGCAGCGCCATAGGGTCGTTCGCGTCGCGCGTGCGCACCGCGTGTACGCGCGTCTCGATTTCAGGATCAATAAAGCCGCGCCCTGCCCGCGCGTCTTGCAGCAGCGGCAAAATCATTTCGGGCAGTAAGTAATTCGATTTTTTGACGTACGCATAATGGCTCAAAATCCCCGACCGTAAAAAATCGCGATAGTACGCGTCGTCATCTTGAATCGAATAGAACACCACAGGCATGCGCGGAAACTCGCGGCGAAGCGCAACCGCCGCTTGAATGCCATTCATTGCGCCTTCCAGCTGCACATCCATCAAGATTGCGTCGGGCGCAGCGCGCTGCAAAGCAGAGTTTTGCACACAAAACGCGAACGCGTCCTCACCGCGCGCGCAGTCGTAAAGCACGCGCACCCGCGCGGTCACTTCCAGCCCGCGCTTTAATGCTTCGCGGAGTTTCGGATTGTCTTCAACAAGGAGAAGGTTCATGCGAGTGTGTTCAAAAATCAGTTACCAGTTGCAGTCATTTGAAACTTGCAACTTGTAACTTGTAACTGGCTCACTGTCAAGCACGCAAGTGCGCGCCAATTTTTGCAAAGGGTGCGGTTCGCATTGGGAGTGAGGTTTCGGGCGAATCCATTTCGCAGCAACGAAAACACAAAACGTTCCTTTGCACGTTAGTCTGCGTAGGCAGACTTGCATAGTTGTTGTCGCGACTTCCAATCGCCTTCAGGATGCACCCCGAAAATGAACTACACCATCTTGGTAATTCGTGCAATCCCGCCTGCGTGTTCTATGATATACTAAATCAAAGAGTCGTTTCGTTACTGTTTTTCATTGCTTCTGGCAGCAATCGAGTCCACATCATCGGGAGTGAAAGAAGAGCGCACCATTGGAGCTCTATGTGAAAAACATCCCTACCCCTCAAACGATTGCTCCGAGCCAAGCTCGTTATCGTGCGCTGTTTCACCAGTCGCCCGAAGCGATTTACTTGTGTGATGTTCAGACGCGTCGGCTGATCGAAGCCAATGTTGCGTTCCTGAATATGCTCGGCTACGCCAAAGATGAAGTTGACAATCTCACCCTCGATGATTTCTTGGCACATGACGCGGCAGAAACCGATCAAGACCTAAATCGAACCCTGGAAACGGGAGAGATGCATGTACGGGAACGATTGTGGCGGCGCAAGGATGGTGTGCTGCTTCACGTTGAAGTGACGTGGAACGTCATTCGCCAAGACGACGGCTATATTGTCTTTGGCGTTGGGCGTGATATTAGCGAGCGCAAGCGCAGAGAGCAGGAGCTTGGCGAGCGCGGCGATGAATTCGCTGCCTTGTTCGAAACATCACGCGACCTCGCCGAATACAAAGATCGAGAACAAGTACTCGACGCGATTTTGGGGCGAGCCATCAAGCTGCTCCATGCGCCCAGCGTGGGTGTCTTTCTCTACAATGCCGCCGAAGATGTGTTGGAGCTCGCGGCGTCGAAAGGAATCGCGCCGCCTGCCGGCAGCAAGCAGTTGTTAGGCGAGGGACTGGTGGGGTTTGTAGCGCAGCAGCGTCAACCTTGTGTCGTGCCTGATTACCGGCGGTGGGAGCATCGCGTCGAGCAGTATGAGGGAATGCCCTTTTCCGCCTCCGTCGGCGTCCCAATGCTCCATCGCGGCGAGTTGGTTGGCGTGTTAGTTGTGTCCGAAGTGGGCGACACGTCACGTGTCTTTACCGACGCGGAAACTCGGCTGTTGGAGCTCTTTGGGTCCCAAGCCGCGAGCGCTGTTTCGAACGCCAATCTATTCGAGCAAATCATCCGGGGGCGCGAGCGCTTGAAGCATCTTTCGCATCAGCTGCTCCAGACGCAGGAATTAGAACGCCGCTATCTGGCGCGTGAGTTGCACGACGGAATCGGTCAAATGCTCACCGCGCTCGAGGTCAACCTCCAGTTGGTTCGGCGCGCACCTCACAGCCCCAAGGCGAATGACATTTTGGATGAAAGCTTGGACTCGATCAAGGAAACGCTGGAGCAGGTCCGGGAGCTTTCGCTTGAATTGCATCCATCGGTTCTCGATGACATGGGTCTTGTTGCGGCGCTGGAATGGTTTCTCGAAACGCGCGTGGCGCGCGCGGGTCTGGAGACGAGCTTGATTGCCGATCCGGCTGAGATTCGATTCGCTCCCGAACTTGAGATTACCTGCTTTCGCATCGCGCAGGAAGCATTGACCAACGCCGTGCGTCATGCTCACGCGCACCACCTCACCATCGAATTGAGACGCGTTGCCGACAAGAACGTCCGTGATGATAGCAAGATGCAACAACCGGAACAGGATTTGGAAACCCTGCCCGCATACTTGGAAATGATCATCCGCGATGATGGGATTGGGTTTGATGTAATGACAGCGCGAGAGTGGGCAGCTCACGGCACGAGTCTGGGATTGATTGGGATGCAGGAACGCGCCCAGTTGATGGGCGGCACTCTTGAATTGCATTCCACCCCGGGCAATGGCACCCAAGTGCGCGCGTATTTTCCAACCTCTATGACATAAGGCATCGTACAACGTCTCGTCGTCTCTATTTGGGGGAACTATGCCACTGCGGATACTTTTGGCTGACGATCATCATTTGGTTCGCGCCGGCATTCGAGCCTTGCTTGAACAATTCCCCGACTATGAGGTCGTCGGCGAAGCCGCCTCGGGGAATGAAGCGATTCGTTTGACCGAGACCCTTGAACCGGATATCGTAATGCTGGACATTGCCATGCCCGAGCTGAATGGCTTGGAAGTTATGGCATCCATCCTCAAAGCGTTTCCCCGCACGCGTATCATCATCCTAACCATGTACTCTACCGAAGCGTATGTGCTGCGCGCCCTGCGCGGCGGCGCTTCGGGATATTTGTTAAAGGGCTCGTTTGTCTCCGAACTTGATCTCGCGCTCAAGGCAGCCGCGCGCGGTGAAACTTTTGTGAGCAGCAACGTCACCCACTCGCTTCTGGACGTCCTGAAGCGCGACCACAGCGGGCATTTCCAAAACCTCGCCTCTCAAGCCGACCCGTATGATCGTCTCACATCCCGCCAGCGCCAAGTGCTGCAATTGATCGCCGAGGGGTACACAACCAAGGAAATTGCCGAGAAAATGGCAATTAGCACAAAGACCGTCAAAACATATCGCGTCCAGTTGATGCAGGAGCTCGGAATCCACGGGGTCGCGGGTCTTGTACGCTACGCGATTCGTGTCGGCATCGTCAAAGCGGATGACTAGGTTGCATCGCCCCACCCTTTTTCCTTCAAATATCCACCTTTCGATGTATTGAAAAAACGCCCATTTCAAACTACGATTCGTCCTTGATAAAGTGGGTTTTTACTTGGCTACCGGCAAGTCAACAAGCAAAGCTCTAGCTCCGTCCTTTGTGAACCCATTGTAATTGTATTCAATGCTCTCTACCCACACGCTCTCTCATCTGTTGAACTGCCAGTTGCTCAACTTTCGGACCGGCCGAAGCAGCTCCTCTCAAAGCAGAGTCTACCTCCCCGGCGTTGTATTAACCCAATTGCTACGGAAATAGTCGTTCCACGTAACAAGGACCGTCGGAACGACTTGTTCGTCCAACGTCAATTCAGATTCAGTTTCACATCAATTCAATAAGCGGCACAGTTGACCCAAAGGGTAGAGACCTTTTCAAATGCAAACCTCCAACTCTCCCAGTCGCAGCAAGGGCGCACGTGTGCAGCTACCTCGCGTCGGGTTGCAATTGCGAGTGTATTTGTTCGGATTGGCAATTCTCGGTTGCATCCTGCTCGGAGTTGTGGCGGTAATGTGGGCTTCGACCAATGTGCATGCCTATCGCCTGGTTGATACGCAAATTGATCAAGGGATGGTCGCGTTAGAACGCGGACTGCAAATTGATTCAAACGATGTCGAATCTATCGGTAGATGGGTGGTTGATGACAAGACGTTCCATAGCTTGGTTGAAGCGGGAGACAAAACGGGGCTGAACCGCCACCTTCAACCTCTGATCAATACCAGTATCGTTGACTTTATCCTCGTAACGGATAGTGAAGGCAACGTCCTTACACAGCTGGTGGCAGGCGCGCCGAATGAAATTTCAGACACATCCATTCAGCTCTTTGGAATCTCGGAAGCGCTGGCAGGTCAGGAATCTTCACGGATGGATAGAGAGTTGGACGGAGAGCTCTACCAAAAATCAATTCTGCCGATCTATGACAACTCTGTGGGCAATCCGCGAGGCGCGCTCAGCATTGGCTTTCGGGTGGATGCAGCCTACCTACAGCGCGCGTCGAATCGTAGGACCGTGGAATACGCACTGGTGTCTGACAACCGATTCATGGAGACTACGCTAACGGATCGGCTTGGACGAAGGTGGGAGGGAAATTTTGCTACCTTTGATGTGGACGATCTATTCAATCAATTTCGTCCGAGTGACTTGTCTGCGCTGTTTACTGATCAAGGGCAATTCCTATTCAAGTTCAAGCCGTGGGGTTATTCCGGCGATTCGCAAATCAAGTTAATCGGGGTTGGGGTGAGGAGAAGTGTTCTCGAAGATGTGCGCAGCTATTTTCTGCGCTGGATGTGGTTTCCGCTTGGCGTCGGATTACTCGCGCTGGGTGTCTCTGGTTTCTTTTTTGCGCAAAACCTCATTGACCCGTTACAGCGGATGGGGACTGCGCTCGACCGGATGTCAAAGGGCGACCTAACAACCAAGGTTGGAGTGCAGCGCACGGATGAAATTGGCGACCTGGCTTGGGACTTGGAGCAACTGCGCAAAACGGTGCTGCACGAAATTCAGAGATTGCTTCAGCAAGTAGAATGGGATACTGCTGTTCTCGGTTCGCTCAGTGAACCGGTTGTCATCACGAATGCAAAGCATCATATTGCGCAAGCCAATTCCGCCGCGCTCGGGCTATTGCGACGGGGAGGCGAGGATGTGATTGGGCAGCCGTGGCACAGTTTCTTTGCGATTGGCGATAATCATAATGAACCTGTACCGTTTTGGCATCCCAAGGCGAATTTGAACGACGCCAATAACGAAATCGTTGTGCGCGGGCGCTTTCCCTTGCGCGCACAACCGGAAGTAGTTCTGGACATCACCTCCACCCAAGTGGATGTAGCCAATATGCCGGAGGGTTACGTGCATGTCTTGCGCGACGTGTCCGAAGTGGAACATCTTACGCGCGCCCAAGATCAATTTCTCCTGAACGTTGCGCACGAACTACAGGGTCCGCTCGCCTCCTGGCGCGCGTCGCTCGAGTTATTGGTCGAGGATTATCCAAATCTCAGCTCTCGCGATCTGGGGGTCATGCTCAAGAGCATGGAGCGCAGCGCAATCAAATTTGAAGGACTCATCGAAGTGTTGATTGACATCGGAAAGTTGGAAGCGGGACGTTTCAAGATACGACCGACACCGACGCACATCAACAAGCTGGTTCAGGATGGATTAGCCACCATCGGGGCGCTGTTGGCAACCAAAGGACAGGTACTGAAACTTCAGCTCGATAGCCCGCCGACCTGTATGGTGCTGGCAGACCGTCCGCGTATCATTCAGGTCGTCATTAATCTTGTCAAGAACGCCAGCAAGTACAGTCCGGAGGATCAACCCATCGAAGTATCCGTTTACCGACAGGCGGGCTATGCCTTTGTCGAGGTGGTTGATCACGGCAATGGAATATCACCCGAAGATCAGGAACACCTCTTTCAACGTTTTTTTCGCGGCAAGCGCACAGAAGACGAAGGTGGTGGAATCGGGATTGGTTTGGCGCTTTGCAAAGGCATCATTGACGCTCATCGCGGACAAATTGGCGTCCGCAGCCGCCTCGGCGAAGGCACAACGGTGTGGTTCAGCTTGCCAGAACTCGATCAGACTCGGATGAACTAACTGCTTTTGATTCATTTCAAAGGGGGCTTGCTATGAAAGTACTTTTGGCAGATGACAATCGTGAGCACCTCGACCTATTACAATATATTTTTCAACGCGAGGGCTATGAAGTTTCGACTGCCTCGGACGGGATTGGCGCGTGGCTTTCATTTCAAAATGAAGCGCCCGACCTGCTTGTGCTTGATATGCAAATGCCCAAGCGCAGCGGAATAGACGTCTTGCGTGCCGTCCGCAGTCAATCGCGCGTGCCGGTGATGATGTTGACCGTCTTGGCGGATGAAGAAAGTGTCGTACGCGCCCTCGAGTTCGGCGCAGATGATTACGTGACCAAGCCATTTCGACCGGCGGAATTGCGCGCCCGCGCACGCGCGCTGCTCCGGCGGATGCTGATGGTACAGGAAGAATTTCATACCTTCAAGCACCGATTGGTTTGTGATGAGCTCGTGCTCGACTCGAATACACGGCAGGTTACAGTGGCAGGTGAGCCAGTCCAACTGACTCCGACAGAATTTTCCCTCCTGCATTATTTGATGCTCAACTCGAACATGGTCGTTCGTACCGGCGCCATTCTCGAAAATGTTTGGGGCTATGATGCGGATGAAACCGACGATGTGGTGCGCGTTTCCATTTCGCGCCTCCGCAAAAAGATAGAGGCAGACCCCTCCAATCCACGATACATCCTCAATTCCCCCGGCGTGGGATATATGCTTTCATATGAAATACACTGACTCGTATCGGTTGTGACTCACTCTTGATGCTGCGCTTTCCACTTGCGCTCGAAAGTCACCATCCACTTGTTACCCTTCGGGCTGTTTTGTATTCGAACCACGCATCCAATTTTCTCAACTTGGGGGACGCGTCCAAGCTGTCACAGCATTGTTACGCTATTTGTCACGGTGCGGTAACATGCCCTTTCTAAAATATAAAGGGACAGCGGGGACGCGCGGCAGGATGTCGAAATCGGAATGGTTCCATTTCACCATTCGCCTGTCGGCATCATTTTACAGTACTGCGCCGAACTCGCTGTCCAACCTGCGCGTACTGGTCATGCAACAAAAGTATCTTTCAAACTGAAACGCAGCGAAACGCGACAATAGACAGGATGACCGAGCTGACCTGCGATGCAAGCGCATGATCCTGTGAATCCAGTCCAAAGGGTCTTGTGCGCAAGCAAGCTGCGTAAGATGAATTTCAAATGTTGCCCGATACAGTTCGCCTTGCGAGAGGGTCCTGTATGCTGCTCCTCAATCGTTACATCTTGTTCCTTGTCCTGTGGCTTGCGTTTTTCTTTAATGTTGAACGACTGCACATCCGCAAAACAGAACTTGTTGACATTGCCGGACCGGTTTATGCGTTGATCATCGCGCTCGTTGTGATAGCGCTTGTTGTCGCGCACTATTCTCTGATGTCGCGGTGGACATTGCAACTCTGCGCGGGGCTGTTGTTTGTTCTTGTCAAGTATCTCAGCCCACGTCCCTTTTGGGGCGAGGGCTATACCTACGTCACATTATTTGAGTTTGGCTCGGTGCTTGTTACCACTTGGCTCGCGTATGAGGTCGGAAGCCGCACCGCAGAGTTTATTCGCACCGTTCGCACGATTCTCTTTGTGGATATGCAAGACCGCGTCCTCACGCCAGAGCGCGCGTCACCGATCCTCCAGCGCGAGCTACAACGCTCGCGGCGCACAAATCACCCCTTGACCGTACTCGTTGTGGAAACGCAAGCTCAAGACGCGCAAATTCATCTTGATGCAACCGCCAAAGAGGTTCAACAGCTTTTAGTGAAACGCGAGCGGCTCGTTGCGCTCACACGTTTTTTGATCGGTTTTCTTCGAAGCACCGATTTTATTTTGGAACAAAGTGAAAAAGGACGGCTGGTTTTTGTAACGCCCGAAGTGAACAGTACTCAGGCTGCGCAGCTGGTGCGTCGTCTCGGCGAGCGCGCGCAGCAGGCATTAGGCGTGCGATTACAGTGGGGCGCAGCGACTTTTCCTGAACAGGGATTGACCCTCGAAGAATTGATCTATCAAGCGGAGCTCGATCTCAAACGTGACACAGATACATCTCGCGTGGAAGCGATCACGATAGAGAATCCCGCGTCCATCGAGGAATCTTTGGGAGTCAATACCTCGTTCGGCGCGAGTGGAGAATAAAGCGGATGCTCTTGGTGAAGGCAACACGCCTGCTGCTGTACGGGCTGCTTGGCAGCGCGCTCTTTGTTCTGAGTTTGACCCATGTCACAGCAGAGGGCAACGGCATTTCGAGTCCAACGAATGGGGAGCGCGTGTTTGGTACGATTGCCATTAGGGGGATCGCAGATACTCCAAACTTTTTGGCGTGGCAGTTGGACGTCCTCCTGAATGGCGACGAACAAGCGGTCGCGTCTATTACCCGAAGTAAAAAACAAATCTCAAAGGAAGACCTTCTTGCGCGCCTAGACACGACGACACTGCCTGACGGACCACATCAACTGCGCTTGCGTGTAATTAATATTGACGGACAGTACGATGAATTTTTTGTGTCAATCATCGTCAACAATGCCGACGTTACCCCGACAACCGAATCCAACTCTAGCGTACCCCGTCCCACTCGGGTCGTTAGACCCACTCCGACCACGCTCAATCAAATTACCGCGCCGTCCGATGGAGCGACCGTCCAAGGCACCATTCTCATCACCGGCTTTGCAGACTCGCCCGATTTCTTGTCATGGAAATTAGACTTGCTCTTTGATCGTAAACAAGATAAATCTGTGACGATTGCGGCAGAGCGCACGCGCAGTCCAACCGGCGATTTCAGCACCCAACTTGACACGACACAGCTGCCCGACGGCACGCATTTACTGCGTCTGCGCGTCTCAAAGCAGGACGATACATTTACCGAATCTACCAGCTCGCTGACTATCGCCAATCCCAAACCCAACGTTGTGAGTCAGCCAACGGTTTGCTCAACAAACATCCTCGAGGATCCTCCACCTCTCTTTAGCGTCTTTGTGATTGATTGGGTGCGCCAGCTCACCGACAATCTGAAAAGCTACTGCGGTGCCTGATACGAAACAATCATTCATTCGGGCAGGTACTATTTTTCAGTACCACCTCCCCATTCCCAATAAAGGTGTTCCCCGAAAGAGTACAAGAACCTCCCGGCAAAGGCGTATCTTGAATTTGCAGCTGGGTTGGATTGTTTGAAAATACATTCGAGAGGATCCGAAGACTGAATGTCTGATCCACGAGCATTCCAATGTCTTGATTGTCTGAAAAGCGATTGCCCACGACGAGAATATTTTCGGAGGCATCGCTTATCGTCAGCCCAAAGATGCTGTCATAAAAATCATTGTTTTTGATCCTGACGTTTGATGCGACACCGGATTGCCCGCCTTCATGAACGACCATTGCTTCGCCGGGAGAGCCGGAACAGTCCTGGTTGTCTTGGCACGGGCGAAATCCGTGCATTTTGTTACGCGCGACCACGATGGGTCCGTCAACTCCCTTGATATCTACTCCGTTCTCGCCTACATCCTCGCTGCCAATAAATTCGTTTCGGACGATCCTGACATGCCGAATCGCTCGACCAACCTCACCTATCTGAATGCCGTCCGCGCCAATGTATCGGAACAAATTGTTGCGAATCACAATGCGGTCAATAGAACAATTTCCACGACACGAAATGTTGATGGCATGAACGCCCTTGCCTGCCACTCCCCTCCGGATATTCTCAAAAGTGTTCCCTTCAATCAATACATTTTGGGCATCCCAAATCGCGATGGGCGGTTTCTTGGAATTGCGAAAGATGCAATTGCGGATGATCTTTTTCACGTTGGGGTCTCGATGGACGGGGGAACGGAGCTGGAATGGCGTCTTGATATAGCCGTCGTACGTTTTGCCGTCGCACAGAACCAAGACTTTGGCGGCGGTGGTGCGAGCCGGACGCGCGGCAAAGAGCATCAATCCCAACACCAAGGCAAACGGTACCAAGTAGAAATATTTGCGCATCATATTGACGAGCTTATACGCATTGGCGCGAATTGCCAAACTGGGGGTTGTCGCAACCGGATGCTATGGCGCGGGGATTTCTACGATCGCGCGCGGCGAATCGAGGTTAAAAGAACATCGCCGTTATGCGCGTTTGAGAGAATGTAGCGCAGGTTCGCCTCCGATTAATGGCATGTATGGCTGCCCGAATCTGTAAAAGTCATCCCGGCGACGGGAATGAATTGCCAATCGTAACTCGTTGGGTGAAGCGTCAACTTGAGGACGCCGTACGTATCACTATTTCGGACTTGGCTATTGGGCTGCACGTTCCATCTGCTGTAATGACTCCTGCCGCCGGTGCCGACGACAAATTCTTGAATACCGCGTAACGGGTCGGCGACGCCCATAGGAGACTGTGGGGCGAAACGCTCATAGCCATGGTCGTGCCCACCGAGAACTAGTTCGGCGTTATGATCGTAAAGCGCTTGCCAAAGAGGTCGCATTTTTTCGGTGTTGCCGTGATTGTTGGAACTAAAAAGTGGGCGATGGAAATAGGCGAGGGTGCAGGTGTTTGAGTGCGCGGCAAGATCCGCGCGGAGCCATTGTTCCTGCGCGGAACCCGCCTCGACCGGAATCTCGCTGTTCAAGGCGATAATGTGCCAGCTCCCCAAGTCATATGAATAGTAACCATCGGGCGGAGCGCCCGCGCTGCCAAAATATTCATAGTACCCCGCCGCGCCGACAGTGTGATACTCGTGATTGCCCGGCACGGGACGTGTGCGCGCTCTGTGCCGACCCCACGTAGGATGATAGCAGTCTGCGAACTCTTGCGCA
This sequence comes from Chloroflexota bacterium, assembly GCA_004295045.1. GTDB lineage: Bacteria > Chloroflexota > Anaerolineae > UBA4142 > SHND01 > SHND01. The sequence goes on along the minus strand of SHND01000071.1, from coordinate 107,970 downwards.
CTACCATCCGGATAGGCGATATCACCGAGTGTAAAGACCGTGCCCTCAATTCCATCCAGCAGCTTGGCTGTCGCCTCGTCCTCGTCGTTACTGCAAGATGCAATATCTCCGGCGCCAACAAAAACCGGGGATGTGTCAATAGGCGTACTTGTGTGAGTTGGCGTAGGTGTGGCTGTTTCGGTTGGCGTGGGTGTGGCTGTTTCGGTTGGCGTGGGCGTTGCTGTTTCGGTTGGTGTGATAGTCGCTGTGTCTGTGGGAGTTGCAAGATCTGTCGTCTCAATGATCAACTGCGGCGCATTTGCACCCGACTCGCGGCTGGAAAAGGAAACGCGCTTTTCACCCCGCGCAATCAATGCCAAATCATAGATGCCCTCCCCTTGCACCAAAGATGTGACATCTATGCTCGTCCATTCTCCGCTTCCAAAGCTGCCTCGAACCCGAATTTTTCTGCCGACCTTGGGCGCGTTCTCGAATGTCAACGCCTCTTCATCCCAAGCACCTTCACTCACCGCGTGCACTCGATATCCAACATCTGACGCGCGGCGCGCGTAAACGCGTAGTGTCGCCTTGCTAACTACACCGGATAGACCATTGACGTCAAAACGAAGATAGCTTTGTATGACGGGCGACTTTTTTGCGCGCAGCGTGACAACATGACCAAAGTTTTTAGATGGGTGTGTCTCTTTGACAAAGGCATCCGCAACCGCGAAAAATGTGTGCGTTGTCGAGACACTGCTGACCACCGGGGGACTCGACCAAACGAGAGAGGGGATTATGATCAACAAGACAGAGATTAGAATAACGCAAAGTCTCATCTTGTCCCGCCCTTCCTGCTGCTATTGGACCGTGAGCGTGCCCTTCATTCCGCCGGCATAGTGTTCGGGAAAGGTACAGATAAACAAATAACTGCCCGCGGCGGGCGCATCAAATGTGATCGTATGTCTTTGATTGCCCTCGATGAGCCGCGTATGCGCGATGATGCCCGGATCGTCAACATTCAGCCAATCCTTGTCATCTCCCGCCGCAATGCCGTTGGCAAGTACGCTTGTCTCTTGTCCCGGTTTGACCAGCACCCAGTTGTGTCCGATTTCATCTTTGGGGTCAGTGTTGTTTGTGAACTTGAGCTTTATTTTTTTGGTATCGGGAGGCACTTGCAACGTGTCTGTGCTGTATTTGAAATCATTGGCGCCGGTGGCTGTGCCAATTTCAAGTGAGACAGTGCCGGGCGGGTTGGTCGCGGTTGGCTTGGGATCCGGAGTTGGCTCTGCCGTCTCGTCGGGATCAGGTGTTGCGGTCGCTTGGTTGGAAGCGCCTCCCGCATCCGATTGTGTAGGTTGCACTGATCCTGCGGTCGTGCTATTCGCAGTGGGCTGGGCAGGCGTCGAACTGCACGCCACCATCAGCATAATCGCAACCGCGATGAAGCCAACCTTTGAGAAACTGCGTGGTGTGATAATCCAGGTTAACCCCTTGAGCATCGGTCACTTCTCCTCCGAAAATCGGAATGTGGAATGTAAAAACGGATGCGCGGATAGACGCGCTGAATCCGCGCATCCTCTATTCATCTGACTGGGAAGCAGGCGTGGCGCTTGAACGGCGCGCGCGTTTACGTACGAAAAGCGTCAGTGCGATCAATGCAGCTGGAATTCCAATCGCAATCGGCATCACGCCGCCGGGATTCGTTCTCACAAACGACTCGACCGTGAGGTGGATGCCTGGACTTGAAATTGGCTGGCTCGTCGAATCAGGACCGTCGGGTTCCGGGACGACGGTCATGTACACCATATAGTTCCCCGCCAGAATCGCATCCACCTCCCACGCTTGTTCGACGGATTCACCGGGGGGAATCGGTTCAATCTCCTGTGTCCGCTCCGGCGACCAATCTTCGGGGTCAACCGGATCACCTTTGCCCAAATTTATGATGTTCATCGCCACAAGCATTCGGGGCGATTCTTGCTCGCCGTTATTTGTGACCACCGTATTGAACTCTACCGCGTCTCCGGTTTTGAGCGTTTGATATTCGGTGTCAATCGCGATCTCTATCGCTTGTTCCGATTGCAATGGCGGCGCGGCTGGAGGATTTTCGTGGCTCACGTGAGCGAATGAGACGTTCGCCTTTCCACTTGCCTGAAGTGGCGGAATTGTAATAGCAGAGCCCAAGACGAGGGCAAGTACTAACAGCGCCGGCGCTACAGTGCGTCGCCGTGGGAGGGTAAAACGTGGAGCATCGCCCTCCAGCGCGAGGCGCGGCGCCGCATACACAAAGAGCAATAATGGGACAATGATGAAAGACAGGATCGTGGCAATGATAAAGGCAGACTGTTCTTCTATAGGGCGATTGTTCACAAGGACGTATTCAAGAAATGAGCTGCTGCCTTGCATCGGGTTCAATTGCTGAACAAAGAATCCCAAATCTCCTTTTTGGGCTTGTCCGATGAACTGTGTTGGAATCAGCAAGATCACATAGACCAGCAGGCAAACGAACAAGCTGATCTTGTTCGAGTTGGACCAAATGCTCACTAGCATTCCAAAGCCGGTAAAGGCAACTGCCAGCATAGTCCCGACAATGCTCCCTAAAAGCAATGCCTGCCCCAATACCTCGTCGCCCTGTGACATGAACACGAGATACGGAATCGAAAGGAGCATGGCAATGGGCCATGGCGACAACGCCGCCAGAAATTTGCCAAAGACAAGCTGACGCCGATTGGTAGGAGTCAGAAGAAGCGGTTCGAGCGTCGCGCGTTCTCTTTCACCACTGATGCTGTCCGCGCCAATGATCAGCCCGATGAACAAGCCAAACGAGATGATTGATTGCAGCGTCAAGAACACCATTTCAGGAGGGGGAATCAGACTGATTTGACTTTCCACTTCCCGCATGATTGATGTGACGGAGATCAGAACGGTGAACAGAATCAGAAGGAAAAACACGCGCCCACCGGTCCACAGTTCGACGAGTTCCTGCCTAAAGACCAGCCACCACACAGGGAGCAATGACCCCGACCGTTCATCATGATTGGTTGGCGCTACTTGATTACTCATTCGGTTACCTCCGCACGGTTCCAAAACTGCAAGTTTAGGCGCGGTCTGGCTGCCTCTAAACGGAGACGCGGCGCAGCATACAAAAAAAGCACGCCGAGCAAAAACGTGATCATCAAAATTGGCGCAATCAAAAAGTGCTTGACTTGGTCCACAGCCACACTGTTCACAAGTGTCTGCTGTAAAAATTGACGTGAGGACTCTAACGGAATCGTAGAATCAATCAAGAGTCCTATCGGCGTGGGATGGAATTCCGTGGGAAGTTGCGCGGGAAGGAGTGAAACCATATAGACGAGCAGGCAGATGAACAGGCTGATCTTGTTCGAGTTGGACCAAATACTCACCAGCGTTCCGAAACAGGCAAAGGCGACAGTCAACACACTCCCCATGACACCTCCATAAAGCAGCGCCTCTCCCAACACTGCGTCGCCGCGCGACAGCGCCACGAGATATGGAATGGCGAGCAAAAACGCCACGGGCCACGGCGTGAGCGCCGCGAGAAATTTTCCGAAAACAATCTGACGGCGATTGGTCGGCGTCAAAAGGAGCGGCTCGAGCGTCGCGCGTTCCCGTTCCCCGCTAATACTTTCCGCCGAGATGATCAGCCCAATGAACAGCCCAAACGTAATCGCCGCCTCGAGCGCCACAAACACCGCTTGCCTTGTGGGCAAAAGACTCAGCTCGTTATTGTTTGCCAACAGATATACCGTGAGCGACATCAAAAGCGTAAACAAGATGAGTAGATTCAAGACGCGTCCGCCAATCCAGAGTTCGGCGAGTTCCTGCTTGAATACGAGCCACCACATTGGCGCGCGCGAGTCAAATGACTTGGACTCGGCATGAATCACAGTTTGTCCGTCGGTCATTCGATTGCCTCCGCAGTAAGCTGTAGAAAGACATCTTGCAAGCGCCCTCCTCCGGTTTCGGAACCGAGAATTGGAATTTCCGCGCGAATCAGCGCATCCAACACTTTGTTCTTGGCAAGAGATTCCTCCAATGAATCCCCGTCAACGCGATCCATCACTTGTACCGCTAGCCATCCCGCCATCACGTCAGCCAGTGTTACTTGTTTGACGTTTGGAACCCCTTCTAAAACCTCTTGTGCTTGGGTGACCGACGACGCCGGGACGCGCACGCGGATGAGATTTCGCTGTGCGCCGGTTTCCATAGATTGCCCAATGACCTCACTGACAGTCCCTTTGGCGACGACTTGTCCTGCGTTCATGATGACGACGTCATCACAAATCCCCTCGATCTCTGACAAGAGGTGACTGCTCAAAACAACACCGGCATTTCGCTCGGTCGCAATCCGTCGAATCAGTGACAGCAGCTCTTTTTGGCCGCGCGGATCCAAACCCAACGTCGGTTCATCCAGAAAGACAACCTGTGGGTCGTTGACGAGCGCACGCGCGATTCCCAGCCGCTGCCGCATCCCGTGACTATAGGTGCCGATGAGCGAGTCGCCCCTGTGCTGCATCCCAACATCTTTGAGCAGTTGCATTGCAACTGCTTTTGCGTCGGATGCGGGACGCCCATAGAGCTGCCCAAAGTAGCTCAAATAATTTGTTCCCGTCACGTGTTTTGGAAATCCCAAACCCTCTGGCAGGACTCCGATCTTGCGGCGAATTTTTTCCGGATATTCGGAACTGATGCCGTCCACATAAAAGCGCCCTGAAGTTGGCTCGAGAATCGTGGTCAAAATACGAATGGATGTTGTTTTCCCCGCTCCATTCGGACCAAGAAAGCCCAACACGCGTCCCGCTTGCAAAGAAAATGACAAACCCCGCAGTGCGACCCGCGAGCTGTCATAAGACTTGCGTAGGTCGTCCGCCAACAATAACGTTTTCGGTTGGACACTGTTCGGATTCATCATAAAAATTTCCTTTGCATGTACTTCTGCATTGAAATCGCATCGTTCATGTCGAGTGTGATGGTGCAAGTACCTTTTAGTTTTCTGCTTGGAGCTGCTCCATTGGCGCGGTTTGACCATACACGTCAGGGCTTTGTTCATACGCGCTTTTTTCCAGTTCGAATGCTTTTGCGCGCACCTGCGCCAATTCGTCCGAATTCAATGTTTCGATCCTGACCAACTCCAACGTCTCTTTGGTTTTTTCTGCCACGCCTCTCCAGCCGACTCGAATATTTCCCACGCCACGCGCAAAGTACTTTAGTTGTTGAGCGTCCGGTCCTTCTGCCTGACTCGTTTCGGCGATCACGAGGACGCCTTCATAGCAATCGAGCAGGACACAGGTCTTTTGATTCATTTGATCTACTTTGCCCCGGTCCGTCCAACCGACTGCGGGTCCCCAACCTTGCGCGTAACTCGGTGTCCCTAACTTGGGATTCGCCCACATCATGACGCCTGCGTGCGCCTCGTCAAATCCATGGAGCCAGGTCGGCGCTTCGATAATTTTCCCATCGGCGTACGCTTCCGGATATTCTCCCATGCGCCAGACGGTTCCCTCTTTGTCCTGCGCGAGAAAGGCGAGTTCCGCTTCCACCAGCTCGTCGTCGCTATAATCGAGGTCCCACGTCACCAGCGAGCGAACGCCGCCGATTTCTTTGGTAAGGTCAGTTACATTGATTACGATGCGATGAGGCAGCAACGTACCATCATCCTCGACCGTGGTTCCCTCATAGACGTACCGCATTCCCGGCTTGAAAGGCATCCAGGGATTGTCAATGTTGGTAGAATTACCAAAGTTGCCGGCATTAAAGTCTTCGAGCGGTTTTTCAACCATCGCGGTTTCCGTTGTAGGAACCGCGGCGGGCGCAGGGACGCTTGTGGGCGCCGGCGCAGGCGAATTCGCGCAGGCGGAAATCGCGAAAAGAAGAACGAACGAGATTGCCACGGAAAGAATATGAAATCGTCGCATATCCACCTCTCCTCCGAAATGAAAAATCAGGACCTTCGCTCAAGTGTCATTTCGAGCCGTTTTTGCGAGAAATCTCAGTGGGAAAGTGCGAGCTTTCTCACTGCGTTCGAAATGACAAGCGAAAATCCTAAAAACAAGTGTCAAGCTCCGGCAGCGCCCGCCTGCGGTGCCACCACAGCGCTCGCATTGGACGGCGAACCCTTGCTCTTGCCAAAACGCAGATAGATAGATGGGACAATGAACAGGTTGAGCAGCGTCGACGTGACCAATCCGCCCAGAATCACGATTGCCATTGGGTGTTCAATCTCGTGACCTGCAATGTTGCCCGAGACCACCAACGGCACAAGTGCCAGCCCGGTCGTCAGCGCCGTCATCAAGATTGGAGCAATGCGTTCGCGCGCTCCGCGCAGTACAAGACCCGGACCAAAGGGCTCGCCCTCTTCCGCTTCAAGATGTTGAAAATGACTGATCATCATGATCCCGTTGCGCGTTGCGATTCCCAAAATCGTGAGGAAACCCACGAGCGAACCGAGCGACAAGACGCCCCCACCTGCAAGAAATGCCGCCAGCAGACCGCCGACCAGCGCCCACGGCAAAGTGAAGAACGTAATTGTCGCCAGACGCCAATTTCCTAACGAAGTACGCAGCAAAAAGAAAATCGCGATCACGGCAACAATCCCGGCTGTGAACAGGTTCCGCTGGGCGGTCTGGCGTTCCTTGTACTCGCCCAAGACCTCGGCATGATATCCAAGCGGAAACTCGACTTGCTTGAGGGCGGCTTCCACATCCTGCGCAACCGAGCCAAGATCACGCCCCTTAACATTTGCGGAAACATCGAACTTGCGCGACTGCCCTACACGCTCGACGACGTTTGGGGTTGCTACGAGGCGGACATCGGCGACTTCGGCTAGACGCACATGCCGACCGTTGGGTGTGTCAATCAGCAGCTCTTGAAGGTCCGTCAAACTGTCGCGCGACTCTGCCGTACTCCATACGTTCACGTCATACGTTTTGCCGTCAATGAAAATGTCGCCCACTTCTTCCCCGGAAATCATTACAGCGGATGCCCGTCGCACATCGCCGGGTTTGACTCCGTAGCGCTTTGCTTGGTCGAGCTTGACCTCGACCTCGACATGCGGAATATCCGCATGTTGCTCCATTTTCAAATCCGCGATGCCGGGAATGCCTTTCAAGGCGGCTTGGACCTCCGCGCCCTTGTCATGCAAGACATGCAGGTCTTGACCATAGAGCCGAATGACCACCGCGTCGCTTGAACCTGTGAGGACCTCTCTAATTCTCTCTTTTAGATAGGTCTGGACATCGCGCAGGACTCCGGGATAGCCATCCACCAACTCTTGAATTTTTCCCAACGTTTTGTCATAGTCAACCGCAGGATCAACGCTGATCCAATTCTCGGTAAAGTTGACGCCGTAGGGTTCGTCTGCAAGAAGGGCTTGTCCGATATGCGAGCCGCAATTGCGAACTCCTGGAATCGTGAGCAGCTCACGACATGCCTGAACCGTGATGCGATACATTTCCGGGTGGGATGTTCCCGGTTTGGTCAACCAGTGCATCAAAAAGTCGCGTTCTTTGAACGATGGCAGCAACTCCTGTCCGAGAAATGGAATCACCGCAATGCCCAAGAGAACGATAACAGCGAGACTCCCGAAGGCGACGCGCGGTCTTGCGACAACCCAACCCAAACTTTTATCGTAGAGAGGATGCAGCCAGCGAACGATTGGAGACTCGCGGTGCTCGACCGATGCTCTGGACAAAAGAATCAGCACCAGCGCCGGCGTTACTGTGAGTGCGATCAACGGGGAGACCAGCCCCGCTACCACATAAGCGCTCGCAAGTGGTTTGAAAAAAGAGCCGGAAAGTCCCTCCAAGAAAAAGACCGGCAGCAACGCGGAAATTTCGATCAGCGACGCATAAACGATCGCGCCGCGTACTTCGAGCGAAGCGTCAAGCACGATATTCGCCAGCGGCTTGTCGCTCCCCTCTTTGCGCAGCTGGCGGAGACGCCTCACGATGTTCTCTACGTCAACGATCGCGTCATCCACCACCGCGCCGATAGCAATAACCAGACCTGCCAACACCATTACATTGATCGTGGTGCCTTGCGCGTTGAGTACGAGCAGCGAGGTCATTAGAGACAATGGGATGATCACGAGACTGATCATCGCGATGCGCCAGTCCCACAAAAAGAGAAAGAGTACCACGACGACGAGAATTGATCCGAACAGCAATGACTCGGTGAGATTGTTGATCGCCACCTCGATAAACGTCGCCGGGCGAAAGATGGTGGTGTCAATGTCAACTCCGGGCAATCCGGGTCGCATCTCGTCAATCGCCTCTTCCACTCCACGCGTCACTTCCAGCGTGTTGCCCCAAGGAAGCTTTTCGACGATGAGCATGAGTCCTTCGCCCTGATTGATCACCGCATCGCCAATGAGGGGCCAGGTGTCCCATTTTATTTCCGCTACATCGCTGAGCAGCAGAGGCGTGCCATCACTCTTTTTTCGATCATTGATCGGCACTTGCGCCAGTGTTTCGGGAGTCAGGATTGGCAATTTGTGCTGAATGTTGATTCGTTGATTAGGCGTATCAAAAAAACCGCCGGTGCCAATCACTGATCCATCTGAAAATTGAAGTATCCCCACGTTCAAAGCAGACGCGGTAACATCCATCACCTCGTCCAGCGAAACGTTGTGGGCGCGCATTCGTTCCGGGTCAACTTGGACCTGCGGCATTTTGATTCGTTCGCCCCAGATGGGCACATTTGCCACGCCGGGGACGCGCAGCAGACGGGCGCGAATCTTCCAATAGGTGATCATCGAAAGGTCCATCAGATCATGTTCTTTGGAGGAAATCCCAATCTTCATGACCCGGCTGGTTGATGACAGCGGTTGGAGGATCACCGGCGGGGCTGCCCAAGTAGGCAGTACTACCGTAGATACGCGTTCCTGGACTAGCTGCCGCGCGTGAAGAAGGTCTGTCCCGGGATTAAAGAGGAGCACAATATCCGACAGGTCAGGAACCGACCTTGAACGCATGAGTTGAAGTCCAGGCACACCATTCAATGCCTGTTCCAGCTGAACAGTGACCAATTCTTCCACTTCGACCGCAGAGAGCCCAAGTGATGGAGTCTGAATCTCGACTTTGGGGAGCGCGAATTCAGGAAATACATCCACCGGCATGTTGCCGATTTGCGTGATGCCATAGAGCATCAATGCCGCGGCGGCAGCAACCACTAGAAAGCGATATTTCAAGCTCGTCGAAACGATCCAACGCATCATGGTGGTAACCCCTTTCCGGTTATTTCCCGGCGCCGAATTCGAGACCGAACAACTCTGCCGCGCCAACGGTCACAACCTGTGTACCAGCCGCTGGACCATCCGACAAGACCGCCATGTCGCCATCAAGATAGTCCACGACAATGGGATGTCGTACAAAAGTGAGGGGTTCGGTGTTGGTGTACACCCACGTATCGCCCTTTGGATCATACAGCACCGCATTATAAGGAATGATTTTGCGCTTGCCGCCGCCTTCCAAGGCGAGCGCAACAAGCACCCGCTGTCCCGGCGTCAATTTATGATCCGTCCCGTTGACCGCATAGTACAGCGCCGAGGTTGCTTCCTCTGAATCGTCATCGGCTGGACCTTCGTCCATCTCCGCCTCGACACCTTCGTCTTGGTCATTGTCTTCATCATCCAAAGTCAGGACACGCCCCGGTTGGGTCTTGTCCACTTTGTTCAAGTCACTCTCACTCAGCAGCAAACGCACCAGGACAGCGCCGGACGGTTTGTTTGAACCTTCGGGCGGCGCAATCACCTCACCACCAACTTTTTGCATACGCACCATCTGTTCTTCACGCACAGGCACCGTCTGGAGATCAATTCGCTTGGCTGCCTGCTCGACCAATGTCAGCCGTTTGAGTTTAGTACCTTCGATAGCAACCGCTACGCCGGGTGGGACTGGCTTGTTGCCTCCGCTTTTTGGTGCCTGCGCGCACGCGGCGATGAGCAGACCGGCAGTCATCAGCGCCCAGACAAGGCAGAGAATTTTTTTCTTTTGCATGTCGTCCTCCAATTCCTTTTGTCGCGTTGTCTCACTTGCCATTCGCGTGAGTCAGGTGTCCTACATTTAGGGCACAACTGCGCCCGGCTGAATTCCCTGTTCTGTTGTCAATGGTTCGATTGCAGGAACAGCCTTCCCAAAGCGCAAGTACAATGTAGGCATCACGAAAAGATTCACGAGCGTTGCTGTGACGAGACTGCCGATAATGACAATCGCCATCGGGCGCACGACCTCAAGTCCGGGGATGTCGCCCATGACCACCATGGGTAAGAGACCCAGCCCGACAGCCAGCGCTGTCATCAGGATCGGCGCAAGCCGATCACTCGATCCATGTAGCACGAGATCAAGACCAAAGGGATTGCCTTCGTATTGCTGGCGCTGCTCCAAGTGCTTGAGCAATACGACCATGTTGCGAACTGCAATGGTCAAGACCGCGAGAAATCCGGCGAGCGAACCGAATGTGAGCACGCCTCCCGTAACAAGCGCCGCCACGAGGCCGCCTACCAACGTCAATGGCAAAGCCACGAACGAGAGGAGCGCCATCTTCCAACTCTGCAAAGCCGCCTGCATGACCAGGAAGATACCCACCAGGGCAGCCGCCGCAACGATCACGATTCGCTGCCACGCCGCCTGCCGCGTTGCATAATCGCCGACAAATTCTGCGTGATACTCGAGCGGGAACTGGACATTGTTGATCGCGCGTTCGACATCGCCCTTTACCGAATTGTAATCTCGTCCGCTAAGGTTGCCGCTAACATCAAGGTATCGCGAAACATTCTCGCGTTGAATTACAGTTGGCACCGGCTTGATTGTGACATGGGCGACATTGCCCAAACGCACCCGCTCTCCGCTTGGCGTGTCAATCAGCAGGTTGCGAATATCCGTCAAGCTGGAACGCGTTTGGGGTGTACTCCAGACCACCACATCAAACACTTTTTGTTCTTCGAACAGATTGCCGACTTGGAGACCATTCAACATGGTCGCCGCCGCCCGCCGCACATCACCGGGCTTGATGCCATAGCGCTGTGCAGCAGCAAGGTCCACCTCGATCTCTAGCGTTGGTTCTTGGCGCGGGAGCGTTACCTTGGTGTCAACCAAACCATTGACTCCGACAAGCGCTTGTTTTAGCTCCTCTGCCTTGTTTTGTAGAACTGCATAGTCGTGACCATAGATGCGTACGACAATATCGTCGCCCGGCGCTGCGATAACAGGATTGCTTGTTTCTTCAAGAAACGTCTGCACATTAGGCGCAAGTCCGGGATAATTATTCACTGCGCTTTGAATGGTGGCGACCGTCTTGCTGTGATCCGCGTCGGGCGCAAGGTTCACCCAAAGTTCGGCGGAATTGATACCAACCACTTGGTCGCCAAAGATCGCGCGCCCCACATGCGCGCCAACTTTGCTAACACCGGGAATAGCCCGCACATCGTTACTTACCTGAGCCACGATCCGACTCATTTCCGGTTGAGATGTGCCGGGTGTGGCGCTCAATTGAACAATCAAGTCCGACTCTTTAAAGGTAGGAAGCAGTGATTGGCTCAGGAACGGCAGAGTCGCAAGCCCGATGACGAGGAGCAAACCTAGAACAGCAAAGGCGAGGACCGGTCTTTGCGCAATCCGCCCAAGCACCTTTCTATAGCCGCGTCGGAGGAACCTTACCAGCGGTGGAACACGATGTCGTGGCGACAAATTGGACATCAAAATCAGACACAGCGCCGGCGTGACCGTGAGCGCGACGACCATGGATGCCAATACTGCGAGCGCGAACGAGAGCGCGAGCGGTTGAAAGAACGCGCCCGCGAGTCCCTCCAAAAAGAAAACCGCAAGCACGGCGAGGAGGATGATCAATGTCGCAAAAAAGACGGCGTTGCGCATCTCGAGCGTTGCCTCGAAAACGATCGTCGAGGTTGACTTGAGACTGCCTCTCTCGCGATGATATTGGAGCCGCCGCAAAACATTATCCACGCCAATGATCGCATCATCCACAATGACCCCGATGGCGATAATAAATCCCGCCAGAATCATCACATTGACCGTCGCGTTGAGGAGGTAGAGCACAAACCCGCCGGCGAGCAGCGAAAGTGGAATCGCTATCAGACTGATCAGCGCGCTGCGCCATTCAAAGAAAAAGACGCCGAGAACCAAAACCACCAGCGCCAAGCCGATGAGCAGCGCCCGTGTGAGATTGTCCGTTGCCAGCTCGATGAATGTCGCCGGTCGGTAGATAGAGGAATCAACCTGCATACCCGTCAGCCCCGGCTTGAGCTCATTGAGCGCGTGTTCCAGATCGCGCGTCACTTGCAGCGTATTGCTTCCCGGAAATTTGTCGATCACGAGGATCAGACCGGTACCTTCGCCGGTCTGCGCATCACCAATGAGCGGTTGATGGTCTTCGACCACATTTGCGACGTCAATGAGACGCACATTCGAACCCTCGACAGACACTTGAGCCAGACCTTCGGGCGAGACAATCGGGAGGATGTGCTGGATCCCAAGTCTTTGCTGCGGCGTATCAATGAACCCCGCATTACCGGGCGTGGATGCTTCGAGGAACGTCAAAGTGGACACCCATAATGCATTTCCGGTCGTTTCCAGCACCTGCAATAGTGAAACATCGTGTGCGCGGAGCCGTTCCGGGTCCACTTGTACTTGGAGCTGTCGGTCGCGCAGTCCCCAGATTGCAACATTGCTTACGCCGGGCACGCCCATCAAGCGCGGCGCAATCGTCCAGCGCGCAAGCACCGACATCTGGATGAGGGATAGATCCTTGGAAGAAAGTCCGACGAGCATCACGCGGCTCGTCGCCGATTTGGGCTGAAGCATCGTCGGCGCTTTTGAGACATGGGGCAGTGCAAACGCCTGCGTGAGACGTTCCGCTACCAATTGCCGCGCGCGGTAGAGGTCAGTCCCGGGCTCAAAAAAGAGCACGATGGATGACAAACCCGGAACGGATTCGGACCGAATGGCTTCCAACCACGCGACGCCGTTGAGCAAGTCCTGTTCCAACGGAACTGTGATGAGCGCTTCGACTTCCTCCGCGGAGAGTCCCAATGCCTCGGTTTGAATCTCGACATACGTTGGCGAGAACTCGGGCAGCACGTCAACCGGCATGGCAGACAGGCGAATGACACCGAAAGCGACAAGCACTACAGCAATGATGAGGATGAGGAAACGATACTGAAGGCTTGTTTTAATGATCCATTGCATAATTACCCCCTCTGTGATTCTTTCCCGATCATGTGGCGAGTACGACCAATCCTTTAATTCACAACTACAGGGACAGAGATGGACTCGGTCAGCTCTTGCTTTTTTGACATCCGCTCAATGTAGTCACCACCGCAAACAAAATAGTATCAAACTCCATCTCATCCTCATCTTCCACGCATTCGTTAGAGTCTTGATCTTCCGAGTTTTTTGCGTGATTCGATATCAGGTGCGCCGCAAACACTTGGCGTGCGGCATATTCCTCGATTAACTCTACTGTGATCTCCGAAGCCATGGCTTGCGCGATCCTTGCTTGTGAGCGGGGCGACGCTTTCGCCGCCATCTCTTCAAGCTCCTCAACGTTATCTGCCAATTCTGCTTCCACTTGAGCGAATGCATTGTGAATCGTCTCGTCATACGGTACAGAGACAATCTCATTCACCTTGGCAAGCTCTATCTTGTATCCTTCCAGCGCTAAAAGTTGAGCAGTGGTATCGCCTCTGACCTGTTCCACTTCGCGAATTCTCTCTTCCGCAAAATCGAGATGCAGTTCTAACTTGGCAAGCTGGCTCGGCGCAAGCGCAATTTGGACCGCCTCGTAATTTCGCTTGATCGGATACAACCATGTTTTCGGGTTCGCGTCTTGCGACAGATAAACCGCACACCACAAGATCAAAATACACGCGCCTGCCCCTGCAAGCACCGTGCCCATGAAAAAGGTTCCGTGAAATGGATCTCTCGAAATAATATCAATCGCGCGTTGTACAGCAGGAGGCGATGGGTTTTCAACCTCCATCGCCTCTTTATAAATTTCGGATAGTTCCTTCAGGTTGAATTCGTCTTTCATTCTTCCTCTCTATCTATAGAGACGAATTCAACTCTTTATTTGCAACACGAGTTTTGAACTCTCGGGGACGAGCTTTCGTGTCACCAGCCCATTTCACCGAGCGTGCGTTTCAATTTGCACAGCGCCCGTGACTTGATCATCCGCACGCTGTCCGTCTTTAGACCCGTTCTCGCAGCCAGCGCTGCATCGCTGATATCGGGGTTCTCAAATAGCGCTGATACGATGATTTTTTCGTTTCCTGTCAACCGTCCCAGCGCCTTGAGAAGCATATCTCGCTGCTCGATTCGATGTAGTTCGCCGTTGCATGGAATCTGCTCTTCGGCAAGCGCACTCGCGGGGTGACTGCGCCTCACAAGGTCTATCGTCCGATTGCGCGCACACGTAACGAGCCATGCCGCGAGGCATGACGGGTCTCGCAGGGTAGGCAACTTTTGAAACAGGATACGAAAGACATCCTGCATCACGTCCTCAGAATCCGATTCCGTCAGTCCCGCGTGGCGCGGCACGGAATACACCAGCCGCGCATAGCGATGCACGAGTTCAGCCCATGCTCTTGCATCTCCCTTTTGGCAGCACCGAATGAGGTCAGCGTCAGAGTGAACCGTTACCTCTTGGCTCGGTTGAAAGAGCGGCGCGCGAAATTTTAGCCCCAGTGCGAGCTTTGACATAGTGTTCAGCGTTTGAGTGGTTGGCTGATGTGCCATGATCCTGCTTTTCATCTGAATGGAATTTGCGGAACCTCGTCATACAATCCAGCGTCTATGTCACAGAAGGGAGGTGAACGATGATGTTCCGATTCGCTGTTCTCTTTCTGATTCTGTGTCTCGCTAGCTGCACATCTCCTGCTCCAATCATCTCCGTTGCAATGCTTTCTGACGAAAACGCGGCTTACTCGCGTACGATGCCACTGCTGACAAAGCCCGCACCGGCGACGCTTCCTCCAGGTGCATTCTCAGAAGCTACGAGCGTCAAATCTTTGGCAACACCAATCAGGCGTGTTGCACCACAAGGTACCCCGCTGCCAGTCAGACCAGCTGGTTGGACAACCTTTATCAGCAGGACTCTAAACCTCGTTCTCGACTATCCAGCCGACTGGTCGGTGCAGGAATCAAGCGAGCGCATCACGTTCAAATCACCACAGGGCGGTTGGATTCAACTCAGTGTGTCTAGTGCAACGTCGCTTGACACCACTCCAGACGACTTGCCGAATTACTATTGCAAGTCGAACACGAATGTGAATGGAATCCAGATTCAAAACTGTCTGGACACGCTCTCGCGTACCCGTACGGCGAACTTTATGTTCCCATCGTCGCGCAAAACAGCGCAGAGGTTTGTGCTTTCGACGAGTGTGAAAGCGCCTTATTCCTCCATCTTTGAAAGCATGTTGGCTTCGGTGCGCCCCGCTTTCTAGAGACGAGTTGTGCCGCACCCCGTCGTGACGCGGCGCGGCACATTCTCATCGCAGCTACTCTCCTTTATAAAAGTAAATATCTTCCTCGATGGCGCCATTCAGCCCGCGCGTATCTGCCCAGACAACGTACGGGTTGCCTTTGTCGTCTGTCGCAACCCACATATAGTCGCCGAGAAAGCCTGCCTGAAGCGGATTATTCGCTGGCGTCAAGTTTGGCATAGAGTCGGTGGTAACGCGTTTGTATTCAATCTTTGGCGACTTGCCGCCGGCCTTTTTCACTTTGGCGAGCGTAATATCATTACAGCCCTCAAACTCGCAGTTGCCATACGAGCGGTCATAGTAAGCAACCCACAAGTGCTTACCGCTCGGGGCAACGGCGCTCCACGGCTGCCATTGCGCGCTCTTTCCGAATTTGGAGTCCGGCGTGATATTGATTGTTACACCCCAGGTCGCTCCGCCATCTTTTGAGAACGCGTAGAAAACATCATTGTTGCAAGGCGGTGTCGAGGTGGAAGCATCCCCGGTGTCGCATGGTGCTCCGCCGTTGCGGAAATCCGACCACACTACATAAAGCCGGTTCTTTCTATCAACTGAGGCGGAGATAGAGGTAAATTCGGGTACACGGTAGCCGTTAGGCGGCAAGCACTGCCTTCCGGCAGGACAGCCCTCGGCGCTCGGTCCGGTCGGGTGGTTATCAACCAAGTCGCCGACCTTTGTCGGTGCGCTCCAACTCGCAGGGTTGGTGCAATCGTTCGCGGCAGGACACTTTACAAACAGTACTTGGTTGATGCCGAGGAGCGGCGTATTCCCATTGCCAAACGCCACATACACTGTGCCGTCTTTGCCGACGATGGGATGTGAGCCTTGATCCTGATCACAGGCATTCGGTTCTGCTTCGCCGCTAAAGTCAGTGCAGACCGCTGCGTTCGAGCCGCTGATTTCGATACCGGGCGACCATGTCGCGCCGCCATCGGTGGATTGGCTAAAGTAGATGGGGCTGTTCGCCCCTACCCCTGCACCCGTCGCAAAATTAAACCGCGTCCATGTCCCGTAAACATAATTTTTCTTTGGACTTGACTCGCTTTGATCGGCGACGATGAATTCTTTGTCGTGAAAGATGTCGGGATTATTGTCGTTTGCCACCACTCCCAATGGGGCGGTACGATATTCCTGGAACGGCAGTGGCGCGGGGCTGTGATAGAACGCGCCGCCGATGCCCGCGTTCGATTTAGCGACAACAAACGCGCTCGCCGGTGACGCGACGTCAAAGAGGACGCCGCCAACATAGGCGTTGCCGTCGGCATCAAAGGTTGCGGTCGGGTCGCTGCATGCATCGGCAGTATGCCCACCAGCCAGTTGGAATCCGTAGAACGGCGGAACCTGATCACCCCAGGTTTTGCCCCCGTCAAATGACCAAGCATAGCCACAATGATTGAACCCAATGCGCGAATCGTTTTGTCCCGCAATCAAGTTCTTGGTGTTTTTCGGATTAACTGCGATCACTTCTTCCGCTTGGCGACGGAGCGAACAATCTTGATTCACTCGTATATTGCCACCGCCAAATTTGTTTTGGCAGCCCTGCGTATCATCATCCGAAGGAACTTTGATCGCGCCCTCGCGCGCGTTGTGAGGGTTACGACCTGCAGCTTCCATACGCCGCTCTAGTTCGCCTGAGCTTTGAAGCACGGCATAGAGCGGTCCCGACGAGACGAGTTGCTCGTACTGTTTCTTTTGCGCCTGCCCGAGTTCGATCGCGAGCGCGCGTGCAAGCACCTTGTTACCCGGTGTCTGCGATTCTGCAGTTCTGATCGTTTGTGGAGTAAACAAGGTCAGCGCTCCAAGGACGAGCGCCAACCCGCTGATAAAGACAAGGCGGATCTTGCTGTTCATCTTGCTCCTTTCCAAAACTGAACGATTCTCCGGCCGAGGGATTCTGAAAAATGCAATCGCTTGGCAATCCCCTCCTTTCTCCCGCCCGCCTTGGCGCTACGCAACTACCACAAGGGCAGAGCTGGCTCGGCGTCCTGCCCTCAATTGCGTCGCACGAGACGCCCAGCGCATCACAATAGAAAATTTTCTCAAACTGAGAGCTGTGCGACATCCATCGTCATCGCGGGTTGCGGCATCTCCAACGCGTCGAACATCGCTGCTTCGCTGCGAACGAATCCTTTTTGCGACAAGTATTCGAGAATTAGGCGCGCGTTTTCTTCGGGTGAATGACTGACCGTATCCAGAGAGAGTTCAGCGTTTTCCGGTGGTTCGTATGGGTCATCAATGCCGGTGAAATCCTTGATCTCGCCGCGCCGCGCCTGGGCGTACATTCCTTTCACATCGCGTTGTTCGCACACTTCGAGCGGTGTGTTGACATACACTTCGATAAAATGGTCGCCGCCGACCATGTTCCGTACATCGTTGCGCGTCGCGCGATAAGGACTCACCGCCGCGCACAGAACGATGCCGCCGTGTCGCACAATCTCTGCTCCAACGAACCCGATGCGACGGATATTTACGTCACGGTCTTGTTTTCCAAAGCCCAACCCTTTTGACAAGTGCGTCCGCACCACGTCACCATCCAATACCGTGACCTGTCGCCCGCGTTCCAACAGCAGAGTCGTCAGAACCTCTGCTGTGGTGGACTTGCCCGCGCCGCTCAAGCCGGTAAACCAGATGCACACACCCTGGCGATGACGCGGAGGGTAACTTTCGCCAAGAATCGCCGCGACTTCGGGGCGTGTGAACCATGCGGGCAAACGCTTGCCGTTGTTGAGATATTGCTCGCGCACTTGGGTGCCCGAAATCGAAGCTGTGCGCGCATGCGTCGGCACTTTGACAATTTCTTCGTAGCGTTCTTCGTCGGGCAAATACACAAGTTCACGAAATGGGATCACGCCTACACCCAACTCACCGCTAAAGGATTGCACCAGTTCTTGCGCGTCGTACGGACCGTAAAACGGCTTGCCATCCGAGTCGTTTCCCGGACTCGCATGATCGCGTCCGACGATCAAATAATTCGCTCCAAAGTTGCGACGAATCAGCGCGTGCCACAGCGCCTCACGCGGTCCCGCAAGCCGCATCGCCAGTGGCAGCAAAGCGAGCAGGATGCGACTGGAATCATAGTAACGACTGGCAAGCGCTTTGTACGTTCGTACGCGCGTATAGTGATCCACGTCGCCCGGTTTCGTCATGCCAACGACCGGGTGGAGCAGCAGCGCGCCATTAACTTGTTGCGTCGCGCGCTTGGTCAGCTCTTCGTGAACGCGATGCAGGGGATTGCGCGTCTGGAACGCGACGACGTTCCCATGACCAACTTCGCGCAGCCGAGCGCGCGTTTCTGCCGGTGTCAAGCGCAATTCACGAAAATCGTATCGGCGCGGCAATTGCAATACTCGCAGCGGTCCCGAAATATTCAGAGGTCCCCAACGATGCATTTCAGCAACCAGCGGATGACGCGGGTCAGTGGTGCCGAAAACTTTTCGCGCGGTTTCTTTCAAGTCCCATTCGTAAATCTCGTTGACCAGCATTGTTGCAAGCAGCTCGTTCTTGGCGTTCCGCAGCGCAATTTCCTGTCCGAGTCGGAGCGATACGCTTCGTTCGACCGGCAGTGTGATCGGAATTGGAAAGATGCAGCCGTTCGCAAGCCGCATATCGTCAAGCACGCGCGCATAGTCGGCTTGTCCCATGAATCTGTCGAGCGGCGAAAATCCACCCGTTGCCAACAATTCGAGATCGCACACAGAACGTTCCGCAAGCTGCACTGAAGGCAGGTGCGTTGCATGCGTCTTGAACTCTTGCAATTCCTGCGATGGCACGCAGAGATTCACCAAAGAGCCGCCAAAGGGCTCGATCAATTTTGTTTCATTCAAAGCAAAAGACATTCCATCCTCCAAAGAAATAATTGTGTTGCTTTATGAAATCAGAAGGGCGGTTTTCGGCGAATGACGACGCGTCGGTTGTTAGAGGAATCATCGCTTGGCACTTTAGCTGAATCAGAATTCGGCGGTTTGCATTTCATTCGGCAGCGAGCGCATGTGGCAGCAATGGCGCAGCGCGCAAGTTGAACGGGGGCCAGGCGAACCCATGCGACTCATCCAGCAGCAGCGTTTCGCCACTGCCTGCGGCTTGAACCATCTGGTGCGCGACCGCGAGAGCGAGCAGCGCATCTTCAGCACGCATCGGCGGCGCGCTCCCTGTCCGCACCGCACAAAGAAACGCCTCCAATTCTTCGCGCAGTGGTTCTTTTTTATTGATTTTGAAATGAATCGCGCGCCCTTCGGTTACACCTGAAATGACGAGTTCCTGCCAATTTCCGTCCGGCGGCGCAGCGTCATTTTCAAAAAAGACAAGGTCTTGGGTCAAATAATTTCCGACAAACATCCCTCGCGCACCAATCACAGAAATCTCGCGCACCTTTGTCGGCGTGAGCCAATTGACATCCAACACGCCGATAACGTCATTGTCGAAACGCAAAACCGCCGAGAGCAAATCTTCGTGCGCGGTATGCAGCCGTCGTCCGATCTCTGCATGTAGTCGGGTGACATTTGCATCCGTGAGATAGTGCATGATGTCGAGGTCGTGAGTTGCGAGGTCAATCACGACACCAACGTCTTTGATCTGTTGGGGAAATGGTCCGATGCGCCGTACATGGACTTGATATACTTTTCCCAGGGCGCCCGAGGAAAGTTGATTCTTGAGGCAGATGATTGCCGGGTTGAAACGCTCGATGTGTCCCACCGTGAATGGCACTTGAAGTTCGTTTGCCAACGAAATCAGCGCCGCGCCTTCTTCGACTGTCGCTGCGATCGGTTTCTCGATGAGGACCGGAATGCGGGCTTGCAACACTTCGCGCGCGACCGTAAAATGAAGTTCCGTGGGAACAACAACGGAGACGAGATCAATCGGCTCGCGTTCGAGCATGACGCGATAATCGCTGTACGTGCGAACGCGATGGCGCATCGCAATGCGACTCAACATTTCCGGGACAGGGTCAGCGACGGCGACAAGTTCCACGTCGTCCATTTCGGAATAGACGCGCGCGTGGTTGCGCCCCATATTCCCCGCCCCAATTACAGCCGCCCGCAAAAGTTTCGGCATAATGTTGTGCTCTTGCCCGCTCGCTCGACCAACGATTATGATTCCACCAGTTCGTGTACCAGATTCTTTTCGGTAGATGGATCTATAGCTGCGGCAAATTGTTTTACCAGCTGGACGTATTTTTCTCCCTCACCTGCCCAGTTGTATTTTTGATTAAAGTTCGACGTATTTTGAGCAAGGACGCGACGTCGTTCGGGGTCGTGATACAGAATTGCCAAATGATGTCCCAGGTCTTCCACATCCTCCGGGGCAAAGAATTCCACTTCGGTGTCATCAAAATACTGGCTGAGGCAAGGCGTGCGGGCAACGAGCGCGGGGACTCCGAGCGCCATATATTCCATCAGCTTGGTGGGCAGGATGCCGTCCGTAAAAATATCGCGGCGATATGGCACGACGCCGACATCATGTTCCCCTACCAGCTCGGCAAGCGCGGCGGAGCTAAGAAACTCTGTTTGCACCTGCACGACATCTTCCAGACCCAGCGACTTGCGCAGCGCGCGCACTGTTTCCAAATATTCACCGCGCCCATGGATCGTCAAGCGTACGTTGGGCAGTTCGGCGCGTCGCTGCGCGAGCGCGTGCAGGACGAGGTCAATGCCGTACCGCGAGGTGAGTGTGCCGTGGTAGATGAGGCGCAAGCCGCGCGCCCCCCCCCCTAATCTCTCTGTGGTTGGACGAAAATATTGTGGGTCGGCGACATTCATTACAACCGAACATTTTTCAGCAGGAACCCCGCGCCGAATCAAAGTTTGCCGCCACAGATCGGTTACAGTAATCACATGATGGGCAAAGCGGCACGCGAGCTGTTCCTGCCAAATCACTATGCGTGCGGTGAAACTGTCGAGACCGACTCCGGAACGCGCGCAGAAAAATTCGGGCATCAAGTCGTGCAGATCGAGGAGGATACGGCTACCGGTGAGGCGGGGGACGAGCGCGGCGAACACTAAAAAGTCCGGCAGATTATGGACTTGGACTGTGTCGAATCGTTCCTGCAAGTGCAGCCGCGTCACCTCAATCGCCGCGAGGAAAAGGAACGCCAGATATTCAAATAACTGTCCGACCATCCCTCGACGCTTGTCGCGTTGGATCGGGAGGCGATGAATCGTAACGCCTCCAGCTGTGGCGACCTTGGGCTCGTCAGCATACCGAAGGCACACGACATCCGTACAAAAGCCGGATTTTACGAGGGCTTCCGCTTGTCTTTGCACTCGCGTTTCGTCGTGCGGGTAATAGCTGTGCACGATCATGCAGTGGCGCATTTCACCATCCCTGTATCTATCAGCCGCATTACGGCGAAATAATTTTCAACGTGCGCAGGGTCCTGCTGCCCAGCCTGGCAGAATCCTAATGGAGCGGTGTTGCCGATGTGTAACAAAACGTGTGACAATGTAGTGACAAGTCCGATTGAATTAGCATTCGATCTAGACGAAAAAGCGCCCCAATAAATTGAGGCGCTCGATGGTCTTGTCACTTTCACACCACATTACGTACCCGTGTACGCGGCAACTTGCGATAGAGTCCGTACCCCGCTTGGCTGACGGTGAGCCGCCAGTGCGCGTGAATGGACACATTGCGACCATAATTCACCTGCCTGCCGCCAAACTTGCGTTTGAATTCGCGTGGTCCATAGGGTTCATTCGGCTTGCCGCCGCCGCCAAAGTCGAACACGCGATAGCCGTGCTGTTTTCCCCAGCGCAGCGCATACCAAACGAGCGTATCGTTGGGCCAATACAACGCGCTCGTGTCGCGATCTCCAGCGGCATACCAGTCAATCATGCGCCCCTTAAAAGTCAGCGCGATCATCGCGCCGATGCATTCGGTCCCCGCATACGCCAGAAAAATTTTCAACATGTCGCGCGGCGCGAGAATTTCGCACGCGGCTTCAAACAAGGAAATGTCCGCGAGCGGTACGCCCACACGCGTATAGACTTGTCTCAATTTAGGATACGCGGCAAATACTCCCGCCGCGTTCGTCATCTCTTGCACGTACACGTTCCTTTTCTCGGCGGCACGAATTCCTTGCCTTGCACTCCTGCTGATCTTGCTCCATAACACCTCTTCCGGCTGCTCGAGATCAATCTCAAAATTCAGGTGATCCTCAAACACAAAGCCCTTGGCGTTGAGAAGCGTTTGATATGCCGACAGGTCGTACTGATTGCGAAGTTCTGTAAAGAGCTCATGTCGTCCCACTTTGCGCTGGTACGTATCCAAGAGCAAATCCAGGGCGGCATTGCCCTCGGGACCGGGCGCGCAGAGGATGCTTCCATAACACACCGCGCGGGTTGTGAACCCGCGCAGCAAGCCGGCGACCAAAGTAATCTGTACTGGCAGCATGAGCGCGAGGACCGACCCATCATCATCCACCACCGCCCATAGCTTGGGATAGTGCCCCGCTGTATGCGCCAGGACTTGGAACATCTCCGGTGTTTGGTAGATGTTCGCCAGCGGATGCTTTTCAAGAAACTGATTCCATTCTGCCAAGTCGAGTTCTTGTATGACACGCATGAGCTGCATCCTCCACAAAATCATCTCTCACGGATTCGCTTGCACTTGACGGAAGAGTCCATCCTTGAGCGCTTTCAATTCTTCATCGCTCGAGTAGTCAAGATTCCACAAGATGACGCCAGCCGAACCTGCCGCACGCGCTTGCGCAATTTCTGCAAGCAGCGCAATCGGTTCTTTGGCGATCCGTTCTTTGCCTTTGCCATAAAAGGTACTCAA
Source organism: Chloroflexota bacterium (assembly GCA_004295045.1). Lineage (GTDB taxonomy): Bacteria > Chloroflexota > Anaerolineae > UBA4142 > SHND01 > SHND01. The sequence continues at coordinate 84,704 of SHND01000071.1, read as the reverse complement.
GCCGATGACGATGCGTTTGTAATGTTTCATTGCCGGCTTCCAATCCGCGATAATCGGATCGAGCTCGCTCGCTTCGGTAATATAACCGCGCGGAATGAGCCAATCAATCAGTCCACGGTCGAGCCACGTCTGCCAATCCTGCAGCACTTGATTCGCCGCGCTCTCTTGGTCTGGTGTCATCGTCGCCGTTAACTCGACCTGCGGATACTGCCTCTTGATGCGCTGATGCACCTCCTTGATCAACGCAGTCACTGCGTCCTTGCGAAATGTCTTCCACTGCGCGTCGCGCGCTTGATAGGCGGCAAGGTCTGCAGACCGCGCGCTCACCGGAATCAAAGAGTTGGAACCCATCGGAACCAACAATGTCCACGCGGCAAAACGGTTGCCGCTGTCGCGCATGCCTGTTACTTGCTGCAAAATCTCAAGACTCATGCCGCGCGCCGGACCTTCGATGAAAATCGCGCCACCCCCATTTTCCACAAATGCGCCAAGCTGTCCGGCTTCGCTTGGAGAGAGCTTGTACACATTCGGCATAACGATCGCGGAACCGGGTTGGAGCGACGTGAGTTTTGTCGCGTCAATCTCAACCGGCGTCCATCCCAAGTCTCTGAGCCACGCGCGAGCCATCATGAAATAGTCTTCGCTGTTGCCCGTGCCTTGATCGGTGCGATAGAGATACACTTTGCCGCCGGGTTTGAGCATCGCATTGACGGCGCGCCGCATGATTTCCGATTCGATCGCGAGATGCCGTTCGCTCGCGCGCCAGTTAAAGACCAGCGCTTGACCCGCGCCGTACGTATTCAGCGTCACCGCAGGCAAGCCATCGGCAAACGCAGCCAAGATTTGTGCTGTGGTCGGATTCGTCAGCGGGTTGCCTTCAAAGAACGAGTACGCGGGCAAGTCTGTGTACCGCAGTTCGCTCGCGTCGAAATCGTGACTCGCATTAAATGCTTGCACAGTGTACGGATCAAAACCCCACTGCGGTCCGGGGTAGCGTGTGAAATCGAAATGGACCCCGTCCACTCCATAGCGTGCCACAGACTCGAACATCAAGTCGCCGAGAAATTGCCGCACGTCGGGGCGCGCGAAATTCAGCCAGGGCAGTTTCGCGCCATCCGCTCCCACGAGCGCCCATTCAGGATGCTTGGCGATGATCGCGGATTCGCCGTCGTTATCCACCGGTCCGTTCACAAACCACGCGTGCACCTGAATATCGCGCTTGTGCGCTTCCTGGACGAGATAGGCGAGCGGGTTGAATTCATCCTGGACCAATCGGCTTTTCTCGACAAAAGCGCTGTCAAACAACGCCTCCCCATTGGCAAACACATTGGCGAAAAGCGCGTTAAGATTTCCTAATTCCGCGCGGCGAATTATCTCGTCAACCTTATCGCGCGTCACGAGCGAGTTGTCATGCACCCATGCTGCGCGCAGTTCCGCGGGCTGCCTCGAAATAGAACGCAACGCAGGAGCCGTCGCGGTTTCGATGGCTGGGAGCGTGGCTGTAGGCAAGGATGGCGGGGTTCGAGTTGTCGGAACCGCTGTGGGGGACAATTTGAGCGTACTGGTGGGCTCGGGGCGCGTCGCGGAAATCACTGGCGTTGTCGAGGGTTGCGGCAAAGTGGCGACTATAGTCGTACCGGCGGTCGGTGGGACCGTTGCGGCGGGTGGCGCGGGCGCACAAAAGGACAGCAATGCGCTGCCAAGCGCCAGCAAAATCACACGCGCAATCCCTCCAGAAAAAGTGGGCTTCACGAATCTTTTCCCTTTACCAACAAATTCCTTGATAGTGTCCGTTCGATTGGGCGTCTTGCGCGATACGCACGAGATCAATCAGAATTTGGTCGCCGCGCAAATTGGACAGCACCTGCGCGAACTCGCCGGCTTTGTTGCCGATGACGATCACTTCTGCTTGTTCGACAACCTGATCCAGACTTGACGCCATCAACGACGCAATGTGCGGAATTTCCTTTTCAATGTACGCGCGGTTCGCGCCGTGCAGGTTCGCGAGCGACACGTTTCGGTCGTACACCTGAACGCGATAGCCCTTGCCGATGAGCTGCTCGATCAACGCGACCATCGGACTTTCGCGCAAGTCGTCGGTCCCGGCTTTGAAACTAAAGCCAAGCACACCGATGCGCTTGCGTTCGGTGCGTTTGATCATTTGATAGGCAATTTGAATTTGCCGTTCGTTGCTCAAAAGGATGGATTCGAGTACCGGAACATCGAGATCGAATGCGCGCGACTGGTAAATGATTGCGCGCAGGTCTTTCGGCAGACACGAACCCCCGAACGCGAATCCGGGCATCAAATAGTACGGCGAAAGATTCAGTTTGCGATCGTGGCAAAAAATATTCATCACCTGATGACTGTCAATCTGTTGCGCGTGACAAAGATTTCCAATTTCGTTCGCGAACGAAACTTTGAGCGCGTGGAATGCGTTGTTGGCGTATTTGACCATCTCTGCAACTTTGAACGGCGTAACAAAAATCGGCGCGGACAGTTCCGTGTACAAGGACCGAATCGTGTCAGCTACACGCGTATCATCACAGCCAATAATGGTAAAGGGCGGTTCGTGAAAATCCTTGATCGAACTGCCCTCACGCAAAAATTCCGGATTGAACGCGACGCCAAAATCCGAGCCCGCGTGCTTGCCGGACGCGCGTTCGAGGATCGGCACTACAATCTCTTCGGTGCTGCCGGGCAACATGGTGCTGCGCAATACGACAATGTGATACCGCGTCTCGTGCGCGAGCGCCTCTCCAATTTCCTCGCACACGCGTTTGACATAGCGCAAATCGAGACTGCCATTGGAATTGCTTGGCGTTCCTACGCATACAAAGGAAATATCGCTCTCGCGCACCGCTTTGCAAGGGTCGTTTGTCGCGTTGATTCGACCCTCCGTAACCCCTTTTTTCAAAAGGTCACTCAACCCCTCTTCGACGATTGGATTGACTCCTTCTTGGATCATTTCAGTCTTGAGCGGATTCACATCCACGCCAATAACTTGGTGACCGTCGTCGGCGAAACAGGCAACCATCACTGTGCCAACATAACCCAGACCAAATACACTGATTTGAGCCATATTCCCTCCTACTGAACGAGCGCAACCTTGTCACTTGGTTTTCCTGAACCTCAAACATTCTGTTGATGTCATGTGCAATAGAGGTGAATGCGCCGGACGATGTAGTCCTTTGCCGAATCTGAAATCCATCTCAACGCCCCAACAAACGCAAGCTATAGTCCCACACAGTCAAAGCATCAATATCGCCTGTCACAGCAAGCGCGCTTTGAGCGCCATCGTACCAGCGTGCGAGCCGCACCAACGGAAATTTACCGTCTTCGATTTCCTCCAGCAGCGCTCGCTCGTCTTGAGCGGTGAACTGCGGTCGGTTGAGAAAAATCGAATAGCGACGCCTGTCGTCAGCAGTTTCCACAATGTATCCCTGCTGTCGCAAAAAACTGTGTAATGCGGGTGACGACTGGGGTGATATGCCGATAAAGGGGCGGCGCGGCGAGCGCAGCTGCACCCGATTCCCCGAGATCCGCCAGTATGCACCATGCCATCTGGTAGCAGACGACAAAAGGACCACATTGCGCGCGAGGAGTGTCGTGCCGGGCGGTCCGTCCACGACTAGTTCGAACTGATCATTCGGCTGTGTCACAATCGTGAGCTGCGCGTTCATTCGGGCTATCCACCAGCGCGCGATTTCATCCAATCGCGCGAGCCATACCGATGGCACAAGCTCCCGTGCGAGGCGCAGCGTATCCGCAAGCGCCTGCCCGCACAGCGCAATTCGTTCCGGATGGAGCCCGAGCGTGCACAGTTCGCCCAATCCGTGCGTCCGCCGCAACAACGCTTGCCACATTTTCGCCATCGCCGCCGGGTCTCGCAATTCAAACCGGTCTACGAACGCTTCGTCGTCGGGCAGACAGTACGGAATCCGAATCAAGTCGTTTTCCCAGCGCGGCAAGGAAGGGTACTTGCCGGCAGGAATCGTATCGTAGAATCCGAGCACGCGGCGGTACGCGGATGACTCGATCTCGTTCCCAAGCTCCCACACCAAACCCTGGCTGCTGTCGTACAAAAACCCGGCGCGGCGGAGCGCTGTCAACGTTTCATCATTACCGCGAAGGTATGGGCATCGAAAGCCAATGCACTCGACCCCGCGCGCGTGAAACATTTCGCGCGCGCGGGAGAATTGTTCGAATTGTTCGTCAAGCGTCAGGCGGCTGGAATCCACATGGTAATACCCATGAACGGCAAACTCGATATTGTGCGCTTGATATTTTTCGACAACGCCGCGGTTCCGCAGCAAAACCACTGTGGTGATCGGAAATGTCGCAGGCGCATCAAATTCGCGCAAAATTCGCGCAAAGTGCGCTAACATGCCATCCATCTTGGCAGAGGTCACACCGTAATGCTGTTGAATCGTCGCCGCGCGTTTGAATAATCCACGCACTCCTTTGCCTTTGGCGGCAGTCGCGATTGGATTCACGATACCTCTCCTGCATTGGCACGCGCCAACGGTTCGCGCAGGGTAGAACCATTCAGCGACGCTTCAATCCGCGTGATCAAGCATTCACGTTTCTCTTGCCACTCGTTTTGCTGCGCGTCTTGCAGCGCGAGAATTTCCGTTTCATAGCGAGGATAATCTGAGCGCAGCGCAATTACCCCACGGCGAATGTCGTTCGCGGTATTCTCAACATGCACAGTTCCTTGACGAAAATAATCTCGCAGCAGCCCCCAATTCGAGGTGATGATTGGCTTGCCGAGCGAAAGCGCTTCGCACGCGCCGCGCTGCATGGTGTTATCGCGCGTGGTCAGGCACATGACCGCATCTGCTGATGCAAGCAAGCCATAGTATTCGACGTCAGAGAGAAAATCGGTAAAGTGAACATTCGCCAGCGCGCGCTCTACGAGCGACGGCGGCGCATTGGCAAGTTTGCCCGTCACGTAAAAGTGAACGTCCGACAATTCCGCTGCCGCGCCAAGAATTTCTGTCAAGGGTTCATCCGGCGCGAACGTATTGACCACCGCAATGTTGAAATCCCCTGTGAGCGCATACTCGCCGACGCGCTCGAACGATGTGGGGATGTCGCGCACTACCAATGCATCTCCGCCCGCTTCGCGAACAATCATTTCAAAGCGCGGGTTAGTTACAATCGTCGTGACGGCATTACGAACCAACAAGCGAAACAGCCAACGCGGCCACATCCAAAACCAATATTGAAACGCGGCGCTGTGCGCGTCCACAACAAAGTGTGTGCGCGAAGTACGCGCATAGGCGAACACACACAACACAGCAAAACTTGGCGGACTCTGCACAAAAACCACCTGCGCGCGTTCGCGCCGCAGGATACGGAATGTCTCGACCGCTTGCGCGCTGTAACGATACAATGCAGAGACCAAGCCGCGCCGCGTGTTTGAGTAAACATAGTGTAGAGCAGAGATGCCCAACTCGCGCGCCAAAACTTTGCTGCGCGGTCCATGGCTCGGAGGTCCCCACACAATGAACGCCGCTTTCACGCTCGAGTTCAGAAATGGTTTCATGCTCGAAACAGAATCCCTAAAATATTCCGCGCACTTTGCGTTGTAACCAATGCGCGGGACCCGATTTGATATGCCTGCGATGTGGTCTGTACATCAAACCGGGCGCGGTGTGCGAATGTAAGTCGGCATCGCTTGAGGCAAACAACTCGGCAAGTTGGCTGACGCCTTTCTTGAGCTCAAAGTCCTTGGCAATCACGGCACGCCCGCGTTTCCCCATCGCGAGCCGGGCTGATTGTTCCATTCCGATCATCGAATGGATCGCATCTGCCACCGCGGTAGCATCGTTCGGCGGAATGAGATAGCCCGTACCCGGCTGCAACAGTTCGCGGATTCCGACAATGTCTGTCGAAATGACGGGCACCTGCATCGCCATCGCTTCGGCGAGCGCCACCGGCATCCCATCGCGGTCGCCGTCGCGCGCGACCACTACCGGTAAAACGAACACATCTGCGCGCCGCAGTTCTTCCAACACGATTGTTTTGGGCTGCGCACCGAGCAAGCAAACATGCTGCGACAGCTCGCTCGCATTCACCAGCGCTTCGAATTCTTGTTGCAGCGGACCATCGCCGATAATGATGCATTCAAAATCCAAGCGCTGTTCGCGCAGTTGCGCGCAAGCTTCGATGAGGTACCGCTGCCCCTTTTTCTCCACCAGTCGTCCTACCGAGAGAATGCGAAAGCGCGGGTTGCCCGCATGAACCGCAGGCGGGCGAAACTCGTCCATGTCTACCCATGGATGCAGGACGAATATTCTTTCCGCGTCAAGCCCTGCAAAGTGCGTCAAGAGATGCTGCTTGTTGAATTCCGATACCGTCACCGCAAAGCGCGCGGATAGAATCTTTTCAGAGACCAAAACGGGCGCGCGGTATATATCGTTCGCGTGCGCGGTGACGCTGTACGATTTCTCTAACATACGCGCCACACACAACGCGACCAGCGCAGCGCGGTCAATGAAATGCGCGTGGATGTGGTCGAATGCGACGCCGCGCACGAGAAACGCGGCGTACACGCCCTCGCCAAAGTGCAGCAGCGTTTTCATGCGCTCGCGCAGATGCGGTTGCGAACGCGTTAGGAGCCAGAACAAAAGTGACCAGTAGGCGCGTGGATGCTTGAATGCGAAATATAGATGCGCCAGCAGCAAGCGAATCAGATTCGGCGGCAGCAGATACCTCACCTCGTTCTGCAGCGCGCGATATTCCGCGGCTGCCGTGACCTGACGGGGCGGGCGGCGAATCGAGAGCAGCTCGATGTTGCTGCCAAGCGCGCGGAGCGTCGCAACCTCGCGTTCGATAAAGGTCGTCGTGACGAGTGGATATGTCCCGACAATGTACAGAATGCGCATCTGGTCCTCGTTATGGTCCAAAACTAAATTCGTCCGCGAAAATGGTCGCATTCAGATTTGTGACCTGCATTCGCACCAACGCATGGGTCGCCTCCGCCGGCGCAACTACCGTACCCGTCGCTTGCACCCAGCCATTCGTCGTCGCCGTATACGTCGCAATCGTATCCGTCCGCAGGTTGCTGTTCGTCGGACTCTGCCAGCGCACGCGCAGCTGCAAGGTGAAAGAATCGCTCGTTGCCGGAATATTCACCCAACCGCTAAAGTGATAGGTCGCACCCGCGCTCAGGTTCCTCACCGTCTGGTTGATGTTGTAGTTTGAGTTGGCAGTGTCGAAATGTTTTCCGGCGAAACTGCCCGCCAATACCGTTTCGTTGCTGCGCGTGAATCTGGTGTTGTTGCCCCAGTTATCGGGCCTGCCGTTGTTATCGGCATCCAGCTCAAAGCCGGGGTTCAAGAGCAGGTTGCCCGACGGAACGCTGGTTGGTGTGTTAGTTGGCACAACCGGTGTTTCTGTCGGTGTGTTCGTCGGTGTATTGATTGGTGTATCCGTGACGGTCGGCGTCGGCGTTTCGGTCGGTGTGTTGATTGGTGTATCAGTAGCCGTCGGCGTGTTCGTCGGTGTATCCGTGGCAGTCGGCGTTGCCGTCTCCGTCGGCGGATTGATCGGCGTGTCAGTAACCGTCGGTGTGTTGGTCGGCGTATTGGTTGATGTATTCGTCGGCGGCACCGTTGTATTCGTCGGAGTATTAGTGACGGTTGGCGTCGCGGTTTCCGTTGGCGTATTGATCGGTGTATTGGTTGCGGTTGAGGTTGGTGTGTTCGTCGCGGTTGGCGTATTCGTCGGTGTGTTCGTCAGTGTGTTTGTCGGTGTCGCGGTAAATATCGGTGGAGGGGGACCATCCAACGTAATCTCGTACATCCTCCCATCTGTCTCGTTGGAATCTTGATTGTTATCAATCATGCGATCCACGATATAAAAGTTATTTACGCCGGGGTTCGTGCTGCCCGGCGCGACCGCCACATCCGAAGGCGCAAGGATGCCGCTAATGAACGAGATGTTAATCAAACGCACAAACGCGCCGCTTGGCGTCACCTCTACCAATTGCTTGCGCCGGTCGCAGACGATGACGGTGTTGGTGTCGGGGTTGTAGCCAATGCCTTCCGCATCCCGCACGCCATATTGTTCGACGTCGAAATGAGTCACCGTATCGTCGCCTGTCGGGGGAATCCCATCGAATAGACCGTTCGCGCCCGGATTCACCACATACACTTCTCTGCCAACACCGTCTGCCACAAACAGCAGACCGTTACCATACGCCACGTCTTCGGTATCTTGGTCGCCAAACGCGGCGGTGCTAATGAACGTGATCGTGTCGTCATTCGTCCCTAATTGCCCATCTCCGCCGGGATTCACCTCATACACTCTGTTGCTGGAATCATCAGCAACATAAAGATGATTGTTGGTAGGATTCAAGCCCAGCCCGCTCGGCTCTTTGGTATAGTTGTCCCACGCGAGACTCGTCGGATTCGATGTAAACGTAGTAATGGTATCGAGGAGCAAGCCGCCGAGCGATGCTTCAAAGACGTTCTTGCCGACAAAGTATTGCGGCATCTCTTCGACCTCACTATCGCTTACGAGCAAACGATTACTCGCAGGCGCATAGACCACACCCGCCGCATCGGGCGCATTCGGAGACCAATTGCCGGTTACGGTTATTCTAACCAGTGACGGATCACCCGCTGCGAGTGGGACAACCACTTGCGGCGCATTGAGCGAAATTTCGACGATCCCGCCAGCATGCGCACCGGAACCACTGTCTGCAATGTATAGATTGAGCGCGGTGGGATCGTCCGTGTTGTCGCCGCTGGGAGCAAAGAGCATTGCCTGCGGCTCGCGCAGGCGCAATTCCGACAAATCGCGTGTCGCCACCATGCTTCCATCTTGACCAAGCTCGTAGAGAGTTGAGGTCGTCACGTCAAGCACATAGAGATGAGAGTTGTTTGGGTTGAATGCAATGCCGCGCAGCGTCCCCGATGCAAGCCGCGTCAAATCAAGTTCCGAAACCCTCGCGTCGGGCGCCAGACGGCGCAAGCGACGCGTTAGTCCAAAGAGAACCCACAGCGTTCCCGTTTTCGTATCAAGCGTGATGCCCTGTGCGTCGGATTGGGCATTGCCGAGATTGAAATCCCTTACCGGCGCCGCGTTTGCGGCGACACGCCCGTCTGCGGTGACGCCGAGCTGGCGCAGCGCGCGCGTTCGATCCATGAATAAGAGTCGGTTAGCGCGTTCGTCGAACGTGAGATTGAGAGCTTGCCCAAAGCCAGCGCCGAGCTCTGTCGAACCACGCGGCGTTCCAAAGGGAGTCATCGTCACGGCGCGCCCATTTGCGTCAAGGACGAGGAATGTATGCGCGGCAGGTGAATATGCAATTCCCACCGGATGCGCCAAGCCCGCATCTGCCGTTTCGATCGTTCGTTCGTACCACCAGTATGCGTTTCCCGTTTGCGCCGACGCGGAAAAACCGGATGAATGCGACGCCAAGCCGAACCCAACAATCAAACACGCAAACACCAACAGCCGTTTATAGAACTTGAGATGAATTGACATGACGCTCCAATTTGAATCTGATTGCGACATTATTGTCCAAAGCTAAATTCGTCTGCAAAGATGGTCGCATTCAGATTCGTTACTTGCATTCGCACCAACGCATGGGTCGCCCCTGCCGGCGCTACCCTCGAACCCACCGCTTGCACCCAGCCATTCGTCGCCCCCGTATACGTCGCAATCGTATCCGTCCGCAGGTTGCTGTTCGTCGGACTCTGCCAGCGCACCTGAATTTTGAAACTGAAGCTATCGCTCGTTGCCGGAATATTCACCCAACCGCTAAAGTGATAGGTCGCACCCGCGGTCAGATTGTTCACCGTTTGGTTGATGTTATAGTTCGAGTTGGCAGTGTCGAAATGTTTTCCGGCGAAACTGCCCGCCAGCGCCAATTCGTTGCTGCGCGTGAATCTGGCGTTGTTGCCCCAGTTGTCGGGCCTGCCATTGTTATTCGCATCCAGTTCAAAGCCGGGATTCAAGAGCAGGTTGCCCGATGGGACGCTGGTTGGTGTATTGGTTGGTGTGTTAGTTGGCACAACCGGTGTATCTGTCGGTGTGTTCGTCGGTGTATTGATTGGTGTATCCGTGACGGTCGGCGTCGGCGTTTCGGTCGGTGTGTTGATTGGTGTATCAGTAGCGGTCGGTGTATTCGTTGGTGTATCCGTGGCAGTCGGCGTTGCCGTCTCCGTTGGCGTATTGATCGGCGTATTGGTTGCGGTTGACGTTGGTGTGTTCGTCGCGGTTGGCGTATTCGTCGGTGTGTTCGTCAGTGTTTTGGTCGCGGTTGGAGTTGGCATCGAGCCGGTCACCGGTTTAAAAACCATGTCATCTACATAGACCGTCGTATTTAGACTGCTTACGACCATTCGCAGATGTGCGCTTACCGCACCACTCGGCGCAACCAAATTCGCCGTCGCCTCATCCCATCCGCTCGTCGCAGCCGAATACGTTTTGATCGTAGTGATGCCAATGCTGCTATCGTTCGCATTTCGCCAGTTCACGTCCACCTTGAACGTAAAGGTATCGCTCGTTGGTGGAATATTTACCCACGCCGAAACAGCGTACGTTGCTCCAGCCGTAAGATTGTAGGCGGTGCCTTTGGCGGTGTAGCCCGAATTGTCGGTGGCGAAATGTTTGCCCGAAATACTGCCGCTGTGGGCGAGAGCCGTACTCTGCGTAAAGCGATTTTCGTTCGACCACGCGTCCGGCTTGTTATCGTGATTCGTATCAAATTCAAAGCCCGGATTAGCCAGCAAGTTCGATGGCGGACCATCCTCGATGTGGATCTCGTACACCCTGCCGTCGTTTTCATTCGGGTCGGCGCCGTTATCAATCACGCGGTCGGCGATGTAAATGTTGTTGAGCGCGGGATTCATACTGCTCGGCGCGTACGTCACTCCTGCAACCCAAATCGGATTGATAAAGGAGATATCAATCTTGCGAACGAGCGTTCCGCCAAGCGTCGCTTCGACCAACGCATTCCCGCTGCCGGGACCAAGCATGAAAAGTGTCCCCGCATCGGTGTTGATGCCAATGCCTTCCGGGTCGGGCACGCCTAGAATCTTGGTGTCGAAACTGGTTGTGGTGTCGTCGCCGGTAGGCGGTACACCGTCAAAAATACCATTCACGCCGGGATTGATCACGTAAATTCTGCTTCCGGTGCCGTCCGAGACGTACAAGGTGTCCTGCCAAAACGCGATATCTTCCGGATCGTTGTTACCGAACGTGGTCGTGTCTATCGAGGAAATAATGTCGTCACTCGTATTGAATTGTCCATCCGCGCCGGGATTCACTTCAAAGATCATCTGGTCGCCATCGTCGCTGAAAAAAAAGTGATTGTTGCCCGGATTCATTGTTACGCCCGCCGGCTCACTGGTGAAATTATTCCACGTCAGACTCGTCGGATTGGACGTAAAGGTAGTGTACGTGTTGACTAGATTCCCTGCGGTGGTCATCTCAAAGAGATTTGCCCCGTTCCAAAACGGTCTCGGTGGTTGATCGATCTCTGTGTCCGAGATGAGCAAGTGTCCGCGCGAGGGCCACCATACAATTCCCGACGGGTCGGTGCTGGGTGATGACCACGCCGATGTTTCAATCGTGCGCACGAGCAAAGCGCCCTGCAATATGTCTGCGGACTTGGCTGGCATCGGCGCAGCGAGCGCGAGCACGACAATCGCGCTAATGAACAAAGCCAAGCCAATCCATTTTCGTACCCGGATTGAATACATCATGCTGTTTTACTCCAAGCCCCCACCTGTTGCGTGCAGTCCCATCTCCACTGTCAGAATCCGCCCTAGGAATTCATCGTGACGGAATTGGTCTGTCTCCGCGTCCGCCAAAAAAGCGCGGAGTGCATCTGCGTTGTATAATTTCCCGGAACGCATCGTTTTCGGTTCGAGTAGATTCTGCCGGCGTGCGAATTGAAGAATTGCTCTGCGCCACGCGCCACGCGAGTAGCCCTCTGCACGATGATTTGTCCACAATGTTTTGCCAAACGTGACCTCTGAAAATTTGTTTGCCGCTTTGCGCCCCTGCGCGACACGGCTGGGGACAAAGCGATGGAGATTTGTAAAGCGCATTGGAATCGCCGGACCGCGTCCTTCCACTTCAATGTTGGCGAGCGCGCGATTGTGTTTTTCCAGAATGTGCTTGACGAGCGCATTATTCACCCTCCAACGATAGTCCAGTGACATTACATGGCGGACAATATCTTTTGAAAACAGCGGCGGTAGAATTCGCACAAGCCCCGCGCCAAAACTGGTCCATGCGCCGACATGTCCCGTCTCGCGGTACGTCCACACGCAATCCAGCTTGAATGTGTTGGGGGCTTCCGGCTCGCGCTCGCCAACCGCGCGGAATTGCTCTACAAGGTCGGACTTGACGCGGGCGCGCGCATCGTCTGCCAAGACCTCTTGCGGGACCGGATGCATGAGACTCCACAGTTGGCGGTCATAGTGAACGATGGAGGAATTGTCCAATGCGCCGCGTTCCGGCCACCAAGCGATTCCGCGCCACATTTCTCCGCCCAATCCGCTCAGCAGCGTGGTGTATTCTCTGCATTCTTGTTTGTGTACCCACAGCGCGCGCAGCAACAAAAGCACGTTCAACTGCGTATCGCCTCTACCCAATGCTTCGGTGAGCAAGTTTGTGCATACGTTGTGCCAATCGCGCGGCAGTTCGAAATGTTGATGCTCCCAGTGAAACTTGTTCACGATCTCTTGCGCGATCCGCACATCCTCCTGCTCCGCGGGACCGACAAAATTCGATTTGAACGGTAGACCCATTCGATCCAAAAAAAATGTCAAAAAGCGCGTATCGAACCCACCGGTCAAATCGCTCCAGACCTTGCTCTCGGGGGCGAGGTTTCGCGTCAAGATATTGCCCACCGTTTCTGTGGAACACGCAATTGCGTCCTCCAGCGATAATTTCCCAAGAGTTGTGTCGGGTGTTGGCGTCCAGTACTTGGTTTCGCGCGCCAACCCCGCGTCATATTCCAGGACACTCGCGGCAGACATACGTTTGACACCGTGCCACAACGTCATCTCTCCAAAGACCTTGCCGGTATACAAAAAACAATCTACGCCCGGCGCATTTAGCGGAGCTTGTATTTGCTCCGCGACTGCTAACGCGGAGGTGGCGAGAAACAGCTGACCATTGTGTGTGCCATAAAAAATTGAAAAGTAGCCGAACGGGTCGGAAACGACGATGGTCTTGTGCGCCGCCGCGTCATAGATCACCAACGCAAATTGACCATCGCAGCGCGCAAACACCGCGTTGCCTTGTGCGAGATAGTCGGTCAGTAAACTGCATAGGTTTCGATCGGGCGAGACCTCCTGCGTATCCACCACCGTTCCTGCCGCCATCAGCCAAGACCCCGTGCGCGGATCAACCACCACTCCGCGATGAAATGACGCGTGCGTGTTGAATTTGCCCGCGCGGCACGCCGCGCCGCGCTGCATAAGCGGCGCGCCGCGAAATGCCTTGTAACGCGCGACGCGTTCGACGAAACGATCGAATTCCATTTCGTCTACGCGTGTATCGTCTGCGTTAATCATCACAGCGAGTCCGGACATTTTTATATCAAACTCCACACCTTGGTTTTGATTTGCAGCAACACATCCTCAAGCGGTTGACCGGCGTCTATCGAAACGACGCTCTGGTCTGCATCTTGCAACTCTGCCAATGCGCGACTCTTGGCTTGGATCCGTTCGTGATCGTGGTCGGGTTTGCGCGCCTGTGAAACGGCTGCACTCACTTGCAGGACAAAGAGCTGGTCGGGGGGCAGTATTCTCTTGTACATTCGTTCTTCAATCGCCGCAGTTTTTTTCGTAATCCCGCGTGGGTGTCCGCTGTTCATCGAAGCAATGCGCGGACCATCCATGCTCCGACCACTTATGAGTACGTGCTGCAGCGGATACCGATCAAAAATGACGATGTTGCCGCGCGCCGCTTTGCGCCGACCTACGCAGTAACGGTTGTAGCGGTCACGTCCCTCAGAGAGACAGCGCGCATAAACGGACCATTGCTCCAGCTCACCAGTCAACTGCGTCAATGGATTCTGTTTGCCGAACGCGCGACGCGAGGCGGCATGTGGGATCGCAGCGATTGTTGCAATGGCTCGCGCAATTTTTGTCGCAGCAGAAGGGCGGGTCGTACCCATGTACAACGTCTGCACATTCAATCGCCAGCCGAGCCAGCGGGCGAGTTCTTGTACGACAGTGGATTTCCCTGCGCCGTCCGCGCCAACGAACGCCAACGTCAATCCGCCGGAGGTTGGTATTTTCCGCCGTTCCTCGCGCGAAAAACGATTCAGCGGGGGCATTTGCTCCAGCATTGCTTTCCAATAGGTACGCGTCTCGCCCCACGCTCCAAAGCGACGATACGGCTTGAGTTCATCGCGCACGCTGCGGCGCAAGCGATAAAGCGTAGAGCCCGAACGCGGCGCGTGCTGAACCGTGTCTAAAAATTCATCGACAAGTTCCGGAGCCACGAATGGCACATGCCGTTCCACCGCGCACAGAATTTGCTCATCCGTCGTCAAAGTACGCAGGTGGCGAATTTCATCCAAAGTTGTTTGCGGCAAACCACCTGTCGCGCCGAGTCGTAATACATCGCGCACTATATCGCGGTCACGATATTTCACCAGCGCGCGCAGCACCAGCACAATTATTTCCAATTCGGGCGGTGGCACGCGCACACTGCCGCACCATTGCGTATTTTCGAGAAACGCGCGTTCCAGCGGCAGATAATAATTTTTCACAAACTCTTGCCCCATAACGAGTTGATAGTGCAGGTGCAAATGAGCGAGTCGCCCCGTGCGGCGGTCAAAGCCGAGATAGTCTTCAATCGCCGGAAACTGGCGGCGCGCGTGCGACACTGCCGGTCGAAAATCGCAACCGGTCAGGGCATTGCGAAAGCGCTGCGCGTGCTCGCGGTCAACCAACAAGTCGAAATCGGTTTTGCCGCGCAGCGCCCGCGGCAAACTGCCCGTGCTCTTCCATTGACAATAACGAATCTTCTGCTCGTTCAAACAGTCAAAGAAATGCAACAGTACGCTCAATGGAGGTTCGTCGGGACGCCCGGTTCTTTGACCATCCTCTCTTGATGTTTTCATTTTGTGCGCTTTTGGTTTCTGAATAATCGAGTTCATGCGAAATTCATTCCGCAATCAGCTCTCATCAAGCAACTGGCGCGGGTCTTGGAGCCAATCCAACAGTTCGAGATGCCGGTACGCTTTGCTGAGATTGAATTCGTCGTGTGCGCGCTGATACTCGTACCAATTCAAAATGCAGCGGCGAACATGCGAGAAATTCCACAGCAGCGGAATTGCCGCGAGCTCTACAGGCGTGAGTGGTAGGCGCGCGTTAAAGGCATAGAAAAACCATTTCATATTTTTTTGCCGAATGAGCGCACGACTACTTCCCCCAAAACGCCATAACGCGTTGACCACCTCGAGCGCGCGCCAATCCAAACGAGCGATCTCAAAATCCAAAATCACCACCGGCGCATTCTTGAGAAACAACAAGTTGTGCGGACCGTAATCGCCGTGAATCGTCGTGCGCGGCAGATTCATTTCACTCAACTCCGCGTCCAGCGCGCGCAGCATCCCTTCCAATTCATTGGCGCGCTCGGCGAGTGAGTGCGTTCGCGTGGTCGTGCTGCGGACACATTCACTCAACTTGTCGAGATACCATTTCAGGTCATGCCAGCGATCGCCGGTGCGCGATGTAAACCCGTTCGGATTCGTGCCTGTGGGCGTGAAACTCGCGAGGGTCTCATGCAGTTGCGCCAGCGCATCGCCGGCAAGGGTGATAAAGTCTCGCGTTTGATGCGGCAGCAAGATGTACTTGTAGTACTGAAAGCCGCCTTCGATGAAATCAAAAAGCGCAAACTTTTTGCCATCGCGCTGCACGATGGTCTCTCCGCGTCGTGTGGTGACGAGGCGCGGCGCAGAGCAAAAGTGAATGCCCGCGAGATATTCCAAGATGGAATGCTCCTGTTCAATTGCCGCTTGCGTGACGGACTGCTTGTATTGCTTGAGCAGTTTTTTGCCGCCATTGGTATGGACGAGGACAGTACGACTTCGTCCCTCGCCGCCGGGAGGGAGTGCAGGTTCTCGCAGCAGTTCGAGTCCATACTCGTTCAATACCGCGTCCGTCGTCTCTCGTGTGAGCGCCGCACGCGCTTTGTACGATTTCAGTCCAGCGAGCAGAAACCCCGGACGCAAGAAATAGGGTTGCAAGCCGTTATAGATCACCGCAGCTCCTTCCATCATGCTTTATTCACTGCCACTTGTCGCGCGAAGGCATGCGCCCCGCCAGCGACGGAAAATTTTGCTGCAACAGTTCCAGCCCATACCACGCCATCAAGCGCGCGAGATTGGTCTGCTGGTCAATCAACCAAAAACGCAGCTGTTCGCCGCGCGAAAACGCGAGCGGCTCGGGCGAATAATCGAACGCTTGCATTTCGGCGCGCGCAAACGTTTGGATGAACGCAGTCTCGCGCGGCGGCACATGCTGACGAAAGCGTCCGATGTACGCCGCATTGATCAGCGATGACTCGCCCACCGCCGCCGCGCTCTTGGACAATTTTTCACGATAGCCCTGCGCGCCTTGCAGTGTCAACATCGCAGGGTCAAATTTTTCGCCGAGAAATGTGCAGACCGCGCGGACCGTTTGCTCCGGTGCCGTCACCATTTCCTCGTAGCGCACAATCTTGTAGCGGTGGGGATAGTTGCTTTGGTTGCGCTGCGCGAGTCGCGCCGAGTACAACCACCGTGCGGTCGCGCCGCCTGCCCTCGCTTTGCCGTTCGTCCAGCGCGTGAGCGCCGCCTCGTAGCGGTCACGTGGATCGCGGATCATATGAATCATTTTGGCGTCCGGATATGCGGCAAAAATCAAATCCGCGTACCGTTCAATCAAACCTGATTGATCGCCCCAGCGCGGTTTCCCCTCCCTTTCAGCATAATGCTCCAGCAAGAGCGCAAAGAGCCGCGCGTATGTCGGCTCACCCTGCCAAAATTCGCGGCGCAGGCGTTCAGCGTCGGGCTGAAGAAAGCGCACATGCTTGTAGTGCAGCAACGCCGCGAGACAGTGTTCAAAATTTTCGCGGCGGCGCAAATCCCCATGCTGCCCGTAAAAGTACGTCCACAGGTTCGACCCAATGGCGGGAATGGCAATGCGCGCGTGCGAGACAAGAAACGCGCGCAGCATCGTCTTGCCGCAGCGATCCGGTCCGCCAATAAAGATAGGTCCGTTTTCCATTATCGGCTCAACGCTTTTGGTCCTTGCGCAGAAAGCGAAACAATGCCGCGCCACAGCGCCATGCGCGCGAGGTTTGACGGCACATCAAGCAGATAAAACAACATTTTTTCGCGCGGCGACAGCGCAATCGTCTCCGGCGCATAGTCATACCATCGCATCTCGCGCCCCGTCTGGGCTTGCATGAACGCGATCTCGCGCGCCGACAAGACCTTGCGATATTTTCCAATCGAGTTGGGTGAAATGTGCGTGTCGCTCTGCCTGCCGTACGAACTGTTGCCGCCGCGTGTGCGAAATTCTTCCGCGCCGACAAATCGGAGCATCTCCGGGTCGTATGCTTCGTCGAGAAACGCGCATATCTCACCGAGCGTGGCTTCGGGCTGCGACGTGAGTGATTCATATCGAACGATCTTGTAGCGCGTCGGATAGCGCGCCAAATTGCGTTTCGCCAACTCTACAGAATAAAGCCAGCGCGCAGCGCCACCACCTACTTTGCCTTCGCCGCGTTGCCAACGCGTTATGGACGAAGCGTAGCGATCGCGCGGGTCGCGAATCATGTGCAGAATCTTGACCGACGGATATGCCTCATAGATTTCGTCCGCAAAGCGTTCGACGTAGGTCGAGCGGTCACCCCAGCGCGGTTTGCCCAATTGCTCCGCGTAATGCTCATGCACCAGCGCAAAGAGCCGCGCATACGTCGGCTCACCCTCCGCGAATTCGCGACGGATGCGCTCAGGATTTGGATTCAACGCCTGCACGTGGTTGTATTTCAGCATCGCAGTGAGACAGCGTTCGAAATTCTCTCGCTGCGCGAGACTGCCATACTGATTGTAAAAGTACGTCCACAAGTTCGAGGCTTTGGACGACAATGCGATATTCCGATGAGATGCCAGGAGCCCCTGCATCAATGTCGTCCCACAGCGGTCCGCTCCAACAATATAAATAGGTTTATAGTCCATGCTGGTCTCCTTATGGCGCATATCCAAAGCGTTCGAGCTGCGCGCGTCCCAGAATCGCGAATCCCGCGTTGACGAGCGGATGACTGTGTTCTCTCCAGCGATCGAGCGCGCGCGCGTCAATCCCTTTCATACCACGATGCTCGGAACTATAGCTTGATGCGATGACGTGAATACCCTGAAGCATTGTGGGATCGAACTCGACCCCCACAAATGCACAAATCTTTTTGATGTTCGCTTCGGGATCAGCAATCAAATCTTCAAACCGCAGCAGACGATATTGGTCCGAGTAGTGGTGCATGTACTTGTCATGCAAGCGCGCCGCATCCATCCACGCGGTGCTCGTGTGTACCACTTCGACCGGATCGGCGAGGGGAGCGAGTACGCGCTGCGGCACCTCACCTAACGGTTTCAAAAATCCATCGCGGCTTGTCTTGCGATTTACTTTTTTCAGTTTCGAGACGATGATCGCGCGTGGGTCGCGCATCATGTGAATCACGCGCGCGTTTGGAAACCATTGCAACAGCGTCGGCACGTGATACAAATGCGTCGGCGTTTTTTCCCCGAGAATCAAATCGGTGTGCGCGGGTTTGGCGGTTTCGGCGTAGATTTGCATCAATGTCTGAAAGAGCGCGCGATCGCTGCGGTCCGTCTCAAGCACACGCCGCGTAAATTCCTCACGCGTGAAATTGCGCTTGAGCCACAGCCAGTAACTGATCTTGAGCGTGCGGTGGTCGGCATAGATGTAATTTACGAATCTGCGTACGTTGCTTTCAAGAGACAAGTCGCCAAACCTTTGACGGGTTTGATTCACGCTGTCGCTGGCAAGTCGCCGCAAGAAATGCGTCTCGGGGCAAAGACACAATTCGGCGGATTTATTCAAGATTTGTCGGAGCAAGGATGTGCCGGAGCGATTGCAGCCGACGACAAAGACGTAATCTGTTTTCATGCCAACTCAATCCTTGGTTGCAGCTTTGGGATGGGACTCGCTATTCCTATGTTCGTGTATGCGCGGTACGTTTTTTGCGCGACGGCTTCGGCGTGATAGTTTTCCTGAGCAAACAATCGCGCTGCCTGCCCCATTTCTTTTTGCAAACAATCATCTTTGAGCAAGCACAGCAATTTCTTTTCCAAATCCTCGACAGCGCCCACTCGAACCAAAAATCCGGTCCTGCCGTCCTGAATCATTTCGGGTATGCCGCCCACCCTCGTCGCAATGACCGGCTTGCCCGCAGCCATTGCTTGCGCAATCACCATCGGCGTTGTCTCTTGAACCGACGGCAGCGCCAACACATCACACTGGGCGAACTCGTGGAGAATTGCTTGTTCTGACAACCCCCCCAGCAAATGTACGCACCTCTCTAGTTTTTCTTGGCGAATCAAGTTGCGCACCTGTTCTACATAATTTGGCTCGGAGTGATATTCGCCCGCGAGGAGCAGCTGCGCGCCTGGCATTTCATGCGCCACCCGCGCGAACGCGCGTACGAGATCAAGCGCGCGTTTGCGGCGAATGACGCGCCCGGCGTACAAAATTGTCTTGCCGCGTGTGGCGCGGGGCAGCCGAAAAAAGCTGTCATCAATTGCATTCGGAATGTAATAGATGGAGATGTCGCGCCGCAAAAGCGGCGCAAAATACTGAGTGACGTATTGGCTGATCGCGATGAGATGCCGCGTATGGCTGAGGTTGTATCGTTCGATGAGGCGGCTGTAAAACCATTTGCGCGCGCGTTGATGCAAGGTTCCCTGATACTTGCTGTCTTCGCTCTGAACACCGTGTACCGTAATCACGGTAGGGTATCCAGCGCGCAAGGCAACGTATGCGTGATCTGTTCCGCCTTGCGCGTGTACCACGTCAGGTCGAATGCTCATCAGCGCGGCATCAAGAGTCTTTTGATAGCTGCGAAAGTTGCGCGCGAATTCGAGGCGCGGAAAGGGCGGCAGGATGTGAAAGTTCACTTGCGGCAACTTGGCTTGAATTTCGCGTGCGCGTGCAGGATCACCAAGGGTGATGATGTGCAGTTCCAACTCCTTGCACCGCGCGAGCTCACGGACAAGGTACGCGAACGCAGCTTCCACACCGCCCCAGATGTGATTCGTGTTCAGCGGATAATCGCCGACAATCGCAACGCGCATAGGACCAGTCCCTAGCATCCCAAATCAAAGCGGCGCATGGTCAAACGTGCCGCGCGGAGTCTCTTGCTCAGCGCCCGCGCAAGCTGGGCGAAACCAATCGCCGCCAACACAACACAGAGCGGCATCACCGGCACAATGAAAACCATACGGCTTGCGACTGCCATATGGAGCAGACTGTACGCAATGAGGCACACTCCAAGCACCCAACTGCGCCGCCAGGTTGCAATCAAGCCAACTATGGCAGCGCTCAATAAAAGGAGCTGCTCCAGCATCGAGAAAACTTGACGCGTCGAGAGCTGATTGCCCATCCTTTCATCAACGCGCCAATCGAGCCAAAGCATAACTGCACGATATGCCGACAGACTGAGATACCGGAGCGGATGAGCTCGAATAACGCTCAATGCCTCTTCACGATAGACGGCATCTACTTGCGCTTCGCTTTCGGTGCCTTGTAGATCGGTGCGGCGCGCGAGCAAAGCTCGAATGGCGCGATCCGCTTCGTCGGTATAGACATAGCGCAAATAGTTGTCTGAAGACAGCATGTAGTTCTGGCGATAGAGGTTATAACCCGTCAATGTCGAGCCGAGCACAGGTCGTCCAAAGGTGACTTGATTCCGTACAATCCAGGGCAACATGACCAGAAGAAATGCCCCTACAAAAAAAAGTACCGGTCTAGCCCGTTCCAATATCCCGCGCAGCGAGCGGGATGGGTTCGATGCAGGAGCAACCAAGAGACCGATTGAAAGGACAGGCACGAGTACGCTCACAGCCGAGCGCGACAACGCCCCCAATGCGAGGCAAATTCCTGCTGCCAACCATGCGCGCCCAGTATTTGTTTCTTGAGCGCGAATCAAAAAAAAGATGCCCCATACCACACCCAACGCGGCAAGGAGGTCGCCGGACATTTCGCGGACAAGGTCCAATGCAGGAACGTAGAGCGCCCAAAGGAGCGAAGCGAGCAACGCAACCCTCTCGTTGGCGAGGGCGCGACACAGCGCGAAAACTCCGCATAAAATCAAGAGATTAATGACTACCCCGGTCAGGTACGCAGCTGTGACCGACTCGCGCGCCAGGACTGCAATTGCCGCAAATAAGAGTGATGGCACCGGCTCGCGCGCCGCCGTCGCGTTATTCATCGCACTGCAAAAGGGGAAATATCGAGGATAGCAGGCAACATAACCGTTCCCGTGCGCGAGATTCCATACCAGCGGGGGTAACGCATTCGCGGTATTCGATTCCGCGTACACTTCAAGTTGGATGAATCTATAGGCGCCGAACACTAGTGCGAGCAGCAGAATGGCTGCCAGCACGATACGCGTGTGCGAATCAAACCATCCGCTTCCATCTTGCCATATGCGTTGTACTCGCCCTTTCAAACGCGGGCCGGGGCCAGTAGTTGGCGGGTGCAATGCGCTAGCCATCGAGCTGCCTCCTATTGAGGGAATCATCAGATGAATCTCCGCTTTCACCATTTTTCAATTTCACTCGCCGTACTTGAAAATCACTACCGCTGTGGAATCCAATTTGGAGTGACGCACCAAGCTCAAGCGCGTGCCCGTCTCGGACCGCGCAGCTCGCTTGCGTTCATGTTCCAACGCGCAATCCGTCGTAAACAAATCCACATGTGTTTCTGTCTCGATTTGGATTGCCAACGGGCGCTCGGCGCGATTGGTGGGCGATTCCGCAGCGAGCGGCGTCACTGCAACACAGGATGCTTCCCCCGCTCGCTGTGGCACCAGCACCGTACAAAACTGCACGGGCGCGGCGACTTGGCGACGATAGCGCAGTACCGGCGCGGCGCACTTTTCGCCCGCAAAGAGTGAAACCCAACCATGGATCGGATTGGTCTCACCCATCAAGACCTGCGCGCACAGTCCGGATGTGACGAGCGGAACGATCGTCAAGCCCGCCTGATTGTCGTACTTGCACCGCAAGCTCTTTGACAATGGGTCGAGCTCTATCTCTGCTCCCGGCATCAAGTGAAAATAAAGGTCAAAAGTATGCGCGCCGCGGCCGGTCAGCGTGTCCACAACGATCCAGTACGATGGTTTGATGAACAAGATTTGACGACGATGGGTGATCGGTTCCGCGAGCCGCTCATAGCCATTGTGGATACCATCCACAAAATCAAACTCGGGGTTACTCACCCAATCGAGCAACTTTGCCTGCGCGGGACGATAGACGCGCCGCACATCCATCAATTCGGACTGGTCCAAATCGTCTACGACAACTGTGTTGTGAGCGCGTGTCCCGCGGAAATAATTTCGCCACGTTTCGCCGAACGATGTGCCATAAAATCCGGGGTCCACAAGCAGAGTCTGCCCGTACGCGAACAATTCAAAACTCAGCGCGTCCGCGTGTCCGTGATTTGGCAATGCCTTCATGCCAAAGGGTCCGCAGTCAAACGCAAGGTACAGCGCGTCGGCATCGTTCCCTGAGCGCATAACAAAATATCCGCCTTTGGGAAATGCGCGCGACGCAACCTCAGCAGGTCTGAACTTTTCTTGCCCCGTTGTCAAGCGATTTGGACCCAAAAGCCAGCGTGTCGCTTCGTCGGCTCCGTCGGCGGTCGCGGCTTGTTGTTTCAAAAAGAGGTGACCCGCGCGCGTCACGGAAAAACGCAAAAGCGTATCTTGGGACGCCGAATCGCCAAAAAGCGGGAGCGTACCATCCGGCTTGGTCAGAGCAGTCTCGAACTCTAGCATCCGACCGAATGTCGAAAGGTGCAGCGGTAGAACCGGCGCGTTATTATTTTCAAGCAGTACCAGCCATTCGAGCAGCTCACCTGCGATGATTTGGTGATACAGGGTCGCGCGTTCGGCGTGAACGCCGTCAGAACATACTTGCTTGTTCAGCTGTGTTTGGAACAGCCGCGTGCCGCGCTGCCGCCAACGATCCGCCTGACGAAATTCAGGAAAAAGAATACCGAGACACGCGAGCGCTTTGGATTCGATGAGCAGGTGATTATTTGGAACGTGGAGTTCAATGTAGGTATCGAGATAGCGTGCGTGCGCGAGCAGCCCGCGCAAAAATTCAAGCCACCATTCCGCATCGAGCGCGGGCGAGCCGCGAAACAAATAAAAACTCCAAATCCAAAAAGAGACGCGACATGCCACTTCGAAAACATTCGTCCAATTGGGCTGATTCGTACGCGCCGGATTCTGTTCTAGCCAGTCGCGCACGAACGCTCGATACATTCGCGCGTACTTGGCGTCGCCGGTATACCAGTATGCCTGTCCAAGCGTTACGAAAAAAGGATGGCGGTTCAGGTCCCAACGCCAATCGACATTTCCCTGCGGCGTACACTGCCAGTCCACTTTGCCGTCGAACTGGACTTGCGTTCGGCGAAAGGTAAAGGTGAAATCGCAAATCGCATCGGCTTTTTGGACCGTCGCCGCTTTTTCCGCGTCCGAGATCAATGCAATTAGTTTTTCGCGATCATTCGTGTCGAAAAAGAAAAATGGCGCGCGTCGCGTTTTGAAGTGCGCGACAACTTTGTGCTCGATCTCTTTGGTGTGTCCTGATGCGGCATCCAATTTGTCGAGGTCGAACGCGTTCAAGAGCGCGGGTGTATCAACATCCAATGGGCGCGGCGCATTTTCTCGAAACCATTGGGTCAAGCGCCAGCGTCCATAGGCGTAATAATCGCCGGGAGTACGCCCCGCAAAAAAATGTACCTGGCGTTCCAGGCGGTTCAATCTTTCCATGTTGAACATGAGGATGTTCTCTGATTCGTTATTCCCGTTTTACTGCGAACGACCCACCTGAAATCCATCCACACTGAGCGCCGATACTACTTCGTTCAAAAGACCCGGGTTGTGAACTCTGACATGGTTCAGAAAGGGCTCGACCTGTGTGAACGAAAGCGGCGCACAATACCGCGTCGAGAGAAAGCGCACGTACGTTGCTTCATCGAGCGCCAGCGCACGCGTGAGCAAGCTCGTACTGTCAAATGGACTAAATTCCTTGAAACACTTGACCCGAAAGAACTCGGGGGGCAGAAAGCGGTAACCCAATTCCATCAATAACGCGAGGCGATGACATCCATCGGCGAGAAAATATTTACCGGAAATAAATTTACCCGTCGGTGAGCCGCCGCGATCGGTCGTCGGTGGCAATATCAGCTCTGCTGTTTTCAAAATGATTGGGTGCTTGGGCGAAAACCCATTTGCCATCACATCTTTGTACAAGTTCACCGCGCGGCGCACCCGTTCCACAAACGCATCCTCCAACGCGACCCGATTCCCACGCAAGTGCGGATTACAGCGCACCGCTTCCGAATCCATGTACCAAACATAGTACGGCGTCTCTCTGACCCGCGCGACGAACGTCCGGGGATCGTCGCGATAGAGTTCGCGGTGTGCGGCATAGAACGAAAAAAAATCGCGGCGCACATAAACGTCATAGCGAAGCGGACACACCAAATCCGCAATCGGAATACCATCGGCGAGCGCCGGAACTTGCATCCAATACCAATAATTGCCGACGCCCGACGCGCGCTGCGCCGTATTCAGCGCCATCCCAAACCTTTTCCAGCGGCGCAGCGTCTGGAATGGTTGCAGCAGAGTCATACTTGCGCTCGCTCCTTGGAAGTGCTGAGGGTTGCTGGCGCATAGGCGTACGGTGCCGCATCGCGTTCGTGCTGCGCGAGCCACTCTTTTAGGCGACGGTCCAACTGCACGGCAAGCTCTGGCTCTCTGCGGATTAAATTACGCGTCTCGCCGGGGTCGTCGCGCAGGTCATACAGTTCGTGCCGTCCATCCGACGCCCAAATATACTTGTGGCACTCGGTGCGAATCATCCGCAAGGAACGGTCGTAACGTGACACGTCGTCATCCGGGAAGCGCCTATGAAAAATAGCCAAGTCCGGGTTAGCTTGTTCAGCGACGGCAAACGGACGACGCGCCGCCGACAATAAATCGTTTCCCTGCAAGTACGGATACATTGCCCGTGTGTCATCGCCTAGCAGTGTCAAAATCGTTGGCAGCACATCCACCGCTTGTACCTGCTCTGTTACGCGTCCCGGCGGCGTCACGCCTTTGGGAAAATGAATGATGAGCGGAACGCGCAGCACCGTGTCGTACAAACAATAACCATGTGCCATCAAGTTATGCTCGCCAAGATTTTCACCGTGATCGCCCGTAATAATCACGAGCATGTCGTCAAGGAGTCCCAATTCCCGCAGCCAACCGAACAACTCTTCGAGCCGCGCGTCGGTGTAAGCAATCCCCGCATCGTACAGCGCGCGCAAAATCTCAAAATCCTGCGGATACATATCCACTCTGCCCACCATGTATTTCCAGCGGTCCATATTGACGCGGGCGGCGCGCTGTGGTGAAATCCCATCAGGTAGAAAGCGGTTGAATTTTTTCGGCGGACGATACGGAATGTGCGCTTCTACAGTAGAGACAAAGAGAAAGAATGGTTCATCGTTCGCTTTGAGCTGCGGCAGCAGCTGATAGAGTTGATGGTTGATGTCGCGCAAGCCATTGTCGCGCGTCCCTAAAACTTTCGCGACGCCATTGTCCAGTTTGCGAAACACGTTCTTGAAGGGGCGTCCGTTGCTTTCGGGATTGAAATATTGGAACCCGCGATTCATGCCCGTCACCGGGCTCACATCGCGCTTGGTACAAAAGGCGAAAGTGCGATAGCCGTGAAAATTCGACAAGAGTTCCCCAATAATGGGATGCTCGGCATCGAGAAACTGATGCTGGTCATCCGCGCCGTGCGTGGATGGGTACAAGCCCGTAAAGAGCGAAGCATGGCAGGGCAAACTCCAACAGCTCGTCGCAATCGCGCTTTCGTACACGACGCATTGTTCGGAGAACGACTCCAGATGCGGCGTCGTGCGGCGCGGGTAACCGTACACCGAAAGGTTTTGCGCGCGCGTCGCGTCCATGACGACAAACAAAATATTCGGATGTCGCGCATCCGGGCGAACCTTGGAGCTCTGTGGCGCAATCGAAAATTTCATCTAACCGATTCTCCCATCTCAACAGGTCGGGGTTCAAGCCGATTCGCAGCGTTATCTTTCTCACCAACCTCCGTTGTTACCATAATGGCGATCAAGCCCAATGCCATCCACCAAAGCACCGTGCCAAAGAGGTTATAACGAATCATGTCCATAAAATTGCTTACGGTAAATTCGGCGAGCAGCACGAGCCACAACAACACGAGCAGGGACCGACTCCAAAAGCCGCTGCGCGGCAGACGCGACCACGCGGCAATACTTTGCATCAACCACCACAGAGTTGGAATCAAATACAGCACAAGCGCGGGGATGCCCAGCTCCGCCGCAATCGTGAGATAGGTATTGTGTGACGTATTGATGTTATCGACTCCGCTGATGTCCCCCACATTTTGTTTGAATTGCGCGTTGTACAGGTCATAGTTTTCATAGCCCCAACCAAGCCACGGCTGCGCGTTGATCATTCGCAGCGACGCTGCATTGGTGATGATGCGACTCTCGGCAGTGTGTTCGGTATTGAGCCGTTCCATCGCAAATGCAAACGCGCCTGTCAGGACGGATGTACTTAGCAAGAGGACGACCAGCGCGAACAAGAATGCCCCGCGAAAAATCACTTTGGGATAAACGAACAGCAAGCCCAAACAGACCAGCACGCCCGCGAACCAGCTGCCGCGAGAAAAAGTAAAGAAAACGCAAAAGAGCGCGAGCGCAAAGGTAGATAGGTACAAGAGACGAATCCAGAGCGATGGGTTTGACAACGCGTATTGAAATAGCAACAGTCCGAAAAAAATTAACGTCACCGAATATGCTGCCGGATTCCCGATGGTGCCGACGGTGCGCACACCGGCAGCGCCGAGCCATTCCGGCGGCACAAATTGCGGTGCGAACCACGCCGCGAGACCGACGATAGATTGGACAAGCACGATACCGAATGCCAAGGTAACGAGACGCTTTACATCGCGCGGCGTCGGCTCGAGCAACCGGATCAACCAATACATGCAAAATGGGACAAAGACGCGGTCATAAAGCCGTATGAATGCCTCTTCCAGATCACGGCTCAGAACAAGCGCATTGCCCACCGTCCACACCAAGAACAACAACATCACCCATTCCGGCACACCGAACTTGGTTCGCGGCGGCGAGCGCAGTTTTGCCCAGATTGACATCAGCACGAGCCACAGCATCGCCGGAATCATCAACCGGTACAGCGTCCAGTGCGCATAGAAACCGACGCTGGTCGGATTTTTGACAAGAAACGGATAAACGGCGAGCCATACCAACACGCCAGCGAACGGATACCGCAAAAACGCGATCATCGCCGGCACGGCGACGATAACCGGAATAACCAACAGTGGACGACCCGTTGCGCAAAGCCACGCGATCACCCCACCAAGCGCCAAGCCCACCAAGAGAGCGGCATACTGCACTTTCCGCGTGTCATCCTCTGCTCGAGCGCGCGGAGCGTGCTGGCGAAATACTGAAGCGCGCATCCCGTTGAGTTTCGAAACCATTACAAGTACCCATAGCGCGCAGCTAGACCCCCCGCTACGCGCATAATCTGATCCATTTGCGCACGCGTCAGCCGGGTGCGCCAACTTTCGTCAAACTGAATTTCAGCATAGTTTGTAAGACGCATTGGATTACCGACAATGTGATGCTGCAACCCTCGCAAATCACTACTGTGCAAATCCCCCTCCACTCCGCAGAACTCACAGAGCTGTGCCAACATCTCTTTCGGTGCGCGGCACACATCCTCATAGCGCACACGCGTCACCTGCATGGTGGGCAAGGTGTTGAACATTCGCTCAAGACGTTCGTGTAAACGAACCCACTGCCGCGCCGCGTCGCGCGCATCCAAGTTCGCGCTGCGCCGCAGCCGCGACGCGAACACCCCGCGCGGGTCTCGAACCAGATGAATCGCGCGCACATCCAGCGCACCATATTTTGCCAGGTGCTTGGCACGCAAGTGGTTCTTGGACGTATCCACAAACACACGCTTATTCGTGACCTCCAAGACGGCGTCTATAAAGGCAATGTTTCGCGCAATCTGTCTTTTCAAGCGCGTACGCGCGCCGGGCAAGGTTAGAAAAAAATGATCGCGTAACGCGTCGACCTTGGCGCTGCGAAAGGAGCCAGCGCGCAGTTTCTGCGCCAAATGCGGACCTCCCATCACAAACTCTGTATCAAAATGCACCACGTCAAAGGTGAAACCGCGCTGCTCCATCGCACAACGTACCGTCTGCCAAAATTCGCAGACGCGAATGCGTTTGCCACACGAGCACATGTACGTCTCGATGTCTTCTGTTGGAATCACCCCATTCATTTCACCGATACTGACGATCTCGGGATGTGCGGACAACAAGAACGCGAGCAGTGTCGCACCCGAATAGGACGACGTTTCAATCGCCACAAAAGAACGCCGCGCCTTTGGATTGGACTCGACAGCATGCATTCCCAAGTCCCGACTTGATGAATTTTGCAGCGCTTGCGCGGTCGGACTGTAATCAGTGCGCTGTAGTTGCGCTTCGCGCCCCTTTGTCCCCATATTTATTCCAAATATCCCAGCGCGGCGAGACGTTCGCGAATTTCTTCTTCGTCTTGTTGCGACATGACCTCATCGGCGAAAGCGGCATCTCCATTCTCCTGCCAAAATCCCAGTGGTTCGCCACACAGTACGGGATGCGACGCGGCAAAATCTGGTGTCATCACTTCGGTCAAGACTCGTCCATCCATGTCGGTAGGCACAGGCAATCCCATCAAGTGCAGCGTCGTGGGCGCTATATCTTCGATGTCAAGATCGGGCAGTGGTCCAGCGATGGCTTTAATACCGCGACCATTCGCGACAAAGATGCCTTCCATGCGATGTTTGCCTAGCTGCGTGTGTACTTGTAATTCAGTAACGAGTGAACTGTAGCGTCCGAGACGGAAACTCGCGCCGTAATCGGGATTCAGCATCACGATTAAATCAGGAATATTCGTCGCATAAGGTCCTTGATAATAGTCCGCGCCGCGCACGACTTGTTCGACAATCATCTTGCCGCTAAACGGATCTCTAAGCTCGCACAGTCCGCGCGTGATCTCTGCCATCGAACGGGCGCGCGCATCAAGTGCAGCGTTGACCCGAATGCCAAAGATATGATTGAACATCGGGATGGCGTGGGCAACCGAGTTTTGTGTGTCCACTTGTGCGGCGGACGCCTCTGTTGCTTTTTTCATCAGTTTGCTTTTTGCAACACCCGGCATGTGCCTCACAAATCGCCCAACTTTGTCGCGCGGCAGTCCAAGGCGTGTGAGCCAGCGGTCCGGGTTTGAGATCGTGCCGGGAGCGGACTTGGCAACGAGCCAGCCCTTGTCGCAGAGCCAGTTGTTGACGTGCAACCGCTTGGTGTGCTTGGGACCCATGCCGTGATCTGACATGAGCAGCGTCGTTACATCGTCGCCCGCCTCTTGAACCAATTCACCAATGATTTCGTCGAGGCGCATGTAATATTCGCGCACGGCGCGTGAGATCGCTTGCGAAGCGGGATCGCTTCCTGCCGTCCCTGCCTGATAGTCCCACAAATAGTGCCCCATGCGGTCAGTGCCGATGAACACAATCATGAAAAAATCCCATAGTTCTGACTGCATCAGCGACAATGTCACGCGCCTTCGCATCTCCAGCATTTCCCGAAACTCGTTCACAAGGTTGAGCGTGGGGGCGATAATCTCGCCTCCAATTTCGTCAACGAACGGCGTTTTATCTGCAAAACGATCCAAGTCGAACTTGTAATTCGCAATTTGCTGGGAAAGTTCCGGCGGATAAGTGAACACAGGGGCGCTGCGCGGCGTGAGCAAACCCGTGACCATGACGCCGTTGACTTGACGCGGCGGGTACGTCAGCGGAATATTGACGAGGACGACTTGGCGGTCGTGATGTCCGAGGATGTCCCACAGCGCGGGCGCTTTGATGCTGCGCGAGCTGACAAGTTCAGACACTTCACTCTGCGCATTTTCATCAAACAATTTGATAAAGTGATACACGCCATGTTTGGCGGGGCGCTTGCCGGTCATAAAGGTGCTCCACGCCGCCGCGGTGATTGGCGGAATAGTCGAGCGCAACACGCCCCACGCGCCTTGACGCCGCAGACGCGCGAGATTCGGCATCGTCTGGTCGCGCACCCAGCGATCGAGCACGTCCCATGTCGCGCCGTCCAATCCAATGACTAGTACGCGGTTTGATGCTGTCATTTTCAGAACCTCAAATTCGGTATCGTAGATATTTCCAATACATCGTGCGGAACACATTTAGAAAATCGTATTCAAGCTGGTTCCACCATGTGACGCGCATGTCACCCCACTCGCGCGGAAATTCATAGCCCCATTCCCGCATGAACGGACCGAACACCCAATTGGCACGCGCAATCGCTTCTCGCGTGCTATAGTACGAAACGTAGGAACGCGTACGGCGCGCTGTGAGATTGACAAGCGGCAGGGGGCGTTTCGGCTCAATGTTCAGCATTTTCAAAACCGTTGCAAAATCCTCCACCAGATTTTCAAAACGAATGACGTAATCAAACTTGCGATGTGCAAGGTCCGCCCAGTTGTTGTAGGGCGTCCTGTAAAATTTCAAGAAAAAGGTCGGAAAATCCGCGTTGGTTTTTTTCAAGTATCTGTAAATTTCATTGTCCATGTGATTCACGATGCCTTTGCGCCGCGCCACGCGCTTTGGAACAGTAAAATTCCCTTTGTGGTCATTCTTGCATTTGAAATAGTGGCTCACCGCATCGTCGAGTGGATTGCGGATGCTGGAGAAAACGAAATACGTTTTTTCTTCTGCCGCTGCTTGCTTCAAAAAATCTTGGTACGTGCTGTGCTTGTTCAGAATTCGCTCGCCCTCATAATTTTCGTACAGCTCGTCGGCGACCGCAGTCGAACCCGTACGCGGCAATTGGACAAAGAGATACTTGAAGCGGTGACTGATAATCATGGTCACGTTAGTCCCGGCACGAATCGTCCGACGCGTTTGCGCGCCCGTCGTCCGATGTGCGACAGGATGATTTGGTCTTGGTCCGCGAGT
The DNA here is from genome assembly GCA_004295045.1 of Chloroflexota bacterium. Lineage (GTDB taxonomy): Bacteria > Chloroflexota > Anaerolineae > UBA4142 > SHND01 > SHND01. The sequence goes on along the minus strand of SHND01000071.1, from coordinate 53,336 downwards.
CCAAATTTCCACAACAACGCGGTGTAGACGACAAGTAACGCGAGGCACTGCACTATCATTTCCACGATATAGTCCAGAGCCAAGACCTGCCCGATGATCAAGGTCATGACCAACGCCACAATTCCAGCTAACACCGGGATGAGCGAGCTCAAGTTGTAAGGCAGAATGCGCAGCAGATAATATACTTGACCCACCCGCAGCAGGTTTACTACCAACTCGCTAACAAGCACTGCGACAGCTGCGCCAACCATTCCCCAGATGGGGATCAACCATAGATTGAGCGAGATCGAAAGCGCCAGCCGCAAGACCGAGTTAAAGAGTTTGAGTTTTGCATAGCCGCTGTAATCCAGCACCGCGCCGCACATGCCTGTCGCAGCATCCACCAGACTCGCCCATGCCAAAATTGTCAATGCCTCTGCTCCAAGGGTAAAGCTCTTGCCAAATAGCGACAGGATTTGAGTTGGAAAGAGCACAACGATCAGAAATATCGGCAGGTTGAATGCAAACATCCACTTGCTAACGGTTTGATACAAACTCGCCAAATCCATGCGCTTGCCTTGATCGTGTACTTCTACGATGATCGGTTTCACCGCAGTGGTGACCGAGCTCTGCACGAGGTCAGCCACGAGATTGAGTTGGCTTGCCACAGCAAAAATGCCGACTGTCGTCACCGTAGCAAGCGAGCCGAGCAGCACTATCTGAATGCTGTTGCGGAAAGTCAGCATCGAGTCAGAAAGCCAGATTGGTACTGAAAAACTGAGCAGTGCGCGCACCTCGCGTCGCCCACTTTTCAAAGGACGCCGCAGAGAGAATTCTTTATTCAAAAAGTAAAGGAGCAGGAGCGAGGCAGAGAGGTCGGCAATGCCATAGATAAGAATTGCCTGTTCTATCCCCAATCCGATCAACACAAACGAAACAATCAGGATGACACGCACCAGCGGCTGAACAAAGTATTGCGCGATAACAAAGTGATGAAAGTTCTTGAAACCGCGTGTCGCGCCGGCGAGGATATTGCTGAGCGTCAGCAGTGGAACAATCACCGCGCTCAATTGCAAATAGGGCGCCAGACGTATGTCGTGAAAGACTGTGGCAGCAATCCAATACGAAAGCGCAAAGAGCGCGGTGCCAATCAACACGCTCAACACCGTCGTCACCACCAGTCCGACTTGAAGAGCGCCCCACACGCCTGCGTCGTCACTCCGGCTTCGCCACAACGCGATATAGCGCAGCAGCGCGGCGTCGAGTCCGACCAACGCCAACCCTCCGGCAATCGTCGCGGCGCTCAACGCGAGGTTGTAACTGCCATATCCCTCCGCGCCAAGCAAGCGCGCCAGCAAAAACGCAATCAGAAAGCGACTGCCGTAGGTAAATACCTTGCCGACAAAAACAATCCCGCCACCTTTAGCGGCGGCGAGAATGTTCCGATCCAATCCGGGAGATTGGACAGCCGCAGGAGCGCGCCTCGATTCAGGTTGACTCATCGGACATCATCCGGCGCCGGTTCCCTTCAAGATCGAAGCAACCGTCCACCACATTATTTGCAGGTCGAGTTTCAGACTGATCTTGCGAACGTATTCAATGTCATAGCGTGCGATCTGATCAAACGGAATCCCGCTGCGTCCGCGCACCTGCGCCAGCCCGGTGATGCCGGGCAGCGCTTCCAGACGCTCCGTGTGCCACCAAGAATAAGCTTCCACTTCCCATATCACGTTTGGACGCGGACCCACCAAACTCATCTCGCCGCGCAGCACATTCCAAAGCTGTGGCAGTTCATCCAAACTCGTCCTGCGCAAAAAACGACCGACACGCGTCACCTGCGTAGGGTCAAACGGTTTATGGATTTGCTTTTCATTCGAGCCCGGCTCGCGTATATCCAGCCCGCGTACGTACGCTTTCATGCATTCGCGGTCCGTCAGATCGCAGTATTCTCTCTTGAGCGTACGGAATTTGTAGATGCGAAATTTCCGCCCCCCTCTGCCCGCGCGGTCCTGCGCGAAAAGAATTGGACGCGAGGAATCGAGATACAGAATGAATGCGATCACTGCCATCACCAACAGGGCGGGTGCGATTAAAAGCAAGCAAAGCGTCAAGTCAATTACGCGCTTTGCCAGCAAAACGTTGAACCCTTCGATCCAGGACAGGTACGATAGAAGTCTGTCGCGGATGCGATTGAGGCGGGTGGGGCTAACGTGTGTTTTGAGAACCAGTGTCTGTGTGCGCATCGGGAGCTCCTTTTGTGAATCCGTCCGAAAGACGATTGAGGTTTCGACGGACCAACTCGTCAAATTGATGCGAAGCAACATTTCTAGCTTGCCGCCAGCGGCTTGACCAGCCCTTGTTCGTTTCTGTTTGCGTTTCGGGGAGAGACGCAACTTGAATTCCATCGACGCGGTTTTGAAAGAACACGACGCCCTCGAGCTTGGCGCCAACTGCAACCAAGCTTTGGATTGCTTCCGCAAGCCACGCGCGTCGCGTTTTACCTTGTCGAACGAGGAGGACCACACCATCCATGCGCGGCGCAACGGCGAGACTGTCCGCGAACGTAATCAGCGGCGCGCCGACATAGATTATCAAGTCTGCATCGTGTTGGAGCCGCTCGGTGAGCTGCGCCGTTTGAGCGGACGCGAGCAATTCGAACGCCAAAGGGTCACCTGTCCCGCGCGGCAGGATATACAAACCCGGCGCCCACCCGATTGGATACAAATTCAGTTGGCTCACCTTTGCGGCGAGCGCGTCGGTCAAACCCTTTTGTCCTTCGAGGTCGAACAGTTGTGTAATGATCGGTCGGCGCAAATTCGCGTCGCATAAAACCACGCGCTTGCCCATTTGCGTCAAGATCACGCCAAGGTTTGCTGCGAGCTCTGCAGCATCTTCGCCGTGATCTGAGCTGCAAAATAAAAGTGTGCGCGTGGCAGCAGCAGAATCCGGCGGCGCCAGTTTTGCGCTCAACATACGCATATTTTCAGCTGCGCGCGTTTGGGAGAGTGCATGAACCACCAATGCTTCCTTACCCAACCCGGTCAACGGGGGGTGCTCGGCGACGCTTCCTAAAAGGTGCGCTCCCTCCAATTGTGCCAAATCCTCAGGGCGGCGCAGAGTGTTTTGCAAGAAATCAAATACAAACGCGAGGGTTATACCGAGAAGGAGTCCGCCGACGACGGCGAGGAATGTGTTGAGCCAAATGTTCGGCGCATCAGCTGATGCCGCAACTGCCGGATCAATCACCTTGATTTGATTTGTGGAGGCGGTACGGAGCGCCGTATACAGGTCACTGAGAGCGCGCTGTATATCTGCTAGGCGGCTGCGTTGGACGTTGAGTTCGCTGGTGAGATCATTGACCTGCTGTGTTTGCGCATTCTGCATTTCCTGCAACTTGTTGCGTTCTTGTGTCAACTGATCCAGCGCGAGTCGTTGCAGGTCTCGCAGCGTTGCTTGATCCGAGGCAAGCCGCGCATCTTCGCGGGCAAGCTCATTCAGAATCAGTTGCTGCGCCTGAACACTTGAGGTGCTGCGCAGCCCCATTTCCAGTTCTCTAATCCGCGCCTGTCGCTCGGCGATTGCCTTTTCAAGCGTGGGATCGCCAGCCGACGATACAGCGCCTTCGAGCCGCCTGATTTTTGCTCGTTGTTCCGTAACGGACGGGCCCAAGAACACCTGCTGGGCGGTGACGATGTCAGATTCGAGCTGCTGAATGCGCGCGAGAATGTCATCACGCATCGCGCGCAATCGCTCGATTTCGGCGCGTATCTGCGTTGCCCCCAAGCCCGCTTCATTACCCTGGTTCGTGCTGCTATAGCGTACCAAGACGTTGGCAAGACTATTGGCAATGGAGATGGCGCGTCTACGATTCGGATCGCGCACGGTAATTGTCATTACCTGCGCGTTAGTATCAGAGCTGACCGAGATTTGACTCGGCAGGCTTCCAATCCCCCTGTCGAGATTGAGTTCATTCGCCACTTCCTGGAGGAATGGGCGAGTTTTCGCGAGTTGCGTGAAGGTTTGCAGATATTGCGCACTGGCTCTGAGTGCATTGAGGTCTGCTGTTGGGTTGTCTACACTAGGTCCAACGGTGAGTTCGACTTGGGCGGTAAAGATCGTAGGTTGCTGCTGTGCTACCAAAAATGCCAAGCCACCTGTGACGATAGGGACAATTACAATGAACCACCACCAACGACGCAAAGTCGCAACAAGATGTCCAAGTTCCATCGCACCCCCATTTCGGATTTGATGAAGGGAATCTCCGCTTGTTAACTTTCGACTAGAGAATGTTAACGGGCGCTTGTTGCGAATCTGTAACAAGACCTGTTACAAAACTGCGACAATTCCCATTTCCCGGAAGGTTGACTGGAGTTGCTTTTACGGCGCCGAATCGTCGGCGCCACTGCGTCAGCGGTGAGTACGCTTAAGCGTGAGGTGACCGCGATGCCGTTCGCAGCCAGATGGAGGGTTGGCAAATGCAAATCGGGGAAAAAGAAATGTTCAAACTCTTTTCAACCCTCCAATAACAAAGCGGTGGGGTCTTCGAGGAGCTCTTTGATACGGACGAGAAATTGGACCGCCTCGCGTCCGTCCACGAGGCGATGGTCGTAACTGAGCGCGAGGTACATCATCGGACGAATGATCACCTGTCCATCGCGCGCGATCGGACGTTCTTCAATCTTGTGCATTCCAAGAATGCCGACTTGGGGCGGATTGAGAATCGGCGCGCTGAGCAACGAGCCAAACACGCCGCCATTGGTGATGGTAAAAGTCCCGCCGCGCAAATCGTCCAACGATAGTGTGCCGTCTTGCGCTTTTGTCGAAAATTCTTTTATCTTGCTTTCAATTTCAGCAAACGACATCCGGTCCGCGTCTCGCAGCACCGGAACGACTAGCCCTTCCTCTGCGCCAACCGCAATGCCAATATCGTAATAATGCTTGAAAACGATTTCGTCGTCTTGAATTTCGGCATTGAGGCGCGGAAAAGCTTTGAGCGCGCCGATGACGGCTTTGACGAAAAACGACATGAGCCCGAGATTCACGCCAAAGCGCTGATGAAATGTTTCTTTACGCTGCTTGCGCAGTTCCATCACCCCGCTCATATCCGCTTCGTTAAAGGTTGTCAGTATCGCCGCCGTTTGCTGCGCCTGCATCAGACGCCGCGCGATTGTTTGACGACGGCGCGACATTCGCACGCGTTCCTCGCGGTTGGCGCGCGCCGAGACATCAACGGCTTGGAGCGCGCTAATTTCGCGCGGCGGAACGGGCGCGGGATTCGACACAGTTGTTTCGCGTAAAGGCGGACTCGACAGTTTTAGTTTCTGTTGCTCTAAATAATTTTCGACATCTTGTTTTGTTACGCGCCCATCAGCAGAACTCGATGGAACTTGGCGAATATCAATGCCCGATGTATCCGCCATCCGTTGCGCGACGGGCGTCGCAGTTACATCCGCTGGCGCAGATGGCGCGGCTTGCGCGCGTGATGGCGCGCCTGCGCTTTCGATGGACGGACTTGCTGTCAGTTTCGGCGCTTGCGCTATCGGCGCTTCTTGGATTGTGCCCAACACATCGCCAACGCGCACGTCTTCGCCCGCTTGGTGTGCAACACTCGCGAGCACTCCCGCGTTCGGCGCGCTCACTTCGAGATTCACTTTATCGGTCTCCAGCTCGACCACCGTTTCACCCGCGTCAACGCGTTCGCCCGCTTGCTTGAGCCAGCGCAGCACGGTGGCTTCGACAACCGATTCGCCTAAATCAGGCACGACAATTTGTGTGGGCATAAACGATTCTCCAAAAATACGCGACGCAAATTTCAAATTTGCGCTACTTGCGCGGGTTGGTTCGTGACGCAAATTTCAAATTTGCGGTACTTGCGGGTTACTGGTCAAAGGCGCGGGCGACGAGCTGCTTTTGATTCAATTTGAACCACGCCGTCGAACCTTCCGCCGGACTCGAGTTCGCAGGGCGACCGATGTAGCGGAGCGGCACGCGCCCGTTGATGAGTTCACGCAAGCGCGGCTGCATATAGGTCCACGCGCCCATATTTTCCGGTTCCTCTTGGAGCCAGACAACCTCTTGCAAATTCGAGTACCGCGCCAAGACCGTTTGCAATTCTTTTTCGGGAAAGCGATACAGTTGTTCGACGCGCGCAATCGCGATGAATGGATTCTTCTGATACTGTTCCGCTGTCACCAAGTCCACGTAAATTTTGCCGCTGCAAAGAATGAGGCGCGTCACTTGGTCGGGCGCTAATTCGGCTCTGGAATCATCCAACACGGGTTGCCATCTATCGTCCGCGAGTTCGCGCGCGCGCGAAGCGGCGAGCGGATGCCGCAGCAAACTTTTGGGCGTCATCACAATCAACGGCAGCGGGTCGGTCTTGAGCAAAAGCGCTTGTCGGCGCAGCAAATGAAAATATTGCGCGGCGGTGGTGGGATACGCGATTCGCAAATTCGTTTCGGCGCCGAGCGCCAAAAAGCGTTCGAGTCGTCCGCTGGAATGGTCGGGCCCCTGTCCCTCCGACGCGTGCGGCAAAAGCAAAACGAGCGAAGGAGTCTGTCCCCACTTGGCGCGCGCCGAGACGATAAACTCGTCAATCATCACTTGCGCTTGATTGATGAAATCGCCGTACTGCGCCTCCCAAATAACGAGCCGCGCCGGTTCTTGGACGTTATAGCCGTACTCAAAGCCAATCGTCGCGGCTTCGGTCAGCGGACTGTCGTGCGCTTCAAACGCGGCTTGCGCTTGCGGCAAAGCTTGCAGCGGTGTAAAGGTCGCGCCCGTTTTCACATCGTGAAAGACAGCGTGCCGTTGACCGAATGTGCCGCGCTCGACATCTTGTCCGGTGAGACGAATGGCAATCCCATCTTGCAAAATTGTCGCAAACGCGAGTTCTTCGGCGGTTGCCCAATCAATCGTCGGCGCGTCAGGATTTTCCAGCGCTTGAAGACGGCGGCTCATCGGACGTTCGAGTTTCGGATTCAGCGCGAACGTTTCTGGCACGCGCACCAGAGCTTGGTTCAACTCGCGCAGCGTGTCGAGTGGAATCGCGGTCTCGACTTGGCGCGCCGCGCCGCGCGGCGGCGGTTGAGGCGCGAGCTCGACCAATTCTTGTTCGGGACGCAGCGCGGCGAGCGCGCTCGCAAGCTGCTGCGTATCATCTTGAATTAACTTGGTCGGCGCATCTTCCGCAATCAAGCCGCGTTCAATCAAAACTTTCGCCCACAACGCGCGCACCGTCGGATGATGCGCGATTTTTTCATACATCAACGGCTGGGTAAAACTTGGTTCATCGCCTTCGTTGTGACCGTGGCGCCGATAGCCGACGAGGTCAATCAAAAAATCTTTGGCGAATTTCGCGCGATACGCGGTCGCCAGACGCGCGGCTTCCAGACACGCTTCGGGGTCATCGGCGTTGACGTGAACGATTGGAATTTCAAAACCTTTGGCGAGGTCGCTCGCGTACAGCGTGCTGCGTCCATCTTTTGGCGTCGTTGTATAACCCAACTGATTGTTAGCGATGAGATGAATCGTGCCGCCGGTCTGATAGCCATTCAAGCGCGAGAGATTGAGCGTCTCGGCGACAATCCCTTCGCCTGGAAACGCGGCGTCGCCGTGAATTAAAAGCGGCAGCGAAATCTTGGGGTCGAATTGCGGCGCGCCGCGCGCGTCAGCGTGAGTGCCCGTAGCGCGCGCCATGCCTTGCGCCACCGGATTGATGGCTTCGAGATGACTCGGATTGGGCGGCATGACGATGCACAGTCCAACCGTTTCCGCTCCATCCGCCTGATGATGCGCGCCGAGATGATATTTTACGTCGCCCGTCCAGCCCAATTCTTCGCGCGCCGTCAAATCGCGCGCGGTGGCGGGGTCTTGAAATTCCGCGAGAATTTGACCGAGCGGTTTGTTTAGCACATTCGCCAAAACATTGAGTCGTCCGCGATGCGCCATGCCGAGAAAGATAAAACGAAAACCCGCGCCTGCGGCTTGGGCAATGATTTCGTCCAGCATCGGCACGAGCATGTCCAATCCTTCAATGGAAAAACGCGTCTTGCCCGGAAAGGAGCGATGGAGGAAATGTTCAAAAACCTCAACGCGCGTGAGGCGCGCGAGCAACGCGAGAGGATCGAACGCGTCGCGCGTCGGAAAAAAGCGCCGCGATTCCGCCGCGTCGCGCAGCCATTCGCGTTCGTCGGGCGCGTGAATGTGTTCATAGCTATAGCCGGTGGAGGCGGAATAAATCGCGCGCAGCGCTTGCATCGCTTCCAACGCGTTCGCGGCGCGTTCCGCCAGCGGTCCGCCGACCAAGCTCGCGGGCAACTTTTGCAAATCCGCTTGTGTCAAACCATGCGTTTCAAGTTCCAGCGAAGGGTCGCCGCGCGCGTGTCCGCGCAGCGGGTCGAGCGTGGCGGCGAGATGACCATACGAACGAATCGCTTGCGCGAGATTCACCGCGCCGGCAATTTTGGCGAACGAAAATTCGGAGGTGATTTGAGGCGAAGGCGCGGCGAGTGAGGGCGGCGTCCATTTTTCGAAATACGCGCGCGTGTTGGCATCCACCGCATCGGGATTTTGCCGATAGCGCTCATAGAGTTCCAAGACATATCCGGCATTGGGTCCCGGAAATTCATTCCAGAAGCTCATAGCATCATCATAGCACGATAACTTTACTTTGTACTATTCAATCGGCAAAGCAATCACCAGCGGCGTTAGAGAACGCCTCTTACGCGAGGCGAGCAATCACCGGACGCATTTTTTATGTGTTTTTCATACGATACCATTAGGGCAATCGCATTTGAGATAAACAAGCAACCAAAGTACCGAAAATTTCGCGATGGGGCGGCATCTCGCGCTTACCCGCTTGCGACAAGAACACAGCGAAAAAGTTGGCATCCAAGCCAAGCGAATGAAAGCGGCATGGGATCGAAATTACCTGCGTCAAGTCCTTTCACTTTGAAATGTGATTGCCCTAGCAGTAACAAATTACTATTGATTCGCGTCTAAACCGCGCGAGAATAACATCCAACATTTCTTGACGGCCATTTACCGCGCTAACATTCCCCGCGCCGCGGTGCCCCGTCAACGCAAAAAATCCTCCTCGCTCACTACCAGAGGAAAGAAAAAAAACTCTGCCGAAAGAGGTTTCCGTGAATTACAAACGCATCGTCATTTTGCTCGCCGCGCTCGCAATAGTCATCGGTTTGGGCTTGCCAGTAATAGTGAATTCGCAAGGTCCCTCGCCCCTGTCCAATTTTATCGTAACCACCGCGCAAGAAATCCCCACAGCGGCGCAATCCGTTCCCACGCTCATTCCGCCACAGAAATCCTCCACTCCCGGTTTGCAAGACGAGTTGGCGCAGCTCGTCGTCGCGCGCAAATCCGGCGACCAGACAAAATTGAACGCGTATGCCCAAGACCGCAACGTTGACCTTGCCAACAACCGCGTCCGCGTCATCTTGGAAATGGCTGTCAGTCCGGATGCTCATCCCGCCGACGGACCAACGCTTGAAACCGTCCAACTGCCCGACGGCAAAACCGCGCAGATTCAACACGCGCCCGCCATCGTCATTCGTCCCGCGTTGGCGCAGGCGATTGCGGCGACGGGCGCGCGCTACGAGACCGCGTACCAGAACTGGGTACAAGTGTTGGCGCCCATTGACGGATTGGAGGCGCTGACTAAAATTTCGGGCGTCCGTTACGTGCGCTTGCCGTATCCCGCGGCGCCCTCCGAATTGCCGCCCGGACAAACCAAAGGTTTGAGCCCGATGGTTGGAGCGCAGACGAGCCAAGGCGTCAATCTGACCAACACCAATACTTGGCATTCTGCCGGATATACTGGCAGCGGCATCAAGCTCGCCGTTTTCGATTTTGGCTTTACCGGTTGGGCGGCGCGTCAAGGAACGGGCGACCTGCCCGCCGGCACAGTCCTCAAAGATTACAGCGCGTCGTACAATTTTAGCCCGGATACACCCGGTATGGTGCATGGGACCGCCTGCGCCGAGATTACCTACGATATGGCGCCCGGCGCGACTCTTTATCTCTATGCCTTTGGCACCGAAGTCGAGTTTGGCAATGCCGTCAGCGACTATATCAACAACGTCAGCGGCACAAGAGTAGTCTCCATGTCCATCGGTTGGGTGAACGCTGGCCCGTATGACGGGACGGGGCCAATCAACACCATCGTTGACAACGCCAAAAACGCCGGCATCTTTTGGGCGAATTCGTCGGGTAACAATCAAAAAGCGCACTGGTCGGGAACGGCGGTCCAATTCAGCAATGGCGACTATCTTACCTTTGGCTCGGGCAACATTCAAGGGATAGGTCCAACTTCGGGTAGTGTATGGAACATTTCTTCCGGCACAACGCTCAGGATTTTTTTAGAATGGAACGATTGGAACGCTGCGCGCACCGGAAATCAGAACTTTATTGATTACGACATATTTTTGTACAGATGGACCGGGTCAAGTTGGGTCTATGTTACTAGAACAAACGGAAATCAATGTGGAAACGGTGCAGTCCCACCTACCGAAGCGCTCAGTTACACGGTTCCTGCCGGCGGTCCTTATAACTATGCCATCGCCATTCAGCGTTGGGAGGGCAGCGGTACGTGTCCCAACAATTTTGGAAGCTGGATGCAGCTGCACACCTTTAATAGTTTTAGAAATGCTCAGGGCGCGGCGAATAGCTTTTGGTATGTGAACGAGTGCAACAGTCTGCTCATCCCTTCCGATGGCGACAGTTCCGTCACCGTTGGCGCGACGTTTTGGAATGAGGACAGCACGAGTCCGCTCTATGGCTTGGAGACGTTCAGCAGTCTTGGTCCGCGCAATGCAGCCGGAGGCGGCAACCCGGGCGCAACCGTCAACAAACCGGATGTGGTCGCCCCCGATGGCGTGAGCGGCGAAACGTATGGCACGAATGACGGCACCAATTTTGCCAATAACGGCGGCGGCTTTTTTGGCACTTCTGCCGCCGCGCCGCATGTGGCAGGCATGGCAGCGGTGATGTGGTCGCGAACTCCTGCGATGACTTTGGCGCAGCTCACGAATTTGCTCAAGGGTCAAGCGCTATACAAGGCGGACGGCGGCACGTGCGGCGGAAATAATTTGCTCAATCTTCAGACTGACGCCCCCGAGAGCGCCACTTCCAACAATCGCTATGGCTATGGCAGAATCAATTTGGAGGCGCCGACCGCGTTGGAACTGAGCAGCGTCCGCGTGAAACTGACGCGCGCCAACAAGGTGCGCGTCGTGTGGCAGAGCGCAACCGAACTCAATCTCAAGGGCTTTAATGTCTGGCGCGCCAACTCCAAGCAGGGCGAATTCAAAAAACTGAACGCCGAGTTGGTGGCTGCCAAAAACATCGGAAGTCTCATCGGCGCCAAATACAGTTTTGGGGACAAGAGCGTAAAATCAGGCAAGACCTATTACTATAAAATCGAAATCGTCCACCCCGACGATTCCAGCGCCTGGTCCGATGTAAAGCGGATGCGAGTGCCATAGCCGTTCCAGCCCAGCTACAGTTGGAACCGGAAAATTCGGTCTGACCCAGCAAGACACATGCACGGACGGAGAAGCTTTTCTCTGTCCGTTTTAATTTGCTGCGTCCGTTAGAAACTAGAGCGGATTCCTGGATTGAGCCGTCCGCGATGCGCCATGCCGGGAAAGATAAAATGAAAATTTGCGCGCGCGGCTTGGACAATAATTTCGTCCAGCATCGGCACGAGCATGTCCAATCCTTCGAGGGAGGGGGAATAGATCGCGCGCAGCGCTTGCAGCGCTTCCAACAGCAAAGCAATCACCAGCCGCATTTTTTACGTATTTTTCATACGATACCATCGTTTTCTGTGCAATTCTCATGGCTCTTCCGTTATAATGGAAACGGATGTATAGATGAAGGAGAGGATATCATGTTTGATATACTATGGCAGGATCGGTATTACTTGCTTCTCATTCTCTGGCTCGCCCTATTGGGTCTCGGGACATGGACAAGATATAGAGTCTTGGCGCTGAGCGCCTCCCGTCAAGCCTAGCGTATTCGCATGGGAGCATATTAATTCGTTTCGCAGTAGCGCGAGCCCCGAGTCGTGCAGCAATCAATGGCGGCACTCCAAATTACGACACGGATACTTTTATATCAACGCAAAGGGGTTACATCAGCGATGTTAGACCATCTACATTTCGAGTCGGACGATGATACGTTGGATGGGGCGGTGGGGCTGCGTCCACGCTCTATTTCTGACGACGAGATTCTGAAATTTGAAAAGTATATTAAAGAGATTTTTGGCGCGGTGGGGATGGACTTGGATACGCCCGCGACGCGCGAAACGCCGCATCGTTTTATGCGCGCACTACTTGATATGACAGAGGGCTATGAAGGCGACCCCAAATTGCTCAAAGTTTTTGAGACAGAATGCCGCGGTGAGCCGGACTGCCATCTTGCCCAAGTGATTGAAGGTCCGATTCAGTTCTACAGTTTGTGCGAACATCATGCCCTACCATTCTTTGGCAATGCGTATGTGGGTTACATCGCGCACGAGCACATTATTGGACTGTCGAAACTGACGCGCCTTGTGCGTTTGTACGCCAAACGTTTCGCCGTGCAAGAACGAATCGGACAGCAAATTGCGGATGCGCTCGAAGCCATGTTAAAGCCACATGCTGTAGGGGTGTACTTGGAGGCGAATCATCTTTGTATGCAGATGCGCGGCGTTCGGGAAGCCGCTCCAATGACGCGTTCGATGGTGTGGCGCGGCTATTATGCAACGGACCCGGCGCTGCGTGACGACTTTATGGTGGCTGCCGGATTGCACCGCTAACTCCATACCGATCTTCAAGTTGGAGCTGCGCTACTGCACCGGTCCCAGTGCGGCGGATGAATCATCAAGACCATTCGATAGGCTTGTCTCGGTCGAATGTGTCCCAAATCCTGCGAGAATCGCTTCGAGCGTCGGCAGCATTTGTGTTGCGCGTTTCGCGCGAATAATAAAATCCCACATCGGTTCAAATTTTTTCCAGCCCGCCGCGTATGCGACGTGACGCAATCGTTCGCGCCAGCGATCATTCGTCCACGCGCCCGCGAAAATATTCTTCCACGAATAAAATTCGCGATACGCGCGCCAATAGCCATTCTCCAATTCCGCCGCGCTCAACTTGGCGGGGCGATACACCACATGCCGCGTATCATACAAGTCCCAATCGCTGTGCAGAATTCGATTCTGCGCTTGCATTTGTTGATATAAACCTGTGCCCGGATACGGTGTCATGATGTGGAACGTCGCCGTTTCAATTCCATTTGACATCGCCCAATCTACCGTGCGGTCAAACACACTTGCGTCGTCGCCGTCCATACCGAAAACGAAACTGCCATTCACCATCACGCCATTGTCGTGCAAGCGTTTGATCGCGGCAGAATAATCTTTGTGCAAATTCTGATACTTCTGCGACGAACGTAAATTTTCCGGACTCAACGTTTCAAAACCCACGAACAAACTCCGCAATCCACTTGCCGCCGCTTTTTCGATTAACCCCGGTACAAGCACCGACTGCACCGTGCCCGCCGCCTGCCACAAGCGTCCCATCCCACGCATTCCCTCGAACAACGCCTCTGCGAATTTTGCATTGCCGAACAAATGGTCATCCAAAAAGTAGAGATGACGCCCCGGCAAGCGCTCGATTTCTGCAAGGGCATCCGCAACGCGTTGGACATAAAAAGAATTTCCACCTTCAAAGAACGCGTTTTTGTAGCAGAAATTACATTGATGAGGACAACCGCGTGAGACCACAATGGAATTTGGCACGAGATATAAATTCCTTTTGATGAGTTCGCGCCGAATCGGGGGAATGTGTTCGATGCTGCGCTGTCCGCGCGAGGTGTAAATTTTTTTCGGACGCCTGTTCCGAAAATCTTTCAAGAATTCGGGAAAGGTATCATCGCCCGGTCCAAGAAAGATGGAATCCGCATGTTGCAGCGCTTCTTGAGGCAAGGAGGTCACATGCAAGCCGCCGAGACAAACATACGCGCCTTTTGCGCGATAGTGGTCTGCTAACGCATACGCGCGCGATGCCGAAGTGATATACACCTGAATCACCACGAGTTCAGGTTCAGCGTCAAGGTTCAAGCGTTCAACATGTTCATCTTGCAAATCAATTTCGTCGTCCGCGTCCAGATGCGAAGCGAGCGTGGCGAGTCCGAGCGGGGGAAAGAGCGAATACTTGATCGGGCGAAAGAACGGACTGGTCGCTTCTGTCAGCGCGGGCAAAATCATTTTCACCTTCATCGAAAAATTCTCCTTGTATAGCGCCTGCAAGGAGGATTCTACCGGGATCGGTTTGGCAATGCGACGCTTTGAGGGCAGTCACAAGCGCACCCAAGTGCTTGACGGGCAGCAAATAGTTGTAGCAGCAAGCCAAATCATCAAGCGCGCGCGTATCGTACTCTATCTGACCACAAACCAAATCACGCGTATCAAATTTCCGTTTTTTTCGTTGTACACCGCAGATGGCGCAGATTTTTCACCGCAGCACGAATACACTTTCGCGCGTGACCATTTTTGGCGCGGTTTTTATTGTCGCGGGAATTCTTGGCGCGGTCGGAATTTTTGTGCGCTCGCCCTATGTAACACGCGAGGGGGTGCCCGTAGTGCAGCCCGTTCCGTTCAGCCACAAACATCACGTCAACGACGACGGCATTGACTGCCGCTATTGTCACACAAGCGTTGAAGTGTCATCCTTTGCAGGAATGCCGCCGACGGAAACGTGCATGAATTGTCATTCGCAGCTTTTTACTACGAGCCCGGTGCTGGTGCCCGTCTTTGCGAGCGCGCGCACGGATATGCCGATTCAATGGAATCGCGTCAATCAACTTCCCGATTTTGTATATTTCGACCACAGCATTCATGTCAACAAAGGCGTCGGTTGCACAACGTGTCATGGTCAAGTTGACCAAATGCCGCTGATGATGCGCGCTGCATCTCTCCAAATGACGTGGTGTCTCGATTGTCATCGTGACCCGGCAAAATATGTGCGTCCGCTTGACCAAGTCTTTAGCATGACTTGGCAGCCGCCCGCGGACCAACTCGAAGCAGGCAAAAAACTTGTAACCGAATATCACATCGAAAGCAAAACAAATTGCTCGACGTGTCATCGCTAAACGGATGAACGATTTTGACGTTTTCCAAAATGTGCGCGCCAAAGTGAACGCGGCGGAATCTGCCGAACCTAGTTCTGAAGAATTGCGCGCGCGTTTCGTTCAAGACAGCGGCGCGCGCGAATGGAATGAAATTCTCGCGTCCGAAAATGTGGCGGGACTCGAAAAATTTTTGCGCCGCGATTTTCCGCGTCAAGCGACGCTGTATGACAGCACGATTCATCGCCGCGCTTTTTTGAAATTGCTCGGCGCGGGTTTGGCGCTTGCCGGTCTCGCCGCGTGCGCGCCGCCGCAAGGCGAAAAAATTCTGCCCTACGTTGAGCAGCCCGAACGCATTCTCCCCGGACTACCGCTTTATTACACAACCGCCATGACGCTCGGCGGATTCGCAACCGGGCTGCTCGTTCGCAGTGACATGGGACGCCCGACCAAAATCGAAGGCAACCCGAATCATCCCGCGTCGCTCGGCGCGACGGACATTTTTGGACAAGCGGCGATTCTCACGCTCTACGACCCTGACCGTTCACAAACCGTTTTGCAAAATGGAAACGCGAGTACGTGGGACGCGTTTCGCGCGGCTTTGACAAACGCACTCAATGCCGCGCGCACGTCCGGCGGCGCGGGCTTGTATATTCTCACGCCAGCTGTTTCCTCACCCACCTTTGCCGCACAAATGGATTCCGTGTACGCGCAATTTCCGGACGCGCAGTGGCATCAGTACGAACCATTCAATCAAGATAACGCGCGCACAGGTTCGCAGCTCGCGTTCCGCGAAATCGTTCAGACGCGCTACGACCTTGCGCGCGCGGATGTGATTTTGTCACTCGACTCGGATTTTCTCAACGCGGGCGGCGGACGTTTGCGCTACGCGCGTGATTTCGCCGCGCGGCGCAACGTCGCGGCGGGCCAGTCCGATATGTCGCGTCTCTATGCCATTTCCAGCACGCCGACGCTGACGAGCACCCAAGCCGACAATCACATCGCGCTGCGTGCGAGTTTGGTTGCGGGGTTTGCGCGGGCGGTGGCGGCAGCGCTGGGTGTGAGCGGCGTGACTGCGCCAGAGTTCGAAAACATTCCCGCGAATTTTATTCCCGCGCTCGCGCGCGATCTGCAAGCGCATCGCGGAACGAGTCTCGTCGTTGTAGGTGATGAACAGCCGCCGTATGTTCACGCGCTCGCGCACGCGCTAAACGACACGTTGGGCAATGTTGGCACAACGGTTACGTACTCCGATTCTGTGCATGTGAATCCGACGGACGAGTTCGCGTCGCTGCGCGCGTTGGTGGATGACATGAACGCAGGGCGCGTGGGGACGCTGCTCATTCTCGGCGGCAATCCCGTTTTCGATGCGCCGGTTGATTTTGATTTTGCAGATGCGCTAAAGCGCGTGCCATTCTCGGCGCACCTCGCACTCTACGCCGATGAAACTTCGCGCGCGTGCGCGTGGCATCTTCCGCAAGCGCATTTTTTGGAAACGTGGAGTGATGCGCGCGCGTTCGACGGTACGGCGACGATTATGCAGCCGCTCATTGCGCCGTTGTACAACGGCGTATCCACGCACGAAATGCTTTCGCTCTTGACGGATGCCGCGCCGCGCGCAAGCGATGCAATTGTCAAAGCATTTTGGCAGACGCAAGCCGGCAGCGATTTTGAAACGCGATGGCGCGAAGCGTTGAGTACGGGCGTTGTTCCCAACACCACTTTCGCCGCGCGTCCCGTTTCGCTCAACACCGCTTGGATTGCAAACGCTCCGGCGGAATTGCCAATCGAATCCTACGAAGTTATTTTTCGTCCCGATCCGACGTTGTACGATGGTCAGTTTGCCAACAATGCATGGCTGCAAGAATTGCCCAAACCATTGTCAAAAATCACGTGGGACAATATTGTCGCGGTCAGTCCCGCCACCGCGCAGCGCTTGGGCTTTAGTACGACGATTAGTGCGACGGGCGGCGAACACGGACAGGTTGAAACCACCGAGGTCCAGGTCACCTACAAAGGACGCACCCTGCGCGCGCCCATTTGGATTCTGCCCGGACATCCGAACGATATGGTGACGCTGTACGCAGGCTATGGTCGCACGCACGCAGGGAATGTTGGAACGGGCGCGGGGTACAACGCGTATGCACTCCGCACCGCGAACGCGCCGTGGATGGGCGCGGGACTTTCACTGGACGATACGTTCCAACGCGTTTCCGTCGCGACCACACAATTTCACGACAATATGGAGGGACGGGACCTTGTGCGGCACGCGACCTTGCAAGAATTTTTACAGAATCCAAATTTCGCGCAGCGCCCGGAACCGGATATTTCACTTTATCCGCCGCAAAATCGCGAGAGTCCGCAGTGGGGCATGACGATCAATTTGAATTCGTGCATCGGCTGCAACGCGTGCGTGCTGGCGTGCCAAGCCGAGAATAATATTTCTACTGTTGGCAAAAGCGAGGTGCTGCGCGCACGCGAAATGCATTGGCTGCGCATTGACCGTTATGTGGAAGGCGAAGGCGAGAACGCCCAAGTGCTTCACGAACCGGTGCTGTGCATGCACTGCGAGTACGCGCCGTGCGAAGTGGTGTGTCCCGTCGCGGCGACAACGCACAGTCCCGATGGTTTGAATGAAATGACATACAACCGCTGTGTCGGCACGCGCTATTGTTCCAACAACTGTCCGTACAAAGTACGGCGTTTCAATTTTTTCCAATACGCCGATTGGGAAACGGAATCGCTCAAGTCAATGCGAAATCCGGATGTGACCGTTCGCAGTCGCGGCGTGATGGAAAAATGTACGTACTGTGTGCAGCGCATTCGGCGCGCCAAAATCAATGCGGAAATTGAAAATCGTCCGGTGCGCGACGGCGAAATTGTGACCGCCTGTCAAGCCGTCTGTCCAACGCAAGCGATTGTCTTTGGCAACGTCAGCGACCCACAGAGCCGCGTCTCTCAGCTCAAAGCCGACTCGCTCAACTACGCGTTGCTTGCCGAATTGAACACGCGTCCGCGCACCACGTATTTGGCAATGGTACGAAATCCGAATCCGGAGATTTGACAGAGGACGAACGACGAACGCTTCGCGCATCGCATTCGTCTCGCGTCCTTTCTTGCACCGCAATTCATGTCAGAGCAAATTCGCAATCCATCCCACTCACCGGTGGTGGCGCCGGGTTATACCTTTCGCACCGTCACGGAAAAAATTTCCTCGATCGTGCTCAAAGGCACGCCGCGCGGTTGGTACGTGGGATTCGCAATCTGTTTTCTGCTGGCGATGATGCTTTTGGTCGCCGTGACGTATTTGTTCATCGCGGGCGTCGGCATTTGGGGCATTAATGTTCCGGTCGCGTGGGCTTTTGCCATTACCAATTTTGTGTGGTGGATTGGTATCGGTCACGCGGGGACATTGATTTCGGCGATTCTGCTTTTGCTGCGTCAAACGTGGCGCACTTCAATCAATCGTTTTGCGGAAGCGATGACGTTGTTCGCGGTGGCGTGCGCGGCGCTGTTTCCCATTTTGCATTTGGGGCGTCCCTATTTCGCGTACTGGCTCATTCCGTATCCGAGCGCGATGGGCGTGTGGCCCAATTTTCGCAGTCCGCTAGTGTGGGATTTTTTCGCCGTCACCACGTATGGACTTGTCTCGCTCATGTTTTGGTACGTTGGCTTGATTCCCGACCTTGGCACACTGCGCGACCGCGCGCACAATACGTGGGCAAAAATGGCGTACGGTTTGCTCGCGATGGGTTGGCGCGGTTCGGCGTATCACTGGCAGCGGTATCACAAGTCCTACTTTTTGCTCGCCGCGCTTGCAACGCCGCTCGTCGTTTCCGTACACACCATCGTCAGCTTTGATTTCGCCGTCGCAATTCTCCCCGGTTGGCATTCGACCATTTTTCCGCCGTATTTTGTCGCGGGCGCGATTTTTTCGGGCTTTGCGATGGTGCTGACTATCACAATTCCACTGCGCGCGTTTTATCATCTGGAAGATTTTGTGACCGTGCGCCATTTGAACGCGATGGCGAAAGTGATGTTGGTCAGCGGTTTGGTTGTGGCGTACGGCTACATGACCGAGATTTTCCTTTCGTGGTACAGCGGCAACACCTTTGAAGAATTTCTAACGCAGAACCGCGTGTTCGGTCCGTATGCGGCGCTGTTTTGGGTTTTGCTCTTGTGCAATGTGGTCATTCCGCAAGCGTTGTGGCTGCGCCGTGTGCGCACGAATGCTTTGTTGCTCTTTATTATTTCGGTGTTGATTAATGTGGGCATGTGGGTCGAGCGTTTGGTCATCGTCGTCGGGAGTTTGTCGCGCGATTATTTGCCCTCCGCGTGGGGCATGTTTGCGCCGACGGCTTGGGATTGGGCAACCTTTATCGGAACGCTCGGTCTCTTTTTCGCGCTGATGTTTTTGTTCATTCGCCTGCTGCCGATGATTTCGATGGCGGAAATGCGCGAGTTGGTACAAGAAACGCAGCCGCACGCGACGGCGGAAGCAGCCGCGAAACCTGAATAACAAAAATTGTATGTTGACGCGACGAATGAAAAATATCCTCATTCGTCTGGAGGAGTAGGTGAAACAACCGCAAGCGTATTCACACCTGTACGGCTTGATGGCGGAATTTGAGACGCCCGAAGCGCTGCTGCACGCGGCGGAGCGCGCGCGCCAAGAGGGTTATCGCAAACTCGACGCCTATTCGCCGTTTCCGATTGAGGAACTGGGCGATGTTGTGCACGCGCACAGCAGGTGGGTTGCGTTAATTGTTCTCTGCGGCGGCATCGTCGGTTTGGTTGGAGCATTCGCGATGCAATATTGGATCGCGGCAGTGGATTATCCGATTGATGTGGGCGGGCGTCCGCTCGCGAGTTGGCCCGCGTTCTTTCCCGTGAGCTTTGAATTGACCATATTGTTCGCGTCGCTCGCGGCAGTGCTTGGCATGCTCGCGTTGAACGGTCTGCCCATGCCGTATCATCCCGCGTTCAATGTGCCGCGTTTTGCGCGCGCCTCGCAAGACCGCTTCTTTTTGCTGATTGAGGCGCGCGATAAATTTTTCGATTATGCCAAGACAAAAAGTTTTTTGGAATCGCTGAACGCGTACGAGGTGAATGATGTTACGCCGTGACCAACGACGAGCGACGAGCGACGAGCAACGCGGCAAAGATTCCTTTTCATTCTTTATTCTTTGTTCGTCATTCGTCCTTGTCGCATTCCTCGTCGCCGCCTGCAATTCCTCCGGCAGTCTGCAAATTATGGGAGAGCAGCCGCGTTATGATCCGTACGAAGCGAGCAATTTTTATGCGAACGGCATGTCTGCGCGTCCCGTGATTTCGGATACGGTGACGTTCATGCAGCCGTTGACGAATACATTGTTGTATGAAGGAACTGTGGATGGTGAATTGGCGACGACGTTTCCGTTTGCGATTACGGACGCCGTGATGCAGCGGGGACAGCAGCGCTACAACATTTATTGCGCGCCGTGTCATGGCGCGCTGGGCAATGGGCAAGGCGTCGTCGCGCAGCGCGGCTTTTGTTGTCCCGCCAATTTTCACAGTGATCGCTTGCGCGCGGCGCCCGTCGGACATTTTTTTGATGTCGTTACGTATGGCTTTGGACGAATGCCGAGTTATGGGCAGGTGATTCCCGCGCGTGACCGTTGGGCAATTATCGCGTACGTGCGCGCGCTCCAGCTGAGCCAACATGCGACGCTCGACGACGTGCCGCCGGACCAAAAAAATAAATTGGGGAACACAACGCCCTAATCGTTTTTCGTTTCTCGCTTTTCGTTTCTCGTTTCTCGTTTCTCGCTTTTCGTTTCTCGCTTTTCGTTTCCCGGTTTTCGTTTTTCGCTTTTCGTTTCCAGTTTCTCGCTTTTCGTTTCCCGTTTTTCGTTTTTCGTTTCTCGCTTTTCGTTTCTCGTTATTTCGTATTCGCTATGCAACACATCCGAAATTTTATTCGATTCGTTTCACGCCACGCCGCGCGCATCGCGTTGTTGGGCGGCGGCGCGCTGTTGCTGCTTTCGTTTGTCTTGGCATTTATTTTTCCCGCGTTGTTCTTTCGCGCGTATCTTGTCGCGTTCGTCTTTTGGCTGGGCATCGGACTCGGCTGTCTCGTAATTCTGATGCTCTACCATTTAGCAAGCGGCGCGTGGGGCGCGGTGTTGGTGCGAATTTTGGAAGCAGGCGCGCGCACGCTGCCGTGGCTGACGCTGCTTGGCTTGCCGCTCTATCTGAGCATTCCGACACTGTTCGTCTGGGCGCAGCCGGAAATGCAAAGCGACCCGCTGACGCAGCACCAGGCGCCGTACTTGAACATTCCGTTTTTCATTGCGCGCACAATTTTGTATTTTGCCATTTGGAACGGCATGGCATTTCTGTTCAATCGGTGGTCGCGCGAGCTCGAAGAAAACCCAACCCCGCTCAAACGAGACCGCTTGCGGCGCGCGGGCGCGCTCGGTCTCGTCATCTTTGGCATTACCGTTACTTTTGCGGCGATTGATTGGATCATGTCGCTCGAACCCGCGTGGTATTCGACCATTTTCGCAGCCATCGTCGCGATGGGCGGCGTCCTTTCGAGTTTTGCGTTTGTCATTCTCGTCTTTGTTATCCTCGCGCGTCGTCCGCCGCTTTCATCGGTTTCGTCGCCGCAGCTGCTGAACGATCTCGGCAATGTGCTGCTGGCGTTCGTAATGACGTGGGCGTATCTCGCCTTTTCGCAATATCTCTTGATCTGGATGGGCAATCTCGCGGCAGAGATTCCGTATTACCTGAAACGCATGAACGGTGGCTGGCAAATCATCATGCTCGTCGTTGGTCTCTTGTATTTCGTGCTGCCGTTCGGATTACTCATTTTCCGCAGCGTGAAACGTCACACGTGGCTGCTCGGATTGGTCGCGCTGATGTTGGTGCTTACGCGCTGGCTCGAAGTCGTTTGGCTCATCGTTCCCGTGTTCGAACCGACGCTGGTGATTACGTGGCTCGATGTCATCACGACATTGGGAATGGGCGGCGTATATCTCGCGCTCTTTGCGCGCGAATTGCGCAAGCGTCCATTGTTGATCGAAGCAAACAAACATATCCAAGAGGCGGAAGAATGGACGCGCGAAACGCGCGCCGCCCCGCGCAAAGCAGCATAGCTGCTCGCGCGCATTTTATCAAAGATGAAACAGTTGCGGGACACCGGTGCAAATGAAAAAAGGGAACGCGAATTTTTTTAGGTTGCTGGCTGCCGTTACGTTAGGCAGTATCTTGGGCGCGCTCGTCGGCACGATGTCGGTATCGCAAGCTGTGCCAAACGCGCCCGCGCCGCCGCCTGAATCACAGACGGAAGAGCCATCGCGCTACGAACGGCGCGATTTGTCGGCGCGTCCCCTTTTGAAAATCGGCGTGGGTTTTTTGGCGGTGACGCTGTTGGTGTTGGTGCTGGTGACGAGTTTGCAATTCTGGTTCATGGGCGGCATCGCGCTGCCCCAACCCTTTCCGCCGCAGCTCGTCCCGCCGCCCAACGTGACTCTGCCCGCCCAACCGCGCTTTGAAGCGGTGCCCGGCACGGCGCGCAATGAAATTCAAGCGCACGCGGACGCGCAGTTGAACAGCTATGGATGGATTGACCAAGCCGCGGGCATCGCCCACATTCCGATTGAACGCGCGATGGAATTGACGCAGCCGCGTTTGCCCGTTGCGCCGCAAGACGCGACCAAAACATTCGAGGATGCGGGAAATGTTTTGCCCTCTGGTTCCAGTTCGGGACGTGTTCCACAGCAGGTGTTTCCATGAAACGGTGGCTTGTACGCGTTGGCTTTTTGCTGGTCATTTTTCTCATGACCACCGTTCCCGCGCGCGCCGACGGTCCGAATTTGAATGGCGTTGCGTTCGAGCAAAAGTTGAACGCCCAAGTGCCGCGCGCGCTCACCTTTCAAAACGAACGCAATCAACGCGTGACGCTCGGCGATTACTTTGGCAAACGCCCCATCATTTTGACTTTGAATTATTTGCGCTGTGAAAATCTGTGTCCGCTCGAATTGCAAGATTTGGCGGCGACATTAGCGCAGTTGAATTTTTCGCTCGGCAATGAGTTTGATGTGATCACTGTCAGCATTGACCCGCGCGACACGCCCATCATTGCCGCGAACAAACGCCAACTCGCGTTAAACGCCTACAGCGGCGCGACGACGGACGCGGGCTGGCACTTTTTGACAGGCGATGAACCGACGATTCAAACGCTCGCGCGCACTGTTGGATTCGAGTACGTTTATGACGCGCAAGCCGATGATTATTCGCATCCGTTGGGCATCATCGTATTGACGCCGCAAGGTCAGGTGGCGCGTTATTTGTACGGCATTGATTATTCCGTGCGCGATGTACGGCTTGCGTTGGTCGAAGCATCCCAAAACAAAATCGGTTCGCCCGTAGACCAAGTATTTTTGTTTTGCTATCACTATGACCCGACGGCAGGGCGCTACAGCGCGGCGGCATTTAACGCGGTGCAGCTCGGCGCGCTTGTGGGCGTCTTGGCGCTCGGCGGATTTTTGTTCGTGATGTGGCGAGTTGAATTCAAACGCAAAGCTAAAAGCTAAAAGTCAAAAGCTAAAAGTTTCGCCTTTGATGGCGCTTTGAGCTTGGAACTTTTAACTTTTTCCTTTTTTTCGTCGTGCCTGATTTTTCTCAATTTTTGAACGAAGCATCCACGATGGCGAGCCAAGTGGACATGCTCTTTTTCACCCTCCTCGCCATGTCGGTCGCCGTCGTGGTCGTCATTGCCGGACTGATCGTGTACTTTGGGTACAAGTATCGCCGCCGCCCGGAAAATCTGGTTGCCGACCAAATCCAAGGTTCAATGCGTCTTGAAATCGCGTGGAGTGTCATTCCATTGCTCATTGCGATGGGCATTTTTGTATGGGGCGCAAGACTTTATTTCGAGATGGCATCACCGCCCGCGCAAGCGCGCGATGTGTATGTCGTCGCCAAACAATGGATGTGGGAATTTCAACATCAAGACGGAATGCGAGAGATCAATGCGCTGCACGTGCCTCTCGGTGAACCGGTGCGCTTGACGATGGTCTCGCAAGACATGATTCACAGTTTTTTTGTGCCGGCGTTTCGCGTCAAACAAGATGTGCTGCCGCAGCGCTATACGACCGCGTGGTTTCAAGCAACGCAGCCCGGCACCTATCATCTCTTTTGCGCCGAATATTGCGGCACTCTACATTCGGGAATGGTGGGCGACGTGGTGGTGATGGCGCCGCAAGATTTTCAAACGTGGTCGAGTCAAGGCGACGCAGAAACGCCGGCGGAGGCAGGCGAACATCTCTTTGCACAATTTGGCTGCATCAACTGTCACAAGGCGGATAACAGCGGACGCGGTCCCGCGCTTGCCGGCGTGTTTGGGCGCACCGTTACATTCGCGGACGGCACAACTACTGTCGCGGATGAAAACTATATTCGCGAATCCATTTTGAATCCCGACGCGCATGTGGTCAAGGGTTACGAACCCATCATGCCCTCGTTTCAAGGACAACTGAACGAAGACCAATTGCTGCAACTGCTCGCGTACATCAAATCATTGGGAGCCAAACAACCATGAGCGCAATTACGTTACCTCGTCAAGATACCTATTTGAATATCAATTATGGCATCCGTTCATGGCTGCTCACGACGGACCACAAACGCATCGCCATCCTGTATCTCGTTTCGATTACGCTCATGTTTGTCATCGGCGGCGCGGCGGCGACGATGATGCGGATTGAATTGTTCACGCCCGCGTCCGATTTGGTAGATGCGGCAACATACAACAAACTTTTCACGATGCACGGCATCGTCATGATCTTTTTCTTTCTCGTGCCGTCCATTCCTGCGATTCTCGGCAATTTCATTTTGCCGCTGATGCTCGGCGCCCGCGATTTGGCATTCCCGCGCATCAATCTACTGAGTTGGTACATTTATATGCTCGGCGCGGGCGTTACGCTGTGGGCGTTGATTGCGGGCGGCGTGGATACGGGCTGGACGTTTTACACTCCTTACAGCACAGCGTCGCCGACCCATGTGGTTGCGGCAACGGTGGGCGTATTCATAGCGGGTTTTTCCAGTATTCTCACCGGACTCAATTTTATTGTTACGACACATAAACTGCGCGCGCCCGGTATGACGTGGTTTCGCTTGCCACTTTTTGTGTGGTCGCTGTACGCGACGAGTCTCATTCTCGTTCTCGCGACGCCCGTGCTTGCCATCACGTTAGTTCTCGTCGCGGTGGAACGCCTGTTTCATGTGGGCATTTTCGACCCCGCGCTCGGCGGCGACCCTTTGTTGTATCAACATCTCTTTTGGTTCTATTCACATCCCGCCGTCTACATCATGGTCTTGCCCGCGATGGGTGTCGTGAGCGAAATCATTCCCACGTTCGCGCACAAGGGCTTGTTTGGTTACAAAGTTGTCGCGATTTCGAGCATCGCGATTGCCGTGTTGGGCTTTTTGGTGTGGGGACATCACATGTTTGTTTCGGGCATGTCGCTTCATGCGGCATTGATGTTTTCGGCGTTCAGTTACCTCGTCGCGATTCCGTCCGCCATCAAAGTATTCAACTGGACGTCATCGCTGTACAAAGGTTCCATCTCGTACGATACGCCAATGTTGTACGCGCTGGGCTTTATCGGTCTCTTTACCATCGGCGGCTTGACGGGTTTGTATCTCGCCGCGCTCGGCGTGAATGTGCATGTCACCGATACGTATTTTATCGTCGCGCATTTTCACTACATCATGGTCGGCGGTTCCGTGATGGGATATTTTGGCGGACTCCATTATTGGTGGCCCAAAATGACGGGACGCATGTATCCTGAGAAATGGGGGCGCGCCGCGGCGATTATTATTTTCATCGGCTTTAACGCGACCTTTTTTCCACAATTCATTTTGGGCTTTGAAGGGATGCCGCGACGATACGCGGCGTATCCGCCAGAGTTTCAATTCTTGAATATGCTTTCGTCGCTCGGCGCGGTCTTGTTGGGCATAGGTTACATTCTGCCGGCATTGTATTTAATACCCTCCCTCTGGTTTGGAAAACAGGCGGGACCCAATCCATGGGACGCGACGGGGCTGGAATGGAAAACGTCATCGCCGCCGCCCGCGAATAATTTTGAAAAAATTCCGGTCGTCACAACAGGTCCGTACCATTATCCGGGAAAGCAGGATAAAGTTGGCTGAGAGCTCATTGCGCCCCATGAACGCGTTGGGCGACACGCACTCGGTTGAAACTTCCGGTGCGCACGCGGCGCCCGACTTGCAATTCGAAAATCTCGAACAACAGCACGCGACGCGCGTGTTCGGCATGTGGATTTTTCTCGTGACCGAGCTGATGCTCTTTGGCGCGCTCTTTTTGATGTACACCGTTTATCGCGCGTTTTATCCCGCCGCGTTCGCCGAAGGCAGTCGGCATCTCGACCTCGCGCTCGGCGGAATCAATACGGCGGTGTTGATTGTGAGCAGTTTATGCATCGCGCTCGCCATTCACGCCGCGCGCACCAGCGCCAAGCGTTCCCAACTCGCGCTGTGGTTGTTGGCGGCGGCAGTGCTCGGCATCGTTTTTATGGTCATCAAAGGGTACGAGTATTTTTTGCATTATCAGAATGGCGAAATGCCGGTGTTCAACTGGACCTTGACGGGCGCAGGCGCGGGTCACGTGCAATTATTTTTTTGGCTGTACTTTGCCATGACCGGCGTGCACGCGATTCATTTATCAATTGGCATTGCGCTCGTCGGCATCATGATACTGCGCGCGCTGTTAGGCAACTTCAAGCCCAATGCGTACACGCCGCTTGAAATGACGGGCTTGTATTGGCATTTTGTAGACATTATTTGGATTTTTCTGTTACCGCTGTTGTATTTGATCGCGAGGTAAAATGTC
The DNA here is from genome assembly GCA_004295045.1 of Chloroflexota bacterium. Lineage (GTDB taxonomy): Bacteria > Chloroflexota > Anaerolineae > UBA4142 > SHND01 > SHND01. The sequence continues at coordinate 26,335 of SHND01000071.1, read as the reverse complement.
CGAACCAATTATTCCTACACGTACCTTGTTCATTGTCTGCGGCGCATTGCTCTTGCTCACCGCGCTCACGATTGGCGCGTACTTTATGGATTTGGGCATCTTGCATACGCCCGTCGCGCTGGCGATTGCCGGCGCAAAAGCCGTCTTGATACTGCTCTTTTTTATGCACTTGCGTTACAGCAGTGGTTTGACGCGCATCGTGTTGCTTGCGGGGCTCTTGTGGTTGGGCATTTTGATTTTGGGGACGATGGACGATGCGCTCACGCGCGGCTGGGTCCTCGGCACAGCGCCCTAACGTTGCGCACTGCAACTGCGCGGCTCAAATAACGAAAGCGGTATTCAATAAAAAAACGGTTCCTTGGTGAGCCCAAAGAACCGTTTTCTTTTTATTGCGTTTGAAGATTGCCTTGCGGCATTTGCATTGATCCACCGTTTGCGCCGCCAAACATTTGTCCAAACATGTTTTGCATATCTTGCGGCGAAAATTGGAATCCTTCGCCCATTCCAAAATCGGGCATCATGTGCGAGGAATCTTGTTGTCCCGGCGCATTGCGGAAATTGAAACGAAAACCGCGCGAGAGATCAATGTTGTCAGGCGTCAGCCGCGCTTTGAGCGCGTTCGCTTGCACTTCGGAAAGTACGCCGAGCGCGACCAGTTGATCAATTTGGCTTGTACGATATTCAATGATCGCTTGCTTGACCGTTGCTTCATCCACGCCTTGCGCTTTGGCGACGTCGGCGAGCGTTTTTCCTTGACTCAGTTGTTCAACCAACGCTTTCGGTTCCAGTTTCAACGCGCCGGCAACGGCGTTCAATTCCTGCAAGTTTGCGCCCATGCCGCCGAATCCGAACATGCCGCCGGGGCGGCGATTGCCGAATGGACCAGCACCATTGCCTTGACCTTGCTGCGGCTGTGTATGTTGATTACCACCCGGTGTATTGGGGGTGCGTTGATTGCCGCCGGGCGTATTTTGCTTGCGCTGCGAACCGAACCCGCCAAGCGAGATCGGCGCGATGATGTCGTTCGCATCAATGCGCGCTTTGATCGCATCCGCTTGTTCTTGCGTGACGCGTCCATCTTTGACCGCCTGGTCAATCATTTCTTTGCGCGCTTCGACCGCTTTGGCTTTCAAATCATCCGCGCTGACGCCCAGCTTGCCCGCGAGCAGCGTCCAGAATGCGTCGCCGATCTGTTGATTCTGCGAATCTTTTTGCTGTTGCTGTGGCGCGGGCGTTGCTTGCGCGCCGGCGCCCGGCGTTGCTGTTGCCGCGCCTTGCGCCAATGCCACGCCGGTCGTCGGCATGTTGGCGCTTTGCCACAAGACAATGCCGAACGCTCCCAAAATCAAAACAATTCCAAGACTTAATCCAATCACACGTGCCTTTGTCATCATGACCTCCATGAGAAAATAATGGCGGAGCAAACCTCATACAACGAACTTAATCAGCACATTCCCAACACCACATCGGTTCCATCGCGGGTCTCACAAATCTTTGCGGCTGTCCCAAAACCACTCCGATAAAATCCGCATCAAATTCATTCGCCGCATTCGACTCGTCCGGCATGCCGGTCACAAAAATCCGCTGTCCGACGCGCAAGTTGTCGAACGGAATGCGCCGATGCCTGCCAAATTCAATCACCGTATCTTGGCGCGTCCGCACGTTCCAGGTTTTGCCACTGCGCGGATCGCGGATGCGAATCAGGTTGCCTTGAATCGAATCAATCGCGCCGAACCTGCCGCGCGGCGGAAGCGGACCGACTGCATCATCCATTGGCTGCGTCCACGGCGCTTGGTTCGGCGGCAAAGCATTGCGGCTGCGCCCCAAGAACGCGCCGAGCGCAAAGGACGATCCGAGCAGCAAACAGAAAATCACCAGCGTCGCCAGATGCAGCACCGAGACAGAATTTTTCAGCCAAAAGGTAAAACGCGTCCACATACAATTATCCCGACGCGCGTGCGCGAATACCACTCGTCCAACGATACGTCAACACGAACGCGACCACCAACATCATCAAACTCAACAACACCGTCATCCACGGAATCGCCGCCGCCAACGCGCCCCACGCTTGACTCGGATACATCGTCACGATTTCGGGCTGCGCGGTATAGTACGAGACGAGATCGAACGCGCCGTTGGCGCGCAAGGTGAACGCGGTCTGGTACGCCGATGCAAAACCAATCATCGCCGCCAACAACATTGAAACGACGAGCCAAGGTTGCAGCGCCGCGTTCGGATGTTTTGCTTCGTTCGGCAATGCGGCGATGATGCGCGCGGACAAATCAGCAGTCGGCTTGACGCGTTCAATTTCTCTCAGCGCGTTCTCAATGCGTTCCTCGATTGGGAGCTTGTCTTGAGGAACAAAGGGTTGTCTGTCGTCTGTCATCTCTCTTGCTCCAACAATTCACGCAAGCGCATTTTCGCCCGATGCAGATGCGTTCGCACGGTGTTGATTGGCAAATCGAGCGCGGCTGCCATTTCTTCGTATGACATTTCTTCGGTGTAGCGCAGCGTGATCACCGTACGAAGCAGCGCCGGCAATTCATCCAGCTTGGCGCGCACGCGTTCGCGCAATTCCTCATCACTCACCGCGCGCAGTGGGTCGCTCGTTTCATCGGCGTACGCGGTTTCGCTTTCCGTCTCGAGCGGCAACTCGAATGCAATCTTTTTTTGCGCCGCCCAATCGCGGCACAAATTCACCGCGATTTTTACAAAATATGGTTTGAGCGGTTTATCGAGGGCGATGCGCGGCAGCACGTTCCACGCGCGCAAAAATGTTTCTTGCGTTAAATTTTCCGCTTCGTGCGCATCATTCGTGAAACGATACGTGACGTTATAGATCGCGTTGGTGTAGCGTTTCACCAATTCCGCAAACGCGTGCGGGTCGCCCGCGAGATGTTTTGTAACAAGTTCCGCCTCGGTTGCGGCGACGATGCTTTCAGCCACCGCCGCTGTTGAATGCCAACGACGGCGCGCGGTCTCAACGTGTGCGGCGAACAGGGTCTTCCACGAAAGGGGTGAAAAGGCAGCAGTCATGTTCATAGTAATACACGGCAATTTTTCAGAAAAGTTTCAAATCAAGCATAACGTTTTTCGATTGGAAAGGGGTTAAAACGCCCTAAAAAAAGACCTTCGAGGAATTGTTCCTCGAAGGTCATGTTATTTGATCAATCCCGCCGCTCGTTGCGCTGCCGTCAATGTATTTTGCATCAGCATCGCAATCGTCATCGGACCGACGCCGCCGGGGACAGGCGTGATTGCGCCTGCAACCTCTTTCACATTTTCAAAGTCCACGTCGCCCACCAAACGCTTCCCCGATTTTTTGGTCGCGTCAGGAATTTCGTTAATACCCACGTCAATCACCGTCGCGCCCGGTTTCACCCAATCCGCTTGCACGAATTTCGGCTTGCCAATCGCGGCGACGAGAATGTCTGCTTGACGTGTGATGCTCGGCAAATCGCGCGTGCGCGAATGACAAATCGTAATCGTCGCGTTGCGATGCAAAAGCAAAAAGGACATTGGCAAACCAACGATGTTCGAGCGTCCCAGCACCACCGCGTTCGCGCCCTCGATTTTTGTGCCAACGGAATCAATCAAATAAATGCAGCCGAGCGGCGTGCACGGCACAAACATCGGTTCCCGATTTTTCATGGACAATCGTCCAACGTTCAACGGCGAAAAACCGTCCACATCTTTTTCAATCGGAATCGCGCCGAGAATGGCTTCCGCGTCAATGTGCGCGGGCAGCGGCAGTTGTACCAAAATGCCGTGAACATTCGAATCGCGCGCGAGTCCTTGCACCACGTCCAACAATTCGCCTTGCGAAACGTCGGCGGGTAAATTGTGTCCGATTGAATTCATGCCCAAGTCGGCGCACGCTTTTTGTTTTGACGCGACATAGACGCGCGAATCGGGACGCTCGCCGACGAGAACGGTGGCGAGGCCGGGCGTGATGTTGTATTCCGTTTTCAAATACATCACGTTATCTTTGATTTTATTTTTGAGTTCTTCGGCGACGGCTTTGCCGTCAATGAGTGTGGCGGACATTGGTGATTCCTTTTTGATTTGTTAGATTAGCAAGTTGACGCGTCTGATTTCATAGTATATACTATTAATATATATCAAGGAGCCGTTCTCATGGAAATCGCCAAACTCTTTCAAAATGGGTCGAGCCAAGCCGTGCGTTTGCCCAAAGAATATCGCTTTCGCGGCGACCGCGTCTATATCAAAAAAATGGGCGATGCGGTGATTCTACTGCCCGTCCGCAATTCGTGGAAATCAATGCTGGACAGTTTCACCTTGTTCACGGACGATTTTATGATTATGCGCGAACAACCCGCATTGGAAAAACGCAAGGACGCGTTTCGATGAAATACATGCTCGACACAAACATTTGCATCGAACTGATCCGCCGACAACCAACGAATCTCGTCAAGCAGCTTACAAGTTTGCGCGTAGGAGACATTGGCATTTCCGCGATTACGGTTGCAGAATTGCAGCACGGCGTTTCGAAAAGTCGCAATCCCGAACAAAATCTCGCCGCGTTAGAGCAATTTTTACTGCCTTTGGCAATCGCGGACTTTGGCTACGATGCTGCTGTTGCGTATGGGCAACTCCGCGCCCATCTGGAACGCAAAGGGGCGTTGATTGGTTCGATGGACTTGCTCATTGCCGCTCACGCCCTCAGTCTTGAGGTTACGCTCGTCACCAACAATATTAAAGAATTTACGCGTGTTCCGCAGCTGAACGTTGAGGATTGGACAAAAGCGTAATCCTCTCTCGTCATGTTCACTCCCGATTCAATATCTTTCCCAACGCCTTTAACAGCCCAATAAACACATTCAACCGCGCGCGCATGAAATTTTTTTGCAGCGCAATCGTCTCGCCAAATTCCATCGTGTTGTCATTCTTGAGATCATTTTGCGCCCATTCCGGTTCACCGTCCGGATTCGGACTGCTTGAACGCGCGAACTCGAACCAATAGTCGCCCACGCGTTTCGCCATCGCGCGGTCTGCCGCCGTGAACACATTTTTGTATTCGGGCGAAACATCTTCCGAGCCGAACACAAACACGATTTCGCCGCCGTGCGGCACGCCCGAATCTTGCGCGCGCTCCTTTTCGGGCAGGTAGTCAAAGTAATAACGCCAACTCGGCGCGCGCGCGGAATGTAGGTCCGAGATGCGTTTGGCAAAGGAAGTGAATATCAAATCACGAATCAATTCGCTGCCCAGCTGCGCATTGTCGTTGACACCCGGATACAGCGGCTTGATTGCGATTCGCAAAAGCCCCAATTGTTTGATGAGATCGGCAGGATCAATGCCGAATGCTTCCGCAACGGTCGCTTCGTCACTGTTGCTGCCGATGATGAGCGGTACCGGCGCTTGTTTGCTCTTTTCAAAGGTTTCGAGAATCGGTTCCGGCAGCGCGGCATCGCCGACAACAAAGCTGGGCGCAAGCGTCATGTTCTTTTGATTCAACGGCGCGAATTTTTCGGCAGGCACCGCGCGCAATTCTTCCAACGTCGCGTCCGCGCCGTCCAAACCCAACGCGTCGGCAACGTTGATTCCCGCTTCCAACGCTTTCGCGCGCGTGTGGCTTGGAATGCCGTACGAGCTTTCCGCAATGCCCCTGTGAAAGAGTCCTTGCGCGAGTGGCGACGCAAACAACGCCAGCACACTCTGCGCGCCGGCTGATTCGCCAAAAATCGTCACGTTGTTTGGGTCGCCGCCGAACGCGGAAATATTTTGCTGCACCCATTTGAGCGCGGCAATTTGGTCGAGCAGTCCAAAATTCACCGTGCCGTTTGGATATGCTTGATCGAGCGCGGGGTGTGAAAAGAAACCGAGATGCCCCAAACGATAATTGAACGTCATTACCACCGCGCCGCGTTCGGCAAGCGCGGCGCCGTCGTACAAGGGCGAACCGCCATCGCCAATCACCAACGCGCCGCCGTGAATCCAAACCATCACGGGCAATTTTGCATTCGGGTCGGCGGTGGGCGTCCAAACATTCAAGTACAAACAATCTTCGCTTTGCTGATCTGACGCGCCCGCGCCTTCAATTTTTGCCGATGGCTGCGGACACGCGGGACCAAAAGCGTTCGCTTGACGCACACCCTGCCACGCGGCAGCGGGCTGCGGGTTCTGCCAGCGCAACTCGCCAACGGGTGGCGCGGCGAATGGAATCCCTTTGAAAACGTTGAGGTTATTTTCGCGCGCGCCTTCGAGTTCGCCCGACGAAATTTTCACGCGCGGCGCGTTTGACGATGAATCAAGCGTTGGAGTCATAGGCAACACAGTTGTGGCAACGATGGGCGCGGGTGTGGGTGGAATGGTTGGCGCCATTGTCGGTGATGGTACGGCGGGTGCCGCACACGCGACGATGACGGTCAAAAGTGCTGCGGCAAGACAATTCATTATTTTGTTTCGCATTGGCTTTTCTCAATGTGGATTCAATTTACACCACTACGGGCATCAGCCGATAAACACGCGCCCATTGACTTGCCTGCGCAATATCTCCCACGCGCACTGCGTTACGCATTTTGCCCTTCGCGCTTGACACGCGCCTCATTTTTGGTACACTCAATTTCGATGTCTGGTAACGGCAAAACACAGCATACTTCGGAAACGTTGTCTGCGCCACTCCATGTCAGGTTTTATCGAACAGCGACAGGAAACGAACCTGTGCGCGAATGGCTCAAGGGTTTGGAGCGGGAACACCGTAAAGTCATCGGTGAAGACATCAAAACAGTCCAATTCGGTTGGCCCCTCGGTATGCCACTCGTGCGAAAATTGGAGGCTGGGCTCTGGGAGATCCGTTCTCACTTGCGCCAAGGCATCGCCCGTGTGTTGTTCACCGTTGCCGAAAACAAAATCATTTTACTGCACGGCTTTCAAGAAATCCAAGAAAACTCCGCCCACGGATTTAGAAACGGCAAGACGACGACGTTCGAATTTGGAGATGGAGGAATGAATATGAACAAACGGCATCTCGGCAGTGATTTCGATGATTTCCTGCGCGAAGAAGGGATGTTGAGCGATGCAACTGCCACCGCCATCAAACGTGTACTCGCTTTTCAAATCGCGCAAGAAATGAAACGCCGTAAACTCACCAAAGCGGCGATGGCAAAGCAAATGAAAACCAGTCGTTCCGCGCTCGACCGTTTGCTCGACCCCGAAAACGCATCCGTCACGCTGCTCACGCTCGAACGCGCGGCGAGCGCGCTGGGAAAAAAGTTGGTCGTCAAGTTAGCGTGAGCAAGTTTCGCTCATTTCTCCATTTTGTCGTTATCAACAAACCTCTACGATCCAATCATTCGCGCAAAAATATTCTCATTCATCTTTCGAGATACAACAAGTGGGATAGCTGACCGATTACATCAAACAACTATCCCACCACCTCCCTAAAACAACCCCACCACCTTGCCCGTCTTTAAATCCAAATCTACATCATAGAACGCGGGACGCGTCGGCAGTCCGGGCATTGTGCGCATGGTGCCGACGAGCGGATATAAAAAGCCCGCGCCGACACTCGCGCGAATGTCGCGGATGGGAATGCGGAATCCTGTCGGCGCGCCTTTGATGGCGGCATCGGCGGTGAAACTCAAATGCGTTTTCGCCATGCAAATCGGCAGATCGCCGAATCCGTTGCGCGTGTACAATTCGATTTTTTCTTCGGCTTCGGGCGAATAGTCCACGCCGTCGGCGCGATAAATTTCGCGCGCGATGGCTTCGATTTTTTGTTTGATGGGCATATCGAGCGGATACAAAAATTCAAAGTTCGACGTTTGCTTTGCCGCGTCCATCACCGCGTCGGCAAGTTCCACCGCGCCCGCGCCGCCGTTCATCCAGTGCGTTGCCTTGTGCGCCGATTCCGCGCCCGTTTGCTCGGCGTAGCGTCGAATCATTTCCACTTCCGCGTCGGTATCATACTTGAAAGTATTGACGGCGACGACAACCGGAATGCCAAATTTTTTCGCGTTCTCGATGTGACGCAAAAGATTCGGCAAACCCTTTTCGAGCAATTCCAAATTTTCTTCGGTGTATGTTTTATCGAGCGGACGCCCTGCCACCACTTTGGGCCCGCCGCCGTGCATTTTCAGCGCGCGCACAGTTGTCACCATCACGACGACATTTGGAATCAAACCCGAATAACGACATTTGATGTCCATAAATTTTTCCATGCCAATGTCCGCGCCAAAGCCCGATTCGGTCACCACATAGTCCGCGAGCTTGAGTCCGATTTGGTCGGCGACAATGGACGAATTGCCGTGCGCGATATTGGCAAAGGGTCCGGCGTGCACGAACGCGGGCGTGCCTTCGAGCGTTTGCATCAAGTTCGGCATCAGCGCGTCTTTCATCACTACCGTAACCGCGCCCGCGACGCCCAAATCTTCGGCGGTCACCGGTTCGCCCTGATGATTCGTTCCAATCACCATGTTGCCAAAACGTTCGCGCATGTCGGGCATTGAAGTTGCGAGGCCGAGAATCGCCATGATTTCGCTGGCGACGGTAATGTCAAAGCCCGTAAAGCGTTCGTTGCCTTTTTCTTCATCGCCCAAACCGATTTCGATGCGGCGCAACATGCGGTCGTTCGTGTCCATCACGCGCTGCCACGTAACTGAAGCGGGGTCAATGTCGAGGCGAAACAATCTTCGCTTTTCGTCGGCGTTGAGTTCTGATAAATTTGTCGCTTTGATTCCAAGACGCGCTGCGCGTTTCGCAATCGAAGGCGCGAACGTTCCATCGGGACACAACGCTTTTGCCAATTTCTCGTCATCCGTAATCGCGCGTTCGTGCAACATGCGCGCGTCAATCTGCGCGGCGAGTAAATTGTTTGCGGCAGTGATCGCGTGAATATCGCCCGTGAGATGAAGATTGAAATCTTCCATCGGGACAATTTGCGAATAGCCGCCGCCCGCCGCGCCGCCTTTGATGCCAAACGTCGGACCCATCGAGGGCTGCCGAATGCACGTAAAGACGCGCTGTCCGCGATGCGCGCCGAGCGCTTGCGAAAGCCCAACCGTCGTTGTGGATTTGCCTTCGCCCAACGGCGTGGGCGTAATCGCGGCGACATCAACATATTTTCCGTTCGGATGATTTTTCAAACGATCGCGCACTTCTAAATGCACCTTGGCTTTGTACTTGCCATAGAGTTCGAGTTCATCATCGTGCAGTCCGACTTCATGCGCGACATCGAGAATCGGACGCAGTTCCGCCGCTTGGGCGATTTCGATATTGCTCGGAACGGGATGGGTAATTTTTATCGGCACGGAAAGATTGCTCCTTTGCAAGAGAATGGTGGGGGCGAATGCTTTGCTCCAACAATGTAGAAATATAGCACAGCTTTGCACTTTTGCATTGACATCGCGGTCAGAATGTCGTACCATCCGACGAGGTGATGTGATCTGTTTCAATCAACTTTGTGCTAGCACATAGGAGCAAACAACTCTCAAAGGAGGACAATGCCATGAAATTTCGCCTTGGAATCCTTGTATGCGCTCTCGTTGCGCTGATTGGCTGCAACGCGCTTGGCGTGAATGTGGGCGTCACGCGCGGCTCGGGCAACGTCGTTTCTGAAAATCGTCCCGTGAGCAATTTTCACGCCGTCACTTTGACAGGCAGCGGCGTAATGAATATCACGCAAGGCGACACGGAAAGTTTGACGATTAAAGCCGACGATAATTTGATGCCATTGATCACGACAACGGTTCAAAATGGTGTGCTCACGATTGGTTTCGGTTCCCAGCGCGGCGAAGTTACCCTCATTCCCACGCGCCCTATCGAGTATACGCTGCAAGTGAAAAATCTTGACGCGTTCGAGTTGACCGGCGCGGGCAACATCAACGCCCCCGCGTTGAAAAGCGAATCTTTCAAGCTCGAGAGCAGCGGCGCAGGCACTTTTAACCTCGCGCAGCTGGACACGAAAACATTGAAAGTCTCGAGCAGCGGCGCAGGCACAATGACGATTAGCGGGCAGACGGAAACGCAAGAGGTAATGCTTTCGGGTCTGGGCAGCTACAATGCGGGCGACTTGAAAAGCAACAACGCCACGATCACGGTCTCTGGCACGGGCAGCGCGACGGTGTGGGCGACCGAACAATTGATCGTGACGATCAGCGGTGCAGGCAGTGTGAGTTATTATGGCAGCCCACAAGTGACGCAATCCATTTCGGGGCTTGGCGCCGTGAAAAAATCGGGCGACAAATAACCGGTTTCCTCCAATCGAATATGTTCTGAAATTTGCGAGGACGCGCGTCCTCGCAAATTTTTTTTATTCGCCAACTGTGGTAAAGTTTAGGGCATGGGTTCGCGCGGCGAAGGTTGGGTGATTGGACAATTTGTTATCGGCGCGGCAATTTTTGCGGCGACGTTTTTCACGCACATCGAATTACCATTCATTGTTCGCCTGCTCGGCATTGTGCTGCTGCTCATCGGCGCGCTCATCGCCGGGCTTGGGGTTCTCCGTCTCGGCAGCAACCTCTCCCCTTTTCCAAAACCAAAAAGTGACGGACACGCGCTCGTCACGACCGGCATTTACAGTTTCGTCCGCCATCCAATCTATTCGGGCATTGCGTTCGCCGCGTTGGGCTGGAGCGTATGGTGGGCGTCGCTTTTGGGAATTGTGTTGGCGCTTGTCCTCTTTGTTTGGTTCGATCTGAAATCACGACGCGAAGAAACGTGGCTGGTGGAAAAATATCCGGACTATGCGGCGTACCAAACGCGCGTCAAGAAACTGATTCCCTTTATCTACTGAGACTTTATGTCGCGCCAAAAAATTTATTTGCTCCTCGGACTAATCCTGTTTTCAAGCGCCATCGGAATATTTTCTTGGTTCGCGCGCGCGGCGGAATGGACGCCCGCCGAAATCAAAACGCTCCAGTCCTTGTCTCTCTCCAGTTTGCCCCCACTTGCCCCCGACAAATCCAATCGCGTCGCCGATGACCCGCGCGCGGTGGCGTTGGGACAACAACTCTATTTCGACGCGCGCTTTAGCAAAGATGGCGCTGTTTCGTGCGCGTCGTGTCACATGCCCGATTTGAATTTTCAAGACGCGCGCGCGCATGGGCGCGGCATGGCGGACACGCGGCGGCGCACGCAAAGCATCGTCGGCAGCGCGTATTTTGAATGGTTCTTTTGGGATGGACGCCGCGATAGTTTGTGGAGTCAAGCATTGTCGCCGCTGGAAAGCACGAATGAACATGGCGGCGACCGCGCGCAGTACGCGCGTTTGATTTCCGAAAATTATCGCGCCGAATATGAAGCGTTGTTCGGCGCATTACCAGATTTGCTGGATTCTCCGAAATCCAACGTTCCCGCGCACGCGAGTCCCATCGGCGATGAAACGGTGCGCGCCGCGTGGGACCAAATGCCGCGCAGCGATCAAGAAAATATCTCGCGCGTGTTCGCCAACATCGGCAAAGCCATCGCCGCGTACGAGAGAAAAATTTTGCCCGGCGCGTCGCGCTTTGACGAATATGTTGACGCGGTGACGCGAAACGATTCCAAACGCACCAACGAAATTTTTTCCGCCGATGAACGCGCGGGTTTGAAATTATTTGTCGGCAAGGCAAACTGTGTGCAGTGTCACAACACGCCCTTGTTCACCGACGATGAATTTCACAACACGGGAATTCCGCAGCACGCGGAAACGGAACACGACCTCGGGCGCGCAGAAGGCGCCATCGGCAATTTTGAGGATGAATTCAAATGTTGGAGCGAATTCAGCGACGACGCCGAACGCGATTGTCCGCAACTGCGCTACATGCAAGCGCGCGGGGGCGAAATCACCGGCGCGTTCAAAACGCCGTCACTGCGTAAAACGCAATACGTCGCGCCCTTCATGCACAACGCGTGGTACACCACCTTGAGCGAAATCCTCGACCATTATAATCGCGCGCCCGCCGCGACGATTGGCACAACGGAATTGAAACCGCTGAATTTGAGCGAACAAGAGTTGAAACAACTCGAAGCATTTTTGCTGACGCTGACCGCGCCCGTGAACGCGCCGCCGGGATTGTTGCAAGACCCGTTCGCGACGAAATGAAAACGTCTCACTCGAAATTTGAGTGAGACGTTTTATTTCAAGCTGTGTGCTGTTTATCCGATAAAAACTACTGGACGCGTTTCGTTTTCACAACTCGCCGCGAAACGCGCGCGCGAGAATGGCTTGGTCAAGCTTATCCGCGCGTTGTTGCGCGATGGCGACGGCGCGCTCGATGGCGTCTGCCTGCGCGAACAGCGCTTCGATGCGCGCGACGATGCGGCGTTGTTCGGGGAGGGGCGCGAGGGGGACACCAAACGCTTTGATGTCGCTGAAATTTGCTCGTAACCTTCCAACACCGTGAGCTGCTTCTTCTGCTCGTTTGAAATGTTCCTGAGTATTTAACGCAAGCATCACGAATTTGCTGTCAGCCAAGTTATTATTAACGCGCAGACGTATGCAATCCGCTTTGACAATGGCCGTGCCAATTCCTTCAGGCACAAGACACGCACGCCCAACAGGTTCAGCCAATGCCGCAATGATTACGTCGCCTGCTTTCGCTTCGTGCTTGCGTAACAATTCGTATTTCTCTCGCGAGACAAATGCTTTAGCGTCGTTTTTGAATTCGCCAACGCCAATATTTTGTAGTCGAATCACACGCACGCCGCTTGATGTGTAATCAGCGGTCTTGAGATTCGAGCCAAATGGTCCATCGGAAAAGGAATATGGCTCATTTGCTGCAAGCGTTTCCGTTGTCGTCCACGCCCACCCCTCTGGCACTTCTGGCAAATCTCCATTCGAGACGCGTGCCGACGCCGAGATTTCCAAAGTCTCCAAGACTTTGGAAATCTGTGGCTCGCGTTCGGTCAACTCGCCGCGAAACGCAGACGCGAGGACAGATTGACGAAAACGTTTGAGCAACGCGGACACACGTTCCAGCGCGTCACGTGCGGTGCGGCTTTCCGCGAACAGCGTTTCGATGCGCGCGACGATGCGTTGTTGTTCGGGGAGGGGTGGGAGGGGAATGGGTATTTGATAAATTTGCCCAAGTGACAAATTCGCAATGTTCACGGACCGACTTGCGGTATCACGCATTTTTCCTTGAGCGGAATTAGTACGAAGAAAATAAAACAGAAATCTGGGAATAACTTTGTCGAATGCTCTAATTGATGAAATGAATCCGCCGAAAGTGCTTTTCATTGGTAGGTGGTCAACAAATGCAACCTTGCCCACCAACTCCAGACTATTCGCCATCGAAATCAAAATATCGTTTGCCCGAAGTATCTTGGTTTCGTTTTTGACGTACCCATCGGAGACATAAATCAAATCGTCCCAATCAACTATCGCCTGAACGTTTGTTGTGCGGAGACAAGCAATTTTACCTTTTCCCGCAGCAGCGCTTTTCGCAATCGCAGGAAATGTGATACCTCGTTCAATTTTGCAAACATCAGCCAATGGTGGAGATGTCCACCCATCGGGCAAATCGAACGGCGCGGTCAAACCTCACCCCCTTCCCCTCTCCTGATAGGAGAGGGGTGTAGAGGAGAGGTAGAGCCATTCCCCAACTGCGCGGCGAGTTCGTTCAACGCATTGAGCGCGGTCTCCAACTGCGTCACCGCTTCGCTCACCAAATCTTCCGGCTCGGGCAAATTGTCCGCATCGTCCAGCGAATCGTCCTTGAGCCAAAAAATATCGAGATTGTCGTCGCGCGCGGCAATCTGTTCGCGCGTGAAACAGTGAAAGCGTTCGGATTCGCCACGCGTTTTCGCGTTATAGCATTTTTCAAAATCGGCAAAATAATTTTCGTCGAGCGGATGCCGCTTGGTCACCTTTTCGACGTTCGTCCGCAAATCGTAAATCCACACCTTCTCGGTCGGCACACCTTTGCGAAAAAAGAGGACGTTCGCCTTGACGCCCGCCGAGTACGGCGTGAACGTCCCAATCGGCAAACGCAAAATCGTGTGCAGGTCGCAGTCCTTTAACAAAATTTGCCGCACATCGCGCCCCGCGTGTTCCTCGAACAAAACATTGTCGGGCAAAACCATCGCCGCGCGTCCGCCCGGCTTGAGAATGGTCAAAACGTGCTGAATGAAATTCAATTGCTTGTTCGAGGTGGCGACGGTGAAATCGCCGCGATTCGGAATTTCGCCCGCGCCTTTGGTGCCGAACGGCGGATTGGTCAGGACGCAATTGTATTGCGCCGCCGCGCCCTCGGCAATCGAATCACCAAAATGAATTTGCGCCTCGATGTTATGCAAATACAAATTCATCAGCGCGAGGCGGCGCGTTTCCAGCACAAGTTCGCCGCCCGAATAGACGCGCGTTTGCAAGCGCAGCTGGTCTTGGCGCGTTAATCTGCCGCCCGACGCTTTGAGCAGCCATTCCGCCGCGCCGATGAGAAAGCCGCCCGTGCCGCACGCCGGGTCGTGAATCGTGTAATCGGCGCGCTCGCGAAGGTCGGGCTTGACGCAGCGCACAATCGCGCGAATCGCTTCGCGCGGCGTAAAATACTGCCCCGCGCCTTTTTGCTCCGCCGCGTATTTTTGCAGCAGCCCTTCGTATGCCTGTCCTTTTAAATCCACGTCGAGCGCCGCCCATTCCGTTTCGTCAATCAGATTGATAAGTTTTTTCAAATTCACCGGCTCGCGGAATTTCGAGAGCGCGCCCGCGAAAATATCGCCGAGAATGCCTTGCTGCTTGCCGAGTTGCTGCAACACCGCGAGGTAATGGTCGAGCAATTCCGTGCCCGATTTCGCGCGCAGCGAGGACCAATCGTATTGCGCGGGAACATCCACGCCCCGTTCGTCCGCGAGTTTCAGGAACAACAAATACGTCAACTGCTCGATGTAATCGCCATAATTGATGCCATCGTGCCGCAGCGTATTGCAAAAGCCCCAGAGTTTAGAAACAACATCAGTCATGATTATTTCCCCGTGGGGGCGACTCTATGTGGTCGCCCCGCGATGGGGTCACCCTGCGATGGGGGTCTATGTGGTCGCCCCGCGATGTGGTCGTCCTGCGATGGGGTCGCCCCGCGATGGGGTCGCCCCGCGATGGGGTCGCCCCGCGATGGGGTCGCCCCGCGATGGGGTCGCCCCGCGATGGGGTCGCCCCGCGATGGGGTCGCCCCGCGATGGGCAACCACGCAGGGTCGCCCCTACACACCCCCCACATCCCTCAAATAATCATCCATCATTTTCGGCGGTGGTAATCGGCGGACGTTGTTCCGATTGTCCATATCCGCCGCCCATTTCGCGGGATTGTTTTGGATGTAATTGCGAATCGCGTTCAATTCGCGTTCGTTGCGAATGATATGTTCATAATAATTGCGTTGAAAGACCCGCTTGTCGAACGGTTTCCATCCCAATTGTTTGACCCCGCGAATATATTCATTTGTCGCCATCGTTTTGAACCATTCGATAATATCGCCCAAGGTTGGGGCAACCCTATGTGGTTGCCCGTCCTTCCTCTGTGGTTGCCCGTCATTATCGTCGCCCTCCGTAATGACAACAATGCAATGAATATGATTTGGCATTACAACAGACGCGTCGGGTTCAAACGTCGGAAATTTATTTGATAATTCGTTCCACCAACGCACAAGCATCGCGCCCGCGTCATTCAATTGCATTTCACCGTTTGTGATTTTGCCAAACAGACATTCACGGTTCTGCGCGCACATCGTAACGAAATATGCGCCTGCCTGCGAATAATCATAATCCTTTAATCGAATGGAACGCCGATGATGTTTGAACGGGTCGTATGACATATTTCAATTTCCGCATGGGGGCAACCACATAGGATTGCCCCTACACGGGATTGCCCCTACATGGGATTGTCCCTACACGGGGTTGTCCCTACGCGGGATTGCCCCTACACGGGATTGCCCCTACACCGCCGCGACCGCTTCATTGATTTGCCGAATTACCTCGGGCAACTTGCCGCCGAAATCACGATTCACCCGCGACCACGTGCCGCCCGCATTTTGAATCACGATGAGATTGAAATCTTCTTGTCCGATGGAAAGATTCTCTATCAAATGTTTATGAATCAACTCGAGCCATTTCTCTTGCTGCGGCGTGAACTGATTTTGCGCGCGCACGCGTCTCAGCGCTTGATTCACACGCTCCTCTGCCGTAAGCAGCGGTTCGCGCCGCGCCGCGTGATGCACCATCGAAATAATATCCGCAAGCGCGTGCTGATATGCCACGCGCAAACGCGCCTCGGTGAATTGTTCGGGACGGGTTGCCAATTTGGTTCGCAACTCGCCCAGCGCGTCGGTATTCCAATCGGCGGGACGCTCCAACAAGATGCGAATCGCTTCGATATGTTGAGGATTCTCACGCACAAACGTTTCAAATTCCGCGATGTAATCCTTTGGTTTGAGGGTGCGTCCGTCGGCGGTTTTAAAGCCCAGTTCCATGCTCACCGTATCCATTGCCGATTCCGCAACGATGAACGGGTCGCGTTCACGCGGATACTTGTCAAGCAACTCTTGAAAGCCCGGGTTACGCAGAACATTTATCGTATAGCCCCAGTTGTCATCCAGCGCGCTCGGCAAATCGCGCGCCCATGCCACAATATCTTCGGTCCCGGTGAATTGCATGAACATATTGCGCCCCTGCGCCGAAATGTTCTTGGCTATGCGCTGCAAGCGGCGCACGAGCACGCGCGTGCTGTATGCGCGGTCGCGATTGTTATCAATGTCGTCAATGATTTCTTTGGTTTTGCGCGTTGGCTTGTCGGGCGGCGCATCGGTGAACGCGCTGGCGTTTTGAAAATATTCCAATACCCCCGCCGCATCAAAGACGGTGAAATGAGTTTTGTTGATTGCGTCGCATTTGCGCGTGCCGCGTCCGAGAATCTGCTCGAACAAAATGCGCGATTTAATCGGACGCAGCAGCACGATATTTTCCAACGCGGGAATATCAACCCCCGTCGAAAGCAAGTCCACCGTCACGGCGATGTTCGTTTCGGGGCGATTCCGAAATTCGCGCAGCCGTTGGAGGGGACGGTCAACCGATGGGCTGCCGGTAATCTTTTTGACAAATTCATCGCCCTGACCAAATTCTTGGCGCAGCAGTTCGACGAGTTGGTCGGCGTGTGAAGTGTGCGGTAAATCATTGCACGCAAAGAACAATGTCTTGGGAAAATGTCCCAGCGTTTGTTCCTGTTCGCGCGCGTATTCAGCAAACGCCTTGACGATTTGCTTGTTGGTGTCCGGCGCAGTCCAATCTTGTTCGTTCGTTCCGGCGGAGAGTTCGCGCTGGTCTTCCAGAAAATCAAAGCGGAGTTGCCCCGTTTGCCGATCCTTCAATCCAACTTCCTCACCGGGGTTGAGAAAGACGCCCTCTTGCTTGATTTTGGATTGAATCCGGACAGGGTCATAATCCACCAAGTAACCTTCGCGCACCGCCCGTTCATACTCGTAACGGAAAACAATCTCTTTGAAATACGCCGTCGTGTGCGCGGCGGGCGTTGCCGTCAACCCAACGCGGATGCTGTCAAAATGGTCGAGAACTTCACGCCACTTGCTCTCTTCGCTTGACGTATAGCCGCGATGACATTCATCCGCGATAATCAAGTCGAACGCGTGAATCGGAATGTCCAACTTGCTGGCATCGTCCTCATCCTCCACATCGTCGCCACCCCACGCTTCAGGTCTGCCGAAAAGATTGATACGCATGCGTTGGATGGTGCAGACATAGACGAACGCGTGACCCGCTTGCGGATTCGTCAAGTATTCTGTCGGCAAAACTTTTGGGTCAAAATGTTCTTGTTCCTCGAGGTCTTGGCGTCGAAAGCGCTGACTATACGTTTCATACGTTTGACTGAACTTGAGTCCGGGTTCCGCATCGAACGTGTTCATTTCCGTCACCGCTTGCGCCGCCAGCGCTCGGCGGTCCACAAGAAAAAGTACGCGCTTTGCCAAGCCCGCTTTCATCAACCGATAAATCAAAGAGATGGTTGTAAAAGTCTTGCCCGTCCCGGTTGCCATCGCGACAAGCATCTTGCGCTTGCCTGCCAGAATTGATTCTTCAACTTTTTGAATTGCTTGGCGTTGGTACGGACGCAGATTTGCAATATCGTTCGGCGTTTCGCGCAGCCAATGCGCTGCCGAGCTTGTGTCGCGCGCAAGCATCTCACGCAGCGCCGCAGGCGTGTGAAACGCCGCAACCTCGCGCGAATAGCTATTGCGCTCCCGCAAATCCTGAAAGAAAAATTTTGTGCCGTTCGTGGAATAGATAAAGGGGACGCGCAAGCCCCTAAAGTTGAATGGGGAATCGTTCAAGCCGCGCGCATAGCGCTGCGCCTGCTGCAAAACATTTTGAGGACCCACGCCCAGTCTTTTCGCCTCGACCAGAGCAATAGGGACGCCGTCTGCCCACAGCGCATAGTCCACCGGACCGTTTGCAGTTGGATATTCTTCGACTGCAGCAGTTTGAAAAGTTGCGCCATCGTGATAGCGCACAATGGGTTTCCATCCCGCGGCTTGCAATTCTTTATCAATCAATGCTTTGCGCGTTGTGTGTTCGTTCGGAGGCATAAGTCAATCAACCTAACCAAGCCAAATTCGGATAACAGCGATTTTAGCACGCCAAATCATGCGTGGTCAATACACCGAACCTATTCCCACTCTATCGTCCCCGGCGGTTTGCTGGTGATGTCGTACACCACGCGATTCACGCCGCGCACTTGATTCACAATCCGGGAACTCATTTTTGCCAAAAGGTCATGCGGCAAACGCGCCCAGTCCGCCGTCATGCCGTCATCGCTTGTCACTGCGCGAATCGCCAGCACATTTTCGTAGGTGCGCTCATCGCCCATCACGCCGACGGTTTGAATTGGCGTCAACACCGCGAAATATTGCCACGGCATTGGTTCTAAATCCGCGTTACCAATTTCTTCGCGCACAATCGCGTCCGCCGCGCGCAGTGTTTCTAAACGTTCGCGCGTAATGTCGCCGATGATGCGGACGGCGAGTCCGGGTCCGGGAAATGGTTGCCGCCACACGACATTTTTCGGCAAGCCCAATTCCTCACCCACCGCGCGCACCTCATCTTTGAACAAATGACGCAATGGTTCGAGCAGTTGAAACGGCAGCGTCGTAGGCAAGCCGCCGACGTTGTGATGCGTTTTGATAGTTACAGCCGTGTTGTGCGTGCGCCCTTGCGCGGTGTCGAGTGGCGCGGCAGACTCTATCACGTCGGGATACAAAGTGCCTTGCGCGAGAAATTTATGTTCGCCGAGATTTTTCGCGGTCTCGTCGAATTTTTCAACGAACGCCGCGCCGATAATTTTACGCTTTTGTTCGGGGTCAATGACGCCGCGTAATTTTTCTAAAAAATAATCGCGCGCATCCACCGCGACGAGTTCGATGCCGATTTGTGCGGCGAGCGACGCGACTTCGGCGGCTTCGTTTTGGCGCAAGAGGCCGTGGTCAATGAAAACGCACGTCAACTGATTTCCAATCGCGCGTTCAATCAACGTTGCTGTGACCATCGAGTCCACGCCGCCGCTCAACGCGCACAACACGCGTTCACTGCCGACGCGCGCGCGAATTTGCTCCACGCTGCTTTCGATGAACGCGTGCGGCGTCCAATCACCAGCGCAGTTACAAATGTCAAACAAAAAATAGCGCAGGATATTTTTCCCGTACGGCGTGTGCGCGACTTCGGGGTGAAATTGCAGCGCGTACATTCTTCGCGCCGGATTGAATGCCGCCGCGAAATTGCAGTGGTCCGATTCCGCGATTTTTTCAAAACCGGGCGGTAGTTCCAAAACATTGTCGCCGTGACTCATCCAGACGTTTTGGGAGACAGGTAAATCGGTGAATAGGGATACAGGATTGGTGACGCGGATTTGCGCGGGCCCAAATTCGCGGTGCGCCGCGCGTTCGACGCGTCCGCCGAGTTGATACGCGAGTAGTTGCATTCCGTAACAAATTCCCAAAATCGGAACGTTCAAATCGAAAATAAATTCCGGTGCGCGCGGCGCGCCGTCATCGTACACGCTGGACGGACCGCCGGAAAAAATCACGCCCGCGAGATTCAAGCGCGCGAGTTCCTCGCGCGTGACGCGCGGCGAAAAAATTTCGCAATACACGTTTTGCTCGCGCACGCGGCGCGCAATGAGCATCGTGTATTGCGAACCGAAATCGAGAATAGCTATCGTTTCCGTCATTGGGCAATTCCTAAATGGTTGTTTGACATGGGTTTCCGCCTCCTTTATACTTTTCGCGTGCCAACAATTTCCACCTTTCGCGGAATCAAGATTCAAATGTATTATCGTGAGCATCCACCGGCACATTTTCATGCGGAACGCGGCGCTGAAGAAGCAGAAGTGGGCATTGACCCAATTTTAATTTTGGAAGGCGAATTGAAGCGTCCGACACGCGCTTTGGTATTTGAATGGGCAGCAATTCATCAAGGTGAACTGCGCGCTAACTGGGAATTGGCGCGCGCGGGATTGCCCTTGCTAGATATTGCGCCGTTAGATTAATCTGAAAGCAACGAGATGATTATTCACATAACCCATGTTCAAGTGGTGGGACCTCATTCACTCGAACTCGAATTCGATAACGGTGTTAGAAAACGCGTGAACTTGCGACACGAATTATACGGTCCAATTTTCGAGCCGTTGCGAGACCCTGCGTATTTCGCGCTGGCATATCTTGACCCCGATTCGCGGACCGTTACCTGGCCCAATCGCGCAGACATTGCGCCTGATTATTTGTACAAGATGGAAGCAGAATTACAGCCCACCGAGTCGGCAAACACGTTCACGAAATAACTTGTGATTTCTTGGCAAGTAGTTCACCTAATACGCATACCATCCCTCTATACCATTTGTAAAGCGGCGAATATTATTCATTCACCACCTCCAATTCTTCAGGGCGAAAGACCCAGCCCGCTTGCGCGCCGTGCGCGTGTTCTTTACCGTCGGGACGCACGGCGATGCGTTCCGCGTCGGGAATGTACACTACCGTTCCCAATTCGCCTTCGTACGAATGCGGCGTGCCAACCGCAGGCGGTGGAAACAACGGACGCCGTTTAAATTTTCCTAAATTTTTGAAACGGACACGGTCGCCAACTTTAAACGCCATATACAACTCCTGCATCTATTTCGCGCGAGTATAAAAAAGAATACGCGCCGCGTCAAAAAGAACGAGCCGGGCGCTTGCAAGCGCCCGGCTCGTATTTCTTCTTCGCTTATTGATTCACCGTAATCGTACCAGTCATCGTTTCGGGGAACGAGGGCGAAAAGTATTGATAGATGCCCGGCTGACTAAAGGTGTGGCTAAAGGTCTGTCCGGGCGGGACTGGCGGGGACACAAATTGTTGGTCCGCCGGCACGTTGGGCGAACTTTGAATGATATAAGCCGGACCGTTCTCACCTTCGGTATTCTCCCACGTTACTGTCGTGCCAACGACGACGCTCTTTTGTCCGGGTCGGAATTGTCCATTCCGCATACGAATGTTGTCGTTTGGAATCACCGTCGGCACGGGCGTCGCGGTAACGATTCCGTTACCGCCCGGTGTCGGCGTGCGCGTCCAGACGTTCGGTCCGTACGTCACAAAGCCCTGGCACGGCACCTCAAGTATCATGCCGGGACGAAGGACCTGCCCCCACAGATTGTTTTGGTTGCGAACCCATGGAATGGTGGACCCGTGGTTGACGGCGATGCGAAACAAGTTATCGCCGGCAAGGACAGAATATTGAATCGTCGGTCCGCAGTTGGGAGGAGGTTCAGGCGGCTGGCACCACGACCACGTAGATGCACCCGACCACGGACAGGGCCAGGGTTGAGGAGGCACTTTGGGGGCGGGACGATAATTTTCGTACGCAACGGGTCGGCACGGTACGCTGATCAATTGTCCGGCGTACACATAATTCGGATTGTAGATGCCGTTGATTTGCGCGAGATATTGATACGTCACGCCGTAGCGCACACCAATGCGAAATAGATTATCGCCGTACCGCACCGTATACGCGCAGCCATTCCACCCTTGCACATTCGTTACGACAAGAGCGTCCTGCGGCGTCAACACGAACGCGATGAACGCGGGCAGAACTGTTACCAGAAGGAATACGATTACGAGTAACGTCGAGCCGCGAATGGGGAAACGACGAGGGGCGCTGGGGCTGCTCATGAAAAAAGGGGATGTGAAGCGATGGCGTCTCTATCGCTTCACATCACTGCGCTGAAACTTACGGAACTACGGCTACGGTCCCGCCAACTCCGCTTGCCGCATCAAAGTACGCAAAGGTACCTAGCTGCGTAAATTGATGCCCGAACGTAGCGCCCGGGTTTAGCACGCCGGAATTGAATCCACCCGGCGTGGGTGCGCATTGTCCGCCAGGACAAAGTCCCTGTGTGACCGTGTGAGGTCTGTTTCCTCTGTTAGTCCACTGCACGAATTGGTATTGACGAACCGTAATGACCGGCGGAACGAAAAAGTCGTCGCGTATCTCCACATTCGCGTAAACCGGGATCGCAGTCGGTGGTGGTGGCTGCGTCGGATAAACAGGCGGCGGACAACCTTGGCACGGCGGACAGCCCGGGCACACTGGCGGCTGTGGTGGCGGGACGGGTGGCGGGCAACCTTGGCACGGCGGGCAACCGGGGCAAACCGGAGGAATCGGCTGCGCGCACGGAATGGCGAGCCGCTGTCCCGCATAAATGTAATTTGCATTGTGCAAACCATTCGCCTGCGCGATCGCTTGCCACGATACGCCAAAGCGCCAAGCGATCGTTTTCAACCAATCACCGCGCTGCACGATATAGTACGTGCAAATTCCGGGACCGGGCTGCGGCTGTGGATGCGGCTGGGGCTGTGGTTGTGGTTGCGGCCACGGCTGCGGCGCGCACGGAACTTTTAACACCATGCCTGCATAAATGTAATTTGGATTGAAAAGATTGTTGAGCGCGGCAAGATACGCGGTGGTTGTACGAAAACGCGCCGCGATCATGTAAAGCGCTTCGCCGCGCTGCACAGTCACCGTACAAAATGCGCCTTGCTGTGGTTGAGCGGATTGGACAGTTTGATGATCAATTGCTGCCGCGTTCGTCGTGGGTGGAACGGCAAGCAGCAGCGCCGCGGCGATAATGCCGCAAATAATGGCAGCCAATCCAAAACGCAAATGCATAGATTTCATTTCTCCTCCTCACCTCAAACAAATTCGTGCCGGACATTGTCAGCGTCGCTACGCCCAAGGGAATGTGTGCGCCGACAAATAAACAAAATTGCGCGTGCAGGCGCGCCATCCGCGCCATGCACATTGATAGGTAAACAACTCAAGCTGTACTCTCCCGACGCAACAGTCTTCAACCTCAATCCTTCAACAATCACAACGCGCAAAAGATGTTTGTGGCAAAGCGCGCGCGCGTGTGCTTGACGCGCATTTTACCATCACCCGCGCGCGGTTTCAATACGCATAGTCAATGTGAATTGCGAATAGTGAAACACCGCCGGACGCGCGCCGCGTCGCCTATGTGCGGATTTACCGCAATTTACGCGCGTTTTTTGCCTTGTGGCGCGCAACAAAAATGGATGGCTTGCGCCATCCATTTTCATCGCGTTAATCGTCGTCGCCATCGTCCGTTGCGTTCAAACTTTCGTCGTCTTGCACCATCATTTTTCCTTTTTTAGCAATTTTCGCCCTTTCTCAGTAATCTCCCAAATTCCGCGTGGAGAGTCTTTTGCCAGTAACCCATCGCTCACCATGTTATTTCGAGCCCATTGTACGTTATTGCGCCAACGCGGGGGATGAGGATAAGCAGCAAGATTTTGGCGATCATAGGAATTCATTTTCCCATCCAGCAATGCTTCTACTTTTTCTAAAACATTTTTGACAGAATCCGAACCGCCTGAATCTTCAAGCACTTTGAGAATCGGGACAATAAATTCATCTCTTGAAGTTTGCCGACCACGTGCAAGGCGCTTAAAGGGCTTGTTCTTTGTGGTACGCCTTCTTGATCTTCTGAGACTGGTTTCAGCAAAAATACTCATCCACTCTTTTCGCAGGTTTTTTATCTTTTCCTGAAACTCAGCAAGTTGCGTACCTTTCTCTGCCAACTCCTTTGCATTATCATAGTCACCGCTTTGCCAAGCTGTCTCGCCTTCCTTCGTTAACTCAACAACAACCTTTTTAAGTTCATCAAGGATGAGGTCAAAGCCAGCATCAACTTCTTTCTGGTTCATTGTGAGCAGACTCCTTCAAATGGAAAGTACAGTTTCATTTTACCATTTCCTGATAGATGCTTCAATGCTCGAAAATCGAAAATGGCGTGGGAGCTCCCACGCCATGATTAAACCTCTTCCTGATCTCGTTGTGTTTCTGCATCCTTATCTTGCATCGCCCATGTAAATTTCTTTCGCAGTGAACCGGTATAGAGTGTCCTCCAGTCAAACCCAACCTTCTTCCACTTCCTATCCCACTCACTATAAGCTCTGGGGTCAATATAGTTTTTTAGGGACGTGCCAAGTGCATAATCTTTGGTCTCACGAAAACGCTCGGCTTTGTATTTTGCGCTCTTGTAACTTGTGATAGCACGCTCAAGCTTTTCGAGTTCCTTACTGATTCGCTCGGATTTTTTTTCAGCCTCTTTGACCGTTTTCTTCGCAGTCTCGATCTCTTTTGCATCAACAGACCCATTATCTGCCTTTAGGCGCTTGAGCTTGTTCTTTGTAGTCTTGATGGTTTCTGCCGCTATTGTCTTGGCTTTGCGAAGCTCTTCCTTTTTTTCGCCGTGATTCGGGAATTCTGGCACTTTCCCGCTTAGCATGGCAACCCTATCTTCGAGTTTTTTTCTGGTATTATCCCATGTTTTTGGTGGCGTGCGTTTATGGTTGCACTTTATCGCAGCTTGCAGATTTGCCATTTTGGCATAATGCTCTGCATCATATTTGTCTTTAATTTCCTGCTCGCCCTTCTTCAAATAGCCCGTCACTTCATTCGTTGCAAGATATGTGCGAAAGACTTTCGCGGACAAATCTTTCATTATCACCTTGCCTCTAGAATTCTTGAGACTCTTCAAGAATTTGTTCACATGCTGTGATGTAACGTCGGGGAAAAACTGTGCATCACGCGATTTCCTCTCCATAAATGCGGTCAAATTCTTGGCAAGCGCGCGATCATTATTGTCTTGTACCAATAACGTCCTTTCCCAACGCACGCTATCTTTGCCAAGAAAATCAAAATCAATTTTTCCATCGCTCACGGTAACATGTTCGACACGCAAGGTGGACGCTCCAACAGTATCCGCTTCGTCTTCATCCTTTTCGTCGCCGACGCGCATTGCAAGGCGATAAATGAGATAGGCAACTGTTGCGAGCTGGCGTTCCTGTGCATCCTTACTGTTCATTGACCTGCCAATCGCGGTCAGCACTGCGTCAATCTTACCTTTTAGAGTAGTTGCCTTATCATACTTGGCTTGTTCGCGTTCTTGACGCAGCGGCGAAGTCTCCGCGAGCCACACATATTTCACCTTGTCGGTAAGCGTTTCCAGCCAGCGCGCCACCCATAACGAATCATGTTCACTGACAACGCCCGCCCATTCGCCGTGCGGCGCGTACGGGATTTCCGCGTCTTCATCCAAATTGAGTGTGACTTGGTACGAAAAGACGCGCGGTTTCCAACGCCCGCGCAAGGGATGTTCGCCGCGTCCCATAAAAATTCCCGGCGGCTCGATGAGATACGCGCCAATTTCGACCTCATTGTCATCTACGCGCGCATGTCCGAATTTTGCTTTTAGTTCTTCGCGTTGAATTTTTCGCTGGGCGGAGAGTTCTTTGCGTTCCTCTTCCGGCAGATTCGCCAACTTTTCACTTTGCGCGATTTCAAACATTTCCGAAAAGTCAATGTCGCTAATTTTTACATCGGCAAACAGTTCAGCCCATTGTTCGCGCAAGGAGAGCAAAAAGTTTTCTTGAAAAACGGAATCGTCCACATAGGGCGTGCCGATTTTTTTCGCCCATGCCATCAACATTTCTTCTTGCAACGGTTCCAGTTGGACGACGCGTCCGTTTATTTTTATTTTCAGTCCACGCGGTTCATAATCGGGAGGAAATGCCACGCCGTTATGCCGCAAAATTTGCCACTTGATAGTCGTTACTCCTGACAAAAGAATCGCGGACAAAAATATGTCCGCAACCAATCCAAGGCGATATTATACGCGAGATGTCAAGCAGTCTCAAAACGCGCAGAACGGAACTTGGATTTGACGAATTTGAGTTGACACGCAAAGTGGATGACTTATACTTGCAAACATGTCAACCAAGCCACCGCGTGGGAAAATCTACTTTGAAGTGGATTCTGTACTTGGTGTCAAGGTTCGGATCACTGAAGATT
>SHND01000025.1 GCA_004295045.1 Chloroflexota bacterium | reverse complement strand
ATTTGGGACTTGCGAACGATGCGCGTTTGAAAGAGGCGGGACAAGCCGCGATTGAAAAATTCGGCGTCGGGCCCGCCGCCGTGCGTTCGATTGCGGGAACGCTTTCGCTGCACAATGAATTGGAAAAACGCCTCGCGGATTTCAAAGGCGTCGAAGCCACGATTTCATTTCAATCGGGATTCAATTCCAACGGCGCGGTGCTTCCCGCGCTCGTTGGCAAAGAGGACGTAATTTTTTCAGATGAATTGAATCACGCCAGCATCATTGATGGTTCGCGTTTGAGCGGCGCAAAAATTTCGCGTTACGCGCACAACGACGCAGAAGCGTTAGAAGACGCGATTACAAAAAGCGCGGGAACGTATCGCCGCGCGCTCATCGTCACCGACGGCGTTTTTTCGATGGACGGCGACATCGCGCCCCTGCCCCAAATTGTCGAAGTAGCGGAACGGCACGATTTGATGTTGATGGTGGATGACGCGCACGGCGAAGGCGTACTCGGGCGCGGCGGGCGCGGCATTGTTGACCATTTCGGAATGCACGGACGCGTGGATGTCGAAGTTGGTACAATGTCAAAAGCGTTCGGCGTTGTCGGCGGTTATGTGGCGGGCAAACGCGAAATTGTCGAATGGCTGCGCCAGCGCGGGCGTCCGTTTTTGTTTTCCAGCGCGGTTACGGCGGCGGACGCGGCGGCGTGTTTGCGCGCGGTGGATATTTTGGAAGAATCTACCAAACTCGTGGAGCGCTTGTGGGACAATGCGCGCTATTTCAAAACCGAAATGCAGCGGCTCGGTTTCGACACCGGCGCGAGTGAAACGCCGATAACGCCTGTGATGCTCGGCGACGCAGAACTCGCGCAAAATTTTTCACGCGCATTATTCGACAATGACGTATTCGCAATGGCAATCAAATATCCGACGGTCCCCCAAGGCAAAGCGCGGCTGCGCGTGATGATTAGCGCGGCACATTCGCAAGAGGATTTGGACAAGGGGTTAGAAATGTTTGGGAAGGTGGGGAAAGCGTTGGGGGTTATTCGATGAGCAAGAATGGCAAAACACAAATACGGCGCAAAGAGGTTGGCAAATTCTTGGTGATGGATCCAGAAATTTGCCATGGGCAATTGACATTCAAAGGGACGCGCGTGCCGGTTTCCACTGTCCTCGCGCTTTTGGGAAAAGGATATTCGATTGAGCAAATGCTCAAGAGTTATCCTGAAATTCCGCGTCCCGCGATTGAAGCAGCTCTAAAGCAAAGCCTTGAGTTCCTCAATGGTCATGTTGGCTTGGCGCAGGATTGAGCGCAATGTTTTGGGTGCGAGTTCCTCATTGTGCAGCGGAACAGTAACAAGCAGAATTCCTTTTTTGTATTGCGCGTGGCTTCCTTTTTGACGATCCAAAATAAAACCCGCACGTTCTAAAGCGCGGGCAACTTGTTTTGGTTTGAGAATGGGAGTTTTAGGCATAGGCGCGTACTTTGATATTTACACGCAGAGGAAACGTTTCGATGATTTCAGAAGGTAAAGTATAACGGGGGTCGTCCTCGCGTGGGACTGGGCGAAGATACGAGAGATTATTTTCGATTGCCGTTTCGAGGTATAACGCTGTCGCTTCTGCTAATGCGTTTTTGGCTTCCATCACCGTTTCGCCTTGTGATGCTATATCAAGTTCCAGACACAGCGATGCAAAGGCATTTTCATCCTTTAACACTACACCGGTAAAAGTCAAATCATTTTCGCGCATACGGAATTCCTTTCTGTAGTTGGATTATATGCGGCTAGGCATTGATTGACAACAAGGACACGGTCAAATTTCCAAAGGAGTAACTCGAATGCGTCTCGGCATGCACATATCCGTCGCGGGCGGCGTAGATTTAGCCATCGAACGCGGCGTGGCTTTGAAATGCGATGCGATTCAGATTTTCAACAAGAATAACAATCAGTGGAAAGCGTTTGAACTCAAGGACGATGTGGTTGCGCGCTACAAACAAAATTTGAAAAACTGCGACATTCATCCCGTTGTTTCGCACGCGTCGTATCTCATCAATCTGGCGACGAGAGATCAAGCGCTGTGGGAAAAATCGCGCGATTCGTTTGCGGAAGAATTGGAACGTTGTGACCGCCTCGGCATCCGCTGGCTCGTCGTGCATCCCGGTTCGCACATGGGCGCGGGGGAAGCGTATGGCTGCGCGCGCGTCGCGGAAGCGTTGAATGAAATTTACGCGCGCAAAAAAATAAAGTGTGCGACGACGATTGAACACACGGCGGGGCAAGGCAATCACATCGGTTACAAATTTGAGCATCTCGCGGCAATTCGCAAAGGAATGAATGACAAGAAAAAATTCGCCGTGTGCTTTGATACGTGCCATCTCGTCGCGGCAGGTTACGATTATTCCACGCCGGAAAAATACGCGGCGATGATGCACTCGTTCGACAAGATCGTCGGATTCAAAACGCTCAAGGTGGTTCACTTGAACGACAGCAAAACGCCGCTCGGTTCGCGCGTCGACCGCCACGAACACATCGGCAAGGGAACGGTGGGCAAAAGCGGCTTTCGTTCCTTTCTCACCGACCCGCGCCTCGCCGAACTTCCCGGATTGCTCGAAACGCCAACCGACGGCACGGGCAGGGATGAAAAACGCGACCTCGCCGCGCTGCGGAAGATTGCTTTGACGTAAAAAGCAACGCATAGCTGCCTGCCTTGCGCGGAAAAGATTCTCCAATGCCACAGCATACGTAATCATTTATAATAGGCGAGAGAGTGGAGAACAGAGTAACTGCTAAAGCAATGCCCGCCGCGCAAGAGTCTCTGCCTTGCTCTCGTTTCTGCTCCGCAGAAAGGATTGCGTATGACCCATCGTTCATCCGCGCTCGTCCTCTTGGGTGCGTTGGCGAGTTGTCTCGTCTTGACCCTGTGCGTTACGCTCGTCGGCGGCGGTTATTATTTTTTCAATAACCGAATAAATCCACTTGCCGCGTTCAGCGCGCCTGCGTCGTTGAATCGCATCGCCTTTGTTGGGAATGATCACAATATTTATCTTGCCGATCCGGTGAGCGGTACGACGACGGCGCTAACTACAGACGGCGGCAGCGAACATGCTTACAGTTATCCTACTTGGGCGCCGGACAGTCATCGCCTCGCGTTCGTCGGCTATACGTTTGAAAATTCAAGCCCCAAAGAAGGCGCGCTCTTTACAATTGCTCCCACCGGCGAAAACCTCACGCCGATTTACAAGACGCAGCAAAATTTTCCGTTCTATTTGTATTGGTCGCCCGATAGCCAAGTCGTCAGTTTTTTGGCAAACAATGCTTCGCAAAATATCGCGCTGAATATCGCGCGCAGCGATCAACCCGATTCCAATCAAGAGGTGGATTCCGGCGCGCCCTTTTATTGGGCGTGGTCGCCCGATAGTTCACAAATGTTCACGCATGTTGGCGGCACGCGCTCGGACAATGCAGAGGCGCGTTTGGCACTGCTCGCTTCGGCTGCGCCCAACACCAAACTTTCACTCGATGCCGCGCCGGGCGAATTTCAAGCGCCGCAGTGGGCACAAAATGGAATGATTTTGTATTCCACGCAAGATGGTTCCGCACAAACCATTGCCCTGAGTGACGCCGCCGGGACGACAACCAAAAATCTGGTCACGTATCCCGGGCGCGCGTCGTTCGCTCTATCGCCCGACGGCAAACAAATGGCGTACATTCTCACCGAGGCGCGAATGCGGCTGCCGCATCTCGGACCTGTTTCGGTAATTGACGCGAACGGCGAAAATGAACGCGTTATTTTCAAAGCGCCCGCGCTCGCCTTTTTCTGGTCGCCCGATAGTACGAAACTCGCCTATCTCACTTTTACGCTCGGCGACGATCAATTCAATTTTGATTTCCACGCGGCGCCGTCCATCGCATCGCTGGAACCCGAAAAATTTTTCCGCCGTACTGAATTGGATCAAGGAGGCGACACACCGATTCAATTGCATTGGCGCGTCTGGGATCGCACGACGGAGACGTCGCGCACCATCGCGTCATTTGAGCCAACCGGTAGTTTCATTGACATGATTCCATTCTTTGATCAGTATGCGAACTCTTCCACCTTTTGGTCACCGGATAGCCAATCGCTTGTGTACACGAGCAATGAAACCGACTCGCGCGGCAGTGTGTTCATCGCCGATGCAGTTGGCAATAATCCGCCGCGTAAAATTGGGGATGGTGTGATTGCCTACTGGTCGTGGAGATAGCCGTAACGAGGATCGAGCAATGAGCCTTGCAATTTGGTAACTTGCTCATCACTCTTCGCTCACCCTTCATTTCTTCAAATGCGCGCAGTTATCATTCACAACCCCAGCTCCGGCATGACCACGCATCGCGCAGCTCTCGATGCCGCGTTGAATTGTCTGCGCGAATTGGGCTGGCAGGTCAACGCACGTGAAACAGAGGCGCGCGGCGACGCGACGCGATTAGGGCGCCAAGCAGCCGAACAAGGTTACGACGCTGCTTTCGCGATGGGCGGCGACGGAACGCTGAACGAGGTGTTGAACGGCGTTCTCAATTCAGAAACGGCAGTAGGCGTTTTGCCGCTTGGCACAGCGAATGTGTGGGCGCTCGAAATGGGCTTGCCGCTCGACAACTTGGCGCGCGCGGCGCAACTGCAAGCAGAGGCGACGCCACGCGCGATTGATGTCGGCATTGCCAAAGGCGAAGGATTCGGGCCGCGCGCCTTCCTCTTGAGCTGCGGCGCGGGTTTGGACGCGGCAGTCATCAGCCAAGTCGAAAACGACCGCGACAAGAAACGCCGCTTTGGTAAATTATTTTTTCTCGCGCTCGGCGCACGCGAAGCGCTGCAATATCGCGGACGGCGCGTGCGGGTTAAGGTGGACGGGATCACCTATTACCGCCGCGTACTGCTCGCTCTCACCAGTAACACGCAGTTGTACGGCGCGATGGTGCGATTGCCGCCCGCTGCGCGCGTTGACGATGGACTCTTGGACGTGACCCTTTTGCACGGCGACAACGCGCTGCACGCGGCGTGGCATTTTGCGCGTTTGGGCGCGGGCTTTTTTGAGCAGCAGCCCGATATTGAACATTATCGCGGGCGCGCGATTGAAATTCGCGGCGACAAATTGCCTGTGCATGTGGACGCGGAACCGGTTGGCACGACGCCTGTGCAAATTCGCGTGAAACCGCGCGCGCTGCGCGTGCTTGTGCCAGAAACCGCGAATCGAAATTTGTTCGATAGTGCAATAGTGCGATAGTGCAATCGTATGATAGTTACTTTGACACGATTGCATGATCTCACCACTTTATCAACTATGGCAGAATTGAAACCCAACGCGCCGATTCGTCGCTTTGACGTTTTTGCGGAATACAATCGCCTCGAAGCAGTGAAAAAAGGTGAAAGCGCCGCGCAAGCCAAAGGTTACGGCTTGTGGCTGGCGAAAGTGGTCGCCGCGCAAAAATTCGGGCGCTTGAAAAAACCGACGGGGGAGAAAAAAGAAGGGGAAGAAAAAGAAAAGAAAAAAGAGCGCAAGAAAAAATGGCACGACCTTTCAGGCATTCCGCAAACGGACAAACTCTTTGACAAAGAAATTGTGAATCGGATGGGCAAAGCGTTTTATGCAAAAGTTTTTTCGCCCGCGATTCAAGAAGCGTTCGACGAGGGAAAAGAGTATCGCGAGATTCGAGATGCGCTGCGGAGGGAGTGGAAACCGAAAAAGTGAGGAGCAGCAGTTGCTGCTCCTCATTCACCTTACTCTTGTTCTGATTCCTCCTGCGCTCGTCGCCGTTCCCGTTCTTGCTCAACCATTTGCTTCACAAATGGCTTGTCTCGCGGAATATCTTCCGTTACGACCTCCCAAAGATTCTCATAGTTAATTTCAAAATATTCGTGCGCGATCCGGTCGCGCATTCCTGCGATTTTTTGCCACTCCACCTGTGGATATTTTTTGCGAACATCGGCGGGAACTTTTTTGACCGCTTCTCCGATGTTTTCAACTGCTTTGGCTGTTGCATACGCCTTCTCTGGATTATCATATAATTCTCGCTCATTAGATAATCCTGTACAAAACTTTTCCGCCATTTCCATATTCGTCAAAATATCATTCAAGAAATCGAGGTACTCGCGTTTCGGCTTTGCCATTTTGCCATTCTCTTTGCTGTTGAGTCTGCGGCGTGGAATCCTCACATTCGTCAATTGTCCGTCCTTTAGCAGCCAAATCACTTCGGCGCGCACGCGCTTGCCAATGTAAGGCTTGAGGTTTTTTTCGGGAACCAGATCAACCTTTACACCGAGCCGTTTTGACAATTCCTGCTGGAGCCCAACAAAATCAAGCAAACTGCCGTGAACACCTTCGACCAACACATCGAAATCGCTGCGCGGGCGCTGGTCGCCGCGTACGTACGATCCAAACACACCCAACGATTGCACGCCGTACCGCACACGCAATTCAGGCAAATGCGCTCGCAAGACGCGTAGAAAATGCCCAAAAGAACGAGGTGGGGGACTCTGTCGCTTGCGAGTTACCAAAATACGTTTGGATGTAGCCATCGGTTCCGTTGCACCAAGGAAATTTCTTACGCGCCCTGCAATTCGTAATTGATCTCTTTCGGTTAAGTCACCACTTGGGATGCAGACAAAATTTCAAAGCGCACAATTTTGCCTTCATAGTCAAAATCTGCAATGACACCCGGACGCACCTCATCTGACTCTCGAATTCGCTCATCGCGAAATGTGATCGTCATCGTATCCGTTTCTTTGTCATAAACGATTTTCATCGCCTCGAATTATATCTCAGTTCAGTCCGCTTTCTGCTTTCATCTCTCATCTTTACTCGTACCTCAGCACCTCCTTCACTTTCATCCGCGCGGCGGCGAGCGCGGGAATCAAACTCGCACCGACAGTGATGAACAGAGCGAATCCCAAACTGATCAAGACCATTTGCGGCGTGAACACATAGTTCAGATGAAACAACACCACTTCCATCACGCGCGTGAGAAGCAAACCGAGCGGAAAACCGAGCACGATTCCAATCAGCCAGCCGCCGATGCCAAACGCAAGTCCTTCGGTGAGGAACGCTTGCATCACATTCGCATCGCTCGCGCCGATGGAACGCAGCACGCCGATTTCGCGGCGTCGTTCCAAAACATTGAGCGTAATTGTGTTCACCACGCCGAGCGCGCCGATGACGCCAATCAACACACTCATCGCCGTCAACGCAATCGTCAGAATGCGCGTCTGCTCTTTGGCGCCTTTGACCTCGCGCACCGCGCTGTCGCTGCCCATTTGGTAGCGCCTAAATTTTTGTGAAATCGCATCGAGCTGCGCTTCAACCCCTTCTACATCATGTTGCGAAAAACCGGCGGCGAAAAAAGTTGCCCAACCTTCGCGTCCCTCCATCTTGGCGACAACGGTTTCGGGGATGAAAACTTTTCCTGCCACGTCACTGCCGAGAAAGACAGAATTGTCAATGGTGATGCCGACGATTCGGAATGTGCGCAAATCATCTCCTGTGTCCACTTGAATCGTATCGCCCAATCTCAAATTCAGCGACTCGACCAAATCTGTAGAAATCACCGCCTCGTCGCTCGCGCCCGCGTTGTACCATCTTCCCTGCTGCAAGTTCGGAATGTACAACTCGGTATTGGCTGGCAATCCCCAAATCCGCGCGCGTTCGCTCCGCGTTTCGCGTTTCGCGTCTGTTGACACCCACGCGTTTTGCAGTGACCACGCTTCGGCGCGCTCTACGCCTTTAACGCTCGTCAACGCGGCGCGCATGTTGTCCCCAACATATTCGCCGAACCAAACCCACGCATCCGCGCGATAGGTGCGAAACAAATCATCAATTGCGGTATCCACCGACGCGCTCACCGCTTGCGCGGCGAGGGAGGTCGCCACCGCGACGCCGATGACGAGCATCGTCACCAACGCGCGCGATTTTCGACGCGCGAGATTGCGCACCGACATCGCGGCGAGGGGCGGCAGCGCGACAATTTTTTGCAGCGCGCGATCCAATCTGCCCGCGCCGTATGTTGGCGTGATACCGTACGAATCGAGCGCGCGTTTGACGGGAATACGCGTCGCGGAATATGCGGGAATCATTCCCGCAAGCAGCGTCACGCCAATGCCCACCAGTGCACCGAGGGCGATGCCGAGCGGCGACACTTGAAAATCAATCGAAAGATTAAGTAGCGATCCGATAAAGAGCATCAAACGCCAACTGGCGAACGCGCCGACCAGCAAGCCCAAACTCGTTCCGATAATTCCGTACACGAGCGCGGACATCAGAAATACCAACATCACCTGCCCGCGAGTTCCGCCCAATGCTTTGAGCGTGCCGATTTCGCTCACCTGCTCTGTCACAATCGCGGCGAGGGTGTTTGCGACCAAAAAGCCGCTCGTAATCAAACCAACAATCGAAAAAATTGCGAGGACTGCGAGCAAGGCATCCAGTTCGCGTTTGCCGAGAAAATTTTCGGGGTCGCGAATCGTCGGCGCGCCGTGCTGAATGTTGCGGCGGTCGAGCAGCTGCGAAATTTCGCGCGCCGTATCGCTCGCGACGGCAATGTCGTTCACCTTGACGCGCAGTCCATTGGAACCCACCGCGCCGAGCAAGCGAATCACATCCTGCGATGGCGCATACATCGTCGCGTAATCCAACAACGACGCGCTCGGGTAATTCGGCGTTTGAATTGCGCCGACGAGGGTAAAGGTTCGGTCTGCTTCGCCGTTACTGCCGCGACAAGTGAGAGTATTTCCAAAATGGAGCGGCATCGTCTCGAGTGCGGATTGTTCAATGACAACTTCGCCCTCTTTCGGAAATCGTCCCGCGCGCAGAAAAATCTGATCCACGCGCATATTTTCAAAATCCGCGACGCCGTGCAAATTCACATCTCCTGCGCCATTGTCCCAGCGACAGCGCGTGAAAAAATCGACGCGCAATTCGGCGGCGCGCACGTTTTCAATTTCACTCAAAGCGCGTGGCAGCGACGCAGGCGCGTTCCAAACCCAAAAGGTAATATCCGCCTGCGACGCGTTGGCATACGCGGCTTGCTGCGCGCGCGCGAGGTTTTGTCCGGTCGAAACAATCGCGACGACGCCGCCGACGCCGATTAAAATTCCCAAAAGCGTCAGCAGCGAGCGTACGCGTCGTTTTGTTACATCGCGGTAGGCTTTGCGAAAGAGGGCAAAAAACATAAGACTGACAAGTAGAGCTGGGGGCGAAGCGTCGAACCAAAAAGGCGCGGGCTCTACTTTACAAGTGACCGTTCACGGCTGCGGAGTAAAGCCCGGGCGCGGGGTGGCGTTGGATGAACCTTGCTGCGCGTTGCGCGCAAGCAAACGCGTATACGCAATCACATCCAAAATCTGATCTTGCGTCAAACGACTTCCAAAGGCGGGCATATATCCGCGTCCATTCAAAATCGTTGCATACAAATATTGCTCATCATGCAATACGACATGCGTCGTGAGATCGAAAGGTTTTACCGGCAGTGCGGTTCCGCCCGGTCCATCGCCCAATCCTTTCTCGCCGTGGCATACCGCGCAATTTTGTGCATAGACCTGTTGCCCTGTGGACGCGCGTTCCGAATTCACAGGAACGTTCTGGTTGGAAGCCATCGTCCCGTTCACCGCGTCAATGAACAATCCGATTCCCAAAAGCACTGACGCCGCGCCAATTCCCAAAACAATCAGCCGCGAATTACGCGCGCGTTTTCCGCCGCTGCCGATCAACAACACCACGACGCCAACGACGACCATGATCAACGCGCCATCGCCTTCCAAATCGCCGGTGATAAATCCGCGCGGGCGCGGCGAACCTTGTACGGCTGTTGATAGCGGACTCGTTCCTGCTTCTGCCACCGCGGCTGCGGTCGGCGCGGGCAAAACATTCGTCGGCGCAGTAATTGCAATCTCCGGATCGTCAAAGTCCGAATACGATTGCACCATATAGTGATTGGAGGTCACCATTTGGAATTGCAACACGCGTTTGTCGTCATCTGCAACCCAATACGCGTAATGAATCAATTCGTCGCCGCTCGTGTTCGGCGTGTCGAACAAGATAACTTGCGCGGGCGTCGTGCCGACTTTGTCTTGGCGACCCAAGCGTACGCCTTGCGCGGTGGTCGCAAATTCAAAATTGGGAAAGACAAAATTTTCGACGCGTGCGCGCTGTGTCCATTGTCCGTCTTTGTTTTGAATATATTGGTCAGCGCCGATGGCAATGGATTGACCTTGTCCGACGATTTCGAATTTTGTTTTGTCAGGCGCTTGATATTCGTAGAGCGAAACAGCCACGCCGTTCGTGCCATCGTTCAAATCTTGCGTTGAACGCAGCGTCGTGAGAGAATTCATCTTTTCCTGCGCCCGCGTCAATTCCAACTGCGCGGTCATGACAGACGTTTTGTCGTTGGCTGTCGCCGGTGTGATATAGTACGGAAATGCAACCGCTTGATCATCCATGCCCTGGCGTCGTATCACCACTTGAATCCGCCACATGCCTTCGAGCGGCAGATTATTTCCTTCGACCACGTATTGATTGTCTCCGCGCGCTTCGGCATTTATATTTTGCGCGCCCGTGTCCTCATTCAAGTATTTGAAATTAAAGATCACGCGCTGCAGGTCGGGTAACGCGTTGCCGTTTCGATCGGTCACGCGCGCATTGAACACAGTTGGTGCGGCGGGCTGCGGACCAATTTCGAGTTGGACTTGGACATCCTCCGCCGGATAACCGACGAGCAATACGGGTTGGTCGGGCTGCGCTTGCACAATCGGCGCAGTCTCTTGCGTTGGCTCGGAGCGCGGCGGCGGCGTCAGCGTGAGAATGCCCGCGAGAAAAATCGCGCTGAATCCAAGCAGCACTTCGGCGCCGACAGTGATGCGAAAGCGCGAAAAAAGGCGCGCACTCTTTTCCGGTTCGGTGATGAATTTACGAAAACGCGGCGAGAGGAATAACAGATTGAGCGCGCCAAAACAGATCATTACGACAAAGAAGGCAACCTTGATGAGCAACGCATCGTTGTACGTCCCTTGCGTGAGTTGGTCGAACGTCGGCAGCGTGCGCGTCGTGAGTACGTCCAGCGCGGGGATTTGCTGCGCCGAATTGTAAATGCCCGTCAGCGCAATCACAACGGTTGCGCCCAACGCCATGATGGAAAATTGTGGAATGATCCACGCAATCCACGCGCCGCGCGACTTGGAATCGAGGGTGCGCCAAACGAACGGCATGAGCCACGCGAACGAAAACAGTCCGCCGACCCACAGCGCGGCGCCGAGCAGATGGAGCCAGTCAGCAAAAACGGGCAGCGAAAAATTTCCAGCCGAAGCGCTGTGGCTGATCAGCGAGCGCGTAACAAGCGCGACGTTGCCCAACACAACCAACGCGTAATCGTAAAAAGGCACGCGTATGCGCCGCACTTCTAAAATCACCAACACCGCGCAGATGGCAATCAAACCTACGCGCAAGAGCCATAACGTGCCATAGCGCGAATTCGACAGCACGGCGACGATGGAGGTAAAGGAAACTTGGTCGGCGACCAGATTCGCCTGCAACACAAGCTCTCCGAAGTTGCTGACGAAAAACAAAACAAACGCGACGGCAATCAATTGCTGCCAGCGCGTCAATGCAAGCTTGCGCACATTCTTGAGGGAACGATTCTCGTTCTCTGTTTCTAAATGATCGAATGAACGTTCCAACAAAAAAAAGCGAAAGATAAAACCGCCAACGAGCGCGAGCAGCGAAAGCAAGCTCAACCAACGCAAGGTTGCTGACAGCGGCGAAAGTTCATTCGGCGAAGTGACAGAGCCGGTATCAATCGGCGCCGCGCCCACGTTTGCCGTATTTCCAACGCCATACGCAAAGACACCGCGCGTAATGTGTCCATCCGTTGCCGACAACACCTTCCAAACGACGTTGTACGTCCCATCGCCGCCGGGCTTGAGCGGCGCAATGACTGACTTGGGATCATCAGGGGCGGCTTGGAGCGCGCCCGTATCAATCCGCTGCTTGTTGGAATCCAGGACTTGTACTTCGCTGAAATTCAGGTCCAGCGCTTCATCGAACCACAATTGCACTTGCGTCGGCGCAGCGCCCAAAACGGAACTTGGTGCAGGGTCAGATTTCACCAATTTCGCATGGGCAGAAACGACGCTAACAGTCAATAGCGCCAACAACAAGGCAATACTGATGCGTAACCAAACTTTCATTTCAGTCTCTCATTCGGAATCTGCTGTGCCGCTCGCGCGCATGCGCCAAAATAAAACGCCCATCGCCGCCAACACCACAACCGCCGCGCCAATCAAAAAGCGTGAAATCAGATCGGTCGTTGCATTATTCGTGGGGGCAATGGGTGTCGGCGTCATTGGCACTCCCGGCAAAACTGCCGTTGGTGTGGGCGGCACAACTGTATTGACGCCAAATTGGAACGTGCTGCTCGTAACACCCTCATCCAGCGTATCTTGAACCTGCCATTGCACCGTGTAAATGCCTTGCGGCATTTTTGTCGTATCCAGTGAAACGACGAGGGTATGATCGTCATTCTCATACAAGCGCGTGTCGTTTTTGTCTACGCGCTGACCACTCGCGTCCGTGACAATCAGTGAAGCTTTGGCGGGATTCAACGGTTCGCTGAATTGACAAATCACTTGCGCGGGCGGCTGCGTAACCGTAATGCCCATGCGCGGTAAACACGCCAACGGCGTCGCATGTGCGAACGCGCTGCGCGGGAGGGAGAACAATGTGAGAGCAATTGCGAAGAGAATAAAGAATTTTTTCATGTTGCGGTCCGCGGACGCAAGCGCAGTCCTAAAATGATGATTCCGATGATCACGGCAGCAAAGCCAAGCATCGCGGGGACAAACCACCCACGATTAAAAATCGGATCATGCTTTTCAACGGGCGCGGCGATAACCAGAATTTCGTGCGCCGCAATTGCGTTGCCGTTCGAATCGTACAATTCCGCCTTGAGCCGATGCGGGCCGGATGGCTCGGGCATGACAATTTTTGTTTGTGTTGCATTTCGCACCAACCCTTGCGGGACGGCGTCAATCAAAATTTGCCAGGTGTATCCGTCGTCCAGAGTGACACCAGTTATCTCTACCGTGACGGGAATTTCGCCCAACTCGACATTGCGCCGATCGCCCGGTTTGAGAATCTTGATCGCTGCATCCGATTGCGCGTAACTCGAAATGGTTATGCCGCCGAACAACAGTAGCGCGAAAAGAATGGCTTGCTTCATAAGTCGCTCATAAATTGCGAAATCCCACAACCGCCAAAATCAGCGCGCCGACAAAAAACAAAAGCGCGATAGACTGTATCGCAATCCGCCCCACCCCCTTTGGCGCATCTGCCGGCAAGAGGAACGAATAACTGACAATTGCGAAAAAAACCATTGCGAGCGCAAGGTCAAATTCCCAATGCCCCGTTAGGACGCCGCCGTGATCCAGCGGGATGGAGCCGCGCGGCAGCGGCGGAAGATCGCTCCAATTTTTCATCTCAAGGTGAGGCGGGAGAATTTTCGTCTCCCGCCCCATTGATTGCTTTACTGTTTGTTGCGCGCATACACAAACGTGCCCGCGCCGAAAATCACTAACCCAAGCACCGCGAGTAACGCATAGAATCCAAAGCCGACCTCGCCGCCTGTCGCAGGCAAAGTGGAGGGGGCTGTTTCTGTGGGTGCGGGGGTTGCCGCAGGTGCAGCTTCCGTCGCAGCCGGCGTAGCCGTCGCTTGCGCCGCCTCTGCTGCCGCGACGGTCACATGCACAGATGCATTGTTGATGTCCTGATGGTTGCTGTCGCCGAGTGTAACTTTCACTTCGTATGCCCCGGGTTCCAGTTTCGCCGTGAAGGATGTTTCTGCACCCTCTGCCATCCCCAAAAGTTTATCGCCGAGATAAAAATGGAGATGATAGTCTTCTCCAAGTTGAACACCGTCAACGGCTGCTTCAATCTTGACATCGCCCGCTGGCACTGTCGCATCATTGGCAGGTGAAACGATTTTGAGCGTCACTTGTTTGCCATCAATCGTGATGACGCCAATACTTGGATCGTCGTTGGGATGAGTGACAGTTGAGGTTTCTGCGGCAGCCGGCGTTTCCGTTCCGTGCATTTCCATTGCATGACCAACAGTGAAATTGAATTCGCCGGTTGCTTGATCGCTGTCGTCGGCGGAGACGGTTGTCCACTTTACCGTGTAGACGCCGTCCTTCATTTTCGCGGTATCGAGTGAAACAGAAATGATTGTGCGTTCCGGATCGTTGAGGTCTACTGCCGAATCACCTTTGTCAACTTGCACTCCATTCGCATCAAAAACTTGCAGCGATGAACCTTCCGCCTTCATTGCTTGCGATGTTTCACAGGTCAGTTTTTCGGGCGCTGTTGCGACCGTGCCGTCAATGGCTGGGGTACATTCTTTAAGTTCAGCATGTGCTTGCGCCAGCGGCGCAAAAGCAACAAAGCCAAGCGCGGCAAAAAGCAGCGCGCTGATTGCAAACGCGGTTAATTTTTTCACGAAATTTCCTCCGTGGAATGAATTGGTATCGTTGTCTTACAACAATGAGATTAAAGGGGAATTAGATGTTGGGCGGAGGTTTGAGCGGAGTAAAAGCAAGCTCAAACGCCACAAATGTGGGCGTCGTCCATGCCACACGCGGCGCGTCGAATTTTGGAATTTCCACGTTAGCGTCGTGCATATGCGCAGCAAACATTGACCACGTAGAAACTGCGCCCGCGCTGTCGGGGATGGAAGCGATCACCGTCCCCGCCTCCATTGACTGCGGTACATCCAAGTGCGCCTGCTGCAACGGTCGCGAACCGAGCAGATGCTCGCGCATATGCTCTTCCCACGCCGCTGTGCTCAAGGTGCCGCGCGTAATGTGTTCATGCGGCAGGACAAAACCCCATGACGGCGACAAGCCAATCACGAGGGTTTGGATGCTCAACCAGATGACAAATAAAATGGTGAGCGTCACACGCCGCGCGTCCATTTCCATCAACATAGCACCCGCTATTATACCGATTGCGCGCGTAATCTAAAAAAACGCGCCCAAAGGTTCACACACAGCGTTCCTGCCCTCAGCGCCAATCCACTTTGACGTTGTGCCGTTCGTCATCAAAATCCAAATAAAACACGCGCCGATTTTGCGCGCCGTATTCAAACAATTGGCGCACCAGCTGCACATCGGTCGCGCAATATGTTTCGAGACGCTGTTGATAATACGCGCCGAGTTCCTGCGCGCGGTCCGCCCCTTCGGAATCATTCGCCTCGCGCAAGGCGTACGCGTATTTTTGCTTTAACTGCGCGGCGAGCCGATACCAAATCACCGCGAGCGCGGCAGTGCCTTGTTTTTCGCGGCGCAGGGTGCCTTGCGCCAACGCATTCAGCGCCAGGCGATAGCCGACGCGATTTTCCAAATCAATTTGCAAATCGAACGTACGCCCATCAAACAATCGTTTCAACTCTTCAGCGGATGGCGGAATTTCGAACTTGTCAATTTTTTTCGGTGCGCGTGGTTTTTCTTGTTTGGGGGGGGGCATGTCGGCGCGCGCCAAAAAATAATTGTATGCCAACACCGCGTTATCAAACTGCTTGCAACTGAAACCAATCATGCGGTCGTGCGCCAAGACATGCTCGCTCATCGCATCGGCGCGGTAAAAGATTTGTTCTTTGTGACACTCGCACCACGTCACGCCAATCGAAAAATGCAGGGAACGGATCGCGGACGCTTGGTCTTCGAGCGTCAAATCGAGGAGTTCTTTAGTTTCGAGGTCGTAATAGAGGTCGGACATTCACGGATGTACAGTAAAGCGCATATCGCGCCTTGAGCCAAATCGGTATACTCGAAAATGGTGGTCAAACGCGAACGCAGCCCCAATTCCCTTACGTTCCATGATTGCAAAACTCGTCGCATCCGCGATGCTGAAGTGCTGGTCCTGATACATGGATACAATTTCCCATGCCAGATCCAAATCAGCGGCAGTCATATATTCAATTTGAATTGCCCCTGAGCGCATGAATTTCCAAAAATTTTGTGCAGCGAAATAGCCCAGCTTGTTTCGAATAAGCAACCACGCCTCAAGCAACACGAAATCGGTTGTGACAAGCGAATTTCCTCGCACCGCATTAGCGTAAAAAGATGTGGCGTTCTCATGGTTTGCATCCGTGCGATCCGAAAGGGCATAGAACGCGCCAGTATCAACCAAGATGTTCATGCGCTATTGCCTCGCCCAAGTAACGATCATGGTTTTCAGAAACGTCAGTCAACCCACTCGCGCCCAGTCCCACAATCGCCATAAAATCTATTTCAGTTGGCTCGGCAGATTCTGTCTGAACAATCGAATTTAGACGCTCTAACTCGATCATCACTTGCATCAAGAGCTCACGAATTGAGGCAAGCTCGGTTCGAATTTCTTTAGCTGTTTGAGCCGTCATTTCAACACCTCCGAGAAAGCATTATAGCAGCTTTGCGGCTGGCATTCGACAGACCTTGCGCGCCCGCGCGAACGTGATTACAATGCCACCTGTGGACGCGATTCTCACGCACGAAAACACTGACCTCGACGCGCTCGCTTCGCTGGCGGCGGCAAAAAAATTGTATCCGAATGCGATTGCGCTCTTGCCCCGCCGCTTGAACCGCAACGGGCGCGATTTCCTTACGCTGTACGGCGATCCCTTTGAATTCATGCCGCAGGAGCAAGCCCCACGCCGCCGTTTCAAGCGGCTCTTGTTGGTGGACACGCAAACGCTGCCTTCCGCGCGCGGGATTGCGGACAAGCCAATCGTACATATCGTTGATCATCATCCCCTCACGCGTACGCTCGATGAACGGACAACCTTTAGCGGCGGAGATGTTGGCGCGACGACGACGCTCTTTGTCGAAGCGCTGCGCGAAAAAAATGTGTCGCTCACGCGGCTCGAAGCGACGCTGTTCGCGTTGGGCATTTATGAAGACACCGGTTCGCTCACCTATTCCTCCACCACGCCGCGCGATTTGCAAGCCGTTGCCTATCTCGTGGAACATGGCGCCTCCTTTGATCTCATCGGCGAGTTTTTGCGCCAGCCGCTCGCGGACGATCAGCGCGCGCTGTACAATCAGCTGCTCAAACGCGTCGAGACGCACGAAATCGGCGGACAGACTATTTTGCTTGGAGCAGTGCGCGTCAAAGAATACGTCGCAGAAATCTCCACCCTCGCGCAGCAGTTGATGGCGTTGTACGATCCGAACGCATTGTTCTTGCTCATCCAAATGCGTAATGAAATTCAACTCGTCGCGCGCAGCAAGTCCGAACTCATTGATGTCGCCGAGATCGCGCGCGCGTTTGGCGGCGGCGGACACACCACCGCGGCTGCCGCGTTGATTCATTCACGCGGTTTGAAAACGCAGCAGAAGAAATTATTGCGCTTGCTCGAAGAACACATTGAGCCGCACACCACCGTCCACGACATCATGTCGTACGGCGTGCGCGTCCTCGCGCCGAGCGACACCATCGCGCACGCGGCAGAACAAGCGCGGCGCTGGGGACACGAAGGATTTCCCGTCGTTGCCAAAAAGAAATTGGTGGGCGTGCTCACGCGCCGCGAGATTGACCGCGCGCTGCATCACAAGCTGCAAAAGCAGCCGGTCTCGCGATTCATGAGCGAACCCATTTCGGTTGCGCCAACCGATTCGGTGGAACAATTACAGCGCGCCATGACGGAACACAGCTTGGGCCAAGTGCCTGTAGTCGAGGATGGCAATATCGTCGGGATTGTTACACGCACAGATCTTTTGAAACTGTATTCGGAAACAACGCGTCCCCCGCGTAATGCCGAGTTTGTCGCGCGGCTGGAACGCGCGCTGCCGCGCGATTTATTGTTACTGGTGAAAAACGCGGCGCGTACGGCGCGCGAACTTGGGTATTCGACATATCTCGTCGGCGGCTTTGTGCGCGATTTGATAATCGGCGAGGCGAATCTTGACATTGATATTGTTGTGGAAGGCGACGCGATTCAGCTCGCGCAGCGCCTCGCCAATCACTATGGCGGACGCGTCCACACGCACGCGCGCTTTGGAACGGCAAAATGGATTTTCGACGAGGATGAAAAATCGAGTCTCGATTTTGCCACCGCGCGCACAGAATTTTATGAATACCCTTCGGCGCTGCCGGACGTAGAGCGCAGTTCGATCAAACTCGATCTGCATCGTCGCGATTTCACGATCAATGCGCTCGCGTTGTGTCTCGACCCCG
This sequence comes from Chloroflexota bacterium, assembly GCA_004295045.1. Classification (GTDB taxonomy): domain Bacteria; phylum Chloroflexota; class Anaerolineae; order UBA4142; family SHND01; genus SHND01. Next base: position 208,164 of record SHND01000025.1, on the reverse strand, counting down.
AACGGTATGGCGCGCTGCTCGATCCGTACGGTGGGGAATTTGATTTACAGCGCGGCATCGTGCGCGTGCTGCACAATCTTTCCTTTATCGAGGACCCGACGCGGATTCTGCGCGCCGTGCGTTTTGAACAGCGTTTCGGTTTCACCATCGAGGCGCGCACCGCGCAGTTGATTGACGACGCGCGCAACTTGCTGGAAAAAGTGAGCGGGCAGCGCTTGCGACACGAACTCGATTTAATTTTCAATGAAGCCGCGCCCGAACGCGCCCTCGCGCGTTTGCAAACGCTGGGCGTGCTCGAAAAAATCCAAACCTCACTCGACGCGGATGCGTGGCTCGTCCAAAAATTTCAGCAATTGCGCGAAGCGTACACCCCAACGCCGATGCTCTATCTCGGCATCTTGGCATATCGTCTGCGGACCTCCGAAGCGCGCGCGTTGGCAAAACGTTTGAAATTGACGAATGGTGAGACGGAATTTCTCGTCCAAGTGGTAACCTTGCGTCTGCTGGAGCGCCAATTGAACAACGCGCAGCTTGCGCCGAGCCGCGTGGTCGAATTGTTGGAACGCTTTGACGATGCCGCGCTCGCCGTCTTTGCGCTCGCGTCGGATTCCGCCCAAGCATCAAGCTATGTGGACCGCTATCGCGGCGAATGGCGCGGCGTGCAGGCAGAGTTGACCGGCAATGATTTGAAACAATTAGGACTGCCGCCGGGACCGCGTTACAAGGAAATTTTGCACTCTTTGCGCGCCCAACGGCTGGATGGAAAACTGACCAGTCGCGTCGAAGAGGAAAATTTCGTGCGCGCCCAAATGTAACCCACAGCGATTTTTGTCGTAAAATGGATTGACAGATTCTTGAGGAGGAATTATGAGCACGGAAGAAGCACGAATGGACCCCGCCGCCGGACCAACACCAGAGCCAACGACAACCACCGAAACGCCCGGCAGCGCCAAGACAAACACGGAAACATCGGACGCCAATCTCGCGGATGAATTGCGCGAATTTGGAAAACAGATCGAGGGACTGTTTCAAACCGCTCGCACCTCTTCGCGCGGCAAAGATATTGAAACGCAGTTGACTTCTGCCTGGCGCGATGTGGAAAAAGGCGTGAACAACGCGATCAACAAAGCACAATCGTCAGACCTTTCAGGCACTGTGCAAGGCACGGCGCGCTATGCCGCCGATGAAGCTCAGACCGGGCTCGCGCGCGGCTTGCGAGGTTTGAATCAATGGTTGGCGCAAAAAAAAAGTAATGTAGAGGAAAAACGTAAAGCGCGTGAAGGTACGGATGCGGGCGCGAGCCAAGGCACAAAAGACCCCGTCGCGGACCGCTATGATAACGACCAGCCGGTATTTGGACAAGATGTGCACGTGCCCGCGGCACACGTTGAAGTAAAATCCGACCCGAATGCTTTGAATCGAGATAATCCGATTGCAGACCGCTTTGGTGACTCGACGATTACGTTTGGCGGTTCGGATGAAGTGAAATAAAAAAGGCGGGGCGAAATGCTCCGCTTTTTTGATTGAAAGGATTGACGCCCAGTAAGGTATCATATACAATACCAGCGTGAGCAAGTACCAGATTGTCGCGGACACCAACATTTTCGTTACGGCTTTACGCTCACAATTCGGAGCCGCTTACAAACTCTTTTCACTCATTGACAGTGAGATATACCAATTGAACTTGTCCGTACCTTTGGCACTCGAATATGAGGCAGCCGCTAAAGCCATGCTTGCCGAAATCAATTTGAGTGAAAAAGACATTGACGACATCCTTGATTTCGTCATCAGCAACTCGAACCACTGGCAGATTTTTTATCTGTGGCGTCCTCAATTGGATGACCCGAATGATGATACGGTATTGGAGTTGGCAGTCACAGCCAATTGCCCTTATATCATAACGTATAATATCAATGATTTTAAGGGAACTGAAAAATTCGGTATCAAGGCGATAACGCCCAAAGCGTTTTTAGCGATCGTAGGTGAAATATGAGTACGCTCAGTCTCAGACTTCCCGAATCTCTCCACAAATCTGCGCGTGAAATCGCGCGCAAAGAAAAGATCTCAATCAACCAACTCATTGCTTTGGCGTTAGCGGAAAAAATCGCCGCGTTGGGCGCAGAAGACTATTTAAAGGCGCGCGCAAAGCGCGCCAGCAAAGTGAAATTCGCGAAAGCCATGTCAAAAGTGGCAAAGAAAGAACCGCCAGAATACGACCGGTAGGATCCAGAAGAGATGTCTTTTTCTCAGCGCATCATCAAAATGATGGATTGGCAAGGCAGATAATTTATATCACACGTAAATTCAAAATGACGCGTCCTCATTCTCGTGTCATTTTTTTTGTGTTAGAATCCCCATTACATTTCCACAGCCAAAAATCTAAAACCCTAGAAAGCCTTATTTATGCCCCGCGTCTATGTTGCGCTCGATTTGGAATTCACGGGACTCAATCCCGAACACGATGCAATTTTAGAAGTCGGCGCGGTAAAATTTCGCGACGATCAAGTACTCGACACTTGGGCGTGCCTCGTCAATCCGGGACGCGCCCTCTCGACCAAAGTCGAACGCCTGACAGGAATCACGCGCGCGGACATTGAACGCGCGCCATCCTTTTCTTCTCTGATTCCTTCGCTGGGACGTTTCGTCGGCGAAAACCCCATCGTCGGACACACTGTTTGGCTCGACATGCAATTTTTGCAGCGCGGCGGAATGCGTTTGCAAAATCCCACGCTCGACACCTTTGAACTCGCGTCCATTCTCATTCCTTACGCCGCGCGCTATTCGCTCGCGCAGCTCGCGCGCGAATTGAAAATTGAGTACGCCACCAAACATCGCGCGCTGGAAGACGCCAAAGCGACGCATCAACTTTTTCTCGCGCTGCTCGAACGCGCCGCGCAGTTGAATCCGAAAACGATTCAAGAGATCGCGCGCATCTCGGCGAAAAGCGACTGGTCGCTGCGTTATGTGTGGCAAGACATTCAGCGCGACGCCGCGCGCAACGCCTTTGCGGGCGGCTCGATTGGCGCGCAGTTAAAAGCAAAAGGCATCGCGCAGGATGACGAGCAGTTTGGCGTACTCTTTTCGCGGAACAAAGACGCGCGCCCGTTGAAAGCCAAAGTCACCAAGACCTTGCTCGACGCCGACGCGCTGCAAGCAATGATTTCGCCCGACGGATTATTTGAAAAAGATTTTCCGGGGTTCGAATATCGCGCCGAACAAGTGGAAATGCTGCGCGCGGTGACGGACGCGTTCAACGACAGTGGCGTATTGTTGGTGGAGGCGGGCACGGGGACGGGCAAGTCCATCGCGTATTTATTACCCGCGATTTCGTGGGCGGCACAAAACAATGACCGCGTGATTGTTTCCACCAACACCATCAACTTGCAAGACCAACTTTCGCAAAAAGACATTCCCGCCATCCAAAAAGTTTTGCCGCTCGATTTCAAATTCACTGTGCTAAAAGGGCGCAGCAATTATTTATGCTTGCGCCGTTTCGACGCGCTGCGGCGACAAGAGTCGCACACGCCCGAAGAAATTCGCGTGCTGGCAAAAATTCTCGCGTGGCTCCCTTCGACGACGACGGGCGACATGGCGGAACTCACATTCACGCCGCCCGAACTCAAAGTGTGGGCGCGTCTCGCCAGCGACCCCGAACACTGCACCGTCGAACGCTGCGCGAATCGTCTCGACAAATGTTTCTTTTTCCGCGCGCGCGAAAAAGCGGAAAGCGCGCATCTCGTCATCGTCAATCACGCGTTGTTATTGTCCGACATGGCGTTGGAAAATCGCGTCCTGCCCGAATTTCAGTATCTCATCGTGGACGAAGCGCATCACCTCGAAGCGCGCGCCACCGACGCGCTCGCGTTCGACGCGACGCGCAACTCGATTGACGCGCTGCTGCGCCAAATCGCGGGCGAACGCATTGGACTCATTTACAATCTCGGCACGACGCTGCGTCATTCCAAAAAAGCATCCAGCGCGCGCGATTTTCAACAAACGCTCGACCAAATCGAACGCGACGCGACGGGCGCGGGGCGCGCGGCATACGCATTGTTCGACGCGCTGGAACGTTTTCTCGCGCAGCAGCAAGATGGCGGCGAAAGTGATGCCGGCGGCGGCGACAAACAATTTCGCATTACGCCTTCACGTCGAATGCAGCCCGGCTGGAGCGGCGTTGAATTGGAGTGGGAAAATCTCGCGACGAAATTTTTGACGCTCACCGAAGGATTGGAAAAAATTTATCGCGCGTGGCAAGAGTTGGAGAACGCGGACTTGGTGGGCTATGCGGATTTGTTACAAGACATCCTGTCCGCGCAGCGCCGCATCCGCGAAACGCACACCGCGCTCGAACGCATTCTCGTCAAGCCCGCGCAGAGTGACATTTATTGGGCGAGCGTGAATCGGCAGACGCAGGACATTGGCGTACATGCCGCGCCGCTGCACGTTGGCGATATGCTGCATAAAAATTTATTCGCGACGCGCGAAACGGTGATTCTCACAAGTGCGACGATGAGCATTGGCGGCTCGTTCAACTTTATCGAAAATCGTCTCGGCATCGGCGAATGGGCGGATCATCTGTTACTCGGTTCGCCGTTCGATTACGAACAAGCCGCGCTGGTGTACGTCCCGAACGATATCCCCGAACCGGGGCAGCAGGGCTATCAAAAAGCGATTGAAACCGCACTCGGCGATTTGTTGCGCGCGACGCAAGGACGCGCGCTGGTGCTGTTCACCTCACATTCGCAGTTGCAATCCACCTATCGCGCGTTGGCGCGTCCATTGGAACAAGATGATGTGTTGATTCTCGCGCAAGGTCTCGATGGTTCACGCCGTCAGGTTCTCGACACCTTCAAGACGCAAGAACGCATGGCGCTCTTTGGCACGAAATCGTTTTGGGAAGGGATTGATGTTGTGGGCGAAGCGTTGTCGTGTTTGGCGATTACGCGTTTGCCGTTCAACGTCCCAAGCGACCCGATTTTCGCGGCGCGCAGTGAAACATTCGATGACCCATTCGGACAGTACGCCGTTCCCGAAGCGGTGCTGCGTTTCCGTCAAGGGTTCGGCAGATTGATTCGCAGTAAATCGGATCGCGGCGTCGTGGTGATTTTGGACAAACGCGTCCTGACAAAAAATTACGGGCGCTTGTTTTTGGAATCACTGCCGAAGTGTACAAAACAACAAGGACCGATGAAAGAATTGGCGAAACGCGCGGCGGGATGGATTGACCAAATGAAAAACGAGGAGGTGGTATGATTCGTGAACAAGTGATTGTGGAACAAATCGAACGACAGATTGCGCGCTTGTCGCGGCAACAACAGTTAGAAATTGTCGCGCGCATCACGCAACAGCTGAATATAAAACCCATTCGTCGCGTACAAGCCAAGCGCGACAAATATGCGGCAGACGTAGAGAAAATTAATCGGGAACAGTCATGGTGGATGAAACAGTCCAAAAGAGAAAAACAAAAGTATGCGGGGGTGTATGTAGCAGTTCACAATCAAACGCTAGTTGACCATGACCCCGAACTTGGCTCCCTCTCTCGTCGCATCCGCGCGAAATATAGGAATACAGCGGTGTTGATGATGCCTGCAGAGGGAGCACGCGAGATTCGTCTCTATAGTACCCGGATGATTCGAAATGAAAATTCGATATAGCGCCAAATTCCGTCCATTCGCGCCTGTATTACGCGTTGGTATCGCTTTTCCTGATGCATCGCCGCGAACAACTTTGACCGCGCTGGTTGACACAGGCGCGGATATGACTCATATTCCGCTCCAAATTTTGAAACGTCTGAAAGCGCCCGTCTTGTATTCGGCTGTGGCGAGGGCAAATCCGGCCGCGCCAGGTTATCCCGTAACAGTTCATGAAGTTGATTTGATCGTCAACGAGTTACGCTTTCCCGCCATTGAGGTGTTTGGTGATGAGAACGAACAAATTATTGTATTGGGGCGAAATTTTTTGAACATGATGCGGATTGTGCTTGACAGGCCCAAGTCAATTTTGGAGATATGAGACGCGGGTCGAGGGGTCGGCAGATTGATTCGCAGCAAATCGGATCGCGGCGTCGTGGTGATTTTGGACAAGTGCATGCTGACAAAAAATTACGGCAGATTGTTTTTGGAATCGCTGCCGAAATGCACGAAACAGCATGGACCGATGAAAGAATTGGGCAAACGCGCGGCGGGGTGGATTGACCGAGAATCATTTTGAGAATGTATCTGCCCGCGCTATAATCTTCCCTCGCAAAAAAATTTGCATCATTCCATTCTAGCAAGAGGATTTTATGATTGGCGTACAAGATTTACGCAAAGGCACAACCTTTATTGACGACGACGGCAATTTGTTCGTCGTCTTGGATTATCAGCACAACAAACAGGGACGCGGCAACGCCACCATCAACGTCAAAGCGCGCAATTTGCGCACGGGCGCGACGATTCAGAAAAATTTCCAGTCGGGCGGACGCGTCCAAGATGTTCGACTCGAAACGAAAAAAGTCCAATATTTGTACAAAGACGGCGACAATTTCGTCTTTATGGATCAAGAGACGTATGAGCAGCCCGCGCTGTCAGATAACGTGATTGGCGAACACGCGCAGTGGTTAAAAGAAGGCATCAACGTCGAACTGTTAGTCTACGAAGAAGAGCCGCTGGATGTGCAACTTCCGACGACGGTTGATTTGATCGTTTCCGAAACTGCGCCCGCGTTCAAAGGCAACACCGCGTCGGGCGGAGGCAAACCCGCAACGCTCGAAACGGGCGCCGTTGTCCAAGTTCCCTTTTTCGTCAACACCGGCGACACCGTGCGCGTTAATACCGAAAGCGGTGAATACCTGACGCGCGTCTGATTTATGTATTTTGTGCGGTAGGGGCGAAGCATTGACATACGCGCTCGCGCATCGAGTCGCGTTTGTTTCTGTCAATGCTTCGCCCCTACGTTGTTATGCAATTCTCCCTTTTCACACCCACCATCCTCCGCGTCAGCGAACTCACCACGCATTTGCGCCGCGTTGTCGAGTCCGATGATTTGATGTCCGATGTGTGGGTGCAGGGCGAAGTCTCGAACGCGAGTCGCTACGCGTCCGGGCATTTTTATTTTTCGTTGAAAGATGAAAACGCTTCGATGCGCTGTGTGATGTGGAAAGGACAAGTAGCGCGTTTGGCGCGTTTGCCCCAAGAGGGCGAAGCGGTCAACGCGCATGGGCACGTTTCCGTGTATGACGCGCGGGGCGAAGTGCAGTTGTACGTGGATACGATGGAACTGCTCGGCGCGGGCGCGTTGTGGCAGGAATTTGAAAAATTAAAAACGAAATTGGCGAACGAGGGATTGTTCGATGAAGAACGCAAACGTCCGCTCCCAAAATTTCCACAGCGCATCGGCATCGTCACCTCGCGCTCCGGCGCGGTGATTCAAGACATTCGCCATATTCTCGAACGCCGCTATCCGCTGCCCCAAGTGTTTCTCGTCAACACCGCCGTTCAAGGCGCGGACGCGCCTTCGCAAATTTGCGCGGCTTTGAAACTCGTGCAACAGATCCCAAATCTCGATGTCGCGATTCTCGCGCGCGGCGGCGGCTCGATTGAAGATTTGTGGGCGTTCAACGACGAACGCGTCGCGCGCGCGATTGTGGCGTCGCGCGTGCCAGTCGTTTCGGGCGTAGGACACGAAACGGATTTCACCATCGCCGATTTTTGCGCGGACGTGCGCGCGCCGACGCCCACCGCCGCCGCGCAGTTTTGCACGCCCGATCAAAACGAATTGCGCGCGGATTTGATCTTGTACGAAAAACGATTGCAGCGCGCTATGCACGAACAGATTGTGGAAACGCGGCGCAGTTTGATTCATTCCGCTAACGCGCTGCACCGCGCGTCGCCGCGCACGCAAGTCGAAAATCGGCGGCAGCGTTTGGACGATATGACACGCAGCGCAACGCGACAGATCGAGCGCCGCCTCGAGATCCAACGCGCCGAGTTGGCGAGCGCGGCGCGTCAATTGAACACATTGAATCCATTGGCGACTTTGGAACGCGGCTATGCGATTGTGCGAAAAGAAAAAACGGTTGTGACCGACGCCGCGCAAGTTTCGACCAACGACTTGGTGAACGTACGCGTGCGCGACGGAGAATTTTCCGCGCGCGTGGAATAGAACGCGTTAGAGAACGCGTGCTACGCGATGATTTATGGCAAAGAAAAACCAAGACACTTCTTTTGAACAACTTTATACCGAACTTGAAGAAACCATCGAGAAACTCGAAGCGGGCAATCTTTCGCTCGACGCCGCGCTCGCGCTGTACGAACGCGGGATGGAATTGGCGAATCAATGCGCGGCGCTGCTCGAACGCGCGGAATTGAAAATTCAAGAACTTGCGCCGAATGCGGCAACTTTCGCCGACGAAAACGGTGAATTACAAATGCTGGACGATGACGATGAATGAAAGCTCAATCGGAAATTGAAAATCGAAAACGCGCGGTGACCAAGTCGAACCATGTCTGAACTTTTGGGCAATCGCGTATTGCAAGCGTCCGTCATCGCGTGGGCGTCGGCGCAGATTTTGAAATTTTTCATTGATCTGTTGTGGCGCCGCAAGGTCAACTTTCGCGCGCTGACGACGATGGGCGGAATGCCTTCGTCGCATTCGGCGGCGGTCAGTTCGCTGGCAACCGGCATTGCGATTGTGGATGGTTTGGGCTCGACGATTTTCGCGTTGGCGCTGTGGTTCGCGGCGGTAACGATGTACGATGCGGCGGGGATTCGACGCGCCGCGATGATGCAAGCAAAAATTTTGAACCAAATGATTGAAGAATTGTTTCAAGGACATCCCATTTCGGATGTAAAATTGCGCGAATTGTTGGGACACACACCGGTCGAAGTGATTGTCGGAATGCTGCTGGGAATCGTCATTGCGCTTTGGTGGATGACGCGCTGAATACTGAATGTCAAATGCACAATGAGGAGACGAAATGTCCAAGCAAGTGATACGCACGCCCAACGCGCCAAACCCCGTGGGTCCGTACAATCAAGCGATTCGCGCGGGCAATACACTTTACGTTGCGGGACAAGGACCAATTGATCCGAAAACGGGGCAAGTCGTTATCGGAACGATTGAAGAACAAGCTACGCTCACCTTTGAAAACATCAAAGCGATTCTCAACGCCGCTGGATTCAGCATGAACGATGTGGTCAAGGTGACCGCATATTTGACGGATTTGGCAGATTTTGCAAAATATAACGAAATCTATAAAAAATATTTCACGGAACCGTATCCCGCCCGCGCAACCGTCGGCGCACAATTGCTCATGCACACTTTTATCGAAGTCGAATGTATTGCGGTCAAAGACTAGCCGATGGCGAATAGCTAATGGCAAATGGTTCCCATTCATCTGCTATCTGCTATCTGCCATCGCGCTGTAATCAGCGCAGCTATCATGCAAATCATCACCTTTCAAGTTCATGGCAAGACTCATTGGGGCGCGGTCCAGAAGGGACGCGCCATCAGTTTGAACAGCGCGCACGCCGCGCGCGGCTTGGATATGTTCCTCGCGCCGACGGTACTCGATTTTTTGCGCGGCGGCGAAACGACGTGGAATGCCGCGCGTGAAACGTTGGAATGGCTGGGGAATCGAGAATTACCCGAAGTGACCTTTGCGGTGGACGAGGTCAGGCTGCTCGCGCCAATTCCCCGCCCGGGCAAAGTGATCGGTATCGGGCTGAATTACATTGATCACGCGCGCGAAACGGGCGTCGCGATTCCGACCAAGCCCATCATTTTTGCAAAATTTTCTTCGTCGGTGATCGGTCCGTATGATACAATCCACGTTATTCCCGATGTGACACAACGCGTGGATTACGAAGCCGAACTCGGCGTGGTGATTGGAACGACAGCGTCGCGCGTTACGGTCGCGGACGCGCTGAATTATGTTTTTGGGTACACTGTCGTCAATGATGTGAGCGCGCGCGATATTCAAAAGGGCGCCGAGTACGGAAATCAATGGGTGCGCGGCAAATCGTTCGACACTTTTTGTCCGATGGGTCCAAGCATCACCTCGCGCGATGAGGTGGGCGATGTCCAAACCTTGGCGGTGCGTTCGATTTTGAATGGCGAACTCATGCAAGATGGCAACACGCGTGATATGATTTTTGAGGTGGCGACATTGATTTCGTATATCTCGCAAGGCATCACGCTCGAGCCCGGTGATGTGATCGCGACGGGCACGCCGAATGGCGTCGGCGATGCGCGCAAACCGCCGGTGTATTTGAAACGTGGCGATGTGATTGAAATCGAGGTGGGCAATCTCGGCAAACTTGTAAATCCTGTGGAGGATTGAACCTGTTGCAACGTGGCAATCTAATTTTACAATGAGGTGATAAATTATTATGGCAAACGATTCTCGACCGGTCATCGGTATTCCAGCACGTTCCGTTGTGGATAGCAGCAGCGGATTTCGCTATTCGGGCATTCCGCTCACCTACTCGAACGCGGTGGAACGCGCGGGCGGCGCGCCCATTTTGATTCCGCTGCATCTTTCAGAAGAAACGCTCCATGCGATCTATACGCGCATTGACGCGTTGCTTTTGGCGGGCGGCGTGGACGTTCATCCGAAAGAATTTGGTGAAGAGGTCGAACCCTTCTGCGGCGAGATTGATACCGCACGCGATGAAACGGAATTGCGCGTCACGCGTTGGGCGCTCGCAGACGGACATCCGATTTTTGGTATTTGTCGCGGGATTCAGATGCTGAATGTTGCCGCAGGCGGCAGTTTGTATCAAGACATTCCTGCGCAACTGCACACGGAGCAAAATCATTCGTATCGCACCGGCGATCCGTACAATCTGCGCGCGCATGCGGTGGAAATTGATCCGACTTCGCGGATTGCGAAATGGCTCGGCACGCCGGAAATCCAGGTGAACTCGCTGCATCATCAAGCGCTGAAAAATGTTGCGCCGGGATTGCGCGTCATTGCGCGTTCTCCTGACGGCGTCGTCGAAGCCGTTGAATCGGAAGACGAGCGCTTTTTGATCGGCGTGCAGTGGCACCCCGAATTGTTGGAAGACGACGCGCGGTTCGCAAAATTGTTCGAAGCGTTTGTCGCGAGCGCGCGCGAGTATCGTGCGAAACGCAACTAACACCTCACTCCCCAGCCCCCTCTCCCAATGGGAGAGGGGGAGAATTGGCTTGTTTGATTCGGGCGTTGGTGGATTGTCCGTCTGGCGCGCGGTGACGCGCGAACTGCCCGACTATGACCTCGTTTATTTCGCGGACCAAAAATATTGTCCCTACGGTTCGCGTCCGCCGCAAGAAATTCGCGCATTATCTTCACGCATCGCAAAATTTTTGATTGAACAAAATTGTCGCGTCATCGTCGTCGCATGCAACACCGCGTCAGCGGCGGCATTGTATTTTTTGCGCGAAACGTTTCCCGACGTTTCCTTCGTTGGCATGGAACCCGCTGTGAAACCGGCGGCGAGCGCGACGCGTTCGGGAAAGATCGCGGTGTTGGCGACGCGCGGCACGTTGGACGGCGAATTGTTTGGCAATACGCGCGAGGAATTTGCGCGTGAAATTCAACTGTTCACCGTTTATCCAACCGATTGGGTGGAACGCGTCGAGCGCGGCGATATTGATTCGCCGGAAACGTTTTCAAGTGTGCGCGCAGTGATTCAGCCCTTGCTCGACGCGGGCGTGGATGAAATCGCGTTGGGCTGTACGCATTATCCGTTTCTCGCGCCGTTGATCGAAAAGATTGCAGATGGGCGCGCGACGATTTTGGATCCGAGCGACGCCGTAGCAAAGCAAACCGTGCGCGTGGTCGCAGCGCGCGATCTGTCATCGTCGCGCAGCGCGACGCAAACGTTTTACACGAGCGGCGATGTTTCAGAATTTACGCGCGTTTCCAGAAAACTCTTACCCGCCCAAGACGCGCAATTCAATTTTTCTCCGTTGTAATTCTACAAGTTTGTGATTGACATTCGTTTTCAAGAGTGATAGCTTGAAGTGCAAGTCTGGCGCCGCGAGTCCAATTGACTTGCGGCGTTGCGGTTTTTAGAAAGTGTGAATGAATATGGCAGAATTAAAACAACCTCGCCGCACCGACCGCGCGGACGCGAATTTGATCCGCGAAATTCCCGTTCGCAAACCGATCGCGGGCGAATCCGCGCTCGCGTCCGCAGTGAACACGATGGTGCGCGAGGGCGACCTATATGAAAAATTATCGGACAAGCGCGTTCATTGTTTCGCGTGCGCGCATCATTGCAAAATCAACGACGGCGGGCGCGGTATTTGCCAGGTGCGGTACAACGTCGGCGGAACATTGTTTGTGCCGCGCGGTTACGTCGCCGCGCTGCAATGCGACCCCGTTGAGAAAAAACCATTCTTTCATGTTTTACCATCAAGCGATGCGCTAACGTTTGGGATGTTGGGCTGCGACCTGCATTGTGCGTATTGCTTTACAGGCGACACATGGGTTGTAACAGACCAAGGTCCGCAAACATTTGAAAAATTGTTCGAGTCAACAGAAACCATTCAAACGCGAACCGATGCCGAAATTGCACTGCCAAATAATTTGCGCGCGATCTCGGCATCGGGCACGTATCGTCGCGTTGAAGCAATCTTTAAGCATACATATCGCGGTCAGATGCTCACGCTCAAGCCGTACTATTTACCCGCCTTGTGTTGCACGCCAGAGCATCGCGTCTTTGCGACGGATGATCCAAACTCTCCTCCCGAGAAGGTTGAAGCAAGACAGCTGACTCTGAAACACTATCTTGCAATTCCACGCCAGTTTGATTTTTCTTTAGCGCAAACCATTGACATTAGCGAGCTCTTGAGCGAACTTCAAGTCACGTATCGTGTTGCCTGGGATTTAACATTGGAACAACGTCAATGGATTGAAGAGGCAAGCGCACAAGGAATTTCTTCGCGCGAGATTGGAGCAAAACTGGGCACCAGCGGCTCGTACATTCGTCATGTGCACGGAAAATTGCGGAACGGACACGGGACGGACGCGCGTACGAGCGGTGTGCTTGTCGAAAATGAAATGCTTCGTCTTCCAAACGAACATCGTCCGGGCATTCCCGCAAAAGTAGCTCTTGATGAAAATCTCGCGCGTCTGCTTGGATATTACTGTGCAGAGGGTTCCGTTGTTCAAGACAAAAATCGTCCCAACAGCTTTTCAATCAGCTTTAGTTTCTCGTATCGGGAACGCGGGCTAGCAGAACAAGTACAGTTGTTGCTCCAAACATGCTTTGGGGTATCATCGAATTTGGTCAAGCGTGAAACTACGCTCGCAGTAGACGTATCCAAGTCATCTCTCGCGCTTTTCTTAAAGGAGCTGTGCGGGACAGGCGCGACTGACAAGCGCGTGCCATACTATCTTTTTGATGCGCCGCGAGAGATCGTTGTGGCATTTCTCAATGCCTATACTTCCGGCGATGGGCACCGCTATCAAAACGGCAAAGTCAGCGTAACTACAACTTCTACGGCGCTCGCGTATGGTATTGCCTGGCTCGCGCTCAAATGTGGCTACCTCGCGTCCATCTACCAAACTGCGCCCTTGCCGCTTGGTTTCATTATGGGACGACTTGTCAACCGCTCACCGCATCAGTATTCGGTTGTGTGGTACGAGAACAGTAAGGTTGAACGACGCGTCATTGAAACAGCACAATATCATCTTGTTCCACTGCGTGAAATCGTCACGAGTGATTTTGATGGCGCTGTGTACAACATGCAGGTCGAGCAAGAACACAACTATCTCGCCAATTTTTTCCTTGTTTCAAATTGTCAAAATTGGGACATTTCGCAAGCGCTGCGCGATCCCGAATCGGGACGCCCGCCGTCGTTAGTGACGCCGCAGCAATTGGTCGAAATCGGCAAAGAGCAAAACGCGCGCGTCATCGCGAGTTCGTACAACGAGCCATTGATTACGAGCGAGTGGGCAGTTGAAATTTTCAAAGAAGCACAACGCGCAGGATTTTTGTGCGCGTACGTTTCCAATGGCAACGCGACGCGTGAGGTGTTGGAATATATCAAGCCGTACGTGCGCGCATACAAAATTGATTTGAAATCCATGCGCGATAAAAATTATCGCGCGCTCGGCGCGCCGTTGGAACACATTCTCAACGGCATTCGCATGGTTCACGAAATGGGTTTCTGGCTCGAAATCGTCACGCTCATTATTCCGGGTTTCAACGATTCGGACGATGAACTGCGCGACGCCGCGCAATTTATCGCATCGCTTTCAAAAGATATTCCGTGGCACGTCACCGCGTTTCATCAAGATTACAAAATGTTGGACAAGGACAGCACGACCGTGCGCGATTTATTGCGCGCGTGCGAAATCGGCAAAGAAGCGGGCTTGAATTTTGTGTATGCGGGCAATTTGCCGGGACGCGTGGGGCAATGGGAAAACACTTACTGTCCCAACTGTCGCGCGGCATTGATTGAACGCTACGGCTATTTGATTACACAATATCGTCTGACCGACGAAGGCACCTGCTCGAATTGCGGCACGGGTATCCCCGGCGTCTGGCATTCCAACGCCAATGATGTTCAGTTGGGCGACATGTGGATGTGGCGGACGCGCCGACCGCGTTCAGTTTCATAGTGCTTGATTGAAAATTCAAATCGGATAGAATAGACGCAACGCACTTTTTTGGTCACATAACTTCCACACACGAGTCCCTGCTTGATCAACGAACGCCCCCTTGGTTCGAATCCGTATCTCCAAATGCGCGGTGAATCGCAGCTGCGCGCCAAGCATACGTTCGAACGCGCCGCCGGTTGGCGCTTTGGTTTGGTGTTCGGCGCAGCGCTCGTGGTCACAACTTATGTGTGGGATACCGCACAGCTCTATTTGTTCCACGCGGAATTTTGGTGGTTGAAATTCGCACTGGCTTCCATCACAATTTTGCCCCTCGCCATCCTGACTGGCGGAATTGCCGGCTATGTGAATTGGCTCCTCAAGTTACCGCTGTGGGCGATTTTTGGAATTGTTGCGAGCTGGCTCGTAATTCGCATTCCGTTTGATGCCTCACAGTTCGTCCTGGAAAATTTCGGCGTAACTTTGCCGCTCGTAGAATTTTTGCCAATGCCCGAAGCGACGAGTACGTCCTTTGCTACTGTGGCAATCCTGGGCGCGGGGCTGGGCATTTTGGTCGGTCTCGCACAGACCGTTTTGGTCAATACAGCGTGGGGTTACGCAACCGAAGAGTATCGCGTCACCTGGCAGGGCTGGGCTTTATTTTTCTTGACTGTGCCGCTTGCGTTACTCTATGCATTTTTATTTGACAGTACGGCAAATCGCGCGCTGCGCCTGCCATTGGGACGCGTTCAGCAAGTGATCCAAAGCGGCATCCACGATCCTGCCGATCTCGACCAAGCAAACATGAGCGAGCAGCGAACGCTGGTTTATGCAGCAGGACAACGTTGGAAGAAACAAACCTCGCCTGACTATACCATGCGCCTCGCATCGCTCGCGCCGAACGCGGATGCGGAATCGTTCGTGGATGTTTCATTCGACAATGGATTCCAATTGCGCTGCCGCATCGGCGCGACCGGTGAAATTACCGGCGGTTGCTCCGACTTGAATTCAGAATATGCGCGTTATATTTCAGAATTTGTGCCGCGCGGCAGTTTCCGCTGCGCGGACTGCGAGGCGCGTGTGACACAGCAGGTGGCAGAATGGCGCGCCGCCAACGCGCGTCCGTTGACGAGTTCCGACAAGATTTCGATCCGACATGGCGCGGGGAGCAGTATCACGATCCGCGTGCAATCGCAGAACGACAATAGTTTTGAATGTTTGATTTGGGGCGCAAACCCGGTGATCATTGAGCAGTGCAAATAAAATTCAAGAGGAGCAGCTTTCATGTCCGTTATTGAAGATCTGGTCGCGCGTGAAATTCTCGATTCGCGCGGCAATCCGACAGTTGAAGTAGATGTGTATTTGAGCGATGGCAAAATGGGACGCGCGTCGGTGCCGAGCGGCGCATCCACCGGCGTGCATGAAGCGCTGGAGCTGCGCGATGGTGATCCGTCGCGCTTTAGTGGCAAGGGCGTCGAGAAAGCCGTGCAAAACGTCAACACCATCATTGCGGAAGAATTGGTGGGTTGGGATCCCACCGATCAAACCGCGATTGATGAAATGATGCTCAATCTCGACAACACGCCGAACAAATCCGCGCTCGGCGCAAACGCGATTTTGGGCGTTTCGCTCGCCGTCGCCAAAGCCGCTGCCGCCTCGCTTGACTTGCCGTTGTATCGCTACATTGGCGGCGTGAATGCGCGCACGTTGCCCGTGCCAATGATGAACATCATGAACGGCGGCGAACACACTTCGTGGCAATCTTCCGATTTCCAGGAATTTATGATCGCGCCGGCGGGCGCTCCCGATTTTCCGACGGCATTGGAATGGGGCGCCGAGATTTATCATGCGCTGAAAGCGTTATTGAAAAAACGCGGCTTGAGTGTTCAGGTCGGCGACGAAGGTGGTTTCGCGCCTGTCGTGAAATCGAACACCGAAGCGCTCGATTTGGTGATGGAAGCCATTACGAGCGCGGGCTACAAACCGGGGGAACAAGTGTATCTCGCGCTCGATGTTGCCGCGTCCGAATTTTATGAAGGAGATGCGTACAAATTGCCGAAAGAAGGCAAAACGCTAACGGCAACCGAAATGATTGATTGGTATGCGTGGATGGTGGAAAAATATCCAATCATCTCGATCGAAGATGGGCTCGCCGAAGACGATTGGGACAATTGGGTACAGCTCAACGCGCGGCTCGGCTCGCGTATTCAACTCGTCGGCGACGATTTCCTTGTGACGAACGTCGAACGTTTGCAGCGCGCTATCAAAATGAACGCCGCAAATTCGATTTTGATCAAATTGAATCAAATCGGTTCGCTCACCGAAACGCTGAACGCGGTGGACATGGCGCAGCGCGCGGGCTGGACGACGATGACTTCGCATCGCAGCGGCGAAACGGAAGACGCGACGATTGCCGACCTTGCTGTGGCGACCAATTCGGGACAAATCAAAACGGGCGCGCCCGCGCGCACTGATCGCGTTGCCAAATACAATCAACTGCTTCGCATTGACGAAGAGTTGGGGGAAACCGCGATTTACGCGGGCAAGAACGCTTTCAAAGGACTACGTTAGCCGATAGCAGACAGCCGATGGCAGATCGCAGATAACGCATCGAATTGTAATCGTATTGCTATCTGCTATTCGCTATCAGCCATTCGTCACCATGCCATACACACCACGCGGCAAATATTTTGAGGAATTCCAGGTCGGACAAGAAATCATTTCGCCCGCGCGCACGATCACCGAAGCGGACATTGTAAATTTCGCGGCGTTGACGTGGGACACAAATCCCATGCACACCGACGCGGAATTTGGCAAGACGACGATGTTTGGCGAACGCATCGCGCACGGCATGTTGGGCTTGTCGTACGCCATCGGGCTGGTGTGGCAATTGGGCGTCCTCGAGGGCACCGTCATTGCGTTCCGCGAATTGGAAATGAAATTCAAAGGTCCGTTGAAAATCGGCGACACGATGCACGTTGCTGCCAAAGTGCGGGAAACGAAGCCGATTCGCAGCGCGGGCGGCATCGTCGTCATCGAATTGCGCGTCTTGAATCAACGCGACGAAACGTTGTACCAAGGGAGCATGACAGTTCTGGTCAAAGGACGTGAGGGCGGCACACTACAATGAAATTTCAATCTTGTCCGCTCGATTCTTCGTGGCGCGCGTGGTATCTCGACAAGACTCGTGCGGTACCGCTCCAAGACGCCGCACGCGTACAAGCTAATGCGCAGCAGGAGCCGCAAACGTTTTTGCATGCCATCACACCCGATTGGGAAATCGCGGCGGACGACGCGCGCTACATGCCATCTGACGACCCGAACTTTGAACCCGGCTCGCCAAACCACTCGCACACGGAATTTGAACTTGACGGTCTCGTCGTGCATGTTGATCGCCTTGCCGCGCGGCGCGGCGGTCCCGGTAGTTCATATACCGAATATCGAATTTTTTGGAACGGGGAATTACAAGGACGCGGCGGACGATTCGGAACTTCGCTAGGCGCTGGCGGGAATGATTTACCGGCACGCGCATTGTTGCCCAACGGTCAATTGCTCGTCGTCGGAAAACGCGACGGTGATGAAATCGCGGTGTGGACGGCGATGACGCTCTAAGCGCTTGCCGAGTTTGGAGTAGAACACGCAAAACATAGCAACGCGATTTTGTATCCAAAACGCCAACCGGAAAAAGCCACGACTAATGCAAGCCCAACTGCTAAGAAATCCCAAAAGCGTCCTCTCTGACCCATTGACGCTGACACAAATTGAAACGCCCGCGCCGCGCGCAAAGGAAATTCGCATCAAAATTTCCGCGTGCGGTGTGTGTCACACCGATTTACACATCTGCGAAGGAGAGATTCACCCATCGCAAATGCCGATTGTGCCGGGGCATGAGATTGTCGGAACGATAGAGGCGCGCGGCGAAAAAGCAAAACGCTTTGCGCCGGGAGCGCGCGTCGGTGTGCCATGGCTGAATTGGATTGATCCCAACTGCAAATGGTTTGGCACCGATCGCGAAAATCTGTGCGAGAATATCCGCTTTACGGGCTTTGACACGAACGGCGGCTACGCCGAATTCATTTGCGTGGATGAAAATTTTGCGTATCCGATTCCTGATGCGTTCGATGACGCACATGCCGCGCCGTTGTTGTGCGCGGGCGTCATCGGTTACCGCGCGCTGCGTTTGAGTGAAATCGAACGCAGCGAAATACTCGGACTCTTTGGGTTTGGCGCGAGCGCGCACATCCTCTTGCAAGTCGCGCGGCATTGGAACAAACGCGTTTTTGTTTTCACGCGCAGCGCGATTCATCAACAATATGCGCGCGAGTTGGGCGCAGAGTGGGTTGGCACTGCCAATGACGTACCGCCGCGCAAATTGGACAGCGCGATTATTTTTGCGCCCGTCGGCGACCTGCTCGTGCGCGCGTTGGAATTGAGCGAACGGGGCGCAACCGCCGTTCACGCCGGCATTCACGCCACCGCAATTCCATCGTTCGACTATGATTTGTTGTATCACGAACGCACGCTGCGCAGCGCGGCAAATTCGACGCGGCGCGATGTGGAAGAATTATTACAGCTCGCGGCGCAGATCCCAATTCACACTGCTGTCACAACGTATCCGCTCGCCGACGCAAATCGCGCGCTGCAAGATGTAAAACATTCGCATATGAATGGCGCAGCCGTTCTCGCGCTGAAATAGCAAAAGAAATTTTATTTACCGCGCAATTTGCGATCTATCGTTTCCCACTCATGCTTGAACAACTCGATCTCGCGCGAAAACTGAATAAAGAAGAATATCGGGCGCGCATGAAACCCCTCAAGTTTGAAATGTACGAAATGGGGCGCGCCGTGCATGACAGCAAAACGCCCGTCATCGTCGTCTTTGAAGGATGGGGCACCGCAGGCAAAGGACGCGCGATCACCGAACTCACCGCGCGTCTCGACCCGCGCGGCTTTCGTGTGTATCCGATCAATCCGCCATCCACGCGCGAACTGCGCTATCCGTGGCTGCATCGCTTTTGGCTAAAAATTCCTGCGCGCGGCGAGTTCGCCATCTTTCACGGCAGTTGGTATCGCCGCGTCTTGATTGACCGCGTGGCGAAAAATATTTCCAAGCAAGAATGGCGCGAGTCATTCCGCGACATTCAAGATTTTGAACGTACGCTCGCCGATGATGGCGTGGTGATCCAAAAGTTTTGGCTGCACGTTGACGAAAAAGAACAAAAAAAGCGCATCAAAAAATTGCTCGACAGCAAAACTACGGCGTGGCGTGTAAGCGCGGAAGCGAAAATGGAAAGCGCCAAATACGACGAATACGCGCTGGCGGCAGAAGAAATGTTTGGTTACACGCAGGCGGAATATGCGCCGTGGACATTGGTCAGTGCGATGGATCGGCGCGGAATGTATGTTCAAGTTTTTGAAACGCTGCTCGCACGCTTGAGACCTTTCGTCGGCGGTCATCTCATTGACCTCAAACCCGCGAGCGAGTACGACGCACAAGTACTCGAAAGTGAAATTGAAGATGCTGGAGAATACCGACCTCACGCAAACACTTGACGATGCGGCGTACCACGACAGAATGGACGCGCTGCAAAAGCAACTGCGGACGCTGTGCTATGAAACCTATCGCTCGGAACGCCCCGTCGTGATGGTCTTTGAAGGGTGGGACGCGGCGGGTAAAGGCGGCACCATTCGCCGCATTGCCGAGTCGCTCGATCCGCGCGATTACATCGTCTATCCCATCGCTGCGCCCGAAGGCGAAGACAAAACGCATCACTATCTCTATCGCTTTTGGCGGCGGCTTCCGCCAACCGGACATTTCGCCATTTTTGACCGTTCGTGGTATGGACGCGTCTTGGTGGAACGCATCGAAGGTTTTGCGCAAGAAAATGAATGGCAGCGCGCGTACCGCGAAATCAATGATTTCGAACGCGAGTTGACCGAATTTGGCACGATCCTTTTCAAGTTTTGGCTGCACATTTCGGCGGACGAACAATTGCGCCGTTTCCAAGCGCGCGCGGCGGTGTTATATAAACAGTGGAAATTGACGGACGAAGATTGGCGCAATCGTGAAAAAGCGCAAGCATATCACGACGCCGTAAATGATATGCTGCTCAAGACCTCACCGCCGAACGCACCGTGGACAGTCGTGCCGGCGGAAGACAAAAATTTTGGACGCGTGTTCACTTTGGAAACGATCATTGAAAAATTGGAAAGAGAAATCAAGTAAACAAGTAGAAAAGTAGACACGTAAAAAGTAGAGTGGGTTTCTTGTTTTCCTTTCTACCCGTTTTCGTGTATCTCTCTCAAGGAGCAAACATGTCCTCTCACGACAAAGGTTGGGTTCTCATTCTAGGTGCGTCATCGGGTTTTGGCGCGGCGTGCAGCAAAGCATTAGCCGAAGCGGGTTTTAACATTTTTGGCGTGCATCTCGACCGCGCGGGCGCGATGCCGCGCATCAACGAGTTGATTCAAGAAATCGCGGCAACCGGCGCGCAGGTGAAATTTTGGAATAAAAATATCGCGCGCGATGAAAATCGCCTCGAAGTCATTGCAGGCATCGCGGAAACATTGACCGGCAAGCCCATTGATTTCGGCGGACTGAATCTGGCAGACGAAAATAATCGCGATGCCGCGCTCACCATTTTGTCCGACGCGCTCAAGGATCATCACGGCGCCATCAAAGCGATGTTACATTCCGTCGCGTTCGGTTCGTTACAGCCATTCGTTTCCGATAATCTAAAAGAACAAACCTCGCGCAAACAAATGGACATGACGCTCGATGTCATGGCGAACTCGATGGTGTATTGGGTTCAAGATTTGTGCCGCGTGCGTTTATTGGATCGCGGCTCTAAAGTTTTCTCCATGACGAGCGCGGGTTCGCGGCGCGCGTGGTACGGCTACGGGCCCGTTTCGGCTGCCAAAGCCGCGTTGGAAGCGCACACACGTCAACTCGCGCGCGAACTCGGTCCACGCGGAATCTTGGTGAATTGTTTTGAAGCGGGTGTGACGGATACGCCCGCGATGCGGATGATTCCCGGCGCGGATGTGATTAAATCCGAAGCGCTGCGCCGCAATCCCGGCGAGCGTCTGACAACGACCGAAGATATTGCGGCGACATTCGTCGCGTTGATGGATCCGCGCGTGAAATGGATCAACGGGACGACGGTGCGCGTGGATGGCGGTGAAGATACCCTCTAAGCATTGACAGTGTGTATAGTGGTGTGTAATAATGCCGTTGTCTTTAATGATAACGGCGTTATTTTTTGTGGGAGGAACGCGATGGGTGAATTGCAGCGCGTCCAAGTTTTGATTGGCGCGGACCAACGAAAAAAATTGGCGCGGCTGGCGCGGCGCGAAGGCAAAAGTATTTCCGGGTTGATGCGCGAGTTAATTGAACGCGGCTTGGAGCAGCGCGCGCAGGAACAGACGGAATGGGAGGCGGCGCTGGAACGTTTGGCGCGTCGCCGTCAGGCGCAAAAGCCGTATCGCGGCAAATCATTGCTCGCCCAAGCGCGCACAGAACGCGAGAAACAATTGGAGCGCGTGTGGCGACAATCGTCATAGATGCCAATATCGGTCTGGCATTTGTCTTGCATCTGGATTATTCTTCAAGCGCGCAAGAGCATTTGCTCAACTGGCGCGCACGCGGCGACCAAATTGTCGTTCCTGAATTGTGGTGGTACGAAATCGTTTCGGGTTTACGCAAAGCCGTCGCCATCAAGCAAGTCCAGGTTGCTTCCGCCGCAGCATCTCTGGATGATTTGGCGGCGCTCGAATTCAAAACGATTCCATCCGCTGACTTTTATCATCGGCATGCGCTCGTTTGGGCGGAACGCTTGCGACAGACCGTCGCCTATGATGCGCAATATCTCGCGCTCGCGGAACATTTGAATGCCGAATTTTGGACCGCCGACAAGAAATTGGCAGAACGCACGCGCGCGGCGCAAGTAACCTTTGTGCATTTTCTGAAACCGAAATTCGATGAAAAACAAAATCCGAGCCACGGAGGCAGCGCTTGACATGGCTATTGATTGGTATCCTCAAGCAGAAAAACACGAAACGCCCAAGCTCTATCCCGGCAATCAGGGACGCCGCGCGGTGGTCATCCACATTGCCGAAGGCAGCTATGAAGCGGCAGTGCGCTGGCTGCAAGACGCGCAACTCAATCCCAATTCCTCCGCGCATTTTGTGATTGCCAAAGATGCACGCGTCGCGCAACTCGTTTCGGTGAACGATGGCGCGTGGGCAAATGGTTTGCGCTGGAATGTGGATGCGTCGCAGCCCAACGGCGGCTATTGGACAAACGGGCGCGGTGTGCGCGTCAATCCATCGTGGCCCGATATTGTCCCCGGACAGAATCCAAATTTCTATACGATCAGCATCGAACACGAAGGGTATTACCAAGAAACGTGGACGCCCGAAATGTACGCGGCGAATAATGAACTGCTCGTGTGGATCGCGGAACAGTTCGATATTTGGTGGGTGCCGTATCGCAGTCTCATCGGGCATTACGCGATTGATAACGTAGATCGCCCGAATTGTCCGGGACCGACAGTCAATTTTGTCAAAATGGCGGCGGATGCAAATACGACGCGTATTTTGAAAATGGTTGTGCCGCAGACGGGTACCAAGCATGTTTATGGAACGACCGCGCTGCTGTCGCTGCCGACCAATACAATCATTTCGTATTTGCGCGACGTGGATACAGAAGTCTACGGTTATTTGGATTATCGCGGGAAACGTTGGTACATTACGCCCTACAGTTTCAATAACAAGCAGCCATACTTTTTTGAAGCCGCGTCCACCGTCCCCACGCCCGCGCTCTTTCCGTCGCTCTCGCTCAATCCCGGCTATCGCGATTCCGTCACTCCCAGCGCAGGCGAACTGCGCGACCTCGCACCACAGTGGGTGCGCGTGTTGTTGTTCGCGCAATATCAAAATTTCAACACGGGACAGAATACCGAACTCGATTGGTTACTTGACCGCGTGAAGCAGGCGAAGCCGAACATGCAAGTTCTCGCGCTGGTGAATCCCGAAACGCTCGGCGAAATTCCTCCGCCGACCGGCAGCGCGAATTGGAGCGCGTACATCACCAAAGCATCAAACCTCGCGCAAAAAGTCGCGCAATTTTATCGCGGCAAAATCTCTGCGCTCGAAGTGTGGAACGAACCTGACGTGCAGCAGATTCTGCCCGAAAATTACGCGGCGTTGTTGAGCGCGGCGTATCCCAAAATCAAAGCGGTCAATCCCGATTTGCCTGTCATCTCGGCGGGCATTTGCTGCGGCGAAGGATTTGAATATCTGCGCCGCGTTGTCGCCGCCGCGCCGAACGCGTTCGATTTCGCGGGCTGGCACATCTACGCCGAACGCGCCGACGGCTTTCCTTCCGCGAATTGGGGCTTTGGCGAAATTCGCAACTCGATCAATCAAGCGCGCGCGATCGCAGGCAAACCGTTGTGGATCACCGAAATCGGCGCGCAGCTCGATTACGACTGGGGCAACCTGCCGCCGCCGCAAGCGGTTGCCGATTATATGAACCGCGCCTTTGCGATCATGAACGATGTCGGACGCAATCAAGTCGCGCAAGCATTTTGGTTCACGTGGCGCATCGCGGGCGAATCGTGGGGGATGGTGGACGATGTGGGGACGAAACGCCCCGCGTGGTTCATGTTCCAAGAGCTCGCAAAAAATGCGCCGCAGCCACCGACGGGGATTGCCGAAATCACAAATGTCATGCTCACGCCGACGACGCTCGACACCGGGCAAGTTCTCAATGTGAGCATCACCGTTCGCAATGGCACGAACGCGACGATTCCAACGCAAGCGCCAAGCCCCGGGCTGGTGTACAACGAAGGCGAAACATTCTTATCGCGCGGCTATGCCGAAGTGAACGGCGCGTATCGCGTCGGCATTGATTTTGATGGGCGTACCGGAATTGATCACCCGTACCGCTGGGGGCTTGGCAGCGCGCTCGCGCCGAATGAAACGCGAACGATTACGGGGCAAATTCGTTTGAACAAAGCAGCAGTAAAAAATTATTGGGCGGGGTTGGTGCAAGAACAGATCGCGTGGAAACAAGACAATGTCGGCAAAACACTCATCACCGTCAAGCAGCCGACGACGCCGCCCCCAACCGGCAATCCAACCATTCTCGCAGTTTCATTCGCGCCGCAAACAGTTCAGGCAGGACAGCTCTTGAATGTGAGCATCACGGTTCGCAACGATACGAACGTCGCGCTCGCTACGCAAGGACCGAATCCCGGTTTTACGTATCTCGAGGGCGAATCTTTTCGTTCACACGGATTCACCGAACAGCGCGACGCGTTTCGCGTGGGCGTGGACTTTGAGGGCAGAACCGGAATTGATCATCCCTATCGCTGGGGTTTTGGCAGCGCGCTGAATCCCGGCGAAACGCGCGTGATCAATGGCGCGATTCGTTTGAACAAGGTTGGCACGAAAAAATATTGGGCGGGGTTGGTACGCGAACAAGTCGCGTGGCTGCAAGACAATCAAGGCGCTACGAACATCACCGTCAGTTCTGGCACGCCTCCACCGCCAACGGGCAAACCCATCATCACCGTCGTTCAATTTTCACCGACAAGTTTGGAGCAAGGGCAAATCGTCCAGGTCAAAGTGACGGTAAAAAACGATTCATCCCAAACGCTGACGACGCAAGGACCCGACGCGGGATTTTTGTACAACGAAGGCGATAACTTTCTCACCAAAGGTTTCGCACCCATCAGCGGCGCGTGGCGAATCGGCGTGGATTATGATGGACGCTCAAGCGTTGATCCAAACATCTATCCGTATCGCTGGAGTTTGGGCGGCAGTCTCGCCCCCGGACAATCGGCAGTGATTGTCGGTTTCGTGCGTTTGAATCGCCGACAGAGTGTGGACTATTGGGCGGGACTGATTCAAGAGGCGAACAATGTGATTGTGGATCGCGCAGGGGTGACGCGGATCAATGTCGTAAAGGCGTAATTGCTCTTGCGTTTAAAATTGCGGCACGAGTCGCAAATTAAAACTGCCTGCCACTCGCATTGCGAATGACAGGCAGTTTCTTTTTTTTCGAGCACGAAACAGAAATTACATTTTCGGCGCGTCCGTGGAGCCGGACGACGCTGATGGAAGCGCAGGTTTCTCTGCCGATTGCTTGCGAATTCCGTCCGACCATTCTTGCCAGTATTTGCCCGCGGTCTCGCGTCCGCCGAGTCCGAACGCGAGTGCGACGGCAATCGCGATCGCGCCAAAGAAGAGACCGAATGCGAGGACGACGATTTGCGTTGCAAAGCCCATCGCCGTCAAGCCCATCGCGCCTGCAAACCCGATGATTGCGACGCGGGCAACCAACGCCAGCAAGCTTTTGTTGGGCACGGTCGTTCCGTTGATAAATTGCGCGGCAAGATTCGCCAGGTAGACGCCTACGGCGATGATGATCAAGCCAAAGATAATCTGGACGAACTGCGTTCCAAGACCGCCGATGGCGACCGTGACCGCCGTCCATCCCACCACCTGAGCGGCTTGCACCGCGGCGAGGAGCATCACAATCACCAGCAGCACTTCGCAAATCCACTGGGCAACGGTGCGCGTGCCGATAGTTGGTCGGTCGCTCAAGCCCAGCACGCGCGGGATAGAGTTGACGCCGAGCCCTGTGAGAATCTCTGCAAGGATGCCGAGAATCCATCGCGCCACGACATAGGTCACAATGAGGATCGCCACCGCCATGACATAGTTTGGAAGGTTGCTGATGACTTCGGTCATCATCGCGGTCAGCGGCGCCGTGAGCGATTGCAATCCCAACGCATCCAGCGAGGCGGTGATGATTGGGATGAGAATCACGATGAACACGATCAAACCCAGCAGATACGAGACGGTCATCCCGCCCATGTATTTGGCAATCCCGACGCGTTCCGCGAAACTATCCACTCCAACCGACGCCAAAAAGCCTGTGACGATGCGCTGAACGATGCGCGCCACGAACCAGCCCACGAGCAGGATAATTCCCGCAGAGACGAGCAAAGGCACAAAGCCCAGGAGCTCGTTGATCAAGTTCACGACGGGGACGAGGAGACTCTCCATACCCAACGCGCCGAGAATGGCAGGCAGGAACAGCAGCCAGACCAGATAGTAGACGGCATCTCCGAGCGGAGTGGCGATGGATGAACGGGTACCGGCGCTCGAAGCGAGCTTTTCATCCACTTGGCGACGCTGCAAAAGTCCCACGACGAGTCGGCGCAACACGGTGCCAACTATATGAGCGATGAGGGCGAGAATCCCCGCCGCGAATAGTAATGGCAGCCACGAGACGATTGTCTGCAATGGCGCACTGATCGCCTCTGACACTCGGGTAAAGCCAAGCAACGCGAGCGCGCCGACGACGAAAAAGAGAAAAATGAACCAAAAGACCGCCGTTCCGATCCATCGTTCAACCGGGTATCCGGCGCCTTCTTTTACATCTTGAGCGCCGGCAACGCGCTTGTCCAGTTGGACGCGCTTGAGGATCCCGCTGACTACGCGGGAAACGATGTAGGCAATAATCCAGCCCACAAGCAGCGCTAGAGCCGCGCCGATGATACTCGCAAGCGCCGGGCTAATGTATTGGCTCAGCGTGCTAACGATGTTTTCCATATTACTTCCTCCTTGATGGGAAAAAAGGGAATGATTTATGACGCCAGAGCTGTCTGGGTCATGAAGGAGCAACGAACGTCATTCGATTCTATCACACTTTGCTTTTTAGCAATATTGAAATTGACGTGGCAACAAAAAAAAATTGGCGGCATGTATGCCGCCAATTTTTTATTCTTTGATCTATTGCGCGACCACAAACGCGATCGCGTGTTCGTGCGTGTGTGAAAACGACAGCGCAATTTCTTGCAAGCCCAATTCGCGCGCGCGCCGTTCCGCCTTGCCGTACAATCGCAAACTCGGATCGCCGTTCTCGGCAGAGACAATTTCGATCTCGCGCCAATCCACTCCATCGCGATGTTGAATCCCCACGCCGAGCAGCTTGCTCACCGCTTCTTTGGCAGCAAAGCGCGCCGCAAGGGATGGGATGCGTCCCGCGCAGTAGGCGAGTTCATGCGCGGTGTAGACGCGCCGCGTGAAACGTTCGCCATAGTGCGTGACGGAGGATGCGATGCGCGAGATTTCAATGAGGTCAATGCCGGTGCGGAGCATTAATCACCCGGCGCGTGCCAACACCGCTTCTTCCGCGTGCCGCGCGTGTTCCACCGTGCCGCCATTCAATGGGCGCCCGATGCCGCGATATTCAAAACCATGTGCGCGCATTTCGCTTGGTTCGTACACATTGCGTCCGTCGAGAAAAATCTTGCGCCGCATTGATTCAAAGAGACGCGGCATATCCAGTTGCTTGAATTCATTCCATTCAGTCACGAGAATCACTGCATCTGCGCCTGCGGCAACCTCATACGCGTCGTTGCAAAAACGTACGCCGTCCAGCAAGCGCTGCGCGTTATCCATTGCCACCGGATCGTAGGCGCGCAAATTCGCGCCTTCGTTCGCGAGCATGTGCGCCAGATCAATCGCAGCCGCTTCGCGAATGTCGTCGGTATTGGGTTTGAACGCGAGACCCAACAAGCCAATCGTTTTGCCGCGTAACGTCCCGAGCAAATCGCGCAGGTGCAAAATCATGCGGCGACGTTGATCGCGGTTAATGTCCATAACAGCGCGCAAGAGCTGCGGATGCAAACCGTTGACTTCTGCCATGTACATCAACGCCTTGACGTCCTTGGGGAAACAGCTGCCGCCAAAGCCCAAGCCCGCGTGGAGAAATGCGGCGCCGATGCGCTGATCCTGCCCCATGCCCGTTGCCACCATTTTTACATCCGCGCCCAATTTTTCGCAGATCGAGGCGATTTCATTGATAAATGAGATTTTCATTGCGAGAAAGGCATTGGACGCGTACTTTATCATTTCCGCCGTTCGCAAATCGGTAATCAAAATATTTTTCGTGAACACGCGGTACAGGTCTGCCACCGCTTCTGCCGCGTCGGGATCAACGGAACCCAACACGACGCGATCCGGATTCAGAAAATCATACATCGCCGAACCTTCGCGCGTGAATTCGGGATTGGAGACGACTTGGAAATCAATTCCCTGCTTTTTGCCACGTTCAATCAACGTTTGCGCGGTCGAATCGCCCGTACCTACGGGAACGGTGCTGCGATTCACAATGATCGCGTAACTGTCGAGATGCGCGGCAATATTTTCTACCGCGTTGCGAATGTATTTCAAATCTGCTTCGCCGTCCACACCCGAAGGAGTGCCAACCGCGACGAAAATATATTCGGCGTTCGGAATGGCTTCGGCATAGTCTATCGTGAACGACAAGCGCCCGGCGGCGTAATTGCGCTGAACCATTTCTTCGAGTCCCGGTTCATAAATCGGCATTTCACCGCGTTTCAATTTTTCAATTTTTTCGGGAATCACATCGAGACAGATGACTCGATTGCCCAAATCTGCAAAGCACGCGCCCGTTACAAGTCCGACATAACCGACGCCAATTACAGTGATGCGACGCATAAGAAATAAAGCATGACGCATGACCCAAGCCGAGCAAGGTCGGGTCAAACGTCAAACAATGTTTTCCTTTCTAAAATTTTCAATTTCGGATTTTGATTTCCCCAACTCGCGCAAAATTTCATCCGTCTGCTCGCCAAGAAGGGGAGGATGTTTTCGATAGGTAAGCGGTGTTTCCGAAAGGTGAATAGGATTTCCAACCGATTTCGCAATACCCAGCAGCGGATGTTCAATTTCAACAATCATTCCGCGCGCGCGCGTTTGCGGGTCATGCAGCGCCTCTGCCGCAGAATTGATTGGACCACACGGAATTTCTTCCGCCCGTAACTTTTCTATCCAATACGATGCAGGTCTCCTTTCTAACAGACATTGAATTTCGGCGACGAGTTCCGCGCGATGTTGATTGCGTGCGCGATTGCTTTGAAAGCGTTCGTCCGCGCCCAACGTTTCTTCTGCGTTCAACACACGCACAAATTTTTTCCACAATGCTTCGCTGCCGACGCCGATGACAAGATATTTGTCCTGCGCATGAAAAACTTGGTATGGCACGATGCTCGCGTGCGTGTTGCCGATCTTTTGCGGCTCGACGTTCGCGTTCAAATAATTGCTGCCGATGTGATTCAGCCACGTGAGCTGCGAATCAAACAACGCCATGTCGAGAAACTGACCAACGCCCTGTTGATCGCGCACGCGAAGGGCAGCCAGCACTCCCAATGCAGAATAAATACCGGTTGTGATATCCGCAATCGGAATCGGATAACGCATCGGCTCCCAATCTTGGTTTCCGGTGAAACTCATCAAGCCCGCTTCGCCCTGCGCGATGAGATCGTATCCGGCGAGTCCCGCTTTGGGTCCGGTGAATCCATAACCGGTGATCGAAACATAGATCAGACGCGGATTGAGTGCGCGCAAGGATTCGTAATCGTGCTTGCGTTTTTGCAGCGACGCGAGCGACGGCTGATTCACCAAAAAGACATCGGCGTCGCGCGCGAGTTCGTGCAAAATCTCAATCGCTTCCACTTTGTCAAGATTGAGCGTGAGCGAACGCTTGTTGCGATTGGCAGAAAGATAATACGCCGACTCGGATTGAACGAACGGCGGACCCCAGCCGCGCGATTGGTCGCCGCTGCCGGGGCGTTCGATTTTGATCACATCCGCGCCGAAATCGCCAAGCAGCATCCCGCAAATGGGACCCGCCATCGCTTGCGTCAAATCGAGAACGCGAATGTCAGAGAGGACGTTGTTCATTTAAACCGTGGCGGAAATAAGTGGAACGCCGTTTTCGGAAGAAATGTCTTTGGACCAAGAATGGCTTAGTGCGTCCATGTCGTCTAGCATTTTAAGGATGTAGGCGCGGTACAATGCAATGTCCCGCTCAGCGCGTTCTTGGGTCGTTGGTTTTATGGCTCCCTCTTTGTATTCCAACCATTCCGCAGGATGATTGCGCCAGATTCCCTTTGGCGATTTCACGAGAACCATGATACGTTCAGGCGAAATCGCAATATCCTCAATCTGCCCAACACAAAATGCAAATTCGACCAACGCGCCACGCGCCAGCCACGCAGGAACATTATTCATCGCGCCATCCCTCCGCAAGTAATTCTTCTGCGAGATCCATTGGCTCTTCCCTTGAAAGCGGATTAAAGCCAAAAGTCTTGAGCAAGCCGAATAGAATATAGTGTTCACCGCTCGCGCTCCAACCATCATGTAACGGAGGCGTATTGCCGTATTGCGCGTTCAATTCATCGTATTGCCATTTGACAAGGCGCGGCGGATTCATGTGACATGATTATAGCGTACCGCCGCAAGAATCCAAGAACGCGTTTCTATCGCGCTACGCCTCCAACGCGCGGCGCAAGCGTTTGGCTGCTTGTTGCAATTCGTGCGGCGGATACAAACTGAACGCCAACCGCAACCAGTTTACTCCTCCGCCTTCGACAAAAAAGCGCGCGCCATGCACAAAATCAACACCATGTTCCGGCGCGCGCCCGCGCAATATTTGCGTGTCCACCTCTTGAGGAAGTTTTGCCCAAATAAAAAAACCGCCGCCCGGTTTCACAAAGGTCGCGCTCGGGATTTCTTGCGCGAGCGCGTCGCTCAACACATCGCGCCGTGCGCGATATGCCGCGCGCAGTTTTTCGATTTGCGAATCGTACAATCCCGCGCGGCACGCTGCGCCCATCATCATCGCCGTAAAATGATTCACGCCGCCGCCGCTATCGCGCAAACCGCCGCCCGTCATTCGCAGCAGGAATTCTTTGCTGCCTGTGATAAAGCCGAGCCGCACGCCGGGCGCGAACGATTTGGCGAACGAGCCCATTCGCAAAACAACGCCGTCGGGCGCGATGGACCAAAGCGACGGCGGCGCGGGCGCGTCATAGGCAAGTTCGCGATACACATCATCTTCCACCAGCAGCAAATTTTCCTGCGCCGCGACTTTAACCAAACCGCGTCGGCGTCCTTCACTCAAGTTCGCGCCGGTTGGATTGTGAAAGGTGGGAATCGTGTACAAAAATTTTGGATGCTTGCCCACGCGTTTTAGTTCCGACAGAATCGCTTGCAAATCATTCACGCGCAAACCTTCTTCATCGGTGGGAACGGGAACGATGTCGAGCAAGTGGTCGCGCAAAATTTTTACGGCGAGATGATACGTGGGCGCTTCAATCAACACAGTATCGCCCGGCTGTGTCCGAAAGGTGCAAATTTGGTCGAGCGCGTCAGAATTGCCTGCGGTGACGATGATTTGGTCGGCGCGCAACGCGCGTCCCTCTCGTTCCTCAATTCGTTCGCGCAAATAATCGAGCAGCGGCCCCGGGCCCGCCTCTGCGCCATAATCGAGCATCTCCCAGCTGTATTCATTCAGCGCGCGTTCTCCCGCGCGCTTCATTTCTTCAACCGGCAAAAGATTCGGGTCGGGCTGACCCCACGCCAAATCAATGACGCCGGGTTTGATACTGCGTTGAATGGTTGGAAAAATTAGCGTTGTCATTTTTGTATCGCTTGTAATTGAATTCACGCCGCTATTATACGCGAAACGCGTTTATAATGCCGCGTGTCTCTGGTGATGACCACATTGCGCTCCGTCAGCGTTAGAGAACGCTTCCTACGCAGTGTGGGCAAGCGCCAACGCGCGTCTCTGCCATTCTACATTGAAAGGGTAAGGCAAATTTGTAATTTGCCATACGGCTTTTCATCCGCGGATTCGACAAATTACAAATTTGTCCTACAGGGCTCTTTTAGCTTTGAGGAACATCATGTTGCACATTCGTTTGCTGGGTGGCTTTGCAATTCAAAATGACGCGATGCCGCTGACAGGATTTCATTCCGAACGCCTGCAAGCACTCCTCGCCTATCTCGTTCTCCACCGCGACGCGCCGATGACGCGCCAACAACTCGCCTATACGTTTTGGGCGGATACCACTGACGCGCAGGCGCGCACCAACCTTCGCACACTGCTCGCGCGATTCCGCGACGCGCTCTCCAACGCCGACGAATTTGTTTGCTTTGCGCCGCAGACAATTCAATGGCGCGCCGACGCGGCTTTTCATTGTGACGTAATTGAATTTCAAAACGCGCGCGCCGCCGCGCTCGAACATCAACGCGCGGGCGAAACGGCGCGCGAAATGGACGCGCTCGAACGCGCAGTCAAAACCTACGCGGGCGATTTACTCCCCTCTTGCTACGACGATTGGATTTTGCCCGAACGCGAAACACTGCGCCAAGAATGGCACGCCGCGTTGGAAAATTTGGTTGCGCGCCACGAGGCGAATCGCGCGTACGCGCGCGCATTGGAATACGCGCAGCACCTCTTGCGCGCGGACCCATTGCGCGAAGAAGCATACGCGCGCGTGATGCGTCTCGAACTTGAACGCGGCGAACGCACGAGCGCGCTCCGCGCGTATCACGCGTGCGCGACGATGCTGCGCGATGAATTTGGCATTGACCCTGCCGCCGAAACGCGCGCGTTGTATTTGCAGTTGTTGCGCGTTGACCAAGCAAACGCGGACGCGCAAACTACCCCGCGCGGGCAAGCGCCGTTGATTGGCCGCGACGCGGAATGGGCGCGCTTGCTCGACGCGTGGGAACGCGCGGCGCAAGGACAAACGCATTTTGTTCTGCTCGCGGGCGAAGCGGGCATCGGCAAAACGCGCTTGGCGGAAGATTTTGCAGCGTGGGCGGCGCGCCAAGAAATTGTGACGCTGACGGCGCGCGGGTACGAGAATACGCAAACGAGCGCGTTCGCGCCTCTCGCCGAATGGTTGCGGCATGACGCGGTGCGTCAAAATTTCAAAAATTTGGAACGCGCTATACTCGTCGAAATTTCGCGCATCGCGCCATCGCTCCGCGCCGAATTTTCCGATTTGCCCGAACCGCCGCCCATTACGGAAGCATGGCAGCGGCAGCGATTGTTTGAGGCGCTGGCGCGCGCGCTATTGAGCGCACCCGCGCCACGCGTTTTGTTTTTGGATGACGCGCAGTGGTGTGATGCGGAAACGTTGGAATGGCTGCAATTTGTCGCGCGTTTTGATTGCGACACGCCGTTGTTGATTCTGGCGTGCGCGCGCCGCGAAGAGGTGGACGCCGCGCATCCTTTGACGAAATGGAAACTCGCGCTGCATCGCGCCGAACAACTCACAGAGATTGCTTTGCCGCGCTTGAATGAGATTCAGACGTTGGCGCTGGCGTCGGAATGGATGCAAGAGACGATGGACGATGCGGACGCGCAGGCGTTGTTTCAAGAGACGGAAGGGAATCCGTTGTTTGTGATTGAGATGGTGAGAGATGGGGGGTGGGGGACGGGAGATAGAGGATGGGGGACGGGGGATGGGGGACGGCGGACGACGAATGGCAAAGACGCGTTGCTGCCGCAGAAAATTCAAAGTGTGATTCAGCATCGGTTGGCGTTGCTTTCGCCCAACGCGCGCGGGTTGGCGGAGGTGGCGAGTGTGCTGGGACGCGAATTTTCGTTCGAGGTGTTGGCGCAGGCGAGCGGCAGCGAACTCGACGCATTGGTGCGCGGCTTGGACGAATTGTGGCGCAAACAAATCGTGCGAGAACAGCGCGGCGAGGCGTATGATTTCGCGCACGATAAAATTCGCGCGGCGGCGTACAACAGTTTGAGCGCGGCGCGCCAAAAAATTTTGCATCTGCGCGCGGCGGACGCGTTGGTGAACGTACATTCAGAGAACATGGACGCGTGGAGCGGACAAATCGCGCAGCAATACGAACGCGCGCAGCAGCCCAAACAGGCGATTGATTATTATTTGCGCGCGGCGGACGCGGCGAAACGCGTGTATGCGGTGCAGGATACGATTCAATTCTATCAACGCGCGTTGGCGCTATTGTCGCGTGGGGATGAGCGGGCAGCGGAATTGAATCATGCGTTGGGCGATGCGCTGCTGATGGGCGGGCAGTTCAATAAAGCGCGCAATGTATTTGATGTTGCGCTCGCATCTACTCCGCCCGCCGATACGCGCGCGCGCGCTCAACTTGTTACCAAACGCGGCAGCGCCTGGAGCTCACAGCGTGAGACGAGCGCGGCGTTGCAAGAATATGAACTTGCGGAAGCAACACAGGGCGAACCATCCGCCGATTGGCGCGCCAAAGATTGGGCAGTCTGGATTCAACGCCAGTTGGCGTTTGCCGAAGCATATTATTTCGCCGCCGACAATGCCAACAATGCTCAAGTGCTGCAACGCGCCCAACCCCTCGTCGAAAAAAACGGGACGCCGCATCAACAGATTCAGTTCTTGCGCGCGCTGGGACGTTATCGTACGCGTTTAGAGCGATTTGTGCCATCGGATATGACGCTTGCGCTTTCGCAGGAGATTGTGCAAGCTTGCGAGAATTTTGGGGACAAGGGAGAGCTCGCCTCTGCACGGTTCAATCTGGGCTTTATGCGCTTGTGGCGAGGCGAGCTGGAGGATGCGGAAAGAGAATTACACATTGCGCGCGCCGCGGCGGAAGCGATGCACTATACGCACTTGAATGTTTTGTGTCAGGTCTATTTGACAATCGCGCACCGAAAGCGCGGGACAATCGAATTGGCAAAAGAATATGCGCGCTCCAGCGCCGCACTCGCCGAACAAATGGACATTCGAGAATACAAAAGCGCGGCGCAAGCAAATTTCGGCTGGATAGAATGGCGCGCGGGAAATTTTCAACTGGCGCAAAAACTATGTCAGGACGCTCTCCCCAAGTTTGCCAAGACCTATCCCTTTCATTGGTTTGCATCGGGCCCATTGCTAGGAATCGCGCTCGAGCGCGCCGAATGGGGCGCGGCGATTGAGTATGTGCGCGCGATGCTCACCCCCCCGCAGCAATTATTACCCGAACCCATCGCGTCGGGTTTCGCGCGAGCCGTCGCATTTTGGGATGCAGGCGACACATTGCGCGCGCGGCAAGAGCTTGAACATATTGCCGCCGACGCGAAACTGCTCGGTTATCTGTAAAGGGAAATGCAATGATACTTGTCGTTGGAGCAACAGGCATGTTGGGCGGCGCGATTACGCAAATGCTGCTTGCGCGCGGGGAGCGCGTGCGGATTCTGATTCGCCCGCAATCGCAAGAACGCGCCACCCCACATATTCGCGCGCGCGCAAGTCGTTTCTGGAGACCTCAAAGCGCGCGCATCACTCGACGCGGCGTGTGAGGGCATTGACGTAGTTATTACCACCGCGACGGCAGCATCACGCGGCGGCGATGATACGCCTGAAACGGTAGACTGGCTCAGGCATCAGAATCTGATTGACGCAGCCACCCGCGCGGGCGTCAAGCAATTCATTTTTGTCTCGGCGAATTTTGCTGCCCTCGAGAGTCCAATTCCCATTGCTGCCGCAAAATTCAAGGCGGAAACATATTTGCGCGCGAGTGGATTGAATTACACCATCCTCGCACCCACCGCGTTCATGGAGGGATGGCCCGAACGCGTGGTTGGACTTTCTGTGAGTAATGGACGCCCTGTTACGCTCATCGGAAATGCACGCGGCAAAATCTCTTTTATCGCGCGTAGTGATGTCGCCGCTTATGCAAGCGCATCCATATCACATCCCGCCGCGTTGAATCAACGACTCGTCATTGGTGGACCTGAAGCATTGTCGTACCGTGATGTGGTTGTGGTGTACGAACGCGTCTTGGGATATCCGATTCCCATACATTTTGCCAATCCCGATGAAGACATCCTTGATTTGCCGCCGATTGTAGTCGCCATGTTGGCAAAAGATGAGGACGAGATTGTTGATTCGCGCGAATGTGCAAGCGTATTTGGAATCACGCCAACGCGACTTGAAGATTTTTTGCGTCTCGAAAAAGGTTGAAACGAATAAGCAAGTTTTAGAACGCCGCATGGTATCGCTTGATACGATGCGGCGTTTTTATTTTTCCCGCGCGTTAGTGTGAAGCGGTTGTGAAGCGGTCAGTTTGATACATTGGCGACAAATCATTTATCAAAAGTTGCCCATGACCCATTGGCTCACCAGCAGCCAATGAAAATGGGCAGTTGGTAGGGCAAATTTGAAATTTGCCTCACATTTATCAGGAGGAAAACAGAATGAACGAATCTCTCACCCGTCTGCATCGCTTTTTGCTCTGGTTCACGATTTTTCCGGGAATTGTATTTGCTCTCGGATTCGTGCTTGCGCCTGTCGAGTTTCAAGCTCTGCTCGGCCTGCCTGCGCCGGATGTTGCTGCCATACGCGCCGTCGGCGGCTTTTTGTTCGGTTCGATTGTGGGCGCGGCGCTCTCGCTCCGTTCCAACAAGTGGAGCGAGGTGTGGATTACCACCGCGTATTTGGCGACGTGGAACATTATCAACACGGTTGGTCTCGGGTTAGGAATCTTGACGGGCAGCGCGTCGCCTGCATTGCTCCCCAACACAATCATTACTTTTGTATGCGGGTTTGGATTCGCGTACGTGCTGTGGCAGCGCCGTTCCGTTCGCGTAACCCAACGCCAAATTCAGGAGGTCTGAAATGTCCGTTGAAAGCACAAAAGAAACGATGCTGCGCTATTTCAATTCCGAACACGGGGATGTCAGCATGATGGCAGATGATGTCACTTTCACCATCATGGCGACGGGACAGGAACATCAATCACCGCAAGGGGTGATGGGGATGTTGAATTATTTCTATCACGTCGCGTTCGATGCCACAGCAACCACACGCACGCTGCTCTTTGGCGAGAACAACGCGATGGTGGAAGGCGATTTCGTTGGCAAGCACATTGGCGAGTTCGCGGGCATTCCTGCAACAGGAAAAGACGTGCGCGTGCCAATTTGTGTCGTGTATGATTTGGAAAACGACAAAATCAAACGCGGGCGCGTCTATTTTGAAATGCCCGCGTTGATGGCACAGTTGGGCGTGATGCCGTAAATGAAATGCAACCGTCGCATCTCTTTACCGTGCGATTATGGCGCGCACGCGTCGGCGGTGGGCGCGAAGAATGGCGCGGCGTGGTGCAGCATGTCTTGACGCGCGAGACATTCACGTTTCGGACGTGGAATGATTTAATTGTGAGATTGGTGATGTTGGCAATCAGCCAGAACAAGGCAGACGCGCAGATTCATCAATCAAAGGCAGAAAGCGATACAAGTGTGATGAATGCCTCCGGGGCGACAGAACAAGACAATGTGGATGAATAGATTAGGTGCTTGGCAGGAAGCAAGTAATTTCTCGAGTTTAGGAGGGCGAATATGGGATGCCCATTGAACATTGATCAACTTAGTTTAAATGGCGAAACCTTAACACTCGTCGTTGAGGTTGAGGGATCAGAATGCGACTCTGTTTCAGCGCGGATTAGTGAGTCTGGACTGCTTGAAACAGTTGACCGTGCTGGAAGGGAATTCCAGCCCAGAAGGTGGGAGGTAGGATTTACTCCTCAAGACGCGGGTCTTTCTACATTTTCGAGTCTAAAAGAGCATTGTGGCAAGAAAACAATCAAGGTCATTGCAACATGTGATGGCAATTCCCCTTGTAGTAGTGAAAATGAAGTGTTGCTGCGTTGTAAGGATGGGGGTTGCGACGATGTAAATGTTTCAATCGAAGTGACAATCGGAGAAGATTGTGATGGTGAAGGTGAAAGAAGTATCAGTCTTGCCGCATCTGGAAGTGCCCCGAATGGCAGTCGGTATCTGTGGGGATTTGGCGATGAAACCTATAGCCGAGAACATGATATTCCTGCTGCGAATGATGATCGCTTCAATCTGACACATTCCTTCCCCCGTTCGGGAGGTCGCTATGACATGGCATTTATTGTCATCAAACCTGACGGGACAGAATGTCCAACAACCAAAACGGTGGACGTGGAACCGTGCCCATGTGACAATCTGGACACGGATCTTGAATTCCGCTACACAAACAGCGAAGGCGAGTCCTTTTCAAATGGAACAGACCTCCCTCCTGGCTCTTACACAGTCACGGTGACTCGCCCAGAGATCGGGGATGACATCGGATTAACTTGGAGCTTTGAAGACCAACACGGTAGGGGAAACTCATTTGAGTTTAATTTAGATGACGGTGTGTGTGGAACCCTTGCGGTCTCTGGATTGCGGAACAATTGCATACTATATCAAGGGGGCGAAGAAGTTGGGACTTGTGAAGAAGGTAGTGGTGACGACGACAACGACGATTCTGATTCTCCCCCGCGCTCTGGGGGTGAGGGTATTGGATGCGCAATCCTTCGCTTTGTCGCTTTTGCTTGTATTGCTGTTGGGCTTGTCGGTGTGATTGCGGGCATCGCAACTGGCAATCCAATTCTATGTGGCATAAGTATTGGGGTTTTGACAGTAGGTATTGTGCTCCTGTTAATTTGGGCTCTTCATTGTGCGGCGATTGCAGAATGCGCTACTTTGCAAGGAGTAATACAGACGATTGAGGTGTTCTTGGCATTTATGGCGCTTATTGCGGTGTTCGGTCTAGTGCTTCAGGATTTTGGTTGTGGGGTAGCAATTATCCTAGAGGCCGCATTTCTGGGTCTCGTCAACGGTATTTTATGGCGCGTCTTTAACATACGAAGATGCCGATGGGAACCTAACGCCGTTGATACGTTTCTCGGCTTGCGCGGCGCCTACATAACTCGCTCCAACTAAACCGTTTCGGGAATTACTTTACCCTGAACAGGAATATTTCGACTCTACAGCTACTTGCTGATAAAGGGGACAATACAATATGAAAAGAGCAACACTTTGGTCGCTAGCGGCAATACGCACCGATGATTGGTCGGGACGAGATGAGTTGGTGATTCATGTTTCTAGCGATGGCAGTTGGCAGATTCCAATTCGCAAATCTGCCTTGCGGGGACAGGTTGTGGTTTTGTACCAGACTTACACGTTTAGGGACACGCTCACTATTGCTTTAATTGAAGAGGATTGGAATGACACTGTACTGGACGCAATGTCGG
Source organism: Chloroflexota bacterium (assembly GCA_004295045.1). Classification (GTDB taxonomy): domain Bacteria; phylum Chloroflexota; class Anaerolineae; order UBA4142; family SHND01; genus SHND01. Next base: position 168,658 of record SHND01000025.1, on the reverse strand, counting down.
ACCTGAATGGGCGTGCTAATGATTTCCTTGGCGCCGTCTCAATCAGCAGCACTTCCCAACAATTCGCGCAGACTAGTTTTTTCAACATGCGGAGAGCCGCATATGTGCTCTCCTACACCGTCGAGAACGTCTTTGAATTATCCGCAAGTGTGGGACGATCTGGTGTTAATCATCCCACAGATATCCTCGCACTCAAGGAACGCCTCCATGAACTAGGCTTCGATTGGCTTGCGCTCAATGAGAGCATGGATGCCGACACCATTCAAACAATTAAGCTCTTTCAATCTATCATTAATGGACGCCAAAGCGTTCAGGGGGATGGTCGAGTGGATGTTCCCGGTCCAAGCTATGCATGGCTCAGAGCAAGCAACGCTCCGCACTGGCAAGTAATGCCTGCTGGTTCACCCAATCAAGGATTCCATAATTACGAACTCACCGATACTACCGATCACTATGATTATGGGACAGATTGGTTGGCAACCACAATCCAAAATATCGGTTTAGAATATTATCGGACTTACCTCACAAATCACAGCGGCGCGGCATTGCTCTCAATTAATGATGTGAGTCTCGCGCGCGGTGGCTTGACAAGTCAGCACGCGGGACATCAAACTGGATTATGTTGTGACATCCGCCTTCCTCATACAGACGGCACTTCCGGTCAAATAACTTGGAGCAATTCCAGATACGATCGCGAAGCCATGCGCGCGATGTTAGTCGCTGTGCGCAATCAACCTCTCTGGAGACTCACGTACTTTAACGATCCTCAACTGATTGCCGAAGGGCTTTGCACCAACCTACCTGCTCATGACAATCATGCTCACTTCGAGATTCGTACCCCCCAAAGAATTGATTAATTTGTTCAATGAGGGAAAGACATATTGGGGCCGAGATGTTTTCACTACGTCAATATCAATACCGCGAGGTTCAACACCTCGCGGTTCGTTTTGCGTTTATGAAGTTGGTCTAAACTTGTACCCATACACCAACAATCCACGCTCGCCCTCTTCCTCCCGAATTTTCCGCGTCACCATCTCCATCTTCATTCCAATCGCGAGTTCGTCTTCATTCACATCCGTCAACATCGCTTCGACAAGCGGACCTTCATCCAGTTTGACCATGCCGACGGAATAGGGCGCGTAACTTTCAAAGCCCGCGGGCGCAGAGCGCAATGTCGTGAACGAATACAATTCACCTTTGCCGCTGAATTGAAACGAATCAAATTCCGCGCCGCGACAATTTGTGCAAACCTGACGCGGTGGAAAAAATTTCGCGCCGCAGTTCAAACAAACATTGCCAACGAGTTGATAACGTTGTTCGCGCAAACGCCAGTTGGGTGCAAGATTTTCAGCCATGGAAATTAGGGATGAGGAATGAGAGATGAGGGATGAGATTCCTCGCACTGCCCGGAATGACCTTTCATCCTTCCGCTCAAGCGAAGCGAATCATCCTTCATCCTTTGCCTTTCAAAATATGCGTCACCGCCGTCGCCGCGACGCCGCCGAGCGATTGCGTCATGCCAATTTTTGCGTTTGGCACTTGATTTTTGCCCGCTTCGCCGCGCAGTTGTTGAACGGCTTCAGTAACTTGATACACGCCGCTCGCGCCGATGGGATGTCCGCGCGCTTTCAAGCCGCCCATCGTGCTAATCGGAAGTTTGCCGTTGATGGAAATTTCGCCGTCGCGCGCGAGATACGTGCCCGTGCCGCGTCGCGCGAACCCTGCCGCTTCGAGCGACATTGGCGCGACAATCGAAAATGCGTCGTGCAGTTCAAACAAGTCAATGTCTTGCGGCGTGACGCCCGCTTGCGCGTATGCTTTGATGGAAGAGAGTTCCACCGCGCGCAGCCACAGCGGGTCTTGGCGGTCATGCAGCGCGAGCGTGTCCGTCGCCATCGTGCTGGCGGCAATCGAAATCGCGCGCGCGGCATTGCCGTTCAAATTTTCACTGCGCGACAAAATCACCGCCGCCGCGCCGTCACAAATCGGCGACGAATCGAACAGCGAAATCGGGTCCGCCACTTTTTTCGCTCTGATGAATTGTTCCAACGTCACCGCTTTGCGAAACATCGCGTTCGGATTGTTGACCGCGTTCGCGTGCGCGTTGAGCGCGAAGGGCGCGAAATCTTCTTCCACCAAATCGTATTCGTACATGTAGCGGCGCATCATCATCGCGTTGAGTCCGACGAACGAAATTCCATTCGCGGCTTCGTATTCGCCATCCGCCGCCATCGCCAAGCCAGCGGTGACGCTGCCGTTCCACAAGTCGGTCATTTTTTCCACGCCGACGACGGCGACGCGCCGATATTGTCCCGACGCGACAGCGAGATAACCCGCGTGCACCGCACTGCCGCCCGCGCCGCACGCCGATTCCACTTTCATCGCCGCCACGCCGCTCATGCCGAGTTGGTCCGCAATCAACGCGCCGAGATGTTCTTGGCGCGTCAATTCGCCGCTCAACATATTGCCAACATAAATCGCGTCTACTTGTTCAGTGTGCGCGTCCTTGAGCGCCGCGAGAACCGCGTCCACCGCGAGCTGCCGCAAACCTTTTTCCCAATGCTCGCGCACGGGAGTTTGTCCTACGCCGATAATTGAAACGTCTCTCATAAAGTTCAATAGTGCGATAGTGGGTTGGTGCGTTAGTGCGTTAGTTGGAATCAAAACGCGATTCCAACTATTACACGCCTGCACTATTGCACTATCTTACTATCCTCCCATAACTGTCTCGTCAATTCCATCTGCCCTAGATGTTCAGAATCGTGTTCGATGATGTGCAAAATGATCCAGCGCACGCTCACGTCGCCGTGTGATTCGCGATAACGCGTGCCGTTCAAATCTTGCTCGGTCAATTTTTCAAAAATTGTGCGCGTCTCGTTTGCTACGCGTTTATATTCCGCGCGCAGCGCGTCGAGTGAATCGCCTTGCGCCAAAAACTCTTGAGGACGATTGCGCGTCTGCGCGCCGCCGCCGAGAATTTCAAAAATCCAGCCGTGTTCGGCGCCAATGACATGCGTTGCCAGCACAAAGAGCGAATTGGTTTCGTCGCCGCTTGGCGTCCAATTCCACATTTCACGCGGCGCGTTTTCGAGAACGGCAAAAATTTTTGCGCGCTGGCGTTCGAGCGAATTGAGATATTCGGTAACTTCGGATAGCATTGCGAAATTCAAAATTCAAAATTAGAAATTGGAAACTACAGAACGGAATTTCTAATTTCGAATCTGCGATTCTAATTCATCACCAATTTGTTGCGATAACGCGCATACCGCGCATAGTCAATAAACTCGCGTCGTCCCAAATAAAACGCGGTGCGCTTTGCCAAGTCGCGACGTTCCACAAGTTTGTCAGTGACCACATACGAGAACGCATCGCTGCCCGCGCCCGAACCGAACGAGACGAGCAAGATGCGATCCTTCGGTTTCGCGTGATCCAAAACGTTCGTCATGCCAATCAGCGACGCGCCCGCGTAGGTGTTGCCGATTTTGCCAACGAGCAGAGCGGGCATCACTTGGTCGCGCGTAAAGCCCAATTCGTGCGCCGCTTGCAGCGGAAATTTCATGTTCGGCTGATGAAAGACCGCCCATTGAAAATCGCGCGGCGTGTAATTCATCAGTTCCAAAAAGTTTTTCGTCGCGGTGAGCGTGTGTTCAAAATACGCGGGTTCGCCGGTGAAACGATTGCCATGTTCGGGATAGTGTTGATAGGCGCGGCGAAAAAAATCGGGCGTGTCGGTGACATACGAATACGATGCTTCGAGCCGCGCCAACGCGTTTTCGGCGGGACCCATCACGTATGCCGCGCCGCCCGCCCCGGCGGTGTATTCCAGCGCGTCGTGTGGACGACCTTGCGCCGTGTCCATGCCAATCGCCAACGCGTAATCCGCCATCTCGCTGCCGACAAGCGCAATCGCCGCTTGCATCGCTTCCGTTCCCGCTTTGCACGCGAATTGCCAATCACCCGCGAGAACCGCGCCGCTCGCGCCCAACGCTTCGGCAACGAGCGTCGAAGATGGTTTCACCGCGTACGGATGCGATTCACTGCCGACCCATACGGCGCGCAATTGCTGCGGATCAATCTGGGCGCGCGCCAGCGCGTTGCGCGCCGCTTCGATGCTCATCGTAATGGTGTCTTCGTCGAGCCCCGGCACTGCTTTTTCTTCAATCGGCAAACCTTCATCCGCACCGCCCCACACGCGCGCAATTTCTTGCGCTTTGATGCGATAGCGCGGCACGTACGCGCCGTAACCGATAATTCCGACCTCGCGTTTTGGTTTCATCACTTGATTCATGCGTTCAACTCTCATTCAATAGCGTACGACTTGCAAATTGCAGCGTTCTCAATTTCCACAAACCCAAAAATGTCAATCCCCAAATTCCAATGTTCAACAGCGCCTCAAGCGGCGTAATGAAATCACTTGTGCAGCCGCCGCCCGAAATCGTCGAGCCATCGGGTAACGGTTGCGACGAAACAGAACCCGTTCCCGAAAAGACGTTGCCATTCTGCGTAGAGATAATTTGCGCTTGCGTATTCGGGTCGGGTTCAACAACTTGGGTCCCGTTCGGCAGCGTTCGCACTTGCCAACAAAATGGCGTCGCGGGCAGCATGAACAAAAACGCGAACGAAACCACTCCGCTAACAAGCAAACCAATTAACAATAGCGCGCTCGCTAAGATTCCGACATGATTGCGCCAAGACACGCGTCCAAGCGTTACCAAGCCGCCAAGCAGCAAAAGAATTGCCGGGATCAAAAAGAAAAGTGTTACGCCGGAAAATGCCGTAACCGATGTTAAAGCCGCCAAGAGCGCGCTCGCCAACCAAATGCCCACTTGCAACACATGTTCGCGGAATGCAAGCGCAACGAGGGCGAGAATGTACGGCGCGCTATAGACAATCAAAAAAGCAAGGTTCCCCAACCATTCAACATTCAAAGCGCCGAACGGCGAATTGAAAAAACGAATTGCGGTCAACGTTATCGCGAATGCAATTCCAAAAATGCTGCCGGCGACGACCAACTTTCGTTCCATCTGCGCGCCTCTCCGCAAACCACTCCAGCTCTATTCTCGAATTTCGGTCTGTTCCAACCGCCGCGCATGCAACTTCATGTGTCCTTTTTGAATGCCGTCCGTCGCCAGCGCGCGCAGCGCGGCAAGATTTTGCGCGAGACCCACCGTTGCCATCACTCCCGCGAGTTCGGGTCCCGATTTCACATCGAGAATGCGCAAGGCAATTTGCGCGACGCGATGAATTTTGGTGAGCCCGCCAACAATGCCGACCGCAAGCGGCAGTTCGATGGTGCCAATCAAATCGCCGTTGGATGCTTGTTCCCAATGAGTCAACGGATGATAGCCGCCGTTGCGCGCCGCATACGCGTGCGCGCCCGCTTCGATGGCGCGGAAATCGTTGCCTGTCGCCAGCGCGAGCGCGTCAACTCCATTCATGATGCCTTTGTTGTGGGTGGCGGCGCGATAATGATCCACTTCCGCTAGAACCTGCGCTTCGACGATCAATTTCGCAACTTCCTGCCCACCCAACGCGTCGGCGGTCACGCGGCACGTCGCGCGCGCGAGCCGTCGGTCAGAAAGATTCGTCAAAATCCGCAAATTCACGCGTCCGCCGGTGAGTTCCGCGATGCGCGGCGCAATTTTTTCACAAGCGGTGTTGACCAGATTCGCGCCCATCGCATCACGTGTGTCGAACGCGAGATAGACGACCAGCATGGGACCGATGCGCGTATGAAAAAATTCGCGGACGGAAATGTCGCGCGCGCCGCCACCGCGTTTCACAAGATTCGGGTGCGACTCGTTCGCCAGCGCTAATAATTCTTCACGCGCGTCAACAATCGCTCGATGACTGCCGCGCAATTTTTCGATGGTTTCGAGCAGTTCGGCAGACTCGTCGTACGGATCGTCCACCTCTTCAAAAATCACCTGAATTTGCCCGACCAGAATCGGTTCTTCTGCGCGCGCGTGAAACCCTCCCGACGCGCGCACAATTTTTGCCGCATTACTGCACGCGGCGACAATTGATGGTTCTTCTGTAACCATCGGGATCAAGTAATCCCGATCATTTATTGTAAAGTTCGCAGCAATTGCAAAGGGCAAAGCGTACAAGCCCACAACATTTTCAATCAATTGATCGGCTTGGTCTATTCCCAAGCCGCCCGACAATAAATCGTCAACTTGAATCGCATCCAGATTTGCAATTTGCGCCAGCCACTCGATGCGTTGCCCCGGGGTTAGTTTATAAAAACCCTCCAAGCGAGACGAATAATTCACGTCATTCACCTCTCCATAGTATTCACAATCCGCTGTAATTAACTCTAACGCCACTGTCAAAAGCTATCAATTTTGTGAAAAGTGACACAAAGCGTCCTTTTGGAATGACAATGGGCGGTCTTTGACCGCCCATTGTCTGCTTCATTACATAATGTTAGACGCTAGTTCTCTAAAATTTCATCCAACTTTTCCTGCAAGTCTTGCGGGGTGTAGGGCTTTTGCATGAATGCCCCGACTCCCTTGCCATTAAAGCGATTACTGGCTTCTTGCTCAGAATAGCCGCTCATCAGCAAGACCCGCACGTCCGGATTGACTTTTTTCAGGTGTACCAAGGTCTCTTCGCCACTCATACGCGGCATCGTCATATCGAGCAAAATGCACACAATTTGATCCTTATGCTTTTCGTACACTGCAAGCCCAACCGGACCATCTTCGGCAACCAGCGGCGTGTAACCGAGCCGTGACAACATACGCTTGGTGACATTGCGCACAACTTCTTCATCGTCAATCACAAGGACGGTGCCATTGCCCTTTTGCTTGAGGATTTCGGTCGTCGGTTTTTCTGTATCATGCGGAGCATCTTTGATGGGAAACAAAACGCGAAAGACGGAACCCTGCCCGATCTCGCTATAGACCTTGATTGTGCCGCCGTGTCCGCGCACAATTCCCAAGACAGCGGCAAGCCCAAGCCCACGTCCGGTGAACTTGGTGGTGAAAAATGGGTCAAAGATCTTTGCCTGCGTCTCTTTGTCCATCCCTTGCCCGTTGTCAGTCACTTCGACAAAGGCATAATGCCCTTCGGGCAGGTCAGGCGCCATAAAGCTGTTCGAGAGATATTCGTGGTCGGCTTGGACAATGCCCGTCGTCAAACCAATCGTGCCAGCCCTCTCACCAATCGCATCAGAGGCGTTGACGATTAGATTCATCAACACTTGGCGCACTTGGGTCACATCGCCTTCAATCGGCGGCAAGTTGGGCATCAGGTCAAAGCGTAACTGCGCGTTTTTGTTGATCGAGACTTGGAGCAGCTGCGTGATTTCTGTGATGACGCTGTTGAGATTGATGCGCTGCATCACAAAGCGACCCTTGCCCGAATACGCAAGCATCTGCCGCGTCAAGTCCGCCGCGCGTTGTGCCGCCACTTTGATCTGTTCCACCGGCTCGCGCACCGGCGAATCGGACTCGAGGTCAACCAGAACCAAACCAACATTTCCAAGAATGGAAACGAGCAAGTTGTTGAAATCGTGCGCGATGCCGCCTGCGAGTACGCCGAGCGATTCGAGTTTTTGCGTCTCTTGCAATTTTCGCTCCAGCGCGCGCTGTCGTTCTTGTTCCAGTTTATGTTCGGTAATGTCTTCAGAGATACCGAGCAAGTATTTGGGTTGACCATCGGTATCCAGCACCGGAATTTTTTTCGTGTGCAGGTAGCGCCTGCCGCTTGGTGTATCGAGCGGCTCTTCAGAAATGTCCAACATTTTTCCTGAAGCGAGCGTTTCGCGATCTTTTTTCTCAAAAAAGGCGGCTTCCTCCTCCGGGAATAAATCATAATCGCTTTTGCCAAGCATCGCGCCGGTCGTCATCCCGACCAACTCCTCACCGGCTTGATTAAAGCGCACAAAGCGCAGGTCTTGCGCGTCCTTTACAAAGATCATGTGCGGGATATTGTTGACGACCGTGTTGAGAAAATTCTCTGCGCTGCGCAGCTGTTCTTCCGCGCGTTTGCGTTCGCCCAATTCCGATTGAGTGGCTTGATACAACCGCGCATTGTCTAACGCAATGGCGGCGAGTTCCGCAAAACGCGTCAGCGCCTGCATTTCGTCCTTGTCAAAGCGCCGCCCCTCTTCCAAATATGCCAGCCCGATGACGCCAACCGTCTGCGTTCCCGATTTCAGCGGCACCCCTGCCACCGCGCGCAAAATATCGCGCGAGGATAACGCAAGGCGTCCTGACCAATTACGGTAATCGTCCACGACCAACGGTTCGCCCGTCTGCCACACTGTGCCCGCGAGCCCCACGCCGCGATTGGCTTTGGTTCCCTTAAAGCCGTTGTACGCGCCGATGCCGACACGCATCACCATTTCCTGTTCGTCCGCGATATCGCGCTGCGGTGAAAGCAAAAAGACATAGCCGTGTTCCGTGCCGACGAGCGCAGCCGCGCGTGTAATGATCTGTTCCAACAAATCTTCCAGTTCAAGGCGGCTCATCAAACCGAGCGTTGTTTCGTGAAGCGCCGTCAAGTAGGCGTTCTGATCTCGCAAGACTTGTTCCACGCGCATGCGGTCCGTGACATCTGCGGCGTGTGCCAAAATGTATGGCGGTCTGCCCGGTTCATCGTGCCAGACGTTGCGATACTGCAAGATGCGCGTATCACCCGCACGCGTAAGCACTTGCAGCGAGCCGCTGTCGTTCTCTTGCTCTTGCACGCGCGCCAAATAATCTTCCAATGTCGCGTGAAATTCTGTCGGCATGAATTCACTCAAGTTGTGTCCGACCACTTCGCGCGGCTCATAGCCCAACAAATGTGCGGCGGCGGGATTGATGGACAAGATTTTGCCGTCAAGGTCGTGCGTCCAAATCAAGCCCTGACTATTGTCCACCAGCGAACGATAGCGGCGCTCACTGTCACGCAATTTTTGTTCCGCTTTATGGCGATACAGCGCGATCTCGATGGTGGATTGCAGTTCGCGTTCTTCAAAAGGTTTGAGAATATAGCCAAACGGCTCGGTAATTTTCGCGCGCGCAAGGGTCGCTTGATCTGCGTACGCCGTGAGGAACACAACCGGAATATCCAGCTCGTTGCGAATCTGCTCCGCCGCCTGAATGCCATCCATTCCATTTTCGAGCCGAATATCCATCAGAACCAAATTCGGACGCGAGGAGCTAGCTTTGGCAACAGCGTCGTGTCCCTCCGACGCCATTGCGGCAACTTCGTACCCAAGTCCTTGCAGACGAAATTGCAAATCTTTGGCGACGATCCGTTCGTCTTCAACAATCATAATACGCGTATCATTCATATCAACCTACCTCTCCAAAATGCTCCACCATCCCTAGCGAGCAATTCATTCATCAAAATTCTACCACGTGCTATCAAAATACTGATTACAATTTCGTTACCCCGGGAAGGTGATCTTGAAACTCGTTCCCCCATTACTGTGTACATCAATGACGCCGTGCAACTGCGCGGTAAGCGTGCTGACGAGCTGCAAGCCGAGCGAATCACTTGTGCGCCAATCGAAGCCTTCAGAAAAACCAACGCCCGTGTCCTTAACCCAAAGCGTGAGATGTCCATCATCTTCCGGACCCAAGTTCACATGAATATCGCCGCGCTTGCCATCCGGGAATCCGTACTTGAGCGAGTTGGTAACCAGCTCGCTGATGATCAAGCCGCACGGAATCGCAATGTCAATCCCAAGATAAATCTCGTGTGTTGAAATGTGCGGGCGAATTTGATCGGGATTGGCTGCGTAGGATCGAAATAGATACACAATCAAATCACGCACATAGCCGTCAAAATCAATCCGCGCGAGGTCTTTCGATTGATACAATTTTTCGTGAATGAGCGCCATCGAACGCACGCGCGACTGACTCTCGCGAAAGAGCGAGATGGCTTCGGGGTCCTTTAGCTGCGCCGATTGCAGATTCAAAAGCGACGTAATAATTTGCAGATTGTTTTTAACGCGGTGATGGATTTCCTTGAGCAAGACCTCTTTTTCGCGCAAGGACAATTTGATTTCCTCTTCGGCGCGCTGGCGTGTGATCACCTCTTGCTGCATCGCGCCGTACAACTGCGCGCTTTGGATGGCTGCGCCGACCGTAGCCGCAATCGTTTCCAGTAACCGAACATCGGATTCATTAAACACGCCTTCGCGCTGCGTGTTTTGAATGCTGATCACGCCCGTTACATCTTCGCCCACGATGATGGGCACGCCCAAATACGAACGCGCGGGATTTCCAATTGTCTTGGCGCCGCGTTCTGTCATTTCTTGCGCCGTATTGCTGTTGATCACCAACGGCTCGCGTGCGCGAATAATCTGAGAAGTAATGCCTTCGCCAAAGCGCATGGCTGGCACTGTCGCATGTTCGTTCTCACTCACCAAGTACGGCAGCGTAATCATGCCCGATTTATTGTCGTACAAGGCAATGTACGCGTTCTGTACGTCAAAGATCGTCCGCACTTGGTCGCCAATGATAGACAACAACGAATCGAGTTGCAGTTCGGTGGTAACCGCCTGCGAAATATGATTGAGCGCGTCCAGCTCCGTAACGCGGCGCTGCGTTTCGGTGTAGAGTCGCGCGTTGTCAAGCGCCAATCCGATATTTTCCGCAACTTGCGTGACGAGCCCGAGATCATCTTCCGACATGGGCGTCGCCGTATCTTCGGGTTCCAATTCAATCTCACCAATCACTTCGCCGCGCAACACAATGGGCACCTGAACTCTATCGTGACCATTCGTACCCCCATTGGAATGCTGATGCGCGCCGCCCTGCTCATTCTCCAATTCCGCCGCTTCGACGACAAAGCGGCTGTTGAGTTGTTCCAGATAATCTCGCCAGCCCTCACGCGTGAGCCGCCGATTCAACGCCATAACCTGTTCCGCCGCCACGCGTTCGCGCGCAGCCGAACGCTGTGTTTCCGCCAGCGCGGACTGCGTCTGTTCAAACAAACGCGCGTTCTCCAATGCAATCGCGATGTGACTCGCCAGACCGCTCAACACGGCTGCGTCGCGTTGGCTGTACGCATCGTACGCATAGCTGTGCAGCGAGATCATTCCAAGAAAACGCACTCCCGCCATCAGCGGCACATACAACCGCGAACGCGACGCGCGCCCGGTGCCCGCAAGGGCGGGACTCGTCTCCAGTTCTGCAACTTGTTCCGGAGTACTGTTGATCAACAATGGCTCGCCGCGCCGCACTTGGTCAGCATAGCTGCGTTCGAATTCCAACGCGTCGGGCGTAATCGCGTAGCGTTTGCCTTCATCTACCAAAAACGGGACGGTCAGCGTGTCTGTACGATCATCATACAAGCTGATAATCATTCCATCCGCCACTGTCACACTTTTGACCTGCAAGTACACCTCTTGGAACAAATCATCCAGCGAACGCTGTTGTGTAATTTCGCGCGCAAGCGAGTTGACCGCGTCCAATTCACGCGCGCGTTCCTGCGTCTGCTCCAACAATCGCGTATTTTGAATCGCGGCGGCGATGGCTGAGGCAATCGTTTGGAGGAGGCGCACATCCGACGCGTGAAACTTGTTCTTTGGCACATCGGAAAGTCCGATCACACCCAGTACCTCGTCGCCCAATACGATTGGCACGCCAAGGTACGACTCATTCACTGCTCCTACACCTGCGATCTTTGTTTGTAGTTTTTCCATCTGCGCGTCCATGTCTTCGTTGATCAACAAGGGCGCGCAGGTTTGAATAATGTGTGACGCGAAACCGGGTCCGAGTTCGAACGAATCAACAGCATATTCTCGGTGATCGTCCAGAAAGAACGGCATTCGCACGAGGCGGTCCGCTGCATCATACAAGGCAATGTACACACTCGAAACGCCAAAGATGGCGTGCAGTTCCATTCCAACTTCAGAGAGACGTTCCGTCAATGGTTTATCAGAGATGAGAAGCGTAGAAATCTCGTTGAGCGCGCCCAATTCTTTGACGCGATTTTCAGAAGCGCTATACAGCTCTGCATTGTCCAACGCAATCGAGGCAAGCTGCGCGAAACGCTGCAAGATTTCCACTTCGTTCTTGCCAAACTTACGTTTCTCTTCGGTGTATGCCAGACCAATGACGCCCACGGTCTCGTCATCTGCGCCGCCTTGTCCCGCGCCGCGCTTTAAAGGCACCGCGACAATCGAATGCAGAGCATCACGCCGCGACCCGGGCAAACGACCTTCCCACTCTTGATAATCATCAATGCTCATGGACTCGCCCGATTGCCACACCGTTCCGGCGAGACCAACGCCTCTTGAGGCGCGCGTGCCAACAAGATCGTCGTACAAGCCCGAACCTACACGCATCTGAATTTCCGGGTCTCCCGGTTCCGCGAAAAAGACGAATCCGTTCGGCGTGCCAAACAGCGCGCCCGAACGTTCCAAAATCGCATGTAGGAGTTCCCTGAGTTCGAGCCGCTCAAAGAGTCCTGCTGACGTGTCGCTCAACGCCGAGAGATACGCGCTGTTGGACTGCAAGGCGAGATTGGCTTGAGAAAGCTCTTGCGTCCGTTCGATTACGCGGCGTTCCAAACCCGACAAAGTGTCTTGCAAACGCGCCGTCATACTGTTGAAGGTTTGCGCCAGTACGCCAATTTCGTCGCCCGTTTCTACGCGTGCGCGCGCGGACAAATCGCCGCTTTGAACCTGCTCCGCCGCCAGAGTGAGACGACGAATCGGACGCGTCAAAAGTTGCGCCAACACCAAGGCAAGCAAGATTGCAGCGCCAATCGTTGCAATGCCCGCGACCAGCGCTGCTTGCGCGCCCGTATTCACCGCCGCAAGCGCTTCGCTCGCTTCAATCGTTGCAATCGTCCGCCACGCGCTCGAACGCAAGAATGGTTCCGCTTGTTCGTCGGATGTTCCAACAATCGCTTGGCTGGAAAGCAAGGGACTGCCGCGATACGTCAACGTTGCAAGCGATTGAGCGAGACCATCCTTGACTTGGGCGAATTCCTCCGCCGTGAGCGCGCGAAAAGTGCCGTCAGAGGTAAGAAGCTGCCCCTGCGGGAACAAGAGATCAATCTTGCCGCTTTGTCCAAAACTGTTATAGAGCAGCGCGCGCTGTAACGCAGCCAACGTGAAAACACTATGCAAGATGCCAACGACGCGTGTACGACCGGGCGCATAAATTGGCAGTGCAATGCGTACCCCATAATCATTGAGCATGGGATTGAATTCGGGCTGTCCCACGTACACGCTGCCGCGCCCATTGTTGTATGCAATCTGCCACCATTCATTCTCTGCGAAATTGTAAATCGGCTGCCAATCAGTTGCCGCAATCACCGCGCCATAGCGGTCAGTCATGAACAATTCTTTGTTGCCTTGAAACACATCGCCGAACTGCCGCAAACTGTACGTCAGCTCTCCGTTCAACACATTGCGAATTACGCTGTCCTGCGCGTTGGCGCTCGCCCAACGTTCGGTATTGCGCGCGAGCATCGCATCGCGTTCGCTTTGCTCAAGCGGATAACTGTCCGCAATCAGAGTCACATTGTCTTGCACCTGCTTGTCGAGCGACATCGTTTGCAAGCGGTCAACATTGCGGTCCATCGTAATGCCAATTGCCAGCGCGGCGGCTTGCGCACGGGTGCGTAAATCGCGCGCTTGGATTTCGATCAGCGAATTGCGAATGGCTTCACTTGCAACAATTGTGACGGCAAGGGTCGAGAGAAGCGTCAAGCCAACAAAGAGGATGATGAGTTTGGTACGGAGACTGTAACGCGGAAATTGAAAGAATAAAAAGACAAGCAGCCCGGAGATCGCAAGAAATGTGACAGCATTGATGAGGAACGCGTCCTGTTCAGAAATCAAACGGGGACGCGGCGCCAAGTAATCAATTAGAACTGTTGCAAACGCCGCGCCAATTCCCGCCAGCATGTACCAACGTGACAGCGATGGACGCAAACACACGCCGGCGATGATCGTCGCGCCAACGCCTACGGCGACGGCGTTCGCCAAAGCAACTCCTTGCATCCAGTAGGAGGTCAATGGAATTGCAATGAGACTTACGATCAAGCCAATTTGAACTCCCAGTTCAATGCGATTTCGCAAAACAAAATACAAGCCCACCAGCCACGCCAGCGTCGGCAACACGCCGCTTAGGAGATTGGCATACACTTCCCATGAGGTTGAACGCGTAAACGGCTCGTACGCGCTCGGGATGGTGCTGCCAATGGCAAGCGCGGCGATGATACAGGCGATAATTGCATTCCGCTGTTGTTCCTTTGGCGGCTCAGATGAAAGTGTGGATGCGGTCATCGTCAGTCCTCATCTCAAACCAAACTAAGTGTTCTCTTTGGCGTCGCCCTCGTCATTACCATTTTTGTGCGACCCATTTTCCTTTGTTTCCAAATTCAAGCGTACTATGGCGCGTCGACTGCCTGTGTTGCGCCGCAATTCTTCGGCAGCGGTTTGCAGAATGGATTTCACGTCGGGCGCGGCGTACAATTTGTCCGCAATTTCTGCGCTCGCTTTTTCACGCTCGGCGAGACGCTGCGTTTGCATCAACGCTTCTTTTGAACGATTGTGCAGCCGCGCGTTGTCCAATGCGACCGCCGCCAATTCTGCAAAGCGATTCAACGCTTCAATTTGGGCTGCTCTAAAGTGTCTCCCTTCTTCCAACGAAGCGAGACCCAGCACTCCCACAGTTTGATTGTCAGATTTGAGCGGCACACCAACGACGGCGCGCAGCACGTCACGATCTACCATCGGTAAACGTCCGGGCCACAGACGATAATCATCTACCACAATCGGCTCACTGTCGCGCCAAACCGTCCCCGCCAGACCTTGTCCCGGTTTTACGCGCGTGCCGATAAATTCCTTGTAAATACCAATCCCCACGCGCATCCGCAATTCATCCCCGTTGGGTTCGACGAGATGAACATAACCATGTTGCGTGCCAATGAGTTCGCCTGCGCGTGCGATAATGTTTTGCAAAAGTTCTTCCAAATCGCGGCGGCTCATCAGACCGAGCGCCGTGTCGTGGAGGGCAGTAAGGTATGCATTTTGCTGTCGAAGCGCTTGCTCTGCGCGGCGCCGTTGAATAAATTGTCCAATTTGACTGCCGACACCCACCATCGTCGTGAACACTGCATCATCTTGGGGCTGTGGGTCGGTGCTAAAAAAGGTCATGACGCCAAAAATTTCGGCTTCGTCCATCAAAGGGAACGAGACGGCGCTGTTCAAGCCCGCGCGCTTGGCAATGCCGATTTCGTTAAAACCAAGACTATCGTAAATATCGGGAACCCAAATCGGCGCGCCTTGCGCCCACGTGCGACCGGCAAAACCCTCACCGCGACCGAATATGAGACTGCGCGTGCTTTCTACAAAGTCACGGATGCGTTCATCGTCCCGATACCACTTGTACGTGAGGCGTATTCGGTTCGAGTTCTCTTCGACTGCCCAGTATTCGCCCATTTCCCAATCGAATGCCGCACAGATCAGCTCGAGCAGGGGAATTGCCACTTGCCCAAACGAAGTGGATTCTGCCAAAAGATTCGCGGTTTGATATTGCAAATTCAGACGGTCTTGCGCTTCGCGGACGTGGGCGAGCGCGGTTTGTGTTTGCGCGAGCGCGACTTGGGTTTGTTCGAACAAGGAACGATTGTCCAAAACGGCGGCTGCCTGCGCCATGACAGAACGGAACATGCGCGCATCGCGCGATGTAAACTCGCGCGGCTCTTGCCAGTGAAAAGTCAAAAGCCCAACCCAGCGGTCGCCAATTTTCAGCGGCAAGAGGGCGCTTGACTGAACACCATCCCGTGAGGCGATGGCGCGTGCGACATCGTTTACACGCGGGTCGTTATTAATGTCTTGAATCAACACAGGTTCAAAGGGATTCTCGATCCACGACCCATCACCGGCAATGAATTCGCCTTCAAAGCGCATTTCGAACCCAAGCTTTGATTCAGAGTTTCGGGGCCACAAGGCAGGGAACTGCAAGCCACTTGGTCTGCCCTGTTCATCCAAAGCAACACTCGCCAGCGAGGCACTGAACGCGCTTTCCACGATAGCGGGACCAGCCGCCGCCTCCAGAATTTCTTGGACCGTATTGGATGCATTCAAGCGCGCGCTGATTTCGTACAGCGTCTGCGATTCCGACAACGCGCCTTGCGTCTGTTCCAAGAGCCGCGCATTTTCGAGGGCGGTTGCAATATGCGTTGCCACACTTGTAAATACCTGCACATCATGTTCGCTGTACGCGTTAAATTTGTATGTCTGTGCTGAAATCACGCCCAGTGTGCGACCACCTGCGCGCAGCGGGACATACAGCAGTGAAGCGGAAGGATCGGACGAACCGAGCAATTCGGTTGTTTTAGATCTTTCGCGCTCCCATTCTTCGGCGGTCAAGTTTTGAAAAATAGGTGTGCCGGTTTTTAGCACCCGCGCCATATTGCTTTTGGGTGGGCGCGGCTTTTCCTCATCCGCATAAAATTCGCCCTTGTCGTAGAGCGCGGGACGCGTGACCAAACCTGTCGCGGGATTATAGAGCCATGCCATAAACGCTTCGGTTGCCATCAAGCGCGGGAGATAACGATACGCGGTTTCAAAAATCTGCGCGGAATCGAGCTGCGCGGAAAGTTCGACCGCCATTTCGTTGATAATGGCAGTCTCTTGCGCGCGCAGCTGGGTTTGATCAAACAGGCGCTGCTTTTCAATCGCATTCGCCATTTGATTCGCCATCGTCTCCGCGAGCCGAATTTCTTGATCGTCAAAGAGATGTTCAGGATCAGTGGTGTCCAAGCCAATCGTGCCAATCACTTGACCCGCCGCGAGCAGCGGGATAATGGCGAGACATTTCGTGCCGCGCTGGCGCATCCGTTCATGAATCGGTTCCGTCATCGGATCGTTTTGCGCGTCGGGAATGACGAGCGAGCGTTTGTTTTCAACTACGTATTGTGACGACAAATTGCCTTCGAGCGGAATGACAATACCAACCGCATGTTCGGCATGTTCCTCATTCAACGCGTCGGCGACCACAGTGAGCGCTGTCTTGTCGGGATTGAGCAGCGCGATGCCGCAGTTGCGTGCGTTAAAGGTGAGAACCATTTCGCGCGCCAGCGTTTCCAACGCGGCTTGCATGTCAATGTTCGTGGTCATGACTGCCGAGACGCGACTGAGGACGAGGAGCTCTTGATTGCGTTGACGCGTTTCACGTTCCGCGCGCGCGCGTTCAGCCAATTCTTGTTGCGCCGCGCGATATAACCGCGCGTTTTCGAGCGCAGTCGAAATCGAAAGGGCAACATGTTCAATCAGCGAAATGTCAGATTCGGTAAATTCTTTGCGCGTGTACGAGTCAATGCCGAGCGTGCCAATAATTTCATCGCGCATAAAGAGGGGCGCAATGAGGATGGAGGCAGTTCCGCGCGTTTCCATCAAGTCGTGAATCGCGGCGAGTCGTTCATCTGTTTGAGCATCCACGAACGCCGCCGGGCGTCGCGTTGCCAAAACAATTTCGGTGGAAGGATTGCCTTGCACGGGAATGACATACCCGACCACGCCGGGAATCGAAGCGGGCGAGTAATCTGCCACAACCGTGAGCGATTGTTTATCTTCACTAAACAATGCGATCCCCGCTTGCTCCACTTCAAAATACGTTGCCAGTTCGCGGCAGATTTCGCCAAGCGCCGTGTCAACGTCAAAATTCACTGCGTGATTTGTCGTGCGGTTGATAAGCTCGGTCTCGCGCAATTGGAGAGCCAAAGCAGTTTCCGTGCGGGCGCGTTCTTCCAATTCTGACTGCGCCGTTTCGTACAGGCGCGCATTGTCCAAAGCAATCGTCGCCAGCTGCGCAAAGCGCTGCAGCACTTGAATTTCTGCTTCGCCAAATTTACGCGTTTCATCCAGATATGCCAGCCCGATGACGCCGATGACCTGATTCTCTGAGCGAAGTGGCACACCTGCCACTGCGCGCAAAATATCGCGACTCGCGTCCGAGAGACGCCCCGTCCATGTGCGATAATCGTCCACTACGACCAGCGCATTCGTTTCCCACACCTGCCCGGCAAGTCCCACGCCCCGACGCGTGAGACGCCCGACGAATCCTTCATATGCACCCACGCCAACGCGCAACTTCATTTCCTCTCCATCGGGCTCGCGCAAAAAGACATATCCATTTTCCGTGCCAAGCAGCGCGCCGGCGCGCGCCACAATATCTTGCAGCAGCGAATTGACATCGAGCCGCTGCATCAAGCCCAAGGAGGTTTCTTGCAGAGCGTTCAAATACGCATTTTGCTTTTGAACGGCTTCTTCCGCGCGCCGCCGGTCTGTCACGTCCGTCGTGACACCGACGACCTCAAAATGTCGCCCCCCCAAATTGCGAATGCGCGCATCCTCATACATCCAATGCATCATGCCGTTCGCGTCAATCACGCGGTATTCTTGCGTATATCCGTTGTGTCCCTGACGGAATGCTTCTGCGCTGCGCTGATTCATTGCCGCGCGGTCTTGCTCGAGGGTTGCCCAATACAACGCGTCCTCATAGGTTTGTCCCTCTTGCATTGCAAATGGCAGATATTGCATGGCGGCATCGGCGTTGGAAACCTGCGTGACCCAGTCAAAGCCGAGCGCCGCTTGCGTTGGGTCATCCAATTCCCGCACATCGGCGCGCCAGAAAATCGCGCGTGTGCCTGTGACGATGCGACGAATATCCTGTTCGCGTTTTCTGTTTTCTGTAAGGTCGTGAAAGAACCACACTCTGCCAAGATATTCGCCCGATGGTGAATGGATGGGCGAGCTGGCGCGTTCAAAAATGCGACCATCCTTGAATTCGATTTCATCTCTGGAATTTGCTTCGGGACTCGCATAAATTTCGTCGGCGCGCTCGAGTCCCCCTTCTACATCAATGAGCTGGTCGCGCATCCTTTGACGTAGGGCTGGGGTATTTCCCGCTGTCATCGCGTCGGTGGGAATGTTCCACATTTCGACAAAGCGACGATTGAACGACAAGATGCGATCCGCGGGGCTCACCACGAGAATGCCATCGGGCGATAAATCAAATTGCGCGCCGAGTAACGCGTTTTGAAAAGCCGCGTGTGCCTCGACCCGCTTTCGCTCCGTGATGTCTTCGGAAATGCCGACGAGATACGCGGGCTTGCCTTCGACACCCAGAACCGGAAACTTTTTCGTATGCAGCCAGCGAACCTCGTCCGTCGCCGTTTGAATTGGTTCTTCCGCGATATCAACGATTTGTCCGCCACTCAATGTTTCGCGATCTTTGGCGACAAAAAAGTCTGCCTCTTCTTTTGGGAAAAAGTCATAATCATTTTTGCCAAGCAGTTCGCGCGCCGGACGTTTCACAATTTCTTCTGCCGCCTTGTTCCAACGGACAAAACGGAGCGCGCTTGCTTCTTTCACAAACAACATCGTCGGCAAATTTTCAACAATGGAATCGAGAAACAGTTCGGTTTCTTGACGCTGCGTTAATTCGCGCTGTGCCGATTCGTACAGCCGCGCATTGTCCATTGCAATTGCGGCAAGCGAAGCGAAACGCGTCAAGATGTCCATTTCGGTCGAGTCAAATGGTTTGTTGGGTTCAAGCCGCGCAAGCCCGATGACGCCGAGCACTTGATCCTGCAACGTGAGTGGGACTCCAACGACCGAGCGCAGCACATCGCGATTTGGGTCGGTGAGCCGCCCGCTCCAATTGCGGTAATCATCTACGGTAACCGCTTCGCCTGTCTGCCATGCTTTGCCGACGAACCCTGTGCCCGGCTGGGTGGTGCTTCCAACTAATTCTTGGTACACCCCCGCGCCAACGCGCAGAACCATCTCATTCTTTTCGCGGTCAAGCAAAGCGACAAACCCATTTTTCGTGCCGACCAATTCGCCCGCGCGATGGAGAATATCCGCGAGGAGTTCATCCAAATTGAGGCGACCGATGAGCGCAAGAGACATTTCATTCAACGCGCCAAAGTATTCATTTTGGACGCGCAAGGTATCTTCGGCGCGCTTGCGTTCCAGCACTTGCGATTCCAATGTCTGATACGCTTGCGATTGGTCTGCGACTACTGCGGCGCGCACCTGACGAACCAAGAGGACCACCAGCCCACTCACCGCTAACGCTGCCAAGAGGATAAATGCAACGAGTGTGTTACCGGTGATAGAAGTGAGTGAAACGAGATCAAAAAAGAGAATTGCAGAGCAGACAACTATTCCGCCAAGCAGCAGCGCAATGAGCAGCGGCAAGCGGCGTTCGCTCGAGAGAAATAGCTCGGTTTCCGATAAAGACGAAGAAAATTTCATCAATCCTCCACGCACTGGCTCGTTCGTGACGTGACGGCAAAAATGGAAAACTCCACCGATCCTTCTTGGATCAAGTGGAGGACGTGACGATCATGCGCTCGCCCTCAAATAGAGATGGTCGGAGTAATCGAATGGCACGCAATGATTCTAGAACCCTCAATTACATCAAGTCTTGTCGAAATTGTACGTTTCCGTATACAACATTCTCAATAGGATACTTGTACTTGACAAGTGCTTTGCGATGTCAATTCGATTACAAGCGAGAGAAAAATCACAATGCCGCGCGGCGGAAAGACGAAACCGGGAGTGTGAAAGCGGAAATACGAAAGTGGAAAGTTGAAAGCGGGTGGTCGAAAGTGGAAGAACGTCGCGGTTCGTTTATGCTCACAAGATGAAGAGGCGGTATCCCGAAGATTCTGCAAATTCCGCGTCCGGAGGTTAACTGCGAACTGTGTTCGCGACCTCATGGCAAGGAAAAGTTCGCGAACATAGTTCGCACACGCATTTATGCTAAATCGTTTACCAGCAGGGTTTTAATCTGCGGATTTTACACACCACTCGACATCCTGCCAATCAAGATGAGAGGTTTAGGAAATTTTTACAAATTTGTCCCAAAAACTCTTGACAACTTGAATTTCTGTGATATATTTTCTCTCGGTTAGCACTCCTCCCAAACGAGTGCTAACCTGTTTCTGTGTCATTTCACGGCAGCTCAAAAAGCCTCGAAATAAAGATGCAAACTCTCGTTTTTTGAGTTGACGTGAAATCAGTTCAACACAAATCATTATTAAGGAGCATTACACTATGGCAGACCAAAACCTGCGCCCTCTTGCCGACCGCGTAATTGTGGAACCACTCGACAAAGATGAAACCACTGCGAGCGGTCTGTTATTGCCCGAAACGGCAAAAGAAAAACCTCAAGAAGGTCGCATTCTCGCTGTCGGTCCCGGTCGCTGGGACGAAGATGGCAAAAAACGCCTTCCGCTCGAAGTCGCCGTTGATGACAGAGTCATCTTTGCAAAATACAGCGGCACCGAAATCAAACTCGGCGACAAGAAATACCTCATTCTCTCGGAAAAAGACATTCTCGCAGTTGTTCAAAAATAAGGAGGACGACGGACGACGGGCGACGGACGACGAGATTTTTTCCTCATCCCTCATCCCTCATCCCTCATCCTTTATCATTCGGAGGAAAAAATGCCTGCAAAGCAGCTTTCATTTTCGAGCGACGCGCGCAAACACCTCAAAGTTGGTGTTGACACGCTCGCCGATGCCGTGAAAACCACACTCGGTCCCAAGGGCCGCAATGTTGCCTTGGACAAGAAATTTGGCGCGCCGACCGTCACACATGACGGCGTGACCGTTGCCAAAGATATCGAACTCGAAAACCCGTACGAAAACATGGGCGCGCAGCTTTTGAAAGAAGCGTCCACCAAAACCAACGACGTCGCCGGTGACGGCACGACCACTTCCGTCGTCCTCGCGCAATCCATCGTCAACGAAGGTTTGAAAGTCGTCGCCGCCGGAGCCAATCCGATGCTGCTCAAACGCGGTCTCGAAAAAGGCACCGAACTCGTCGTTGAAGAAATCAAAAAGATGGCAAAACCGGTGAACGGCAAAGAAGATGTAACCCACGTTGCAACCATTTCCGGCGGCGATCCCGAAATCGGCAACATGCTCGCCGATGTCATGGACAAAGTTGGCAAGGACGGGGTCATCACCGTCGAAGAATCCAAGACCGGTTTGGATTTTGAAGTGGATTACGTGGAAGGAATGCAATTTGATCGCGGCTACCTGACACCCTATTTCGTGACCAATCCCGAAAAGATGGAAGCCGACATCGCCGACCCGTACATTCTTATCACCGACAAGAAAATCACCGCACATACCGACATCGTGCCCCTCTTGGAAAAATTGGTGCAGATGGGCAAGCGCGAACTCGTGATCATCGCCGAAGACATTGAAGGCGAAGCGCTCGCGACGCTCGTGTTGAACAAACTGCGCGGACTCTTGAATGTTCTCGCCGTCAAAGCCCCCGGCTTTGGTGATCGCCGCAAAGAAATGCTGCGCGACATTGCCATTCTCACCGGCGGCAACGTCATCACCGAAGAGATGGGTCGCAAACTCGAAACGACCAACGTCAGCGATCTCGGCCAAGCCAGCCGCGTCGTTTCCACCAAAGATGACACGACGATTATCGAAGGTCGCGGCAAAGATAAAGAAATTCATGGTCGCATCAACGAAATCAAAGCGCAAGTGGAAAAGACCACGAGCGATTACGACCGCGAAAAATTGCAAGAACGCCTTGCCAAACTTTCAGGCGGCGTTGCAGTGATTCGCGTCGGCGCGGCAACCGAAACGGAACTCAAAGAAAAGAAACACCGCGTCGAAGATGCATTGTCCGCCACGCGCGCGGCAGTCGAAGAAGGCATCGTCCCCGGCGGCGGCGTTGCGCTCGTGAACATTGCGCCCGCGCTCGACACGCTCATCAAGGGCGACAAGGCATTGAGCGGCGACCAACGCACCGGCGTCGTGATCTTGAAACGCGCGCTCGAAGAACCGCTCCGCCAACTCGCCGAAAACGCGGGTGAAGATGGCGCGGTGGTTGTGGGCGAAGTGCGCCGCTTGCAAAAGGAAACGAACAATTCGAATCTCGGTTATAACGTCATGACCGAACAATACGAAGATTTGCTCGCGGCTGGAATTGCGGACCCCGCCAAAGTGACGCGTTCTGCTCTTCAGAACGCCGCTTCCATCGCGGCAATGATTCTCTCCACCGAAGCTCTCGTGACAGACGCGCCTGAAAAGGATAAAGCGCCAATGGGCGCGCCACCGATGCCCGATTATTAATCGGTAAGCAGTGAGCCAAAAACAATGGACAGCAAACACCGCGTCTCGTGTGGGACGCGGTGTTTTTCATTTCGTTACGAAACAAGCAAATCAAATTGACCATGAAAGATTTCATTGGCGGTTGAAAAACGACAGGCAGTGCGTATAATTATTCGCATTCCCTTTATAGATTGTTAGAGATTGCTTACACTTGATTAAATCCGCCGATCTCTACGAACCGCCCTTCACCGATTGGGGTAATGCCGCCGTGGAGTGATTGTTCACGCCGCGCGCGGTGGATGAGGTGTTGGAGTTCGCGGGGAGGTTGGGGGCTTAGGCACTTCAACAGTACGTACAAAATCTGTGAATTCATATTAAATAAGGAGCAAAAATGGAATCCCAATTTGATACTCTTTTGCAAGTCATTGATCATATTCGCGCAGAAGCACCAAAATCCTTGAGAAAAATCTACCGTCCTTCAAAAGCGAAACCAGAGCTTGTGGATTCTGCGAGAACACGAGCCTATATTCACTTGTATTTGCTTGTACAACACGGCATTTTGAATTTTGAAGAGCGGGAAAAATATATTACAGACGGGCAGCATGATGGTGGCCTGGACGCATATTACATTGACCATGAAAAGAAAATTCGTTACTTGATTCAATCGAAATTTCATCTCACCGGTAAGAAATTCGAAGTTGATAAAATGCCTATTGGTGAATTGGTCAAAATGGAAATAGATAGAATCTTGAATGGAGACTCAGAAACAAGCTATGGCAAACCGTACAATGAAGGCGTGAGAAGGTTTCAAAATGAGCTAAAGAAAGCAAAAGGTATTTACCACACTAAGGTGATACTTTTAGCGAATGTACCCCACAGTGATTACCAAATTCGAAAGAGTATCGGCTATGAGAAATATGAAATCTTTGATTTTACCCGCAGTTATTCTGAATTAGTTTTTCCTTACTGTACGTCGACCTTCTATTCACCAGCTGAAATTGATATGGAAATTTCCCTCAAGAACAAGACGCAAGTCACACTGGAGGGTTACATTAAGACTAGGTATGGCGAATCTCAGGTATTGATAATTCTTGCTCCAACCAAAGAAATTGGTCGGATAATGAGTACTTATAAAAATGCAATCTTGAAATACAATCCGCGAAATTTTATCACACTCCAAAAGAGCAAAGTGAACCGAGAAATCGAAGAATCGATCACCTCATTTGAAACTAACGACTTTGCTATTCTCAACAATGGCGTGACTATGTTGGCTGAAGATTTTCGATATGAACCACATACTGGCGACAAGAAACGCGGAAGACTAATCGTTACAAAACCACAGATCATCAATGGCGGGCAAACTGCGTTTACGCTGAGCAAAATCTACGATAGTCTCTATGTTGATAGGCCACATATTTTTGATGGCAAAGAAGTTCTACTTCGAATTGTGAAACTAAAGAAATCACCAAATAATCCGAGTGAATTTATAGAAATACTTTCAAATGCCACAAACCGTCAAAACAAAATCAAAGAAGCTGACAGAAGGTCGAACCATCAGTCACTGGTTGATATCCAACTCAGGATTTTCGATCGCTTTGGATATTTTCTGGAGAGAAAGACGGGAGAGTTCCAAGAAGCAAAAGAACAGAAGGTTCTAAAGGCAAATTACATTGTTGACAGATTTGAATTTGTTCAAGCATATACAGCTTTTTTGGGCAATCCCTCAACCGCACGCAGTTCTGCTGAGAAACTTTTCACGGATAAGCGTATCTCGGAATTATTCCCAAATGTGGGAGTTGCAGCCCATGCTTTCTTTGCATACAAAGTCTACCAAAGGGTTCTAGCGTTGGCAAAGCAAGAAAGAAAGAATAACTATGGTGAGGCAAAATACGGCGCAGGATTACGTTATGGGAAATTCGCAATCGTTGCAGCTGTTGGAGCAACTGAAAAGTGGCAGTTGTCAGGGAGTGAGGATTTTGATGGATTGGCGAATGATCGGGTCGACAAGGTGTTAGCCAAGTGGAAGAGTTTTGAGGCAAGGCAAAAAATAGGGAATGCGGGCTTTGACAATTTTTATAAGGGTGGAGAAGTTGATGCCGAGATAAAGGCTTTTTTTGGATAATCAACATTTCATGCTCAATGACAAACTCGGTTCCCAGGATGACCAACTCTGGGACAAACTCTAGACAGGCGGATTATCGAATCCGCTCCATGCAATTGAACAGTTTTTATATCTCTTGTTCCTGAAACGTCTGGACAAACAACAAGATACGAACGAAAAACGCGCGCGCCACTTGACTCGAAAATATACCCCGCGCATCTGCACAATACATGGCGAATGCGGAATTCGAAATCAACTAGCCCGCACTCCTCATTTGTTGTATCAGAACACCATCAATCGGTTGCCGCGGGATTTGAATGCGGAGACGTAGGGGCGCGCCATCCTAAGCGAAGACGAAGGACTGCGCCCCTACCGCGCATCGCCGCGCGAGTCCATCATCATTGAATGTTCTGCCTCTCTAGCACATTTATTCTTTTCGTGTATAATCCCCGCGCACTTTTCATACAATCAATTCACCCCAAAAAATTAATTAATGTTTGACGGATGACTTGGCCCTCATCCCTCATCCCTCATCCCTTCCTATGGAAATCGGCATTATCAAACCTACTGATATTCGCGACGAGATGCAAACTGCGTATCTCGATTACGCGATGAGTGTCATTACATCTCGCGCGCTGCCCGACGTGCGCGACGGCTTGAAACCAGTCCAACGCCGCATCTTGTATCAAATGAACGAGATGGGTTTGCGGCACAACACCGCCACGCGCAAATGCGCGCGCATCGTCGGCGACGTGTTGGGGCGTTTTCATCCGCATGGCGACCAATCGGTGTACGACGCGCTCGTGCGCCTCGCGCAAGATTTCACCATGCGCTATCCGCTCGTGGATGGGCAGGGAAATTTCGGCAGCATTGACGGCGACCCACCCGCCGCAATGCGCTACACCGAAGCACGCCTCACCGAACTCGCCGAAGAACTGCTCGCCGATATCAACATGGATACGGTGGATTTTTATCCGAACTTTGACGACACGCTCACGCAGCCGAGCGTCCTTCCTGCCAAAGTTCCGAACTTGCTCATCAACGGCGGCAACGGCATCGCGGTGGGCATGGCGACGCTCATTCCCCCGCACAATCTTTCCGAGATTTGCGACGCGATCAATTATTTGATTGATCATTGGAACAAAATTGACGACGTTGAACCGGATGATTTGATGCAATTCGTCAAAGGTCCCGATTTTCCGACGGGCGGCATCATTCTCGGCACCGACGGCATCAAAGAAGCGTACGCGACGGGCAAAGGGCGCATCGTCGTGCGCGGCAAAATTCACACGGAGCAGATCAGCGGCGGACGCACGCGCATTGTCGTCACCGAGATTCCGTATCAGGTGAATAAATCATCACTCCTCGAACGGATTGCAGAACTCGTGCGCGACAAAAAGATTGAAGAGATTGGCGACCTGCGCGACGAATCGGATCGGCAAGGCATGAGCGTGTTGATTGAACTCAAACGCGGCATCGAACCAACGCCGGTGATCAACTCCCTTTTGAAATTGACCACGCTGCAAAGCGCGTTCAGCGTGAACATGCTCGCCATCGTGGACGGCGAACCGCGTGTGCTGTCTTTGAAACGCGCGCTGCAGCTCTTTGTCCAGCACCGACAAATCGTCATCACGCGCCGCACAGAATTCGAACTCGAGCGCGCGAAATTACGCGCGCACATTCTCGAAGGTTTGAAAATCGCGCTCGACCATTTGGACGAAGTGATTCGTCTCATTCGCCAATCGCCCGACGCGGAAACGGCGCGCGAACGCTTGATCAAGCGTTTCAAACTTTCGGAATTGCAAGCGACCGCGATTCTCGACATGCAGCTGCGCCGCCTCGCCGCGTTGGAACGCAAAAAGATCGAGGACGAACTCGCCGAAATCAAAAAGCGCATCAAGTATCTGGAAGACCTTTTGCGCTCGCCCAAGAAAATTCTCGGCGTCATTCAAGCAGAATGTTCCGATTTAAAAGAACGTTTCGGCGATGCGCGGCGCACTTTTATCGCGCAAACGTCGGAAACCGAATTCAAAGCCGGCGCAGAAGTGGCAGGCGCGGAGGAAGGTGTTGCGCTCGTGACGCTCTCGCGCGAGGGCGTTCTGCGCAAAGCGCCGACGTCACAATATCGCCGCACGCGCAGTGACGCGGTGAACGGCGTCACCGAACGGAGCGACGATCCGACCATTGCTCTGCTCACAGCGAACACAACCGACAATCTCATACTCTTTACCAATCGCGGACGCGCGCTGCCGATGCGCTTGACGAATGTTCCCGATGTCGCGCGCAATCCGAGCGGCGTCTCTGTTGCAAATCAATTGGAGAGCAACGAAAAATTTATCGGCGTCCTCGCGTTCAACGGCGAGCGCGAAAATCGTTTCGTAACCCTTGCAACAGCGCAAGGCAAAATCAAACGCACCGCGCTCGAAGAATTTGCCAACATTCAAGCGGGCGGCACCAAAGCGATCAATCTTGCAGAAGGCGAAGAGCTCGGCTGGGTGTACCTCACGCAAGGCGGCGGCGAATTCCTCATCACCACTGCGCAAGGACAAGCGCTGCGTTTTGAAGAGGACAGCGTGCCGGTGCAAGGACGCGTCGCTGCGGGTGTGTGGGCGATCAAACTCGCGGAAAACGACAAGGTAATTTCGCTCGATGTTGTGGAAAAAGACGCGTGGCTCGTCTTTGCCAGCGCGAAAGGTTTTGCCAAACGCGTCGCGCTCAAAGAGTTTCCCGTAAAAGGACGTTACACGCAAGGCGTCAGCGCATTTGCATCGGACAACAAAACGGGCGAGCTCACCGCCGCGCACATCGCCTCACTTGACGAGGATGTTATATTCATCGCGTCAAGTGGTTTGAACGTACGCGTGCGCGCGGAAAATATTGCCAAAGCCTCGCGCAGTGGCAAAGCAAAATCATTTGTCACGCTTAGAGATTCCGATTCCATTGCGCGACTGACCTCATTGGTTGGACAAGCGGAAGGCGTCGAGGACAAGAAAGAAGAAAAACGCAAAGAAATTTCCGCGAGCAGCAATGGGCACGCGTCCGAGAATGGAAGCGACGCGCCAAAAGAGAAAAAAGCAGAGTCAAAAGCAGTTACACGGAAACAGGTAGAAAAGGAAACAGGGAAGCAAGGACGCAAGGAAATAAGGAAAAAATCTGTTGCGAAAACAGGAAAAACCGCTTCAAAAAAATCGCCGCCCGCGAAATCATCCAAAGCGGAATCAAAAACCGTAGCGAACGCTCGCCGCAGCATTCCAGACGACGACGCCGACCAAATGGAGCTTCCCATCGCGTCGTTCAAGCCATTGCCGAAAAAAGGTAGGTAGGTAGCAGGTAGACAGGTAACGCAATTACTTGTTTACCTGTTTTCTTGTATACTCGCGATCACCAATCACCCAATCACCCAATCGCCCAGTCGCCAAGTCCCAATACTCTAAAAGGAGTTTCGCCCATGAACCCCCTCCGCGTCCATGTTTCCAACCATCCGCTCATTCGCCACAAATTGACCAAGATGCGCGATATCAGCACCGAGCCGAAAAAATTCCGCGAACTGATTCGTGAAATCGCAATCCTGCTCGCGTACGAAGCGACGGCGGACCTCGCGCTGGAAGAAACCCAAGTCACCACGCCGTTACAAGAAACGACCGGCTATCGTTTGCAAGAGAAAATCGGACTCGTTCCCATTTTGCGCGCGGGGCTGGGCATGGTCGAAGGTTTTTGGGAAATGATGCCGCCCGCCGAAGTATGGCACATCGGCTTTTATCGCGACGAACGCACCTTGAAACCGGTTGCGTATTATAACCGCTTGCCCGTGTCGCCCACAGTTGAGGTGTGCGTCGTCCTCGATCCGATGCTGGCAACGGGCGGCTCGGCAGTCGAGTGTGTGAACCTTTTGAAAAAGTGGGGCGCGCAAAAAATAAAATTCGTCGGCATGATCGGCGCGCCCGAAGGAATTGCGAAACTCACCGAAACGCATCCGGATATTGATATCTATTTGGGTGCGATTGATGACCGCTTGACCACCGAAGAAGACGCGTTCCCGGCGGGTTACATCATGCCCGGTTTGGGCGACGCGGGCGACAGGCAGTTTGGAACGGGATGAGTCCGAAGAATTATTCTTGGTCAAACTTTTCAGGCGTGTTCATCACACCTGTGACGATCTCGTATTTACGTCTCATGAAGTATTGACTCTTTCCATACAAGTGCATCGCAACTCTTGATACATCAGATTGACTCGTATACTGTAGAACGCGAATGCGCTGAAGTGGTCGCGAGTATATCTTTTTCGGCGCGAGCTGTAGCGCGGCTCGAAGATAATTTTCGATTGCTGAAAGCATTTCGAACGTCCCAGCAAAATTCAAATGTAGATATCGATATCGGCGTATTCTAACCCAAGAGGCACAACCATCACCATCGAAATATCCACGAATATAATGCCTGACTAATTGATCCGGTACTCGACGACAAAACTCGAGAGTCAAACTTTTTCTCGGCGTCACGCCTAAAGCGCCCAAGTCGAAGAACATTGTTTGAGATGAGATCGAAATTTCCCAGCCATTGATCCCTTTGCGATAAATCTTTGGATTCTTAATTCCAACCGCACCTGCGAAATCGAAGAGTGATTCGCGGTCAATCAAGCACAATTTGATTCGATATCCTTGATTCTCATTTCCTTCAAGCAAATACCCATCAGCCGCAAGCAGACCGAGAAAGTATGCCTTCGCCTCGCTATCAATTTCTTTGAAAAAACGAAAATCATACTCACTTCGAGGCAAACGCTGTCCATCACTCAAGTCCATCCCGTTCTTGGACAACACACGTCGCACTTGGCGAGGACTTTGTTCTAATTCATTAGCGATTTGGGCTGGACGCTTGCCCGCGCTAAAGTACTCTAATGCTCTCTGATGCCACGGCTTCATTGAATTTTCTCTCAATAGAGGATGTTGAAATTATACTCGATATATCAAGTGGAAAGGCAAAAATGAACCGATTGAGCTGGGATGAGTACTTTGTTAACATTACGCTTGAAGTAGCCAAGCGCGCTACTTGCCTGCGCGCCCAAGTCGGCGCGATCATTGTCAAGGACAAACGCATTCTCACCACGGGCTATAATGGCGCGCCAAAAGGCTTGCCGCATTGCTTGGACGAAGGATGCGAAATTGTGAATGGGCATTGCGTTCGCACACTGCACGCCGAACAAAACGCGATTTTGCAAGCCGCGCTCTACGGCGTCTCGCTCGAAGGCGGCACAATTTACACGACGCATCAGCCGTGTCACACCTGCGCGAAAATGATCATCAATGCGGGTCTCGCGCGCGTGGTGTATGCGGGCAAATATCCTGACGAACTGGCGATGAAATATCTGCGCCTCGCGGACGTTCAAATTGACCACATGGATTTGGGAGAAAGAACGCCAGCGCCGCCGCCGAGCATTCTCAATCAATAAATGTCTCTTGTTTTTTTCAAACTCGGTGGTTCCGCCATCACCGACAAAACGCGCGAAACAACACCCATGCCGGATGTGATACGCGATGCCGCACGCGCAATTTTTTCCGCGCGCGAACAAAATCCCGACCTAAAAATTTTGCTCGGACATGGCAGCGGTTCGTTCGGACATTTCACTGCGAAAAAATTTGGCTATGGTGAAAAAGGGAATTGGCGCGCGTATGCGGAAACGGGCGCGTCCGCCGCGCGTTTGAATCGGCTCGTTACCGACATTTTTCTGGAGGAAAACGTCCCCGTTGTCTCACTCCAACCCTCCGCGTCCGCGCGTACGCGCGACGGTGAATTGATTCACCTCGACGCGCAAAATATTCTCACCGCGCTCGAACACAATCTCGTGCCATTGATTTACGGTGATGTCGCGTTCGACGAGACGCGCGAAATGGCAATCGTTTCCACCGATGCGCAATTCGCGTTTCTCGCGCCGATTCTGAAACCGTCGTGCATCATTTACACCACCGCTGTCAACGGCATCTACACCGCCGACCCAAACACAAATCCCGACGCGCAACTCATCCGCGAAATCACACCCGCGTCCTTTGAGGAAATTCGCGCGCACGTCGGCGCAGCGCAAGGTTTTGATACGACGGGCGGCATGTTGGATAAATTGGCGCGGAGTGTG
Source organism: Chloroflexota bacterium (assembly GCA_004295045.1). GTDB lineage: Bacteria > Chloroflexota > Anaerolineae > UBA4142 > SHND01 > SHND01. The sequence continues at coordinate 137,374 of SHND01000025.1, read as the reverse complement.
GCACTGGTGGAGCAATTTCCCGCGCTTGACATTTTTGTGATCGCCGCGCAGCCGGATGCCATGGCGGCTTCACTGCAAGCGTCCTTTCGCGGCGGCACATACATTCACACATGATTTCAGAAAAATCCTTTCACGAACTATACGAGAACATAATTTCTATTGCGCGCCGCGCGCGGCTATGTTAGAATCCGCGCACATGTGAAACACACATACGCGCGATTTTTTTGAGAGAATGCGGCATGCCCAACTCATGCCGCGTTCTCGCGCGCGGAGACCATCACTGGCGTAACGCGTTGATGATGCAACGCTCCCACTCGTTGCATCGTACGCGCGCTACAAAAGGTATAGACGCCCATGGATCTCGACACCATCCACAACAGCGATTGTCGCGCGATGGAAGAACTCGACGACAATTCGGTGCAGCTCGTCGTCACTTCGCCGCCGTACAACGTCGGCAAAAAGTACAATTACTACGAGGATCGCGAACCCCTCGACAACTATCTCGCGTTCTTGAAAATGGCTTGGCAAGAATGTATGCGCGTCCTCGTCCCCGGCGGACGACTTGCCATCAATGTCGCCAACACGGGACGCAACCCCTACATTCCGCTGCACGCATTCATCATTCAACAGTGCATTGATTTAGGATTTCTCATGCGCGGCGAAATCCTTTGGGATAAATCGGCAACCGCAGGCGTCTCAACCGCGTGGGGCAGTTTCGCGCGCGCGTCGAACCCAACCTTGCGCGACACGCACGAATACATCATGGTCTTTTCCAAAGAGTCAATGCGTTTGGAAGGCGAATGGACGCGCGGCGACCGCACCGGCATCACGAATCAGGAATTTGTAGATTGGACGCGCAGCATCTGGCACAAAAATGGCACGGCGAAAAAAGCGATTCGTGATACCGCGCGCAGCATTTGGCATTTCGGCACGCAGAGCAAAAAGGTGCAGCAAAAAACCAAAGGCATCGCGCACCCCGCGCCCTTTCCACTCGATCTGCCGCTGCGCTTGATTTTGTTGTACACCAACATTGGGGATGTTGTCCTCGATCCCTTTATGGGAAGCGGTTCGACGGCAGTCGCCGCGCGGCTCACGAAACGGCATTACATCGGTTACGAAATTTCGCCCGACTATATTGGCATTGCAAACGAACGCATCCACCTCTACACTTCGGCGCAGCCGTACATTCCCGACCTCGACCCTCGCGCCGCGGCAAAAGGCGCAGTAAAACGCAAACGCGGACGCCCGCGCAAGCAGTCGCCCTCCCTGTCCGATTGAGGATACGCGCGGCGAATTGCGAACACGCAAACGCGCTGCTGCGGTTAAATAATGTCTTGCTTGACAAAAACTTGGATGATCGAGTCATCCAAGTTTTTTATATCTCTCGTTGTATCATTTCTGCCTATTGCACGTAAATCTCATCGCAGATACAATCCACCCAATAATTCAAGCTGAGGTGATCTGGATTGAAGAATTTTCCTTCACGAAAACCGCCGGACGATCCTGACAATCGTTCCGCGCTCAACAAAGCTCTAGACCGTTTTTCACCTAAAAAGGAGTCCTCTGCAATGCGTGTGCCACGCCCCATATTGATCATCCTTGCCGTCGGTTTGGTATTGTGTGTTCTTCTTTTTGTTGTCAGCCGCTTTGTCTATTTCCTCTCGCCCGTCCAGCAAAATCAGGTCGGAGTGCAATTTCGGAATGGACAAATTGCGGAAATTGTCGGACCCGGTTTGTACACCGATGCAGGTCTGTACGTCGAATTGAAGCACATTGACCAGAGCGCGATTCCGTTTTCAGTTCAAGACGACGAAATTATCACCAGCGACAAACAACGCGTCGGCGTCATCGTCAACGGCGATATTTTTCGCCCAACCATCGCGCAGGCAGATTTGATTCGCAACAACTGGGCGTCGTATTCCGATATTTATCTTTCAGATGCGGCAGCCAAAGCGCGTGTCGAAGCATTGGCGCGGCAGGCGATGAAAGTGTGCGTTGGTCAGCGCACCTTTGAAAACAACGTCATTGGCTCGGCGCGCGATGAATTGCGCACTTGCATTGACGATGAACTTTCGCGGCTGGTGCAAAACTATGCGTTGCAGATCAACAACGTTACGGTTCCAAATATCATTTTGAGCGCCGAAGTGCAAGGGCTGCTCGACGAAATTACAAAGAGCCGACTCGAAACCGAAAAAGCCGAACAGGACAAACTGCGCGCCGAAGCGCAAGCGTTAGCGGAACAGGCAAAGCAGCGCGGTGAAGTGGCAGTCGCGCAAGCACGCATTCAAGAAGAAGCGAAACAGCAAACCGTTTTGGCGCAGTTGGAACAAGAAAAGTTGGCGGCACAAAAAGCAGTGATCGAAACCCAAAAAGCAAATGACCTCTTTGGGGCGCAAAAAGATTTGGAAATCTTTAGAGCAACCGCAGGCGCGGCGGCAGAAAAAGCCAAAGCGGATTTGGCACAAAGCACCGCTCTGGCGAATCTATACGCGAGTTACCCCGCGTATGTGCAATTGTTGATGGCGCAAGCGAATGCGAACGCGCTCAAGCCGACGGACAAAATTATTTTCACGCCCGAAGGGACGACGCCAACGATTGTGCTGCCGGGACCGGGAATCGTGCCGACGGTAGAGACGAATACGACGGCTGCGCCATAACACAAAAGAACTGCGTGGATTCAAAAATCCGCGCAGTTCTTTTTGTATGCTTGCTCATTGATGGGGCGTGACGATAGTTTGATTTGGATTAGCGTTTGCTTACGCGGTTTGAAAAAAACCTGCTACAGCCAATATCATCCATGCCGAAAAACCAATAAACAACAGCACAAGGAGCCAAGCAACAACGCGCAATCGGGAGGAGCCGATCAAAAAAGCAGCAAGCCACGGGAGGAGTGGAGCTACAACATAGATTCTGCCTCCAGGTGACAACGCAGCATACAAGGCAAACAGCAAGGCAACAAACCCGCTCACAATCAGCAGCTTGCGCGAGTCGCGCCAAATCCCTATCACAGCCAAAAGGGGCGCTCCAAGGAGCGAAAGCCAAAACACGCCTGTAAGCAGATTTGTCTCGAGATACTCCATTGGCGCAACCACTGTCAAAAGCCGCCTTAATCGGAGGTGCCTTTTACCACGGTGAATGAAAAAACCAAAACAATGCTCAAAAATCGCGACGTCTTGATCCAATCAATAGCCATGATGCGTCTCCACTGTGTGTTTTGCTCCACGCGTGCGTAAAGGTGCCATTATTGACTGCGTACAGTGATTAAATAATTGGGCTGCTTGGGATCGACCTCCAATTTTCGCCGCAGCCGCTTGATCGCCTCACGCACGGCATTACGCTCACATCGCCCAAAAGACCCACCACCTTGCCAAAAATCCCGCCATAAATCTTCATAGGCAGCAACCTTTCCAACCTGCTCTGCGAGATTTTGGACGAGACCGTATTCCAAGTTAGACAACTCAATTTCTCGCTCACCGCGCCAAACGCGGTATGTAGTCAAGTCAACAATCAATGGGAGAGGTGCATTCTTGTCCATTTCGCGAATGATTCCTTTTATTCGTTAAGACAGTTAGGTCTGAACAGATTCACCCTTTGTTTCTTTGTCCCTCCTTTCTTGGGTTTCAGATATCTTTGAAATTAGCAATTTTCGTTCATCACATATCCATAGTTTAGGAAACCATGGCAAACGAAAAAAGACCGCGCACAAGGAATCGGAATGTTCACACGGCGTTCGCCAACAAATCGCGCGCAATGATCATTCGCTGCACTTCGCTCGTGCCTTCGCCGATCAACAACAAACGATTATCGCGATAATAGCGTTCGACAGGAAAATCGGTGAGATAGCCCGCGCCGCCGTGAATTTGGATCGCCTTCCAACAGGCGCGGTCGCTCGCTTCCGTCGCAAATAATTTCGCTTGCGCTGCTTCGATGCTGAACTTTTTGCCCGCGTCTTTTAACACCGCCGCTTTGTAGATCAACAAGCGCGCGGCTTGCAATTCCATCGCGCTGTCGGCAATCATGTGCTGAATCGCCTGAAAATCCGCGATCGGTTTCCCGAACGCGTGTCGCTCTTGCGCATACTTGAGCGACGCGTCGAGCGCGGCTTCGCCCAAGCCCAACGCCATCGCGCCAATCCCGATGCGTCCGCCGTCGAGAACTTGCATCGTGTAGCGAAAGCCCGCGCCGCGTTCGCCCAACAAATTTTCGCGCGGCACGCGGCACTCTTCAAAAAATACTTGGGTCGTCAACGAAGTGTGCAAACCCATTTTGCTTTCGAGCTTGCCGATCACGAGTCCGGGCGCGTCGTGCGGGACGATGATGAGCGACAAACCACGATGTCCCTGATTGCTTTCCGTGCGACACAATACAATAATCGAGCGCGCGACTTTGCCCGAAGTGACGTACAATTTTGAACCGTTCAACACCCATTCGTCGCCGTCGAGCCGCGCAGCCGTTTTCACCGAACCTGCGAGGTCGCTTCCGCCCGACGGTTCGGTGAGCGACAACGCGCCCAATCCTTTGCCTTGTGCCAGCGGTGCAAACCATTCGCGTTTCTGTTGTGCATTCCCAAAAAGAAAAATCGGGGCGGCGCCGAGACCCATGTGCGCGGCATATGTCAACCCAATCGAGCCGTCCGCTTTGGAAATTTCTTCAATCGCGAGCGCGGTAGCAATTGCGTCCGCGCCCGCGCCACCGTACTCTTCGGGAAACGGCAGTCCCATCAATCCTTGCGCGCCCATTTTTTCGTACACGTGCGCGGGAAATTCATGTGTGCGGTCCCATTCGGACGCGTACGGCGTGATTTCTTTTTGCGCAAATTCGCGCGCTAGATCGCGGATCGCGCGTTGTTCTTCGGTAAGCGTGAAATCCATTCTAAATTTTCGATTTTCAAATTTCGATTTTCGATTGCGACGTTAAACCACGACACCGCCAATTCAAAAATCGAAAATCAAAAATCAGCAATCAATCTCGGTTCGCCCCACACCGCCCAGTTCCAGCGGTGGTCGCCGAGACCATCGGTTTGAAATTCGATCCGCGCCACATCGGATGCGAGTTCGGGCATCGCGACGGTATATTCATCCCATGCGCGCGAATTTTTCACCACACTCCACAACTTCCAATTGTTCACCACGAGGCGAAACGCGACGTAGCGATCACTCGGCAGCTGTGAACCATCGCGAATGCCAACAAAAAATTTCAATTTCAACGCGCGTAAATGAGGTGGAATCGGCACGGCGTAACTTATGATCGCCGCGCCCGAAAGGGGCGGATGTTCCCATAGCGCGCGTTTTGTCATACCTTCGCAGGTCGCGTCCTCTGCTTTCACTTCCATCCCCGCGCGTTCGCGCTGCGCGCTGATCTTGGCTTCGGTGAATTTCGCCAAGAAATCATAACTCCACGTTGCATCGGCTTGGGGATGTACATGAAGCAGGGATTCGACATACGCGCGCACGCGTGCAATTTGCGCGTCGTTCAACCGGTCAAGTAACTCACTCAATTCTTGACGTTCTGCCATGACACTCATTTTACCTTAATTTGCTAGCAACTGCGTTGCGTCAACTACGACAAACAAAAAACCTCTAGCGCACAATGAAGATAACGCGGCGATTTTTGTCCTCTCGCGCGTGTCGCATATAATTTCCACACAAACAACGAATTTGCAAGCGATCAGCCATTCGGCATCCGCCATCTTTTTTCTGCGAGGTCCTTTGAAATGCCTATCTATGAATATCGCTGCGGCAATTGCAAACGCCGCGTGAGCGTCTTTTTTCGAACACTATCCGCCGCACAAAACGACACTCCGCACTGCCCCAAATGCGACAGCACAAATCTTGCGCGTCTCGTCTCGCGTTTCGCGACGGTAAAATCGGAAGAAGCGCGCATGGACGCGATGGCAGACCCGTCCGCGTTGGGCGGCGTGGACGAAAATGATCCGAAATCGCTTGCGCGATTCATGAAAAAGATGAGCGGTGAGATGGGCGAAGAGATGGGACCCGAATTTGACGAAATGGTGGGACGCCTCGAAGCCGGCGAGAGTCCCGAAGAAATCGAAAAGACGATGCCCGAACTCGGCGGGATGGGCGATGAAGGAGGAATGGGAATGGGTGGTATGGGGATGGGCGGAACAGATACATTTGACTGAATTACTCATGTTACGCATGGGTAGGGCAAATTTTAAATTTGCCGTACGTTTGCATGCTATTTTTTAGGGAATGTGCGTAACGTGAGAGAATTAGATTACCGGCGTCCTGTGTCATTCACAGCTTTGCTCTTTGAAACAGTTTCAAGTCAGCGAACAACAGCGTTCATGCGTCAATTGTTTGTCGCTTTTTCTTGACCCACTTGCTTGGTCAATGTGTCTTGTTGACTCTCCACCACTTCCGGCATCACCAATTTCGGACGCGTTTCGAGCCAGTCAATTGCCGTGCGCACGCCGTCATATTGCACCGTATCGGGACGTCCGCGGAAATGCGCGAGTTGATTGCGCGTGACGCGCACCTCATTCATCAAATTCCAAAACAAATCTTTCGGTTCCAGCGCGCCCTGAAATTTTTCCCAATTGTCGTCATCGGTTATCAATTTCAATTCGTCCATAAAGCCCAAGTATTCGTAACTGCGCGCGGGGCGCGTCGCATCGTGACGGTCTGCGCCGAGTGAAACCATGATGGCTTGAATGCGCGATGCTTCGTCGGGAAAAACCGTTTCGATATATTCGCGCAGCATCAATTCAATATTCTCGACCAGAATTTGCAATTCCGAAGTCGCGCGGAAAAAAGCGGTCATGTCGCTGTGCGTCAGAATCCCCACCGGCACATTGTTTTCCACAATCACAATGCCGTAGGTTTGACGGTCGCGCAGCAAATTCAACGCTTCGAGCAAATCGTCTTGCGGCGTCAATGTCGGCGCCGGTTCCTGACAATCATTCACGCGCAAACCGAGCAAATCCACTTTGCCGCCTGTGTGAAAATACGTGCGCATGATGGTGCGAAACGAAAGCATCCCTTTCAACTGTCCGTTGTCGTCCACGACCGGCATTTGATTGTACGAATTACCCAACATGACCTGCAGCGCCTCACGCACCGTTTGCTTTTGGCGAATGCACGTGGGCTTGCGGCGACCTTCCAGAATTTGTGACAATGGCAGTGGCATGATGCGCTCCTTGGCTACATACACAAGACCTTCGAGAATTCCGAATTCTCGAAGGTCTTGTGTGGGCTAGAATTTTTCAAACCGTTCGATATTTTGCACGAACACCACCGCGCCGCCGACCTGCACCTCCACCGGCGGCGGCATGTACAATTCACCCGGCTCCATAACCGGCGGCATCGGATTTACGAACTGCGTTCGCGTGGTGCAATTTTCCTTGATCACCTTTAACACCGCATCCACTTGATCGTCCTCAACCCCAATAAAAAGCGTGCCATTTCCCTCGCGCAAAAAACCGCCCGTGCTGCTGATGAGGGTGGATTGAAAATTCGCCTCGCGCAAAGCATCGCTCAACGCGCCGGCATCGTCGCTTTGCACAATCGCTATAACAAGTTTCATATTGACCTCCAGTCGCACCTTCTCACGCATATCGCTCTGGGCGTGAGGTGTACGAGTTGTGTCAAGCACGTAGAGAAACGGTCTGAAGAATTTTCGATTCAACAACCATCGAACATTTTTCAGACCGTTTGAGTTGGGATAAACTGCCGCGAGTTGAATTTCTCTCGCAAATCGAATTGCACCTGCTCGATGCTGCGCGCCCCGTCAACGCGGATCCAGCGCGTCGGTTCCTGTCGCATCAACGTTTCATAGCCGTTACGAACGCGTTCATAAAATTCGCGCGTTTGAGTATCCATTCGATTCAGCTCTTCGCCGCGCTGATGTCCGTTGCTGCGCCGCGCCAATCCTTCTTCGATCGCAACATCAAGAAAAAAAGTCAGATCGGGTTTCAAGCCGCCTGTCGCGTACTCTATCACACGCTTGACCATTTCCAAGTCCAATTGCCGCCCATACCCCTGATAGACGAGGGTGGAATCGCCAAACCGATCGGATAGAACGATTTTCGCTTGCTCTAGCGCGGGACGGATCACTTGCGCAACCACTTGCGCGCGTGCGGCATTGTACAACAAGAATTCAGTGCGCGCCGCCATCTCTTGATTGCGCATTGAATGCAGAACCTCGCGGATTTGTTCACCAATGGGCGTGCCGCCCGGTTCGCGTGTGAGGATTATTTTTTCCGCGCCCAAACTTGCGCGCAAATACTCTGCAAAGAGCCGCGCTTGGGTGGACTTGCCGCTGCCGTCCATGCCTTCAAAGGTGATTAACAAAATTACTCTCCCAGATTCAACAGGTCGTCAAGAAATTCCACAAAGTTTTTTTCAAACGTTAGCGCTACCGTTCCATCTTGCAAATGTTGATGCGAAATTTCGTCGTGGATATGCATGGTGAAATCTCTGCCATATTTGAGCCGCAGTGCTTGACGGTCGGGAGCATTATCCCAACCCAAAATTACTTGGTCCCCATCCAGCAAATAGTATGGGTAGGCGCGACTCGTCGTGCGAACAATTTCGGTAAGAGCAATTCGTCGTTTTCCAAAGGTCGCTTCTATCCGCAAAAATGCACGCTGTTCGGAAATGTCGTATGTCTTGATTTGAATATTTTCAAAATGCTCACGCGCCAGAGTCAGGATTTGCTCAAAATGCTGTTCAGCCTGTTTTTCCACTCGGTGGATTCCTTGTCCCAATAATCCCAAGCCTGCAAATCCTGTTCCCACAGTGGGTTCTGCTTACGGGTGTTGAGATACAATGCTTCATCCAAAACGACGCGCGTAGAAAAATCCGCAAACTCCATACGGTATTTGCGTTCGAATTCGGCAAGATGTTCGCGCGCGTGTTTGATGCACTCGACAATTCGACGCGTCACATACTCTTCGACAGCCGAGTTGATTTGCTCGTCAACGTCCCCGAATGCGCGCAGCGTATCCAAATATTCCTGGTCGATCACAACGCTCATGTTCGAATTACCCCACCTCACTCGCGTACACTCGTACGCGGCGTTTCGGCTCTTTGCCCAATGAACGCGAGAACAAATTCGCCTGACGGATGCGCTCGTGTTGAAAGCGTCGAATGAACGCGCTTTGGGGCGCCAGTTCCACCGAGTGCGCGCCGCTCATTACGCGTTGAATCGCATCATCCGTTTCCGCCATGGCAAGCGCGAACGGATCATCTTTGGATGCTACATCGAACAAGTCTTCGAGAATTCCTTCCATCTGCGCAATCGTATTCGAGCGTAGGACGTACACAGGAATTCCGGCGCGTTCCGCGTCCACAATCGGCGCGGGACGTTTCTTGTAATAATTTTTCAGCGTCAATACCGCGTCCGCTTCTTCCGCATCACCGACAATCCGAATCGGCACGTCCAACGCTTTCGCTGCTGTTTCGAGACGGTCTTGACTCACGCCATACGGATAGAGCGCCATCAGTTTGCGCCGCGCTCCCGGCTCGCGCTGTGCATGCATCGCAGGACGATCGCCCAGCTTGCCATTGCCGCGGTCGCGTTCGCGACGCGCCGAAATACGTTCACTCTGTCGCGGCGCCATGTGGACGCGCGTTTCGGGGCGATTGATTTCCACCTCGCCCGTTTCAAGCGAACGCGTACGAATTTCCGGCGGCAAGGGGCGATTCCGCAGCAGTGCGTCCACCGACGCGCCAACGTCATTATGTATCGCAACGCGATGGCGGTCTTGAATCTCAACCAGAATATCGAACGTTGGCGGCGCTTTGCGTTCGAGAATACTTTTTTGCGTACCGCGCCGCCGCGCCTCTTCATCCGAAAGGGTAACGCTTTGAATGCCGCCCACCAAATCCATGAGCGTCGGATTCATCAACAAATTTTCGAGCGTCTGCCCGTGCGCGGTGCCAATCAACTGCACACCGCGTTCCGCAATCGTTCGCGCCGCTTCAGCTTCGAGCTCGCGCCCGATTTCGTCAATGACGATCACTTCGGGCATGTGATTCTCGACCGCTTCAATCATTACCTCGTGCTGGAGCGCGGGCGTCGGAACTTGCATTCGCCGCGCTTTGCCAATCGCGGGATGCGGAATGTCGCCGTCGCCGCCGATTTCATTCGAGGTATCCACAATGATCACGCGTTTCGCATCGCCCAAAACGCGCGCGGCTTCGCGCAGCATCGTCGTTTTGCCAACGCCGGGACGTCCGAGCAAAAGCACACTCTTGCCCGATTCTACAATGTCACGAATAATGTCCATCGTGCCAAAGACAGCGCGTCCGACGCGGCACGTGAGTCCAACAACCCGCCCTTTGCGATTACGAATCGCGCTGATGCGATGGAGGGTGCGTGGAATCCCCGCCCGATTGTCTCCCGAGAAATCCCCAATGCGCGCGACGATATAATCAATATCAGCTTCAGTGATTTCGTGTTGGGAAAGATTCTTTTCGCCGTGCGTGTAACGCGCTTCGGGCGAGCGCCCGAGATCGAGAATAATCTCGACCAAATTATCGGGGTCGTTAATTTCATTTAGCGCCGCTTGGAGTTGCGGCGGCAAGACAGAAGTTAATACTAAAAGATCGTCAGTGAGTGTTTGTTCCATCAATCAAAACGACAGCGGAGCGTAGATAGCCAACGACAAACGTTGTCGGCAGTCCAACTCGGCAGTCTGAAGGTTAAATCGCATTTCGTTCCACCTCGCGCGAATGATGCGAGGCGCGAATTGCGGGAATTTTTGTAGTCTCCAAAACGGGTGTCAGCCATGGCACCGGTACGCGCACGCGCGCAGTGGTGTGTTTCACCATGTGACTGCGTTCCATTTGCCAATCAAAGCCCGTACTGTCCAGCGCGCCCTGAATGCCGCCCTCATAATCGCGCACGCTGACATAAATGGGACGCGCGCGCGTTTTGGTCACGAGCGCGATCATCTCGGCAACCATTTCATCGGCAAAATCCGACGCGTCGGGATGCAAATGCAAACGGACCCACGAGGCGAGGCGTCCGCGTGTGACGCGCACAATTCCCACCAACGAATTTACGCCAACGCCCGGTCGTTCGAAAAGATAGCTCGTGCCGTTGAAATTTTCCCACCAATCATTCAGTCCACCGAGCGCACCTTCGGTTGTACGCATCGCTTCGGCGTGCTGGACAGCGCGCGGTGTGATCGTCGAATACAGACGCAGGACATTCCACGCGTCGCGTTTACGCATACGGCGCAAAGAAATCGGCTGCTTGCTTTTTTCGTGCGCCGCAATTTTTCCTTCGCTCAAGACAAAAACAGCTTCGCGCGTAAAGACAGAAAAACCCGCGTGCCGAAACACTTCTTCGGCAGAATTGCCGCTCGGCAGCTGCGCGTAAATCCGCTGGACGCCCATTTCGCCAAAGCTGTTGGTTGCCTCTGACAGCAAGCGATACCACGTTGTCACCGCGTCAGGGTCATGCTCCAGCGACGGCGCGATAAAGGTGATGTCCGCTTCGGGACGATTTTTGCGTGTTCGCGCCTGCACCACGCCCAGCGCGTGTTGCTTGCGTCCGTTGGTGTACAACACAAACGTCTCGGCGCCCATGTTGCCGAAAGAAACGCGTGACGCGAGCGCGTCGGTGAGCGGTGAGGACGAGGACAACCGCACGCGTTCCATGTCCAGTTCGACGCCGTACGCGGCGAGTTCCGCCAACGCGCGCAAATCATGAATGACCGGAGGAATCATCTTACGCGCATTTTACTACGGGGAGGGGGGTTTGTAAATTAAATCGCGCGGGGGGAACAAATTCCCACCATATTTTCAGACGAGCTTGGGTTTTCGTTTGTGCCAATCCGTCGTCTGCTCGTAGGCGTACGCCACGCGCAGCATCTTTTCTTCCTCGAACGCGCGCGCCATGAGCTGCAATCCAATCGGCAAGCCGTCGCTGAATCCCGCGGGGATACTCATTGCCGGAATTCCTGCCAACGCTTGCGCGAGCGTAAAAACATCGGCGAGATACATTTGCAGCGGATCATCCGATTTCTCTCCAATCCGAAATGCCGGCGTGGGGGATGCCGCGCTGACGAGAACATCCACCTGATCGAACGCTTGATCAAAATCGCGTTTGATGAGCGTGCGAACTTTTTGCGCTTTCAAATAATACGCGTCGTAATATCCCGTACTCAACGCGTACGTGCCGAGCATGATGCGCCGTTTCACTTCGGGACCAAAGCCCTGCCCGCGCGTCGCGCGCATCACATCCCACACATCGCCGGGCACATCGGCGCGCGGACCATACTTGACACCATCATAGCGCGCAAGATTCGCCGATGCTTCGGCGGGAGCGAGAATATAGTACGTCGGCAGCGCGTATGCCGTGTGCGGCAAACTCACCTCGTGAATTTCCGCCCCAAGCGATTCGAGATGCGAAATCGCCGCGCGAATGGTTGTTTCAACCGCGCGCGCCATCCCCTCCACAAAATATTCGCGCGGGACACCGACACGCACGCCGCGTAGAGGCGATTCATGAATTGTCCCTGCCAGCTCCAACGCGTTCAAATAATTTGGCACCGGCGCGTTCACTGTCGTCGAATCGTGCGCGTCGTGTCCGGCGATAATACTTAGAATCAACGCGGCGTCGCGTACATCTTTCGTCATCGGTCCGACTTGATCGAGTGACGACGCAAAAGCGATCACACCCCAACGCGAAACGCGACCATAACTCGGACGCAAGCCCACCGTACTCGTAAGCGAAGCGGGCTGACGGACACTGCCGCCCGTATCCGTACCCAACGCGAATATTCCTTCATCCGCCGCCATCGCCGCGGCGCTGCCGCCGCTCGAGCCGCCGGGGACGCGTTCCAAGTCCCAAGGATTACGCGTAACACCATAGCCCGAATTTTCGGTCGAAGAGCCCATCGCAAATTCATCCGGATTCGTTTTACCAATCAAGAGCGCGCCCGCGTTTTGCAATTTCTCGATCACGGTCGCGTTATACACCGGAAGAAAATTTTCAAGAATCCGCGAGCCCGCTGTCGTCACAACATTGCGTGTCGAAATGACATCTTTGATGGACATTGGCACGCCGCGCAAGGGCGAACCCGCGTGGTCGCCCGTTCTGCGCGCGTCGCGCAGTTGTTCGTCCGCGCGTGCCGCGTTCTCCAATGCGCGTTCAGTCGTCACATGTAAATACGCGTGTATCTTGTTATCGTGCGCGTCAATGCGTTCCAAAACGGCGCGCGTCAATTCGACGGACGAGATTTCACCTGCGCGCAATAATTCCGCCGCGCGCAGCGCGGTGAGTTCAGGCAATTTCGTTACGGTAGGCATAAAAATTGCTGCGATTACGCGAGTCTAATTCTTCGTACAACTGTACAAGTTTGTCGAGGTTGCCTTGCAAAGAATATTGTTCCACCGCGCGTTGGCGCGCGCGACGCCGCAGCTCTTGGCGAAATTCCGGAAATTCGATGAGCGAGCGCAATGCCAACGGCAGCTGTCCTTCGAGATCTTCTAAATCGAGGACAATGCCTGCGCCGCGCACCGCTTCACCATCCGAACCAACATCCGTCACAACCATCGCCGCGCCGCTCGCCATCGCTTCAAGCATCGCAATCGAGAGTCCTTCGACGGAAGAGGGCAAAACATTGATGTCACTCGCGCGCAAGAGGCGTCGCAATTCGCGCGAGTCGCTGATATGTCCGCGAAAAACAATGCGCGGGTCATCGGCATATTTGCGACGGAGGCGCCCATAATCCAAACCATCGCCTGCAATGACTAGGTAATAGTCACTCGGAAGGTCCAGCCCTGTGAAAGCTTCACACAGCGCCCCAACATTTTTTTCGGGGTCTACGCGTCCAACGTAGGAGATCAAGAGCCGCGCGCCAAGTTCTTGTTTATAGTCGGGTTCGCCGGGGGCAAAGCTCTCAACATCAATCCCGTTGGGAATCACATGCAGCGCGACCTTTTCCACACCATATTTTTCCAACATGCGCTTTTGATTTTCCGAAAAGACGATGGCAGCATCATACTTGTCAAAAGTATTGACGGTCACGCGATACAACACTTTCATCGCCGTGCCCCACCATGAACCGGGGCCACCGTACGGAGTATGGATGGTTGCCACTGATGGAATGCCTAGTTCGTGGCACATTTCGGGGATGGACGAATCGAGATTTGAAAAGGAAAGCGAAACGTGCGCGATTTGCGGGCGCTCGTGTCGCAAAACATTTTCAATCGTCTTTTCCGCGCGCAGAGAGGAGACTGTCGCGCGGTTCAAAAGATCGAGCGCGCCAATCCGAACGGCGCGCACATTCGGCGGCGTAACGAGATGGCGTTCGCGCGTGGCGTGAAAAAAGAAGACGACATCAACACCCCGCGCGCTCAAGCCATTCAACATCATGCGCGAATACGAAACGATGCCGTTTCGCCGCGCGCTGGCAACGTGTCCGAACCAAGCGATTTTCATTTCAATCTTCCAGGATCGCGCGTACGCGGAAAAATTCGTGAGCGGCATCCGTATCCGGCGCATTTTGCAACACCTGCTCACGCGTGAGCGAGGGCGTGACCACATCGGCGCGCATCACATTCTGATTCGGAATGACGCTGGCGGTCGGCGGAATCGCATCCGTATCGAGTTCATTCAGCCGTTCGGCGTATTCCAAAATTGCAGCAAGCTGCTGTGTCATGCGTTCGATTTCTATATCGGTTAATTCAAGTTTCGCCAAATCGGCGATGTGTGAGACTTGGGCGTGGGTCAAACTCATAGCGGTATGTTAGTAATGGAATGATTGAATCGTGCAGCAACAATTATAGCATACGTGAAAGGCGCGATTTGTACAAAGCAATGGTTCCTAATCGCTACATGGAGAGCAACCATTCCACTAGAGTTTATGCTATACTTTTTTTGTGAGCGCAATGCAACATCAAGTCGGCGCAACGTGTCCCTCGTGCGGACGCTTTGTCGGTCCGATGGAGAAATGTCCATACTGCGGCGCAGAGATCAAAAAGCGGCTGCCCCTCAAATATCTGCGGCTCGCCTGTCTCGTCCTCGCCATTCTCGGTATCGCGATCTTGGTGTACGCGGTCAGCGGCGCGGCAACGCGCACCACGACAATCGGAAACATTGGCGCGACCATGAATTACGCCTATGTGCGTCTCGAAGGCACTGTGACGCGCGGTCCGAGCTACAATCCCGATCAGCAATCACTCCGCTTTTACATTTCCGACCAGTCGGGCGAAATTCAAGCTGCCTCACTCGGCGAAGTGACAGAGCAACTCATCGCGCAAAACAAAATCCCAACGATTGGCGACAAGATCACCGCCGAAGGCACACTGCGCGTGCGCGATGATTTCACAACGCTGAATCTTTCCACCGCCGATAAATTGCAGCTCGTCCCTCCGACTGCCAGCGAAATCGCCATTCAAGACATTGGCGCGGATGACGAGTTACGCTTGGTCAGTGTGCGCGGCGATGTGCGTGAAATTCGCCAGCCGTACCAAGGACTCACACTCATCACGCTCGGCGACGCGTCGGGTGAACTTGATGTTGCGGTGAACGCAGATATTGAAAAATTGTACGGCGCGCTTCCCTCTGTCGAGCTGGGCGATTCAGTTCAAGTTCAGGGCATCGTCACCTTTTTCCGTGATTCGCCGCAACTTTTACTGCGGAATCCAAGCGATCTCCAAAAGTTGGACATTGACAATACGGCGGCAACAGTTAACAAAATCGGCGACCTCGACGCCTCGCGCGTAAATCAACGCGTCCAGGTTTCGGGACAGGTGGAGCGCGTTGCCAAATTTTCGCAAGGGATGCGCGCAGTCATCGCCGATGATTCGGGCGAAATTACCCTCGTGCTGTGGAAAAATATCTATGACGAAATTCCGAACGCAAGCGAACTCCAAAAAGGCGCAAACATCACCGTTCTCGGCAAACTGAGCGAGTATCGCGGCGAGTTGGAAATTGTTCCAAACCGCGCGAGCGATGTAAAAATCAGCGCGGCGCTCGCGCAAAATATTGAAACGCCACAGGCGAATCAAACAGCCGCGCCGAACACAACACCCGAACCGACGAACACACCGCGTCCCACGCGCGAACCAACTGCCGCGCCGGTTGCGCGCACTATTGCGAGTTTGACGCAAGCGGACAAGGATGCGCGCGTGATCGTGCAGGCAAAAATCACGCGCGCGAGTGAATTTTCTCAAGGAATGCGCTATACGCTCGACGATGGTACGGGGAAAATTATTCTGCTGATTTGGTCGGATGTGTTGGCAAAGCTTTCAAATCGCAACGCGCTCATAGCCGGAGCAGAAGTTCGCGTCACGGGCAAGCTTGATGTGTTTAACGACACGCTCGAGGTGATTCCCGAAAACGCAAAAGATGTGGAACTCGTCGCCGCGGCGGTCATTCCTACCGTTGTTGTTCGCACCATCGGTTCGATTTCCACAGACGACCTCGACCAGAATGTTTCGATCCAAGGAACTATCTCGGAGCTCCAAGATTTTTCGGCGGGCAAGTACGTGACACTGCAAGATGACAGCGGCACAATTCGTGTGACCGTTTTCAAACAGATTTTCGCACCGATTCAAGACAAACTCGCCATCGGCGCACAAGTTTCGGTACGCGGCAAAGTAAATGTGTTTCGTGGAAATTTAGAGATCGTCGCGGATGAAATAACCTTTCCGTAAAGCATGAAGGTGGACGCATTGGTCTCGCATCCTCCATCATTCGTCGTTCATCTTTTATGGAATACCTCGCACTCGTTCCCTATGCAATCGCAGGCACACTGCTTGCATCCATCCTTGCGCTCATTCCCGCGCTGCATGTGTACAACATCGCAGGCATTTTCATTTTGCTCGCCGTCAGCGCGCAAAATTTCATGGGCAGCAACGAATTGGCAATGCTTCTCGTGGGGATGATTGTCGGCTATGCGATGCTCAATACGATTTCTGCAATTTTTCTTGGCGCGCCGGACGACTCGACAATCTTTATTGTTTTGCCCGGACAAAAATATTTGCTGATGTCTCGCGGCTACGAAGCAACGGTCTTGACAGGAATCGGCGCACTGGGCGGCGTATTGATTCTGATTGTCCTGTCACCTTTTGCTTCCACTATCCTTGGAACAATTCGCGCCATCATGCTTCCGCATCTGCATTGGATTCTCGGCGTGATCATTGTGTATATGTTGATGGCGGAATGGCCCAAGGGCGGAGATCGCGGCGCGACAGGACTCGCGCGTTTATGGGACGCATGGAAAGGTTTGGGGATTGGAATTTTGACATTTATTTTGTCGGGCATTCTCGGCATTGTGTTGATGTACAAATCACCTGTGCCGCTCGAAATGTCTTTTCAAAATCTGCTACCCGCCTTTGTGGGATTGTTTGCCGTCCCGTGGGTGCTGGAAAATATTTTGTCGGGAACCGAAATTCCGAAACAGCACATTGCAACCACCTTTGACGCGCCGCCCAGCATGATCGCGCGCGGAATTTTTTCGGGCGCATTGGGTGGACTGTTCGCCGCGTTTTTTCCCGTCGTCACAGGCGGCGTCGGCGGCTATCTCGCGGGACATGCCACCGCGCAGCGCGATGATCGCGTCTTTATCATTTCACAGGGCGCATCAAAATTTTTGTATTATGTCGGCGCGTTCTTGTTGTTCTTTTTACCCGCCGCGCGCATCACCAAAGGCGGCATGGCAGGAATGCTCGCGACCATTTACACGCCCGAAGGCGCAGGTTTGTATTACACCACTGTGGCGATGATCGCGTTGTGCGGCGTTTTGGCATTTTTGCTGTTGCTCGGCTATGCGCGCGTCGCGGTGTGGCTCGTGCAAAAAGTGAACTATCGCTACATCTCGTTTGTGACTTTGTTTCTTCTCGTCGCGCTGGTGTACTTTTTCACAGGCATCGGCGGGATTGCCATCATGCTTGTCGCTACGCCAATCGGTTGGCTGCCGGTGCTGTGGGGCTCGCGGCGGATGAATTGTTTGGGCGTGCTGCTCGTGCCAATTACGCTGAACCTCGCGGGCTTGGGCCCAACTGTCGCGCAGTGGCTCGGATTACTTTGAAAAACAGAAAGCGGTAACGCGCAAGTTTCCGCTTTCCACTTTCCAAACTCTGAATTTCTATGAAAGGTATTTCTCATTTCATCACCGGCGTCGCCGTCGGAACTTTTTTCCCGGATGCGGTCCAAGCGGCAGCAGCGGGTTCGTTCGTTCTCGTGCTCGGAGGGATTGGCGGGATTCTGCCCGATTTCCTCGATTTTCGCTTTGCGCGCTTTCTCGAAGAACCGGATATTTTGATTGATCCGCATCCCGCAGAATTTGAGGCGCAAAAAATTGCGAATGAAATCGCGGCAGGCATTGACCGCGTTGGCGAGACGCGCAAGAAACTAATTCTCAAGTGCAACACCATGCGGCTCGGTCCGGATTGGTGGCAGCAGTATTCGCTCAAGTTTGATACGAAAAATGGCTACGTGATCGTGAAACTGGGACCGATTGTCAACACCTCCCAAATTCCACTTCCTGAAAGCGAACGCATTTGGCCCGAAGGGCGCGCGAAAATTCACGTGCCGCTTTTGCCGACCTATGGCGAATTCACAACCGTAGATATTTTCAGCGGACCTTCGTTTGCCATCGAATGGCGCAACGAGCGCGTCGAAATTGATTTCATCCCCTGGCATCGGCAGTACTCGCATTCGTTTTTCATGGCGCTGCTCTTTGGACTCGTATGCGGTTTGTTGTTTGGAGTCACGGCGGGATTGATCGGCGGACTTGCGGTCCTCGCGCATGTTCTGGAAGATCAACTTGGCTATTTGGGAAGCAACCTGCTTTGGCCCCTGACTAAAGTGCGTTCGACGGGTTTGAAACTCATTCACGCGACCGATGCGATTCCAAATTTCTTTACCGTTGGCACGTCTGTTTACATCATTTTATTTAATCTGGACCGTTTTTCCGCGCAACCAATTCTTGATCCGATTTTCTTTTGGGGCGTCTTGTGGCTGCCCTTTCCCATCATCCTCGCGTATTTTTTCTACAACAAAATTGTCACGGATCGCGCGAAACGCGTTTCGCTGCTCGAACAACAAGAAGCCGATTTGATCGCCGAGACACAAGAAGTCGTGGATGCGTGACACGCAAACTGCAAGCACAACGCGTCCGCCGCGACATTGGATCATCATTATCCTTTTGCTCGGACTCGGCTCGACCATTCTCCTCACCGGCGCTGCTGGCGCTTCACAAACCCTTTTCCTCCTCCGCAACGCGAATCTCTTTTTTGTCGCGTGTATCGTTCTATTTCAATCGCTCCGGTACGTCGCCATGACGCTTTCGACACGCGTCGTTGCGGAAATTGTGAATATGCGCGTATCTTTTTTTCGATTATTCGAAGCGACGGTAGCGGCGCAAGCGGCAAACCGAACGTTCGTCGGCGGCGCGGCGGGCTTGGTCGTGCGCGGCGCATTCTTTATCAAGCAAGGGATGCACGCGGGAACTTTTGCGGCGGTCGAAGGAATCGAAGATGTTGTTTCGCTGTGCGCGATTTCGCTCATGTTCCTATCAGGCGTCGCAATCGTCTTTGCGAGTGGTGCGACATCCGGTTTTCGCTGGGATGTCATCGCGTACACTGTTGTAGGCGCGCTGGTCATTGCAGGTGCAGTCATCTGGTTTATCCGACGTCCCGTCTTGGTAGAACGCGGTTTGGGCGCCATTGTGCGCGGCGTAAATCGTATCTTGGGAAAACTTTTGCGCCGCAATTTATATGATGCGGCGCGCATTCACCGCGCGGTGGAGGATTTTTACCGCGCCCTCGCGTTGGCACAGCGCGATCCAATGCGCGTTTTCATTTCCTTTGGCTGTGCGCTCGCGCGCTTGGGATGTGATTGGATTGCCTTGTATTTTGCATTCCGCGCAGTCGGTTATGATGTTCCGCCGGGAACCGTTTTGTTGATCTTTGTCGTGTCAACTTCCGTCGCAACGCTCGCGGCAGTGCCGGGACAAATCGGCGTAATGGAGACAATTCTTACCGTCATGTCCACCGCGTTAGGAATTCCCGCGCCCGTCGCCGTAAGCGCGACGCTCTTGTATCGCTTGATTTCGTTTTGGCTGCCAATTCCTTTTGGTTATGCATTTGCATGGAACTTGGAGCGAAACGAGTTGCTTTGAAATATGGAAAATGCTGCGCCGCGCTTTGTGGCGGATGTGATGTTGGGGCGGTTGACGCGTTGGCTGCGCGCGCTGGGCTATGATAGCTTGTACGATTCCGCGTACGAGGATGCGGCGCTGGCAGAATTGGCGCGCCGCGAGAATCGCATTTTACTAACGCGTGATGTAGAATTAACGCGGCGCAAAAATCTGCATGTTTTGTTGATCCACGACGACAAGGTACAGTCACAGCTGCGCCAAGTCATTTCGGCATTTGAACTGAATGATGTCAGCGCGTTCACGCGTTGTATCGAATGTAACGCCGAACTGGTCACAATTTCGCGCGACATCGTAGCAGTAAGCGTGCCGCCCTACATCTTGAAGACACAAACAAACTTTCGCGGCTGTCCACAGTGCGGCAAAATATATTGGCGCGGAACGCATTGGGTGCGTATGCGCCGCGTCTTGAGTGAGATGCAGAATGATGAATAAAGACAAGCGGTATCGCGGCGTTGTAAAATCATTCGCGAAAAACAAGGGCTTTGGTTTTATCATCTGGGAAGAAGGGGCGCGTGAAGTGTTTGTACATTACTCTGAGATTGCGCGCGCCGGACAGCGCAATCTAGAGCGCGGCGAGGTGGTCGAATTTTCTGTCAAAGAAACCGCGCAGGGGTGGCAAGCCGTACACGTCATCCCTTTGCAGCCGCGCGGCACAGATGCGTACGGCAAAGATTGATTGTGTTATAATTTCACCGATCACAAGAAAGGAAAATTCGTAAAGGAGCAATGCTTGGACTCTATTGAAATGGCGCGCGAGATCGCCGAAATTATTTCTGACAAAAAAGGGGCAGATATTGTTATTTTGGATACGGGCAAAGTTTCCACGATTACAGATTATTTCGTGATCGCGACAGTGGAAAGCGAACGCCAATCAAAAGCAGTGATTGAAGAGATCGAGAAAAAATTGAAAACGCATCGCAAACTGCCAATGAGCGTGGATGGCGAAGCAAATTCAGGGTGGGTCTTGCTCGATTATGGCGACGTAATCGTCCATATTTTCGACCCGGGCACCCGCGATTTTTATGATTTGGAAGATTTGTGGAGTAACGCGCCGGTCGTGGTCCGAATGCAGTAAAACGAAAACAAAACCCCGCTTTCTCGTTAAGGAAAGCGGGGTTTTGTTTTTTATTTTTGCAGATGCGCTTCGAGAAACCACAGCGCTTTGTCGAGTTCGCGTGAAACTTCGGTGAAAAGGTCTGCCGTATCCTTGTCGTCGAGTTCGTCCGCCTGATCAATCGCTTCGCGCGTGCTGGCAGCGAGCTGTGCGTATCGTTCGGCGACGACAGCGACTACTTCCATACTTTCGAAAACAGAGTCAGGATATTCAGGCAAACGCGAATTGGCTCCCGCCATCCGCGCCGTGCCTTGCGCAGCGCCGCCCAGTTGTACCGCGCGTTCGGCGATCATATCCACCGCGTCCAAAACCTTTGCCGCGAGATCGTCAAACAGCTCGTGCAGTTGAAAGAACTGCGCGCCCTTGACATTCCAGTGCGCCTGCTTGGTCTGACTGTATAAATCGAATGTATCTGCCAGCTGCGCATTCAACAACAAAATCAGCGTTCCGCGCGCATGATGATCCATATCGTTGCGCGTATCAAATCGCTTGACGGCAGATGCTGCTTTTTTGGTAGCCATAAATGTTCCTCCATTCGTAATACGAACCTCACACTTGAAACACAAAGATGCTCTGTGTGAGATTATTCGTTAATCCACTTGTCAATTTCGCGCGCATAGTCCACCAATTCTTCCGGCTTGAACCACAGCGCGATTTCGCTTGCCGCCGTTTCGGGCGCGTCCGACGCGTGAATGAGATTTCGCAGCCCCATCAAGGCGAAATCGCCGCGGATCGTACCCGCCTCCGCTTCCCACGGACGCGTCGCGCCAACCATCTTGCGAACGGCGCCAATCGCTTCATGTCCCTCTAAAACCATCACGACGACGGGACTGGACGTGATGTAATCCACTAAACCTTGGTAAAAGAATTTGCCTTTGTGAACCGCGTAATGCGCTTCGGCGAGGTCGGTATTGACGGATTCGGCTTTGAGTCCAACAATTTTGAAACCGCGTTCTTCAAAACGCGCAAGAATTTTCCCTGTGAGTCCGCGTTGAACGCCGTCGGGTTTGATGATGACTAGAGTGCGTTGCAAAAGAATCCTCCGTGAATTGTGTTCGTGGCAAAATTAAATTGCGTGCAGGTTAACCTGCACGCAATTCATTTTACACCAATTCTATGATTTGCCCATTGCGATGCGATATTGCTCCAGCGATTCTTTGAAACGTCCCGCCATCGCGTACGCCTCGCCGAGCAAGCGGTTTGCGCTTGTCGGCGCGCCGCCGCTTGCGACAATTTCTTGTAAATCGCTTGTCACTTGATCCAAGTGATTGGGGCGGCGGTGCATCACCCGTTCGTACAATTCCAACGCCGTTTTCAGGTCGCCGCCCGCGCGTTCGTCACGCGCCATTTGGAGCATTGTCGCCGAATCGGGCATCGCCTGCGCGGGAATCGTTTCTGTTCCCGCGCTGACATCGGCGCTCGGAGGTTCTTGAATCGTTTCCGCGCGCGTGTACTCGGTTGCTTGTACATCCGGGACATTTATATTCGATTCTTGTAATGTCGCAAAAGTGTCAGATTCAACCGGTTGCGCGGGCGCGTTTGAAAACGTTTCCGTCGCAACAGTAGACACGGTTTGCGTTTCACTTGGCACAGCATCACGAAGCCATTCCGGAATATCGGGCGCGGGCTGCTCTGTCTTGGTCACGACAGCAGCAGTTGTCAGGGAAGTGGTCGTGAGCCAATCGGGCAGGTCTGCGTCCGATTGTGGCGCGATCGGTTCTTGCGCGGCAACAGCTTGCGCTTCGACCAGCCACGCGGGACGATCATCCGGCGCGGGCGCGTCGTCGAACGAAGCGGGAGCAGCCGAAGGAGTTGCGCCGAGTCGCAACCAAGGCGGTAATTTTTCTGCGGCGCCGCGAATCACGGGACGCACTTTTGGGATGGCGGGGTGCGCGCGCCGCGCGGGCGGCGGTTGATTCGCTTTATCCAGCGCGATACTCGCGGCAAGGGCGGTCGCCGCAGCAGCAATTGCATCAACGTTCACTCCCTCCGAACTTTTGGAGCGCGCAATTCGCGTGGCAAATTCAGATTGTGGTTTCTCGGGCGCGGGCGGAAGCGTAGCCTCTTTGGCTGCAGCTTGCGTTTCTTCAGCGCGCGCAATTTCTTGCAGAGTGGAATCGGTGACGGGGCTTGCTTCTTCAACCGCTTCGGATGTTGCGGATTCACTTGGTTCGGCAAGAGCGGCAGCAGTAACGATCGCTGCTGTGGCAGCAATCGCCGCCTCATGCTTCTTGTCTTGTGACTCGTCAGACGCTTCAGGTTCAATGGTTAGCGGTGATTCAGTAGACCCCTGCTCCACCAACGCCATCATATCAAGTTCGCCTGCCAACGGTTCTTGAGCTTGTTCTTCGGGTTCCTGTGCGCGTTCCAGTTCACGCAAAAACTCGATGGCGTGCAGCGCGGCAATGTCCTGCGCGGTCTCGAACCTTTTTGTCTCGATTTCCGATAACGGAGCCGCTTCGCCCAAAGCAGGCAAGCGCGGGGACTGTCCATTCGCAAAACGTTCACCGATCATGTCGCGCGCCACGCGATGTTCGGGGTCGAGCTGCTGCGCGCGACGTAGAAATTCTTGCCCCTCCGGCACTGCATTGTCCGACCACAAAACGCCGATAATCAAATTGGGCTTGAGCGCGTACGGCGCGTCTGCCATCACGTTCTGCGCGACTTGGGCTGCTTCGTCGGTGCGTCCCGCGCGGTACAACGCTTCCGCTAACGCGACGCGCGCATCGAAACGCTGACTGTCGTTCCGAAGCAAGCGCCGCAACTCGTTCACCGCGTGGGCATACTGACCTTGACGCGCGTACACCCGCGCCAACGCGCCCGAAGTCAACTCGATCCGCGCAGGCGCGGTGCCGTAAAATTGTTCGCGCATGCGCAGCAGCTCGCGCCGCAAATCATCATTGCTCGGCTGCATTTCGTACGCGCGTTCCAAGTACCACAACGCATCGTCCTGCTTGTCTTGCGTTTCACTCAACAATGCCATGCCTGCAAGCGCCAATATATTTTCAGGGTCGGCGCTCAAGACGCGGCGAAACAAGTCCGTTGCACCCGCCAAATCATTCGTTTCGAGACTGGCTTGGGCGAGGAGCGTATACGTTTCGATATGTTTGGGGAAATAATGGAGAATATGCTGTCCCAACGCAAACGCGTCGGAATACTTGCCCGCATGAATCGTATCACGCAGTTGATCTATGTACTCGCGCAAGAGGACGTCAGCCATACGTCAAAATTATAGTGCGATAGTACCAGAGTGCAATAGTGCGATAGTGTCAGATGAGCCGGTGAATGCCTTGCAAATATTCGACCAGCGCCGAAATATCGCGTTCTGCGCGCGGCGGCGCGCCTAGAGGATCAGCGATGGCAGAGCTGCCGAACAGCGCTTCGACGGTCGCGTAGGTTGACCAACCGAGCGCATCGAAATTATATCCGCCTTCAAGGATAAACACGATGCGCCCCTGCGCAAATTCTTTGGCAATCGCGTGCAAAACTTGCGTCATGTACGCATAACCGGTCGAATCGAGCAATGTCAACGCGCCAAGCGGGTCCGCCCAGTGCGCATCATAGCCTGCCGAAACGAGGACGAGCTGCGGTTGATAGCGTGCCATCGCGGGATACAACAGCTCATCAAAAACGCGCGCGAAATCACTATTGCCAACACTGTGCGGCAGAGGCACATTGAGCGTGGCATCGCGCCCTTGCTCCGCGCCCACATCGCGCCAATGCCCCGAACCGGGATAAAACGGATAGCGATGCGTTGAAAAATAATAAACGTTCGGCGACGCGTAAAAAATATCTTGCGTGCCGTTGCCGTGATGCACATCAAAATCCATGATCAGCACGCGTTCCAAGTTGTAACGATCCACAGCGTACTGCGCGGCGACGGCGACGTTGTTGAACAAACAAAAGCCCATCGCCAAATCGCGCGTCGCGTGATGCCCCGGCGGACGCGCGAGCGAAAAAGCCGCATCTACGACGCCTGTCATCACCGCGTCGACGGCATTGATTGCCGCGCCGGCGGCGAGATACGCTGCGTCGCGCGAATACTTGTTCATGTATGTGTCGCCGTCAATTTGCAAGCCGCCGCGCCGATTCGCTTGCTCGATGGTATTCAGATGTTTTTGGGAATGGACGCGCAGCAAGCGTTCCTCTGTGGCGGGCGTTGGTTCAATCGCAACCAACTTGTCAAAGAGGTGCGTATCGTGCCACACTTGCAGAATTGCTTCCAACCGCTGTGGCGCTTCGGGATGACCCGCCGCAGAATGTTCTAGAAAGAGCGGAGAATAGACATAGCCAATTTTCATAAATTCAAGATGACGGACGATAGACCGCCGACGACCAAATTACTTGTCGTCTCCAGTCTGCCGTCTGCCGCCACTCAATCGCCACCACACCCCAACGGGATAGCCGATCATTTTTGCCACATCGCCTGTAACGCGAATGATTGGAACGTAAAACAACGCAGTCATTTTTTCGGTGACGGATAACTTGTCCCATGCGCGCAGCAAACGACGGTACGGCGTGCCGAACAACGCGTACGCGCCCACAAGCCACATGAGCAGCGAAACCGCCGGCACATACGCGAGCAAGATAAACGAGAGCGGGATTGCGACGAGATACGTGGCATATCGAAGCAGATGCCGCTTCCACCACAAGTTCGCTTTGCCGTCCCCGCGCGCGTACAAATAATATTGCTTGAAAAATTTCGACAGCGAGGAACGCGGACGAAAATAAACCAACGCGCTCGGCTGAAAGTGAAAGCGAAAGCCCGCGCGCTTGAGATCAAAATCAAAAATCAAATCCTCGCAATAGTCCAGCCATTCGGGATAGCCATTGATTTTTTCCCACGCTGCTTTGCGAAACGCAACCGACCGCGAGGAGGGCAAAAAGGATTCGGCGCGAATTTCGCGCAGTTCGGGAAGTGTTGTCGCAGCCAGAGCTATCTCGAACGCGCCGTGCGGATCAGGCAAGAAAAAGCCGCTCACCACATCTGTCGGGTTCTCTGCAAAAAACGGAGTTGTAATATTTTCAAACCAATGCGGATCGAGCCGCACCCCCGCGTCCATGCTTGCGATAATCTCGGCGTCCGCCGCGCGAATCGCCGCGTTGCGCCCCTGCGAAATATTCGCGTTGGGGAGTTCGAGTACACGCAGATTCAGTTTGGGAGACGCCGCGCGCAGCATTCGTACGGTGTCGTCCGTCGAGCCGCCATCGGCAACAATGATTTCGTCAGGTTGTTTGGTTTGAAAGGCGAGTGTCTCGAATAAACGCGGCAGCGAGTCCGCTTCATTCTTGACCGTCATAATCAACGCGCAGCGCATTGGCTCACGCGATTATAGCATATTCCAGACGCGCCTACGCGCAGCTTTGCTTTGGCGTTTCGGTAATTGCGACAGGTGGGGTATTATTTCTTTGCCAACGCGCGGGTAATAGCTTCCGATTCTTCGTTGGTGAGGGGATACGTCGAGGTGCCGCCGACAAT
The DNA here is from genome assembly GCA_004295045.1 of Chloroflexota bacterium. GTDB lineage: Bacteria > Chloroflexota > Anaerolineae > UBA4142 > SHND01 > SHND01. The sequence continues at coordinate 110,635 of SHND01000025.1, read as the reverse complement.
CGGCTTGGCATAGACGCGCACATCACTGCGCGAGTGAAGACCGGTAAAGACGACCCCATCGTGATGATCGTCCAATAACGCCACGGCAAAGCTCTGGTCGCCGCCTTTGTCGGCAAAAGGATTGAACCGCACGACGCCTACGTGGGAGACATTGTAAGGCGCTTTTTGTTCGACCAGGGTCGCGCGTTGGTTGAATTGCTTGATCGTTTCATCCGTCCGATCCATGCGCTCCATGTATTCGCGCAGCACTTGTTCCAAATCCGCGCCGGTGCGTCCGCTGAACAAAACGCGCAGCGTTTTGGTCAAACGCATCAGGCGAAATTCAAGCGTGGCAAGCCACACCAGAATCACGCCGACAATCAGAAAGAGCAAAAATTCAACAATGGAAAAGCCGGACTCAAAGTTCATAATGATCCTTGGATTAAGGATGCGGCGATTCTAACGAAGGTTGGGGAAATTACAAAATTACAGCAATCGTTGTGATGCGCGAAAATTTCGCGCCGACGATTGAACGATTGCTCGATTGAACTATGAAACTACTTGTGGCAACGCACAATCGCGGCAAATTACGCGAGTTCCAGGAAATTTTCCATGATTTGCCGTTTGAACTCTTGACGCTCGACGACGTGGGCATCCGCGAGGACGTGGCAGAAACGGGCGCCACGCTCGAAGAAAACGCGCGCTTGAAAGCCAACGCGTACGTGCGCGCGAGCGGCTTGCTGACATTGGCAGACGATTCGGGGCTGGAAGTGGATGCGCTGAATGGTGAACCGGGCGTCTATTCCAAACGCTACGCCGGCGAAGGAAAAAGCGACGCGGAACGGAACGCCCATCTCTTGGAAAAATTACGCAATGTGCCGCAAGCAAAGCGCACCGCGCGTTTTCGCTGTGTAATTGCGATTGCGGACGCGCACGGCAACGTGCAGACGACCGAAGGAACGTGCAATGGAAAAATTGCATTCGAGTCGCGCGGGACGAATGGCTTTGGCTACGACCCAATTTTCATTGTGGATGGCTCCACCAGACATTTAGCCGAATTTTCCTCTGCCGAAAAAAATAAGATCAGCCACCGCGGACGCGCGGCGGTCAAGGCGCGGGAAATTTTGCGAGAACAATTCATTGCGCAAAAAAATTGAGCGGTCACAAGCCGCTCATTTTTTTCATTGCGAAGAACGGTCAATCCGTTTCAGTGATACCTTATCTTTCGCCATCGCAAGCCCCACCGTATTCGTCGTTTCAGTAAACGTCACATCGGCGCCTTCGGTATCCGCGCCCGTAAAGTCTGCGCCGTCGAGATGCGTTTTCGATAAATTTGCGTTGCGCAAATTTGCGCCCATCAATTTCGCGCCGACGAGGACCGCGCCGCGCAAATTTGCGTTTTCGAGATTCGCTTCGCGCAAACCGCACGTCTTCATTTTCGCGTCGGAAAAATCCGCGCCCGCGCAATTTGCGCCGTGCAAATTCGCGGCGTTCAGCGTCGTCCCTTTGAGCGTCGCGTTCGACAAATCCGCGCCTTCGAGATTACACCAACCGAGATTTGCTTTTTCCAGATTCGCACCGCGCAAATTAATCCCGCGCAGTTTTTCTTCGGCAAGATTGATGCCGCGCAAATCCGCGTCAGAAAAGTCGCGCTCACCTGCCGCGTATTTTTTGATCAGTTCTTGTGCGTTCATGATTTTTCAGTCATTGCGTTGGCAACGAATCGGTCTAGCGCGGGATAACCCAGTTTGAAATCTCCCCAGACCTTGTGCCATTCGCCGCGCGGCAGCCAAAAATACCGAAACTGCATGCGCGCATCTTCGCCGCTACCCGTGACATTGTGAATCCACTCCTCTGCCACATGCGGCGGAGCCCACGTGGCAAAGAGGTGTGCCATAACAGCTTGCCCATCCCATTCGCGCTCAATAATTCCTAATGGTGCGAATGATTCCACCCGTATGCCGGATTCTTCCAACAATTCGCGTTCTACAGCAATGCGTGGGTCTTCATTCGCCTCAACCGTACCGGCAGGAATCTGAATACCCGCATCCAAATCTACATGCTCAAAGATAAGTAGTTCGATGTCATTCGCGTGTCCACGAATAACATACGCCCAAACCTTTTTTATCACATACGCCATTTTACATCAACACCAACCGCGCCACACATTCGATATGATGCGTTTGCGGAAATAAATCTACGGGCTGGACGCGTTCAAGACGATAACCGTGTTCGACAAATCGCGCCACATCGCGCGCGAGCGTTGCGGTGTCGCATGACACATACGCGATGGCGCGCGGTTTTTTCGCGGCGAGGGCATCCAGCGCGGCGCGCTCCAAACCTGCGCGCGGTGGGTCAACGACGGCAATATCTATCCGCACGTCAAGGGTGGGTAAGATATTTTCGACACGTCCTGGACGAAATTCGACATTGTTCAGATCCTCCGCGTTCGCTTTTGCATCTGTCAGCGCGAATGGATTTTCCTCAATTTCAATTACACGCGAAACCTGATTCGCAAGCGACAAGCCGAACAAGCCGACGCCGCCGTACGCGTCGAGCAAAATGTCGCCCGCGCGCGGTTCAAGATATTCGCTGACGAGTTCGACCAGCGTTTGTGCCATCGCCGAGTTCACTTGGAAAAAGGAATCGGGTGAGATACGAAAAACACGCGCGCCAATTTTTTCGGTGAGGAATTCGTTGCCCAGAATTGGCACGGTGACATCGCCTGACCGAAACGCGATCGAAACGGCTTCGTCGGTTTCAATTTCCGGCGTTTCGGGGTCGTCGGATTCAAGAATGATAAATTTATCGCCCGTGTGTTCGCCCGCGCGCAACGTGACACCATCAAAACTTTCGGGGTAGAGTTCCAGCGTCTTGAACATTTCGCGGATTGGTTCGTCCGCGATAAAACATTCGCGAATCGGAACGCGCGTGTGTGAATCGGGCGCAAGCAAACACAACTCTCCGTTTTCATTCACCACAAATTGCATGTTGTTGCGATAAAACCATTCGCTGCGCGCAGGAATTGTGTCAAGAATCGGCGCGTCGGGCATTTTGGCGATGCGCGCGAATTGGTCGCGGACGATTTGCGTTTTGAATTTTAGTTGCGCGATGTATGCGACATGCTGCCATTGACAACCACCGCACGCGCGTAGGGGCGAAGCATTGACATTCACCGTTGTAGGATTTGCCACCTCCGCAGCGGTCAATGCTTCGCCCCTACCAACAATCGGAAAATGCGGACAACGCGGCGTGATACGATGCGGCGATGCTTCAAGGATTTCAATGACGCGTCCGCGCGCGAAACCGCGATGCGATTCGACAATTTCTACGCGCGCCGTTTCGCCCGCGATGGCATAGGGGACAAAGATGACGCGCCCGTTTTCCTCGCGCGCCAATGCTTCGCCGCCTTGCGCCATTGCAGAGAATTTTAGATTTATGATTTCTGATTTTTGATTTTGCACGACGCTTTACGTTTCACGTTTGACCGGAACGTTGCAGCGAACGTTCGTTACTTGATCGCGTCCAACCGCACATAGTCTCTCAACACTTGCGGCACCTCGATCCAATCATCTTCTTGCTGATAATTTTCCAGAATCGCAATCATCGTGCGCGGAATGCCGAGACCCGAACCGTTGAGCGTGTGAACGAATTCGGGCTTTGCGCCGGGCGTGCGCCGAAAGCGAATGTTGCCGCGCCGCGCTTGAAAATCGCGCACATTCGACGCGCTCGAAACTTCGAGCCATTCGCCAATGCCGGGCGCCCACACTTCGAGGTCATACGTTTTCGTCGCGCAAAAGCCGAGGTCGCCCGTGCAGAGTTGTTTGACGCGGTACGGAATTTTCAGTTGCAGCAAAATGTCCTCGATGTCCGCGAGCATGTTTTGCAATTCTTGTTCCGAATCTTCGGGCTTGCAGTATTTGTACATTTCCACTTTGTCGAATTGAAAACCGCGCTTGATGCCGCGCGTGTCCTTTCCCGCCGCGAGATTTTCTTTGCGAAAGCACGGCGTGTACGCGGTGTAATTCAACGTCAGCTGTTCGCCGTCGAGAATTTCGTCCATGTGCAAACCCGTGAGCGGAATTTCCGCCGTCGGCACGAACCACGCATCGCGTTCGACGTCGTGATACAGATTTTCGCGGAATTTTGGTAACTGTCCCGCGCCATACGCGATATTTTCTTTGACCATGTACGGCAAGCCGAATTCGCGATAGCCGCGCGCAATGTGATGGTCGAGCAGCCATTGAATCAAGCCGCGCTGCAATTTTGCAAGCGGTCCGCTCGTCACATAGAAACGCGTGCCTGCGAGTTTCACGCCGCGTTCAAAATCGAGATAACCGAGTTTCGGTACGAGTTCGTAATGCGGCAGGGGCGTGAACGCAAATTCCCGCAGCGCGCCAACAGTTTTGAGGACAACATTTTCGCTGTCGTCTTTGCCGAACGGAACATCGAGGTCGGGAATGTTTGGCAGTTCCGACAACGCCTCTTGCAATTGCGCGTCGAGTTCGCCGACGAGCGTATCGAGCGCGTCAATTTGCACATTGATGACGCGCACTTGGTCTTTCATCGCTTCGCGCTGCGCTTCTTCTTTCGTACGTCCGATTTCTTTCGACGCGCTGTTGCGCTGTGCGCGCAGTGCTTCGAGTTCCGATAACTTTACGCGGCGTTCTTCATCGAGCGCGAGAATGCGGTCCACGGGCGCGGCATCCATTTGTCGCTTCGTGAGCGCGTCGCGCATCAATTCAGGTTTTTCGCGGATGAGTCGTAGGTCGTTCATTTTGTTTGCTCCTTTGTAGGGCGAATTGGCAATTCGTCCTACCGTATCGAATCGTGAAATTGTTTCAATTTTTTGAACCAGTCAATCACTTGCGGGCGATAGTAGGCGTTCCGTGGACTGGTAGACGGAACGATAAATAATTTTGTTTTTCCCCACGCGGGGGATGACTGCGCGCCGAACTTGGCGCGTGGATTAAATGCGTGACGAAATCCCGTGATGCCGACGAAACAAGCAATGCGCGGCGCATACATTTCAATTTTCGCGCGCAGCATTTCTCCGCCCGCGACAAATTCATCACGCGTAAGCGAATCAATGTTCGGCGTTACACGCGCAACCAAGTCGGTGAGACCCAAACCAAAGTCGTTCATACGCACATCATCTTGCGGAGACAATTCTTTCTTTACGATTTTTGATTCGTACAACGCGCGCCAAAACAAATTAGTCGAACGCGCGAAATAGTGGCCCCGTTGGTCCGAATACGTTCCAGGATTCAGCCCGATAAACACAATTTCTAGCCCTTCGCGCAAATAATCTGGCAACATTTTTTGAAAACAAAAACGCCCGCCCTCGAAAGGGCGAGCTTTGCTCGCGGTGCCACCTTTGTTTGAATTGGACTCTCAAAATCTGCGTAGGCAGATTTCGCGAGTTTGTTGCCGCGATTTCAATCGCCCAACACCCAATTCCTCGAACGCTCGTTAACGGGAGCGAACCGAAACTGTTTGTCACAGCTGCGTTGTGAAAATGAATTTTTCACTGCCGATATGGATTGTGTTTGCGTTGACTGTCACAGTTCCACCAAATCTGTGACTCTCTAAAAGTTCGCGCACACTTGGTATCAGCAACGCTGTAATGATTACGGCGAAATCCTAACACGCGCGCGCAGGTGTGTCAAATTCGCGCATTTGAAAACGTGACAGGTTTTCGAAAACCTGTCACGTTTTCAATATCCTGTCACATTTTCACCGCGTGCAATTCATGTTATATTTTCCGAGATGCAAAAAACAGAATCGAATGTTTCGAGCCGCAATCTCCGTTGGCTCGATTGGCTCGTTGCCGTTTTCTTATTTCTCCTTACGTTTTCAATTTACCTCCGCACGCTCGCCCCATCGGTCGCGTATCTTTTTGATGACTCGCTCGAATTTCAATTGCTCGCGTCGCGCATGGCAATCGCGCATCCGACGGGCTATCCGCTCTATTCGATTCTCATCAAACTTGCAACCTTCTTGCCCATCGGCGATGTCGCGTACCGCGTGAATTTGGTTTCCGCGTTGTGCGGAGCGGGAACGATAGCGTTTGTCTATCTCGCCGCGCGTCTCATCACCACGCGTTTTCTCACTTCAAACAATTTGGTTGGCGAATTTTTGACGCGCGCCCCCGCGCTGATTGCTGCGCTCATTCTCGCGTTCGGCGAAACGTTTTGGTCACAAGCAGTCATCGCCGAAGTGTACGCGCTGCAAGCGTTTCTGACGGCGGTGATGCTGTGGCTTGTGTTGCGGTGGGGGATAGGGATTAGGGGACAGGGGATAGGGAACAGCGAGCCAACCCCCAACCCCCATCCCCGCTCTCTTCTACTCATCGCATTTTTCGCCGGACTCATGCTCACGCATCATCGCTTGTCAGCATTATTGCTTCCCGCAATCGCCGTGTATGTTTTGAGTTATGATCGCGTGTTTTTGAAACAACCGCGCACGTTAGCGAAAATTGCACTCGCATTTGTGCTGCCACTGCTGCTTTATTTGTATTTGCCAATTCGCGGGACAGTAACGAGTTCGCTCGACGGCGCGTATCAAAATACGCCGGAAGGATTTTTGAATTGGATTTTGGGGACCGCGTACACTGTTTTCATTTCGCAAAATCCATTGAGCCAAACGCGCGACGCCGCGTACTATTTTAATTTGTTTGTGAATGAATTCGACGCGCTCGGTTTGCTCGCGGCTGTCGGAGGATTTGTTGCACTGTTTTTGCGCGCGTGGCGCGAATGGGTTTTGCTCGCGCTCGCGCTATTGGCGAATCTCGTTTTTGTTTTCACCTATCGCGTCGCGGACATCAATGTCTTTTTCATTCCAACCTTTGTAATCGGCGCGTTATTCCTCGCCGCGGGACTCGCGGGCTTGTTGTGGCTCGCCTATTACGCGCTGCCACAGCGTTGGGCGACACTCGCCGCAAGTGTTGGCGCGATTCTTTTGTTATTGCTTCCGTTCGGATTGTTCCGCGCCCACTATGCGCGCGTTGATTTATCCAACAAGCGCGATGTGATTGAATACGGACGCGCGCTGCTGTCGCAACCGCTTCCGCAAAACGCGACCGTGATTGGCATCTTGGGCGAAATGTCATTACTGCGTTATCTTCAAGAAAATGAAAATTTGCGCCCCGATGTCGAAACGATTGCGGCGGACAAAGAGGACGAACGTTTTCAAGCGATTGACGACGCGCTGAAACGCAATCGCACGGTTTTTCTCACGCGCCCATTGAGTGGAATTGAAAAGCAAGCATCGCTCACGTCGGTTGGCTCGTTGATTCAACTTGAGCCGAAAGCGAATCGCAGCAACCCACCATCGCCCGCGCAAGTACTGAACGCAGATTTCGGTGATGTAAAATTGTTGGGTTACGACGCGCAACTGACAATGCCAACGCCGCGCGTGACGCTCTATTGGCAGCCGCAAAGGAAAATTTCCGATGCGCGGCTGGTCTCTTTGAAATTGATTGATGGCAATGGCAAGCTCGCAGGACAGATTGATCGCCAACCGGTGCTCGATGCCTACCCGACCAACGCGTGGCGTGCCAACGAATACATCGCCGATTCGTACGCCGTGCCGGTCTTTGTCGGCGCGGCGCCCGGCGAGTACACTTTGCAGGTGACGCTTTACGATCCCAATTCCGGGCAAGTGTTCGGGCAGCGCGAGTTGGGACGCATAACCATTCCTGCGCAAACGCAAAATGTTGCACGCGAATTGTTGGGCGTACAGGAAACCGTGCTGCAAGATTTGGGCGACGCGGAATTAAGCGGTTATGATTTGGATACGAGCGAGCCGTATCCTACCGGCGCAGAGGCGCCGTTGACGCTGTTGTGGCGACAGTTGAATGTGGGCGCGCGGGACTATGACATAACCCTCTCAGATGAATTCGGAAAAGTTGTGCAAACTCAAACTGCAAATTTCAGCGGCGACGCGGGACAATACATTCGTCAAGATTTGGCAGTCAAGCTGCCTGCAACGCTCGCGCCGGGAAAATATATTTTGCGCGTCACCCTGCGCGGCGGATTCCCACTGCCTTTTCAAACAAACACCGTCACCCTCGGCACACTGGAGGTACAAGCGCCATGAAAATGGATTTGAATTCCGACATTGGCGAAAGCTATGGAGTTTATTCAATCGGCAACGACGATGGCTTGATGCCACACATCACCTCCGCCAACATTGCCTGTGGTTTTCATGGCGGCGACCCGATGGTGATGCAGAGAACTGTTGCGCGCGCCAAAGCACACGGCATCGGAATTGGCGCGCATCCCGGCTATCCCGATCTATCGGGTTTTGGGCGGCGCGTGCTCAAGATGAGCGAAAGCGAAATCGAGAGCATGATTTTGTATCAAATCGGCGCGCTCGCCGCGTTCACGCGCGCGCAAGGAGCACAACTGCGTCACGTCAAGCCGCACGGCGCGCTGTACAATTTTGCCGCGCAAGACATGCCTACTGCCAAAGCGATCGCGCGCGCCGTGACGCGCTTTGATTCAAAATTGATCTTGGTAGGACTGGCAAATTCGCTCTTGATTGACGCGGCGAATGAATTTGGCTTGCGCGCCGCGCGCGAAGGATTCATTGACCGCGCCTATACGAGCAGCGGGACATTATTGCCGCGTACGGAAGCGGGCGCAGTCGTTTCTTCGGCCGCGCGCGCCGTTCAAGTTGCGATTCAGCTCATGCGCGAAGGCACCGTTCGCACCATTGACGGCAAATTGTTGGAACTGCAAGTGGATACGCTGTGCATTCACGGCGACACGCCGCACGCAGTGGATATTGCGCGCGCCGTACACGAAGCGCTGCGCGCGGAAGGGATCGAATTAGTTCCGATGCTGAATGAATGATTTGAACATCCGCGTGATGGGCGACGCCGCCGTATTGGTCGAAGTGGGTGAGACGCTTGATGTCAGTCTCAATGCGCGGGTTCACGCTTTGGCGCGTGAATTGGATCAAGTGCGCGGCGTTGTCTCGATCGTACCCGGGTACACGACCTTGCTGCTCGAGTACGATCCCGCGTTGTGCGAATACGACGCGTTACTACAGCAAATTCTCCGCGCCGCCGAGTCGCGCGCTGCGAGCTCCATTCAGGACACGCGGTTGATTGAGATTCCTGTTCGTTACGGCGGTGAATTTGGACCCGATTTGGAATTTGTGGCACAACACAACGGAATTTCGGTCGAGCAGGTCATTGCGATTCACACGCGCGATATTTATCAAGTATTCATGCTCGGTTTTGCGCCCGGCTTTCCTTACATGGGCATTGTGAACGAAAAAATTGCGGCGCCGCGCTTGGAAACGCCGCGCCAACGCGTGCCGGCAGGTTCGGTTGGCATCGCCGGACGACAGACCGGCATTTATCCGCGCGAATCGCCGGGCGGCTGGCGCGTGATTGGGCGCACCGATGTGAAATTGTTTGACGCCCAAAGCGAGCCACCAACGTTATTGCGCGCGGGTGACCGGGTGAAATTTGTGAATGTTGGAAATTCTTGAAGCGGGACTATTCACAACCATCCAAGATTTGGGGCGCGAAGGATATCAACAATTCGGCGTGACGCGCGGCGGCGCAATGGATCCGCTCGCGCTGCGCGCGGCGAACGCGCTGTTGGGCAATGACGCGCAAGACGCCGCAATCGAAATCGCGTCACCGGGATTCATCGTCCGCGCGTTGGAAAAATGTGTGGTGAGTTTGGCGGGCGCCGAGTTCGCGGTGCGCGTGGGGGAACGTTTCGTGCCAATGAACAGCGCGCTCTTTATGCGCGCGGACGAGGTATTGAGATTTGACGCGGCGGCACGCGGACGTTACGCGTATTTGGCAGTCGCAGGCGGTTTTGAAGTGCCAAAAGTTTTGGGTTCGTACGCAACGGCGCTGCGCGATGGATTTGGCGGATTCGGCGGACGCGCGCTGCAGGCGGGAGATGTTTTGCAAAATCAAGCGCGCGCTGCTTTTGCAATAGAACGCGCGGGGAAAATGTTGAGCCGCGCGTTCACAAATTATTACACAAGCGACGCGCCCATTCGCATCTTGTTCGGACCACACGACAATTTTTTTGACAATGCGGCGCGCGAAAATTTTCTGCGGACAGAATTTTTCACCAGCGAAATTTCAGACCGCATGGGAACGCGCTTGTTCGGCGCGAACATTGCGCGTAAAACAGAGGAGGTGTTATCGTGCGGCGTGACGCGCGGCGCGATTCAAGTACCACCTGATGGACAACCGATTGTTTTGCAAGCCGACCACCAGACCACAGGCGGCTATCCCATCATTGCCACTGTGATTCGCGCGGACATTCCGCGTCTCGCGCAAAAACGCGCGGGCGAACGCGTTTCGTTTCAAAGCACAACGATGGAAAAAGCGCACGCGGCGTGGAATGAATTGGATGAGTGTATTCGAGTGACGTAAGAGGCATTCTTTGGCGTTCTCGAAAAAAAGAGTGACGGAAAATTTTCCGCCACTCTTTTTCTTAGCTGTCGTCCAAAGTGTCTTGAGTAGGAGTCATAGTTGGACTCGCGTTCGGGTCGCGCGTACGTGAAGGCGACGGAGTACGTCCAACGGGACGCGTTCCTTGATTGGAAAAGTTTACGGTTGCAGATTGACACGAGCCCGAGCTGTTTTCTGAATCTTCCACGCGCTGCGGGTCCGTCTTTACAATCGCGATCGCTGAGATGCGCGCCATTGTATTCGGGTCTATCACCCACACATACCACGTTCCGCTGTGCGGATTATTCGCATCTATATTCTGAAAATAATATCCTTTGCGCGGATCGGTGCCGGTGCGATAGTCGTCATTCGGATCGGGCTGTCCATCCGGACCTTGAGAAATGCGGACGAGGACATCATTTTTCGGCGAGCCGTTTTCGTACACAAATCCTTCAATGTACGTCCGAACATTCGGACCACAGCGCGATTCCTGAACGCTAAATGGAAATTGTGAGGTCGGCGTCGGCGCGGGCTGGGTGTTGGTGGGCTGCGTCGTGGCGCGCGGCGGCTGGGGGCGCGTTGGGGCACGCGGAGCTGGCGGATTGGGTTGGCTCGGCTGCGTTGGCGGCTCGGGCGGCGCGGGCGTGTTGGTAGAAGGCACAACTTGCGCTTCAATCACGACCGGCGTGCGCGGGGCGCGCGTCAACGTTCGCGTTGGACGCGGACGTGTATTTGTTGGCGTAGGACGTGCCTGAGCGACAAGTTCTGCGGTGCGACAAGCAAGGGTAAAGGTGATGAGCAGTCCCAGCAGCACAAGGGATGTGAAACGATTCAACTTCATTCAATACTCGATTGGGCAGGCGGAGCGTCCGAGTGACCCATTGGGATTATCATATTCAGCATATAAAGGGAATGAGAAAATAGGATGAGTTTTGTATGAATGCAGGATGGGCTTTACAAATAATAGTTATTTTTGTTGGGTGGAATTCGAATACATTCCCCAGAGCCGTAAAATGGGAGTGGTGAACATGATCCCACGATGCCCCTCCGCAAAATCAGGAATGATGCGGAGAACGGCAGCCGCCGCTTGCTCGACCACAGAGTCATTTTCGATGACAGAGAAAAGTGTGCGCGTCTCCTTTTCTTGCGCTTCGAGGACGGAACGCAGCGAAACGACAAAGGGCAAATCATCGCGCGTTTCCTGATTTTCGTGCGTACTGCCCGTCGAGTTGAGCATCGTCACACCGGGCACACCCACTTGTTCCCACGCTTCCAACACATCCGAAACGCGTTCTTCTTGATCCAGTACGAGAACGAGCAGCTGTGCCATTTAAGACTCCTTTGGTTGCGCTTGCGACGTTTTGAGATTGTACGCCCAGCGCAGCAACGGCGGTGTGACGAGTGTCGTCGCGAGTACCATGATGACCACTTGGGAATATTCTTCCGTCGTCACCAGCCCTGCGCTCAAGCCGATGGTGGTAATGATCAACCCGACTTCGCCGCGCGAGACCATGCCCAAGCCCACGCGCAAGGACGCGAGATTTGTAAAGCCGCCGAGCCGCGCGCCGATGCCACTTCCAAGCACTTTGGTCAAAATCGCGACGACGATGAGCGCGAGGAGAAAGATCAAACCGTTAGCATCAATGTCGCGCAAATTCGCGCGCAGTCCGATGCTGACGAGAAAGATGGGGACGAAAAAAGAAAAAGTGAGCGTGTGCATCCCGCGTTCAATCTCTTCGCGGAAATGAGTGCGTGCGAAAAAGACGCCCGCGATGAACGCGCCCGTGATCGCGGCGACTCCGCCAACAACTTCCGCAGACCACGCGTACAAGAGAGTGATGACGATGACGAGCGTGAGAATTCCTTCGCTCACCGGCAGCTTGTCAACGAATCGCGTAAGCGGCGCAAAAAAGCGCGCGCCGAACGCGATGGCGATGATAAAAAAGACGACCATCAGAACGATAACGAGCCAGACGGGGCGCGTTTCCTCACCCGTCCCCGTTACCGCGAGAAAAATCGAAAGCGCGAGAATTGCAACCACATCGTCCACCACCGCCGCGCCTAAAAGGGCGAGACCCTCTTTGCTTTTCAACACACCGAGTTCGAGCAGCGTTTGCGCCGAGATGCTGACGCTGGTGGCGGTGAGAATCAATCCAACGAAAATCGCGGCATACAATTCGCGTTGAAACGCGAGGGCAATGAGTGTTCCGCTAACGAGTGGCACGAGAACGCCGAGATTGCCCGCCAGCAGCGCGACCTTGCCCGATTTCAACATTTCTTCGACATCCACTTCCAAGCCCGCGACGAACATCAAAAAGACGACGCCGATTTCCGCGAGCTCGTACACAACAGCTTCCGTATGTCCGCTTGCAAAGGGTCCAATATGAAACATATTCACAAGCGAAGGACCAAGCAGCAGCCCGACCAACAGTTCTCCCAACACGGCGGGCTGATGCAAACGCGTTGCAGCGTATCCACCCGCTTTGGCGGCAAAGAGAATGATCGCAAGCGCGAGTAAAAGTTGTAGAGTCTCGGACATGGGGGCTTCAAGAAAATGGCGCGAAAGATTATAGCATTATTTATTTGCCTGAAAGTCGAAAACTACAACCGCTTGCCATTCGCGCCCACTCCGCCGTATAATTCACTCATCATCATGTCCGCAAATTCACCGACCTCCCCGCGCCCGCGTTCGCGACGGCTTGTCACCATCGCTGCGCTTGTGGGCATTTGCGTCTGCGGCGCGCTGCTGCTAGGTGTTTTTCTACTCCCGACTGTCGGACAACCTGCAAGCATGTCTCCCATCACGACGGCGACACCCCGCGTCTTTGCCATAATGGTTCCGACCGACACACCTGTACCCGGAGCCCCAAGCGCGCCCGAAGAGCCGGCAACGGGACAACTCCATTTGGATTACCCGCTGAAACTCCGCGTGGATCAAGACGATATTGTGCAGGTTCAAATCATCCCTGACCGCCCGGTGGCGTTCGCGGCACCGCGTGGCGCCCAAGTCGGTAGTGCGCGCTTGCTCGTCGAGACCAGTCCCAACGCATTGGAACACAAGACTGTTTCCTACGTCCTTCCTCTATATCCGGTCATGGCTGCCGAACTCGTCACGGCGCGCAGTCAAGACCTCACCATCGCCGCGAGCAGCGAATCTAAACAACAGCTCACGATGAATGACCGCAATTTCTGGACGTGGTCTCTCGTTGCCAAGCGCGGCGGCGAGTATCACATCACTCTGCATATCTTTGGCTACAGTGATCTCGATGCTCCGGACCCGCTGGCGCAAGTGGTGAACGATACGCGCATCATTCAAGTAGAAGAGCGCGCTTTGTCCGAACGCCTCATGCAAGGTCTTGCCGAAAATTGGCTCGTGCTGTTCGGCGCTGGCGGACCCATCGCCTTGCTCGTCGCCATCCTCACCTTGTGGTTCACTCGACGCGCAAGTCAAAAGCCCAAACTTTAAATTCGAGGCGCGCATTTTACTCACTCCTGTCCTCTGCCTTCCGTTTTTTCGCTGCATCACTTTATCACCAAATTTCAACCATTTTGTGGCGCGGCATGTGCTATAATCGGATTCGCGTATGCACAACAGCCGTCTGTCGAATTTTATTCGGCGTTTTTCTCCTGCGCGTTCCTCCGCGTGGAAATGGTTATACGTTGGCATCGGCGTCAAGCGATGGCTGGTCGTCCTCATCATTGGCATCACCATTCTCTCGCTCGGCGCGGCGTATCTGCTTGTCGAATTGTACCGCGAGCAGCCTTTTCCCGATTTTGTTTATTATCTCACTCTGCAATTTTTGCCGCGTCCGGTGCGCGCGATTTTGTTCGCCGCGTTCGGCATCACCCTTGTCGCGTTCGCGTTGTACAAAGTAAATCAAGCGCTGCTCGCCGGCGTGCCGACGCGTCCAACCTCACTCGTCGAAAATTTGTATCGCAAACGAATGCGTCAACGCGGATTGAAAATTGTTTGTATTGGCGGCGGTACGGGAATGTCCACGCTGCTGCGCGGGCTGAAAAATTATTCCGACAATCTCACGGCAATTATCACTGTCGCGGACGACGGCGGGAGTTCAGGCAAATTGCGCGCCGAACTGGGCGTGCTGCCCCCCGGCGATTTTCGGCAGTGCATCGCCGCCCTCGCAGATTCGGAACCTTTGATGGCGCGTTTGCTCGAGTATCGTTTCCCGAGCGATTCGGGACTCGGCGGGCACGCGTTTGGAAATTTGTTTATCGCGGCGATGGCAGGCGTCACCGGAAATTCCGAACACGCGTTGTTGGAATCCTCACGCGTCCTCGCCGTGCGCGGACGGATTTTGCCAAGCACATTAGAAAATGTGACATTGTGTGCGGAGGTGCGCGGGTCGCGTGAATCCCAAATCGCGCGTGTGATGGGCGAATCGCAAATTGCGAAATTCGGACAGCCCGTCGAACGCGTCTATCTCGAACCCGAAAATGTGCCGGCATATCCGGGCGCAACGCGCGCGCTGCTTGACGCGGATTTGATCGTGCTGGGTCCGGGCAGTTTGTACACGAGCGTCTTGCCAAATCTTTTGGTGGAAGATCTTTGCGCCGCCGTGAGCGTTTCGCCTGCGCTAAAATTGTTCGTCGCCAATGTGGCAACCGAACATGGCGAAACCGATGGCTATGCAATCGAAGACTATTTGCAGGCGTTACAAACGCATTGCAGCGGCTTGCAAGTGGACGGGGTCCTCATCAACAACAATACGTCGGGCAAACTTCCGCCGCACGCGCAAATCGAATTTGTCAAGGCGCGCGCAGCCGATGGCACATACGCATTCGCCGATGTCGTGGACGAGGAGCGAGCATGGCGGCACGATTCTGAAAAATTGGCGCGCGCAGTTTTGCGATGGTATACGCAACAGAACAAGAAAAATATTTCGCGTCGCACAGCAAGACAAACAAACAGCGACGCGCAGCGGAAACAAGGAAGTAGAGAGCAAATAACAAGTTAAAAGTTCAAAGCGAAAGTAAAGGAGACATCGTTTGTCACTTGCTTTAAATTTGAACTCATTTTCATCAAAAGGAGCATCAACATGACAGCCCGTATCGGCATCAATGGTTTCGGACGCATTGGACGTCAAGTCACCAAAGCGCTCAAAGAACGCTACAAGGACATTGACATCATCGCAATCAACGACTTGGCAAGCCCGGAAGAGAACGCACATCTCTTTAAATACGATTCCAACTATGGCATTTATCCCGGCACTGTCGGTGCGGAGGGAGACAACATTGTCATTGACGGCGACAAGATCAAAGTGTTGAAAGAAAAAGATCCCGCCAAATTGCCGTGGAAGGATTTGGGCGTGGAGCTCGTGATCGAATCCACCGGTCTTTTTACCGACGCCGAAAAAGCCAAAGCGCACCTCAGCGCGGGCGCCAAGCGCGTCATTATCAGCGCACCCGCAAAAGGCGAGGATGTTACAGTTGTTCTGGGCGTGAATGAAAATCAGTACGATCCCGCGAAACATCACATCATTTCGAACGCGTCGTGTACTACGAACGCGCTCGCGCCTGTCGCCAAAGTGCTGGAAGATTCGTTCGGCATCGAAAAAGCGCTGATGACGACTGTTCACTCGTACACCAACGATCAAAAAATTCTTGACATGGTGCATAAAGATTGGCGGCGCGCGCGCGCGGCAGCATTGAACATCATTCCGACAACTACCGGCGCGGCAAAAGCAGTGTCGCTCACCATTCCCGAACTCAAAGGCAAATTTCACGGCTTTTCGATGCGCGTGCCTACGCCTACCGTTTCAGTGATTGATCTCGTCGGCAATTTGAAACGCGATGCGACTGCCGAAGAAATTAATGCGGCGTTCAAAGCCGCGTCTGAAGGTTCGATGAAAGGGATTCTCGGTTACAGCGAAGAGCAGCTTGTTTCGATGGATTTCAAAGGCGACCCGCGCTCTTCGATTGTGGATTCAGAATTGACGATGGTGATTGGCGGCAATTTGTTCAAAGTCGTTTCGTGGTACGACAACGAATGGGGTTATTCGACGCGCGTCGCGGATTTGACAAAATATATGGTGGATAAGGGCTTGTAGCCGCAGACATGTAACAGGTGACTCGAAGAGTTTGACGTTTCACCTTTGACGTTAAAACATTCGTGTCACTTGTCATCTTGCATTCCTCACGCCTTATGTTAGCGCCTGTACGAATTGACGGTCACGAATTACAGCCGCGCGATGAAATTCATCAGCGCAAGTTGGAGGCGCTGCGTGTCTTTGTACAGCATCTTTTGGCGAGTCCTGCGCGCGACCAAATTGCGAAAATTGTGTTGTTTGGAAGTGTGGCGCGCGGGGAGACAGACGCGGAAAGCGATGTAGATGTTTTAGTATTTGGCAGCGCGCCCTTGCAGCGTACGGATGAAGCGGCTTCGGATGCTGCGTATGCGGCACAATTGGACTTGGGCGTGTACATCGAGCCATTTACGCGAACGTGCACCGCATACGAACAACCAAGGGGCGACTTTCTCTTGCGAGTCCTGCGTGAAGGAAAGGAAGTGTATTCGGTGGATGAAGAAAAATTGGCATTTCAAACGGCGGAATCACTTTATCACCTCGCCCTCAAGTATGGTGAACAAGCGCGCCTCAAATATGACCCTCAAAGCGAGGGCGCGCGGCGCGTCGCAATTGATATGGCATACAACGCGTCTGAATTGTGTGCGAAAGGTATGCTGCGATTCTTGACTGCACAACTCCCAAAAACGCACAGTGGACTCAACACACTGTTCAGTGACAAGTTTGTCAAGACGAAAATCGCGCCAATCACTTTGGGGCGCGATTTTGCCGTTGGCTTGCGCTATCGCAATGAATCTCGCTACGATGGAGATGCAACCATAACTCCCGAAATGGTTCAGGAAGTTTTTTCTTTACTTGATCAAATGTTGGAATTGCTTGGACAAAAATTGAACCGGGAAAGCCAAAAACATGAACAAGAAAACGATCCGCGACATTGATGTGAACGGCAAGCGCGTCCTCGTGCGCGTGGACTTTAATGTGCCGCAAGACAAAACTGACGGACATATCACCGACGACCGCCGCATTCGCGAAGCATTGCCCACCATCAATTACCTGCTCGATCACGGCGCGGCGTTGATTTTGATGTCGCACCTCGGACGTCCCAAAGGCAATGACCCAAAATATTCGCTGAAACCGGTCGCCGCGCGTTTGCAGGAATTGCTCACAGCCGAAGGCAGAAAGAATTCGGTGTACATGGCAGACGATGTAATCGGCGACGTGATCTCGGCACAAGCGCGCGCGCTCAAGCCCGGCGAAATTTTGTTGCTGGAAAACGTGCGCTTTGCGCCGGAAGAAGAAAAAGATGATCCCGCATTTGCGCGCGAACTCGCGCAATTGGGCGATGTGTACGTGAACGATGCGTTCGGCAGCGCACATCGCGCACACGCGTCCACGCATGGGGTAACGAAACATTTGCCCGCGCACGCGGGATTTTTGATGGAAAAGGAACTGAATTATCTGGGCAACGCGCTTGATGATCCCAAGCATCCCTTTGTCGCGATTCTGGGCGGCGCAAAAATTGGTGACAAGATCGGCGTGATCGAAAATTTATTGCCAAAAGTGGATCACATCCTCATCGGCGGCGGCATGGCAAATACGTTCGCTCAAGCAATGAATTATCCGATTGGCGATTCGTTAGCCGAAGGTGATAAACTCGACCTCGCGCGCGAGACCATGCGCAAAAGTTCGGGTAAACTTGTCTTTCCGGTGGATTGGGTTATCGCGGATAAATTTGCGGCGGACGCTGAAGCAAAAGTGGTGGATGTGGAAAACGTTCCCGCGGGCTGGCGCATTCTCGACATTGGTCCTGAATCCATCAAATTGTTCGAGAGTTATCTGCAAGACGCCAAGACCGTCGTGTGGAATGGACCGATGGGTGTCTTTGAGTTTCCCAAGTTTGCGGACGGGACGCTCGAGCTGGCGAAATTTCTCGCAACGGTACCCGATGCCATTACAGTTATTGGCGGCGGCGATACAGCAGCCGCGGTTGAAAAAGCGGGCGTTGCATCCAAAATGTCACACGTTTCGACCGGCGGCGGCGCGAGTTTGGAATTTATGGAAGGGCGACCATTGCCCGGCGTACAAGCCCTGCAAAACAAATAAAAATCCGTCGCCCGCGCGGGCGACGGATTTTTATTTCACACTGAGCAGAATCATTCCCGTATGCGGCGGTAATTCCAATTGTGAAAGCGGCGTCCCGTTCACGCTCAAATAGTTACGCGACAGAGCAAATGCGCGCGCTTCGTCAGTCGGATTCACAACTACAAGTCCGTCGCTGAAACGTCGCTGATACACGCCATTGGCTTTGAACATTGCGCCAAGCGGTGTGCCAATTTTTGCAACAATCGCCGGTGCGCCTAAAAATTCTTGAGCGGCTTTGCCCTGAAAACCAAAAAAGGTGTGTGAATTGTTCACGCCGAGCAAGAACGAAGCCGCCGCGTAATCGAGCCACTGCTGCATCCCCTCAAAATTCTTGGCGGCGTCTTCGGGAAAACGCGTCGCGGTAAGAATCACCGCATCTGGCTCTGCCGACAGTTCGGCAAGCGTTTCAATATCGCGCTGCCAATCGTCTTCTTTTTTGTACGTTTCGATTGGCGCATCGGCATCACGCAAAAAATTGCAAAAGCAGATGCCGTCCGCATTTTCGTTCAGCGCAGCTGCCGCGTCCTTATCCTGCAAACTCGTTTCCGTAATCACCAAACGCGGCGCGATTTTTTCGCGGAGCGGCGCAAGCTGATTGCTCGGTACATTCTCCACGTACACGCCATCGTACCGCGACAGCAATCCCTCCGGCAATGGATTTTCATTCGAGCCATCCACTCTGAGCAACAAAAAGTTGCCGGACGCGCGCGGCGTGTCCGATTTTTCGGTCTCGACGAAAATTTGTGCGCGCGGCGCGAGCAGTGGAATGGATTCTTGCTGTACGCTGCCAATATCCAACCAGACGCCCATACTCCCGCGCGGCGCGCCGGGCAGTCGCCGCACGTTCGGGTCGCGCGTCGGCGCGGGTCCGGCAGTGCGTTGAATCACCAGCGTCGCGGTTGGCGGATGCGGCGTGATGGTCGCCGTAGGTCCCGGCGTCCATGTCGCGGGATATTCAATCACATAAATCGGAGTGATGGGTTCAGGCACGCAGGCAGAGATCAAGAGCAGCGCGCACAAGGCAAAAAGTAAGCAGAGGCGGTTCATGGTTACCAAGTGTATGGAGATAGAACGGCGCTGTCAATCAGAAATTTTTCCTTGCAAAAAGTGTGGCGCGATTGTAAAATTGCTGGTCAAGCGCTAAAAAATTATGACCGACCTTGAATTGTTATTGGCATTGATAAAAGAGTACAACTCCGAACTGGACACGGAGCGGATCGAACGCGCCTATCGCGTGACCGAAGCCGCGCACGCGGGACAAACGCGCTCGTCCGGCGAACCGTATGTAACGCATCCCCTCGCTACCGCAAAAATCCTCGCGGATTTGTACATGGATGAGGACACTATCATCGCCGCGCTGCTGCACGATGTCCCCGAAGACACGGCAGTGACACTCGACGAACTGCGCGAACAATTCGGCGACGATGTGGCGCAATTGGTGGATGGGGTGACAAAACTTTCGCAGCTGCGCTATGGCACCGAACAGGTCGAAGCCGAATCACTCCGTAAAATGTTTCTCGCGATGGCAGAGGATATTCGCGTCGTCTTGATCAAACTCGCAGACCGCTTGCACAATATGCGAACGCTGACCTATAAAGCGCCTGACAAGCAGATCAAGATCGCGCGCGAGACGCTTGAAATTTATGCGCCGCTCGCGAATCGGTTGGGGATTTACAACATCCGCCGCGAGCTCGAAGACCTTTCGCTAAAATATCTCGCCCCCGAAAAATTCCAAGAGATTGACGACTTTCTCTCGGATGATCGTGACGATCGGCATTCGTACATCGGGCAAGCCGTCACGATACTGCGTGAAAAATTGGCGGAGGAGGATGTACACGCTGACATCAGCGGGCGCCCCAAACACATTTATTCCATTTACAAAAAGGCGTTGGCGAAACAACGCGACCTCTCGCACATTTATGACATTCGCGCGATTCGCTGTCTGGTGCAAGACAAGAGTGAATGCTACCTCGTGCTGGGAATTGTGCATTCGTTGTGGACGCCCATCCCCGGCGAATTTGACGATTACATTGCGAAACCAAAAGAGAATGGCTATCAATCACTGCACACCGCCGTAATCGGTCCCGGGGGCAAAGCGCTCGAAGTACAAATTCGCACCAAGGAGATGCACCAGATCGCCGAGTACGGCGTTGCGGCGCATTGGCGCTACAAAGAACCGGGCGGCAAACGCGATCCGCGTCTTGAGGAAAAAATCAATTGGCTGCGCCAGTTGCAAGATTGGCGCGCCGAAGTGACGACGGCAAGTGAGTTTGTCAACGCGCTCAAGACCGACATTTTTCGTGATCAGGTATATGTCTTTACGCCCAAAGGACAAATCATCGAAATGGCAGCGGGCGCGACGCCGATTGACTTTGCGTATCACATTCACACCGAAGTCGGGAATCGCTGCCGCGGCGCCAAAGTGAATGGCAAAATCGTCGCGCTGGAGACGCCGTTGAAAACGGGCGACCGCGTGGAAATTCTCACCGCGAAAAAAGGCGGTCCCTCACGCGATTGGTTGAACCCAACGCTTGGACTGGTGCATTCCGCGCGCGCCAAAGAAAAAATTCGACAATATTTTCGCAAACAAGAACGCGAGGTCGCACGCGTCGAAGGGCGCGCGCTCTTGGACAAGGAACTGCATCGGCTTGGATTCTCTCAAAAGAATTTGGACGAGATTGCAAAACTGTTCAACTATGCAAATGTAGATGAACTTGCAGAAGCAATTGGCTACGCAGATGTGGGCTTGCAGCAGATTGACATCAAACTCTTGGAAGCCGAACAAACCAAGCCCGCCCCTGAGCCGGAACCTCTGCTCGGAACGAAACCGCGCGCCAAGGCAACAAACGAAGTCGGACTCGAAATTGGCGGCGTAGGCAACTTGCTCACGCGTATCGCGCAATGCTGCAAACCGGTGCCGGGCGATGAAATTGTGGGTTATATTTCACACGGGCGCGGGATTGCCATCCATCGCCGCGATTGCAAAAATGTAATTGAGCATCAGGGCAACGAAGGACGCTGGATCGCGCTGACGTGGAAAGGAATGAAGCAAGAGCAAGTGTATCCCGTAACAATCGAAGTGCACGCGTTCGATCGTTCGGGACTGCTTCACGATTTGTCAGGCGTGGTGTCAGAAGAAGGCGTCAACATGAGCCAAGTCAGCAGCAAATCACGGCGCGATAACACCGCCGTTGTCAACGCGACGCTGGAAATCGGCAACGCGAATCAACTGACGCGGATTTTGAACAAGATCGAACGGCTGCCGAACGTGTTGGATGCTAGAAGAGTCTCAGGATAACAAGTGGGAGAGAAAAGTAATGTTGAATTTGCCACTTTTCAGCACGACCAAAAAAATCGAGAATCATTTTTTGCGCGGTGCAGAGGTCGTTCTATATCATGGAGATATAAGCAGGTTTCTTGCGACGATTCCTGACCACACCGTCCAACTAATCATCACTTCGCCCCCATACAATCTTGGTAAAGAGTATGAGAATCGCATTTCAATTGAAGCTTATCTCGAAAGGCAGACACAGGTTATTGCCCAGCTCTATCGCGTTCTCAAGAACGAGGGAAGCATTTGCTGGCAGGTCGGGAATTTTGTTGATGATGGCGAAGTCTATCCATTAGACATCCTCTATTATCAAATTTTCAAGCGCCTCAATCTGCATTTACGTAATCGCATCATTTGGCATTTTGGACATGGACTCCATGCTTCCAAACGATTTTCAGGGCGATATGAAACAATTCTTTGGTTCACCAAAAGCGATGAGTATGTTTTCAACTTGGATTCAGTGCGCGTGCCATCAAAGTACCCCGGCAAACGACATTTCAAAGGACCGAACAAAGGGAAACCCTCAGGCAATCCAAACGGAAAAAATCCATCCGATGTTTGGGAGGTATTGCTAAAAGACTGGGAACAAGAGTTGTGGGACATTCCCAATGTAAAAGCGAATCATCCCGAAAAAACAATCCATCCTTGTCAATATCCCGTTGAACTTGCAGAGCGATGCGTGCTTGCCCTGACGAACGAGGGCGATTGGGTACTGGATCCTTATGCGGGAGTTGGATCGTCAATGATTGCTGCACAAATGTATAATCGCCGCGCGATGGGCAGCGAAAAGGAGAGTCAATACGTAGAAATAGCGCGTGAGCGAATTCACTCATTATGGAATGGAACGCTAACGACGCGCCCGATTGGAAAACCTGTTTTTGTGCCCACAGGCAAGGAAAAGGTATCGCAAGTTCCAGAGGAATGGAGAACGACTACTGAGCGCAGACTCTTGGATAGAAAGAGTAAATACAAATGAAAATCGTTGGCGAGTACTCGTTCAATCATGGAAAGGAGGTTGTTGAAACAGAATACGCAAGCGAGTTGCGCGAGGTCAAGGAAATTGTAGGGTTGATCAATGCAGCCGATTTCAAGACAAAGGTCGGAAAAGAAAAAACGAAATCGGGGCGAATGTTGTATTCGCCAGTCGCATTGAACAAAACGTTTACACTCCACTTCTTTGAACGCGGCTGGGCAAAACAAAAGATTGCTTCCGACTATTCGGACGAATACTATATTTCAAATTACAAACCATCGAAGGTGGGAAAAGGTGCCTTTCGAGAAATGGATTTCGTAAAAAATCATTTGGGCGTCGAAGTTCAGTTCGGAAAGTATGCGTTCATGGTATATAACGTCGCCGCAAAGATGACTATCTTTCACAATTTGGGTTTTATTGACGCGGGAATTGAAATTGTGCCCGTCAAAGAGTTCGCACGCGAAATGTCAACTGGTGTTGCATACTTTGAACAGTTCACTTGGGATCTGAAACAGCGCGGTGTATCAAATATTGATATTCCTGTACTCATTTTCGGAATTTCAGAATAGGTAGGAGCCCACTCATGTCCTTTAGTGAACGCCTCCAAAAAGATTTCACCACCATCACGCTCGCGCTCATTCCCGTCGCGGTTGTGATCAATATCGTGGTCGGGCAGATTGTAGCGACGCTCAAGCTGCCAATTTACGTAGACTCGATCGGAACGATTCTGGTGGGCGCGTTATGCGGTCCACTTCCGGGCGCGATAACGGGCGCCATTTCGAATATCTTGTGGGCGTACATCACCGGACAGATTCAAACGGCTCCGTTTGCGCTCACCGCGTTTGTGATTGGGCTATGCGCTGGATTCTTTGCTTCAAAAGGTGTCTTTAAGAATATTGCGTGGACAATCGCGGCTGGACTAGCCACCGGGGTTATCGCCGCGCTTGTCTCCGCTCCAATCCTTGTGTATGTTAATGGCGGGGTTACCGGTACCGGGACTGATGCAATCGTTGCCTATTTTCAGGCAACCGGAGCAAACCTGATCCAAGCCGCGACGATTCAAGGTTTCATCTCTGACCCCATTGACAAAACGATTTCGTACCTCATCGTCTGGCTCATTCTGCGCGGCATGTCGAAACGCCTCATCAGCCAATTCCCACGCAGTCAAAATATCTTAACCGAAGAATCGCAAGTGGAAGGCACGAGCTAAAGAAATGGCAGCGTTTCCCTTTGACAAAGAATGAATCAATCGTTCTTTCTCGACCGCGCCAGCGGTTGGCACGCGCTGCATCCGCTTACCAAGCTGGCGGTCGCCTTAGCAATCGCTGTTACGGTATTTTGTGTGCGATGGAATTACATCTCCGTCGCACTTTTTGTATTCATCATTTTGCCGATCGCGGTGTGGGCGAAAATCTGGCGCGAGGTCTTACGTACAACCTTCACGGTGATTTTGCCGCTGGCGATTTCCCTCGTGCTCGTGCAAGGATTTTTCTATCCCGGCGCGACAGATGTGATTTGGCAAATCGGTCCTTTTTCGCTAAAACGCGAGGGACTGGAATTTGCGTTCGTGACAGCAACGCGCTTGATGGTCATCGCAGGCGCGGGCTTGCTGGTGGTATATGCGACGCATCCCGCCGACCTCGCGCGCGCGTTGGTGCAAGCGGGCGCGCCGTACTCGCTCGCATACATCATCGTGACGGCAATTCAACTCTTGCCCGAAATGCAAGCGCGCGCGGACGGTATTCTGAACGCGCAACAAGCACGCGGCTTGGAAACCACAGGCAGTTTGCGCGTACGCATCGCCGCGTTCGTTCCGCTGATCGCGCCGTTGGTGTACGGCGCGCTGGAAAATGTACAAGAACGCGCGTTGGCGCTGGATGCGCGCGCGTTTCGCGCCGCGCGCCCCAAAACGAGTTGGCGCGAATTGCGCGACTCGCAAGCACAACGCGTTGCGCGTGTTCTGCTCATTATTTTTTCTATTCTGGTCGTTCTCGTTTCTCTTCAAGCCGCCCTTTGGCAAAACTCGCCTCTCGTTCTGCGCTAATGTCAATTCTCCGCGTCGAGCAACTTTCTTTTCAATATCTTCAAGCCAATAGGAACGCGCTGCGCGCTGTGACGTGCGAATTCGAACCCGGCACCGTGACCGCGATTGTTGGCGCAAATGGCGCGGGAAAATCCACGCTGTGTTTTGCGCTTGCCGGTTTCATTCCCCATTTTTTCAGAGGCAAGCTGCAGGGAAAAGTGTACGTGAATGGCGCGGACACGCAACAAACTCCGCTCGCGCAATTGGTGACGCAAGTTGGAATGGTATTCCAAAATCCGTTCAACCAAATTTCGGGCGCGAAACTCACCGTGTCGGAAGAAGTCGCCTTTGGTTTGGAAAATCTTGGCATCGCGCGCGCGGAAATGGAAACGCGCGTCGCGCGCACACTCCAGTTGTTTGACCTGCAACACGTCGCGCAGCAATCGCCGTTCGCGTTGTCGGGCGGACAGCAGCAGCGGCTCGCGCTCGCTTCGATTTTTATCATGGAGCCGCCGGTCATGATTTTGGATGAACCAACTGCACAACTTGATCCACACGGAACGCGCCAAGTGATGAAAACAATTCAAACGCTTGCGGCGCACGGACGCACGATTGTTTTGGTGGAGCATAAATTGGAATGGGTCGCGCGGCTTGCTGCGCGCGTATTGGTTTTGGACAAAGGCGCGCTGGTCGCGGACGGCGAACCGCGCGCAATTCTCTCACGCGCGAACGCGTGGGGACTGATCGAAACGCGGTATGCCCGCGCCGCACGCGCGGCAATGGAACGCGGGTTGATTGAAAAAAAAGAATTGCTGCCGCAGACGTTGGAACAAGCGAAAGATTGGTTTCAGATTGAAGGTTGAAGGTTCGTAAGAACTCTCAACTTTTAACTTTTATCTTGATGGACATTCAAGTCTCTGAACTTTACTTCACTTTTCGCGGCGGCAGCGAGGTGCTGCGCGGTATCTCGTTCGAAATTCGCGCCGGTTCACGCATCGCATTGCTCGGACAAAACGGCGCGGGCAAGACAACGTTGGTGAAACACTTGAATGGTTTGTTGAAACCGACGCGGGGCGATGTGCGAATCGGTGATTGGAATACGCGCGAACATTCCATCGCGCAGTTCGCGCGACGCGTGGGATTTGTGTTTCAAAATCCTGACGACCAATTGTTCAAAACGAGCGTCGCGGCTGAAGTCGCGTTCGGACCAACCAATCTGAAATTGGACGCCGCAGAAATTTCGAGGCGCGTGGGGCGCGCGCTGGAAGTGTGCGCGCTGCAAGAGGTGCGCGACGCGCATCCCTACGACTTGGCGTCATGGCAGCGTCGTTGGGTAGCCATCGCTTCGGTCGTCGCGATGCAAACGCCGATTGTTATTTTGGATGAACCGACAACGGGGCAGGATGCGTTCGGCTTGGCGCGGCTGGCAGAACTTTTGGATGAATGGAAACGCGCGGGCGTCACCGTGATTGCAGTGACACATGACATTGATTTCGCCGCCGAACAATTTCCTGAATTGATGGTGATGGCGCAAGGGCAAGTGCTTGCGCGCGGCGACGCGGAAATTTTGAACGAGCCGGCATTGACGGAACGCGCCGCGCTGGATGCGCCGCAGTTGATGCAGTTGGCACGCGCGTTGGGTTGGCAGCGCGCGCCTGTGACGGTGGACGCATTCTGCGCTGAACTCGCGGCGAAAAAATGAGCGCGCGGCAGATTACAAAAAGGCAGTTGACACAAGCTACCAATGCTCATTACAATAGCGCACACATATCGAAATACACAAGTCTAATTTTTCTAGTTACTGCGAAGGGAGGTACATTTGTGAAACGATGGCTTGTACGCGGCGCAATCTGCACGTTTGCGCTGTTCTGCGCGTTTTTGTTAATTTCGAATGCGGCGTACGCCGAGCCGCCCATTGGCAGCGCGCGCCTTTCCAAAGAACGCGGCCGCGAATTTCAAAATGACGCGCCGCGACTTCAATCGTCCAGCCCCGGCTATACATTGCTCTATAGTTTTTCGTCTGACCCGCAAGACAACACATACGTTGCTTCGTTCACACCAGATGTTCAAGCAATTTACGCATGGGCAACCATCGTCGAAGAGAACGGCGCGGCGCAAAAACAATTCACGGTCGAAACGCAATTCATTTCGCCCGACGGCACACCGGTGGATTCGGAATGGTATGAAAACGATACGGGAACCGTAACCACCTACCCTGCCGATGCCGATACGTTTGGCGATGACAACGTGGCGCGCAAATTCATTCAAGTTGCGGGGACGCCGAACGCGCAGTTGACGGGACAGTGGACGGTGAATTTTCGCGTCGGCGGAAAATTGATCGCGACGGGCAATTTTACGCTCGAAGATGCGATTGATATTTCGCAAGACGATTCCGCCGCGAATGCACAGCAGGCGCTCGAAGACGCGGGGTATCAAGTCCTCGAGTTCAATCAGTTGGAAGGCAAGAACGGCAACGTGTTCGCGTTTGTGATCATGTCGCCGATCAACCGCGATTTGTACAGCGCCGAGACGACGCAGCAAATTGTGGATGGGCTCGCCGCGCTGCGTCAAACCTTTCCCGATTCGGGAACGCTCTACACCTTTTTGAGATACGACCCGCGATACGAGGTCGCGTATTGGGCGGACGCGCTGGACGTGGACGATTATCTCAAAAGCAATGACTTTGGCGCGTTCTCCAAAGTAATCAGCGTAGATGTGTACGATAATCAAGAAGGAAAATATCTCGGCAAGAACGCAAAAGATTTTATTGATAAAAATTTCGGCGCAGGCACGTATCAAAATCCGCCCGCGCCGCCGCTTTCCAAATCCACAAATCGCATCGGCTCTTTGCGCGTCACCGTCTCGCCATCCACCCTGCCCGCCGATGGCACAAGCAAAGCGATTGTGACGGCAACCGTGTACGACAAAAAGAATCAACCCGTGCCTGATGCCGAAGTGCAATTTGAGGTCGCCGGTTCGGCGGATGGTACCGTTCGCCCGCGCGTGACTTCGACTGATGAGAACGGACAAGCGGATGCCGTATTCACAGCCGGCAAAACGAATGGCTCGGTGACCATTACCGCGTCCTCCGGCGGCGCAACAGGTTCGGGCGTCGTGACAGTGGGACAAGGCAGCGCCGACCCTGCGGCTGACGGCGTGATCGGACAGTTGAGCGCACACGGCTACAACGCGACCAAAGCAGGTTTTATTGACGATGCCAAGACGCAAGCGGCTGTGCTGATTGATCTCGGCTCGTCGTACGACATCAACGCGGTCTCTGCTCCAATCATTTATGGAATGACTGCGCTGCGGATGAACTATCCCGACGCCAAGACGCTGGTCGTCATCATTCCGTATCAAAACAATCTGCTCATGTTCCCCGCCACAACTGCCGAATACGACTCGTTGTCCGGTGCTATCTCGAAAGCGACATCGGACACAGAGAAGCAAGCAGCGTTTCAAAGTTTTCTGAAAACTGTGTTCGGCAAAGCCGCGTATGTGGACCGGAACGGCAATACCATTTCGACGTTCAAAGATTTCGTCAACAAAAATTTTCTCGGCGGATAATCCACCGAATCGATAAAGGAGAAAATCGTGGGTAACATTTTTCAAGGCGGTTTGCCGCCACTGCCCGGCGCAGGACCCGACTTTGCTTCCATCGCGCTGAACATGCTCTTTGCAATTATCTGGTCCATCGTTGCGGCGATTGGATTCGCCGCCGCCATCGCCATTGGCTTTCGCGTGTTGAATGTGCTTACGCCCGGCTTGGACGAATGGGAAGAATTGCGCAAAGGCAACATGGCAGTCGGGCTGTTGTGGGCGGCTTTCACCATTGGCGTTGCCGTCGTCTTGTACGTCGTGTTGAACAAATAGCTTTCCATGACCCTCTCTGCCAACGGACAGCATCGCTCAAACGGGCATCACGAACCCAAGAACGTGCTAGGAACGTTTTTGGAAGCGTGCTGCATGGACCCGGTCACGGGTTTTTATCGCAATGGCGCGTGCGACACCGGACCCGAAGATGTCGGCGTGCATGTCGTGTGCGCGCAAATGACGGAAGAGTTTTTGGAATTCAGCGCGGAAATGGGAAACGATCTAAGCACGCCCGCGCCCGAGTACGATTTCCCCGGCTTGAAGGCGGGAGACCGTTGGTGCTTGTGTGTGGACCGCTGGAAAGAAGCGTTGGACGCGGGCGTTGCGCCGCCCGTTTTTTTACGCGGGACGCATCGCGCCGCGCTCCAAGTTGTGACGTTGGAGCAATTGAAAGAGTACGCCCTGGACAAATAACCTTCAGCCAACCATTCGCTCAATCGGTCCTCGGGGTGCGCGCAGAAATGCGCGCCCCTTTTTTGTGCGTGCCTGCGGCGTCCGTTGGTTTGACGGCGCCGCATTTTCAAATACAATAATTTTCAAATATTATAATGTTTGCATATTTGTAGAGATGCCAAGTTCCAGTGAAAGGGGGGCGTAAATGCGCGACCCAATCCGTCAATTCAAAGCCGAATTTTTTAGAGCGCTGGGCCATCCCGCGCGGCTCAAACTTCTCGAATTCCTGCAGTCCGGCGAAAAGAGCGTCACGGAACTTCAGGCGCATCTGGAAATCGAACCTTCGGCGGTCTCGCAACACCTCGCGGTGCTGCGTAGTAAAAATATCGTCGAAGCGCGCCGAGAGGGCACAAGTGTTTTGTACAGTGTCCGCGATCCGCAGATTTTTGAACTGCTTGCCGTGGCGCGCCGCATCTTTAACAATCACTTGATTGACACCCAAGCGATGCTCAAGCAAGCCAGTCGCGAACCACGGCTGGAAGCAAGACTCAAAACCAAACGCGCGCCACAGCGGACAACGCGCTGAATAGGGATGCTGTGAACCTTTCTTTTGTTAAACTCGTACGTGACGAATTTCGCGGCTATAACGCTACAGCTCTCCAAAAAGATTTACTCGCAGGAATTACCGTCGGCGCGGTCGCGTTGCCGCTTGCATTGGCGTTTGGGATTGCTTCGGGTGCGGATGCGGCAGCCGGGCTTGTCACCGCAATTCTCGCGGGCATTTTGATTGGCGGGTTATCCGGCGCGCCGTATCAGATTTCTGGACCCACCGGCGCGATGAGCGCGGTTTTGATTTTGCTTGCCGCCAAGTACGGGCTAGAAGGAATTTGGATTGTCGGCGTCATCGCGGGCATCCTCATTCTGTTGGTGGGCATCTTTCGGCTGGGGCATATTGTCTCGTTTATTCCGCGCCCCGTCGTCACGGGCTTTACGAGCGGAATTGCGATTATTATTTTCGTTGGACAACTGGACAGTTTGCTCGGCGTGCAGACGCCGAGCGCGGAAAATGCGTTAGCGAAATTGTGGAACATTCTGCAATTCAACTATGTACCGAATTGGCAGACGATGGTGACCGGCGGCATTGTCATCGCGGCAATGGTATTATTGCCCAAGGCGGTGACCAAGCGCGTGCCGGGTTCCTTGATTGGAATTGGACTGGCAATGCTCACCGCGTACGTGTTTCAATTTCAAGAACCTGTGATTGGTGAAATCCCACGTACGCTCATTTTGGAAAATCGTTTGACGTTTGCAACATTTTTCAACGCGCAGACGGTCCAAGCGCTGCCCAATTTGTTGGTGCCGGCGTTGAGTGTTGCCGCGCTCGGCGGAATCGAATCATTACTGTGCGGCGCGGTCTGTGGCAACGCGACCGGAAAGAAAATGGATGGCAATCAAGAATTGCTCGCGCAAGGCATCGGCAACATCGTGATTCCATTTTTTGGAGGTGTGCCTGCAACGGCTGCGATTGCGCGTTCCAGCGTTGGGGTTGCCAGTGGTGGACAGACGCGTTTGACGAGTATTTTTCACGCCTTGTTTTTGCTCGCGGCGGCGTTTCTCTTGGCGCCGTTAATTGGCCAAATTCCGTTGGCAGCACTGTCCGGCGTTTTGATGGTGACGGCAGTTCGCATGAACGAATGGCATGAAATTCGTTGGATGTTTCGCCATCGCTTCAAGAGCGCGATTGCGGCGTTCTTGATTACGATGGTTGCGACCGCATATTTGGATTTGACGCAAGCGGTTATTCTGGGCGTGGCATTGAGCGCCATGTTATTCATCAATCAAATTGCGACGATTAATGTGACGCTCAGTGACGTGGATGTGGAAATTTTGGAAGCGCGCGGGATTCGCTTGAATGGGGCGCACGAACATATTCGCATTGCGTATTTGACGGGTCCGCTTTTTTTTGGCGCTGCCGCGACCTTGCGCAAAGCAACGGAAGTGTTGGAACGCGACCCGAAACCGGTTGTCATTTTTTCGATGCGCGGCGTCCCGCTGTTGGATTTGAGCGGCTTGGAATTTATTGAGGAGGTGCTGGAACGGCAGCACAAGCACGGCGGAAAATTGTTGTTGTGCGCGGTACAACCCGCCGTGAAAAAATATCTTGACCGTTCGCACTTGACGCGCGAGATTGGCGAGCAGAATTTTTTTTGGAGCGCCGACCAAGCCATTCTCGCGGCAAGCGAAATCCAAGCGTAACAAAAAACGACGATGCTGGCGCATCGTCGTTTTTCATGTTTTCGCCTCCGCCGATAGCACACTGCCGAAACGCACTTGGGCATCTTGCGGCGGCAATTCGCGCATCCACTCGGGGAGCAGCGCGGCAATGTGTGCGCGCATGTCCCACGCCGCGCGTTCCAATTCATCGGGCGTCAACGCTTTGTCATAGTATTCGCTCAATTCGTACAGCGGACCAAAATGGATTTCAATCGGCACGCGGCGCGGGAATTTGGAACCAATCGGCATCACTTGTTCCATGCCTACCAAGCCGATGGGGAGAATCGGAATTTTTTTCTGAATCGCAATTTTTGCCACGCTCGGTTGAAACAACTGTAAATGTCCGGTAGGGCTGCGCGTGCCCTCGGGCGCAATGCCCAACGCGCCGCCGCGTTTGAAAATATAAAGAATCGTGCGCATCGCGTTCACATCCAGCGTATTGCGATGCACAGGAAACAAACCCAGCTGTCCGGCAAAATACGGCAGGACTGGTTTTTCAAACACTTCTTTTTTGGCAATCGTGAACATGTTCACGCCCGGCTGCCAGCCCGCTTTAATCATCACCGAGCCGAGCGTGGGCAAATCAAAGACCGAGAGATGGTTGATGGTAATGAGCAGTGGACCCGTTGTAGGAATCTGCTCCAGACCCACGACTTTCCAATCGAAATACGAATCAATGAGCCAAAAGACAAACCGCGCGGCAAGCGTTAGCACACGGCGGTGTCCGGGCGTGTCCAAATTTTCGGGAGGCACCAGCAGTGCGGTTTTCGCTTGCGGTTGCAGCGGCGCGGCGCTCATAACGGCGCAATTATATGTTGAATGAGATGGATTCAAAAACGCATATAATCCAGCGCATGAATACGCTCCGTAAATCTTTTCTCGCACGCGCCAATTTCACGGTTTGGATCTTGGTCGTGATTGTGTTGATCGTTCTTTTGCAAAACACGCTCTCGGAGGAAA
Source organism: Chloroflexota bacterium (assembly GCA_004295045.1). GTDB lineage: Bacteria > Chloroflexota > Anaerolineae > UBA4142 > SHND01 > SHND01. The sequence continues at coordinate 78,211 of SHND01000025.1, read as the reverse complement.
TTAGAATTGGACAATTCGTGTCGCTCACGTTGCGCGACGATTTGGCAATGGCGCTGACGAATCAGATTTGGCTCGCCATCAAAATTCTGGTGCTCGTCCCTGTCGTGATTTTCTGGCTCTTGGATCGCCGCAAGCCATTGCGCTATGCGTTGCTGGTGAGTTTGGGATTGTTGACTTTTGAACTGTTGGCGAGTGTGTTGTTTCTGGTCGTGTCGCTGCGGAATGATACGGCGCGTCAAGCGGTGGGGCTGCTGCGCGATACGGTGACCGTCGCCGCGATCAACATTCTGGTCTTTTCGTTGTGGTATTGGATCACCGACGCGTATCCTCTGCAGGTTCCACCGCCGACGCGCGAGCCGAACGATTTTTTGTTTCCGCAATATGCAACTTCCGCGCCGAAATTTGCAACATGGCAGCCGGGTTATTTGGATTATTTGTTTCTCGCGTTCACGACGACGACGGCGTTCGGTCCCACCGACACACTGCCCTTGACACACCGCGCGAAAATGTTGATGATGCTGCAAGCATTGTTATCGTTGGTGATTATTGTGGTGCTGGCGGGACGGGCGTTGAGTATTTTGAGATAAGATCCGAAATCCGTTGTTTAGAAAACAACGGCAAAAGAAAGCAAGAAGGAACTTTGAAAACATTGTTCGGAACAACAACGGCAGAAGAAAGCAAGAAACAACTTTGATTCCGTTGTTTGGAAAACAACGGCAGAAGAAGGCAAGAAGAACAAAAAGAACATTTTTTTGCGGGTTTGACATTCTTGTGCCGCAGTTTTCTAAACTACGGAAATGGAGAATAGCAAATGTCTTATTGGCGATTGTTTTTTCATTTTGTGTGGACAACCAAACGACGCGATCCATTACTGACGCCCGACATTGAATTGCGTGTGCATGGAATGTTGCGCAAAGAGGCGAATGATATGGGAGCGCGTTTGTGTTTTGTGAACGGGATGCCCGACCATATTCACATGCTTGCCGCAGTTCCCCCAACCATTGCTTTATCCGATTTTGCAAAGCAGGTGAAAGGCGCGAGCTCGCGCTTTGTGACGGTGCAATTTGACCGCGCCTTTGATTGGCAAAACAGCTTTGCGGTCTTTTCCGTTTCTGAAAACAATGTCCCACACGTTCGAAATTACATCTTGAACCAAAAGCCGCATCACGCGCAAAACACGCTTGAGGCGGAATGGGAAAAATTCGCAGAGGATATCTACAACGCGCAAAGTTGATCCCAGCCAGCTGCTCCTTTCTTTTCCCGCTTTCTTCCTCTCTTCTGCCGTTCTTGAGCTCTTTCTTTCCCTCTTCCGCCGTTGTTTTCCAAACAACGGTTCTTGGGTTCCTTCTTTCCCTCTTCCGCCGTTGTTTTCCAAACAACGGTTCTTGGGTTCCTTCTTTCCCTCTTCCGCCGTTGTTTTCCAAACAACGGTTCTTGAGCTCTTTCCTTCCCTCTTTTGCCGTTGTTTTCTAAACAACGGGCTTTTTGCCAGAATCCACCTTTTGCATACAATATCACACCGTTGCCTCCGTTTGTCATTCTGAGCGGAGCGAAGAATCTATCAACCAGACACCTCTCCCACAGCGTGTGTGTTGCGCCGAAAAAATGCAATGCGCGCTGTTTTGAAGGTTGTCGTCGGTTTGACGAGACGTGATACGTTTTGTCAAACAACAAACACAAAAGGAGCCACATGGCTAGTATTCTCCCCATGAAATCCTTGCTCGAAGCAGGGGTTCATTTCGGTCACCGCACGCGGCGTTGGAATCCGCGCATGAAACAGTTCATCTTTACCCAACGCAACGGCATTCACATTATTGATTTACAGCAAACCATGCAGCGCCTCGAAGAGGCGTACAAAATCACGCGCGACACCGTCGCGGAAGGCGGCGCGATTCTTTTCGTCGGCACCAAAAAGCAGGCGCAAGAAACCGTCCAGCAAGAAGCGATGCGCTGCGGCATGCCGTACGTGAACAATCGCTGGCTCGGCGGCACGCTGACAAATTTCCGCACGATTCGCGCGCGCATAGATTACATGATTCGCCTCGAAGAGCGCCAGGCGATGGGCGAACTCGACAAGCTGCCGAAAAAAGAAGCGCTCCTCTTGACGCGCGAACTCTCCAAGCTGGAAACGCGGCTGGGCGGTCTGCGCGAAATGAAACGCTTGCCGCGCTTGCTGTTCATCATTGACACGCTTCACGAACAAATCGCAATCAATGAAGCGACGACGCTCGACATTCCGCTGATTGCGCTGACGGATACAAACTCGGACCCATTCCCGATCCAATATCCGATTCCCGCGAACGACGATGCCATCCGCGCAATCAAACTCATCACCGCCAAAATCGCCGACGGCGTCATCGAAGGCAAAAACATTCGCGGCGTCGTCGCGGCAGAACAACTCGAAGAGGGCGCGCCCGCTGAACTGCACGGCGAACTCGAACAAGCGCTTTCGTTTGAACCCGGCGAATCGGACTTGTTGGAAACCGCCGCGCCGGCGGAAGTTGAAATTGTCGCAGCAGAAACAGAAACAGAAACGGCGGGTGAATAATGGCGAGCACGACGGAACAAATCAAAAAATTGCGCGAAGAAACGGGCGCGGGCATCCTCGACGCGAAAAAGACGTTGGAGCAGGTCGGCGGCGATTACGATAAAGCATTGAGCATCTTGAAAGCCAAAGGCATCGCCAAAGCGGAACAAAAAGCCGCCGAGCGCACCGCCAAAGACGGCGCAATCGAAACCTACGTGCACAATGGCAAAGTCGGCGTGATGGTGGAACTCAACTGCGAAACGGATTTTGTCGCGCGCACGCCGCAGTTCAAAGAAGCGGCACACGCGGTCGCGCTGCAAATCGCGGCGATGGACCCCAAATACGTTTCCGTTGAAGCAATTCCCGCAGAGGAACTGGAAGCGCAGAAAAAGACCTTTACCGAAGCAACGCTCGCCGAAGGCAAGCCCGAGAACATGATCGAAAAAATCGTCGCGGGCAAGCTCGACAAATATTTTGCCGAAGTGGTGCTGCTGCGTCAGCCCTACATCAAAGACGACAAGCAGACGATTGAGGATGTGGTCACAACGGCAAGCGCGCAGACCGGTGAAAAGATTGTCGTGCGCCGTTTCACTCGCTACGCTTTAGGTGAATAATTCTTTACGGATGATCAAAAAAGGAAATTGGTGTGGATGAAAAATTTGTCCAACTGATTTCCTTTTTTTATAAGTGGCGGTCTGGGACTTTTTGAAAATTTTTACGCCGCTACTTGATGTATAATCCACACGGAGGACGGATGGCAAGCCAGCCCAAATATTCGCGCATCCTCTTGAAACTTGGCGGCGAAGCGTTATCGGGACGCGGCGAAAATGGAATTGATTCCGAAATGGTCGCGCGCGTAAGCGAAGAAATCATCGCCGTCAAAGAACATGACGTTCAAATCGCGGTCGTCATCGGCGGCGGCAACTTTTGGCGCGGCAACGACCCCTACGCCAAACAAATTGACCGCGCCACTGCCGATTACATGGGCATGTTGGCGACCATGATCAACGCGCTCGCGCTCCAGGACGCGTTGGAAAAACGCGGGTACGAAACGCGTGTCATGTCCGCAATCGAAATGCACCAAATCGCCGAACCGTACATCCGCCGCCGCGCCATTCATCACCTCAACAAAGGTTACATTGTCATTTTCGGCGCCGGCACCGGCAATCCCTTTTTCACCACCGACACCGCCGCCGCGCTGCGCGCGCAAGAAATCAACGCGCAGATTTTGTTGAAAGCGACCAAAGTGGATGGCGTGTACGACAAAGACCCGCATCGTTTCGCCGACGCGAAAAAATATGATCGGCTCACGTACACGGACGCGCTCTTATCGGAACAGGTGCGCGTGATGGACGACACGGCGATCACCATCTGCAAAGAACATGGTCTCCCCATCATCGTCTTTGACCTCGACGATCGACGCGCGATTGAACGCGTGGTCATGGGCGAGATGGTGGGGACAGTGATCGGCAAATAGACCGGAAGGCAAGTAGCCGGGTAGACAGGTAAACAAGTGTTTCCTTGTTTCCCTGTTTCCCTTTCTACCGATTTACCTCTCTATGATAGACGACGTTAAAGCCGAAGTAGAAGGCAAAATGAAAAAGGCGCTCGAGTCGCTGCGCCACGATTTTATGGGAATGCGAACGGGACGCGCCTCGCCCGCGATTGTCGAGCCATTAAAAGTGGAATATTATGGCGCGCCGACGCCGCTGCAGCAGCTCGCGACCATTTCCGTCCCGGAAGCGCGGCTCATCGTGATCAAGCCGCATGATCCTTCCACCATCAAGGCGATTGAAAAAGCGATTCTCGCATCGGAACTTGGACTGACACCCAATAACGATGGCAAAATGATTCGGCTCAACATTCCCTCCATGACCGAAGAGAGCCGCAAGAAAATGGTCAAGCTCGTCAAACAGCGTAATGAAGAAGCGCACGTCGCCATTCGCAACATTCGCCATCAAGGGATGAAAGACCTTGAAGAGTACGAAAAAGAAAAAATGATTACGGAAGATGATCTCAAACGCGGTAAGGAAATGTTGCAAAAATTGACGGACAAGTACGTCGAAGAAGCGAACGCCCTCACCGCGAAAAAAGAAGAAGAAGTGATGGCAGTGTAGGGATTTGTGATTTTCGATTTGTGATTTTCGATTTTGTCTAAATCACAAGTCCCAAATCATAAATCAAAATTCAAAGCGTGTCTGCGGTTCTGCAAAAAAATTCTCCGACGACGAAACTCGAAAACGTACCCACGCACGTTGCGATCATCATGGATGGCAACGGACGCTGGGCAAAAGCGCGCGGACTCCCGCGCCTGATGGGGCATCGGCAAGGCGTCGAAAACATCCGCCGCATTTTGAACGCGAGCGTTGAATTCGGGGTAAAGTATTTAACGATTTACGCTTTCTCGACGGAAAACTGGGACCGTCCCCTTGATGAGGTGCGCGGCTTGATGACCATCCTCGAGCAAACGATTCAGCGCGAAACGCCCGAACTGAACAAGAACGGGGTGCGGATTCGGCATCTCGGGCGCACCGACGGGCTTTCCAAGCATTTGCAGAAATTGATCGCCGACGCGGTCGCATTGACCGCCAACAACGAACGTCTCACCCTCAATGTCGCGTTCAATTACGGCGGGCGCGCGGAAATTATTGACGCGGTGAAACGAATCATCGCGGACGGCATTCCCCCCGACCAAATCAGCGAAGAATTGTTCACGCGTTATTTGTACACCGGTGACACGCCCGACCCCGATTTGGTCATTCGTACTGCCGGCGAAATGCGTTTATCGAATTATCTGATTTGGCAGTCCGCATACGCAGAATATTACGCCACGCCAACATACTGGCCCGATTTCGACAAAGACGAATTGTATCGCGCGCTCTCGACCTACAGCCAACGCGAACGACGATTCGGCAAAGTGCTCAAACCATAATTTTTCCTCGTGCGTACACGCCTCGTCTCTGCTGTTCTGCTCGTTGCTGCTGCTGTCACCGCGATCTATTTGGGTGGCTGGTGGCTTTTGGCATTGTACGGCGTTGGCATGGTCGTCGTCGCGTTCGAATATTACAACATGACGCGCCTTGGAAAACACAATCCGCTTTGGATTCCGGGGCTGATTTTTATTGCATTGTTGCTCATCAACGCCTCCTTGCGCCCCACCTTGCCCTATGATTACACGCCGTTGATTCTTGTCGCGGCTGTTTCTTTGCCACCCTTGTGGGAATTGACGCGCAAGGATCATCAAGGATTCTTGCTCGATTGGGCGCTGATGGTGTTGGGCGTGGTTTATATCGGCGTCTTGGGCTCGTACTTGTTCTCGCTGCGCAATTTGCAGGATGGCGCCGCGCTTTTGTTTATTCCGTTGCTCGCGACGTGGATCACCGATATTTTTGCGTATCTCACCGGCCGCGCGTTTGGCAAAGACCCATTTTTTCCTGACATCAGTCCCAAGAAAACGCGGCAAGGCGCAATTGGGGGCGTCATCGCAGGCACGCTCACTGTTGGAGTGCTCGGCTCCATTTTTGGAATGAATCCACTGCTCGCCTTTCTCGGCGGCATCATCATCGCGCTGTTGACCACCGCGGGCGATCTCACCGAGTCGCTCATCAAGCGCAACCTCGGCGTCAAAGATTCGGGGACGTTGATCGCGGGACACGGCGGCGTTTTTGATCGTCTCGACAGCATGTTCATCCCGCTCGCGTTCGCGTATTTTTACTTTACCCTCGTACTCGGCTACAAATAAGCTGCCTGACAAGGAAACAAAAAATCGTTGGCGCGTCACGCTGCTTTTTCTGTTTCCAAACCTCTTGAGCGCCATCTTGCCTGTTTCACAGTTTGACCATCTCCTTATATACTTGAACCATGTACGATCTGTTACTACAGCTTTTTTCCCTCTGGAATTTTCTTCTCGCCGCCGCGCTCGTCATCATCACCTTTGCGCTGCTCCTCTGGCTCTTTCCGCAAAGTTGGCGCAATTCCGTTCAACGCGCCTTTAGCGCGCTCTTGTTGTTTGTCGGCATCGTTTATATCGGACAGGTCTTTTTGCTTCGCACCGAAACATTGAGCGCGGCGGAAAGCTGGCTGCGTTTCAAATGGATCGGCATCGCGTTCGTTCCCGCCGCGTACGTCCATTTTTCCAACGCGGTGCTGCGCTCGACTTTTTATGACACCAAACTGCGCCGTCTCTCTACGATCATCGCTTATCTCATCGGCGTAATTTTTCTCGCGCTCGTGCTGGGAAGCGATCTCGTCGTCGGCGACCCATTCAACTATCCCTACGCGACACAGCTGCGCGCGGGACCTCTCTTTTACTTGTTCGCGCTCTATTTCTTTGCCGCGACCGCGTGGGGCATTTTCAATATCGAACTGGCGCGGCGTCGCACCTTGACGCCCACCTCGCGCCGCCGTCTGCGCCGCCTCGGCATCGCGTTTCTCGCGCCCGCCTTGGGCGTGTTCCCCTATCTCGTCTTTTCAGGATTTCCCGCGCTCATATCGCCAATGATTCTGCTCTTGCTCACATTCGTCGTGACCATTGCGTTGATCATTATGCTTGTCGTCATGGCGTACACGGTGACGTATCAAGGCGCGCTTCAATCTGACCGCATCATCAAACAAAAATTCATTCACTTTATGCTGCGCGGTCCTGTCGTAGCTGTGGGCGTCGTGACAGCCCTTGCCATTGTTCCAACAATCGAAGATTGGCTGAACGTGAGCCGCGAAACGCTGCTCGCCGCAACGGTGATCGTTGGAATAATTGTTTTTGAAATGTTGATCAGTCGCGGCAAACCTTATTTGGATCGCGCACTGTTTTGGCAAAACCGCGCCGAAGTGAAACAAATTCAACAACTTGACGCGCGACTTTTGACGACGAGTGATTTGCGCCAAATTTTGGAAAACATTCTCGCCGCCATGTGCGATCTCTTGCGCGTGGAGAATGGTTTTGTGCTTGCCGCCGAAGGGAACGAGTGGAGACTGGAAGGCGTGGTCGGAACGCGCGAGCACATTCAAAAATTCATGGCAGGACAAAATACCCCCCCCGCCCTGACAAACGGTGACAACACACCGCACTTTTTTGCGAACGGCGACTATTGGTTGTATCCGTTAAAGGTGAATGGGACCGACGCGCTCATCGGCGTCATCGGCATCGCAGCGCGTTCGCCCCAACCCGATCTGACGGAGCACGAACGCGAATTGGTGGATGCGCTCGCGGCTCAAGCCGCGCTCGCGCTCGAAGACCGCGCGCTGCAAAAAAATGTTTTCGACGCGTTGGAACAAATCAGCACCGAAGTCGAAGCATTGCAGCGCGTTCAATCCAAACAGCGCGTGGTCGGTGAAACGGTCAAAGAACGCGTCGAAGAAGAATTGATTGCCTCGCCCGATTTCAACCGCGCCGTCCAGGACGCGCTCGCGCACTACTGGGGCGGACCAAAACTCTCGCACTCGCCTTTATTGCAGCTCAGTATCGTGCAGCAATCGCTCGACGAGTACGATCAAAATCCCACGCGCGCCTTGCGCGCCGTTCTCGGCGACGCAATCGAACGGCTGCGTCCCGACGGCTCGCGTTCGCTCACCGCGCCCGAGTGGGTGCTGTACAATATTTTAGAACTCAAAGTCATTCAGGGGATGAAGATTCGCGAAGTGGCGCAAAAACTCGCCATGAGCGAAAGTGATTTGTATCGCAAACAGCGCATTGCCATTCAAGAAGTGGCGAAAGTAGTACAGCAGATGGAACAGCGTGACACCAAAGCGCCGCCGGCGTAATGCCTATGGCTGCGGCGCGGGCGTGCTCGGTCTGCGCGTGGGCGGCGCCTGGCTGCCGAGACAATTTTCGTTATAGTACTGCTCCGCCGCCTGCACGGCAGTATCATCCGCATTCACACTGATCGCTTTGTCAATCCACTCTCTGCCTTTGGCGCAATTGTCCAAGTTGACGTACGACAACCCCAACGAATAATAATATTCGGCGCGATCGCCACCCAGAGAAATCGCTTTTTCAAAACTGGGCACTGCTTGATCCCAATTTTGCAAAACAAAATAGATGATACCCAGGTGTCCGTACGCGGGCGCATAGTTCGGGTCCATCTGCACCGCGCGGCGCAGCTGTGAAATAGCTGCATCATAATCGCCGAGAAAATAATAAATCCAGCCGAACTCGTCGTACACTTCCGCCGAATTGGGGTCCGCCTGAATCGCTTGCTGAATCAACGCGAGCGCGTTGCGATACTGTCCAATCGCGCGCATATTGCGCGCCGCGGCGACGTACAAAAAGCCGAGATTCGGCTGAATCTGAATCGCGCGTTGATATTCGGTGATCGCGTTGCGATATTTGCCGGACGTTTCGTACGCGTAACCCAGCACGCGATGCGCCTCGAAATTATTGTCGTCGAGCTGCACGGCAAGTCTCGCCGTCGGCACCGATTTGTCCACGCGCCCAATATCGGAATAAAGCTCACTCAAGTACGCTTGCGCGTACACATTATTTTCGTCCAATTCCACCGCGCGCAGCGCGTGCGGCAGCGCTTCGTCGTACTGCCCCTGCCAATCGAGCGCAAGTCCGAGCACCGCGCTGTTGTACGCTTCATCGGGGTTCAATTCCACCGCCAATCGCGCGTTATCTTCCGCCTCTGCGTACTTGCGCCGCAAAATCAGCAGACGCGCCAAACGCGCGTGCGCTGTGTCATTCCCCGGATCCAATTCGATCACGCGACGATATTCTTCAATCGCGCGGTCAACCTGCCCATTCCGAAAATACCCATCCGCGCGATTGACGATGTTGATCGCGGGTTCGGTCGGCGTAGGCGTGATGGTCGGCGTCGGATGCAGCGCTTCGGGCAGCCACGCCGTCGGCGCGACGTACACGCCCCGCGAAGCAAGCAGCAGAAAACTCGCGTACGCTGTGCCAATCACGATAATGATGATCAGCAAGCAGCTGCGCAGCCAAGGCAGACGTTTTGGTTTCGGACCGAGATACATAAAAACCGCTGATTGGAACTTGGAAACTCGAACGCAAATTCCAAGCTCATTCCCCTACTTGACCTGAACCCGCGCGGCGTCAACGCTGTGCGCGCCGTCCGTAACAGCAATTCGATATTCACCCGACAGCGCGTTTTGCGGAATATTCAGCTGCTGCACATCGCGGACAATTTCATCCTTGTCCCAACGCGAGGTGGGATAATTTTCAAACGCGCGCGTGGATGCAACTATGTTGTTCGACGAATCGTACAGCTGCACTTGCACATCTAAATCGTTCACCGGTTTTTCACGCGCTTGCCAATAGACGGCGAGCGGAATAAATTCGCCGTGTTGATATTCCGCGCGCGCCAGAGTATAACCAAGTAATGAAATCGTGTCGAAAGCGGCATTGACGCGCCGCGTCAACAAAATGGCGTCCGCCGACAGGTTGGTCTTGAGGACTTGGATCGTACCGAGCAAGAACGAATCTCCGCCGCTGCTGACCGGCAGGCGCGCGCCCGTGGCGGGGTGATACAAGCCCATGCGCAAAGTATATTCGCCGGGCGGCGTGCCGGGCGGAATGACAACTCCATGCCGACTCTCCGTGCCAACGTTCGCAGCCAAGCTATTCATGCCGCCTTCATTGTCCAAAGATGCATCGCGCTGACTGACAATCTCGCCGCGCGCATCCAACAGATGAATAAAAATTTGCCAATCCGCTGAGGGGGTCTTGAGCGTCTGCCATCCGAGCCAAAGCGGCACAATCGTTCCGGATTGAAATTGGCGCGCGCCAATGGTGTACCCTTCCAGCAGAATCTCGTCGCCAAAGCGGACATTCGGCTTGACAATCTCACGCGCTTGAAACGCGTTGGGCAAGCTGTATTCGACGAGGCGCACGTTGCCATGCCATTCGTCGCGCGCCTTGAAACCATCCAAATTCAGCGCACCTTCAACGAGTGCGTTAGGATCGGACTGTTCGTCTGCCCAAAAGATTCCGTATGCGCGCTGATAATCATCCAGAATTTCATCCAGAGCTTGTTCGGTTGCAGCCACATCTGCCGGGCGCCCAATCGGCAGCGGCTTGAGCGCCGCCGCGCCATGATAATAATAACGCACCACATCCATTTGCCCCGGCGCGTTCACGACGACCGCGTCCTTGTCCGTCGCCGTTCCGTTGATGTAATTGACGATGCCGCGATAATCATCGCGCTGCAAGCGCGGATCGGTGTAGACATTTTGCAGCGCCAAGAGCGTTCCCCCGAAAAGCAAAGCGCCCACGAATAATTTTCCAATTCCAATCCATTGGCGCGCCAAGCGATTTTGCACCGACGCTTGAGGCGTGCCATACGGCGCGCGGTCGCGCAGAAACAATCCGGGATACAAAACGGAAATGCCGCGCGCGACGAGAATCAAAAAGCCGGGCGTCGCCAACAACAAAAATTTTGGATTGTAGGCGGGGCGCGTCAGCGAAACAATAAACATCGCGGTGAGCGGCACAATCGCCCACAGCGCGCAGGTGACGATGCCCCACACACTCTGCCGCAACAAATCGCGCGAAGGGAACAAGCCGCCAATGAAAAACAAAATGTACACGCCCACAAGCAGCGCCTGAAAATCGCGCAGCGAGTCCGCCGCTGCCACGAACGCACTCGAGACGCGCCAAGTCATTTCGAAGAATGACATCGGCTCACTGATGCCGGGCCAGCTCGTGAGCGACTGACGCGCAAACAAGAGCCAGGGCAGGTACGCGAGCGCGACAATCACCTGGACTGCGAACCATAATGCAATCGCGCCTCCTACGCGCGAAAGCTTGGCATGCCGCGCCCAAATCAACCAGACAATGAACGCAAGATTTTCAAAAACGATGAGCGTGAACGCATAGTAATTTGTGTAAAGTGCGGCGAGCGTGAAAATCACGTAACACGCGACTGCAATTGAACGCGCGCGAATCCGCTGTGAACGTGGCGGTTTGAACATGACCACCATCGCCCACACGGAAAGCGCGGCGAACAACGTCACCCAAATGTACATCCGCGTCTCTTGCGCGTAATACACTTGAAACGGATTCAGCGCGGATAACAGCGCGGCGATCACCGCCACCTCTTGGTCAAAAAATTCGCGCGCGATGCGAAACGTGACGGCAATCACCAGCACGCCTGCGAACACCGACAGGAAACGGATTGCGAATTCGCTGATGCCCGCGAACTGGATCCAGCCGCTCAACAAAATGTAATAAAGGGGGGGGTGAATGTCGCGCGCGGCAGCGTTCACGATGGCGCTGATGCTCGTCCGCGCGAGCGCGACGGAGGTGCCTTCATCATTCCATAAACTCTGCGCGCCGAGTTCGTTCACGCGCGCAAAAAATCCGACAGCCAGCGCGATCAAAACCCAAATCAAGTTTCCGCGCGTGAGCCATTTGTCATCGTCTGGCTGCGCAGCATACGAGCGCGATAGGCGAAAGAGTGGACGCGGAGTTGTTGAACCTGCCATTCTGGAAATACCTTTAACTCGACTCGCGCGTTTCGAGCGCGGTGACATCCGGTCCTTCGATAACAAGCGCGGTCAATCCTTGCTCAGTGCGCGCCGCATGCCACTCGCCCGCGTGCCAGAATGCGGCTTCGCCCACCGAAATCTCGATCTCTGCTCCAGTTTCGCCGCGCACCCAACCCGCGCCCGCGACCACCAAGAACAATTGATTTTGGATGGTCTGGTGAAATCCAACTTTGCCGCCCGCTTCCAAAAACATGCAGTGAATCATCGTCTCGCGTTCGACATGTGCAACGCGCGAAATCGTTAGGTTCTGACTGCCATACGCACTCACGCGTCTGCCAACGCTGGCATCGAATCTGCCTATTTTCATCTTATGCTCCACGCGGCGCACGCCGCCATGCCCAAATTCCAAGCGCGCACACAACGACACCCAAGCAAATCGGAATGAACCACGCCAGCAGCCATTCGTTCGATTGTTTCACCACAATTCCATCGAGCCATAATTCGCCTTGCTTGACGCGCACCTCGACGCGGTGTTCGCCCGGCAGCAAGTTTTTCGCAAGCACAACGCGGTGTTCTGCGTTTGGATCCGTCGCTCGCAAATCAAACGATTGAAACGCTCTATCATCAATCCGCGCTTCAACCACGCCATAGTACGGATTCGGCGCCAGCGCCAGCGCCAGCTCGTTGCCGCGAAAATTGAACTGCAGCGTATCGCCCACTTGACCGATCTTGTAGTTGCCAATTTCGCCATCGCCCCAATTCGCGCTCGACCACTCTCGATTATAGTCCAGCGTCCAATTCGTTTCTTGATGAAATCCTTTGCCCAGCCAACGCGCCGTAGGTGTGTACGCTTTGATGTCTTGGTACGCGGGGCGCGCGGTGAAATCGGGATCAAAGAGACGAAAATAATAAAAGGGCTGATCGCGTTCGTTGTCGTATGCGCGTTTGAAAAACCAATAATTCATCACGCCCATCCAGGGCCATTCACTTTGCGCGCGTTCGTACGCCTGCGTCGCGTATCTGCCCTGCTGCTGTTCGGTGACGCGACCGTACGGTGCGTTTTCAAAATTCGGCGGCAGCGCGTTCCAACCAATCTCCATCGCCCACATCGGCTTGTTCGCGTCGTCATTCTTGACCATGATTTCGCGCAGCAGAATGGGCCGCGAAAAATTTGTCCGCGACGCATCGGCGCGATGATCACCCGGTCCTGTGAACAAGCCGTAATTCATCACGGCAAGAATATCAAAATAATCTTTCGCGCCCGCATCGTACATCTGCTGTAAAAAAATCAAATCGCTGACATTGCGCGGACCTGTCTCCAATGTTTGCGCGAGTCCCGCGCTGATGACCACTGCATTCGCGTCGGCTTCTTTTGCTCTTGTGTAACCCACTTTCAAGAGACGCGTGTAATCATTCGCATTGACCGGCTGCTCGCCCCATTCGGGATAAATATTTGGTTCATTCCACAGCTGATAAAATTTTATCTTGCCGCGATAGCGCGATACGACGGCGCTGACAAAATCGCCGTAATCATCATAATTGTCCGGCGGCGCGAAATTGCCGCGCGCGTTGCCGTCCGCGCGCGTCCACGCCGGAGGATGATCGAGGCGCGCGATAATTTCCAAATCGTATTCATTTGCCAGCGCGACGATGCGATCATATTTGTCCCACGTACTCTGGTTGAATTTCGAATCGAAAAATTCGCCTTTGCGCGTCGGCTCCAAATCTTCCCACGGAAATTCTTGGCGAATGAATTTAAAACCCGCGTCGCGCAAGAGCTGCATCCCTGCGCGAATTTTTGCCTCTTCGACCTCTTGTTCAAAAAAAGTGTTGACACCGAACGGCGGCAGGTCCGTGTACGGCATCGGCGCGTAATCGGCGGTGTCGCGCGGTGGTTGAAAAAGCGCGAGCGCGCGGAATCCCAACGCGCGTACTTGATACGAAGCATCTTCTTCGCCCGTCCAATCGGCGAGCGCTTGCTGGATCTGCTGACGCTGCCAGAAAAAGGCGGACGCAAGCGCAATCCACACGACTACGTTAAGGACAAAGAAAACTAAAATCCAGCGCCGCTGTCGAGAACTCATAGAAACAGAAACTGCTGCTCAAGGTATGTTTGGGAGTGAAGGCGGGGCAACTATTTTACCATATCTGATTTCATAGAACGTTTTCAGAAATTTCTGCGCGCGTGGTATAATTTTGCGGCGATGGTTCGTATTGTGATTTTATTCAAGCCACAACAACGCCGCGGCTTGCGCTCCCGCAAACCTCCGAGTGTGCGCGCTGTTTCCGTTCTTTTGCGCTGCAAATGAATGGACAGCGTGTTTTTATTTTTTCATCTCGCAGCATGGAGGTCTAACATGTCAGGTCACAGTAAATGGGCGCAAATCAAACGCAAAAAAGGCGCAAATGATACAAAACGCGGTCAAGCTTTCACTCGCCTAGCCCGCGATATTACCATCGCCGTCCGCGAAGGCGGCAGCGGCGACCCCGATTCCAATTTTTCGCTTCGGTTGGCAGTGGATAAAGCGCGCGGGGCGAATATGCCCAAAGACAATATCGAACGCGCGATTCAACGCGGGCTCGGCAACGCGGGTGACGGCGGACAGCTCGAAGATATTTCGTACGAAGCGTACGGTCCCGGCGGCACCGCGTTGATTGTCCAAGTCCTCACCGACAATCGCAATCGCGCCGCCGCCGAAGTTCGCCGCGTCATTACGCGCGGCGGCGCAAACTTTGCCTCGGCGGGCTCGGTCGCGTGGATGTTCGACAAGCGCGGTATCTTTACAATTCCTATCAAGGGCAAGAGCGCCGAAGACCTGGAATTGGAATTGATCGACGCGGGCGTTGACGACATTCAAGCCGAAGATGAGAGCATCGAAGCGTATGTTGCGCCGGAACATTTGCGTCCCGTCCGCGACGAGTTGCAAAAACGCAACATCCCCATCGAAGACGCCCAAGTCACACTCATCCCCAAAAATCCTGCTGCCGTCAGTCCGCAGGACGCCGCCAAAACGATGCAGCTGATCGAAGATCTCGAAGAACTCGACGACGTTCAAAAAGTGATTTCAAATCTCGACATTACGGATGAGGCGATGGCGGAATTTGAAAAAGTGACGGCATAGTGCAATGGTGTGATAGTGCGGTAGTGCGACAAGTTAAACCAAAATGATTCCGCCACTATCGCACGATTTCACGCCGACACTAGATCACTATGATTGCGTTAGGCATTGACCCCGGCACGGCGCTGTGCGGTTACGGCATTGTGCGCGCCGCCGATGATGAGATGGAACTCGTCACCTGCGGCGCGATTTCAACTCCCACCAAGACCCCGCTCGATCAACGTCTGCTTGTCATCTACGGCGAATTGGTTCAATTGATTCGCGAATACAAACCGGACCAAGCTGCCATCGAAAAACTTTTTTTCGCCCGCAACATCACGACCGCGCTTTCGGTGGGACACGCGCGCGGCGTAGCAATGCTTGCCGTCGCGCAGGCGCACCTTCCGCTTGCGGAATATACGCCGAACGAAATCAAACAAGCAGTTTCAGGTTACGGCGGCGCGGACAAATATCAGATGCAGCAAATGGTGCGCATGCTGCTTCATCTGGACGATGTGCCAAAACCCGATGACGCGGCGGATGCGGTCGCCATCGCGATCTGTCATTTGCAAAGCGCGCGACTGCGCGAATTGATTGATTCACAAAGCTAGCTTTTTGATTGGAAGGGTCTATGGGAAATAATGCGCCGCAACGCGAGTCGCGCCTTGTCCTTGTTTTGCTTGGCGTACTTTTGTTATGCTTGTGTCTTGCTGCAGTTACGGTAGGTCTTTTTCTTTTGATCCCAGCTGCACCTGAGATGCAGGCGCCAGATGGATCAAATCCGCCGCGCGCGCGAATTGAGATCGAACCCACTCTGGCTGCCGCCCGCGTGTGGAATGAAGTTTTTCATTCCCAATTCGAACGTTATGTAGAATCGTCTAGTTGGTTCATAGGAAAACGTGAGTTTGGTTTAGATCGCATGCAAGCGAAATTGAATCGCGGCGCGTACGAATGGGAGATTGAATCTATATTCGGGCAAAAGTTTTGGGTCCCTGGTACGCGGGACAAGTTTGGCATCTATGATGTTCAGGTATCCGTCGAGCCCCAAAAAAACTCGGGGTTCCGCTATGGATTGGTTCTTGGCTTGCAGGACTCGACCAATCTTTATCTCCTTGAACTCGTTGACGAAGAATCTGTGATTTTTTCGGCGATTGAAAATGGAACTGAGATTGAGTTGGACAAATGGCACAGCCCCACCAACTTGAGAACAGGTGGGCGCAATTCACTGCGCGCGATCGTTGACGACTCACATTTTACATTTCTCATCAATGACGAATATGTTGGAGAATTTCAAGACAACCGATTCCCATCCGGACGACTTGGCGTGGTAGGTGGGTTGACTTTTGGAAACCTGAATGGGAATATACGCTTTGATGATTTTCGAGTTCGTGTGCCATCGCACCTCACCACTCCCACATTCACACCCTTGCCTGATTCGACTCCATTGCCTTTGGTCACAGCACACCCAACGTTAGATGGAATTCTTGTCCCACCCCTTGTTGGCTTGACTCCAGAAGGCGCGATAGAAAAACTCGCGCTACTGGGTTTGCAAGGGGAGGTTGTAGTTCAGTCCACACCAACCTGTGCAGGTCTTGTGATGAGTCAGGCGACAAACCCGGGCACGCGCGTCCCACGTGGCGCCACGATTCGATTCTTTTCGTGTCGTTCTCTGACGCCCACGCCGTAATATTTCAATTTTGAGCTGCAACTATGATCTCTCTTCTCCGCGGCACGCTTTTCCAACGCGCGACCGATTCCATCATTCTCGATGTGAACGGCGTCGGCTATCGCGTGCGCGTTCCAACAACGACGCTTTCATCTCTCGGCGATTTGGGAACGCCGGCAGAACTTTATACGCATCTTCACGTGCGCGAGGATGATCTGTCGCTCTTTGGGTTTGCGACGCAAGATGAACTCGATTTATTTGAGATGCTCTTGAGTGTTTCGGGCATCGGTCCGAAAGTCGCGCTCGGCATTCTTTCGTCCGCGCCGCCGAATGAAATTCGCGCCGCCATCGCGCAAGGCAATCTCGAAATTTTGAGTGGCATCAAAGGCATTGGCAAAAAGACCGCCCAGCGTCTCGTGCTCGAGCTCAAAGGCAAAATCGAGTTGGGCGAAGAAATTTCCGAACTCTCCCCGCTCGACGGCGAAGTGGCAGCCACGCTCATCAATTTGGGGTACAGCGCGGCGGAAGCACAACGCGCCGCACGTGCGGCGCCGGGCGTCACTCTCGAAGACAAATTGCGCGCGGCGCTCCAGTATTTGGGCGGGTAACTGCGCGTGTGAATGTGCGGTAAGAAATCATAGCTCCAAGTGCATGAATCATAAATGTTCGATTACGATGTAATTGTCGTCGGTTCGGGACCAAGCGGCACAACTGCCGCGCGCCACTTGGCGCGGGCGGGAGTAAAAACGCTTTTATTGGAAAAAGAAAAAATGCCGCGTTACAAACCGTGCGGCGGCGGCGTCACTGCCAAAGTGAAAAATGTTTTAGACGTAGATTTTTCACCAACGGTTGAAGATTCCATCACGCGTGCCTCTGTAGCATACCGCGACGAAATTCGCTTTCCCGTTGAATTCGGCGAACCTATCGGCTGGTCGGTGATGCGCGATAAATTTGACGCGCTGCTGGCAGACCAAGCGGCAAAAGCCGGGGCACACGTGCGCGACGCCTCACCCGTGAAAAAGGTTGAAATTGGCGATGACGGCGTGCGCGTTCAGGTGAATGGTGATGAACTTTGCGCTCAGGTAATCGTCGGCGCGGACGGCGCGAATGGACTGGTCGCGCGCGCGGCAGGATTGCACCACGATCGAAAAATTGCGGCGGCATTGGAAGCAGAGATGGAACTTGCGGACACAGCCATTGCGCATTGGCGCGGCGCGTGGCATTTGGATTTTGGCGCGGTGCCGTGGGGCTATGCGTGGATTTTTCCGAAAGCGGAACATCTCTCGGTGGGAGTCGGCGCGTTCGTACACGCCGCGCAAAAATTGAATTTGCGCGAACTCTTGAAACAATTCATCGCCTCCGAACCAACGCTGCACAATGCGAAACACATCGCGTTACACGGACACACCTTGCCGCTTGGGGGCACGTCGCGGCCGGTGAGCGCAGAACGTGTTGTGTTGGTTGGCGACGCGGCAAATCTCGTTGATCCCATTTCGGGCGAGGGGATTTACGCCGCAATCAAAAGCGGCGGACTCGCGGCGCAGCACATCGTGCGCGGGTTTAGTAAAGGCAACTTGGAATTTTCAGAATACACCGTCCAAATTCAAAAAGAATTTACGCGCGATTACCGCTACGCGCGGGGGCTGGGGCGCGTCTTTTATCGTATGCCTGTCACCCTCTTGAAATTGTATAACCAAGCCAAGCCGCTTCAACTTTTCACAGAGGAACTCACACACGCCAACATGGACTATCAGACGGTCGTGGGCAAATCCCTGCGCCAAGCGCCGCGCTATTTTTGGAAAAAGGCGGCACAACAAGTTCGCGGAAGGAACTGATGAATTCATCACTTGAAGTTGATGTTGTAATTGTTGGCGGCGGACCCGGTGGATTGTCCGCCGCCAAAATTTTAGCCGAACGCGGCGCGCGCGTTTTGATTCTCGAAGCGAACGCCGAGATTGGTTCGCCCACGCGCACCACCGGCGGAACGTTTATCCGCGACGCGGTAGAGTTGGACATTCCGCCGCAGCTCTATCATCCGTTAAAACGCGGGCGGATGCATTCAGCGCATCGCGTCGTCGCGCGCGAGTACGATCCGCCCTTTGCGTGTATTTTGAATGTGCGCGCGGTGTTTCAGTTTCTTGCCGAACGCGCAATTGACGCGGGCGCAATACTCCGTATGAGCACAACTGCAACGGATGTGCTGATTGAAAATGGAATGGTCGCGGGAGTCCACGCCAAAGATGTCCGCGGCGACGAATTACTCATCCGCGCGCGATTGACGATTGATGCAACCGGCTATCGCGCGACGCTCTCGAAACGCGCGGGAATTCACGCGGGTTTTAACCGCTTCGGCGTCGGCGCAGAATACGACATGTACGCGCCGCACTATGAGGAAAGCGAGACGGTGGGCATCGTGGGCAGCGCGTTCGCGCCGGCGGGTTATGCGTGGACGGCGCCGTATGGCAATCATCGCGTGCGTGTTGGCGTGGGCATCATTCACGGCGACTCGAAAGAAAATCCGCGCGATTATTTGGACAAGTTCGTCGAAAACGCCCACGCCTTTAACATCAATTTGCGCGGTGCGCAGCCGCTCGAATATCACTATGGTTTGATTCCCTCTGACGGTTTGGCGAAAAAATTTGTGGGCAGCGGAATTTTGGCAGTCGGTGACGCGGCGGGACAACCTTCGGCGTTGTTGGGCGAAGGAATTCGTTGGGCGATGCGCGGCGGAATGATGGCGGGTCAAATCGCGGCGGAAGCATTAAACGCGAATGATGTTTCCGAAAATTTTCTCGCGCGTTACGAACAGCAGTGGCGAAAACAGTATGGCAAAAATTTACGTATCGCCGCGCTCATCAACAAGCGCATTGCGGGTTGGAACGACGCGCAGTGGGATGAGGGAATTGAATTGCTCGATCATTTGACGGCGCAGCAATTCGGCGAAGCGATGGCATCCAATTTTGTGAGCAGTTGGACACTGTTAGCGCTCGCGGGAAATCCAAAACTATTGCGTAAAAGTTTGGGACTCGTCAAAGAAACGTTGCGCGCTAAATAGCGAGAGCGGCAGTGCATTGACACTGCCGCTCTTTTTTATTTCGTTCCTCTTAAATACACCGCTTGCCATGGATCATAATGGCTCTTGAATTTTTCGCGCGTGACGAGCTGTCCGTTCTGATAAATTTCGCGATACAACACCACATCTTCACCATCCACTGCAAAGTCAATCTGTTTCGTTTTGCCGCGCGCGAGATTCGGGTCGTCAATGTACTTTGTCGGGGGATGCGGCACTTTGTTTGAGACTTCGGGCTCGGTCATTTTGACCTCGCGCCCGTTCGGTTTAGTACCGTAAAAATTAAATGTGAGGCGCAGGTTCTTGGCGTCAAGCACAGGTTCGATCAAAATATAATTCGGCGTGTCGTTCACAAATTTCATATCCGCGCTGGGAACAAACACCGCCGCGTCCAAGCCTTTGGGCGGCTCGTAATAACCGACGCGGTACGCGTGTTCCCAACGCTCGGTGATCGGGAATCCGGCAAAAAACGCGGCGCGGAACATTGTCGTCGAAACTTGGCATACTCCCCCGCCCGGTCCCAACACCGTGCGGTCGCCAAAAATCACGTACGCGTCTTCATAGCCATTCGCTTCGACAATTTCCGTCAGGTACTTGATAAACGAAAAAGTCGCGCCCGGCGGAATCACGACGCCATCGAAAGAGGCTTGCGCCGTTTTGATATTGATAATCCGATTGGCAATCGAGCCGCGAAATTGGCTTGTGCCGCTCGAAACCAACTCCCTGATGCCCAATTTGTCGGCATCGCGCGTATCCACTTGCGGTTTTGTCACCGCGACGGCAAGTTCGATGGTATTGGCGCGCAGGGCGTTGATTGACGATACGGGCGCCGCGTTGCCCGCTACGCGATTTTGTGCGGTCGCTTGCTGAAATTTTAACGCAATCGCCTGCATCGTCGCGTCAATGTCCAGCGTTCGCCCCTCTTGGCTCATCACCGTCGGCGTCAGAGTCCCTTCATTGAAATGAAAACGCGCGTCGCGCGGCGATTGATTGATCTCGCGCGCCAACGTTTCCACTTTTGCGCGAATCGCCGTTTCGTTCAGCACAGCTTTGTAACTTTGTGAGCCGTCCGCGTTCGATGTCGGCTGCAAGGTCAACATTTGTGCAAGCGCCGCTTGGTCAATTGCCCACGCGCGTTCTTGAAATTGCAAGACCAATGGCGCGGCGAGAAACGCGTTGATTTGCGCTTGCGCCTGTTTTGCGTCAACAGCGTGCGGCGCTAAATCTTCAATCGGCAGCGCCACATCACCGGATGGGCTCGCCGCGAATTGTTTGATGCGTCGGAAAGTCTCGTCACCGTTCAGTCGCCGTCCCGCCTGCGCGGGCGATTCGACCAGCTGCATTCCTTCGAGCCGATAGGAAGCATCACGCGGCGGGCGATCTATCTGCGATGCCAACACACTGACATATTGTTTTGCAATCGTGTCATCAAACGCGGCAGAGGCGTTCACATCCGCGCCGAGCGTCAAAGCGCGCGCTTGTTCGATCAAGGCGAGCGTGAAATCGCTGCCGTGTCCAACTTGAAAGGCAACATCAAGCGCCGGTTTCAAATCGCTGCGAAAGCCCAATTCCCAGGGCCACGCGCGATAGACGTTCGCGCCATCGCGCAAAACGATTTGTTCGCCGCCAAAGCGTTCCAACAAAACATTGGGGTCGCCCAATTTTTCGCGGATGCGTTCGTCCGCTTGGGCGCGCGTCATCCCGCCAATGTCTTCGCCCAGGACGCGCACGCCCGGCACCGCGCGACCGCGCAGATACATTTGGTATCCAAAAAAGATGCCAAGCGTCAGCAATGCCACAACCGCCAGCACAAGGATCGGCGCGCCGATTTTCGCGCGCGCGCGTTTTTGGACGCGGCGGGCGCGGCGCAATTCAATGCGCGCTTCGGGCGTCATCTCGGGAGGCGGAGGCGCCGGCGGCATCTGTTGTTGAGAAGGCGCAGTTTTCTTTCGTCGTGAAGGAAGTGAATGGAATGGTTGAAATTCTTGATCAGCCATCAGCAGTGAATGTGGGAGAAACGCTCGTTGAGCGGAACGGAGCTGATTTTACCACACTTGTCACAGATTTACGATTTACAATTAACGCGGTGAATATTTCATCGCATCTCAAACGATTTTGGTTAGTGAGTTGGATTGAAAGTTGTACTCGCAACAGGCGGCGTGACGCCGGGTATAACTTCGAGTCTAAGCTGCGCGCCGCCGACGCCCTGAAAGTATTCAACGCGCCATTCGTGTACGCCCGCGTTCAGATAAAACGTCGCCGCATATTTTGTCGGCGCTTGTTCGCGCCACGCGTCGAGAATCAATGTATCGTCCACAAAAATACGCGCGCCATCATCCACGTCCAGCTGTACGGTGTAAAAACCGGTTGCGAGCGTATTGCGCACGGCAGTCCAACGCGCCGAAAAAAGTTGCCCTCCAATTTCACAGCCGGGCGAAGCTCCGCCCCAATTAAAGTTTATTTGCGCTGCCGCCTGTTCGCACTTGGCGGGCGGAATGAGATGCGTGTTGTCGAAAAATTCGCCGCGCCACGTCTCGTTTGCGGTCGAGGGCGCGGGAGCATTCGTCGGCTTGAAAAAAAGGTTGACGAGGGCTTGACCGCCTTGCTCAAAATATTCTACGCGCACGGGATATGTTCCATCCAAGAACAACGTGTTCGTGTACGTCCGCGCTTGCTGCGGCACCCAGCCGTCAATTGCCAGCGTATCGCCAACCCATACGCGAATTCCATCATCGGCGGTTGCGCTAAAGTTATAATTTCCTCTGGCAAAGTTGTACAGGCGCGACCATCGTACGGAAAAATTTTCGGAAGGAATACGCGCATCGGGACTGCCGCTG
Organism: Chloroflexota bacterium; assembly: GCA_004295045.1. Classification (GTDB taxonomy): domain Bacteria; phylum Chloroflexota; class Anaerolineae; order UBA4142; family SHND01; genus SHND01. The sequence continues at coordinate 55,569 of SHND01000025.1, read as the reverse complement.
CCCCAATTGAAATTGATCTCTGTGTCGTTTACGCGGTAACTCGGCTGCCCGAGCAAGTACGGATTGTCAAAATATTCACCCATCCAATCGGGAAACGCGCCCGGGGGCGTAATGGTGAGTTGTGAGGTCATCCCACCGCTATTCTGAAAGTATTCGACACGGACAAGATGAAAGCCGGGCGCAAATTCTTTGGTTACGGCGCGCGTGAGCGGCATGTGATCGTACCACATATCAATCACGAGTTCATTATCAATCCACACGCGCCCGCCGTCATCTGACGTATAGGTGAATGTCCACGCGCCTGCCCGGTCGAGTGCGTACCAACCTTCCCAACGCGTTGAAAAATCGGTGGAAGGCACGACGCCCGGCGCGGGGGAACCGCCCGCTTCGTACGCCCAATTGACCGCGGGTTCAAGGCGTGTGAGAATGGGCTTGCCTTGAAGATTTCGTCCTTGATAATAGGTGGCTTGAAATCCCGTAAATGGAATTTGCGCGTGTGCGGAGGGAATGGGATTGGCAAAAAATAAAACGGCAAAGAGGAGCGAGAAAAAAATTCTCGAAACAGATCGGATTCGATGGCGCATGAGGAATTACTTTCCAGACGCTATTTTATACGCGCATGTTCCGATGTGCGAAAAAAACCCTTCGAGATTTTCCAACCTCGAAGGGTTTCTGCTTTTACCACGGACAGACTTTGATGACCATTCCGGCATAAATCAAATTTGGATTTTGTATGTTATTCCACTGCTGTAATTGCCAGGTGGTCACCCCAAAGCGCCAGGCGATGCTGTAGAGCGTGTCGCCATAGCGGATGCGATACCAACACGATGTTTGCGGCGGAGGAGGCGGAGGTTGCGGTGGTGGGTTCCAACAGTTTTGCCACCATTGGCAAGGCGGTGGGACGCAGCAAGGCGGCGGGACAACTGTTGGAGGCGGCGGAGTGGGTTGTACAGGCGCGGGCGGGAAGGGACAACGCCACGCGTACGGCTGTCCTTTTTGCGCCCACGACACACACGCGACGCCCGCGTTCGGCGCGTTATAGTATTTGACTTCAAAGCTATAGTACCCCGGGGCAGGGATATTGAAATCGCCTTGATGCCACGTGGGACCCTGATTGAACCACGCGTTCATGGCAATGTTTCCATTTACCCAAACATTCATCCCGTCATCGTTCAGAGTGTACACTGTATACGTTCCCGCGGTCGGGAAATACACGCTGCCCCGCCAACACACCATGTAATTGGTGGTGTTGATAATTCCGGGAACCGGTGACGTGCCTTCGGGCCAGTACTTGAAAATTTCCGTATCACTGGTGATGTACGAAGCTTGGGCATCGGGACATTGCCGCCCACCCGCGTCAAAGAAATTGAAATAGAGCGTTTGGAAAACGCCTGTTTGTTGAGGCGGCCCCGCGTTCGCGGAAGGGGTTAGGAGGATGCCAGTGAAAACAAGCGCAAGCAGGATGCTCGCCAAGAGGACAATACGTTTGTACATAAAAAGCTCCTTTCTGCACGTTTGCGTCACAACGCCGGGTGCGAAAGTCGTCGGGTTACACGCGCACTATACCACAAAAATTCGATTTTGTCGCGTCTGTCAAAGGGGAATTTTGACCCAGCCCCGCCCTTCGGGCAAAGCGCTCCTACCCTACTTGGGTGTTGATTTGAGGGTTCGATATTTGGGCTTGGCTTCCAAGAGGGCAAGCTGTTGCACACGACGCGGCTGCTGCGCGTAATTCGTGATAAATAATTCTTTCCCCTTGGCAGCAAAAGCGCGTTTGTAATTGTTCATCCCATATTGCAATTGCCATTCGTCCTGGAAGGCGAAAGCAAAGTTCGCGCGTATTTCCGGCGAGTCGTCGTACGTTATCAGCCACGAATGAACGCACTGGCGCATTTCACGCGCAAATTGTTGATGGTCGAACGATGTATGCAATGTCCCATTCAAGCCATACAAGCGTGATTTTGTGGCGGTCAAATACGGAGGATCGAGAAACAAAAACACATCCCTACCTCGTGCGCGAAGTAGATGCGTGTAATCTTTGTGTGTAATTTTTACGTCTTGCAACAGCGCCCCAAGTTCACGCACCCGTGCAATGGAGGAATCGGTGAAACGCCCACGAAAAGCGCCTTCTGAATAACCGCCTGAATCTACTGTGCCAGAAAATGAAATGCGATTAAGGACAAAAAACCGCACCGCGCGTTCAAAATCAGAAAGTGCGGTACCCGCCTGTCCGCGCAGCGTCTCGAACAAAACACGTCCGTTCTCCGTCTTGTCTTTGACCTGTTGTATGGCGAATGCCAGTTGTTTTGCGTCGCGCTGTGCCTCTTTCCAAAAGCAAAATAATTCAAAGTTCAGGTCGTTGATCCACATTTTCACGTGCGGAAATTTTTGACGCAAATAAACAAACACCGAACCTCCACCGACAAATGGCTCACGGTATTCCGAAAAATGCGCGGGCAGCTGCTGCACGATTTTTTGCAGAGCGCGCGATTTTCCACCAGGGTAGCGGAGGGGGCTTACAATGAGTGACATGCTATTGATTTCTCTCGACTTCAACTTCAAGATTTTTGTTGTTTCTTGCCTCCCAATTTAGCTTTTCCAGTACTGCCTGCTGACGTTTTCTGATTCCTGGTGCATTTGCATCCATAAAGTTTTTTAATGGACGATCTGAGCATGGAAGTCGGATTGAGCCACGTATATCTCTGCCAGTAAGTTTGAGTCGAGTCTTGAATTGCACGCGTTTACCATCAAGCGTCAACGAGTCCAAATTAGAAAAAAGAATCAATTTAAACAATCCGTCTTTGATGTCTGCAACAGATGGCAAAAAAGCAAGCGTTGCATTTTTAGATTCTTGAATTACATATTTATCATCTTCCTGAAGAATCTCATCTGCAGTCAGATAATACACTCCACCCAAATAATTCTCGATTTCAAACGTCGCTTTGCCACCGTCTGTCAGGTACTCTAGTCCGTGCAAAGTTTTGGTCTCACGCAACGCGGCACCTTGTGATCCACGTAAAGAGATATCCTTGAATCGCCGAAAATCTTGCATCAATTTTTTTAGATATGTTTGCTGCCCAGACTGATCATGCACTTGGACACCCGATTGTTTAGAGATTCGCTCATACGCGTCCAACGCACTTTGATAAATTTCCACGAATCGGTCTTCGATGAGACTTCGATTCCAATGCAACGCACTTTGTTTATATTGACCGATCTCCAGCATCTGTGACCTTACGAGTGCTGCATCAAGTTTTTGCCCAGTCAATTTATCGCGATGCCGTTGCGACAAACTCAAATTCTTTCTGGCATCCGTATAATAGCCTAACACAATGTAGATGTTTAGTAGATTCATCCAAGAAACTGTCGAGTACTGGATACGATCCAAATCGCCATCCAAACCCTCATCTTTCAGGATTGGAATTACTGTCAACCGCATTGGCGAATTGAAAATGTTATAAAGTCGTTCAAAGGGATAACTGCGCGTGCGTTTTGGCGATACCCATTTTGAGTATCCGATTTGCCCCGTAGGAAATTCGATTTGTCCGAACGACTTGGCGGCATTGACGTCAAAATCGTCAATTGGATAGTTGGAGAGCAAGGCACCGAGATGCGCTTGATAGCGTACATCGCGAATGAACCCTTTGAAATGGAAAATGTCAGACATTGCGGTTATCCGTACGCGCACAACACAAAGTATAGACGGATTTAGCTAAAAAGTATAAACGAAAATTCGCCATTCTGCAGATGAATTTTTCCCCCTTGCCTTTTCATTCTTGCGGAGTAAAATGACGCCGGTTGCGCGACGATGGCATATTTATCTGGACTGCTCGGGCGCGCGGTGCGTGATCATCGCGGCCAAACATTGGGACGATTAAACGATTTGCTCATTCTGCCCGAAGAGAAATCGGAATATCCGCGCGTCGTCGCGCTGGCGCTGCAGAATGGCAACAAAGAAGCAAACCTGCTGGCGTGGCGCGGGACCGAAGATTTGGCGGGCAATATCATCGTTTTGCAAACACAGCCGCAAACGTATCACGAGAATGGTCACGAAATTTATCTCGCGCGCGATGTGATGGACAAACAGGTGATTGATGTCGAAGACCATCGAATGGTGCGCGTGAACGATTTGGAACTTGGACGCATCGGCAGTGATTACCGCTTGATCAATGTGGACATCGGTGGACGCGGCCTTTTGCGACGGCTCGGGATGGAGGATCTTGCCGAACGGGTGGTCGAACGCTTTCACCGGCAGATTCCAAACAACTCGGTTTCGTGGTCAGACCTCTCCTTTTTGCCGGAAAAGGGCGTGCGCGTCAAAGTGCCGCGTCAAAATTTGAATGAACTGCATCCGGCGGACATTGCCGAAATTTTAGAAGATGTGGGTCCGCGCATCGCGGGCAACTTGATTCAAGATTTGGGCGACGAAAAAATTGCAGACACTTTGATGGAACTTGAGACTGAATTTCAAGCGGCAGTCTTGGACTCGTTTTCCGAAGAACGCGCGGCGGATATCGTCGAAGAAATGGAACCGGATGAAGCGGCGGATTTGTTGAATGAACTCGAACCTGAAAAACGTCAAGCTGTTTTGAACTTGATGGATCAAGAAGAGCGTGAAGATGTTCAAGAATTGTTGGCGCATGAAGAGGACACGGCGGGCGGATTAATGACGACGAATTATGTTTGGGTGCCGCCCGGGCTGACCGTGGGCGAAGCATTGGAACGACTGCGCAGCGACCCCGAAGCCAAAGAAGCGGAAACGATTTATTACGTTTACATTTTAGCCAGCGACGAAAAACTACTCGGCGTTTGTTCGCTGAGCGATATGGTCTTGGCAGACCCCGCGCTGCCGATTGAAAAAATTATGCACGCCGATCCAATCTATGTAGAGCTGCACACGCCACGCAATAAAGTCTTGGAAGAAATCTCAAAATACAATTTACTCGCCATCCCTGTCGTCAACGAGGACAATCAACTGCAAGGCATTGTCACCGCTGACGACGCGCTCGAAATGATTTTACCGCAGGAATGGAAAGTCAAGTTACCCCGTCTCTTTCGCTGATTGAGCATAACGGTTCTCGGAAATTATTCTCAATCAGCTTTTTACGCGATGCAGTTGCGGACCGCGCTTCAACGGCTACTTCCGCGACGCGCCTCCTTTAGGCGGCGCGCGCTGCCGCGCGTCCCCTTGCTCGCGTTCCTCGCGATCCTCGGTCCCGGTCTCGTCTCCGCCATTGCAGGCGATGATGCCGGCGGCATCGGCACCTACTCTATCGTCGGCGCAAAATACGGCTATGAAATGTTATGGGCGCTCATTATTATTATCATCGCGCTCGCCGTCGTACAAGAAATGGCTGCGCGCCTTGCAGTCTTTACCGGCAAAGGACTCGCGGACTTGATTCGCGAAGAGTTCGGCGTCCGCACGACCACCTTTGCTATGCTGACCTTGTTCATCGCGAATGGTGCCGTCACCATTTCCGAATTCGTGGGCATCGCCGTCGCAAGCGAATTGTTTGGCATCAATCGCTATTTCAGCGTGCCGCTCTCTGCGGTTGTGGTTTGGCTCATCGTTACACGCGGCAGCTATCGCGCTGCCGAAAAAATTTTTCTCGCGCTTTCTGCCGTTCTAGGTGTCTACATCTTGGCTGCATTTCTCGCGCAGCCGGATTGGGTACAAGTCGCGCGCGGCACAGTCATTCCAAGTGTTCAGGCGGATCGCGATTACATTTTACTTTTGATCGCGGTTATTGGCACCACAATCAGCCCCTATATGCAATTTACGCTGTCGGCAACAACCATTGACAAGGGCACCAAGCCCGAAGAGTACGGTTTTGTTTATTGGGAAACAATGATTGGTGTCATCTTGAGCGGCATGTTTGCGTACTTTATCATCGTCGCGACAGCCGCAACCTTGCACGTAAATGGAATTACAACCATCGAATCCGCAGAACAAGCGGCAAAAGCGTTGGAACCCATCGCCGGTCCGCTCGCACAAGCTCTGTTTGGAATTGGGCTGCTCGGCGCGTCATTTCTTGCGGCGTGCATCCTGCCCCTTTCGACCACCTATGCGATTTGTGAAGCGTTCGGCTGGGAGCGCGGGTTGAATCAAGAACGGAGCGATGCGCGGATTTTTTACGGCATCTTTACCGCGCTGATCATCATCGGCGCGATCGTGGCACTGATTCCGGGACTGCCGTTGTTCGAAATCTTTGTGTACGTTTATTTGCTCAACGGGATTCTTTTGCCCGTTCTTTTGATCTTGATGCTCAAGCTTGCCAACAACAAACGTCTGATGGGCACGCACACCAATTCGCCCATCGTGAACGCGCTTGGCTGGGGCATTACAATTGTTTTAATTGTGCTGACCGCGGCGTTGATCGCCACAACGCTGTTTCCCAATTTGATTAGTGGCTAGAGGTGCTTGACGGTTCGTCGGGCGGAATCTGGGGGCGGCGCAATTGACGGAAAAAACCCTTGCGCTTTTTTTCCACCCACAAGCGTCCGCGATAATCGAACGTATACTTGGGAGAACCTTTTGCGGGGAATTCGAGCGGTCCTTCGGGGAGAATCGGTTCCTCTTCATCGGGATAAAGCGATTCGATTTCTGAATTTTCCGAGCTTGTTTTGGCATCAAGTGCTGGCGCGGCGGCTGGCGCATCCACCTCGCTAACTTTTTCGGTTGGCTGTATCTCGGTATCAACAGGGCGTTCGGGTGGGGTTGTTGGTTCTTGGCTTGAAGAGATTGGTGTAACGGGGAGCGAATCGGAAACGGCTGCTGCTGTAACAAGAGGCGTTCCCTCGACCTTTGCTTTTGTGAGAATTTCTTTTGCAACTGCAGACGCAGGCGCCTCTGCCGCATCACTTGGCGATACTGACACGGCGTGTTCTGGTTCGACAATGTGCGCCGCAGTTGCCGCAACTGACTCTGTCGCGTCTTGTTTGCTCAACGCAATCGCGAGTTCAGGCGCGTGTTCCTCTGCCAAAACCTCTTGGCTCGCACCAAACTCGCGTGTCATAAAGAGCAAAATAACGAGAAAAAAGCTCAGCGGAATCGCAATCAAAAACAAAAAGGACTCGTTCACGCACTTGATTATATGCGTAACGCAAAAAGGAAACAAGTAAAATGATTCAAGGATTTCGTATCGGACATTATTCCGATTTTGAAAATGTGACGGGCTGCACTGTGATTCTTGCGCCAGCGAAAGGTGCAATCGGCGGCGTGGATGTGCGCGGTCCGGCACCCGGCACGCTCGGCACAGAATCACTCGCCACAGGTCGCGCGATTGAGCGCGCGCACGCCATTGTTTTGTCCGGCGGCAGCGCGTTCGGCTTGGACACGATTGCTGGAGTGATGCGCTTTTTGGAGGAGCGTGAAATTGGTTATGATGTGGGCGTTGCGCACGTGCCAATTGTCGCGGGCGCGATTCTGTTCGACCTAACGGTTGGAAATCCAAACGTACGCCCCACCGCCGAAAATGCGTACGCGGCATGTTTGCACGCGAGCGATGAAATTGTCGAAGGCAGTGTTGGAGCGGGAACGGGCGCAACCGTCGGCAAATTATTGGACATCGAACTTGCCACCAAAGGTGGCATCGGTTACAGTGAACGCGCGTTGGCGGATGAAATTACAGTCGGCGCAATCGTCGCGGTGAACGCAGTGGGTGATGTTGTTGATCCGGCAAATGGGCAAATTGTCGGCGGCACGCGCAACTCCGACGGCAGCTGGCTGGACAGCAGCGCGTTTTTACTCGGCGGTAACAAGCCAATGCCTCTTGCCGCAAACAACACAACTATTGGCGTGATAATGACCAATGCGACTTTGAGCGTAGAACACGCGAACTTGGTGGCGATGATGGCGCATGACGGCATCGCCCGCGCAACGCGCCCGTCACACACCTTGTTCGATGGAGATACGCTGTTCGTCCTCGCAACCGGCGCGCGCGGCGCGGGGGATTTGACGATGCTCGGACATGCGGCGGCGGAGTGTGTCGCAGAGGCGATTGTGCGCGGCGTCAAACAGGCGCGCAGTTTGGGCGGAATTAGGGCTTGGACTTGATCTGAGCGCGGTCAATATGCCTTCCATCCTTGTTTTTGACATCGGCAACCAACATATCAACATCGGCGTTTTCGACAAAGATACACTGCGGGCGTCGTGGCGGATTTCCACGCGCGTCGAAGGCACCCCCGACGAATACACCGTTTTGCTCAACACATTACAACGACAGTCCGAACGCTTGCAGCAAACAACCGACGCGTTCGAATTTGAGGGCGGCGTGATCGCTTCGTCGGTGCCGCCAATGATTCCGACGTTCACCGAATTGTGTCGCGCGCAGTACGGCTGGACGCCGCTCGTCGTAACGGCTGGCGTCAAAACGGGAATCAAAATTCGGACCGATAATCCGCGCGAAGTTGGCGCGGACCGCGTGGCGAACGCGTTGGCGGCAAAGACATTGCACGGCGCGCCCGCAATCATCATTGATTTTTCGCCGATCACCATTTTCGATGCCGTCAACTCTCAAGGCGAATACGTTGGTTCGGCGATTGCGCCCGGCTTGAATATCAGCGCGGACGCGTTGTTTCGTTCTGCCGCGCAGTTGCTGCGCGTCGAGCTCGCGCCACCCGAGTCGAGTTCGCCGATTGGAAAAAATACAATCAACGCGGTGCGCGCGGGCTTGATCTATGGTTACGTGAGCATGATCGAAGGCATGGTGGCGCGTTTCAAAAAAGAATTGGGACAACCAGCTCGAGTGATTGCAACGGGTGAGCAGGTTTCGCTGGTCATGTCCGAAACGCGCGTGGTGGACGAGATAGATGAACATTTGACTTTGCGCGGTTTGCAGTTGATTTATAATTTGAACAAGCGGGAACGTATATCGTAACGAGGAGGCGTGATGAGGGCGCGTAAAATTTTTGTGTTGATCTTGTCTTGTTTCATAGCGCTCGGGGCAATGGCGTTCGCATCCAGCGTGCTTGCTGCGCCCGCGCTGCCGCCGCGCGACAATATTCTTTTCGATGCGCCTCTCGCGCAGGGCTGCATTGGGCAGCCGACGATTCAGTACGCGTATGCAAATCCCGCGACGATATTCTCGGGGCAGGTCACAACCTTGTATTGGGGCTTGGTCGGAAATGCAAACGCCGCATACTTGCAATTTCCGAACGGGCACCGCCAAGGCATCGCCACACCGGGCGCGCAGCAAGTGAACCCTACGCAAACAACAACGTATTATGTCGTTGGCGTCTGCGGCGGGAACGAACAGCTGTGGCCCATTCAAGTGAATGTGCAAAGTGGACCCACTTGCAGCGGCACACCGGTGCTGCAAGGGTTTAGCGCGAATCCTTCAACCGTTACGTTGGGACAATCCTCAACCCTTGCGTGGGGACAGGTCTTGAATGCAACCTACGTACAGCTAAGTTCGCAGTTTGAGGGGGGCAGCGGAGTTGCCAGCCCCGGACAAGTTGCAGTTCAGCCCGGACAGACTACAACATATTATCTGACGGCGTGGTGCCAAGGCAACACCGCGCAAGCGCAAGTGACCATCACAGTACAATCTGCCGCGCCGCCGACACCGACTCCGCCACCTGCCAACCCGAATTCGATTCTCGAAATTCAAGTGGCAAAAGAGAGCGCGCAGTACAAAGTGACAGTCAAATATTATTGGAACGGTGAGGACGCACCTGCGGTGGTGCAAAGCATTGGCTACACCAATGGACAAAAAGTCACTAACGCGCCGACCACCGCGCTCATCGCGGGATTTGCCAAATACGCGATCCAATACCTCAAAATCAAGTCGGATGCCAGTCCGCCAACCAATGTGACCTCGTGCATCGTCGGCAGTTCAGGAACGGAACTCGCTTGCAAGAACGTCCCTGCCCCGAAATGAAAATTGCGCCGCCCCCTTTTGCACATAAAAAGAAGAGCGCCGCTTCGCCGTTTCAAACCAAATTCCCGTTCGGCGCTCAATTTGAAACAATTGTGCCATTCTCTTCGTTTATATAGTGTACTGCCATGCATTCGGTGCATGGTTATTTGCGTTGAAACCCAAGTGCTTTAGAATGGATGCATCCGCTGTCTATGTGCGCCCGGTCAAAATTGGAGTGGGATTTGTGAAAGGGTTAATTCGCGTTTTGACGCCCCTACTTGTTTTTTCAGGACTCGTCGCGCTCTTTGGGTGCGGCTCGAGTACGCCTACCGCGTTACCCACCGCTACCACTGTCGCTCAAAATACAGCTCCAGTCGTAATCATCAAGTCTCCGGCGAGCAACGCGTCGTTTGAAGAGGGTGCGCAAGTTCAGGTTACATCCACTTCAACCTCTCCAAACGGTGTCAAACTTGTCGAATTGATCGTAGATGGACGGATTGTACAATCAAGCCCAACGCCGAATGATCAACCGCAAATTCAATATTCGGTCATTCAGCAATGGCAAGCTGCGCCGGGGCAGCATACCCTGACAGTTCGTGCAACAGATGCACGTGCCAATACTGGCGATGCTTCGATCATTGTCAATGTCAACGGCAACGCGCAGCCCACACCCATCCCGCCAACAAACGTTTCGCCAACAACTATCCCTGCCACTGCGGCGCCAAGTTGTACGCTTAATGCCACCTACATCTCTGATGTGACATTTCCGGACGACACGGTGATTGCGCCAAACAGTCCATTTGTCAAAACGTGGGCAATCAAAAATTCGGGGACTTGCGATTGGGGCGAGGGCTTCATGATTGTCTTTATCAGCGGCTCGCAATTGGGAGCGCCATCCCCCGCGCCTATTCCCTTTGCCGCAGCCGGACAGACACAAAATATTTCATTGGAAATGGTTTCGCCCGCCGCGCCGGGACGCTATGTGGGTGTGTGGCAGCTGCAAGCGTCGAATGGGACGTTGTTTGGAACACGCGTCAATGTTGCCATCCAAGTGCCCGGCGCGCCAACGCCGCTGCCCCTTACGCCTGTCCCTACAGTGTGCAGTGGCTCGCCGCAAATCTCTTCCTTTCTTGCAAATCCAGCCACAGTGCAAGCGGGGCAAATAACGACATTGAGTTGGGGACTGGTCTCGAATGCAACGAATGTGGTGTTGAGTACGCCGAATGGCAATAGCGGTGTAGCAACCCCCGGACAAGTACAAGTCCAGCCCGGGGAGTCTACAACTTACACATTGATCGCATACTGTTACAACAATTCCGTTCAAGCACAGACAACAGTTACTGTCCAAAATGCGCCGCCACCACCAACTGCGAGCCCTTCAACTCCAAATGAGATTCGCAGCATCCAAGTAGAAAAGAACGGCGATAATTACAAAGTGACAATCAATTATTTTTGGGATGGCACTGATGCACCCGCCAGCTTGAGCGCAGTCGGAGTCAGTTCGCAATCGGATCCGGTGACAAACACGGGGCAGTCCAAGATCGAACCAAATCATGTCAAGTACGCTATCATCAATCTTACGGGCAAAGGCGCGGTCACGATTGACGTGTGTATGCTCGGACGGAGCGGGCAAGAACTCGCGTGCGATAGTCAGCCCGTCAAGTAAAGGAGTTGCGCAATGAAAAGAATGCTTTTCATATTCCTTGTGCTTGCTTTAGGAGGGATTGTTGCGGCGTGTCAGCAAACGCCGACACCAACACCTTCCGCAGGCGCGGGCAAACCAAACGTAATCATCATTACCCCATTGAGCAATGCAACCGTTCAAGCCGGAGACGAGGTCCAAGTGCGCTCAACTTCTTCGGACGCAGAGGGCATTGTTTTGGTGGAATTGCTCGTGGATGGACAGCCCGTCCAAAATAGTCCAACTCCGAACGGCGCGCCGCAATCACAATTCTCGGTCATTCAAACGTGGGCGGCGATCACGACCGGTTCGCATACCCTCACCGTCAGAGCGACGAATGCGCGTTTGGGTACCGGAGAAGCAAGTATCACACTCAACGTCGCACAAACCGTCGCGCAGGCGACGGCGACGCTGGTCATCAACGATACGCCGATTCCGACCGCAACGCCTTTGGTTAACACCGCTACGCCCGCTCCACCGCCTGCGACCAGCGCGCCGACTACGTGCACGCTCGCGTCAGCATTCATCGCCGATGTCACGATACCTGATGGAACGGTGATCGCCCCCGGCGCAACTTTCGTCAAAACGTGGGCAATCCAAAATACCGGTACATGTACGTGGGGCGGCGGCTACAATGCCGTCTTTGTCGGCGGAGAAACATTTGGCGCATCATCGCCTCAGCCCATCTCACCGGCGAATCCGGGCGACGTGATCAACATCTCGATTACGATGGTTGCGCCGACAACGCCGGGGCAACGTTCAAGCGTCTGGCAATTGCAAGCATCGAATGGGATTCTCTTTGGCACCAAGTTTGATGTGGTCATCAATATTCCCGGAGCGCCAACGCCGCGACCGCCCACCGCCATTCCACCGACTCCAATTCCACCTGTCGGCTGCAATGGCACGCCAATCTTTGCGGGCTTTGTGGCTTCGCCGCCGACGATCAACGCGGGACAAGTTTCCACCTTGAGCTGGGGCGTTGTCCAAAATGCAAGCGCCGTGTTTCTCACATCGCCTGGTGGAACGCAAGGCGTCGGCACTCCCGGTTCGCTCCAAGTCCAACCATCGCAGACCACGACCTATACTCTCACCGCGTACTGCAACAATGTACCCGCACAGATCCAAGTCACTGTCAATGTAAATGGCGGCGGCGGGGGCTGCAACGGCACGCCAAGATTCAACGGATTCTATGCAAATCCGCAAACGATCACGTCAGGACAACAGACCACGCTGAATTGGGGCTTGGTGCAAAATGCGAACGCAGTATTTTTGCAACTCTCGGACAAGAGTGAAGGCGTCGCGTCGCCCGGTTCGCGGAGTGTGAAACCGAAACAGACAACCACTTATACACTCGTCGCGTACTGCGGGAATAATCAAGCTTCCGTTTCGACAACTGTGAATGTCAATGGCGGCTGCAGTGGCAAGCCGCAGTTCAATGGATTCAGCGCGAACCCGAGTACGATTCAAAAGGGACAATCGAGTCTCTTGAGTTGGGGCTTTGTCGCAAACGCGACTTCTGTGGTGCTAAAGACGCCTGACGGCAACAGTGGGGTCGCCACACCGGGGCAGATCTATGTCTCGCCGCAAGCTTCAACGACCTACACCCTTATCGCGTATTGCAACAATACATCGAATCAGCTTGCCGTAAATGTCAAAGTGAATAATCCTGCGCCAACACCGACACCAACCCCCGAAGGGCAAAATACACTGAGCGAAGTGCAGGTGCAAAAGAATGGCAAGAACAAATGGAAAGTGACAGTCAAGTATTATTGGAATGGTCAAGATGCTCCTGCCTATGTCGAAGGCGTCGGGACCGGTAAGGGCGGCGCCCCTGCCACAAATACCGATTCGAGGAGTTTGATCGCGGGCTTTGTCAAATATGCGATCTTGGAACTGAAAAACAGCGGCAGCAAGGATCCCACCAAATTTACAGTCTGCATGGTTGGAAGAGGCGACACCGACCTCGTCTGCAAAACAGTGCCAGCCCCATAACAAACGAACTGGAAGGTCTTGCGATCTTCCAGTTTTTTTTCTTGTTCAATGAATCCACTTCCACTTCGTCCGACATGGGTCGAAATCAACACACGTGCGATTGAAAATAACGCGCGTCGTCTCAAAAAAATAATCGGGACCAAGACCGAGCTGATGGCAATGGTCAAAGCGAACGGGTACGGTCACGGCGCGCTCGCAGCGGCGCGCGCCGCATTGCGCGGTGGAGCAAGCTGGCTGGGCGTCTACGCGGCGGGCGAAGGGCTCGAGCTGCGCGACGCGGGAATTACCGCGCCGATTCTTGTGCTTGGACCGACACTGCCCGAATGGACGCGCGATGCAATCGCACACGATTTGACGCTTGTCATTCCCGCGCGCGAATACGTGCAACCCATTCTCGATGCTGCCAAGAGCTTGAACAAACCAGCGCGCGTGCATGTCAAAATTGACACGGGCATGACGCGTCTTGGATTCGACAGCCCAAGCGCGGCAAAAGAAATTCTTGAATTTGCGGGCGACAAAAATTTGATCGTCGAAGGCATCCTCACCCATTTCGCGGTGGCGGATGATCCGAACGCGCGCGGGATTGAGGGCTGGGGCGAAGCATTTACCCATCAGCAGTTAGATGCGTTTTTGCGCGTTGCGAACGATTTGGAACAGGCGGGACTGACGCTTTTATACCGCCATGCCGCAAATAGTCCGGGCGCGATCTATTATCAACATCCGCGCTTGAATCTTGCGCGCAGTGGCATCTTGTTGTACGGCTTACACCCTTCGGACGACATACCGCGCCCGACGGAATTTGAACCTGCTTTGTCGTTCAAAACGCGGCTTGCCTTTGTGCGTGATGTACCGGCGGGACGCTTTGTGAGTTACGGCGCGACGTTCGAAACGAAGCGCCACACGCGCGTTGGCGTGTTGATGGTCGGGTACGCCGACAGCTTTCGACGCGCGCCTAAGAATTACGGACAGGTATTGGTGCGCGGGCAGCGCGCCTCAATCATCGGACGCGTGTGCATGGATCAAACCATGATTGATCTGACGGAAATTCCGGAAGCAAAGCTTGGCGATGAAGTGGTGCTGATCGGGAAACAGGGGAAGGAAGAATTGAGCGCGGAAAAAGTTGCCGCGCAGTTGGGGACGAACAATTATGAAACAGTCACAACAATTTCGGCGCGTGTGCCGCGCATTTACTTGGCGTGACTCGGATAGCGCTTGGTGATGAGGCGTTGAAAAACAAAGATGAGCAAAAAGCCGAATGTGGCAAACCCATCCACTACAAAAGTCAAAAGAATGACAATGACAGCTGCAACCGAGACAGAGAGCGCGCGCAGTTGCATTTGACGAATTGTCAGTTCATCGAGGTCCGACGCGCCGAGCCGATGCTTTTGCGTTGCATGACGCCACAACAATGCGTTGCTCAATCCAAGTGCAATCAAATTCAAGGCGTACAGCCAAATTGCAGAGGTGAAATTGCCATATTCACCCAACACGGATGTAGTGAAAGGTATCAATACAATCCAAAAAAGCAGCAATAGATTCAGCCAAATTAAACCAACATCATAATGAAAGATATGTCGAAAGTAGCGGTGATGCGCAACCCAATACTGGGCAATGATCCAAAAACTTAACGTGAACGCCAAGAATTTGGGCCATTCGGAAACGATCGCGCGGAGGAGCGCGTCAGAAGTTTCGATTGGTAGATCGGGTACGCGCAATTCCAGCGCCAGCAACGTAATCGCAATTGCAAATACAGCATCGCTGAAAAATACAATGCGCTCGAGTTCAAACGAGCGTTCGCGCTTGGATTCGGAAGTCTTGTCGTCCAAAGAAAAAAGGAGGAGCGACGGCAATCAAAATTCACGCATAAATTTTGATTGCCGTCGCTCCCGATCAAAAGGCGCAAACTTAATTTAACGAAAACGTTCCGATCACATTGTCCCACATGTTCCGCGGATAACCACTCACCTGACTCGCTTCCGGCTCCATCCAAATCGCTTCTTCATCCTGTTCTAATTCAATGCGGTCTGCCATCGAGCTCATCAACCATTCTTCTGCTGCTTCGCGCGCCGCTTCACGAACTTCGCGATCGCGCGCGTGACACAATTCTTCCAGTACGGGATAGGCGCGGTCGTCGCCCGCCTCGCCCAGTGAATAGATAGCGCGCAAGCGCAGCGCCTTTTCAACGCCGCGACCGCGCACCAACCGTATCAAATCCTCTGTCGCCTCTTGCAGCCCCAATTCACCGGCGGCGCGCACGGCTTCGTATTGCACATCTCGATTCGCGCTGTGCATCTCCATCAACACTTCGTCTGACCAGCGCAGATTGCCGCTGCGCCCCATGGCGAAAATCGCGCTGGCGCGATAACGCGGGTCGTTTTGCGAATATGCCCAATGAATCAATTCATCCACTTCGGGGTCATCCAAAAACGCCAATGCTTCAATTGAATAGCGGCGTTCGTCCACAGAGAGGAGTGTGTTTTGTGCGGTATCAAAGAGAAAATCCACCACGCGTTGAATATCGCTTTCGCTCAACGCGCGTTCATCATTATCCAAATCGCTAAACAATTCAATTTCGGCATCCACAATGTAATGTCCGAGCGTAGAGATCGCCCGCGTGCGCACATCCAAATCGGGATCGCGCTGCGATTTTGTCAACAGTTCTTCGATCCACATCGGGTCAGCGGTGTGCCACAAACACGACACGGCTTCGGCGCGTACCTGCGCGTCCGGATCGTCCAGTAAACGGAGGACGAGTTTGGAGGCGCGCGCATCCAATGGACGCAGTCCATCGGCAATATCCGCCAACCAATTCAGTTTATCTTTTTTCGACATGCGATGATTACGATTCATATTTCAAAATCCTTGTGCGGACGCCCGAAAGCGAACTCTCTGTGAGGAGATTGTACGCGAATAAGCAGAGAAATCAAGCGCGGTTCTGCTGCGCGAATAGTTGCGCGGACGTCCAGACTGTGACGAACGTCCGCATTGATTGCTCAACCGCCACGCGCGCAGCGCGATTTGCGACTATAATTTTGTACGGAGGTGTCATCATGACATTCAGCAATGATTTTCTTGTTCCACAAATTCCCGTGCTCGAAAAAATTGTTCGTCCGCTGATTATTTATATTTTTCTTCTCGTCGCGTTTCGAGTTTTCGGCAAGCGGCAGCTCGGAGAATTGACGCCCTTCGACTTGATCGTGCTGCTCATCATTTCCAATATCGTCCAAAATGCAATGATTGGTGACGACAATTCCATCAGCGGCGGCATTATTGGCGCCACTACGATATTAGTGGCGAATTTTGTCTTGGCTTACCTCACCTTTCATTTTCCGCGTTTAGACCGAATGGTCGAAGGCGAACCCACCGTCCTGATACAAGACGGCAAAATCCTGCACGACAATCTAAAAAAAGAACTGCTCAGCGAAACGGATTTGCGCCGCGCCCTCCGCAAAAATCAAATTGACCCCGACACGGACTTGGCGGCATTAAAGCGCGTCGAACTCGACGAAGATGGGACGATTACGGTTGTTCGGAAAGGCAAGCTCGCGCGATAGCGCAATAGTGCGATTGTGCAAGAGCGCGGTAGTGCAAGAGAAACTATCGCACCACCTCCCTACAGCAGTTTCTCTTGTTTTCCATCGCGCGGAAATTCTATTGTCGCTTTGACAAAATCGCGGAACAATGGATGCGGGCGTTCGGGGCGCGATTTGAATTCCGGGTGAAATTGGCTGCCGAGCATAAAGGGATGCTCGCGCAGTTCCGCAATCTCGACCAAATTTCCATCCGGCGATTGTCCGCTATAGCGCAGACCTGCTTCGCTCAACATTTCGCGGTACGCGTTGTTGAATTCAAAACGATGGCGATGCCGTTCGGTAATCATGTCCGTGTCGTACGCGGCGTGCGCTTTGCTTCCCGCCTCCAGGTTGCACGGATACGCGCCGAGCCGCATCGTCCCTCCCAAATCCGCGATACTGCGTTGGTCTTCCATCAGATCAATGATCGGGTATTGCGTCCCCGGATCAAATTCGGTCGAATTGGCTTCATCGCTTTCGAGAACGTGGCGCGCAAGTTCGATGCACATCACCTGCATTCCCAAACACAAACCGAGATACGGCAGATTGTGAACGCGCGCGTATTTTGCGGCAAGGATTTTGCCTTCGATGCCGCGATCGCCAAAACCGCCGGGGACGACGATGCCATCCACTTTGCTCAAGCGTTCAAAGCCGCGATCTTTTTCCAAATCTTCGGACAAAATCCAATCCACCTCCAGATCGCGATTGTGGAACAGCGTCGCATGGACCAATGCTTCGCGGACGCTCATGTAGGCATCGGGCAGCTCGACATATTTTCCGACAATGCCGATGCGTAATTTTTCTTTTGGCGTGAGGAGCCGATCCACCAAGTCTTGCCACTGCGACAAATCTGCCGCGCACGGTAACCCAAAGCGCTCACAAATAAATTGTCCCAAACCCGCCGTCTCCAACATCAAGGGCACTTGATAAATTGTCTGCGCGGTGGTGAGCGGCACGACCGCGCGTTTTTCAACGTCCGTGAACAACGCGATCTTTTCGCGCAACGCGTTGTCAATCGGCGCGTCCGCGCGCAAAACAATCGCGTCGGGTTGAATGCCCAGCGCGCGCAGATCGCGCACGCTGTGCTGCGTCGGTTTTGTTTTCAATTCTCCCGTCGCGCCGATGGTGGGGACGAGCGTGACATGAATGTACATCACGTTATCGCGTCCCACATCTTTACGCATCTGGCGAATTGCTTCGAGAAAGGGCTGTCCTTCGATGTCGCCCACCGTGCCGCCAACTTCGACGAGCAGCACATCGGGATTGCTCCCTTTCGCGGCGAGCGCGATGCGGTGTTTGATCTCTTTCGTTACATGCGGAATCACTTGCACCGTGCCGCCGAGATAATCGCCGCGCCGCTCCTTCATGATCACTTCGGAATACACTTGCCCCGTTGTGACGTTCGAGTAGCGCGAAAGATTCTCGTCAATGAAACGCTCATAATGTCCCAGATCGAGGTCGGTTTCCGCGCCATCTTCTGTGACAAAGACCTCGCCGTGTTGATAGGGCGACATGGTGCCGGGATCCACATTTAGGTACGGGTCGAGTTTTTGTACGGACACACGCACGCCGCGCGCTTTAAGGATTCTTCCGATGGAAGCAACGGTCACGCCCTTGCCCACCGAGGATGCGACGCCGCCGGTAACAAAAATATATTGTGTCATAAAAGTTCGGACGACGGGCGACAGGCGACGGATGATGTACGCTCGCTGTCAATCGTCGTTTTGAGACCAACAAAAACACGGAGCGATGATACTCCGTGTTTGAGAGAGACAATTACTTTCCAACTGATTTGGCGTTCTGCGAACGCAGCAGTTGGTTATTCAAAATTGTGAAGAACAGGGCTGTGCGCTGTCGTTGACGTAATCTCACGTTGACGTCACCCGATTTCCTTTTCATTTCGTGAATACATCATGGCAACATCAACAATTATACCATAGTCGCGAGGTCGGACGCCGCGCGTTTTGTGTCGAGAAAAACCAAACCCAATTTTGCGTCGCGCCGTGCGAGAACGGTGAGGACCGCTTCTTCGCCTACCGCGTTCAGTAAAACATAACCGTCCGTGCCGCGCACATACACTTGGTCAAGACCTCCGCGTCCCAATTCCGACGCAATGCGTTCGCCGAGCGACAGCATCGCGGCAGACATGGCTGACACGCGGTCTTCTTCGGTCGTCGCAGGCAAATCCGATGCAATCGTCAATCCATCCACGCTCACCACCGCCGATGCTTCGATATCGGGACTGGATGATCGCATATTGCGTAAGCGTTCAATGATGCGTTGGGTGCGCGTTTTTTGCTCCAACATGACAGCAATCTCCTTGGGAGAACACCTTTTTGGTGTTTGCTCGTAAAACAGCGCAAGGGTAACACAAGTGTTCTGGAGTGTCAATAGGATTTTCAAGCCGCGCTCGCTTGATAACAAACAAACGCGTTCGAACGCGAATTTTTTGGCGCTTCAGCGATTGGAAATCGCCGTCTGAAGGGACGCGGCGATTCCCAATGCGGAACTTTCGGCGATTGGAAATCGCCGCCTAAAGAAATGGGAACCATGCTCGCCGCACAAAGCACGACTGTTTTGACTCTGCGAAGATCACCATTGCCGCGCGCGAATGGCTATGCTATAATTCGCGCATTCTCGCACGACCTATTCTTTACGCGCACTGCGCCAAATTTAGGAGGTACGCCGTATGGCATTTCAAGTCAACGCTAAACAACTGAAACGCGTCGATCTTGTCGTAGTAACAGGGCGAGTGGATTCGAGTACGGCGCCCGAATTCGAAGCCACCATTCAAAAAATTATTGACGCCGGGCGCTACCGCATCGTGGTGGATTTGGCGGGAGCGGAATATATGAGCAGCGCCGCGTTTCGCGTTTTGATTTCCGCGCTCAAGCAAGTGAAAAAGGGGACGCGGCGCGGCGATGTGCGGCTTGCCGGAGTTTCGCCAAAATTGATGGACGTATTCAAGCTGGGCGGCTTTGACGATCTCTTCAAGTTTTATCAAGAACAACCTGAAGCGGTCGGCAGTTTCTAACGCTGTTTCGGCTTGCATTTTTTCTCGGCATTGTTACAATCGCGCACATGAATCGAATTTCGATGAATAAAGCGAACGGCATTCGTTCGCTTTTCTTTTTCTGTTTCGCGCTGTCCCTCGCCGCGTGCGCGCAGCCAGCGCCCACGACGCTGCCTCCGCCGTCACCAACTACGCACCTGCTCGTTGTCGTCGCGACGAATTTGCCTGCAACCGCAACCAACATTCCGTCATCCACTCCTGCCCCATCCAACACACCCTTTCCAACGTTGACGGCGGAACCGAGCGCAACCCTTGAACCGACACAAGTTCCTCCAACACGCGTCCCAGCAACGGCAACCTCTCAACCAACGGCGCTACCGACAACGCCCGTTCCGACAATTGCGCCAACGCTCGCTCCAACAATCGTGCCGACAATCGTGCCGACTGTAGCGCCAACTGCCGTGCCAACCACCGCGCAGAGTACGTCCCCACCCTCATCTTTTACGCCGACAGAGCTTGTTTTAATTCCAGAAGGCATTTTGCGAATGGGTGTCCCGAACGATGAGGGCGCGCCCGATCAACACCCACAGCACGATGTAAGGATGGGCACGTATGCTATCGAACGCTTTGAAGTCACCAACGCGCAGTACGACGCGTGTGTACGCGCGGGCGCGTGCAGTGCAGCCGGAGAAAAGTTGAATGGCGAAAATTATCCGGTAGTGAACGTGACATGGAATCAAGCGAATGCGTATTGCACGTGGATTGGCAGGCGCTTGCCGAACGAAGCAGAATGGGAACGCGCCGGGCGGGGCGTTGATAATTGGCGTTACAGCTGGAGCAATGATTTCGGCATGGCATTCGAATGGAATGCGATCTTTCACGGCTCGCCCCTCTCATTTTGCGAAGCGAGTTGTCCCCTGCCGCATTCGATCAATGATGTGAATGACGGCTTTGCGATGACCGCGCCCATTGGCACGTTCGGCGGCACCGACCCACGTCGAGATGTGAGCAAAGGATTCGATGTGTACGACATGAACGGCAACGTCCGCGAATGGGTCTCGAATTGGTATGACCCGACCGCGTACCAGCAAGGGTATCCGGTGGACGTCTTTGGTCCGTCTCAACCGACCGGTTCAAAAGTTGTGCGCGGCAGTTCGTGGGCAACCGAACCGATGCCCCTGATGATCCGCATGTCGCTTCCGCCCGACCAGGCGCGCAACGACATCGGCTTTCGCTGCGCGCAATGAATAGTTTATCAAAAAAAATTGCGCGTGACTCGACGCGTTCAAAAACTCATAATTCAACGCAAAGGAAGAATCTGCTATGAGTGAAGAATCAGTGACCCAAGTCCGCGCGCCCACTACGGCGAGTGTGCGCGGTCCAGTCAGACATTTCGTCGAGTTGTGGCTCGGCGCGATGTTTTTGAAAACGGAAACGTACGCGTACGAACGCGATCAAAAAAATGCGTTCGGCAGCGGCTTGCTCTACATCGCGCTTATCGGCGTCGTGGTCGCGCTCGCGCACATCCTCTCCGCAGGACTGCGGTATGCAACCTCGCCCTCGCTCGACGCGATCAAGAATACGGTACTGGTGCATTTACAAGCGATGCCGTTTTACGAAACGTTGTCGCCATCCGCCCTCGAACAATTCGAGCGCGGCTTTCAACAATCGTGGGAACAATTCGGCTCGTTCTTTGTCGGTTACCCCACCAACACCGCCAGTTTTGTAACGCTCATGCTAGGCGTACTCACCGTACCACTCGGTCTCATCATCGGTTGGTTGATTTACGGCGCGCTCATCCATCTGATTGCGCGCGGTTGGAATCCACAGACATCGTTTAGCGAATTGCTTGCGCCGCTCGCGCTCGCTACGTCGCCATATTTTTTAAATGTGTTGACCCTTTTTCCCGCTGTCGGCGTGAGCGGCATCACAATCGCATTGTGGACATTCATCTGCAACGTGATCGCTGTGCGCGTCGCCTACCAGACGACCACGCGTCGCGCCGTGTGGGGCGCGCTCTTTCCAATCGTTCTGTTGATCCTCCTCATTCTCTTTTTCAGCGTCTGCATCATCGGCTTGAGCAGTATTGCCATCATGCAAAGGAGCGACAGATGAATTTCCAAGAAAATTTTGTCGGCGCGCTGACGCTGAATCAAAAAACGATGGTCGCGCTGCGCGAACGCTCCGACGTTTTTCTGCGCGGCTTTCTCGTACTCTTATTCGCCGCGTTGGTCGCGGGACTGTTCGCATCGCTCGGCGGCGCGATACGCGAAGTGGCGCCCCCGCGCGACAGAGAGCAAGTGATAGAACAAATTGTTGACAATTTTCTTTTCAATTTTCGCAGCACGCCCGAAGCGCGAGACCTGATGGAAGCGTACATTCGCGAAGGCGTTTCGATGGTCCTGGAAATTTCCGCGCTGCCGCCGCGCGCGGGCGAGATCGCGCGGCCTGTGAGAGCAATTACAACGTATGTGGGAAATGTGCTTGCTACACCATTCCAGTGGGGTTGGGCGGGCTGGCTCTTGTTTGCGGGGCTGCTCTTTCAATTTTCATCGCGTCTGCTCGGCGGACGCGCCAGCATGGCACAAATGTTAGGGCTGACCTCGCTCGCCGCGGCGCCGCAAATTTTTACATCGCTCACCAGTTTGCTCGCGTTGATTGGAACGATGGGCGGCGTGGGCTGGTTCGGCAGCGTGAATGCGTTATTGACATTTCTGATCGCGGTATGGAGCGCGGTCATCTATGTCAAAGCGACCAGCGTCGCGCAAAATTTTTCCATCGGACACGCAATCGGCGCCATCGCGCTGGGAATTGGAATTCTCATTGGCATCGCGCTCGTCTTTTCAATTTTGTTTGGCATTCTGATCGTGGTAGGAATCGGCGCGGCGGTGAGTAACATTCGCTGAATCATTGCGCGTACTCTGCACAAATGATCGCCGCCGCGTAGAGTATACGCGGCGGTGATTTTGTTGCGGATAGACCTCGCGTTACGCGCGTTTGTCGCGCAATGTTTTGAGGCGCGCTGACATCAGCTCTGCATTTTTGGTGTCTTGCAGGGTTTGATAAATGCGCTGCGCTTGCCGCGCGCGGCGAATGGCTTGTTTCCGATCTCTTTGCTTGTCTGCTAAAAGGGAAAGAAATTTCAACGCCTCTGCTTCGGTTCGATGAAAATGACCCGCGTGACTTGCCTTGAACGATTTCTCCAGATGCGCCCCGGACAATTTCCATTTATGCCAATGCAAATACATTTTTCCTAAATTCAAATGAGAGATCGCGGCGGCTTCGGGTCGGTCCGCCTGCGTCATTTTCAACCCCAGCAACAATTCGCGTTCGCTCGCTTCGTACTCGCCCAACTCATCGAGCGCGATCCC
Source organism: Chloroflexota bacterium (assembly GCA_004295045.1). Classification (GTDB taxonomy): domain Bacteria; phylum Chloroflexota; class Anaerolineae; order UBA4142; family SHND01; genus SHND01. Next base: position 32,080 of record SHND01000025.1, on the reverse strand, counting down.
CAAGCTGTCGTGGATGGTACCCTCCTGTCGGTCCAACTGCTTTTGCATTTCCGCGCTCGCCGCGACGATCTGACGAACTTGTTTCAACAATGCTTTGAACTGTGTGCGCGCCGCTTTGTATTCGCCGCTGTCCAGCGCGATGGTGGCAAGATAGCGCCGTGTGACCAAAATCCAAAAGGCGTTGTTTGTTCTTTCATAATACTTGCGCGCCGATTCGACCAATGTTCGCGCAGTGTCCCACTGTTCGCGCGTCAGCGCCAACCACCCCAATTCACTCTGGATCTGCGCTTGAAGTTTTTGCTTGCCAAGTCGCTTGGCTGCCGCGAGGCAATCTAACTCGAACTCTTGATATTCATTCAAGTAACCCATCGTATGAAGGTCGGTCGAGACGGGTTCGTACAACACCACAACGGCATTGAATTGTTTCTGCCGCAAACATTCGTGCGTGAGATGCAGCACTGTGCGCCGTTCGTCCGCCTTGTCTAAAATTTTGCGGTCCTGCCCACAGATTGCAGCCCAACTGCGCGACGCGTTGACCAGCGCGCCGCGATAGAATGATTTCAACCAACGCGGCGTCAAGCGCTGTGCCTTTAATCCGTGCGTAACAAAATTTCGGACGAGCGGGTGAAGACTCACACGCTGTTCTGCTTCCGAGAAACTCATCGTGATTTCAACAATGCCGCCGCGTACGAGTTCGCGGAATGCAAAATCAAAATCGCGCAGGGGCAGTGGAGACAGCGCCTCCAGATGTTTTTGGCTGACGCTTGCGGGGATTAACAGCGCGAGCAAGACCCACAACTTTTTTCCCGGCGTCGAGAGATTCTGCCAGCGTTTCACGAAAAAAGCCGCATACGTCCGTTCGCGTGAATCATGGGAATCGCTAAAGCGCGCCGTCAAGGATTTGACCGTCGTTTCCAGCGACAATGTGCGCGCATCTTGCAGGAACCATGAAAGCAGCAGCGGCGATCCCCACGTTGACTCGTACACGCGGTCCAGCGTCCGACCTTTTATTGTGTCGAGCCGCAAGCCGTAATTGGGGGCTTCGCGTTTCAGATATTGCGCGATACCTTTTGGCGATAGACCATCCAACGCGATGCCGCGCAAACCTAGTCGCGAAAGATTTCGGCTGCGCGTCGTAATCAAGACGCGCGAGCGCCCCACCATGTCATAAAGATTGTGGACAATCGTTTCTTCTTCCGCGCTGGTTTCCAGATTATCCAGAACGATCAGATATTTGCGCTGCCGAAAGCGCAAGCGCAGCATTTGGATTTGCTCGCCGAGTTGAAACGCCCCGCGCATTTTTATTTCCGCCTGATCGCTCAACTGCTGAACCACTCCTTTGAGCGTCAGCGATGGAGGGCTTGCTCCGTCCGCAGAAAAATGTCCCATCGTTTCGGCACTGACCCACAAGACATCCGCCCATTTGGGACGTTTCAAAATCCGTTCGGCGAGTTCGCGCGCGAGCGCAGTCTTGCCATTGCCCGGCGGACCTTCGACGAACACGATTGGCGGACCGCGCCGATCGGATAAAAGTTTGAGCAGTTGATTGAGTTCGTGCGCGCGCCCGTGCAAAATGCGGTAACGCTTTTGCGGCAGATAACGTCCGCGCGAGGTTTGTTCGGCAGTCTCTACCGATTTGGAATTGTTGCGCGCGGCGCGCGCTTTTTGTGCGCGGAGGTGAGCGAGATATTTTTCCGAGAGCGCGGTCAGTTCATCCCAAGAATTTATTTCTGACGCGCCAACGGAAACGAACGCGCGATTGATTTCCGCGAGGAACGCGTTTTGCCATGCTGCGTTCGAGGTCTGATTTTCTCTTTCGCAGAGGAGAATTGCGAGCGCTGCCACATAGCCGGGCGGCGCTTGCATTCGATCATCGGGATTTTCGTAGCGTCCAATGGTCGTGCGGTCAATCTCAAAATAAGCCTTGGCATCAACCTGACGCACAAATATTTTTGACCGCAGATCACCAATCAAGTCCGAAAGAGTTTTTGAATCAGAAAATTTTGGGAACATGGGGGACCCAAGTGGTGTGAGACTATTTGCGTACGTGTGCGCACATGAAATATCAAATCTACTATACTACAAATTATTTGATTGACGCGCATTTCTATTTCCTCGAAGTGTAGCCAATCGCAAGGACAATGTGCGCTTGGAGTTGTTGGTCGCGTTGTTGTCGTCACCCTATTTATTATGCCCGAGTCCGAACCTGCATTGCTCCCCACAACATCCACTGCCTCGCGCGTCCGCGTTGCAATTGTATTGCATTCAAGCGCAAATAGCACTCGCTGGATGATTCGGTCCGTTTGTCACACCGCGCCGCAATCAGGCTGGGCGCGTTTTGACGGAACATTCACCATCGGCATCTATCCGGACGTAGAGGCATTGAATCCATACGTCGTCTCTTCATCCTATCGAGACGAGCTCATCGAGTTTGCAGAGGAGCAGGGTTGGGTCGTGGACGAGAACGCCGCATCGTGGATGTGAAGAGGGATTAAATGGGTGAACTGGCATACCAAGTCACTCGCAAAAAACTGTTACGCAATCGTTACTCCTCTACCACGGAGACGATGTAAGATAACCGTCAACTGGGTTTGTTTTTTGATCAAGGAGGCATTGTGCTATCCGGCATCGCACCCGCCTTGGACAATCTAGTTAGTTTGGATCTTGTTTTGCTCCGCCTCGCGATGGCGCGCAGTGATGGGGTTCGCTGCGCGCCGCGCGCGGATGCCATCCTTCAACGTAAACCTGTTCTCCCTCTACCCCATTCCAGGACTAACACACAATCTTATATTGTGCCTGCGAAAGTTGATGCGGGCATTCTTCAACTGCACACAGACCTCATTGTCGTACATCCATCTTCAATTCTTGCTTCTACTGCTGTCGCCACTAACCGCGTTTCCAGATATCATCTCGATTGGGATGATAGTACGAATGTAACCAACGATCAAGTCCGCGTTCAACAACAAGACCCGGCTCACAAGAAACCTCTAAACCAAACAATCATCGTATCTGCCGTGACCATGCCCAAGCCCGAAGCGGGCAGGTAACACGGGCGCGTTCGCATACGCGGAGCACATAATATCTGTAGCGTGTGGAACAATTGGTGGCGATTCAGAGTGGGATGACAAAAGTACGCGATTAGAATGCCTTTAAGGAGACCGTCCATGTCAAAGATACTTTTTGGACAATCCGCCGCACTTGCTGCGATTGGGTTCTTGCTTGCAATTTTGATATCTCTAATGATCACGAGTCGCGTGTGGGCAACCCCAGCCGCACAAAACACAGAAGAAATCCCACTCTATCCAAAACTGACTTGGGAGCGGATAGGGACGGAAGAGAAGACCTTCACAATTGATCAAGGGGTCAATTACTTTAACCTTCCTGGAACCCTGTTTAAGTCCAAAGGCATTCCTACTAAACCATCTGCTGACATCATTGACTTCTATTCTCAAAAAAATCTTGCAAAACTTGGTTGGGAATTGGTCAGCGTCGAAGAGGGTGTGCTATTATCAGCCCAAACCTATTTCAAAGCTCCAACCACCTATTTACATATCAAAATGGGTGGTTGCAAAACCTTATTCTTGGAAAACCAGCCCGGGCCGGGTTACGCGCCAGAGTTTTGCATATGGGTGTGGCGTAGCACCTATCCCGGTAGTGTCCCAATTCCAATTGTTCAATCACTTCCAGTTCCACCTGAATACAGCAAACCATTAACTGTAAATTACAGCAATCCATTGCCTGTTCCGACCTTTTCTCAAAATGATGGGACGTGGAAATCGGACCGTCTAGGTTGGACCGACCCTGGCTATCCAAGCGCCTGTGATTCCTGCTTTATTGGGAATATTGGATGTTGGACTACAGCTTACTCAATGCTCTACAACTATTACAGCTCCAGTTACACAAACCCGCGCAGTTTGAATAGCAATCTCAATTCCGGACCCAACGGCGGTCCTAGGTACGGCGGACTAAACGATCCACCGCATTGTAATAACGGTATGCCGGGCGGTTCACCCTATGCCCCATCTGGGGTGACTCGTGGTTCATCTTATTACAACAACTGTGCTCAATCTAACTGCATTGACGCAGCAAATGTGCAAATAATACAGAACGAAATAAACGCTGGTCGCCCACTTCTCTCTTTCGTTCATTACAGCGGAACAACTCCTCAACATATGGTCGTGATAAGAGGCTATAGCGGTAGCACCTATTACATCAACGATCCCTGGGATGGTGGTCAGCATACTCTGTCTTCCGGAGCACTCGGCGCATATGTGGTTGACTATATTTACCAATGGAATGGTACGCCTCCAGGTGGGGGCGGCAGCTGCTCCAACACTAGCGCTGGCAGTAATGAAATTGTTCTCTTCTCCAATACAGGTTATGGCGGTAACTGCAAGCACTTGAGTATTGGTGATTATCCTGATGCGAGTCAGTTAAGCCCTGTTGGCAACGATGACGCCGAATCAATAAAAGTTGGCAGCAATGTCAAAGCCATCCTGTACGAAAATGGTGGCTTTGGAGGAATCAGCGATACCTTTACCGGCGATGATTCCAATTTGAACGACAACTCCATCGGCAGCAAAACGTCATCGGTCAAAGTGCAGAATCGCCCTCCTCCGATAGGACAATGGCACGCAGAATATTTCCCAAATGACAATTGGAGTGGTTCTTCCCAGTGCCCTGAAAATTTTAGTGGACCCAGTTTTAGCAAGGATTGGGGTGACGGTTCTCCGTGCGCGGGTATCTCATCGGAGAATAATTTCACGGGTCGTTTCACAGGCACTTTTAATTTTAGTGGAGGCGCATATTGGTTCCATGTGAATCATGATGATGGAGCGACTTTTTGGATTGACGATATGAACAGCCCATTTCAGACATGGCAAGGTACATCAGATGACTGCCCCCGCAAGGATCTCGGTCCTGGGGATCATACTCTGCGGTTCGATTATCATGAAAACACAGGTGCAGCACATATCAGTCTTGAGGTACGAACCTCGGACTGCGTGCAATCACCTGGTGCACCGATTCTCAATAGTCCAAGCAACGGTGCAGTCTTTGGACGCAGTAGCAGTATTCCGTTCTCATGGAATGCGACCAACGGCGCGAGTCAGTACTATGCTGAAATGTGGGGCGGACCCGGTGGCAACACCACGTATAATTCTGGCTGGATATCGGGTACATCGTGGACAAATCCGCCTGCGTGGGGCGGAAGTTATCAGTGGCACACCAAGGCGAAAAACAGTGCGGGTCAAGAGAGCGGATGGAGCGAGACGCGCGGCTTGACCGTCAAATATGGCGCGCCTTCCAACCTGTCTGCTTCAGCGGCGTCATCCTCTCAGATCAATCTCAGTTGGAGCGCATCCGCCGACGGTCCAGGAAATATTGACGGCTATCGTATCTATCGCAATGGGTCAGCCATCACAACGGTTGGTAATGGCACGACGACCTACAATAATACGGGCTTGAGTTGCAATACTGCATACTCGTACTTTGTGAAAGCGTACAAGGGCAGCGCCGAGTCCGATGCGAGTAATACGGCGAGCGCAACAACATCCGCATGCCCAATAAGCGTCACCGTCACAAATGTTTGGACAACCGATGGAAATGACCAGGCAAAAACGGTATTCAATCCAGGCGACAGCATCAAATATTATGGCGGCGTGAACAATAGTGGGAGTTCCGATCAGACCGCCAACTTTGTCTGGTCACGCAGTGGGCCATGTGGATCAAGCACACTTTGGTCTGGGGATCTGACCACGGGGAGTGGTACATGGAATTGGAGCTTACCAGGAAGCATTAACACCGATGACTGCGCTGGAACATACACATATCAGATGAGTGTTACCTTTAATGGTTCGACTTCATCCAAATCTACAACCTTCACAGTAAACCAAATCTGCTACACATTGACAAAGAATATTTCTCCGAACGGCACTGGAACAGTGACGGCGAGTCCTTCTCCAAACTGCAATAATGGGACACAGTACACATCAGGGACAGAAGTCACACTAACTGCGACCGCGAACACTGACTATTCGTTCAGCAATTGGAGTGGTGACGCGAGTGGCTCAGTGAACCAAACAACAGTAACAATGAATGGCAACAAGAATGTCACAGCCAACTTTACGCCGAGTTGCTATCTTTTGAACGTAGTCATCCTACCAGGAGGAAGTGGAGAGGTGAGCGCAAGTCCCGCGCCCAACTGCCCAACAGATCCTTCTCTGTACAAGGCGGGTACACAAGTCACTCTAACTGCAATCGCATCTCCCACATCCGACTTTACAGCGTGGTTTGGCAACGTGGTATCTACCGCCAATCCTATAGCATTCCTGATGAGTAGCGACAAACATATTTCGGCAAACTTTGTCCCCCGTTTTAACAAAACAAGTCCAGCGGATGGGGCTTCCGACCAACCTACTAATCCGACGATAACGTGGGAAAGTACGAGTTCCGCGCAAAGTTACGAATATTGCTTGGACACCACTGATGATAACAGCTGCACAGCTAACAATTGGATAAATGTCGGGAATGTCACGAGTAAGCAGATCTCAGGATTGAACAATTCTACAACCTATTATTGGCAGGTTCAAGTGCAAACCGATTCAGGACCTTCACCAGCAAACAAGGGATGGTGGAGATTTACTACGCAGGGCTCTCCGCCCGGCGCCTTTGGCAAAGGCACTCCTCCTAACGGAGGGCCGATCGAACAAACAAATGCCGCGTTGAGTTGGGGCACCAGCGATTGGGCAGATAGTTATGACTACTGCTACGACACGTCAAACGACAATCAATGCGAGAACAACAATTGGAATAATGTAGGCAAAAGCAGATATGCTTTCTTAAATCTGAGCAGTGCCACAACTTACTACTGGCAAGTTCGCGCGCGCAACAGCGTCGGGACGACAGAAGCCGATAATGGAGAATGGTGGAGTTTTACAGTGCAAGGCACTCTACCTTCCACTTTCAATAAAGCGAGTCCCCCCAACGGCGCAACTAACCAACCAACGAATCCAACCTTGAGTTGGGACAGCAGTAACGGCGCGACGAGTTACGAATACTGCTACGACTTGACGAACGACAACGCGTGCGATGGCAACAACTGGATGAATGTTGGGAACAGCACGAGCTCCCCTGTGAACGGCTTTAGCACAGCCTCGACGTACTATTGGCAAATCCGCGCGCGCAATTCCGCAGGTACAACTGATGCTGATAATGGAGCATGGTGGAGTTTCACTACTATTACACCCCCAACGGACACTGAACCGAAAAAGTTCGAGGACAAAGATCCAGCGATGCAGTACGTCGGGACATGGACTGCATCGAATTATACCCCTGCGAGTGGGGGAACCTATCGTTACTCGTCACAAGTCAATGCAAAAGCGTGTTTAACGGTAACCAATGCAGTAAGCTTTAGCATTGGCACGATTACGGGGGGCAATCGTGGGATTGCCAATGTACTCGTTGATGATGCAAAGGTCGCTACCTTTGACGGTTTCGGAAAAATCACACTACCCGTTGAGGGCCCGTATTCAATCCCCGACACGGGGCAGCATACGGTCTGTATTCAGGTGAGCGGCTTGAAGAATCCGAGTGCGACGGGCACCTATGTTGTCCTCGACTATTTCATCGTGAATCAAATAAAGGGTCCAGCTTGCTATACCTTGAACACGGCATCAAATCCCCCAAATGGCGGTACGGTGACGCGTGATGTGCAACCAAACTGCAACAACACGCAATACAATCCCGGGACGTCTGTCAGACTCACTGCTACTGCGAACACCGCCGATGACTATTCGTTTGACAAGTGGAGTGATGGAGTAACCGACAACCCGAGAACGGTGACAATGGACAGCAACAAGGACATCACGGCAATTTTCAAAAACGGACAAACGCCACCACCGCCACCACCGTCAGCGCTGTTGAATCCCGGGTTTGAAAATGACCAAGATGGGAACAAGATTCCCGACAACTGGGGCACCAACACCAAGTTCCAACGCGTGAGCAAGCCGCACATCCAAGGCAGCTATGCAGGCAGATTGACTGCGACGGATAACAAAGCCGCGACGATTGCGCAAAGAATCTTGAACCTTACGGGTGGAACGACCTATGCTGCTTCTTGTCAGGTAAATATTCCTGCGACAACGGACGTATTCTCCTTCCGTGTCCAAATCCGCTGGTACGATTCAGCAACCAAGGCGTTGCGGAACGATGTGGTCGGTCAAACCTTCAAAACCAAAACGAGCGGTTGGGTTCGAGTCACAAAGGATATAGTTGCTCCAGCAGGCGCGACCCAAGCGGACTTTCAGTTGGTCGCGACGAGTTTGAATACAAAGATTCATATTGACGACTGTTCCTTTATGCAAAAGTGAGGTGAAACAAATAAGCAACCAAAAGAGCCGATAGCATTCGCGCTATCGGCTCTCTCGATTTCTCGTTGGAATGTAAACTCTCGCAATTGGATCTTGTTCAAAAAGGAGAACCGCGATGAACACCCATCATCTGTCTAGATGTCTTCCAGTTTTTGCATTCAGTTTGCTTTTCTTGTTGCTGAGTTTGACCACAAAAAACGCATTGGCTTTACCCCCCACCCAAGAACCTCCGTTCGCGCCGCTCATCGAGACGACGAGCAAAGATGTCATTCCTGACCGCTACATCGTCGTGCTAAAAGATTCCGCGCGCAAGAGCGATGTGCCTCAAGCAGCGCAGGTCGCCGAAGGCGCGGGCGGCAAAATTCACTTTACGTACAACACCGCGCTAAAGGGCTACGCCGCGACATTGAACGCGAACGCGCTGGAAATGGTGCGTCGCCAGCCGAATATCGCGTACGTCACCGCCGACCAAATCGTTCGCCTCGATTTGGGAGAACACGAACGCGCGACGCAAGACGAACTTGCCAAAACGGACACTGCGCCACCGTGGGGGCTGGATCGCATTGATCAGCGCGACTTGCCGCTCGACAATACCTACAATTACAGCTTGACCGGCTCCGGCGTGAATGTGTATGTCATTGATACCGGCATTCGCAAAACACACGTCGAATTTAGCGGACGCGCGCACGAGGGCTTTGACGCGATCGGTGATGGTTATGGCACAAACGATTGTAACGGTCACGGCACGCATGTCGCCGGGACGATTGGCGCGGATACGTACGGCGTCGCCAAACAAGTGAACCTGTATGCTGTGCGAGTGCTTGATTGCTACGGGAGTGGAACATATGCTGGCGTTATCGCGGGTGTGGATTGGGTCGCCGCCAACCAGGTGAAACCCGCCGTCGCCAACATGTCGCTTGGTGGCGATCCCAATCTGGCTTTGGACACAGCAATTCAAAACTCGATTGCGGCGGGCGTGACGTACGTTGTCTCGGCGGGCAATGATTCTTGGGATGCGTGTAACCAGTCCCCCGCGCATATCCCGGAAGCTATCACCGTTGGCGCAACCGATTCGAGTGATGTTGGCGCGTATTTTACAAACTATGGAACATGCGTTGATCTTTTTGCTCCGGGCGTGGATATTCTTTCGACATGGAACACAAGCGACACCGCGACAGAATCTCTGAGCGGCACTTCGATGGCATCACCGCACACCGCCGGCGTCGCCGCGCTCTTGTTGGAAAGCGACCCAACGATTACGCCATCCGAAGCGTCGAGTATCATTGTCAGTTCCGCCACACTCGATCGCTTGACCTCAATTGGCCCGAATTCGCCCAACCGCTTGCTTTATACAGAGCTCAACAAAGCTGCATCCATGCAGCGAGTCTGGACAACGGACCAAAACGACCAAGCTGCAACGCGCTTTGAACCGGGGGACTTGATTCGCGCGAATTTCACCGCAAACAATCGCACAGTAGAAAACATGACCGCGCTGCCGACGTGGTCTATTCTAGACAGCAGCGGAAATTGTGTGCCCGGCTTGTGTTACGACCCCGGACCGCCCGGCACAAGCTTGGCGCCCGGTGAACAGACCTTTAGTAACGATTTCACACTTCCGGCGGATTTGCCTTTCGGCACATACACGTTTCGCGCAACGCTCAACCTCACTTATAGCGGCGGCACAATCGAACTGACAGGCAACGCGCATTTCCGCGCCGCCGCCATTCCTCCGAATGATGAAATCGAAAACGCAACCGTCATCAACGCCAGCCCGTACAGCACGACGCTGGATGTATCCTTTGCCACCTCTGCCGCAGACGACCCGGAATTTCCATGCCGATGGGGAACGCCGGGTCCCGGCTACGCGACAGTTTGGTTTCAATTCACCGCGCCTGAGAAGGGTGCCGCGCGCATTAATACCAGCGGCTCGGATTATGACACCATCTTGGGGGTTTGGAAAGGCGCACGCGGCGCGCTCACCAACATTGCTTGCAATGAGGACGGCGGCGGCAACTTAACTTCCTCACTCACGACCATTTTGGACGCGGGCGAGACGTATTATGTAGAAGTGGCAAATTACGCTACCGCGAGCGCAGCGGGACAAACCAAAGCCGTCCCCAAAGGGGAAGCCGCTGCCGTTTCGGGAAGCAATTTGGTTCTGAACTTGGAGTTTCGAACTGTCATATCGCCGCCCAACGACGAAATCGAAAACGCAACCGCAATTACGACGGCGAGTTATACCGTTGAGCAAGACACAGAGGGTGCGACGAGCGCGGCAGATGATCCGGAATTTCCATGTTTGTTTGACGAACCAAGACCCGACTCCGCCAGTGTCTGGTTCGTGTTCCATGCAACCAAACCCGGTAAAATTCGCGTCAGCACCGTCGGGAGCAGTTACGACACTTTGTTGGCAGTGTGGACGGGCGCACGCGGTGCACTCACCAACATTGCTTGCGATGACGATGGCGGCGGCGATCTTTCCTCTTTGCTGCGCAGTACGCAGGTGCGGCGCGGTGAGACATACTATATCGAAGTGGCGGCGTACAACTATCTCAACAGCACGCGTTCCGCCAAAGCCGGAGCGCCGAAAATGAACCTGGGCGGCGATTTGAGTTTCGCGTTCACGTTCAGTCCCGCGCCTTTGTCGCCGACACTGCTCAACCCAGCAGATGGTGCGACACTAAAAACACCTTATGCGCGATTAGATTGGAGCGATTCGCCAGGCGCGATCAAGTATCATGTCGTGGTTCGACTCCAGAACACGCAAGGCGCGCTGTTCAAAAAAGCCATCGTCAGCGCATCGGAATACGCGCTTCAAGACCTTGTCGTCGGAAAACGCTATGTGTGGCGCGTAAAGGCGTGCAATAGCGCCAGAGCGTGCAGTAATTGGACACCGTGGTGGAGTTTCAAAACAGTGCCACGATAAATACCAAGTCCCCAAGTGATTTTACCGCGCCGCGCGCCTCGAGGGACAGCGCAGGGCAAAAGCACTTGGGGACTGTGGGACTTGGTGACTCGTGTTACGCACCTGTCCTACAAAATAATGCGCAAACGTACGACAAAGGCGATGAACTGCATCGCATGAAATTTGTCCTGCAAAAGCGTAACATCAGTTATTGCTCCAACCTTACTCCCAACACATTCGCAAAATTTTCTTCAAACTTGAAAATAAATTCCGGCGTGAGGGAATAAAAATACGCGTTCAACACTTGAAAGCGGTCGGTGAGCAGCATTACACCGACGACGATCAGGATCAAGCCGCTGGCGATTTCGATGCTGTGCAGATATTTGTTCAAACCTTTCAGCCGCAAGAGCATCGTGTCCAACGCGAACGCGGTGATGAGAAACGGCACGCCCAATCCCGCCGAGTACATCAATAGCAACGCCGTCCCGTCTAACGCCGTTTGCGTTTGCGTCGCGGCGGAGAGAATCAGCGAAAGCATCGGACCTACACACGGCGTCCAGCCCGCCGCGAATGCCATCCCCGTGAGAAACGAACGCGGATAGCCCAACTCGCGCTGGCGCAGCTGCATGCGCGTGTCCTGATACAAAAACGGCAGTTTGATGATGCCGAGCATGTTGATTCCGAAAATGATCAAGATGACGCCCGAAATGTGTGCGAGCAGCTGCTTGTCAATGAATTGCGTCAGCGCGAACAACGCCGACCAGATCGCGACAAAGATCGTCGTAAAGCCCAACACAAAAATCAGCGCGTGCGTCATCACCTGTCCGCGCGGCACGGTGACGCCTTCCGGCGTAATCGCCGCGCCGCTCAAGTAGCCGAGATAAATCGGCACGAGCGGCAAAACGCACGGCGACAAGAACGAGAGCATCCCCGCGCCAAAGGCGAGAATCAATAACGGTACGTTCATGTTACAAGATTTTTTTCAACTGCTCCTGTAAATACTCGCGCGTCAACGGTCCGCCAATCCGAATCTGCTGAATGACGCCGTTGCGGTCAATAAACACCGTCGTCGGCAATGCTCGAATGTTGTACGTTTTTTCGACGCTGAAATCTTCAGGACCCGTCAGCCAGATTGGAAACAAGATTCCCGTTTCGCCGACGAACGCCTGAATCTTTTCGGGTGAGGAGCCATCTTGAATGTTGACGCCAATCACTTGCAGTTGATCCGATTCGCGGTAAGCGCGATACGCTTCATCGAGGACGGGAAATTCTTCGCGGCATGGACGGCACCACGTCGCCCAAAAATTGATAATCGTCGGACGCCCGCGCAGTTCGCTCAGCTTGACCGCTTTACCTACTTGCCCATTTTCCAATTGCTGTAACGCGATTTCGGGCGCACGCGCGCCCATTTCAGGCGCAACGTTCGTCGTCGTCTTCGGCTGCGCTTGACACGCCGCAGACGCGAGCAAAAAAAACAACGCGCAAATTGGCAAGACCGTTTTGGATTTCAAAATCATTCGCTCTTTCGCGCTCCGCTTTCCACAATTCCAAAATCATTCACTCGTCATCATCGCTCTGTTCGCCCGCGCGCCCTTTTTTCAATTCGTCCACCTCGCGCCGCAAATTGCGTTCGCGCCGCGCCAATGACCAGATGTACAAAAACAACAGCATCCAGAGGACGCCGAACGCGAAAAATAAATACGAGAGATTGCGGACTTCGCGCAAAATATCTTTGAGGAGTTCTTCCATGTTCGACCGTCTATGAAGAGTATTGTTCGCGGAGTTCCGCGACGTCGCTTTCCAACCGCGCCAACTGTACGCGCTGAAACAACAGATACAAGTACAACAGAATCATCGCGCCGATGCACACAAGCAGCGTGATCAGCATATTGGGTGTGATGTTGAACGTAAATTCGCCGCCCGCGTTCGTGCCAAACAAAACGGGATGCAAACCTTTCCACAAACGCGGCGCCATGAAAATGAACGGTACATCAATCGCGCCGATAAATGTAAATACGGCGGCAATGCGCGCAATCGTCACATCATCGCGCGCCGACAGACGGAGCATCACATACGCGACATAGACGAGCCACAAAATTAAAAACGAAGTGAGCCGCGCCTCCCACGTCCACCACGTGCCCCACACGGGACGCGCCCAAATCATGCCCGTCGCCAACGAAATCGCGCCAAACAGCACGCCGAGTTCCATACACGCGTACGAAACGCGGTCGTATTTCGCGTCGCCCGTTTTCAAAAAGAGCGCGGCGGTGACCGCCGCAATGATGATCGAGAGCAGCGATGCCGCGTTCGAGCCCATGTGAAAATAAAAAATGCGCTGAATCGAACCCATTGTCACTTCAGTTGGCGCAAAGACAAAGGCAAAATACAAGCCCGCGCCGATGGCGATCAGCGCCGCAATCCCTAAATAATCAGACCAATGACGCGTCGTACTCATTCTTGCACCTCACGGCTAAAGATTGTAATGCAGCAGGATTAACAAAAGATGAACAGACTATTCTTCCACCACAAATTCGAACGTCAAATACGCGACGACCAGAAAAATCACATCGTACGCGATCAACAGATTCAGCCATCCTTGATAATCCGAAAGCGGTAAATTTTGAAATGCCCCCTGCGTAATTTTTACCGAAGCGACGAGCAGCGGAATCAGCACCGGAAACAACAGCACGGGCAGCATCACCTCGCGCATACGCGTGGACGCCGCAATCGCCGACAGCAGCGTTCCAACCGCCGCAAACCCAATTGTTCCCAACAAAATGTATCCAACCAACGGAAACCACTCGACCGAAGCATTGAACAAAATCACAAAGAGCGGGAGCGTCACCGCTTCCATGATCACAATGAACAGAAAATTCGCTGCTGCCTTACCCAAATAAATCGCGCCCCGGTCCACCGGCGCGAGCAGCATTCCATCCATGCTGCCCTTGTCGCGTTCGCGCGCAAAGGAACGTCCCAAGCCCAAAATTCCGCTAAAGCAAAAGGCGACCCACAAAATCCCCGGTCCCAATATCTTGATATCAATGCCTTGCAATTCGAACGCGAAATTGAAAATCACCAACACCAACAGCGCAAAGACCAACATCGCGCTCAATGCCTCGCGGGTGCGGAATTCGACGGCGAGCTCTTTTGCGAGGATGGCAAAGAGCTGACGAAAAAAATTCATCGCGAATCGAGACCTGACAGGTTTCTAATCATCCGCTGTATATTGTCCATACGAGGAGTACACCACAGTTGCGACTCGCCAAACATTCGCGGCGTAAACCTGTCAGACCTTGCGCGCGCCCATCTGCTCCGCATACACTTGCGCAAATCCCGCCGCGTCATTCCATTCGCTCTTTGCGCCATCATAAACAATTTTCCCGTTCCGTAGAATCAACGCGCGGTCAACCGCATTGAGACTGCGCTCGAACTCGTGTGTCGAAAACAGAACCGTAATGCCGCTTTGCCGCGCGTTTTCGAAAATCGCGTTCAACACACTCGACGAATTTTGGTCAAGCCCCGTCCACGGCTCGTCAAACAACAGCACGCGCGGGCGATGCAGCAAGGCGCGCGCCAACGCGGCGCGCTGTTGATATCCGCGTGATAAAGTACGCACCGTATCAGTCAACCGCTTTTCGATGCCGACCTGTTTCGCAACCTCTCTGATCCGCGCGTCGCTCTTGTCAATTGCATACAAGCGCGCGTAATAGCGTAAATTTTCATAGACAGTCAACTCGTCGTACAACAGCGTTTGATGCCCCACATAGCCGATGTTTGCGCGCGCCGCCATCGCGCCTTCGGGAATTTCGATTCGATTGATCGCTACACGCCCGCGCGTGGGACGCGACAAGGTTGCCAAAATTCGCAGCAGCGTAGATTTGCCCGCGCCGTTTGGTCCCGCCAACGCCACGACCTGCCCCGCGTCAACGGTGAGCGTCGTGCTCTTGAGCGCCTGACGATAGCCAAATGCTTTTTCGAGTTTCAAAGTTTCAATCATCGCGTTACAGATTTTCGTCGCTCGTCGTCCGCCATTTGCCGCTTGACCAATTCCGCTTTCAACGCCGCGCGCGCCGCTTGATAATCGCGTTCATCCAGTTCGCCCGCGTCGAACGCATCATCCAAACGGGCAATGGTTTGCAGCTCCGCGACGCGTTCGCTGGTCACGCTCGCATTGGCTTTGGCTGCGCGCCGCCGATACACGGGATACGCCAAAAGCGCGAGCGCGCCGATTCCGCCGCCAACCAATGCAAGCGTCTGCAATTGCTGTGTGTTGTCCGCACCGGGCAAATTTGAAATCGTCGCGCGAAACGTTGTGCCTACGTTTTGTGCGGGTCCGGCAAAGACCAGATAGCTTTGTCCGCTCTGCGCGGTGAATGGATCGCCCGGCACGAGCGCGCTATCCGTCACCTTTGCGCCGCTCGCTTTGTTCAAGAGCAGGTTGAGTCCCGCGAGATTTGTTTGGAGCGGAATCTGTAAAACGTGTTCGGGCGGAGTAAAAGGCAGCGAAATGCCCAACAAAATTTCGCCGGTCGTCGGTAAAACGGGATAGAGGATCGTTCCGTCTTCTTGGCGTTTCACAATGGTTTCTTCGCGAATATCTTGGAACTGCACATTGCTTGTGCCTTCGGGAATCGGAAGCGGCAGAAAAAAGGCGCGGTCACTTGGATTCGTGAGCTGTACGAGTTCCAAACCACTGAAACGTTTTGGCTGCACATCGAGAACGAGATGCACGCGGTCGAGCGTGAAATTTGCAGGCAGCGTCTGGGTTTCGTACACCGTCATGGTCAGCGGCGACGCGGCAGCCAGTTCAGGTGAACGAATTTCAGAAAAATAGCGAATGCCCGCGTAATCCACGCGCGCAAAATACGCATTCGCATCACTGATCACATTCGTGAACAAAAATTTTCCTTGCGCGTCAGTTGGCAGGGTTCGCGTCACCGGACCTGATTCGGTAATTTGAAATAACGTAATGGGAACATCTGCGACGCTGTTTGGGGGCGCGTCTTGTGTGCCATTCAACAACTGTCCCTCGATCTGCGTTACAGTTTGTGCTTGAACGCGCGCGATAAAAATCCAGCCGCTCGCAATGCACACGCCAAGTAACGCAACGAGGAACAGCGCAGCTTTATTTTTTTTATAGATACCGCGTTCGAGTTCACCGTTGCCTTGTGGCATAAATCACATAATACTCAAAAACATAACCCTCGCAACGTTATCGCTTGCGAGGGGTGAGTTTACAATCCAAGAATAGATTTGAGATAGTTGAAAAAACTAATATGCGCAAAGGTTTGGAGACGCCGCCGCGCCAGCACGAGCGCCCATTCGCTTTCGGCAATCCCCTTGCGCGTCTGAATTGACGCTTGTTCCGTCTCCGCCGCTTGCTTGCGATACGACGCGGGCAAGTCCTGCATCTGCCGCGTGAGACGCTCCTTTTCTTTGCGCGCGCTTTCGGTGAGCTGCGCTTTTTTGGTTTGAGTTTGCTGCTTGCTCTTGAGTTCCGCAAGCTGCAGATTCACCAACTCGTCTTGAAAACGTTTGCCCAGTTGGTTCGCCAACTCGGGCGGTAACGCATTCGGCAACAACTTTTTCGCGCGCGCTTCCATCGCGCGGCGCCACAGAATCAATGCCACACCGCGCTCTGCGCTCAATCCTTCCACAGCAATTGCTGCGCCGCGCCGATTGACCAGACAGAATCGTGACTCTCCTTTCAAGGGATTGACTCGAAAGTTCGTAATGTCTGCCGCCGTCACAAAACCATTTCGGTTTAGCGCCTGCTTTAGCTCGCGGTTGATGATCCAGGGCAGCACCGCGTCCGCGACGCGAAATGCTTCCAACATGCGCTCCATCCGTTCTACTCGCAGTCGTTCCAGCGCGGCTTGAAAGGCGGCGTCTCTTTTTTCCTCAATCTGCTGTCGTTTATTTTTCAAGCTCGTCAGCTCACTCTGCGATGTTTGGTCGAGCGCAGCAAGCGCAGCTCGTTCTTGATTCGCATTTGCGGTTTGCTGCTTGACCAGTTTCGCCATCTCCTCTTGCTCTGCGCGCGTAATGCGCGCGCGTTCATCCGTGAGCGCTTGGTCCTTTTTCTTGAGCTCGAGCCGCGTCTCTTCTAAATCGTGAACGGAACGAAGAGCATCCCGACGTTCGGGACTGTTAAAGCGCAGCGAAAATCCGAAACCCAACATCAGAATAGTTGCCAAGGTCAGGAGCAAGAGACTTGAAAAACCAATCAAAGGCGTTACAGTGGTCAACAGAATCAAACTCACGACTCCGAGAAACGCGAGCGCGGCAAACGCGAGCAGAAATTTCTCAAAGCGAAATGTTCCGCTTAGGCGCTGTGGTGATCCGGTTTCCAAATGATCCAAGAGCCAACCGGCGCCTGTGGATTGCGACGCGGACTCGGACGGCAATGACGTTGACGCCGAAGCGTTTTGCGCGGAAACTGTGTCGCGCAGCCAATCCGGCAGAATCGCGGGCGCGGGGGTTGGAGCTTGCACGACAGCAAGCGCGCTCGGTTCCACGGCCGGAATCGAATCGAGACTCGGCGCAAACAAATAGGGAATGAACGCCAAAGTTAAATAGCGCAGAGTTGGATGGTTCGAATTTTGGAGCGCGGTCAGAACTTGCGAAGTGGAAGGATTGACGAAATCAGATTGTTTTAGCAGCAGCGCTTCACTCCCACTGCTAAAGCTGGAGCGCAATCCCGGATCGAGCGCAAGTCCCAAGAGCGAGAGCGTAATCACCCATACTGAAAAATTATCGAGATGCGGACCGTAATCGCGCGCGGTGCGATTCGGATGCTGATAGTTGGGCTGACCGATTTCGTTGCTGACGCGCCCGGCGAGTTCCGGCACAAACATCCCATCATAATCGAGCAAGCGCAGTTGTTGATTGACGATCAAGAGATTGCCGTGCTGCAGATCGCCGTGCGCAAGCTTTGCCTGACGCAGCGAAGCGGCAAGCTGCAAAAATTGGCGCGCCAGATCGAGCAGCGCCTGCGAATCGTACAAATGCCGCGCGACATACACATC
The DNA here is from genome assembly GCA_004295045.1 of Chloroflexota bacterium. GTDB lineage: Bacteria > Chloroflexota > Anaerolineae > UBA4142 > SHND01 > SHND01. The sequence continues at coordinate 13,778 of SHND01000025.1, read as the reverse complement.
CAGCCGTTCGCCTTCGAGCCAGTTCATTTTCAGTACAGGGAACCACTGCCCGCGCAAACGAATGCCCTGTTCCAAAAAACGGAACTCGACGATGGAGGGCAGCGCAACGCGCTGGAGATACGCGCTGATTGACGCATAGCGCTGGGAAATGTCCGGTACGTGTCGGAGAAAACAGCGCACCGCGTAACGCCGTCCCGCGTGGTCTATTTGGTACACGGTGGCGAAACTGCCCGAAATTGGTTTCGGCAGTCCGAGCGCGTCGCGCACAATTTCGCCGTCGCGCAATGCCGCGTCAGAAAACGCGAGACGCGGATTCTGGACTGTGTCTTGATAATCAGAAGGACTGGGCCACCACACAGAAACCTCAACGCAATCGCTTAATCCAAAATTTCGAGTTCAATCAAGGTAACGTCATCGTTCCGCAATTCATGCGCTGTCCTCCGCGCCTTAATCCATTCGCCCACCGCTTGCGCGGGATTCTTTGCGCGGAACAAATTGGAGAGTTCTCGCCACGGCGCGGCGCCATTTTCAATTTCATAAAGAAACCATGCCGCGAGCGCGTCGGTCATCAGAAAAAAGCGATCGTGCCGCTGCGCGTCGCCCTCTGCAAATTGAAAGCGTTCGGCGATGCCCGCATTACGCGCGAGATTGCTCGAGAGCAGAAATGGACGATTGGTGAACGCGCGCGACTCGGTGACAGGAAACGAACGAATGCAAACGTCGGCGCGCATTTGAAACAAACAGCAATCCCCCACTGCAACCGCTCTCCAAGTATAGCCGCAGCCATTCGAAGATTCGTTGCTTGCGTCTGGACGCGTGATCACCAAGCCAAGCAGCGCGGCAAAGGCGCCCGCTTCGAGCCCCGGCTCTTCGTACCATTGAATCGGTTTGTGCTCACGCACGCGTTGTCGCAAATAGCTGCGTTTCTCGTGTTGCCACGCGCGCAATGTGTCAGAGAGCCACTCATCGAGCTCGGATGGTTCTTGCCAATGGCGCACAAAGCGTTTGACCAACAGCTTTGCCCATTGCCGGCTGAGCAAGCTTTCGCTTGCGCCATCGGCAATTGCCACAACCGAGCGAAAGGTCGAGTCCGGGCTCGTTTTGCTGACACCAAACGCGTCTTCGTACTCGGCGGCAGTATTGCCCGCTTTAGGCATCCAAAAAACGTTGTGTGCAAAATGTGGCAAGGCGTTGCCCCACAGAGTGAGTGATTTCGACAAAAGTTACCAGTACAAAAAAATGCCCGGCGCCTGACGGCAGCGGGCACCTCTTGCAATAGTACGCGCAACGGCGCGCTAGCGCAAATTGCTGGGACGCGTCCCGATATCGAGGGACTGAATGACGAGCGCGAGATCGCCATTAAAGACAAATCCCCGCGCGCCAGCTTCCGGATCATATCCTTGTTCACGCGCGATGCTGAGCATGAACGGCGTCAGCTCACTCGCCGTATCGAAAAGGAGCTGCGCGTATTTGTCCGGCAAGGCATCGGACGAATTTGGATACGCTATCGGCTGACTCGAACTACTCGAAAGGTGAACATTGAACAGCAAAACATTGCCATCCGATGTTTGGATATTCGTGACATTGCGCATCGCCTCGGTGGGATCGCCGTCGGTGGATTCGCCGTCCGTGATGTGAATCACGATGGGAGGAAACGCGTCGGGATGCGCGGCGACAAAGCTCTTGAGCGTCGTCTCTGCCATTGTCATTGCCTTGCGCATCGGCGTGCCTTGATTGGCGATCGGTTCAATCCAGATCGGGAACTTTACCATTTGTTCCACAAGTCCGCCCGCGCCGTCTTCTACTTTTTTGGTACGTTCCTCGATACGCGCCGGGTTTGCGGCGACTTCGCTAATGGGCACCAATTCTCTGCCCGCGATATTTCCGAGAAAAGCGGAACCTACTTGCGCGCCATAGCCAATGACACCGATGTAATAATAGTCACGTACGCCTTCGGTTTTGGCACATTTGATTACGAGATTTTGAAGCAACCGATTCAACGCGTCGGCGACGCCATCGGCTTTGCGTTTGCCTGCTTCACCACCAAACGGGTCAGCCATCGAGCCCGATTGGTCAATCACAAACAGAAAACAGGATGGGTTTGTGCGGCTAATTTCAGCAGAATATGACATGAAAATTCTCCTTGTAAAATCTACAAACATATACGAGAGCAATTGCGAAAAGTTGCTTAAAGTACAAAACTTGCGAAATAACTAGAGATTTTTCAATGCAGCGCGCGGCCGCACCGCGCGCAAAATTTATCTCCCGCGTTGTAGGGGCGTCCACAATTCGCACAGCGTAATTCTTTTTTCCCAGCGTCTTGGTCCTGCTTTGACGCAGTCCGTCGTCCGCCGTCCGTCGTCTTTTGTCTTAGCGCTGCTACCTCTTTTTCAATTTCCGCGCCCGCTTCCTCGCCCGCGCCTTCGCCGCGCAAAGTATCCAGCTCTTGCAGAATCTGCGCCGCGCGCGTCATGTACTTTTCGTGGAGCGCGTTGTAATCCGCCGCGTCCAATTTGCCAAGCTGCCGGTCCAATTCCAAATCGCGCAATGTAGCGTACACGCCATCGCGCTCGGCAAGCAAATCGTCGAGCGTGGACGCGTTCACTGTCACCGCCTGTGCGTGTGCGCGATACAGCGGATACGCGAGCGCCGCCAAGGCAAGCGCGACAAGAGCAATTGTGAGGACGAAATCCAAAGTAAAGTGGAAAGTTGAAGGTTGAAAGTGTGACCGTTTGCAAAATCCAAACTTTCAACCTTCAACCTCAAACAAATTCCTATTCGCTCGGCTGCGCGTAACCGCCTGCGGTGAGTTCTCTTTTCACGCGTTCACGCGCGCGGCGTTCTTGCGGATCGGGGAGCATCGTGATGAGCGTAGAAATCAAAAAGAGAAATCCACCAACCCACACGAGCGACACAAGTGGATTAATAAAAACGCGGAAACTGACCGTCTGAAAATTATCGGTCCATCCTTGCACGATGACGTACAAATCACGCCGCATAAACGGCAAATCATGCCAGATCGCCGGATCTGTCGCTTGCTGCTGTTGGCGATCAAAAAATGAAACCGCCGGCTTGAGCGTGGTGATGCGCCGACCATTCTCGTACACACCCAACGTTGCCGTCGTCACAACCGCTTCACCACTCATCACACCGGGAGTCAGCCCTTCAAAGACGAGCGTGTAGCCGTTCGTCTCCCAAGATTCACCCTGCGTCAGCGCGCGCACTTGATCTTGCGCATACACGCGCGAACCAATTACGCCGAGCGCAAGAATAACCACCGAGAGATGTACGAGATAACCGCCATAGCGGCGATGATTGCGCCCGATCAAACGTATGGTCGCGGTGGGCAAATTCTCACGCGTATTTTTTTGCCGCGCCCGCGCTGCCAACAGAATGTCACTCGCGGTGGTGACGAACGCAAAGGAGAGCAGCGCCACCGCAAACAACGGCAGCGGATCACGCGCGCCCAACACAAAGCCGATGGCTGTCAAGATTGCGGTGATGGCGAGTGGAATAACTAGCTTGCGTCCCAATTTCGCCAGCGTCGCGCCGCCCCAACCGATCAGCGGAATCACACCCATCAACAAAACAATCAACCCGAGCAGTGACCCGACAACGAGATCATAGTACGGCGCGCCAACAGTGAGCGTTTCGCCTGTCAGCACCTCGCTTAGAAGGGGCCATACCACGCCAATCAAAATCGCAATCGCCGCGCCGAGGAACAAAACATTGTTGATCAGGAAAAATATTTCGCGCGAAAGGAGCGAGTCGAATTCGGCTTCGCTTTGCAATTTATCCAGACGGAAAAATAAAAGCGCGGTGGAGGCAAGCGCCATAACTGCGGTGAATCCCAAAAATAACGGACCAATTTCGGATTGCGCGAACGCGTGAACCGATTGCACGACGCCGCTGCGCGTGAGAAAGGTGCCGAACAGGGTGAGCGTAAAGGCGATGATGATCAGACCCATGTTCCAAACTTTTAACATTCCTTTGCGCTCTTGCACCATCACCGAATGAAGAAACGCCGTGCCGACAAGCCACGGCATCAACGCGGCATTTTCCACCGGATCCCAACCCCAATAGCCGCCCCACCCCAGCACATCGTACGCCCAGCGCCCGCCGACCAGCAAGCCCAGTCCCAAAAACATCCACGGAATCAAAACCCAACGGCGCGTCGCGCGAATCCATGAATCATTGAGCCGCCCCGACAACAGCGCCGCCATCGCAAAACAAAACGGGATCGCGAATCCAACATAACCGAGATACAACAACGGCGGATGAATGGACATCAACGGATGTTGCAACAACGGATTCAAGCCCGCACCGTCGAGTGGAATCACTTCCATTCGCTCAAACGGCGATGAAACAAAGGCGAGAAGAAACGCGAAAAAAGTTTGAATGAGCATCATCACGCTGACGACATAGGGCATCAAATCGTGATTGCTCTCCCACTTTTTCAACACGACGACCAACCCGTAGAGCGACAAAATCCACGACCAAAACAAAAGCGAGCCGCTCTGTCCGCCCCACAACGCAGTCAACGTGTATGGAAAAATCGGCAGGTCGCGCGAAGTATGATTTGCCACCAGCACCAATGAAAAATCGCGCGTGACCAACGCGTACGAAATCGCGATTATCGCCACCGTCACCAGCACGCCAAAAACGATCACCCCATTGCGCGCGCTGTCGGCAAGTTCAGGGATTCTGCGCCGCGCGCCGAGATAGCCCGCGATCATTGCATACAACGCAACGACAAAGGCAACCGTGAGGGCAATTGAACCAAGCGTCGTCATTGTCCGTAATTCACATTCCCTTGCATCTTGCTCGTATCGTACAATTCAATTTTCGATTCGTCGTACTTGGAAGGACAGCGCGCGAGTAAATTGCTTGCCGTAAAGGAACCGTCGGGATTTAGTTTTCCTTCGGCAACCACTTCAACCGCGCGGTCAAACGTATCGGGCACCACGCCGTTGTACGAGACCGGCAGGCGATTTACGCCGTCGGTGAGGACAAAGGCAATTTTGTTTGCTTTGACATCCTTTGCGACCGAGTTGGCTTCGAGTTGTCCCGAAACGCGCATGCCCTGTCCGATCGCGCTCGCGCCGCGCGCTTTGAGTTCCGTCACGTTAATTGACCACTGACTCGTTTGGGTCAAGCCAAAAAAGATCAAATAGCCAATCACACCAATGATCAATGCCGCGCCAATGAGATATTTGAGTTGGTATTTTGATTTTGCTTTCGGTTTGTTGTCAGTAAAAGTGGAGGTTGCCATAGTTGCGCCTATCTCTCGTTATACGGAAGCACTTTTGTTACGTTTGGAGCAAAGGTATTCTAACATTCTCAAATTACAGTGTCAATTGAATTGCGTAATATTCTTGTCTCGCAATTTGATTTTTCACGCGTCCAACCATTGGGATCCAAACCGGAGGCGCTGGCGTAATATGTGATAAGGAGGAAGGGTCCAGCAAACACCCACACAGCTGTTCGATGATCCCGAGATTCACACGCAAGCGTAACCCCGCGTGGGGACAGCGGCGCGTTGACAAGGCAGTGACGTCACACATACAATCCAATTCGACAAACGGATCGGACGAGGTATGCGAGTCTATTCAAACTGCCGCTGCAATGAATAACGAGAGTAACGAACTGCTTGTGACGCGCATCGCGGCGCAAGACCGCAACGCGTTCGCGCTCGTGTACGACCGCTTTGCCGCGCAGGTGTACGCTATGGCGGGACACATGCTCGGCATTGCCGACGCCGAAGAAGCGACGCAAGAAGTTTTCATCCGTTTGTGGCACAAAGCGTCACTCTACGACCCCGCGCGCGGTCCGTTCAGTCACTGGTTCCTCTCGATTGCGCGCAATCTAATGTTGGATAAATTGCGCGCGCGCAGTGAACGCGCGCGCATCATCGCCGCCGAAGAGATTGACGCGGTCCTTTCTCAAGCGATTGATCCGCAAATAGATGTCCTTGAACAAGTTTGGCAAAATCAACGTGGGGATGCGCTGGCACAAGCGCTCACGCGGATTCCGCCCGAGCAACGCCGCGTGATCGTACTCGCCTATTTCGGCGGAATGAGTCAATCGGAAATTGCATTTTATCTTCAAGTGCCGCTGGGTACCGTAAAAAAACGAATTCGTCTGGGTCTCCAAAAATTACGCGCGGCGCTTTCGCCTCACGCGCTGCTCGATTTGGATTGGGATGCTGCCGAGGCGTTCACAGAGGTGGAGTTGTAACGAATGAATTGTGTTGAAATCACACCGCACCTTGAAGCGCTTGCGCTCGATGCGCTCGATAAAGAAACGCGTGTGCGCGTCGAACGTCATCTGGTAGAATGTGAAGCGTGTCGTCGTACCGCGCAGCAATACGCACAAGCCGCGCACGCGCTGCCTGAAGCATTAGCAATGCTCGCGCCGCTCGACCTGCCCGCCTCACTCAAACAAAACGTGATGAATGCGGCGCACGCCGAAGTTCAAGCGCACGCTATGCACCAGCTTTTCGCTCCGCGCGCTCTGCCGATTCAAGCGCGCCCCGCGCGCGCGGCGCGCGCGCTTCGGTGGCTGAGCGAGCCGCGTCACTCGCTTGTTGCGCTCGGCTCGGCGACTGCCATCATCGCAATCTTGTTTATTTCGCTGCTGATTACGCAGCTACAGCTGCAGCAAATTCTTGCGGACGTTGAATCGCTCCGTCATCAAACAAATACGCGCGCGTCGCAAGCAACGCAAATCGCGTCCGTCCCCTCGAAAGATATTTTGATGCTTTCAGCGAGCCCGAATTCCGATGCATATGCGATCGTTTCGATGGATGCCGCGCGCGGCATGTTCGTTGTGCGCGCGTACGGATTAGAGCCACTCGCGGCAGACAAGGAATATGTGGTATGGGCAACCACCGCAGGCATAACACAACGCGTCGGGACGTTAACGCCATACGCGGATGGCTCTGCAGTCATCTCTTTTCTGCCGTCGCGCAATCTGCTCTATTACAAAGCCGAAGGCACAACGGCGACAGCAGAGCTTGCGGCACAGAATCCGCCGATTTTGAAAAAGGTTTGGATCACACGCCAATTTATTACCAGCCCTTTGCCCTCCAATGATCGCGTTTTGTTCTGGCAAGCCAGTTCAAATGAAGAATTTGAAGAATTCGATTATTGGTTTCCAATACTTCCGCAAGCCGCCCCCAACGTTCCTCAGCCACAACAACCAATCCGATACGAATAAGAAACATGACAGTTTGAACTGTCATGTTTTTTTTGCATTCGCAACCGCGTTGTTTCAGCATGTGCGGGGATCCGTTCGCCGCGCATTCAAGTATGAATAGTTGTAATACGGGTATTGCTCCACCCGATTCCATACAATTCTTTTCCATCGCTTATGCTTTGCATTTTCTTTGCGAATTTTCAACTTGACGGAGGAAGACAGCACCCAATCGCGCTGTGTACAAGCATCTCAACCATTCCTTAAAGGAGAAGAAGCGTGAAGAAATATCTTTCCATTGCGCTCGTGTCGCTGACACTTGTCGCAATCGTCGCAGCGTGCGGCGGCGCCGCGCCCGCAGCTGCACCAACTCAAGCGCCTGCCGCGCAGCCGACAGCGGCAACACAACCGACCAATGCACCGCAAGCTACAGACGTCCCGCCGACAGCCATGTCACAGCCGACGGCTGCCTCGACACAACCAACTCAAGCGCCCGCCGCATCCAACGAAGCCGCGCCGAATTGGCTCAAATGGCACGACCCTGCGGCGGAGGCAAGCGAGCTCTTTAACAAAGCAAACGGAACGGGTCCCTACAAACTCGGCAGTTGGAAACCGGGCGAAGGATTTGAACTGATAGCGAACGAGAATTTTTGGCTCAAAGAACCTCCCTGGACGGGTGGACCTTCCGGCATTGCGCGTTTGCCGCGCGTGGTAATCAAAGAAGTGGACGAATGGGGCACCCGATTCGCCGCACTGCAAGCGGGAGACGCGGATTACGTCACGGTCAATCCTGAATTCTGGCCCCAAGTGGATGAAGTCTCCGCCAAAGATTGTGACGCCGTCACGGGCGAATGCAAACCATTCACCGGTAAAGGCGATCTGAAACGCTATCGCGGGCTCGCGCAAACGAGCGCAACCGATGTTTTGCTCAACGCGAACATCAACACCGAAGGCGGCAACAACTACATTGGCAGCGGCGCGTTGGATGGAAACGGCATCCCCGCCGATTTCTTTGACGATGTCCACATTCGCAAAGCGTTCAATTATTGTTTCGATTGGGACACCTACATCAAAGATGTGTGGCAAGGCGAAGCGGAACAACGCAACGGCGCGGTGATCAACCCGATGCTCGGCTACAACCCGAATGGACCAAAATATACGTTGGACCTCGACAAGTGCGCGGAAGAATTCAAAGCCGCGTCGTTGAAAGCGGAAGATGGGACACCGTTGTGGGACACGGGATTCTACATGCAAATCACGTACAACACGGGGAACACAACGCGTCAAATCATCGCGGAAATTATCAAGCGCAACATCGAACAAGTGAATCCAAAATTTAAGGTCGAAGTGTTTGCGCTGCCGTGGCCCGTCTTCCTCAAAGAACGGACCGCGCAAAAACTTCCCGTCTATACGATTGGTTGGGGCGAAGATTATCACGATCCGCACAACTGGGTCGTCCCCTATCTCGCGTCGTATGGAACGTACGGGTCAGGCGTTCCCAAAGACCTACAGCCGCAAATGGACGAACTGATCTCGAAAGCGGTCAACGCGACAGATTCCGCTGAACGCCAAAAAGTGTACGAAGAGATTCAAAAATTCACTTACGACAACGCGATTCACATTTGGCTCGCGCAAGGTTTAACGCGGCGCTATTTTCAAGATTGGGTCGAGGGCTTTTACTACAACCCCTCGTACTCGTCGGACTCGGGCTGGTACTATCAATATTCCAAAGCCCCGAACGCCAAGAATCCTGACACGTTCAATTATGTAACATTTGGGGATGCGGAAACACTTGATCCAAATTGGAGTTATGAAGCATTCGGCGGTGGCGTACTGCAAAACATTTACGATCCGCTGGTGTGGTTCAAAAAGGACAGTGTGACCGAAGTAGTGCCGTGGCTCGCTGAAAAGTGGGAAATCTCGCCTGACGGAAAAACGTACACCTTCAATATCCGCAAAGGCGTACAATTCCACGAAGGCGGCGAATTGAAAGCATCCGACATCGCATATTCACTTCAACGCGGACTCTTGCAAGACCGCACCGATGGTCCACAGAATTTGTTCATGCAGCCGTTGTTCGACGTGCCATCCATCAAAGACCTTGCCGCGCAAGAGGCGGGGATGAATGAAACACCGGAAGACATTCACGACATTCCCGCGCAAGGTTTGAAAGCCGCGTGCGAACGCGTGCAGAATGCAGTCAAAGCAGATGACACTAACAACACGGTGACGATTACGTTGAATCGTCCCTTTGCGCCGTGGCTGCAACTCATGGCGGGCTACTGGTCTGTGGGCATGAGCAAAGATTGGGTGATCAAGCAAGGTGGTTGGGACGGAACTTGCAATTAACACCTACGACAAATTTTCAATTTGTCGTACTCTAATCTCGTGAGCAAAATGACAAACGCAGCTCTAGTCGCTGCTGGAGGGATTGCTGACCCTGCGGTTGACGCTAGCTCCGGCGTTTGTCACGGGCGAGGATTTTGGTGGAGCCCAGAATCCTCGTCCAGCTCTAAACCTTACACAATGTAGAGACGTTACCTTGTAACGTCTCTATTTCACAAAACATGACGCGCTATATCATCCGCCGCCTTTTGTTTTTGCCTCTGATCCTTTTCGGCGTCACAATTCTCATTTTCGGAATTTTACAGCTGCTCGATCCGGCTGAACGCGCCGCGTTGTACGTCAAAGATGTTCCCAAGAATCCGAACGCAGTGAAACAAGTCATCCAAAAGTACGGACTCGACAAACCGATTTATCAGCAGTACGCGGATTGGATAGGCAAAGTGGTGAGGGGCGACCTGGGTTGGTCGCGCACCGCGCAGCGTCCCGTAACCGAAGCAATCCTTTACTATTTTCCTGCAACGCTCGAACTCGCCCTCTTGAGTATCTTGCCCATTATTCTCGGCGGCGTGTTTCTGGGCGTGCAAGCTGCCGTTCATCGCGACAAAGCAATTGATCATTCCGCGCGCGTTTTTTCGATGATCGGGACATCGTTTCCCTCTTTTGTATTCGCGCTGTTGATGCTCATGATTTTTTACGCGAACCTGCAGTGGTTTCCACCCGGACGCCTCTCGGACGAAATGACGCGCGTGGTCAACGACCCAAGTTTTCATCAATACAGCGGAATGTACACTCTCGACGGCATTCTCAACGCGCGCGCCGATGTTACAGCCGACGCGCTGCGGCATCTCTTTCTCCCCGTCCTCACGCTCGCATTCATAAACTGGGCGATCTTTGTACGCGTCACGCGCACTTCGATGCTCGACGTGTTGAATCAAGAATACGTTCGCACGGCGCGCGCCAAAGGACTGAAAGAGAGCGTCGTCGTCAATTCCCACGCGTTACGCAATGCCCTGATTCCCATCGCCACACTCGGCGGCTTGGTCTTTATCGGATTGTTGAACGGCGTCATCATTACCGAAACGGTGTACAACTTTCGCGGCATGGGCTGGTTCGCCGCGAACGCCGCGCTGCGTCTCGACGTGATTTCGGTGCTGGGGATTACGCTCTTTAGTGCCGCGCTACTTGTCCTGGCAAATCTGGTCGTGGATGTGTTGTACGGCTTTTTGGATCCGCGCGTGCGCGTATCGTAAGCAAAAAGTTAAAAGCTAAAAGTCAAAAATGGATTTTTAGCTTTTAACTTTTTACTTTTGACTTTTCTCATGGCTCAACAATCTCTCACCCTCACTCCTACCGCGCGTCCTGTCGTCCGCCAGAATTCCGAACTCTCGAAAATGCTGCGGCAGATCACGCGCAATCCACTTTCGATTGTCGGCATTTTTCTGGTTCTCGCGTTCGTCGCTGTCGCCGCCTTTGCGCCTGTGATTGCGCCCACGCCCGAAGGCGCGCGCGATCCGTACATTATCCCGCGTGATGGTTTCAAAGCCGAGCCGCAGCCGCCGAGCGCAGAGCATCCGTTTGGCACGACAGAAGGGCAGTATGATATTTTTTACGGCGTCGTTTGGGGAACGCGGACGGCGTTTCTCGCGGGGCTGTTGATTGTCGCAATCGCGCTAGTCATTGGACTCACGGTCGGTTCGCTCGCCGCATATTTTGGCGGCTGGGTGGATGATGTGTTGATGCGCGTAACCGAAATTTTTCTCGCGTTTCCATTTTTGATCGCCGCGCTCACACTCGCCGCCGTCCTTCAGCCAAAACTCGGACGCGGGCTCTACACCGGCATCATCGCGCTCGTCGCGTTCGGATGGATGGGATACGCGCGCCTCATTCGCGGCGATATTTTTTCTACCAAAGAGCGCGAGTACGTTCTCGCGGCACATTCGCTCGGCGTGCGCGATTGGCGCATCTTGGTACGACACATTCTACCCAACGCGATCTTTCCGGTGATGGTCGTCGCGTCACTGGAAATCGGAACGTATGTGTTGTCCTTTGCCGCGTTGAGCTTTCTCGGACTCGGCGCAGAGTTGGGTTACGCCGATTGGGGACAGATGCTCGCCCTCTCGCGCAATTGGATCACGAATCTGAGCCGGTACTGGTATATTGTCGTTTTCCCCGGCGTTGCCCTCTTGTTGTTTGTCTTGGGCTGGAATCTGATCGGCGACGCGATCCGTGACATCGTGGACCCGCGCTTGCGGGGGACAAAGTAAGCTTTCAAAATTAGAAATTGGGAATTCATGATCGAGCATTGAATTTCTAATTTTGAATTTCAAAACCAAATGCTGCGTCGAATGATATTGTTTTTCATCGGCGCGGCATTTCTTTTTTGCGCGCACGTTGCGTTCGCGGACAATCCAACTCCGCGCCCAACGCGGCTGCCCACGCCACTACCCGGCGGCAACATGTTTCCCGCGTGGATGACGCCGCCCGCGCGCGGGACAACTCAAGCGGACGCGGGCGCAGTGATTTATTACTATCGCTGTATGGCGTGTCACGGCGACAAGGGACAAGGTTTGACTACCGAGTGGCGCGCACAATGGGACGTGGAACATCAAAATTGTGCGCGTTCGACGTGTCACGGCGCGCGTCCTCCACCCGAAGGATTTTCCTTTCCGAAAAATTTCGCGCCCGCGCTCATTGGCGCGAATACCTTGGCGAAATATGAAAACGCGCAGGCGCTGTTTGATTTCATGAGCACGCGAATGCCGTATCAAGCGCCCGCGTCGCTTTCACATCAAGAGTATTGGCAGCTCGTCGCGTTTTTGCTGCGACAGCGCGGCGTGAATGTCGCGCACATAGATGCTGCGAACGCGTCCGCAGTGCGGCTGCATCAAGAGGCAGTGGCGATCCCGAATTGGATATTTGGATTGGTCGCCGCCGGATTTCTCTTGATGGGACTTGGAGGGAGTTGGCTGGTGTGGCGCATGAAACGAGGCATTTATCCTGACAGCGGGCGAAGAAAATAAAACCACAGTGCGAGCATCCCCCAGAGCGCGAGAAATTGCGCGCCCTCGAGCCAATTCGATACGCCGTCAATCGCAATGTACGCGGCGAGCGCGACGGCGATTGCGACCGCGACGACTTCGACGGGATTGAAATAGAGTGTCAACGGATGCCCACCCAGAATACTCAAGAATACGAGGAGCGGCGTAACGAACAATGGGACTTGCATCGCGCCCGTCATGGGAATAGAGATAGCAAAGTCAATTTGATTTCTGCGCGCGAGCCGAACGCACACAATAATTTCCGAAACTGCGCCCGCAACCGGCAAAATGACAACGCCCATGAACAGCGGAGTGAGACCCAACGCTTCACCGAACGGCTCGACCGCGCCGCTCAGAATTTCACTGACGACGGCAATCACAACCGTCGCCCCTGCCAGCACCAGCAGCGCGCGGCGCAAACTCCAGCGCCCGTGTGCGGCATCGTTTTCCATTGACTGTTCCTGCGCAAGTCCTTGCCCTTCCGGCGCGCGCAATTGATACACCAACGTCAAGAGATACACGACAAACAAGATCAGCGCCAACACCAGACTGAGTACGTCAATTTCCCGATTTTGAAATTCCGCCGTCGGAGTCACACCCAACTGAAATTCCAAGCCGAGTGTAAACAAGGTTGGCACGATCAACCCCACCGTCGCGAGAATCATTGTCGTTGTTGCCAAGCTGACGCTTTTTGAATCGAACCGCTGCACCCCATTTTTCAGTCCGCCGACGAGAAGCGCAATGCCTACTGTCAACAACAAGCTCATCAAGATCGAGCCGATGATTGATGCCTTGAGCACATCCACCTGTCCCGAACGCAGCAGCGCGATGAAAATAATGAGTTCGGTCAATGTGCCGAGTGTGGCATTGAGCATTCCCCCAATCTTGGGACCTGTGTATGTGGCAATTTCTTCCGTCGCTTCGCCGAGAATGCTCGCGAGTGGAATCAGTGCGAGAAACGACAGCACAAAAACGATTGGCGCGGGAAGCCCGAGAAACTGCGCGAGAATCGCAATCGGGATGAGAAACAACAAGATTCGCAGGAACATGATGGATAATAGGGTAAAAGTTATTTCTCAATAATCAGGACATCGTGTGCGCTTGCGTGCTCACGACATCGTGTGCATCTTAACAACCGAATATACTCAGGACATCGTGTGCGTTTGCTACAGTGTGCTTTCTCACAGGAGGCACAATGGA